>DATLKF010000015.1:0-501917 GCA_035538515.1 Gemmatimonadales bacterium
ACCTCACTCTCAGCCGCGGGTGTGGGACTGCTCGGCGTCCTGTGGGCATACGAAGGATGGCAGAACGTGACGAATTCGGCCGGCGAAGCGGCCGATCCGCAGCGGACGTTCGCGCGCGGGATAGGCCTGGGGACTGGCGCGCTGGTGGTCATCTACCTGACGGCGAACGCCGGGTATGTGGCAGCGATCGGAGCGTCAGGGGTAGCGGCGACCGACCGCGTCGCCGCCGACGTGGTGCACGCCCTGTTCGGCCCGGCGACCGCCAAGCTGGTCACCCTGGTGATCCTGATTTCGATCTTCAGCGCCGCTAACGGGCTCGCCCTCACCGGCCCGCGCATGTACTTCGCGATGGCGCGGGACGGCGTGTTTTTCCGGGCGCTCGCTGAGGTTCATCCGCGGTTCGGCACGCCTGCGCTCGCGGTCGCGGTAAGCGCCGCGTGGGCCGCGGTGCTCGCCCTGAGCGGCACCTTCGAGCAGCTCTTCACCTACGTGGTGTTCGCGAGCTGGATGTTCGCCGCGCTCGCTGCAGCCAGTGTGTTTGTGCTGCGCCGTCGTCCCGAAGCCCCGCGGCCGTTCCGGGTACCGGGATACCCCGTCACACCGCTGCTCTTCATAGCCGCAGCGGCCGCCATCGTAGTGAACACCGTCGTGGCGCGGCCGGTGCAGGCACTCGTCGGGCTCGGCATCGTGGCCACGGGGTTCCCGGCGTATGCCGCGTGGCGATGGTGGCGGCGCGGGGACCCCGGCATATTCCCCGCATGACGCTTCGGCTCGTTCTGGTCGTCATCGCGCTCGCCTGCGTCAGGGCCAGCGCCTCCGCCCAACAGCCCCGCCCACCCACCATGGCCCACCGCTCCACCGTCTACGCGCCGCACGGCATGATCGCCGCTAGCCAGCCGCTCGCCACTGCCGCGGGCCTTGCGGTGCTCGAGCGCGGCGGCAACGCGATCGACGCGGCCGTCAGCGCCGCCGCGGTGCTCAACGTCACCGAGCCCATGATGACCGGCATCGGTGGCGACATGTTCGCCATCGTGTGGTCGGCGAAGGACCACAAGCTCTACGGCCTCAACTCGAGCGGCCGTGCGGGCCGCCTGATGACCCGCGACGCGCTGCTCGCGCGCGGGCACCGCACCATGCCCGTGGAGAGCGTCGAGGACGTGACGGTGCCCGGCGCGCTCGCGGGCTGGGACGCGCTGCTGCAGCGGTTCGGCACGATCACCCTGGCTCAGGCGCTCGCGCCCGCCATCGGATACGCTGAAGACGGCTTCCCGGTCACGCCGGTCATCGCGCGCGACTGGGCCGCCGAGGCGCCGCGACTCGCCCGGGACGACGGCGCGAGGGCGACCTTCCTGCTGGACGGCACGCGCGCGCCGCGCGAGGGTGAGTGGTTCACGAACCACGATCTCGCCCGGACCTTCCGGCTGATCGCGACGCGGGGACCGGGGGCCCTATATGGTGGCGAGCTAGGACAGCGCATCGTCACGCGGCTGGCGCAACTCGGCGGCTACCTCACGCTCGACGACCTGCGCCAGCACCGGCCTGAGTGGGTGGAGCCGATTTCCGTTCCGTTCAACGGGCATCGCGTGTGGGAGCTGCCGCCCAACAACCAGGGAGTGGCGGCGCTCGAGATGCTGCGGATACTCGAGCCGTACGACCTCCGCGCGCTGGGGCACAATTCCGCCGCCTACCTGCATCTCCTGATCGAAGCGAAGAAGCTCGCGTTCGCAGACGCAGCCCGCTATGTGGGCGACCCAGCCGCGATGCAAACACCCGTCTCCGCGCTGCTCGACGACCGGTTTGTGGTGTCACGGCGCGCCCGGATCGATCTGCACCGCGCCGCCGAGCGGCCGGAGCCGGGCGCCGCGCTCACGGCCAGTGAGACCATTTACCTCACCGCGGCGGACAGCGCCGGCAACATGGTCTCGTTCATCAATTCGCTGTTTGACGCGTTCGGCTCGGGGGTCGTCGTGCCGGGAACCGGGTTCGCCCTGCAGGACCGGGGCGCCGGATTCACGCTGGAAGAGGGGCTCCCCAACACCGTAGCGCCGGGCAAGCGCCCCTTTCATACGCTGATCCCCGCGTTCGTCACCAGGCCCGACGCGCGGGGCGCCGAGCAGCCGTGGATGAGTTTCGGCGTGATGGGCGGCTCGATGCAGCCGCAGGGTCACGTGCAAGTGCTGCTCAACGTCCTCGTGTTCGGGATGGACCTGCAGGACGCGCTCGACGCCGCGCGGTTCCGCCATCTGGAGGGCCGGCGGGTGGCGCTCGAGGCGCCGATCGGCGAGGAAGTGCGCCGCGCTCTCCTCGCCCTCGGTCACGTGGTCGCGGACGAGCGCGCCGTCGCGTTCGGAGGCGCGCAGGCGATCATTCGGTTGCCGCGCGGCTACGCCGCGGGCTCGGATCCGCGCAAGGACGGAATGGCGGCGGGGTACTGACGCGCGCGCGGCTCCGCACCCTGAGAGGGCGCGCCGTGACGCCGAGCCCGGGCTCTCAGCCCGGGAAGTAATCCACCCGGTCAGCCACTCTGGGCTTTCTTCAACTCCCGTAACTCCCGCGCGGCCCCCTCCCCGAGGGCGGTGCCCCGCTGACGTTCCGCCAGCCGCGACAGCTCTAGCACGAGACGGTCACGCCGACCCAGTTTGCGATACACGTCGATGAGGCCGTTCGTCACGGCAATCTCGAGTCGTAGCGCATCGCTTCCCCGGCGCACCGCGAGGTACTGCTGTTCGGCTCCGGCTAGGTCTCCCAGATGACGCTCGAGCAGGTCGGCCAGCCGGAGCCGGGCGTCCACGTCCTCCGGCGCGATCCGAAGGTGGTCCCGGAAGTAGTCCGCCGCCTCCGCATATTTCCCTTGGCCGATGAGGAGATCCTGGTGGGGGTAGCTCGGCGGCGGAGCGATGTTGCCCGCCGCGGTCGCCATGTGCGCAACGCCGATCGACGTGGTGCGCACAAACATGAAAATCGCGCCAACACCAGCGAACGTGATCGGCAGGGTCGCGATCAGGAGCAGCAGGTACGTCGGGCCGGAAATGGCGTCCTTCGCGTACAGGAACGTCCAAGCGGCCGAGAGGATGATGATGCACGGCGGCCCGACGAGCACGCCGATCCGGGCTAGATCCGTGGCATCGTGAGTCTCGAACGCCTTCATGCGCAGGAATTTACAGTCGCCGACGCCGGCCGCCGCCCTACCGCCCCCCTGCGATCTCCCCGATATTCCCCTCGTCTTACGCGGAGCTTCCCCCATGAAGACCCAGGGTTCCAATACAGACATCATCTTCTTGTCCGGCGTGCGCACCGGCTTCGGCACCTTCGGTGGTACGCTGAAGGATTTGTCGGCGATAGAGCTCGGCGCAGTGGCAGCTCGGCATGCGCTCGACCGGTCCGGCGTGCCGGCCGCCGAGATCGGCCACAGCGTGTTCGGCAACGCGCTGCAGACCTCGCCCGACGCCATCTACTGCGCCCGCCATATCGCACTCAAGGCGGGTCTCCCGATCGAGGTCCCCGCGGTCACGGTGAACCGGCTGTGCGGCTCCGGGTTCGAGGCGATCACGCAAGGGGCCCAGCTCATCATCCTGGGCGAGGCGCAAGCCGTGCTCGCGGGCGGCACCGAGTCGATGAGCCAGGCGCCGCACGTGGTACGAGGCGCACGCTGGGGCCTCCGGCTCGGTCCCGCCGCCCCGCTCGAGGACCTGCTGTGGGAAGCGCTTAAGGATCCGCAGTGCGGCCTGTCCATGGCGGAGACAGCGGAGGGCCTCGCGGAGAAGTACAAGCTCACCCGGAAAGAAGTGGACGAGGTTGCGCTCGCCTCGCAGCAGCGCGCGAAGCAGGCCTGGGACGCCTGCGTATTCCAAGACGAGGTGGTCCCGGTTTCGGTCAAAGGCAAGAAGGGTGAAGCGGTCGAGTTTCGGGCCGACGAGCACATGCGGCCCAACACGACCCTCGACGTCCTGTTGTCGCTCAAGCCGTATTTCAAGAAGGAGGGTCTCGTGACGGCGGGCAACGCGTCCGGGATCGTGGACGGCGCCGCCGCCACGGTGATCGCCGGGGCCGACTACGCCAAGGCACACGGCCTCAAGCCGCTGGGCCGGCTCGTGGCGTGGGCGGTGGCGGGCGTGGAGCCCAAGTACATGGGCATCGGTCCCGCGCCGGCCGCGCGCAAGGTGCTCCAGAAGGCTGGCATGAAACTCGAGCAGATGGACCTCGTCGAAGTGAACGAGGCGTTCGCGCCTCAGTACCTCGCCGTGGAGAGGGAGCTCGGCCTCGACCGCGCCAAGACGAACGTCCACGGCGGCGCCATCGCGATCGGTCACCCGCTCGCGGCCACGGGCACGCGCATCACGATTCACGTACTGCATGCCTTGCGGCGCGCGAAGCAGCGCTTCGGGCTCGGCTCCGCCTGCATCGGCGGCGGCCAGGGCGCGGCGGTGATCGTGGAAGCGTTCCCGGCCTGAGGAGGCCCCATGGACATCGTGGTGACCGCCGTCCTCGGCGTGCTGGCACTGTATCTCTTCGGCGGCCTCAAGGTGCTGCGCGAATACGAGCGGGCCGTGTATTTCTTCCTGGGCCGCTCCTGGGGCGCCAAAGGCCCCGGACTGATCTACGTGCCGCCGCTGTTCGCCAAGACGCAGACCGTCTCGCTGCGGGTCGTGGCGATGGACATCCCGCCGCAAGACGTCATCACCCGTGACAACATCTCGATCAAGGTGAACGCGGTTCTTTACATGCTCGTGAAGGATCCCGTGAAGGCGGTCATCGGCGTGGAGAACTACCTGTACGCCACCAGCCAGCTGGCGCAAACCACGCTCCGCTCCGTGCTGGGCGAAACGGAGCTCGACGAGCTGCTGATGAACCGGGAGAAGATCAACAACATCCTGAAGAACATCATCGACAAACGCACTGAGAACTGGGGCATCGAGGTCTCCGCTGTCGAAGTGAAGGACGTAGACCTGCCGCCCGAGATGAAGCGCGCCATGGCACGGCAGGCGGAAGCGGAGCGCGAGCGTCGCGCGAAGGTGATCAACGCGGAAGGCGAGCTACAGGCCTCGGAGAAGCTCGCCCAAGCGGCGCGCATCATCGGGTCCGAGCCGGCGGCGATCCAGCTGCGCTACCTCCAGACGGTGACGGAGATCTCCTCGGAGAACAACTCTACGACGTTCTTCCCGATTCCGATCGACCTCTTCAAGGGATTCCTCGAGAGCGTGACCAAGAAGAACGCGACGGCGGCATTGCCCGAGAGGTCCTCAGGGGGCGGGGAGACGCTGCCCGCCGAGCCGAGGAAGTCGAAGGTCGAGGCCTAGGGATGCCAGGAGAGCTCATCCGCCGCGAGGCGCTCGAGCGGATTATCCAGCGGGCGGCGGAGCTCCAGGCAGCGGAGCGCGACATCGGCGAGGGCTTGACCGAGGCGGATCTCCTCACCCTCGGCCAGGACGTCGGAATCCCGCCGCGCTACCTCCGGCAAGCCCTACTGGAAGAGCGCACTCGCCCGTCCCCGCCGGAGAGCGGCGGTGTGTTGGGCTGGCTCGTGGGTCCCGGGCAGCTCGCCGTCCAGCGCGTCGTCGCCGGCGAGCCGGCTGCCGTGCAGCGCGCGCTCGATGCGTGGATGCAGCAGGACGAGCTGCTGCAGGTGAAGCGGCGCTATCCCGATCACACGACGTGGGAGCCGAAGGTCGGAGCGATGGCATCGATCCAGCGCGCGCTGGGATCGGGGGGCCGCCGCTTCGCGCTCGCACGCGCCGGGGAAGTGGCCGGCCGGGTCACGCCCCTCGAGACCGGCTTCTGCCACGTGCAGCTGTCCGCCGACGTGCGGAACATCCGCACGCAGCGGGTGGGCGGCGCCGCCACGCTGGTCGGCAGCGGCGCGGTCGCGACCGCCGTTTTCCTCACGCTGGGAGTGCTGGCGCCGTTCCCGTACCTACCCCTACTGGTCCTCGGATCCGCGGCCGGGGTCGTGCTCCGTAGCCACCGCGCGCAGCACGAACAGATCCGCGTCGGGCTCGAGCAGGTGCTGGACCGGTTGGAGCGCGGAGAAATCAAGCCGGAGCACACCCTACCCGGGCTCAAGGCGAGCCCGTTGGTGCGCATCGCGGACGAGATTCGCAAGGCAATCGAGACCATCTGAGCGACTACATGACCGACATCAAGCGCGTTGGCGTGCTGGGGGCGGGCCTCATGGGCAGCGGGATCGCGCAGGTGGCGGCGACCGCGGGCTACGAGACGATCGTGCGCGATGTGTCGCAACAGGTGTGGGACAAGGCGCGCCCCGCGATCGAGAAGTCGCTCGCCAAGTTCGTGGAGAAGGGCAAGCTTCCCGCTGCCGATCGCGACGCCACCCTCAAACGGCTGCGTTTCACGACGACCACCTCGGACCTGAAAGCGTGCGACATCGTGGTCGAGGCGGTCACCGAGGACCTGGAGCTGAAGAACGGCCTGTGGAAGGAGCTCGACGGCCTGTGCGGGCCCGCGACCATTTTCGCGTCGAATACCTCCAGCCTCACCATCGCCGCGATGGTCGCCGCCACGCGGCGGGGGGACCGCCTCGTCGGACTGCACTTCTTCAACCCGGTGCCCCTGATGGCGCTCGTCGAAGTCGTCCGGACCGTGACGACCTCGGAGGAGACGTTTCGCCGCGCGTTCGCGTTCGCGCGCTCCCTCGGCAAGGAGGCCGTGGCGGCGAAGGACACCTCCGGCTTCATCGTCAACCTGCTGCTCGTCCCCTACCTCCTCGACGCCATCCGCGCCGTCGAGCGCGGCGTGGGGAGCGTGCCGGACATCGACAAGGCGATGCAGCTCGGCTGCGGTTATCCGATGGGACCGCTCACCCTGCTCGACTTTGTGGGACTCGATACGACCCACAAGATCGCCGAGATCATGTTCACCGAGTTTCGCGAGCAGCGCTACGCGCCCCCGCCGCTCCTGAAGCGCATGGTGTTGGCCGGGATGAACGGCCGGAAGAGCGGCAAGGGCTTCTACGACTACTCCGTCGATCCCCCCAAGGTCGTCGACCTCGGCGTCTGACGCCCTGATCCCCGATCCCTGACCCCAACCCCACTTAAAGGACCGTCATGTTCGGCTATGACTGGCCCCGGTTTCACGCGGCGGTAAACGATCTCCCGGCCGCCCTCCTCTTCGTGACGGTGCTGTTCGACCTCGGCGCCTGGTACACCCGGCGCGAGTCGCTCAGGGCAGCGGCGCTCTGGACGCTGTGGGCCGGCGTGCTCGGGGGCTGGGTGGCGGTGATCGCCGGCGAGCAGGCCGAAGGTGTCATCGAGCATGGCGAGGCGATTCACGAGCTGATGGAGACGCACGAGACCCTCGCCCTCACCACGATGGGCCTGTTCACCGTGGTCCTGGTTTGGAAGCTCGTGCGGCGCGCCAAGCTGCCCGGTATCGAAGAAGCCGCCGTGCGACTCCTCAGCCTGGCGGGCCTCGTGACCCTCCTGTGGACGGCGAGCATAGGCGGCAAGATGGTCTTCGAGCACGCGGCCGGCAGCTCCACCGCAACGCTGTGGGCGGAGCTCAAGGACCGCCAGGCGGGGCACCATCATCACCCGGGCGAGACGGACGAGGAAGAGCATGAGCATGCGGACTCGGCGAAGGCCGCGGGGCATGCGCACGCGCCGAACAAGCCCCCTCACAAACATTGATGCGTCGGACGGTCGGACAGTCGGACGGACCAGCGGAACGGGCCTCATTGGTCTTTCCGTCCGACTGTCCGACCGTCCGACGCAGTCTGCTTTCCCTGTCCGTCGCCGTTATCTCCGCCGCCTCACTATCCTCCTGCACTCCCGTCACCACGCGTCCCGACTTCCGCCCCGATCCCCGCGCCCTCGTCGCGATCCTGAACGCGCGGCCCGAGCGCGTCACCCTCGGGATCGACAGCCTGGTGCCCGCAGAGAGTCTCGAAGTGGAGCGGTTCAACGCGATCGACGGCTATGTCGAGACGGTGTGGTACGATACGCGGGCGCATCGGGCCCGGCACCACGAGCGTGACATGGCCGACCTGAGTGCGACCGTGAAGATCCGCTTTTGGGCGGATCCCTGGGTGCCCGGTCAGACCCGCCTTACCGTCGAGCCGGTCTATCGCCCGCGCGTCGATCCATCGCGCGTCGAGCGGGACTTAGAAGTGATCCTGCCGAAGGACGACGAGGGCTACAAGATCGCGCAGAAGCTGGTCGACAAGCTGAAGCAGCGCTTCGGGGTGCCGAAGGCGGTTCAGGAAGCCCCAGCCCCACCCCCTCCCCCGCCCCCAGCTAACCCGCACCCACCCAACCCTTGACCCATCGCTCCATCAGGTCGAGGTCGAGCATGGCATCCCGGCACGGCCCGTTGGGGAGCCGCATCGTGAGGCCGAGCACCGGCAGCCGCCCGGCGACGTCGCGCAGGCCGGTCATCATGTCTCGCTCGCACGCCACGGCGACCACGGCGCGCGGCCGGCGCTCGCGAATGACTCGACGAGCCAGCTGACCCCGCGTGGCGACGAACACCGGTACCTCGTAGCGACCGGCGATCGCCAACACCCCGTCAAGCGCCTGTTTCGACAGGCAGCGCGGGATCAGCACCAGCAGCTCCCCCTTTCCGACGCTGCGCTGCCGCCGCTCGACGAGCTGGTTGTAGACATCGATGGCTGCGTGCTCCACCCAGTCCCGCCGGCCGAACGCTCGCGACACGTGGGACGTGAGGCTCATGAGTCGGAGATAGGGCCCCCGCTCGAGCCACGCCTCCGGCAGCAACAGGACGCCTCTGTAAAAGGAAAGCAAGAGCAGGGCGAGCCACGCCCCGCTCAGCGTCGCCGCCGCTCCAAGCGTCAACCACAACAGGCGCGGCAACGCCGACCACACCCCGCCGATCCGCGGCGCCAGCAGGAAGATGAGCCCCGCGACCGCCACCATCGCGAGACCGAGTGTGAGAGCGGCGAACCGGAAAAACAGCCCCGGCGGCGCCGAGAAGTCTCCGTTTCCCGGGAGCGGCCGCCCATCCCACTCGTCCCATTCGTGCCCGAGACGGCGGTCGGTCTCGATATGGATGAGCTGGGCGCGCGGAGCAGCCTCGGTGGTCATAATCCGAGTCAAGCATCACTTGGGCCGCGGATCGTGTCAAGCGTGAAATGGCGCGAACTGCACAGGGCGCTTTGCGGAGTACCTTTTGTACCGAGTAACCATAGTGACACCGCCTCCTGAGCTCCTCACCGATCCACGCATCCGTGCCGCCTACGCGGAGGGTGCGGGCATCTATCGGGTCATCCCAGCCGCGGTCGCGATACCCCGGGGTGTTGAGGAGCTGCAACGTCTCCTCCGCTGGGCGAGCGAGACCGGCACACCGCTCGTTCCGCGCGGCGCCGGCAGCGGCATGGCCGGTGGCAATGTCGGTCGGGGCGTGATTGTCGACTTGAGCACGGGCTTCCGTGACACCCTTCCCGATTGGGATAACCGAACGTTTTGGGCCGGCGCTTCGGTGACGTGGGCGGAGGTGAGCACCGCGGCGCAGCCGTTCGGCTTACGCCTAGCCCCCGACCCCTCCTCGGGCGCGTTCGCGACCTCGGGTGGGATGGTGGCGACGAACGCGGCCGGGCCGCGCTCGGTGCGACACGGTAGCGTGCGCAACTGGGTCGTCGCGGTGGACATCGTCGGCGCCGACGGGCAAGCTCGGCGAATCTCACGGGGAGGGGGGAGCGGGGAGCGCTTTCGGCTGTCGGCGGACCAGCGGCGGCTCGTCGAAGCAGGTTTTCCGAAAACACGCAAGAACTCGGCGGGGTACGCCCTCGATCGCTTCGCCGCGTCGGGGGACGACCTCGACTTGCTGATCGGGTCGGAGGGGACGTTGGCGTTCGTCACTGCGGTGCAGTGGCGCCTCCAGCCGACTCCACCCGCCGTTGCGGGCGTCGCGCTGGGGTTCGCAACACTCGCGGAGCTCGCGCGGGCGGTTCCCTACCTGATCGGCCTTAATCCGTCCGCGGTCGAGCTGCTCGACCGCACGCTGCTCGACTTCGTGCGGGACGAGAGTGGAGGCGCCCCGCCCGGCCTGCCGGCGGCGGGGACGCTCGAAGGACTCCTGCTGGTGGAGTTCGAGCGGGAGAACCAAGGCGCTGCGCGGGGCGTGGTCGGGGACGCGGTGCGGGGCTTGCGCTCGAGCACCGTGCACGTGTCGACCGCGGTGGATCGGGCCGGGCTCGAGTCCCTGTGGACCGTCCGGCGGCTGGCGAGCCCCGCTCTGGCCCGGCTTCCCGACAACCGCCGCTCGCTGCAAGTGATCGAGGACGGCTGCGTGCCGCTCGAGCGGCTGGCGGATTACATCGCCGCGGTCCGGGCGGCGGCGGGACGGCACGGTATCCCCGTGGCGATCTTCGGTCATGCGGGCGACGGCCACGTCCACGTGAACGCGCTCCCCGACGTGACGGCGCCCGGCTGGCGGGACGCGCTCGCCGCGCTGTACGCCGACGCCGCGGACGTGCTGCTCCGTCTCCGGGGGACGCCGAGTGGCGAGCACGGCGTGGGACGGCTGCGTGCCGGATTGCTCGAGCGGCTCTACGGCCCCGCCGTGATGGCGCTGTTCCGCGACCTGAAGCAGGCCTACGATCCGCGACCCGTTTTCAACCCAGGTGTTATAATCCCGTCGCCCGACTGGACGCCGCTCGCCGACCTCAAGGTTGGCCCGGACGCGGCGCCCATTCCCAGTGACGTCGCGCGCCGCCTGCGCGACGTCGAGCGAACCGCCGGCTGGGCCACGCCGAAGCTCGAGCTGGCGCGAGCCCCCGGACACCAGACACCGGACACCTGATACCGATGGAGATTTTTCGCGCTCCCCGCGTCACGCTCATCGCCCGCCCCGAGTTCCTCGAGCCCGAGCATCTGCGGGTCGAGTGGCAGGGCAGCGCCTCCGCCGGGGAGCGGCTCGCCGAGTTCGCGGGCAGGATCTGCTATATGAGTCAGCACAACCCGGCGAGCCGCACCACGGTCGAATACCTCGAGAACATCAAGAAGCAGGGTCATGGGTCGGTGCTCGAGCACGCCGTGTACGTCCTGTTGATCGAAGGGATCTCGCGGTCGTGCTCGCACGAGCTGGTGCGGCACCGGGCGGGATTCGGGTACTCGCAGCTGTCGCAGCGCTACGTCGACGAGTCACACGCCGCTTTCGTGGTTCCGCCGGCGATCCTCGGCGCTCCGGCGCTCGAAGCCGACTGGGAAAAGGAAGTCGCCGGCGCCCAGGCTGCGTACGTCCACGCCGTTGAGGCATTGATGCAACGCTACCAGTGGATCACCGACAAGGTGCACCGCCGCAAGATGGCACGCGAGGCCGCGCGCAGCGTGCTCCCCAACGCCACTGAGGTGAAGATCGTCGTGTCCGGAAACGCGCGCGCCTGGCGTACCATGCTCGAGCTGCGCTGCGGCGAAGGCGCGGAGCTCGAGATCCGGCGCATGGCGATCGCGTGTCTCCGTGTGCTGCAGCGCGAAGCACCCGCGCTGTTTTCCGATTTCGAGATCTACGTCGCCGACGACAAACAAGAGGCCGCGCGCGTCGCGTACCATAAAGTCTGACGTCATCCGTGATCCGTTTTCCGTTTCCGTCGATAACGGACGACGGAAAACGGACGACGAAATCTCGCGTCTACCTATTGCGTATCGCTTCGGTCTTTCTTATTGTCTACCTCGACAACGCGTTTCGATTCACAGACCGCGCGAGCGGCCTTTTTTGTGGGAGGTCACCCGAGACCACATGCAAATCGGTCTCGCATACAACGAAAAACCCGATCCCGCGTCCGACAGAGCATCCGACACCACCAACGACGCGTTCGCCGAATGGGACGACCCAGCCACCATCGCTGCGGTGGAGCAGGCGCTCGGGCTCTTTGGCACCGTCATCCGGCTCGAAGCCGACCAATCGCTCCCACACAGGCTCACCCTCGCCCGTCCCGATCTGGTCTTCAACATGGCCGAGGGTCTCCACGGCCAGAGTCGTGAAGCGCTCGTCCCGGCGATCTGCGAATACCTCAATGTCCCTTACACCGGGTCCGACCCACTGACCCTGGCGCTGTCGCTGCACAAGGGTCGCACCAAGGAGACGCTGGCGTTCCGCGGCGTGCCCACGGCGCCCTTCGCCTGCGCCGAGACCCTCGCCGACCTGGAGCGGGTGGCGTTGCCGTATCCGGTGTTCGTGAAGCCGGTGGCCGAGGGCTCCGGCAAGGGCGTGTTCACCAGCAACCTCTGCTCGACGCCCCAGGCCCTGCGGGAGCGGATTGCGTTCCTGCTGCAGCGGTACGCCGAGCCCGTGCTGATCGAGACGTACCTGCCCGGGCCGGAGTTCACGGTGGCGATCCTGGGCAACGGGCCCGAGGCGTACTGCCTGCCGGTGATCGGCTTCGATTTCTCGACGCTCCCTGAGGGCGCTCCACCGGTCTACGGCTACGAGGCAAAGTGGGTGTGGGACCGCCCGGAGGCGCCCCTCGCCATCTTCCAGTGCCCGGCGCACGCGCCGGCGGCGCTGACCAGTGAAATCGAGCGCACCGCGTTGGACGCGTATCTCGCCCTCGGGTGCCGTGACTGGTGCCGGGTCGACCTGCGGGTGGACCGGTTCGGCGTGCCGAACATCCTCGAGCTGAACCCGCTCCCCGGCATCATTCCCGACCCGGCGATGAACTCCTGTTTCCCCAAGGCGGCGCGCGCCGCCGGCTTCAGCTACGATGAGCTGATCCACGAGGTCGTGCGCATCGCGTGGCGCCGCCTTACCGGACAGGAGCTCTCCGCCAAGGCCCGTCGTGAATTGCCCCTCCAAGTCGCGGCGACCCGCGCGTGAAGATCGTCGTCCTCTACGATCCGGGGGCCGAGGACTGGACGCCCGAGGACATCCGCGGCGTCATGAAGGCCGTGGACGAGATCGCTGGCATTTTCGCTGGGATGGGCCACGAGATCCGGCGGATCCCCGTCCGCCACGACATGCGCTGGTTCCAGACGGCGCGGCGAGCCGATCTGGTGTTCAATCTGTGCGAAGGTGTGCACGGCAAGAGCGAGTGGGAGGAGCACATCGTCGGGACGCTCGAGTTCGCCGGCGTTCCGGTCACCGGCGCGAGCCTCTGGACGCTCGCGGTGTGCCGTCGCAAGCCGATCGTCAACGCGCTGCTCCAGCAGGCGGGGCTGCCGATCCCGCGCTGGACCGTGGCCCAGGGAATGATCGAGGAGGACTTCCCCCTCCCAGCCATCGTCAAGCCGGCCGCCGAGGACGCGAGCGCCGGCCTCGACCGCGGTTCTGTGGTGAGTGACCGCAAGTCATTGCGCGCCCGTGTCGCCGCGATGACGGAGCAGTTCGACGAGGTCCTGGTCCAAGAGTACGTGGGCGGCCGCGAGTTCAACGTCGGCTTCGTGGGCGACCGCGCGCTGCCGGTTTCGGAGATCGACTTCAGTCGGATGCCGGAGGGAGCGTGGCCGATCCTGACCTACGCGGGAAAGTGGGAGATCGGCTCCCCCGACGATTTGGGCTCCGTGCCCCAGTGCCCCGCCGCCATCCCGCAGAAGCTCGCCGATCGGCTGGTCCGCCTCGCCGATCTGGCCTGGCGGGTGATGCAGGGCAAGGGATACGCGCGCGTCGACCTGCGGGTGGACGACCAGGGCCGGCCCTGGATCCTCGAGGTGAACCCCAACCCCGACCTGAACGACGACGCCGGCCTGTCCCGCATGGCGAAAGCCGCAGGGTGGGATTACGCCGAGCTGGTGCGCCGGATCGCCGAGGTCGCGCTCCGGGAAGCGCAGGGCGCGAAGGCGGCGCGTGAGCTGCTGGCTCCGTCCCGTCGACCGCGCGCAACGCGCACGGCTTGAGCAGATCACGGCGGCCACCGGCCTGTTCCGGCCGGCGGAGGTCGCGATCGCCGTGCAGCTCCTCGACGAGGCGCTCGCGGGCGACGACGACTACCGCTTCCTCGGCGCCTACGCGGGCGAAGAGCTCGTCGGCTACGCATGCTGGGGCCCCACGCCGGGCACCACGGGGACATTTGACCTCTACTGGATCGTGGTGGATCCGGCATGGCAGCGAAACGGAGTCGGGTCGAGGCTGCTCAGTGCCGTCGAGCATCAACTGACGACTGACGACGGACGACTGATTGTGGTCGAGACGTCATCCCGCGCACCGTATGCGCCGACACGCGCCTTCTACGAGCGACGCGGGTACACCGAGGGCGCCCGACTCCCGGGCTACTACGCTCCGGGCGACGACCTGGTGATTTACCTCAAGGATCTGAGGCATGGAGTCCTGGCAAGCGCTACTCCGTAAGAGGAGCATCGCATCGCTCGAAGCCCTGGTGGCGAGGTTCGGGCTGGCGCACTTCCCGGACCTCGGCCGACTGCGCCGCGCCGCCGAGAACTTCGAGTTCCGCATCTCCCCCGCCATGGTGGACCTCATCCAGTCGCCCGGCGACCCCATCTGGCGGCAATACGTGCCGGACCTCCAAGAGCTCGAGGTGCGCGACGGCCTCGTGGACTCGCTCGCCGAAGACGCGAACTCACCGGTGCCGAACATCACGCACCGCTATCCAGACCGCGCGCTGTTCCTGGTGTCGCCGGTGTGCGCCGCCTACTGCCGCTTCTGCACTCGCCGGCGCAAGGTGGGCGACCCCGAGAAGATCTCCCTGGCGGAGCTCGAGTCGGCGTTCCGCTATCTCGAGGAGCACGTCGAGATCCGTGACGTCATCATGTCGGGCGGCGATCCGCTGCTCCTCTCGGACCGCCGCATCGACGACATCTGCCGCCGGCTGCGTGCCATTCCGCACATCGAGATCCTGCGGATCGGGAGCCGGGTGCCCTGTCACCTGCCGGAGCGGATCACGCCGGCGTTGTGCGCCGTGCTCAGGCGCTATCACCCGTTCTACATCAACACGCACTTCAACCACCCCGCCGAGCTCACCCCAGCCGCGGTGAAAGCGCTCGGGATGCTGGCGGACGCCGGCATCCCGCTCGGCTGCCAGACGGTCTTGCTGAAGGGTGTGAACGACGATCCCGTGGTGATGAAGGAGCTGATGCAGCGGCTCGTCGCGGCTCGCGTCCGGCCGTACTACATCTATATGTGCGACCAGGTGGCGGGCGCGGAGCATTTTCGCACCACCGTCGAAAAGGGCCTCGAGATCATCCGCGCCCTGCGCGGCTGGACCTCGGGGCTCGCCGTGCCCCACTTCGTGATCGACGCCCCGGGCGGCGGCGGCAAGATTCCCTTGCTGCCGGAGTACGTGGAGTCGATCACCGACGACCAGGTCGTGTTGAAGAACTACGCCGGCGGCCGTTACGTGTACCGGCAGCCGGCCGCGCAGGAGTCAATCCTCGTCGGGTAGCCATAACTGCGGCGCGGACGCCACAATGTCGCATTACAGGCCCTTCGAGTCGCAAAACCACCCCTCCCGGACCGGCACGGGCGCCACACATTAGTGAGGGGCCCCTCCGGGAGCACCGCATGGCCTCGTTTGGCATCTCGCGCCTGATTTCCGTCACGTCGTTGCTTGCAGCTTCCACCGCCGCGGCTCAACAATCCGACAGCGCGCGCCTCGGGCTCGCGGCGGCGGTGGCGCCCGGTCCCGAGCAATACGAGCCGGTGTTCGACCAGCTGTCCAAGATGAAACCGCGCGGAGACTCGGTCGCGGTGGTGCATAACCTGTCGCTGCGCCGCGACGCGATCCATTTCCAGCTCGCGGACGGGAAGCTCTATCTCGCGACCCCGGTCGCGGCGCGCACGATCGCCGTGATCTTCGTCGGGCAGGGGTCGGTGGGCTTCGCGCCGCCGCTCGCGATCGAGCGGCACGAGGTGCGGCGCTCCCTGGGCGACTCGGTGCTGAGCTCAGGGATTACAGCGGCGGTGCTCGTCTTCACCGACTCCACCCTCAGCGAGCTCGCGCGCCAGGTCAAGTTCGGCCCTGGCGGCGACGTCGGTCGAGCAGCGGATGTGCTTCACGACGCCCTCGATCGGCTGGTGGACGGACGCGACGTGGTGCAGCCGACGCTCATCAGCGCCGTCATGAACGCCGAGACCAACGGGTTCTTCTACGCCCACGTCAAGCGGGAGCACGGCGAAGACCTGATGTTCGCGCTAGACCCGCACGACGACGAGCCGGTCTCGCTGCTCCGCAACGGTCGCGAAGGCAATAAGGTGCAGGTCGTCTCCGAGTTTCGCCTCGCCGGCGACTCGAGCGGCAGCGCCGCGGGCCCCCCCCTCCCCGAGTCGCGCTCCGATCTGCGCCCCGACGCTTACCGCATCGAAGCGACGATCCCGAAGGGCCTGCGCTTTTCGGCCAACACCACGCTCCGCCTCACCGCGCGGCGCGACGGCGTGCGCTGGGTGCCCCTGAACCTGCTCTCGGACTTGCAGGTCGACACAGTCAGCGACGAGACGGGGGCACCGCTCACGTTCTACCGGACCAAGAAGAGCCCGGCGCTATGGGTCCGCTTCGCGGCGCCGGCCCGCGCCGGCGAGCCGCGCTGGGTGCACGTGGCCTACCACGGCGACGTCATCGGATACACGTCGATCGTCGAGCAGATGACGCGCTGGTGGCCGATGTGGCTGACCTCCGAGCTCCACACGTCGCTCGACCGCTGGTACTTCGTCAAGAGCTCGTACGACTGGTTCCCGCGGTACGGGTCACAAGCCGCCGACGTGGATCTGACCTTCCATACGTCGCCGCGCTACCGCCTGGCGAGTATCGGACGGCTCGTGGACTCGTACACCACGGGGGACATGGTCACGACGCATTGGACCACCGAGCGCCCCGCTGACCAGGTGTGCTTCAGCGTAGGCGAGCTCAACGAGTTCACGATCAAGGACCCGCGGATCCCGCCTGTGACGGTCCACTCGAACGACGACGCGCACCATCAGCTCGACCGGTTCTTCCTCACGTTGGAAAACAAGCTTGGCACCGCGAGCCTGTTTGTAGCCAGCCTGCTGTCGCGGCAATCGCCGGAGCTGGAGGTGGGCGGCGATATCGCCAACAGCCTGGCGTTTTTCACCGGGGTGTACGGCAAGCCGCTGTTCGAGCGCTATTATGCCGCGGAGATCCCCTTCGATTACGGGCAGGCGTTCCCGGGCCTCATCTATCTGCCGGTGTGGACCTTCCAGGCCATGGGAGATAGCGGCTACGACCAGATCCTGCGTGCCCACGAAGTGGCTCATCAATGGTGGGGGATCGGGGTCGAGCCGGCCGGGTACCGCGACTACTGGCTCTCGGAAGGCTTCGCCGAGTTCTCCGGCTGGTGGTACATGCAGCTCGTGCTCCACGACAACCCGAAGTTCTTCAAGCATCTCGAGCACTGGCGCAAGGAGATCCGCGCGCGGCGCAACGATGCCTCGCCCATCGGCATCGGTACCCGGGCCGCGTACCGGAACCCCCGCGACGCGTACCTCATGAGCTACTACAAGGGCGCCTGGGTCCTCCAGATGCTCCGGAACATGATGCTCGACCTCCGCACGATGAAGGAAGATGCGTTCGCCGCCATGATGGGCGACTTCTACATGCAGTACCGCGGCAAGCGGGCGACCACGCGGGACTTCCAGCGCGTCGTCGAGCGACACCTCGGCATCCCGATGGACTGGTTCTTCGAGGAGTGGGTGAACGGCACCGCGATTCCGAAGTACATCCTGTCATGGCGCGCCGACACGACTACAGATCACGCGTACACGCTACGCCTCCGTGTTCGCCAGGAAGACGTGCCCGCGGATTTCGTGATGGTCGTCCCCATCCGGGTCGAGCTGGCCGACGGGGGACACGCGATGGTGCGGATGAACGTGCGGGGACCGCTCACCGAGGCCGAGCTTCGCCTGCCGACGGAGCCGACGGAAGTGGAGCTCAATCCCCTGCAGTCGGTGCTGGCGGAGGTCAAGACCGAAGATTGGGAGTGAGGCGGCGCGACTCAGGGCTCGGCGAGGAGCCCCGTTCGCAGCGCGAACCGCACCAGCTCCGGCCTGCCCGTGAAGCCCAGCCGGTCCTTCAGGCGCGCGCGGTAGGCGTCGACCGTCTTCGGACTGACGGACAGCGTCTGGGCGATCTCCTTGGAGCTGTGGCCCAACGCGAGCATTGCCAACACCTGACGCTCGCGCCCGCTCAACCGCTCGGCCAACGCCTTTTCGTCTTCCGCTTGGCCCGCCTTGCGGTACCGCTGCAGCACGACGATCCGCGCCGCGTCTTCATCCAGGAACAGTCGATCGTTCGACACGGTTCGAATCGCGCGCGTCAGCTCCTCCACGGGAGCGGTCTTCCGCACGAACCCGCTCGCGCCTGCCTCGAGCGCGTCGCACACCTGCTGCTCCTCCGGCAACGCGGTGAGCACAAGCACCCGGATCCCCAAGCCCAAGGCGACGATGCTCTGCGTCGCCACGAGTCCGCCGCTACCGGGCATCGCGAGATCCATCAGCACCACGCGCGGCCGCAGCATCCGCGCGCGCGCCACAGCTTCGCGTCCCGTCCCGGCCTCACCGACAACGACGAGATCCGGCTCCCTCTCCAGGAGCGAGCGTAGGGCCGCGCGTAACACGACGTGGTCGTCGACGAGGAGAATGCGAATCGTTTCCGGTCTGTCGCTGCCGCTGACGGTGTCCATCAAGCCCCTTGACTGCAGCACGCCGTCATAGATAGCAAAAAGCGCACCCCGCAGCGTGTTGCGCGAGCGCAACGCGCGCAGGGCGCTAAGTACCATTCACTGCAACTGCCAAATCTCCACCCGGTTCCCGGAAAGGATGGGAATGAGCACGCGCTTCCGCTTGGCGTCGAAGCCGATATCCGCCGGGCTCGGCACCCCGGTGATGAGCTTCACTTCCTGGCCGGTTTCGTAGGCGGACACCGTCGAATCATTCCAGCTCGACACGAGGATTCTGTTTCCCGTGATCACGACGCCGTCGAACGCGCCCGCGCCCTTGGCGACGACGGTTGGCGCCTTGTCGCCCGGCTTCCATGCGAGCACCGAGCGTCCGCCGAACGACACGACGATGAATCGCTTGCCGGCTACGTCCACCGCGATGCCGTTGGGCCGGCCAAGCGTATCACCCCGGACCGCGACCGTCACCTGCCGATCCGGGCCGATCCGAAAAATGCGGTCGGGTCCGGGATGCAGCACGTTGCCCACGTCGTCGAAGCGAATGCCCGTGTCCGTGATGTAGAGCGCGCCGGTCGGCGCGACCACGACGTCGTTCAGAAACACCGCGCCTAGCTTGGCCAGACTCACGCTGTCGATCGCCGCACCGGTCCGCGCATTGAAGGCCCGGATTGCGTCGATGTCCGCGACCCAAAGCGTGTCGCCCGCCAGCGCCAACCCTTTGGGGCCGTTGAGTGTTACCCCGTTGTGACCGCCCTCGATGAACTTGAGGTTCTCGACCGCGCCGTCCGGCTTGACGCGACTGATGAACCCGTTGTTGTCCTTCGCGGTGGGGCTGCCGTTGATGTTCGAGACGAAGTAGATGTCCTGCACGGAGTCGTGCAGCACGGACTCGGGCGACAGAAACCCCTCGACCGCGAGGACCTTCGTGGCGGCACCAGTGGATGGGGGCGCCGCGGGGGCGGGGGCGGGGGGCGCCGGCGCGGAAGCGGGGGACGGGACAGCGACCTGTGAGTCGGCGCGCGTCGCGGACGTGTCCGCGCCGACGGGCGCCTTGGTGACCCGCTGACAGGCCGCGCTCAGCGCGGCGACGACGCACAGGAATCGCAGGTTCATAGGCTAGGCTTTCGCCTCGGCCAGCTCCTTCTTCCGCACGTCGGCGACCTTCTGCGCCGCGTCGGGCGGCACTTCCTGATACACGTGAAACCGGGAACGGTACGTGCCCCGCCCGTGCGTGAGCGAGTGCAGGGTCGTGGCGTAGCGGTCGAGCTCGGCCTCCGGGACGAGCGCCTTGATCTTGACCTGCCGCCCGTCGGGCTCGGTGCCGAGAATGTGTCCGCGACGCGACGACAGATCGCCCATGACCGCGCCCTGATACTCGTCCGGTGTCCACACCTCCAGCTCGAGAATCGGCTCGAGCAGCACCGGACGGCAATTGGGGCTGACGTTCCGGAACGCGAGGATGCCCGCCATCTTGAACGACATCTCGTTCGAGTCCACGTCGTGGTAGGACCCGTCGTACAGCTCCACTTTGAAGTCGACGACGGGATAGCCCGCGACCGGACCGCGCGCCGCGGCTTCCTGAATGCCGCGCTCCACGGCGGGAATGTATTGGCGCGGAATCACGCCGCCGACGATCTGGTCCACGAACTGAAACCCCGAGCCCCGCGGCAGCGGCGCGATGCGGATCCAGCAGTCGCCGTACTGGCCACGACCGCCCGTCTGTTTCTTGTGCTTCCCCTGGCCCTCCGCCCGGCCCTTGAAGGTCTCGCGGTAGGCGATCTTCGGCTTGCCGATCACGGCGTGCACGCCGAACTTGCGCGCCAGGCGGCCCACGATGATCTCCAGGTGCCGCTCTCCCAGCCCCCGGATCAGCGTCTGCCCCAGCTCGCTGCTGTATTCGTGCTGGAAGGTGGGATCCTCGTCGTGCAGCTTGTGCAGTCCGTTCGAGAGTTTCTCCTCCTCGCCGCGCTGCTTCACCTCGATTGCTTCCGTGATCACCGGCTCCGGGAACGGAATTTTGGGAAGCACGGTGGCGTGGTCCCGCGTCGACAGCGTGTCGTTGGTGTGAGTATCGCGCAGCTTGGCGACCACGCCGATGTCCCCGGCATGCAGCTCGGGGATCTCGAACCGCTCCTTCCCCACCGTGACGCACAGATGGTTCAGCTTCTCGACGGCCTCGCGCGGAGCGTTGTACACGTCCTGACCGTTCTTCACGACCCCCGAGTACGTGCGGAAATACGTGACGTCGCCCACGTGCGGCTCGGAGATCGTCTTGAACACCTGCGCCACGAACGGCCCGCCATCTTCGACCTTCAGCGTCACGCGCTCGGCGCTCCCCCACCGCTCCGCAGCCACAGGGGGACGCTCGCTCGGCGCTGGTAGGAGCTCCACCAGCTTCGAGAGGAGCGCCCGCATCCCATACGTCAGCTCGGCCGCGCCGCAGAACAAGGGAAACAGCTCGCCCTTCCCCATGCCGGCCTTCATCGCGACGATCGCGTCGTCGCGCGTGATCTCCTCGCCCCCGAGGTAGCGCTCGAGCAGCGTGTCGTCCGTTTCGGCGATGCGCTCGATCAGCTCCTTCGAATACCGCGCGAACCGCTCCCGGTATTCGGGCGGCACGTCGACCTCGTCGTACTCACCGGCCTTCGTCCCCTTCTTGTACATGTGGCACTTCTTCGAGAACAGATTGATGATCCCGTGGAACTCCGGACCCTCGCCGACCGGGATCTCCACCGGGATCACCTTCGGGGTGAGCCGCTCCTTGATCTGGCCGTAGACCTTCTCGAAATCGGCGTGCTCCTTGTCCATCAGCGATACGAAAAACAACCGCGCGAGTCCGCGGTCGGCGGCGTAGTCCCATACCTTCTCGGTCCCGACCTCCACGCCGCCCGTGGCCGAGACCACGATCACGGCCCCGTCCGCTGCGTAGGCGCCGGCCAGCGCTTCGCCGGTGAAGTCGAGGTACCCCGGTGTGTCGATCAGGTTGACCTTCGTGTCCATCCATTCGGCGACGGCGAGGGCGAGGTTGATCGAGTACTTCCGTTCGATTTCGTCGGGGGTGTAATCGGTGAGGGCGGTGCCATCCTTTACGGTCCCGTGGCGTTTGCTCGTGCCGGCCACGAACGCGAGGGCGTCGACCAGGGAGGTCTTGCCGCTCGCGCCGTGGCCAACGACCGCCACGTTGCGGATCTCCGGTGTCTTGTACACGCGCATGGGCGCAGCGAACTCCGGCAGGGGACCTGGAGAATATGACGCGGCAAACCGGGGGTAGGCTAGACGGCGAGACGGATGGACGGGTAGCGGTTCGAGGAGCGAGTGAACAGAGACCACTGCAGCCGTCGCACAGAAGGGCTAGAATCTACGCCCCCCCCAACGGACGCGTCTCATGGCCACCTGGCACCGTCTCGGTGAGAAAACCGAGCTGCTCACGCGAGTTCCCTTCGCCGTCAAGCTCGATCGTTGGTCCGTCGCGATCTTTTCGTACGAGGGCCGGTTCCGCGCCATCGGGAACGGCTGCAACCACAAGGGCGGGCCGCTCGCCGAGGGCCGGCTCCGCGGCGAGTTCGTGATGTGCCCGTGGCACGCCTGGGAGTATAGCGTCGTTACCGGGAAAGGACCCGAAGGGTACGACGAGGAGCAAGTGCCGGTGTTCGCCGTCGAGGAGCGCCAAGACGGGGTGTACGTCCAGACGCCTCCCACCATGCCACGCAAGCTCGTCAAACACATGCCGTCGCACCTGCTCGAGGAGCACCCCAAGGGTGCCGGGGCGCCGCCACGCGTGCTGCTCATCTCCACCACCGCGATGGACGATGTCAATCCGCGCTTCTCCACGTCGGACGCCCTACTCGAGCACGCCCTCGAGCGGGCCAAGCGCCGCGGCGCCGACACCCAGTACATCAAACTCCGTGACTTGAAGTTTCGACACTGCGAGGGAAACTACTCCAAGGCGGCGCGTGCCTGCACGTGGCCGTGCGCCATCACGGAGCGCAACCCGGACGATCAGCTCACGGCTGTGTACGAGGGGCTGGTGCACTGGGCGGACATGGTGCTGATCGCCACGCCCATCCGCTGGGGCAATGCTTCGTCGCTGTACTACAAGATGATCGAGCGCCTGAACTGCGTGCAGAACCAAGTGACGATCCACAATACGGTGCTCATCAAGAACAAGGTCGCCGCGTTCATCATCACCGGCGGCCAGGACAACATCCAGGCGGTCGCGGGTGGCATGTTCACGTTCTGGGCCGAGCTGGGATTTGTGTTCCCGCCATTTCCGTTCATCGCGCACTCGCGCGGCTGGGACGCGGAGGACATGCAGAACAACGTGCGGCTGGTGAGGTCGAGCGACACGCTGCGCGAGGCATCGTACGAGCTCCTTGACCGGGCGCTCGATTTCTGGACGATCATCGATAAGCACAAAGCCGAAATGGACAAACCGATGGAGCGGGCGGGGCGCAAGGCGAACACGCTGCCCGAGCCGGAAGAAGTCGAAGAGGAGGTCATCGCATGAGCCGGCAGATAGGTCAGCCACATCGACGAGACGTTCCTCGAGCGCCATCGGAGCCACTTGCCCAAGTTCAAGCGCCGCTCGCAGTTGGCGTGTGACCCGCGTCACGTTGTTAACGCTTCGCGCGGTGCCCGGGTCTCACCTGCGACCCTCAACCGGGACGAAAATCGTATGCGACGTACCATCGCCATCTTCGCTGCGCTAGCTCTTGGGCTCGCCGCTCCCGCGGTGCTCCGCGCCCAGGATTCCGGCGAAGTAAAGCAGGATCGTAAGGAAGTCCGCCACGACCGCCGCGAGCTGCGCGGCGACCGCAAGGACATCCGTCACGATAGGAAGGACATCCGCTCGGACCGCCGCGACATCCGGCAGGACCGGCAGGACATCAAGCAGGACGTCAAGGAGGGCGACCTGAAGGACGCCCGCCAGGACCGCCACGATCTACGCAGTGACCGTCGGGACCTGCGGCAGGATCGGCGCGACCGGCGTCACGACGTGCGCGACGCCCGGCAGGACCGGAAGGACCTGCACCAGGATAAACAAGAAGCAAAAGACAGCACAAAGTAGGACAAGCACGACTAGACGCCCAGACGCACAGCAGTGAACAGTTTGAGTGATCAGTTTGTCCCGCTGACTTCTACTGTTTACCGCTGTGCGTCTATGCGTCTAGCCTTTGCCTAGCCCATTGCGTCTAGCCTTCGATCCGCACGCCTCGCGAGCCAGTACAGCGGGATCCCGATCAGCAGCGTCACGCCGCCTATGGCCCACGCCGTGCCGATCGAGCGCATCCGCGCCACCCACCCCCACACCGACTGGCCAATCACCCCGCCGCTGCTCGCGAACATCGAATCGAGCGAGATGATCGTCGCCCGTTGCGCCGACGGGATGTGCGCGTTGAGATACGCCTGTTTGACGGGCATGAGGAGCCCGATCGCCACGCCGTACAGCAGGTACAGCGCGACGACCACGTAGAAGTTCGTGAGCAGACCGCACGCCGTCGCCAGCACTGCCTGCGCGGCGACCGACAGCATCAGTAGTCCGGTGCGCGTGCGCACCACGCGAGACAACGGCCCGACGAGGGCGTTGCCCGCGATGAGACTCAGTCCCACGAGCGAGCTGATCACGCCGTCCACCCACACGAGGTCGCGCCCCAAGAGATCGAGGAAGTAGCGCTGCCAGCTGTAGAAGCCGAAGATCATGAAGCTCATCCCCGCGAGCGACGCGAGCATCACCGGTCGGACCACCGGGTGGTGCAACCCATACGTGAGCCCCTCCACGAAGATGCGCCGCATCTCCATTGGAACCCGGCGCAGCTCGAGCGCGCGTGGGGTAAAGCCGAGCTCCGGCATCCGGAACCACGCGACGAGGAATAGCGGCACACACAGGCCGGCGCGCACCAGATAAGGAATGTCGAGGCGAATCTGGCCCAATAATCCGCCCCCGATCGTTCCCACCAGCATGCCAGCGCCGAAGAACATCTGTCCGCGGGCGAACACGCCCTCGAGCGGCTCGGTGTACCCGGTGGCCTTGAGGGCGTCCACCAACCACGCGTCCACGGCGCCCGTGTAAAACGTGTATCCCAGACCGAGCAGCATCGAGACCCACGCGAACGCCCAGAAACCCCAGCCGCGCCACGCGATGGCCACGTACAGCAGCGTGGTGACGAATAAGGTCGCGAGGCAGAGCAACAGCGACGCGCGTCGCCCCACCGTGTCCGCGATCACCCCCGTCGGGATCTCGAACACCATGGAGCCGACGGTGAAGGCCGCATTGGTGAGGAGTACCTGCTGGATGTTCAAGCCGGCGCCCATCTTGAACAGGGTATCGATGCCCCAGATGAGCGACATCGCCAGACTGAACAGTCCGGTAATGGCGAAGTAGGTGCGGATGATCCGCGTGCTCACGCGGCTACGACGGGCGTGGCGGCCCGGGACTTGAGGACGGTCGCCGTCAGGATAACCAAGCCGCCCCCGATCGCCAGCGGCCCCGGGGCCTCGCCGTGCGCGAGCCACGCCCACACCGGACTCAAGACCGGCTCCGCCAGCAGAAACAGCGATGCCTCGAGCGCCGGCACGCGCGTGATCGCCCGCGACAGGAATACGTAGGCCAGGCCGAGCTGAAACACGCCGAGGTACATCACGATGAGCCAGTCGGCGGCTCGGCCCGGCGCGAGGGGAAGCGCACCCGGAAGGCAAACCAGAAAGACGAGCAGATTCCCCCACGCCGCGGCGGCCGCGACCCGGCCGTGGTCCGCATCCCCTGGCCCGCCCTGACGCGCCAACCAGCGGTAACCGGTGACGGTCAACGCCCACGCGACCGCGCTCCCCCCCGCGAGCATGTTTCCGAGCACGGGGTCCGGTGCCGTAGCGAACCGGCGCTCTCCGCCCACGAACAGCAGCGCCAGGCCGATGGCCAGCACGCCCATGAACGCCAGATCCGCCCGCCGCACCGGCTCCCGCAACAGCCACGGCGCGAGCAGGACGACGAACAGGGGATTGGTCGCCTGCAGGAAGACGGTGTTCGCGGCGGTCGTTAGCTTGTTGGCGAACACGAACAACAGTCCGGCCGCCGCGTATCCCACACCCACCAGGCCGACGCGCCAGCTCCAGTGGCGCCGGGCCTCCGGCATCAGCGCCACGATCGCGAGCATCGCGACCAGCCCACGGAACGCGGCGATCTGCCAGGGCCCGAACCGGCACCACTTGATCGCGGCGCCGGCGGTCGAAAAACACAGCGCCGCGAGCACCAGCTGCCAGCGCGCCCTCACGGCACGCTCGCCCGCAACCAGTCGCGCGCGATGCTCGCGATGTCGCGATGCTCGACGTCAGCTAGCGCGTTGAGTCGCCGCATCTCGGCATCGGAGATCCTTCCCGCGAGCTCGGCCAGCGCCGCGGCCACACCGCGGTACCGCGCGAGCGTCTGGGCGCGGACCACGACTGCGGCCTGGTAAGGCGGGAAGTAGTGCCGGTCGTCCTGGAGGGGGACCAGATCGAGCGCCGCGATCTGCCCGTCGGTGGAGTTGCCGGCGATCACGTCCACCTTCCCGTCGGCCAGCGCGCGGTAGGTGAGCCCTAGATCCATCGCCGTCGGGGGAGCGGCGAATCGCAAGCCGTACGTCCTCGCGAGGCCAGGAAACCCGTCGGCCCGCTCCAGGAATTCGTATCCGAAGCCCGCGTGCCAGCGCGAGGCGACGCGCGCGAGATCCGAGATCGCGTTCAACCGGTAGCGCTCGGCATCGGCCCGGCGCACCAGGATCGCGAACGTGTTGTCGAACCCGAGCGGCCGTCCCCAGACGAGGGCGAAGCGGCGCCGGTACTCCGCAGCGACCGCCCGGTACACGCTGTCCCGATCCTGCACCGGCGCGAGCTTGAGCACGGCGGTGTATGCCGTCCCGGTGTACTCGACGTACAGGTCGATCCGGCCGGACGTGATGGCCTGATGGCACACGAACGTGCCGCCCAGATGAAGCCGTCGCTCTACTGCGAGGCCTGCGCGCCGTTCGATCTGCTGCGCGACGATCTCGCCCAACAGATCGGACTCCGTGAAGTTCTTCGAGCCGACGACGATCCGTCCGGGACTTCCACACGCGCCGAGGAGCACGATGACGGCCAAGATCACGGAGCCCACTGTCCGACCGTCCGACCGTCCGACCGTCATCTCCCCCGCCAGGCGAACCGCCGCTCCGCGAGGCCGAGCAGCCCGTCTGCCGCGAGCGCCATGAGCGCCGCCGGCAAGGCGCCCGCGAGGATGAGCGTGTCGTCCACCACGGCGACCCCGCGAAAGATGTACACGCCCAGGCCGCCGGCGCCGATCGCGGCGGCGATCGTCGCGGTCCCGACGCCCACGACGGTGGCGACACGCACGCCGGCCAGGATCACGCCGAAGGCCAGCGGCAGCTCCACCTGGGTGAGCAGCTGCCAGTCGGTCATCCCCATTCCGCGCCCCGCCTCTCGCACCGCGGGGTCCAAGCCGACGATCCCCTGGTAGGTGTTCCGAACGATCGGCAGCAGGGCGTACACGACGAGCGCCACGATGGCCGTTCGGGCGCCGATCCCCCCAATCAGGGGGAGTGGGATCAGGAATCCGAACAGGGCCAGGCTCGGGATCGTCTGGAACACGTTGGCGAGACCCAGCACCGCTGGGCGCCACCCCGCGCGCCGTGTCAGCAGGATGCCCAGCGGCATGCCGATCACGATCGCGACCCCGGTCGAGATCGCGACGAGAAATACGTGCTGTCCTACTGAGCCCAGGACTTCGTGCGCATTGCGGGAATAGAATTGCCAGAGGTTCATGAAGCGTTGCTCACGCGGCTGCCATGAACGCCCTGGCCTCGGGCGCGTCGCTGCGCCGAAAATCGTCCGCCGTGCCGAGGAACACGAGCCGCCCTTGATCCATCAGTCCAATGCGCGTCCCGAGCCGGAGGCCCTCACGGACGTCGTGCGTCACGAACACCATGCCCTTGCCGAGCCGTCCCTCGAGCGCCTGGAACTCGCGCTGCAGCTCCACGCGCGTGATCGGGTCGAGCGCGCCGAACGGCTCGTCCAGCAGGAGCAGCGGTGGATCGGCGGCGAGCGCGCGTGCCACCCCCACGCGCTGGCGCTGTCCACCGGAGAGCTGGTGAGGGTACCGGGCCAAGAACGTGGCGGGGTCGAGGCCGACGAGGCCGAGCAGCTCGCGCACCCGCGCCGCGATGCGCGCGGCCGGCCAGGCTTCGAGCCGCGGCACCAGTCCCACATTGCGCTCCACCGTCAGGTGCGGGAACAGTCCCACCTCCTGAATGACGTAGCCGATCCGGCGCCGCAGCCGTGTGACCGGCACATCGGCCGCTCGCTCGCCCGCCACACGCACCTCCCCTGCAGTCGGCTCGAGCAACCGATTGATGAGCTTCAGGGTGGTGGTCTTGCCCGAACCGCTGCGGCCCAGCAAGACGAGCGTTTCTCCGGCGCCGACCGCGAACGAGACGCCCCGCACCAGGGTGCGACCCCTTCCCCCCGCCTCTCCCGGTAGCTCATAGCCCAGGTCCTGCACCTCGAGCGCCGGTGTCACCGGCGCACCGCGAGTACCATCAGGAAGCGATCGTCCTCGCTGCGCCCCTGCCAGGCGGCGGCCAGCCCGGCATCGGCAAGAATCCGGAGGAAGGTGTCCGCGGCGTACTTGTAGGAATGGTTCATCGCGAGCCGCTCTCCGCGTCCCAAGTGCAGCGCCTCGCCGCCCATAAGCGCCTCTACGTCGCGTCCCGCCTGGAAATGCTTTGGAATGAAATGCAATCCGGGGAGACGTGAATCGTCGGCGGCCATGAACACCAGCTCGCCGTCCGATTCGCGGATGCCCACGGCGTTGAGGGGCGCCCAGGCGAAGCGCCGGTTGAGCGGATTGTCGTAGCCCGCGACCGTCGTTGCGCCAGCGTAGATCTCACCGTCCACGAGGAGGGTATCGCCCGGGCGCAGCATGCGGGCCAGCTCGCCTGCCTCCGCGATGGGGTCGAAAGCGCCGAGCGTATTGCCGAGCAGCAGAACCAGTCGGGGTGGCGTCTCCGGTTCGGCGGCGAGCGCCGCCAGGTGAGTCGGGTTCGTAAAGTCGGCCTTGATGCCCTGCGCCGGGAAACCCGCGGCGAGCGCGCCCGCACAAGCCATTTCGAGCAGCGCCTGACTGGTGTCGACCGGGACGTAGGCCGCACGCGCGCCGCGCGCGCGGAGCGCTTCGAGCAACAGCAGGTCCTTGTCACCTTGTCCCGCTCCGAGGCTCATCACTTCGACCGGGGCCGCCGGAAACCGGCTCGCGAGCTCCGCTCGAGAACGCGCGACTAAAGAGCGGGAGCGCACGAAGTTGCGGTACGCGCCGTCCGAGCACAGCGCCAGCCACGCACGCACCGAAAGAGGAAACCAGTAGAAGAACTTCTCCGGCAGCCGCCGGGCCTGAAACGCGGAAACGAATTCGTCGGCCAGTGCGTTCTCTGTCAACAACGCGTGAATCGGGATCATGAGGCGTTGAGTATTAGCGGTTGACGGGTGCGGCGGCAACCCGTAGGATTCTCCCAACGGCCGTCTTGCTGGTTCTCTCCAGGTGAAGGAGGATGTATGCAGATCGTCGAGACGCAGGAACTGGTACCCAGCTGTCATCGTCCCGAGATCGTCGAGACGGCGGAGCTGGTGCCCACCTGCCACTCCTGACGGAGCGGCTCTGATGCGACCGGGGGCCCGGACTGTCGTCGGGCCCCCTTCGTTTTTCATAGGAGGGAAGCCCCGTCTGGGGTTCGGAGCCTGGGCGGTGGGCGGGCGAGCCTGGGGCCCTGAGTCCCCGGAGCAGGATCGACTCGCCGCCATCGAGCGGGCGCTCGAGCGCGGTACCACCTTCTTCGATACGGCGCCTTCGTACGGCGACGGCGCGTCCGAGACATTGCTGGGCCGGGTGCTCGGCACCCGGCGCGAGCACGTCACCATCGCCACCAAGGTAGGCCCACGCGATGACCCCCGTCTCGCGCTCGAGGGCTCGCTGCGGCGCCTCGCGACGGACTACGTGGACCTCGTGCAGCTCCACGAAACGCTGGACCAGTGGGAGTGGCGTCTCGACCAGCTGCTGGCGCTGCAGGCCGAGGGGAAAGCGCGGGCCGTGGGGCTGTGCAACGCCAGGCAGCGACAGCTCGCCCGGGCGCTCGAGATCGCTCCGCTCGCCGCGTATCAAGGCCCGTACAACCTGTTCGATCGCGACGTCGAGCAGCGGGAGCTGCCGCTCGCCCGCGAGCGGGGGCTCGCGTTTCTCGCCTATCGCCCGCTCGCGTCGGGCCTCTTGACCGGGAAGTACGCCGCGCCGCCCACGTTTCCCGAGGGCGACCATCGACGCGGCATCTACTGGTTCAAGGGGCGAGAGTTCGCGCGCCGCCAGATGGTGGTCGACCGACTGCGCCCGATCGCCCAGCGGATCGGCGTACCGCTCGCGGGACTCGCCCTGTCGTGGATCCTCGCGCAGCCGGGCGTGAGCATCGTGCTGGTGGGCGCGCGGAACAGCGAGCAGGTCGATCAAACCTTCGGCGGCGCGCGACCACTGACCGCGGACATCGTGACCGAGATTGACGCGGTCGTGGCAGAGGTGTTTCGGCCCGGCCGCGCCACGACGCAGGCGCAAGCGCTCGCGGCCCGCTGGGGCGAACGGGAGCGCCACATCGTCGAGCGACTCAACGGGACGACCACGTACGAAGCCATCGCGGCGGACTGGACGGACCGGGGCGAGCCGCCAATGGTCGCGGCGCAGGTCAAGGTGTTCTGCGACCAACTCCGCGACCGAGGGTTAGTAGTTACAGACGACGGATGACTGACGGATGACGGACGCCGCATGACTCGTTTGATGGTCGGGGCTTTCTACAATCCTCATCTCGGTGAGGAGCTGGCCCGCGCCGCGGGAATCGATCACCTGGCAATGGCAGACCCGCCGGCCGCCAGCGACCGGTGGTGGCCAGCGATCCGCGAGCGCTACACCCTGCTGCTCCACGACTACCTGGGTCAGCTGTCGGAGCCGCTCGACGAACGCTCGATTCTGCGGGCCCGTGCCCTCGCCGAGCTGTACCACTCTCCCTGGGTGGCGGAGCACTTCCAATGTCTCCATAGCGAAGACGGCCGCTACAACCTCAACTATGTGTTTCCGCCGCTCTACACCGAAGAGTTCCTCGACCGGTTCGTGCGCAACGCCCGGGCGTTGCAGGCGCGCCTCGATCAGCCGCTCGTGATGGAGAACATCCCGGGATTCTTCGACGTCGCGGCGAGCCAGATGCCGGAGCCGACGTGGCTGTGTCGGTTCTTCGAGGCGACCGGTGTCGGCTTCCTGCTGGACCTGCCGCACGTCTGGCTCCAGGCGCATTATCATGGAATGAAACCGGAGCGCTGGCTCAGCCAGTTTCCGCTCGAGCATGTGGTGGAGCTGCACGTCGCCGGCGTCGTGCACGACGACGATCTCCAGGGCCCCTGGATCGCGCCGGCCGAGCCCGCGGACGACATGCTGGACTTCGCGGCCCACGCCGTAAACCGCTGCCCCGGAGTCAAGGCCGTCACCTTCGACGCCTTCTCACCCTCCCTCACGGCGGACGTCCTGTTCCGCACGGTGCAACGGATTCGGGAGGCGCTGTGAGGCTGGCCTTCTCTACCGTGGCGCTGCTCGCGTTGCTCGCGACGGATGTGACGGTGCCGGCCGGCACCCACATCCCCATCCGCTTCGTGCAGCGCATCACCAGCGGCAGGGACACAGTAGGGACGGCGGTGCTCGTGCAGACGATGGGAGCGCTGGTTCGGGAGAGCTGTGTCGTGGTGCCGCCGTACGTCCGGGCCCAGGGCCGGATCGTCGTCTCCAAGAGGGGCGGCCGGTTCGGCCGCCATGGCCGCTTGGGGTTGCGGTTCGACTCGCTCGAGGTGCGGCCGGGACGCTGGGTCCCGATCTCGGGTGTGCTCGACACGCTCGAGTACGCCAAACGGGGTACGGTTACCGACTCGGGGGTCGTCTCGAGCGGGAAGACATCGGCCGCCGGAGTCGGCAAGAAGCTCGTCCCGGCGGGTGTCGCGGCAGCGGTAGACTTGGACGGCATTCCCGTCGCAGTGCTCGGCGGCTTCTCGTTGATTCGCCGCGGACCTCCGGTGCGCATCCTCGCGGGCGAGCTGGGCGGCATCCGGCTCACCGAGCCGCTCGTGCTGCCCGGTGAGGACCGCTGCGACTCGGTGACGGCGCACCGCGATCTCACCGAGCTGCCGGCGTTGCCGAGGTTCGTGCCCCGCTCCGAGAACCGAACGGGGACCGCGCTCGGCGACCCGTTCAACGTGCTTCTCCTCGGTAACGAAGCCGAGATCGACAGCGCCTTTCGAGCCGCCGCGTGGCTCCCCGCGCAGAAGCGGTCCTTCGCGACGGTCACGCGCGAGATCACGGCGGCCATCGCGAGCCGGCCCGCGATCACCGCCCCCGTGAGCACGCAGTACTTCGAGGGCCGGCCCCAGGACCTCGCCTACGAGCTCGCGGGCCCGAATGTCCGGATCCGCCACCACATCCGGATCTGGCTGCTGGACACCTTGTCGCTCGTCTGGGTGGGGGCCGCGAACAAGGACGTCGGCGTGATCTTCAAGCCGTGGGAGCCGCAGGCCACCCATCGCATCGAATCACACATCGACTGGGAGCGGGACCGCGTCGTGCACGATCTCGAGGCGAGCGGCTGCGGCGACCTCTTGGACTATATGACGCTCCCCGGCGCGGTTACCGAGGCACGCAACGTCTCCGGCCAGAAGGTCGTCTCCGACGGCCGCACCGCCGTCGTCCGGCTGCGAGCCTGCGGGCCACCCATCACGCCGTGACGGACCGGGCCCTGCAGGACGAGGTGATCCGCGCGCTCGCCGACGCGCCGTATCGCGGCTCTACCGAGTGGCGGCGCCGGCGGCTCGCCGATCCCGATCGCGTCGAGCGCTACGCGCGGTTTTTGGCGCGGCACTTCTACTTCGAGCGCATCGTCCAGTTCTTCAAGTACTCCCGGGCTCTCGCGCGGGTGACCGGCCGATGGCCCGAGGCGGTTCTCAAGGCCGCCGCGTTCGAGGCGCTCTTCGCGACGATGGTGCTCGGCAGTCGCGAGACGGCGGAGGCGGTGACGCGCCTGGTGACGGAGCATGTCGCGGCCGGAGGGGATGGGCGTATTCCCTACCTGAAGGATCTGCTGCGGTACCAGGAAGCCATGATGGTGGTCGAAGCGGGTCCCCGAGTGTGGCGGGATCCCGAAGAGGCGTCGCTGGTGGGAAGTGGGGGGAGCGCGCGCCAAGACCGTCCCGCCATGGTCGAGGGGACCGTGCTGTTGGAGCTATCCTACGACCTGCCTGCCGTCCTGCCGAAGCTGCTGCAGCCGTGGAGCGAGGTGCCACAGGTCCCCGAGCGCCAGACGAGGCTGCTCGTGGCGCGCTCGCCACACGGGCGGGTGGCGGTGGCGCGCGGCGATGCGACCGTGGCGGCAGTGATGGGTCTAGCGGACGGCACACGGACGGTCGATGAGCTCGCCGCGGGCGCGGGCCTCGCGGTCGGGAGGTTGCAGGAGACGCTGCGCAGCCTGGTGGAGCTCGGGGCCGTCGGCTTCTCGACCGGCAGCTAGGGTCGCCCCGGGGCCGCCCCACGCATAGCTTGAGTCCATGCCTTCCTCAATGGAGCCACTCGTGACGTCAAAGTACGAAAGCGCTGATCTGCTGCTGAAACTGTACGACCTGCGCCGCGAGCCCGTGATGCGCAAGGCGCGCGCCTGGTTTCGCGAGCGCTTCGCCCCGGCGAACGCCGAAGAGATCCTCGCCGTCTACCGCGGCAAAGCCAGTGCGCCGTATCGCATGGTGACGACGTACTGGAACATGGCGGCCGCCCTGGTGCTCCACGAGGCCATCGACGAACAGATGTTCGCCGACGTGAACGGCGAGCACATCATGGTATACGCCAAGCTGCAGCCCTTCCTCCCGGAGCTGCGCGCCCTGCTCAATAGCCCCGGCTACCTCGGGAAGTTGGAGGAGTTGATTCTGCGAATGCCGGACGCCCAAGCGCGGATCGCGCGGTTCCGTCGCCCCAAACCCGGGTCGCCCAAGCGCTCGCGGAAGGTGGCATGACGACCGTCGCCATCCCGCGCCCCGACTCGTCCGAATACGCCCCCTACTACGAGACCTACGTCTCGAAGGTCCCCAAGGGGGACCTCCTGAAAATCCTCGAGGATCAAGGACGTGAGACCCAACGGCTCCTCGCCGGCCTGCCGGACACCAAGGCGTTGCACCGCTACGCGCCCGGCAAATGGAGCGTCAAGGAAGTGGTGGGACATGTAACCGACACCGAACGCGTGTTCTGCTATCGCGCCCTGTGCTTCGCGCGCGCGGACGACCGGCCGCTGCCAGGATTCGACGAGAAGGCGTGGGCGCCGGCGGGACGCTTCGATGCGCGATCGCTCGGGGACCTCGCGGGGGAGCTCGATGCCGTGCGGCGCGCGACCATCGCCCTGTTCCGCGGGCTCGACGCCGAAGCGCTGGCGCGGCGTGGGACCGCGAACAACAACACCGTCAGCGTGCGCGCGCTCGCCTGGATCATCGCGGGGCACGAGCGCCATCACGTGGGCATCCTCCACGAGCGCTACGGCGTGTGAGTCCCGCCTGCTTCCTGCTCCTCGCGGCGATCCAGGGAGACACCGGCAGCTTCGTCATCTCGAATGTCCGGTTCGCGAGCGGGGAAGGCCTTCCCACCTTGCGGATACACTACCGCACCCTCGGCCACCCGCGACGCGACGCGGCCGGCACGGTGCGTAACGCCGTGCTCATCCTCCACGGCACCGGCGGCTCCGGGCAGCAATTCCTGTCGCCGCGGTTCGCGGGGGAGCTGTACGGCGCCGGCCAGCCGCTCGACACCGCCAGCCACTTTCTCATCCTGCCGGACAACATCGGGCACGGTCGCTCTTCGAAGCCGAGCGATGGCTTGCACGGGCGCTTCCCGCACTACGCGTACGACGACATGGTGACCGCTCAATATCGGCTGGTCACCGAGGGGCTGCACGTCGATCACCTGCTGCTCGTGATGGGCACATCGATGGGGTGCATGCACAGCTGGATGTGGGCGGAACGTTATCCGGATGCCATGGACGGCGTCGTGCCGCTCGCTTGTATTCCCACGCAGATCGCGGGGCGGAACCGGATGTGGCGCAAGATGGTCATCGATGACATCACCTCGGATCCCGACTGGAAGGGAGGCGAATACACCGCCCAGCCGCGCGGTCTGCGGGCCGCTGTACAGCTGCTGTTCATCGCGGGAAGCGCTCCCCTCGTGCAGCAGCGGCTCGCGCCGACGCGAGACTCCGCCGACGCCTACATCACGCGCTGGCTCGCGAGCCGCCTCACCGACACGGACGCGAACGACCTGCTGTATCAGGTCGCGGCGTCGCGCGACTACGATCCGAGCGACGCGCTCGATCGCATCACCGCGCCGGTGCTGGCCATCAATTCAGCGGATGACTTCATCAACCCGCCGGAGTTGGGCCTCATGGAGCGGCTGATTCCAAAGGTCAAGCGCGCGCGCTACGTCCTGATCCCCACGAGCGAGCGTACGCGAGGCCACGGCACGCACACCGCCGCTGCCGTGTGGAAGAACGACTTCGCGCCCTTCCTCGCAGGGCTGGAACAGCGCGGTGGCACCAGATGAGCGGCGCAGTGGACGTCACTACCGCCTGAGCGTCACCTCGATCGCGGCATCGTCCGTGGGCCCGAACCGGCTCGCCGCCTCGTTCTGGTTGTAAAAACGCATCTCCTCAACTTGCTCCGCGGGAATCGTCCTGAGGTAGTCCACGCCACCGGCGTTGTGGTTGTTTATCCAAATCTTCACCCCAACACCCTGGGGCTGATCGCTCGGTGTCATCGGGAGCTTCGCGAGGCCATGGCTTGCGAACCAGCGCGGGCGCAGCATCTCGACAACCTCGTACGCGTTGGACGCGGTCAACTTCGCCTTCTGGATCTCATCAACCGTGAGGAGGTTCGTCTTGCGCTGCGCGTGGAGCGGGACGGCGACCGCGAGGGCCGCAACGACGGTGAGAAACCTCGGAACCACCCTGGCCATACGCCCTCCTCCTGGAAGCTCTGGACTAGCGATACCCCGCGGCCTGCAGGCTGAACAGCTCGGCATACAGCCCGCCCCGCGCCACCAGCTCCTCGTGCGTCCCCTGATCCACCAGCTCGCCTCCCTGCAACACCAGAATTCGGTCCGCCATCCGCACCGTGGAAAACCGGTGCGAGATGAGGACCGCCATCCTCCCCTTGGTGAGCTCGGCAAACCGCAGGAATACCTCGTACTCGGCGCGAGCGTCGAGCGACGCCGTCGGCTCGTCCAGGATCAAGACCTGCGCGTCGCGCATGTACGCGCGTCCCAGGGCCACCTTCTGCCATTCGCCACCGGACAGGTCCACCCCGCCGTCGAACCGCCGGCCGAGCATCTGGTCGAAGCCCTTCTCGAGCCGGACGGCGACCGAGTCTGCTAGACTGCGGCGGGCTGCCTCGCGCACGCGCGCATCGTCGCTCAGCGCCTCGACCTGGCTCACCCCGATGTTTTCCTTCAGCACGAAGTCGTAGCGCACGAAGTCCTGGAAGATCACACCGATGTTCTTCCGCAGGCTCGTCAAATCATAGTCCCGCAGGTCGACGCCATCGAGCAGGATACGACCCTCGTCGGGGTCATACAGGCGCGCCAGGAGTTTCACCAGCGTGGTCTTCCCGGCGCCGTTCTCACCCACCAGCGCAATGCGCTCCTCTGGCTCGAACGTGAAGGTGAGGTGCCGCACCGCCCACCGGTCCGACCCGGGGTAGCGAAACCCCACGTCATGGAACTCGAACCCCCGCCGGATCGGCGCCGGCACCGCGCGCGCCCCCGGCTTCGAGGTGACGCGCGGGCGTACGTCGAAGAACGTGAACAGATCCGATAAGTACAGACTCTGCTCGAAGACCTGAGACAACGACAGCAGAATGCGTTGGATCAGGTCACGGCTCTGGCGAAACGAGCCCGCTAGGAAGGTCAGCGCGCCGATCGTGAATCGGCCCAGCACCGTCAGATAGATCGTCACGGCATAAGCGCCGTAGTAGCCGAGCGTGCCGATGGTGACGAACACCGTGGACACGACGTTGCGCTTGATGGCGAGTCGCTTGTTGGCGTCGTAGAACTCGTCGGACAACTTCGCGTACCGGCCGACCAGGAAGTCCGACAGATCGAACAGCTTCACTTCTTTCGCCATCTCGTCCGACGCGCCGGCGTACCGCAAATAATCGAGCAGCCGCCGCTCCGGAGTCCAGGAGAACAGCAGCGAGTAACCCAGCGCCGCGTAATGGGTCTCGCCCAAGAACGAGGGCACGACGGCGACGACCAAGAGCAGCAGCAGCCATGGGAGTTGAACGAGCAGCACCGCCGCAAGCGAGATGAGCGTGACGACATCCTGCGCGGTAGACAGCAGCAAGGCGAAGAGCCCGATCCGGCCCACCGTCTGGCGGCGGGCTCGCTCCAGATGATCGTACGTCTCGGCATCCTCATACTGCGCCAGGTCGAGTGTCGCCGCGTGCTGCATCAGGCGCACGCTGATCCGGTTCGAGAACAGATCGCCGAGCAGGCTCTCGAGCAGGGACGAGAGGCGGGCCAGCCCCTCGCCCCCGATCGCGATCGCCAGCTCGAGCGCCACGAGCCCGCCGAGCCACCACCAATCCACCACACCCCCGTCCGAGCGCACCCGCACCGCCGCGATCACGCCGTCGATGATGAGCTTACCGATCCACAGGACCGCGAGCGGGATAAACGAGCGGATGACGCGCAACACGAGGATCGCGACGGTATAGCCGCGGTGGGTCTGGTACACGAGCCGCAGGAGGGGGGGAACGTGCCTGAGCGCCTCGAGGCGTTGCGACCAGGTGGGCGGCTTGCCGTTGGGTCCCGGCCGCAGGCCCTGGCCACGTGGCGCAATCCCGTGCGGAATGAACCGGTCGGCGGGCGGGGGAGGGGGCACGGCCTTAACTTCTCCAGAAAGCGCTGCGTCAATATAACCGCATGAAAACCCGGCTCGAATCACTCATACTGGTGCTGGCCTGCACCGCGACGGGGCTCGGTGCTCAGCAACCGGTCCTCACTCCGCGTGACTCCGCGCTTCACGCCTTGAACCGTCTCGCCTACGGACCCCGGCCAGGCGAAGTGGAGCGCGTATTCTCCGAGGGGGTGACGCACTGGATCGACCGCCAGCTCTCTCCCGAGAAGATCGACGACGACGCGCTGGCGGGGCGTGAGCGCGAGTTTCGCATTCTCGGGTACGACCGCGGCGACCTCGCGGGCCTGTATAAGGAGATCCAGCGCGAGCGACGGGAGCGACTCCAGAAGGGGGACAGTGCGGCCGCCAAGGCGGACGATACCCCGATGGCGCAGCGCGGCCGCGGCTTGGCGCAGCAGTTCGAGCAACTCGCAGTCGTCCGGGCCGCCCTGTCCGAGCGGCAGCTGTACGAAATCATGGTCGATTTCTGGTTCAATCACTTCAACGTCTACTTCGCGAAGGGCGCCGATCGGTTCCTCACCCCGGACTACGTCGAGCACGTGATTCGGCCGCAGGCGATGGGAAAGTTCGCGGACCTCCTGATCGCGACCGCGAAGAGTCCGGCGATGCTGTTTTACCTGGATAACTGGGAGAGCGTCGCGTCCGGCTCGCTGCCGCCAGCCGCGATGCATGCTCGCGTCCGGACGTTCTTCGGCAGGCCCCCGGGTCTGTTCGGCCCGGTGCGTGACCCCGCACAGCGGGACTCGGCCCGCCGGCGCGCGGCGGAGCGCATGCCCAAAGGCATCAATGAGAACTATGCTCGCGAGCTGCTCGAGCTCCACACGCTGGGCGTGGACGGGGGCTACACGCAGCACGATGTGATCGAGGTGGCACGCATCTTCACCGGCTGGAGCATCGAGCGGCCGCAGCAGGGAGGCGACTTTCAATTCCACGACTGGGCCCACGACGCGGGTGAGAAGCACGTGCTGGGAATCACGTTTCCCGCGGGCCACGGAATGGACGAAGGCGTCCGGCTGCTCCGGCTCCTGGCGAGCCATCCCGCCACGATGCACCACGTCTCGAGCCAGCTGTGCCAACGGTTCGTGAACGACACGCCGCCCGACGGCTGCGTCGACGACGCCGTCGCGGCATGGAAACGATCCGACGGCGACATTCGGGAAGTGCTCCGGGCGATCTTTGCGGGACCCGACTTCTGGGCGCCGCAGAATCTGCGCGCCAAGGTGAAGACGCCGCTCGAGTTCGTCGCCAGCGCCGTGCGCGCGTTGGCCGTCGACCCGGATACGACGCCGCGACTGGCGCAAATCGTGGCGCGGCTGGGCCAGCCGTTGTTTCTCCACGTGGCCCCGGACGGCTACCCCGAGATGGAGGCCGCGTGGGTGAACAGCGGCGCCTTGCTCGATCGGATGAACGCCGCGATGGCGTTGGCGGCGGGAAAGGTTCCGGGAGTCGTCGTGAACCTCGATTCACTGGTCGCCCCAACGCCAGACCCGGAGCGGCTGGTCGCGGCCGTTGACGGCCGGATCTTGAGCGGCACGATGTCGGCGAACACGAGGCGCGTCATCGAGCGTCAAGTGTCGGACATCGGCGATGCCGCGCAAGCGCGCGTGCTGGCAGTCGGTCTGGCGCTTGGCGGACCGGAGTTTCAGAAGCAATAGGCGTCGGACAGTCGGACGGTCGGACAGAAAGGCGAAGGCAATGACAATCGGCAGACGCGTATTCGTGAAGTCCGGTGGACTCGCGCTCTTCAGCCTCGGCTTGGATCCTCTGTTCCTCGCTCGCGCCGCATTGGCATCATTTCGTCCAACAGTCCGACTGTCCGACCGTCCCACGCTTGTTTGTCTGTTCCAACGCGGTGCCGTGGACGGGCTCAACATGATCGTCCCGCACGGCGACCGCACCTACTACCAAGAGCGGCCGCGGATCGCGGTCCCCGAGCAAGACGTGATCGACTTAGACGGCTACTTCGGGCTGCACCCGCGTCTCGCGCCGCTCAAGCCGCTCTGGGATGACAAGAGGCTCGCGGCGATCCACGCGATCGGGTCGCCGGACGCCACGCGCAGCCACTTCGACGCGCAAGACTACATGGAATCCGGCACGCCGGGCGTGAAGGCGACGCCGGACGGTTGGCTCAACCGCTACTGCCAGCACGACCGCGAGCACGACGCGACGCCGTTTCGCGCCGTGGCCTTCGGGCCGCAGCTGCCCCGGATCCTCGCGGGCGCGGCGCCGGGCCTCGCGATCGACGACCTGCAGGCCTTCGGCCTGCGGGGGCCGCAGCCCCAGGTGCGCGACCGGCTGACACGGGCTTTCGAGGAGCTGTACGCCGGCTCTGCGACCGGGCTGCTCGCGACGTCGTCCCAGGAGGCGTTCGAGGCGGTCCAGACCCTCCAGCATGTCGACTTCGCGAGCTACCGGCCCGCCGACGGGGCCGACTATCCGCGCGGCAAGCTCGGCAAGGCGATGCTCGAGATCGCCCAGCTCATCAAGGCGGAAGTCGGGCTTCAGGTGGCGTTCGCGGACGTGACCGGATGGGACACCCACGTCAACCAGGGAGCGAGCGAGGGCCAGCTCGCGGCCCGGCTCGACGAGCTAGGGCAGGCGCTGGCGGCGTTCGACCGAGACTTGGGCGAGCGGATGCGCGACGTCGTGGTGGTCACGATGTCCGAGTTCGGCCGCACCGTGTGCGAGAACGGCAACTCGGGCACGGATCACGGTCACGCCACGGCGATGCTGGTCCTGGGCGGCTCCGTGCTAGGCGGAAAGGTGCTGGGGCAGTGGCCCGGCCTGGACCAGGCACAGCGCTTCGAGGGGCGGGACGTCGCCGTGACAACGGACTTCCGGGACCTGTTCGCCGAGCTCCTCGCCCGGCATCTCGGCGCCTCCGACCTGTCCGCGGTCTTCCCCGGATTCAGTCCCGATCCGACGCGCTTTCCCGGCGCGATCCGCGGGTAAGCGCTCGGCTCATGCGGCCGCCGCGCGCCGCAGCGCGGCGAGGAGGGGCGCCGGTTCCCACGACTCGTCGTACCGCACACCGTTGATGAAGAACGTCGGGGTGCCGTTCACCCCGCTCGCCACACCGCTGCGGAAGTCCTCCCGCACGCGCGGCTCGTAGAGGCGGCTTTCGAGCTCGCGGCGAATACGCGCGACGTCGAGTCCCAGGTCACCCGCATATTCGATCAGGTATGCGTCGTCGAGCGCGAATTGGCGCTCGAACAGTCGATCGTGCATGTCCCAGAACTCGCCCTGGGCTCCCGCGGCTTCGGCGGCCTCCGCCGCGTGTTGCGCGTGGGGGTGACTCTCGCGGAGGGGGAAATTACGGTATACGAACCGCATCCGGCGCCCCATCCGCTGCCGCACCTGCTTCACGATCGGATAGGCATGACCGCAATGAGGGCACTCGTAGTCGCCGTATTCGACCAGCGTCACCGGGGCGTCCGCAGGCCCGGCGATGTGGTCGCGCTCGCCCACCGGGAGCGTGAGCGCCGCGGCTCCCCCCGGCCCTCCCCTCCCGCGTTTGCTCACGTTGGCGCTCGTTCGCCGGCCAACGCCTCGAGGGCACGCAGGATGCCGTCCGCCCCCGGATTCACCCCGACCGGTGAGACGTAGCTCCAGCGGATGATGCCGTCGCCGTCGATCACGAACAGCGCCCGCTCGCTGAAGCCGTCGTTCGTGCGATACACGCCGTACCGGCGCGAGACCGCTCCTTTCGGCTCGAAGTCCGCGAGTAGAGGAAAGTGGAGCTTGCGCGCCGCGGCGAACGCGGCGTGGCACCACACGCCGTCCACCGAAATTCCCAACAGCTGCGCGTCGTAGCGCTGGAATTCGGACAGCGCCTCGTTGTAGAGCGCCATCTGGTCGCCGCAAACCGGGCTCCAGTCCGCCGGATAGAACGCGAGGATCACGGGCCGGCCACGGAACGCGCTGAGGGCGACGGTCTGATCGGGCGTGCTGGAGAGGGTGAAGTCGGGCGCCAGGGATCCGGGGCCGAGCGGCCGTTTGGGACCTGTCGTTCTTGCCGCCATATGCGTGTCCTTCCCGAGAAGAAGCCGACGCTCAGTCCTCGCCCACGTGCGCCAGGTAGCGGGCGGCCGAGCGTGCCACCACTTGCTCTCCCCCGGCGAGAATGTTCCTGCCCCACCACGCGCCGAAGATCTGGTCGTACCGGAACGGCTCCAGGGCGCCGACGATGCGGCGCACCGCGCGCGGACCGAGCGGAATGTAGTTCGGGTAGCTGTACATGAAGCTGACGTGACGGCGATCCTCCGCGACCTGCACTACGTCGCCCGCCAGAAGGCACCCTCGCCCCTCCGCCCCGCCGGCCCAATGCAGCACCGTCGCGCCCTCGAAATGCCCGCCACACCGTACCAACGTGAGCCCCGGGCCCAACGACATCGTCTCCCCGTCCCATAGCCGGATCGACGGATCGGGGCGCATGATCCAGCGCTGGTCCGCGGCGTGCAGATACACCGGCACTTCGGCCCCGCCCTCTCCGCCGAGGGCGCGGCTCCACTCGATCACACCGCCGTAATAGTGCGGGTGTGAAACCGCAATCGCCTTGAGGCCACCCAGCGCGCGAATGGCTTCCACGACGGGCTCGTCGACCAACGGAATGCAATCCCACAGCACGTTGCCGCCCCCCGTGCGCACGAGCAGCGCGCGCTGCCCGATCGCGAACCGCGGCTCGATGCCGATCCCTTCGAGACCGGGTGCCTCCCGCTGCAGCGACACCCGATGCCGCGTCCGCAGCTCCTCGAGAGTGGTCCACGCCTGGCCCTGCCAACCCACAAATTGACGCTCGTCCTCGCAGATCGGGCACCGCGGAGGGGGCGCCGCCGATTCCGCGAACTGCGTGCCGCAGGTCGAGCAGATGTACTGGGCCATCACGCCACGCCGGTCATGCCGGAGCGGACTCGACGCTGGCGATCGGCAGCTCGAGACGCTCCGGGCCCCGCAGAGCGACCACGATCGTCTGGGCGCCGATGCGGTCGGCGCTCAGGAGCCGGTGCAGGTCGTCGATGCCCGCCACCGCCTGGCCGTCGAACCCGACGATAATGTCGCCGGTCTTGACGCCCGCTCGCTCCGCAGGGCTGCCCGACTCCACGCCCGTCACCAGCACGCCGTTCTTTGCGTCGAGCCCGTGTGCGCGCCGGGCCAGTCGCAGCAGCGGCACGTTCTGCCCCGCCACACCGATGCGCCCGCGGCGAATTCTCCCATGGCGGATCAAGTGACCCGCCACGAACTTCGCGGTATTGATCCCGACCGCGAAGCAGATCCCCTGCGCCGGCAGGATCACTGCGGTGTTGACGCCGACGACCCGGCCGTGCGCGTCCACCAGCGGCCCGCCCGAATTCCCGGGGTTGAGGGCTGCGTCGGTCTGAATGACGTCGTCGATCAGCCGACCGGTGACCGACCGGAACGAGCGGCCGAGCGCGCTCACGACGCCCGCCGTGACGGTGCTCTCGAAGCCCAGCGGGTTGCCGATGGCCACGACCAGCTGGCCCACCCGCAGCCGCCCGGAATCGCCCAGCTCCGCGACCATGGTGGAGTGTGGGTCGGTTCGGACGACGGCGAGATCGGTATCGGGATCGTCGCCCATGAGCTCGGCGCGGAGCCGGGTGCCGTCGGCGAAGGCCGCGTCGATGCGGGTCGCGTCGTGGACCACGTGGCTATTCGTGAGAATGAACCCATCGGGCGTGAACACAAATCCCGAGCCGTGTCCGGGCACCTCGCTCGCGCTCCGGCCGCGCCGGGCGACGCGGTGGCGCACCTCCACGCTCACCACGGCCGGACCGGCCTTTTCTGCAGCGCCGGTCACGGCCTGGGAATACGCGTCGAGCGCCTCTTCGTCGGAAACCAATAGAACGTCTTGACTCATCGAGTTGCGCCTTTCCACTTGTCTTGTTGTCTTGCTTGAAAACGCCGCTCGGTTCCCGACGGCGCAGTGCCAGCCAGCCGGGCGCACACCCATCCCTATGAACCTAACGCCTCTGTGCAACGCCTCTTCGAGACGCCGCTGTGCAACGCCGCCGCTCGACGTAGTTTGTATTCATGCTAGACCCGATTCGCAAACTTCTCAGCGAAGCTGGTAAGGCCAAGCAAACACGGGCCTTCTGGCAGGCCGCGACCCGCATTCTGAGCGACTGGGCTGGCGGCGCGCGGGTGGAGCTCACCTACAAGGGACTGACCGAGTCGGGCAGCGTCGAGGCCGGGGCGGCGCGGACGGACGGCGAGCGCTTTCTCACGGACTTCCATGACGCCGACGGGCGCCACGTGAGCGCGCGTTTCCAAGGACTCCCCGACGGGTTCCCGGTAGACGCGTTGCGATCGACGATCGAGATCGCAACCCACCTCGCCGTCATGGTGGCGCGCCGCGCGGGCCTGGAGCGGGAGCGGCGGCTCGGGACGTTCCTGGTGGAGTTGTCGCGCTGGCTGCTCGCTGCCCCTGAGCGCGAGCTGCTGCTCCGCTACACGCTCCAGAGCGTGACGAGTCTGGTGGAGGCGCACGGTGCGTACGTGGCGCTGCGCGCCGCCGAGCCGGCGCTGCTGCGCGTGGCGGCGACCGTCGGGCAGTGCGTGGAGCTCGACGGCGCTCAGATCACGATCGACTCGAGCGCGACGGGCCGGGTGATCCGGACGGGAGAGCCGTTCCTCACCGACAACATCCTGAGCGAGCCCGACGCCCAGCGCTCGCTTTCGCCTTCGAGCACCGCGCGCGCCGCGATGATCGCCCCCCTCCGTACCTCCAGTGGCGTGGTCGGCGCGGTGGGCGTGGTCCGCTACCATCAGCCGGGCGCTGACGCTCCGCCGCCCTTCGGGCTCATGGAGCTGCAATACCTCACCGCGGTGGCGGCGTACATCGCCGGCGGCCTCGAGCTGTCGGAAGCGGTGAGTGGAGCGCGCGCCGCCGCCGAACGGGCCCACGCCATGGTGGACGGCAGCCCGCTCCCCATGGCCCTCGTCGGCCGCGACGGCCGCGTCCAACAGCTGAACCAGGCCGGCTGCCGGCTGTTGGGCATCGCGTCGGAGTCGCAGGCGCTCGGCATCCATCTCGAGGCGCTGGGTCTCTCGCCGAGCGAGATCTCGTTGCACCTGGTACTGGCCCGGCCGCGCGACGACTCACCGTGGCACGGGCGGGTGCTGGTCACGCAGCCGTCCGGCGACCGTCGCATCTGCGATTGCACGGTGACCGGCCTCGCGGGGGTCGCTCCGGACAGCCTGCTGGTGGCGCTGTACGACCGGACCGAGGAGCTGCGCGCGCAACGCGAGCTGATCGCCCGAGAAAAGCTCGCCACGGTGGGCGAGATCGCCAGCGGCGTCGCGCACGAGGTGAACAACCCCCTGGCGGCGATCCGCATGGAAGCCGAGCTTCTGGGCCGGGCGAGCCGGGACCCCGAGACGAGTACGAGCGCGGCGACGATCACGCGGGAGGTCGATCGCGCGGCCCGCATCGTGCGCAGCTTGCTGCGGCTCGCCCGGCGTGCCGACACCGCGCCGACGCGCGTGCAAATCAACGATCTGGTGCACGACGTCGCCGAGATCCGCCGGCGCGTGCTGCGTGCCGAGAGCGTCGAGTTCCGCACTGAGCTCGACCAGTCCGCCCCCGCGGTCCTCGGCCTAGGTCAGGAGCTCCAGCAGGTGGTGATCAATCTGGTGACCAATGCGGAGCACGTGGTGCGCGGCCGTCACCCCGCCATCATCCGGTTGCGGACCCAGGCACGGGAGGGCTGGGTGCGGCTCACCGTTGACGATTCCGGGCCCGGCGTCCCCAAGGACATCCGCGGCCGGGTGTTCGATCCTTTCTTCACGACCAAAAGCCCGGACGAGGGAACGGGGCTCGGCCTCGCAATCTGCCAGCGCGTCGTGACGGAGGTCGGGGGCAAGATCTGGATCGAGGACTCGGAGTTCGGCGGGGCGACGTTCGTCGTGGAGTTGCCCGCCGCTCCCGCGCACGTGGAAACGAGAACTGTCGGCTGAGCCGGGGGAGGGGCCGCGGGAGAGGGCTCAGTGCTCCAGGATACGCTTGCGGTACAGTCCGAGGGTGATTAAGCCGTACCCACCGAGCGCGACGAGTAGCGCCGTGAGGCGCCAGTCGAAGCCGAAGCGGGCGGTACCGACGAAGGCCGCGACGAGCCAGGCGGCGCTGGCGAGGAAGCCGAGCACGACCACTTCTTTGCGCGCCATGAGGATCCCGAAGACGTAGCCCCAGCTGAACCCGCAGACGGCGAGGAACATCAGGCCGTGCGGGATCTTGACCGGATCGATCAGATTGAGCCCGCCCGCGAAGAAGCAGAACAGGCCGAGCACGGTGTAGCTCGCGAGGTGCAGCGCCAGCGGCAGGGGGACGGTGCCCATACGGTTGAAGGTCATGGCGAAAAAAATAGACGCCGAGACGCATAGACGCCAAGGCGCCAAGGGGTAACCGTGGAGGCGACTCGAACCTACCTCGAACTCAAAGAGCCCAATCAGTTTCGGCCGGCCTTCGGTGACTTTGCCGACCTCGGGATCGAGCGGGTCCAGCGGCCAACGCCGGACCTGTACCGGGCGTGCTATCGCACCGTCGGTGAGGACTACCATTGGCGCGACCGCTGGGATTGGACCGATGAGCAGATCCGCGCGCACTTGGCGCAGCCCGAGATCACGCTCCACGTCGCGCGGCGCGCCGGCGCGCTCGTGGGATGGTACGAATTGCGTCGCGTGCCGGAAGACCGGTCCGTGGAAATCGCGTACTTCGGGCTTATGCCGAAAGCGATCGGCCAGGGCCTCGGCAAGCACCTCTTGTCGTGTGCGGTGCGGGACGCGTGGGCGCTCGCGCCGGCGCGCGTCTGGCTGCACACCTGCTCGCTCGACCATCCCCACGCCTTGCCGAATTATCGGAGGCGCGGGTTCGTGCCGTACAAGACCGAGACGTACGAGGTCGCGGAGCGATAGCGTGGAGCGACCCCACCTCGCGTGCGTCCGCCTGAGGACGCCTCCGGACGATGCCCATGGGGCGTTTCCGTTCTCGATACCGGCGATCCGCACGCTCGACGAACTGACGCTGGAGCGACCGGTGACGTTTTTCGTCGGGGAGAACGGGTCGGGCAAGTCCACGTTGCTCGAAGGGATCGCCGCTGCGGCGGGGTTGCCTACGGTCGGCGCTGCCGACCTGACGGCCGACGAGACGCTGGCGGCGCAACGTCGGCTCGCCCGAGCGCTGCGGCTCTCCTGGTCGCGCCGCACCACGCGCGGCTTCTTCCTGCGGGCGGAGGACTTCTTCGGGTTCGCGAAGCGTCTCGCCCGCGAACGCTCCGACCTGCTGGCCCGGCTGCGCGACGTCGAGCAGGAGTATCGGGCTGCGGACCGCTCCGACTACGCCATGAGCCTGGCAACCGGTCCCGCACGCGCCTCACTCGCGGACATGGAGCGCCGCTACGGTGTGGACCTCGATGCGAACTCCCACGGCGAGAGCTTTCTCAAGCTGTTTCAGTCACGCTTCGTCCCCGGAGGTCTCTATCTCCTGGACGAGCCGGAGGCCCCGCTTTCGCCGCAGAGCCAACTGGCCCTGCTGGCGCTGCTCGCCGACATGGTGAGCCAGGACGCGCAGTTCGTCATCGCCACCCACTCACCCATTCTGCTCGCGCTTCCCGGTGCGGCGATCTACAGCTTTGACAGCCCGCCAGTGCACGCGGTCGCGTACGAGACGCTCGACCACGTGGCGCTCACGCGCGATTTCCTCAACCACCCGGAGCGGTATCTGCGTCGCCTGCAGCCCTAGCCCGCGGTGCGATGACCTTATCGCTGCATGCCGGTCCCGCTAGATTCCTCCACGTGACCTTCACGCTGTCGCGGACTCACAAGCTCATCATCGCCGCCGTGTTGATCGTGCCGATCATCGGCTTCGCGCTGTACACCTGGACAGCCCTCACGTGGACCTATTCGACCGGAGAGCGGGCCGGCTACGTGCAGAAGTTCTCGAAGAAAGGGTGGATCTGTAAGACGTGGGAGGGCGAGCTGGCCATGGTGTCCATCCCGGGGACGATGTCGGAGAAGTTTTTCTTCACGGTGCGGAGCGATTCGATCGCCGCGCGCGTCAACCAGAGCATGGGCAAGCGCGTCTCCCTCACCTACAAACAACACATGGGAATCCCGACGAGCTGCTTCGGCGAGACCGAGTACTTCGTCACGGACCTGAAGGTCGTGGAATGACCACCAGAAACAGCTTCGGGGCCAAGGCGTCCCTCACCGCCGCGGGCGCGACATTCGAGATCTTTCGCCTGGACGCGCTCGAGCGCCGCGGTTTGCCCGTGCCGCGGCTGCCCTATGCTCTCCGGATCCTGCTCGAGAACCTGCTCCGCCGCGAGGACGGGCGGGCAGTCCGTAGCGAGGAGATCGAGAGGCTCGCGCGCTGGGATCCGAAGAAGACGCCCGACGACGAGATCGCATTCATGCCGGCGCGCGTCTTGATGCAAGACTTCACGGGTGTGCCCGCCGTCGTCGACCTCGCTGCGATGCGCGACGCGATGCAAGCCATGGGCGGCGACCCCAAGAAGGTCAACCCGCTGCTCCCCGCCGAGCTGGTGATCGACCACTCGGTCATCGTGGATGAGTTCGGCACGCCCAGCGCGTTCCAGGTGAACGCGGATCTCGAGTTCCGGCGCAACCGCGAGCGCTACGCCCTGCTCCGCTGGGCGCAGCAGACGTTCCAGGGATTCCGTGTCGTGCCCCCCGACACCGGCATCGTGCACCAGGTGAACCTCGAGTACCTGGCCCGCGTGGTTTTCACGACCGAAGGCCGTACGCCGCAAGCCTATCCCGACACGCTCGTAGGCACCGACTCGCACACCACGATGATCAACGGGCTGGGCGTGCTGGGGTGGGGCGTCGGAGGCATCGAGGCGGAAGCCGCGATGCTGGGGCAACCCGTGTCGATGCTGATCCCGCAGGTCGTGGGCTTCCGCCTCACCGGGCGCCTCGCCGAGGGCGCGACCGCCACCGACCTCGTGCTGACGGTCACGGAGATGCTGCGTAAGAAGGGCGTGGTAGGGAAGTTCGTCGAGTTCTACGGCCCGGGCATCGCGACGCTCCCGCTGGCCGATCGCGCCACGATCGGGAACATGGCGCCCGAATACGGCGCCACGGTCGGCATCTTCCCGGTGGATCAGGAGACCTTGCGCTACCTGGCGTTTTCCGGCCGCTCGAAGGATCAGGTCGCGCTAGTCGAGGCCTACATGAAGGAGCAGGGCCTGTTTCACTCCGCGGACGCAGCGGAGCCCGCCTACTCGGACACCCTGTCCCTCGACCTCTCGACGGTGGAGCCGAGCCTGGCGGGGCCGCGGCGGCCGCAAGATCGGGTGTCGCTGCGCGACGTGTCGCGGAACTTTCATTCCGTGCTGCCCACGCTCATGAAGCCGACGTCGCCGATCGCCCCACCCACGGACGTGCGCAACCACTGGGAGGCCGAGGGCGGCCAGACGTTCGGTGGTGGGACCGCGGTGGCCGCGCCGCCGCGCCGCACGCACGTCGATCTGACCGTCGACGGCACCGCGTGCAAGCTGCACCACGGGTCGGTCGTCATCGCCGCCATCACGAGCTGTACCAATACGTCGAATCCTTCGGTGATGATCGCCGCCGGCCTGGTCGCCAAGAAGGCCGTGGAGCGTGGCCTCACCTCACAGGCGTGGGTCAAGACCAGCCTCGCCCCGGGCTCGAAGGTCGTGAGCGACTACCTCCAGCGGGCCGGCTTGATGTCTTACCTCGAGCGACTGCGGTTTCATCTGGTGGGCTACGGCTGCACGACGTGCATCGGCAATTCGGGGCCCCTCCCTGAGCCGGTCTCGGCAGCGGTAGCGGAGGGAGAGCTGGTGGTGTGCGCCGTGCTCTCGGGCAACCGCAACTTCGAGGGGCGGATCCAGCAGGAGGTGCGCGCCAATTACTTGGCGTCGCCGCCATTGGTGGTCGCCTACGCCCTCGCCGGTCGGATCGACCTCGATCTGCAGTCGGAGCCGCTCGGCACGGGGAAAGACGGGAAGCCCGTGTACCTGCATGACATCTGGCCGTCCGCGAAAGAGGTGGACGACGTGGTCCGCTCGTCCATCAAGTCGTCGATGTTCAAAAAGGAGTACGGCGAGGTGTTTCAGGGAGATGAGCGTTGGCGCGGCCTCCCCGTGCCCACCGGTGACCGATTCGCCTGGGAGCCCGATTCGACATACATCCGCCGCGCCCCGTACTTCGATGACATGCCGCGAACGCCCGGGCCGATCGCCGACATCCGCGGCGCTCGGGTGCTGTGCTGGCTAGGAGACAGCATCACCACCGACCACATCTCACCGGCGGGCTCGATTCGCAAGACCAGCCCGGCGGGACAGCACCTGCTGAGCCATGGGGTGCAGCCCGTCGACTTCAACTCCTACGGTTCGCGGCGTGGGAATCACGAGGTGATGGTGCGCGGCACCTTCGCCAACGTGCGCCTCAAGAACCTGCTCGCGCCCGGGACGGAGGGACCCGTCACGCTGCACCTGCCCGTTGGCGAGCACATGACGATTTACGACGCCTCGGTGAAATACCAGGCCGCGGGCGTGCCGCTCATCGTGATCGCGGGGAAAGAGTACGGCGCGGGCTCATCGCGCGATTGGGCCGCCAAGGGCCCGCGCCTGCTGGGCGTCCGCGCGGTGATCGCGCAGAGCTACGAGCGGATCCACCGGTCGAACCTGGTGGGGATGGGGATCCTGCCGATGCAGTTCCTGCCAGGCGAAACGCCCGAGAGTCTCGGGCTCACCGGCAAGGAGGTGTTCGAGATCGCGGGACTCGGCGCCGTGCTCACGGAGGGGTTCCCGCGCGGCAAGGAGCTGGTCGTCAAGGCGAACCGGCCCGATGGCTCGAGCGTGCCGGTCAAGGTGTCCGTGCGAATCGACACCCCGCAGGAGCTCCAGTACTACCGGCACGGCGGGATCCTCGAGTACGTGCTGCGCCAGCTTCTCACCAATGCCTGACGCCGTCGGATGGCTGGCGACGGCGATTTTCGCGGCCTCCTACCTTTGCAAGCAGGCGACGACGTTACGTCGCGTCCAGGCGGTCGCTGCTCTCGCGTGGGCCACGTACGGACTGCTCATCCACGCTCTGCCGATCATCGTGGCGAACATCATCGTGGCGAGCCTCGCCATCGGGTCGTCGCTGTGGCGACGGCCGGTCAATCAGGGCTGAGCGCCGCCGCCCCGATCGCCCGCACGCGGGCTTCGAGGGCGAGTCGCTCGAGCTTCTCGAGCGGCAGCGCCAGCAAGAGATCGATTCGGCGGCTGAGCAGGACGAACGCATCTCGAAACGCCGCCCGCTGGGCCGCCGCATCGCCCGCGACTTCGGCGGGATCAGGCATCGCCCAGTGCGCCATCACCGGTTGGCCGGGAAAGATCGGGCACGATTCCCTCGCACGGTCGCACACCGTGATGACGAAATCCCAGCGCTCCCGCTCCAATCCATCGAGGCCACGCGGCGCATGGCCGGACGACGGGATGCCGAATTCACTCAGCGTCTCGATTGCGTGAGGATTGACCCTTTCAACGGGCCGTGACCCGGCGCTCTCCGCGTAGAAACGACCTCTGCCCTTCCAGTTAAGCAGCGCCTCGGCCATCTGGCTGCGGGCGGAGTTCCCGGTGCACAAGAAGAGAACGCGGAACACTAGGCGGGCTTCCGCGCTCGCACGAACGCCCCCATCACGCGTCCTCCTACCTCGCGCGCCAGCACCTCGGCGTCGAGCCCCACTCGGGTCAGCACGGCGCGCGCGTCCGCGAACTCGTAGATCCGCGTTGGCTCGACCCCGACGTCCGTAAACCCTGCCTCGATCAACAGTCGCTTGTACTCCGCCTCCTCCAGCGCGCCGGCGATGCACCCCACCCACAGCTCCATGCTGCGGCGAACCGCGGCGGGGACCTCACCCCGCACGACCACATCCGACACGGCGAACCGACCGCCCGGCTTGAGCACGCGGAACGCTTCACGCAGCACCCGACGCTTGTCGGCCGCGAGATTGATGACGCAATTCGAGATGATCACGTCCACCCGAGCGTCCGGGAGCGGAATGCTCTCGATCTCCCCCTTCAAGAATTCCACGTTCGGGACGCCGCCCTTGCGCTGGTTCTCGCGTGCTAGGGCGAGCATCTCGTCGGTCATGTCGAGACCGTATGCCTTGCCGGTCGGCCCGACCCGCCGGGCCGACAGGAGCACATCAATCCCGCCGCCCGAACCGAGGTCGAGCACAGTTTCACCTGGATGAAGGTCGGCTAAGGCCGTCGGATTACCGCAGCCGAGCGACGCGAGCACCGCTCCCTCAGGGAGAGCCGCCGTCTCTGCGGCATCGTACAGGTTCGAGCTCACGGGATCGCACCCGCAGCCGCCGCGCTCGCCACCGAGCACGCGCAGCGCAGCCTCGCCGTACTTCCTTTTCACGGCCTCGTCGAGATCGCTCATCGATTACCCCCCTGTGCAACGAGAGCTGTTCATGTGCAGCACGCCACGCGACAGCTGCCGACGTGCTTTCCGGGCTTCATCGCAGAGCAAAAGTCCGCGATCTCGTCGAGCGCTTCGCCGTTCAGCGCGTAATAGACCCAGCGGCCGTCGCGGCGATCGGTCAGGAGCCCTGCATCTTTGAGGATCTTCAAGTGAAAGGACAAGCGCGACTGCGCGGCGCCGAGCACGTCTTGGAGCTCGCACACGCAGCGCTCACCGTGCGACAGCAGCCGCACGATCTCGAGCCGCGTCTCGTCTGACAGGGCATGGAACCAACGCACCGCTTGACGCGTGGGGGGGAGGGTCGTCACCATCAGGCCATAACATATCAACTTTTGTTGATATATCAAGCCCGAAGCAGCTGAGCGTTGAGCGCCACGATCACGGTCGAAGCGGACATGAGACCCGCCCCCAGCGCCGGCGACAGGACAATCCCCACGCCGGCGAGCACGCCGGCCGCGAGCGGGAGCGCCACCGCGTTGTAGCCCGTCGCCCACCAAAGGTTCTGCACCATCTTCCGGTACGTGGCTCCGGCCAGACCAACGATCGCCGGCACGTCGCGCGGATCGGAGCGGACCAGCACGATATCCGCCGCCTCGATTGCCACGTCGGTCCCCGCCCCGATCGCGATCCCCACGTCCGCAGAGGCCAGCGCGGGGGCGTCGTTCACACCGTCGCCCACCATGGCGACCGTCTGGCCGCGCCGCTTCACGGCGTCGATCCGCGCCGCTTTCTGGTCCGGCAGCACCTCGGCGAAGTACTCGTCCAGCTCCAACTCGCCGGCCACCCGGCGCGCCACCGCCGCGGAGTCTCCCGTGAGCATGATCGGCTTGATGCGCATCGCCTTGAGCCGCTCGAGTGCCTCGCGTGACTCCGGCCGGATGACGTCGGCGAGGGCGATCGCGCCGATCACCTTCCCATCAGCGAGCACGTACACGACGGTCTTCCCCTGCTCCAGCAACTGTCGGAGCCGTTCTCCCGAATCCCCAGCCCCTAACCCCTGGTCCCTCACATATCCCGGACTCACCACCTTGACCGCCACGCCGTCTACGGTGCCCTCGGCGCCCTTCCCTGGAATCGCGGTGAAGTCGGCTGGGACGGGAGAGGGAACGCCCCGCTGCTCGGCTGCCCTCACGATTCCTGCCGCGATGGGATGCTCGGAACGGCTCTCGAGCCCGGCCGCGAGCCGCAGCACATCCCGCTCGTCGTGGCCCTGGAACGTCACGACGTCCGTCACCCCGAACCGTCCCTCGGTGAGTGTGCCGGTCTTGTCGAACACCACTGCGTCGACCGTGCGCGCCCGCTCGAACGCCGACCGATCCCGGATCAGGAACCCGCGGCGCGCGGCCAACGACGTGGAGACGGCGACGACCAGCGGCACCGCGAGGCCGAGGGCGTGCGGGCAGGCGATCACCATCACCGTCACCATGCGCTCGAGCGCGAAGCTGAGCTCGCGGCCCGCACCGAGCCACGCTACGAGCGTCACGATGCCGCCTCCGACCGCGATCACGGTGAGCCACAGCGCTGCGCGGTCCGCGAGGTCCTGGGTGCGCGAGCGCGCCTCCTGGGCCCGACGCACCAGCTCGATCACCTGCGACAGGTAGGTCTCCGCGCCGGTTCGCCGGACCTCGATGGTGATCGCCCCGTCGCCGTTCACCGCACCGCCGATGACGTCGTCCCCTTCGCCCTTCTCCACCGGTTGGGACTCACCGGTCAACATCGCCTGGTTCACACTGGTGCGGCCCGCCACCACACGACCGTCGGTCGGGATCCGCTCCCCGGGCTTGACCAGCACCCGGTCGCCCGGCCGCAACTCGGCCAGCGGCACGTCCTCGGACGAGCCATCGGCGAGGACGCGGTGAGCTTCCGCCGGGAGCAGTCGCACCAACTGTTCGAGCGCCTTCGAGGCGCCGAGCACCGAACGCATCTCGATCCAGTGACCCAGGAGCATGACGTCGATCAGCGTCGCCGTCTCCCAGAAGAACACGCTTCCGGGCAGGCCCAGCACGACCAGAGCGCTGTACGCGTAGGCGACGGTGATGGCGAGGCCGACCAGGGTCATCATCCCCGGGACCCTCCGCCGCAGCTCATCCACCAATCCGGTGAGGAACGGCCAGCCGCCGTAGAAGTAAATGGCGGACGCGAACGCAAATGCGACCACCCGATCGCCCGGGAAGGCGAGCGTCCCGCGGACGCCGAGGAACTGCTGGATCACTTCCGATGTCGCGAGGACCGGCAGGGTGAGCACTAGCGACACCCAAAACCGCCGCCGGAACTCGTCCACCATGCCGGTGTGGTGGGCATGCGAGACGCCTTCCCCGTGGCCCGCGGGCTCACGGGGCGCGCCGTGCTCATGGTGAGCGTGGTGCGTCAGCGAAGCTCGAACGTCAGCGTGGCCCATTTGGACTCGTAGTCGAGTGCCGGCTCAGTGCGTCGTACCATGTGGATGAACTTCACGTACCATTTTCCCGGCGTGTCGGGCGTGATCTGTGCGACGCCGTCGCCATCGGTCTGCGTACTGCGCGACGGGAGCGCCACATGGCCCTCCCCACCCCACAACACCGTCTGGTTCCTGACCGGGCGCCCGTCGACGAGGCAGCGCACTCGCAACGTCGTGCCGGGAGCGAGCGCATAAGGATTGTCGAGGGGCACGATCTCCGCCGGGTACCCGAGCGTCGTGTTGAAGTCGCCACTCCGCGCCGGGCCAACCTGGAACACCGCCTTGATGTGCTTCGAGTACCGCTCCCGCGCGTCTCTCCCGAGCTCGTTGTCCCGGCGACGCGCCTCGAGCACGTCGGGGAGACCGTCTTCCTCGAGGTAGGCGTTGAACTCTCGAGCCGCGAGCTCGATCTCGCGCGGGCGAGTCGATACCCCCACGACGTAGGTGCCGGCGTCACCGAGCGCCAGGCTCAGGAGACTGGTGCTGTCCGGCCCTCGGCTCCACGCTGTCGCGGGTGAGAGGTGCGTGCGTCCTTCGGGGGAGAGCACACTGATGTCCGCGATGCGATCGGGCGCCACGGCGCTTTCGCTCTTCGCGAAGGTCCCCTTCAGCACGGGGATCCGCACACGGGCCCGTGGCTCGAGAAAGTAGGAGTCGAGCTTCAGGAAGAGGTCGTGCGCCGAGGCCAACGATGCGACCAACAGCAACGTGCCCGCCACGAGGGCCGCGCGGCGGGCGTCGAGGCCGGTCTTACTCATGTGGACCTCCCTCCATGCCCGGCATCTTGTCCGTCTTCATCAACTCATGTCCTTTGCCCTCCGGCCGCAACCGAACATAGATCGCCACGCCGGTCGGCGTTCGGCTGCCGTACACGCCAGCGAGGCCCGCAGGCAGCACGTTGAGTGACCCGCGCACACCGGCCCCCGCCGAGAGGCCCGCCACTCGCCCGACCGTCCGCAGGTACCCAACCGCCAGTGCACCGATGGCGTATTCCGTCGTAGCGGGTGCCGCTGCGATCACCAGTTCGTTGGCGCTTTTGCGCACGTATTCAGCGCGACCGAAGAAGGCGTCATGACCGTCCGGCTCGAACGCACTCTCCAACAGGAGGCTCGGCGAAAGTTTACCCGCGCCCAGGGCCATGTTAGCGCCGAAGATCAGGGCGCTCGACCACGAGCCGCCCTCGCCCACGCGTTGCGTCGTCAGGGCGGCAGCACCGAGCCGGTGCAGGGACTCCCCTGGGTTGAGCCCTTCGGGGCTCTCCAAGTATCCGTACCAGGCCGAGAAACTCCAGCGCGCGTCCGGATTGACGCTGACACGCGCGCTCCGGGAATCGAGCTGCCGGTTGGCATAGTCGAAATTCGTGCGATTCTCGTCGGGCTCGCGCCCGTTGAACCACGAGGCTTCCACCTTGACGTTGCGCGTGAACACGCCTGCGGTGACGACGCCGAACGTGATGTGTGTGCCGTCCTGCCAGTGATGGGAGATGGGCGCGAGGGGATCGTCGGCCGCCGATGGTCGATGCGGGAAGGCGACCGGTCCAAGGGCCGGCTCGCCCACTGGGGCGAGGTACAGCGACAAGCCGAGGTTCCGGCCGATGGGGCGCTCGTACAGTGCCGCTAGCTCCATGAAAAGGTCATGGGGGTGTTGGCGATCATGCAGGGACGCCCCCTGGTAGGATTCGCCCGTTTGCAGCAGCAATGGATAGCCGCGGCTGCCGATGGTCCACGGCTCGGCGCTGAGCATGCTGCGAAGCTCGATCTGGCCGGCACCGAGCGACCGGCTTGCGGCCGCCATCGCCCAGTTGATTGCGCCAAGCTGGTTGCTACCTCGCGCTCCTGCTTGACGGTCGTACTGAAAGAACGCCTGGCCGTGTAGCATCAACGTCCACCGCCCGAGCGTGATGTGACTGTCGTGCATCGGGCTGGCATCGGGAAGCCAGGATGTGCCCGATCCCCCTCGGCTTTCCGGAATGCCGAGCGGTGCTCCGCCCTGCTCCGTGGGGTGGTGCATGTGCATTTGCGTGTGGAGTGGACGCGCCACGCCGAGGGTGAGCGCCAGCGCGGCGGCCACCGAGCCACCCAGAATCTTCGCCATCTGCATGTCTCCTCAAGCCGGAGGTGAAAACGCACTACACCCGCGATCGACTACTCAGGCTTGAGGCGGCGGAGAAAGCGGTGGCGCGAGATAGGAGGGGGGGGCCTCAGTCGGCTCGGGAACGCTCGCGCGGAATGCGACTCGAAGGCTGATCGTTGCAGCCGGGGCCACCGGCGTCCCGGGATTGGCGCCGAGGCACGCGCCCGCGCCAACGCAGCCGAGGCCGGGTGCATCCGGGTGACAGTTGTGAGGTGAGCCCTGCGAATGGACCGCCGCACCCGTGACGACGGTCGTTTGGCTTGTGCGATGCATGTCGCAAGGAGGGCCGCCCCGCGTCATCAAGCTTACGCACATGGGGAGACCACTTCCACCAACCGCGACGCACAGCGCGGCTACCAATGCGACTCCGCGCAGCACGAATGGCATCCGAGCGCGGCGCATTGCCGTCAGTGATCGGGGCTCGGCGGCATCATCCGCCGGTGCTGCTGCATCCACGCGTGCATCGAGTCTGCCCACACCGTGACTTTCTTGCGCTGCGCGTCGTTGAGAACGCTCTTCGCCTGAACGGCGGTGGTGAGCGCCAGCCAGTGCGCCTTTCCCATGGCGGCGTGCGCCGCCGCGAAGCGCGTCTTCAGCACGACTGTGTCGGGTTGGGGAGCGCTCGCGGCCTGGTCCAGCTCCTTCACGTGCGCCTCGGCCTCGGCCTCGATGGCCTCGCGGGCCGTCCGCTCCCCGTCCCGGAGCGCGGTGAGGCGGGTAACCTGGTCGGGCATGAGCCCGAGGGCTTCTTTATGTGCGAGCAGGTGCTGCGGCATGTACCACATCATTTGCATCATCACCGGCCCCAACGACCCCACCGGCCCCATCGGGTGCATCATGGAGCCTTCCGTCCCCGGCTGTTGCGCGCAGAGGGGCGCCGCGAGGGTCGCGACCGCCAGCATCGACCGGCATTTCACAGGAGGCCTCCCTTCAGTGCTGCCCGGAAAGGTAACGCGGCGGCGCTTGGCGCGAGGCAGCCGCTTGCTCCAACGACACCGGCGCGGGATGTTCCGCCCGTGTCTCGGCTGACGCTCTCCTCACTCGCGGCCACAGCCGCGATCACTTCGCCCGTGTTCTCGCAGGGCGTACCGTCCCGAGACGCCTGGCGCCCACAGACGGTTCCGTTGTTGGGCGCGAGTTATTCACCGGGGGTCGGACTGCTCGTCGGCGCGGGTGTCATGCACACCCGGTACGGATTCCACGCCCTGCCGGCGAGCGCACGGCTGTTCGCTGAGGTGGCGTATGCGACCAGCGCCCGCAGCTACCGGGTGGAGGTCCTGGGTGAATTCCGCCGGCCGCTCGCTCCCTCGATCCTGAACGTCGAGCTGCGCGCATCAGGACTCGAGCTGATCCACTTCTATGGAGTCGGCAACGAGCGCGATGGTTCACAGCCGGACAGCGTATACCGGGTGCGTCAGAAGCAGCTGGTCGTCGCGCCCGCGATCACCGCAGCGCTGGCACCGCGACTCCGGATCACACTCGGTCCCTTGCTCGAGTATGCGCACACGCCAGTCGACGTGGGTACCGTCCTCACCACGACTGGCCCCTACTACGGCGCCGGCAATTTCGGCTGCGTCGGAGCCCGCGTCGCGCTCGTGCTGGACACTCGCGACCTGCCCATGTACCCGTCCCGGGGGCTGCATGTCAGCGCCGCGGGACGGTGGTCTCCCCCCGTGTGGGACGCCGTGCACTCCTTCGGGAGTGTGCGAGTCGAGGCGTCTACCTATCTGTCGGCCGGCGAGCCGCCCGCCGCGACCCTCGCGCTCCGCGCCGGGGGCGCCGCGGTGACGGGTACAGTCCCCTTCCAGCAACTGGTGTACATCGGCGGCGAGACGACCGTGCGGGGGTACCCGGAGCAGCGGTTCGCCGGGCGGCGCGGGGCCTACGGGAATGCCGAGCTACGGCTGTTCGCAGGGCGCCTCCCGTTCGGCGACGTGGGCATCTTCGGGCTTGCGGACGCGGGGCGCGTCTGGGTCCCCGGGGAATCTTCCGATCGCTGGCACGCCGCGGCGGGAGGCGGGCTGTGGCTTGCCTGGCAGCACCGCCGGACCAACACGTTGTCACTCGCGGCGGCCAGGAGCCCCGAGCGTACGGCTATCTACGTGCGCGCGGGGTTCCCGTTTTGACGCCGCACCTCACCTCGCCGGGTTACGCGAGCTAGACCTTTCCCAGTTGATGAACAGGAACCCGCCCGGTGCGTCGAACTTCGGCTCACCCGGTCCGGGCAGGATTTGCAACTGCAGCTCCTCGATCTTGTTTTTCGAGCAATCCCAGCAGGCGAGCGCGAAGTCGCCGTCCCGGCGCGTGCGCGACAACAGCATCACGTGAACCATCGCGTTGTCGGTGACCAGCGCGTCGTTCTTGTAGAGGTGCCCAAATGCCCATAGCGCCACCGCACTGTTGATCGTCGGCACGAGCGGCGTGTGCACCTGGGTCGCGCCATGGTAATAGAGCCCCATGATCACGCCGCCGAACCGCGGGTGGTGCGGCACGTCCCTCGTCTGCACGCGATCCAGCACGAGCTTCCAGCGGGCGCCGTCCTGGGTGGCGAACTCGGCCACGCCGTCGACCGAATCGCGCGTGGCGCCCTTGTCCCACGCCGTGAAGGTGAACGTCCCGGAGCTCGGGGCGACGTTGTTCGAGTACGGCCCGTTCTTCACCTGCGACTCCAGGCCCTCGCGCTCGTCCCCGAACGCCTTGAGGATCGGGGCCGCGCTGTCGGGGAACGGGAATGGACCCGGGAGGACCTGGATTACGGGTCCGCCACCCGTCACCCAGATGGCCTGGACGTGTTCCATCTTCTCTTGCGACCCCCCCGTCTCGCCGCCGCCGTACGCTGAGGATCCCGAGCCTTTCTCGCTCGCGACCTTGAGGTACGTCTCCATCCCGAGCTTCTTATGCGACTCTCCGCCGACGGGGCAGTAGACCTCGTACGCCCCGGGCTCGAGGGTCAGCGTGAGCGTGTCACTCGCGCCCGGCTGGATCGTCTCGATCTCCTTCTCGATCCCGCGGCCTTCGATCTCGAAGCCGTGGGGGATGCTCCCGGAGTTGGTGACCGCGAACGTCACCGTTCCCGCGGTGATTGTCCGTCGCGAGAGCTCTACCTTCCACTCCGAAAGCCGGACGCTCACCTGCGATGGGGCGTCGGAGCGCGGTCGCCGCCCCGCGCCGAGTAGCGCGAGCAGCAAGGTGCCGGAAGTAAGGCCCCATCCCACGACCTGTTTCGACTTGCGTTCCATAAGGGTGCTCCTCAAAGGGGTGTCTGTGAGTTCCGCCGTCGCAAAGACCCTCGGGGCCTCCTCGATATTCCCCTCTTGAACTCCCTTGACCCGCTGGCGTATACAGAGTGGCCTGAAGTCCGTTTACAACCTGCCTCTGAGGAGCCCCTGCATGCGGATCGCCCTCCTGACGAGCCTCACCATCGTCCTGTTCGCCGGCTGCGGCGTGCCACAACCCGGCGCCATCCGGCCGGGGCCCGATCCGGTATCGGCTCGCTATATCAACCCCGGGACGCTGGCCGCCCTCCCGGGCTTTACGCACGCGGTGCGCGTCGGGGGCACGCTGTATGTGTCGGGTGAAGTGGCGCTGGACAGCACCGGACGGCTCGTGGGCCCCGCCGACCTGCGAGCGCAGGCGGAGCAGGCGTTCGCTAACCTCGCGACCGTGCTGCGCATCGGGGGCGCGACGCCCGCCGACGTCGCCAAGCTCACGATTTACGTGGTGAACTACTCGCCCAAGGACCTCGAGGTGATCCGGCAAGCCGCCCCCGAGTTTTTTCCGCAGCGCAATCCGCCGGCGGGCAGCGTGATCGGCGTACAATCGCTGCCGCAGGAAGGACTGCTCATCGCCGTCGACGCGATCGCGATCGTGCGAGCGCTGATCCTACCGCGCGACCAACGGCTCGAGGAACGGCGGCCTTATTAGCTAGATGAACGGCAGCGCGATGGAGAGGGCGATCAGCACGATGATGATCCACTCGAGCAGCTCCATCCGCTGCGTCGCCGCCCGGTCCGCCATCTTCCCGTAGATCCCGTCGAGCGTCTGGAGCTTGCGGCTGATGCTCGTGTCCCACTCCGCCACGTGGAACCGGCGGGACACGAGGCCGTACACGCGCGTTAAATACTGCTCGCCGATCAGCTTCAACGCGTTGGTGACCTGCTCGAACAACACCGCTGCGTCGAGCTGCAGCCGTCCCAGCCGTCGCAACGCACGCCCATAGGGGCCGGGGAAGAAGCCGCGCGGGCCGCGCCGGCGGCCGAGCAGCTCGTATGCCTGCTCGAGCGCCTCGTCGAGCTGGGCGTCGAGGAAGCGCATCTCGAGTAGCTGCGTGTTCGCGAACTCGATCACCGCCCGCACGTCCTCCCCCTCGGCGTCGAACAACAGCGTCACGTCGGTGTCGATCAACGTCGCGTCGTTCGGCCCGAACGAGAGACGCGAGGCGAGGGCGTCGTTCACTTCCTGCTGCGACAGCGTGCGCGTTTCAGCGCGCAGCACCTGCGCCACCGTCTGCGCCTGCTCGGTCCAGAGCATGGAGGCTTCGCACGGCTCCGTGAACATCTCGATCTGGAAGACGACGTAATCCTCCACGAACCCCGCCAGCCGGGAGCGAATCGCGGCGTCGCCAAGGGTGTCGACCAGCTGCTGCACCCGCCGGCGGGAGTCCTCCCGCAGCTGCTCGTTCCCGTACAACGCGGCGCTGAGCACAGGCAAGTCCGTGAGGGAGCCCTGGAGGGGGATCGCGTAACTCACCGACACCGCGCCGAAGTCGTAGAGCACGAACTCGACGGATGGCGCGGTCACGCGGTCGCCGATGGTCAGGGGGCTGGCCGGCTCGGTCACGCGCAGCGGGGCAGGATCGTATTCGAAGAACGCCGGCGCGCGCCGTTTTTGTTTGATCGTCTGCCGCTCCGCAGCACTGGCGAGACGTCGCTCCGCCGCCGCGAGGTCGATCGCGTGCGCGACGTCGTAGGCGAACAGCACGTACCCGGTGCCCTGGGCGATGATCGGGGAAGCCATGGCCGGTCCTCTAAGACGCCTGTTCGCGGGCCACGGTCGGCGTGGCGAACGCCGGGCGCTGCACCGCCGGGAGCCCGAGATGCGTGCGGGCGCGATTCAGCGCGTCGTCGATGTTGCCGTGGACGTTCTCCTCACCCAGCTCGTCGTACAGACCGGAGCGCTCGAGCGCCACGACTGGCTGAGCGTGGACGTCGGAGAGGATCACGAGCGAGCCATCCCGGCGGCTGCGGGCGATGAGGTCGCGCAGCGCGTGGAGTCCGGTCGAGTCGATCGCCGGTACGTGCCGCATGCGGAGGATGAGGACTTTGGGCCGGCCGGCCACGCGCCCGAGCCGCTCCTTGAACGTCTCCGCAGCCCCGAAAAAGAAGGGGCCGTTGATCTCGTAGACCTCGACGCCGGGGGGCACGACGCGCCGGCTCACGGCGTTGGGGTCGCGCTCGAAATCGTCGACCGGGTCGTGCAGCTCGTGGGTCAGCACGCTGATGTTCGTCACCTCCGCCATGCGCCGCATGAACAGGAAGGCGGCGAGCACCATGCCCACCTCGATCGCGACGGTGAGATCCCACAGCACGGTAAGCAAGAAGGTGGTAAGCAGCACGGCGACGTCACTCTTCGGCGCCCGGAACTCGGCCAAGAACGTCCGCCATTCGCTCATGCTATAAGCCACGATCACGAGGATCGCGGCCAGGGCCGCCATGGGAATGAAGCCCGCCCACCGCCCGAAGAACAGCGTGATTAGAAGCAGGGTCATGGCGTGGGTCATGCCTGCTACGGGCGTCCGTCCGCCGTTCTTGACGTTGGTGGCGGTGCGCGCGATCGCCCCCGTCGCGGGGATGCCCCCGAACATCGGAGACAGGATGTTCGCGAAGCCCTGCGCCACCAGCTCCATGTTGGAGCGGTGCCGGCCGCCGATCATGCCGTCCGCCACCACCGCCGAGAGCAGCGACTCGATCGCACCGAGCAGCGCGATGGTGAAGGCGGGCCCCATCAGGACCGGTAGCTGCCGCAGCGCGATCGCGGGAAGCGTGGGCTTCGGCAGCGCGGTCTCGATGACGCCGAAGCGACTGCCAATGGTCTCTACCGGGAGGTGAAACAGATGCACGACGACGGTGGCGACAATAAGCGCCACGAAGGGGCTCGGGATGCGGCGGTTCACGCGCGGCCAGGCCAGGATGATGAGGAGGGTGAGTCCCGCCACCAGCACAGCCCAGGGGTTGACCGCCCCGGAATGGGCGGCGAAGGCTCGCCACTTGAGCACGAACTCTGCCGGGACCGGGCCCATGCGCAGGCCGAGGAAGTCTTTCACTTCATTGGAGAAGATGATCAGCGCGATGCCGCTCGTGAACCCGATGGTGACGGGATAGGGTATGAACTTGATCGCGCCGCCAAGGCGGGCCAGGCCAAAGCCCACGAGGATGACGCCCCCGAGCAAGGTGGCGGCCGCGAGTCCCTCGACGCCGTACCGCTGCGCGATGGCGTAGACGATCACCACGAAGGCGCCGGTCGGCCCGCCGATCTGCACGCGCGATCCACCCAGCGCGGAAATGACGAACCCCGCGACGATTGCGGTGTACAGGCCGCGCTCGGGCGTGACGCCGCTCGCGATCGCGAACGCGATGGCGAGCGGCAGCGCTACAATACCCACGATGACGCCCGCGATCAGATCCGCGAGGAACTGCTCGCGGCTGTACCCCGCGAGCGTCGTCCACAGCTTGGGAACCAGACGCTCCAGATGACCCCCGCCCAGGAAATGCGACGAGGGAATCTAACGACCGCCCGGCGCCTTACCGTGCGAGTCGGAGCACGTGCTCCAGCGAGAACGCACCCGGGCCGATCGCGGCGACCGCCAGCGCGGCGATGATCAGCACGAGGTTGTACTCGTAGCCGCCGTTCTGCGCGAAGAATCCCTTCGGCCCGTGCACCTTGGCAATCGCGACGGCCATGGTGGCGAGCACCAAGAGGCCAGCCACCGGCGTCCACAGACCAAGCAGGAACAACAGGCCCGCGGCGAGCTCACCGCCCACGGCCAAGGCGGCCCACAGCCGCGCCGGACGGAACCCGATGCTCTCCACGAACCCCGTGGCGCCCTGGAACCCGGGTCCTCCGAACGCGCCAAACCCCTTCTGGGCTCCGTGACCCAGGAACACGGCTCCCAGGGCCAGACGAAGCGCCAGCAATCCCCAATCGGCAATCATATCAGCCCACTCCCCAAAGTGTTTCGAATTCGAGATACTCGACTTCTAACAACCACGGGAACACTGTTGCCCCACCCGTGGTTCCCGAGGCGACATGCGCCGATCCCCGGTTGCCCCTGTTGACGTCCCCCTCCGTCTCTGGGTCGTGCTGGCCCGGGCGTTCGACGCCGTCGAGCGCCATTCCCGGGCCAGCATCGCCCGCTTCGGGCTGGGCACCACCGAGTTCGGGGTGCTCGAAGTCTTATATCACAAGGGGGAGTTGCCGGTGTGCGACGTGCAACGTCGCATTCTGGTCGAGTCGTCGAGCACCACGTACGTCGTGGACAAGCTCGTGAAGCGCGGCCTGGTGCGCCGCCGCCGCACCGCGAGCGACCGGCGCGTCATTCTGCTCACGCTCACCACCGCGGGACGCCGCCTGATCGGTGGCATTTTTCCCGCACACGCGCAGGCGATCCGCAGCGCCGTCGCGGCACTCCCGGCACGGCAGCAAGCCCAGGCGGCGAGACTGTTGCGCACCCTTGGTCTCGGGGCGGCAGAGCGCTTGAAAGGGAAGGAGATACGAGCTGCGGCTGACGGACCTGCCTTGAGCTAGAGCCCCTGGCGGAACCGCAGACTCAGAGTGCGGCTGCGATAGCCCGCAATGGGTGCGACGCCGGTCGGCGCGGTGGCACTATTGCTGATCGATCCCGCGAGGGCGAGTTCGTTGTCCGCGCCCCAGCCGCGCGACAACGTGAGCCTGAGGTGCCACTCGGTCTGATGGGGAGCACTCACCGCGACTTGCTGCGAGCCGATCCCGCCGTCGATGCGGACGCCCCAACGCTCGCGCTGCAGGGCGTACGCGAGCGCTGCCTCGATTACCGAGAAGCGATCGGGCGCGAAATACCCTGGCGCATGGTTCGGTTGGTATGCCAGAATCCGCGCCGCAGGGCCGAGCTGGAGTGCCGGCAGGACGCGCGCCAGCACCGTGACTGCCCCCGTGTAGCGCCGATTGCCATCCGACAGCCACGCGCTGCCTCCCACACCGGTGATCGACAGATCGGCGGACGGAGAAACATCCACACCCACGTCGAGCGCGTTAATCACGAAACCTGAATCGATGAGGGCGGCCGTTTCGTCGAACGCCGAGCGCTCATACCCGATGCTCGCCGCCGCATAGCGCGCCACCCGCGCCTCGAGACCGAGCTCCGCCGTGAGCGGTAGGGTCCCGGGCCGCGTGAGCCCCTCCAGCCGCCGCACTCCCACCCCGGCATGCATCACCACGTCCCCCCCCCCCAGCGCCGCGGCGAAGGCTCCGCCTCCACCGTAGCTGGTGGCGGCGCCCGTGCGTGCGCGACGCCAGCCGAAGTGCAAGGTCCCCCGCCGATCCCCCCCGAGCGCGGTGCTGTAGGCCGCGTCCTGGGTGACGAAGTCGTTGCCCTCGTTATCGCCGGAGCCGTCGAGCGACGTCTGAATCTCCGGACGAAGGGCTGCGCGGACCGAGCGCTCGAGGTCCAGTGTCGTGGGATCGCGGGGAGCCAACGTCCGCGCCCGCGCGGCGAACACAGCGGCGAGGGACGGACGCCCCCGCCAATAGAGCGTCTGCGCGAGGCCGAGGAGCAGCTGCGGATCGTCGGGATAGATGTCGAGGGCGGCGCGCCACAGCCGCTCGGCGCGGCGCAGGTCGTGTCCCCACGCCACCACCTGGGCCTGCCCCGCCAGGGCGTCCGCCCGCTTCGGCGAGCGAGCCAGGACTGAGTCGTACAACGATTCGGCCGCCCGCGTCTTGCCGGCCCAGGCGAGCACCGCGGCCTGCGACACCATGATGTCCTCGTCGTGCGGGACAAGCCGGCGCACTCGAGCAAAGCCATCGAGCGAGCGGGAGAGCCTCCTATCCCAACTGTCGAGGATCGCGACGCGATATAGAGCTGTAACATTGAGCGAGTCCGAGGCGAGCACACGCTCGTATGCCAGTCGCGCCGCGGGACGGTCGCCCCGCTTAAACGCGTCCTCCGCCTGCGACAACTGGGCACCCAGCGGACGATTAACTACGAGCGCGACCAGCACGAGCGCGCCGCAGCGCGCCCGAGCCGGGGTCATGCCTTCCAGCGAGTGCGCCGTATCGCACCTCCGCCGTCGCTCCGGTTCCCAGTGACCGCTCCGCACGCCGGCTCCCCTTATTCCGCGCCTTATACACATATGAGAGCACCCAGCCGCGCCGCAATACCGGAGGGTGACTTGGCTCGGTCGCCGACCGCCGACCAAATTAGGCTCACAGGCCCCCAAGCATGCGAGGATACGTGTCCGCCGGCGACGCCACGGCTAGCAACCCTGCTCAGCGACTCACTCGCAGCGCTGCCCATTTGGCGTTGACGCTCGTGGGACTAGCAGCGAGTGGCGCGCTCTGGGGCCAGACCCCGCTGCCGCTCGATCGCGACCTTCGCGGCAGGACCGCCGCGGCACGACGCTGGCTCGAAGGGCAGGTCACGCCCAACCACTTCGTTCCGGAACCCGATGCAAGCCGGCGCGGCTTACTCGTGAGCTACAGTCTTACGCCCAAGCAGTTCCCGGTCGGCTACCACCGGTCGGCCACCTACGACGACGCGGTAGGCGCGCTCGCCTTCCTCGTGATGGGAGATCGGGACCGCGCCGCGTTCACGCTCCACGCCTTGACTCGGCTGGTGCGACCCGACGGAAGTCTTTGGTTCGCGTACAATACGGCCAACAATTGGCCCAGTGAGAGTGACCACGAGAGTGCACTGGTGCGGGCGGGGACCGTGGCCTGGGTGGGCTACGCCCTCACGCTGTACCTGGCTCGACGGCCCGGAGGTCCCCCCGGAGTCGACGACCGCGAGCACGCGGTGTTCCTCGAGACAGCCAGGCAGCTCGCCCGCTATCTGCTCTCGCTCCAAGTGAACGACTCGAGCGACCCGCGGGACGGTTTGCTCCGGCTGGGCTACGGCTCGATCACTCTCGCCTTCGACACCGCGTCGCACCAGGTGGTGGAGCTATACCGGGACGAGCCGGTCACCGGGATCAGCACGGAGAACAACATCATCGCTTGGTTTTTCCTGCGGCGCCTGGGAGGGGTGAGCGACGACCAGTCGTTCAGCAACGCGGCCAACCGGATTGGCAACGCGCTGCTCGCGTCGCTGTGGAACGACGGGCTGGGACAGTTCAACCAAGGATTCACCGCTCAAGGGAAGCCCGATTCCAACAAGGCGCTGGACTGTGCGTCGTTGGGGGCGCTCTTTCTGGCAGCACGCGGGGACCATGATAGAGCGGAGCGAGCCATCGCGGCCGCGGAGCGCTATTACGCAAGTCGTAGCGGCAAGGCCATTGGATATCGCCCGTACGCTGATCGGACCGTATATGACGACGAAGCCGTCGGCCGGTTCTTTTTCCCGCAAACGCCGCGGACCGAGTGGCAAGACCTGCCGGTGGTTTGGTCCGAGGGGTCGCTGCAGCTAGCGCTGGCGTACCAGCGACTGGGGCGACCGGAGCAGGCGCGCCACATCTTGCTCGGGTTGGACGCCATGCGCGTCGCGAGCGGCGGAGTGCGCTACGCGTCCATGGATGTGCCATTCGAGATGTCCCGCGCCGCCAGCGTGGCGGGATCGGCGTGGCTGATCCTCGTGTCGCGCGCCCTGGCAGGCGATTCCCTGGCGCGGGAGATCTTGCGATGAGCCCGGCGGCGGCGCTCACAGCGCTCTGGTTTGCCGCGGCGCCGGCGCCGGGCGGTGTCGAGCCTCCGGTCCGCCCCGACTGGGGAGTCGCCGTACTAGAAGCAGGGGAAAGCCCCGACGCACGCCAGGAGCAGCTCGCCGTGCGTGACTGCCTGGCACTCGTGGGCGTTCCGTTTGTGGCGACGCGGCGTGTCGAGGAGGCGATCCGACGGCCGCTCGTGTTGATTGCCGGAATCCTGACGAACCAGGAGTTCACAGCGGCCCAGCGCGAGCTCCTCTACGCCTACGTGGAACGAGGTGGCGTGGTCCTGGCCGCTGAGGTGCAGGGGAACACCTTCTTCCCACTGTTCGGCGTCACCGCTGCCGTGACCAGCCGCACGAACTTCCGTGTGACGTTCGCGAGCTCGAGCGATCCGATCCTCCGGTACGTGAATCGGCCGGAAGAGCGCACCATCTCCCTCGGCGACTCGACGTTGTACACCGAGACGGTCTGGTCCACCGAGTACGCGGTCGGCCCCGGAACCGGCGTGCTGGCGCAGTACGAGAACGGGACGGCCGCCTTGACGGTCAACGCGTATGGTCGCGGCATGGCCTATGCGCTGGGATTGGGGTTCAAGGAGACGTCCCTCGTTCCGCAATTGGCGCGCAGCTTCGAGGCCGCGCGTCACTGGATCAATTGGTTTGAACCGTCGGGTGACGTGTTTCGCATGTTACCGCGTGCCCTCTATGAGGCCACGGTCCATCCGTTCCTGCTGGTCCACACAGTGCCCGAAGGCCGCCAGACTGGACTTTGCCTGTCGCATGACATCGATGCGCGGGAATCGTTCCGTAGCGCGCTGGCGTTCGCGCGTATGGAGGCGGCGCTGGGGGTGCGGAGCACCTTTTTCGTCACGACGAAGTACTTCAGCGACTCGACCGACATCGGCTACTATACGGCGGACCGCGTCGCCTGGATCCGCGAGCTGAAGGGTCTTGGCGCCGAGATCGGGTCGCATTCCGTCAGCCATTCCTTGACATTCCAGAACTTTCCCGTCGGCTCTCCGGCGGTCACGGCGCGAGACTACGACCCGAGTCACCCGACCATCTTCGGGGAGGTGCGAGTCAGCAAAGAACTACTCGACCGAGACCTGCATCAGCAAACGGTGGGGTTTCGATCCGGCTACTTGAGGTTCCCGAGCGAGCTGCTCGATGTGTTGCAAGCCACGGATTACCTGTTCGATTCGAGCGTATCGTCGCAGTGGGTATTGACGAACTTCCCGTTCTTTGGATTTCGTCGACGCACGCTCGGAAGCGAGCACAGCACAATCGTGGAAGTCCCGGTCACTCTAGACGACTCGCGGGGCGAGCTCGAGACGCGAAACTTCCTGACCGCCGAGACACAGGACCAGGCGTTGCACACCTGGCTGGACGTCATCCAAGCCAATGCCGAGAACAACGCGCTTTCCTGTTTACTGATCCACCCTACCGATACGACCTACAAGCTCGAGACGGAGCGCCGCCTCATTGAAGCGGTTCGGGGAAAAGACGTCTGGATTGGCACGGTCGGGGCCCTGGCCCGCTTCTGGCGGGAACGAGCGCTCGTACGCCCTCAGCTCCGCCGCAACTCGCATGGTCGGCCCGTGATCGTGTTGTCCAACCTGCGCCGCGCCGCGATTCCCCGCGGCCAGACGTTGATCGTGGAAGCCCAGCCGAATGCTCCACTTCCACAGGTGCTCGACGCGGCAGGGCGTGAAATCCACGTGCGGGGACGCGTGGCCGGACACGCAATCGTGCTAGAGTTGCCATGAGGCCCCGGTCCATGGGCCCCCCCTCGGCGGTCCTCTCTAATGGAACGTCACCCCTAGCCCGAAATCGACGACATTCTGCTTCCATCGGGAACTGACGGTTCCCACTCCGGTTTTGTTCACATCCCCGACGCCCCCGTACAGGTAATTCACCACCGGCGTCAGGGAGACGTCGCGTCCGACCCGAATGTCGTAGCCGACCCCGCCGGTGAACCCCCACCCGGTGCCATCGAAGGAGGGATATGAATTGACGTAATAGTTGGAAAACCCCAGGCCTCCCGTGAAGAACAGGCCGCTATGCGCGTCGGGATAGAGGTAGAGGGATGCGGTGACGTTGGTCATGGTCTCCGTGGCGTTACCGTCGGAGTGCCCCCAGACGTTGATCGCCCCGCCAATGAGCAGGTTGCGGCTGGGCGTACCCCCCAGCTTCACGAAGCCGCTGACGCCGTTGGTTCGGGGCCCGCTCGCGCACACGTCGCACGTCACGTTCGACGAGCCGTAGCCGAGGCCGAAGCCGAACCAGAAACCGTCGCGCCGTTGCGGGTACTGCGCGCTCGCAAATGAGGCCGTGCAGCTCCACGCCATGCAGAGGCCGATGACTCGCGCGGTGGTACGCATGAACCCCCCGGTGCCGGTGACGGCCCGGGGGAAGGCGAATTCCATGCCGACCCTCGCAAGCGCGCGCCTGAAGGCGAGTTGTCACCGGGTGTGGTCACCCGACCGCGCGCGCGCTCAGGGACCAGCTGCGTTTGCGGTAAGTGGAGGCGGGAAGATGGCGAGACAGTGGGGCTTTCTGAAGCGTGCATGAATCGCGGCGTGGGCGAGGCGGCATGCAGTATGCTATGAGGATGTCCTGAGTCGATGACCACGAAACCGTGCATCATATGCGCGATTCGATTGACACTCCCACAAATCTGGGATTAGCTTGCCCCGCTATGAAACTCATCACTACCATCGTCCGACCCGAACGGCTCCCTGAGGTCAAGGCCGCGCTGTTCCAGGCCGGCGTAACCGGAATCACCCTCAGCCGCGTCAGCGGCCATGGGGGCGAGCAAGAGATCGTGAGTCAGTACCGCGGCACCACGGTCGTCATGGAGTTCCACGAAAAAGTGAAGATCGAGATGGTGTGCTCCGAGCCGTTCGTGGAGCCCTGCATCAAGGCGATCCTCTCCTCCGCTCGCACGGGCGAGGTGGGCGACGGCAAGATCTTCGTCCAACCGATCGAGCGCGTCATCCGCATCCGGACCGGCGAGCTCGACAACGCCGCGCTCACGGCCGTCAACGCAGATGAGGTGCAACGCGCCGCACTGGAGAGCGCTCAACACACGGGCGCCGTCGCCGGCGAGGAGGAGCAATGAACACCGCGATCTCGGCAGGCGACACCGCCTGGGTCCTGGCGTCGAGCGCTCTGGTGATGGTGATGACCGTGGGCCTGGCGTTCTTCTACGGGGGACTAGTGCGACCCAAGAACGCGCTCAACACGATGATGATGAGCGTCGTTGCGCTGGGCGTCATCAGCGTCCAGTGGGTGCTGGTGGGGTACTCCATCGCCTTCGGCCACGGATCGCCGTGGTGGGGCGGACTCGCCTGGGTGGGGTTCAAGGGCGTGGGTGTCGATCCCGATCCGGCCTACGCCGCGACCATTCCGCTGCAGGCGCACGCCATGTTCCAGTTGATGTTCGCGATCATCACCCCGGCGCTCATCTCGGGCGCCATCGTCGAGCGGATGCGGTTCCGGGCGTATGTCGTCTTTCTCGTCCTGTGGGCCACGTTCGTGTACGACCCGCTCGCTCACTGGGTATGGGGGACCGGCGGCTGGCTCGCCAAGCTGGGTGCGCTCGACTTCGCGGGCGGCACGGTCGTGCACATCAGCGCGGGCGTGTCCGCCTTAGTCGCCGCCCGGATGCTCGGGCCCCGCAAGGACTTCAAGCGGGCCGCCATCGTGCCCCATAACGTCCCGCTCGTCCTGCTCGGCGCTGGGCTGTTGTGGTTCGGCTGGTTCGGGTTCAACGCCGGGTCTGCGCTCGCGGCGAACGGGCTGGCGGCGCTCGCATTTACCAACACCAACACGGCGGCCGCGACGGCGATGTTCACGTGGATGTGCCTCGACTGGCTGCGCTCGGGAAAGGCGACCGCGGTCGGGGCGGCAACCGGGCTCGTGGTCGGCCTCGTCGGCATCACGCCGGCGGCCGGCTTTATTACCGCGCCGGCCTCGCTGGCGGTAGGCGCGCTCGCCGTGCTCGTGAGCTACACGGCGATTCAGATCCGCGCGCGGACACGGCTCGACGACTCGCTGGACGTGTTCTCCTGCCACGGGCTTGCAGGAGTGGCTGGGGCCCTCTTGACCGGCGTGTTTGCCACCAAGCTCGCGAACCCAGCCGGGAACGACGGCTGGCTCGCCGGTAATTTCGCCCAGATGGGCGTGCAGCTCGTCGCGATCGTCGCGGCAATCGCGATCGCCGCCGCTGGCACCGCCGTCCTGATGGCGCTCGTGCAGGCGACGATCGGCGCCAAGGCCGACGTCCGCGAGCAGCTCAGCGGGCTCGACCTGAGCGAGCACGGCGAGGAAGCGTACTTCGGCGAGCAGGGGGCGACGCCAGCGCCGGGCGTGGCGCTGGGGCAAGGGGTGATCGTGTCGGCGGCTCCGCCCGAGACGGCGAAAGTCAGGGCGGTCGCAGGCTAAGAAGCCCCGGCGCGCTCCCCGAGCAGTGTGGAGACGAGCGCCACCAGCTCGGCGCCCTCGAACGGCTTGCTGATAAAGCGGTCGGCTCCCAACGCGACCGCGTGTCGCTCGACGTCAAGCAGTCCGCCGCTCGGCACGCCCGAGATGGCCACGATCTTCACGCCCGGCCACGCCCGCCGCAGCCGATCGATGGTGTGCAAGCCCCCCTGGCCGGGCATGTAGATATCGACGATTACGACGTCGGCGGCGTGCCGCTCGAACGCGCGGATCCCCGCGTCGCCGTCCGCGGCCTGCCGCGTGTCGTGACCGGCGCGCTCCAAGTGCTTGGTCAGCGCTTGTCGCAGCATGACGTCGTCGTCGATGATCAAGACCCGCGCCATGCGCAGCACTCTATTCCGCCGCCCAGGGCTTTACAAGACTTGAGGCGCCGATTCGTGGCCATCGGCCAGATGGCCAAGCCAATCGCAAACACCAACGAAGGACGCGACGAGATTCAGTGCGCGAGGGGTGACGTTCATCACACGATGATGGGTCACACGACACCGCCGAATTCTGCAACCCGTCACGCGAGAGGCCAGAGCAGAGGCACACGCCGCTCCAGGACCCGTGGCTCTAACCTGCTGTTCCACTTCATGTAACGGGCGGTGCCGTCGAGGTATGGCGATTGCTCCACAAGTCGACCTCCCAGTTCTGCAGCGTTGCAGGCCCACCTCTCTCGTGAGGACACGATGGCCGCCTGGAAGCTGTTCGGGAAGAACGTCACCACGGAGCAACTTCCCGCCGAGCTCCGCTCCATCCTCGCCCAGATCCAACGTGAACGAGTCGCAATCGAGTCGTTGACCAACGGCGCACGCGACGCCGCCCAGAACCTGGCGCAGCTCGCGCAGCCGATCGCCGACGTGCAGAAGACGGTGCTCGAGCTGCAGGCGCGAATCAAGAATCTGGAGCGCGTCGCGCCCGTGCTCGCCACGCTCGACGAGCAGACCGAAGCCGTCGCCCGCGTGCAGCAACGCACCGAGACGCAGCTCGGCCGGACGGCAGAAGATGCCAAGCAGCTGCGGAGCGACATCGACGCGTTGCGGTCCACGCTCGAGGCGGCGCTCGCCCTGAAAAACGATCTGACGGGGTTCCTCGAGATGGGTGGCGGCTTCAAGGCCCTGCGCCTGGACGCTGACAAGCTGACGGCCGAGCTGCGCGGCGTGAACCAAGGGTTCGATCGGGTGCGCCAGCGCCAGGAAGAGCTCCACCGGGCCAGCGAAGGAGTCGCCACGCGACTGAGTGCGTTCGAGGAGCGGCAACAGCAGGCGCACAGCGGTATCGCGGCAGCCGAGTCCCGCACGGCCGCGCTCGGGCAGACGCTCAAAGACCTGACGCAGGCCGCGGCGGACGCGGTGCAGACCAAGCGCCAGCTGGTTGCGCTCAGGACGCTCGCCGACTCGGTCGGCCAAAAGGTCTCTGCACTCGAACAGCAGCGCGAGGTGGTGGAGCGGGCCACGGCACAGGTTGCGGCCCTCCACGAACTGATGCGTGACGTGGATGCCAAGATCCGCAAGCACGAGGAGAGTGCCGCTGGCCTGGAGGAGCTCGAGGCCAAATTGCACGAGCTAAAGGAGCTCCATGGCGAGGTGCTGGAGCGCTCCAGTGAGATCAGCGCGCATCACGACGAAGCGAAGCGGGCCGACGCGGAGCTGCGGACGCGCCTCTCGGGATTGCGCGACGAGGTACAGCGGGCCGTGAAGCGCTTCGAGCTCGAGAATCAGGGGCTCGACGCAGTCGGCCAGCGGATTCTCGATTTGCGGGGCGGACTGACGGACATCGAGGCGCGGCTGCGGTCGCTGGAGGAGTCGAGCCGCACCATCACCGATGTACGTTCGAAAGCCGACGGGCTGGCGACGCAGCTCAACGGGATCACCGAAGAGTTCACGCACCTCGAGGCGCATGCCGAGCGCATCCGTGCCGTCGAGGCGAGCGCGGGAAGGCTGGGCGGAACGGTCGACGACATGACCCAGCGGGTGGCGCGGCTCGAGAAGGCGCAGCCCGGAGTGTCGGCCGTGCTGCAGGACGTCGCGAGCCTCAAGAGCACCCATGAAGCCGTCAAGGGCGCCATCGAGCAAGTCCAGCTTGCGCAGACGCAGATCGCCCGGGTGCGCGAGGACCAGGCCACCACGAAGGCGTGGCTCACGAGCACCACGGATTCGGTGAGTGCGCTGCGCAGCGAGCTGGCCAGCGTCGAGGAGATGAAGCCGACTGTCGAGCGGGTGCGTTCGGAGGCCGAGCGGGTGTCTCAATCCCTGGGGCAGATCGAGGCGCGCCGCCAGCTCATCGAGGACCTGAATGGCAGGCTCTCCGAGCTCGCGTCCCTCGGGGGACAGCTCGAAGAACGGACTCGCGGCCTGGTCGCGCGTGTGGACGGCGCCGACGAGCGGTTCCAGGCCGTAGCGGCCCATGCCGACGAGGCAGCCCGCATCGAGCAGCTCGTCCCCGCCGCGCTGGCAACCGTCGAGGGGGCGGAGCGCCGCGTGGCGGAGGTGCAGGCCACGGTCGCCTCGCTGCAGGCACGCGCCCAGCAGCTCGAGGGGCTGGCCGAGCGGACCCGCGCTCTGGGCCAGGAGCTGGAGCTGCGGCAGGGAGCGCTCGACAAGGCGAGCGAGCACCTGGAGCGCGCGTCGCAGCTGCGGGAGGCGGCGGCCGCCCACGCCCAGGACCTCGAAGAGCGCACGGGGCAGCTCGACGATGCGCTGGGCACCGCCGGCAATCGACTCATCGAGCTCACCACGACGCTCGACGAGCTGGACAGCCGCGCCGGCAACCTCCGGTTCGCGCAAAAGCGGATGGCCCAATTCGAGGAGCGCCTCGCCAAGTGGGAGGCAGTGGAGTCGCATCTGAACCGTGCCCTCGAGCAGGTGGGGCAGCGGCAGGCGACGCTCGACGCGCTCCAAGCCGACATGAACCGCCTATTCGAGGTCGCCGAGCGGACCGTGGACGACGTACGGTCGATCGCGGCCGCCAAGGAGGAAATCGCGCAGACCCGCGCGATGCTCGAGAACGTGCTCGGTCTGGTCGGTCACGTGCATGACGCGACCAACGGGTTGGACCACCGCAAGCGCCAGGTCCAGCAAGCCGAGGAGCGACTCGGCCGGGTCGAAGGGATTCTGGCGGACATCGAGTCCGGCCTGCAGGCGCTGCACGGGCAGAAGGCGATGATGGACCAGGTGGTGGAGCAAGCGGGATCGCTCGCGTTCCACACCAAGCAGGCGGAAGCGCTCATCGCTACGCTGCGGGAAGAGCGGGAGATCGCCGAGAAAGCGCGTGCCGCGGGCGCACATTCCCGCCAGGGCAACCTCGCTAGGAGCGCCTGAGCGTCGGTTCGCACATGGAACGAAGCCCCACCGCGTAGTCGCGGTGGGGCTTCGTTCGCGTATGGACTCCGCGGGGCGAACACTGACGTTGACAATCCAGCTTCCAGACACGAGCGTGACGCTGGGACCCGTGCTGCTCACTTTTGAACCAGCCGCCGAGGATAGGGACTTATGTCGCGCTCTGCGCCGAGGCTCGTACCCATCTCAGCAGTCTCGACAATTCTTCTTATCGCGTCGCTCGGCGCGCAGGAGGCCCCCCCCAAGCCTCCCGCCGTCGTGGGCCGCTGGGACCTGACACTCGTCGGCAGCGACGGGCGCCACATGCCGTCCTGGGTCGAGATCGAGTGGTCCGGCGATCGCGTGCTGGTGGGCCGGTTTCTTGGCGTGGTCGGCAGCGCCCGGCCGGTCACGAAGTTCGACTTCGCGCACGACACGCTAACGTGGTCGGCGCCGCCCCAGTGGGAAGGTGGGAACGGCGACTTCCAGTACACGGCCGTGTTCGCGGGCGATTCGCTCGCGGGAACGGTGACGACGTCGGACGGCCGGCAGCTCGCGTGGAGCGGCCACCGCGCGCCGGCGCTCGCGCGGAAGGGATCGGTCACGTGGGGCGTGGCGCGCCCCCTGTTCAACGGCCGCGACTTGACGGGCTGGCATGTGGCGGGCGGCGATAACAAATGGAAAGCCGAGAACGGCGTACTACACAACACGGAGCATGGCGGCAATCTCGTCACCGACCAGACGTACGGCGACTTCAAGCTGCACGCCGAGTTCCGCTATCCCAAGGATGGGAACAGCGGCGTCTATCTGCGCGGGCGCTACGAGGTGCAGGTGGAAGACACCACGGGGCACCCGCGCTCCACCACGAGCATCGGTGGCGTGTACGGCCTGCTCCTCCCCAACCAGGCTGCGGCCAAGGGCGCCGGCGAGTGGCAGACGTACGACATCACGCTGGTCGGCCGGATCGTCACCGTCGTGCTGAACGGCAAGCAGATCCTCTGCGAGGCGGAGATTCCGGGGCCGACGGGCGGCGCGCTCGACAGTTATGAAGAACAGCCGGGGCCGATCATGCTGCAGGGAGACCACACGGCGGTCGAGTACCGCAACCTGAGGATCACGACAGGGCGATAGCGGTTGGCCGATGGGCGGGGTCAGGAGGAGGGTTCCAGGCCCTTGCTGATGCGAAACACGTGGCCGTCGGGATGGCGCACGTGCATTTCGCGCACGTTCCACGGCTGGTTGGCAGGCGGCCAGGTGACGTCGAGTCCCTGATCGAGGCAATGCTGGTAGATCGCGTCGACGTCGTCCACCCAGATCGACATCCAGCATCCCTTGTCGGCGGTCTCGTCGCCGTCCGCTCCGAACGTCTGCCGGTTCGTGCCGCGGCCGCGGCCGCCCTGGGCGCCCTGACACAGAAAGATTTCGCACCGTCCGGCGCACACGGCGCCGAAGTGCGGCGGATCGCCCCATTGCCAGGCAACTTCCCAGCCGAGTTTCTTGAACCAGTCGACACTCGCCCGGAAGCTCGTGACGTTGAGGATGGGATTGAGGGCGTGAGGTTTCATGGCGCGCTCCGGACCACGATCCCTATTCTTTCCTCTTCTTTTCTTTATAGCAAGCGGATGGCGCTTGTCATCCTGAGCGCCGAAGGCGCGAAGGACCTGCTTTTCCGCGCGCTCCGCTCAGGATGACAAGCAGCGCCCTCTTTGGAGGGGAGGAGGAAAAAGAGGATGTCCTTTTCCGTCCTCAGGGCTCGCTCGCGATTGCCAGGCGCAGCAGCCGGGGGTATCCCTTCGTCACGGAGGCCCGCGGTGTTGCGGATCAGCGCTCGATCGGCGCCCGCACCGGCCGCCCCGGCGCGACACCGTCCACCGCCTCCCCGCTCGCGACCACCGACACACCGTTCACGATCACGTGCTCGATGCCGACCGGCGGCAGGGACGGCTCGCGATAGGTCGAGCGATCCAGTACGCGCGTGGCGTCGAAGATGGTGATGTCCGCATCCGCCCCGACCTCGAGGCGCCCTTTGTGGCGCATCGCGGGCACGCGCGCCTCGAGTCGCTGCGCCGGCATGAGCGTCATCTTGCGAACGGCTTCCATCAACGTGAGCGCATGGGACTCGCGGACGTAGCGGCCCAGCACCTTCGCGAAGGTTCCGGTCGTGCGCGGATGCCCGGTGCCGTTCCGCCAGTACGCGTCGCTCGCGATGATGGTGAGGGGACTGGTGATCGCCGCGGTGACCATCTGCTCGGTGTTGGTATGGACCACGACGGGTCCGCCGATCCGGCTGTACCGCTCGAAGCTCTCGCGGGTGAGCCGCTCGCCGGTCCGCGGCCATTCCAGCTCGGCGAAGCGCTCGGTGGGAGCGGTCTTGTAGTCGTCCTGGATGGTCGCGGACTGAATCTCCGTCATGCCGGCGTCATATGGATACGCCTCGGTCGTCACGTCGCGTCCGTGCGCTCGCGCAGCGCCGATCATCTCGAGCATCGCCGGCGTTTCGGCGAGGCCCGCACTATTGATGTGGACCACGTGTAACGGGGCATGGGGTTCGGCGGCGAGGGCCAGCGCTTCTTTCAGACCGGCGACGCCGGGGCGAATGTGCACGTGGATGGGGGTCTGCGTTCTTGCGGCGACCCGGAACACGGCCAGCAGCTCATCCCGCGTTGCCGCTGGCGTGTACGGAAAACCGGCGCCGATATCGACGGCGCCGTCACGCAGACCGGTCTCGATGCGCCGTGCGATCTCGGCAATCTGTTCCGGCGTCGCGGCGCGATAGGCGCCGTCGCTCACCGGCATCACTGTGCCAGAATCGTGCATCACCGCCATCCTCACCTTGATGTGGCCGATGCTGGCGCCATAGTTGATCAGCTCACCGGCGCTGCGCTCGCGATACCAGGCAGGGACATCCGCGGTGCCCAGCTCGAGCTCGAGGGACGTCGTCACGCCGTCCAGTGCCTGGAAGCGGTAGGTCTCGGGCGTCTGTCCGTGGGTGTGCAGGTCGATGAAGCCGGGTGCGACGACGAGGCCGCGGGCGTCGATCGTATCCCGGCCGACGATCGCGTCCGTGGTCATGACGGCGATCCGACCGTCCTTGAGGCCGACATTGCGGACGGCATCGAGCCCGGAGGCCGGATCCATCACGTGTCCGCCGAGGATGACGCGGTCGGAGAGGGGCGCCTGGGCGTCAGGCATGACTACCTGCAGGGCGACCAATAGGCCGACGCACGAGACGATGGTCATGGGTGTCGAGGTTAAAGAAATCGCAAGCAGACAGGGCTCGGTACGGCCAGCCGTTGGCCCGTCGGCGTCAGCCGGCCGTCGCCCTCGTCGCGAGCGAACACGACGATGGAATTCGACTTCTGGTTCGCCACGAGCAGCCACCGCCCGGTGGGATCGAGAGTGAAATTGCGCGGCCAGTCGCCACCCGAGGAAACCACCTGATCGAGCGAGAGCGCGCCGGTCGCCGTCACCGAGAACACCCCGATGCTGTTGTGACCGCGGTTCGACACATACACCGTGTGGCCTGATGGAGCGACGTGGATGTCGGCCGGATAGTTCGTTCCCCTCCATCCAGCTGGGAGCGTCGAGCGGGTCTCGAGCAGCGATAGTGCGCCGCGCTCGACGTCGAACCGCAGCGTGGCCACCGTGGAATCGAGCTCGTTGGTGACGAACACGAAAGGCAGCGTGGGGTGGAACGCGATGTGGCGCGGACCCGCGCCCGCACGCATCACCGCGGCGCCTCCCTCGCTGGAGCGCAACGCTTTGGCGTCGAGATCGAGCCGGTATACGAACACGCGGTCGGCGCCCAGGTCGGCGGCGAGCGCGAAGCGGTTGGAAGGATCGGCCAGGATGCAATGCGCGTGGGGACCGCTCTGGCGGTCGGCAACTGGGCCGCTGCCCGTGTGTTGGACGACGGACGTCGCGCGCGCGGGGGCGCCGTCGGCCTGGATGGGGAGGAGCGCGACGCTGCCGCCGGCGTAGTTGGCGACGAGCACCACCCGGCCACTCCGGTCCACGCTCACGAAGCAGGGCGCACCACCTTCCGACGGCTCCTCGCCCAGCCGGGTGAGTGCACCTGAGTCGCCTCCGATCGCGAACGCAGTGACCGCACCGCTCTCGACTTCATTGACGGCGTACAGCACGCGGCCATTGGGGTGGATCGCGAGGAACGAGGGATTGGGGCCGGCGTTGACCGATCCTACCAGCTGGAGTTGCCCGGAGCCCCGGTGCATCCGAACGAGATAGATCCCGGCTTCGCGGCCGGCGTCGGTATACGTCCCGACGTAGAGCAGCTGCTCGTCCGGCTGCTGCGAGCCACGCGCGAGCGCGAGGAAGCCGAGCGCCCCGGCCGACGTGGCCAGGAAGTCGCGGCGCGAGAGCGTGCGAGGGCGTTTCATGTCCAAAAAGTGTGCGCCCGCGGCCATCGTCGCCAGCGAGCGCGTGGTGTGTAGCTTATGCGCGATGTCGTCCCCGACCCCCACCCCTGCCCCCCCACATTCGCAGGCGCACGAGCTGCGGCGCGTGATCGGGTTGGGCGGCGGCATCGGTCTCATCGTCGGCATCACGATCGGCAGCGGGATCTTCCGGACGCCGCCCACGATCGCCGGACTCGTCCCCAATCCGCGCGTCATCATGGGACTGTGGACCGCGTTCGGTCTCATCGGCATTTGCGGAGCGCTCGCGGTGGCGGAGCTGAGCTCCTTGTTGCCGCGGGCGGGCGGCGTGTACGTGTTCCTGCGCGAGGCGTACGGCGACGCCGCCGCGTTCGTGTTCGGCTGGCTGTACGTACTCGTCACGACACCCACCGCTGTCGCCGCGCTCGCCACCGTATTCGGGGAATTCCTGCTCAACCTGCTCGGCGTTGCGGTAGACGCGCGGACCGTTCAGCTGATCGCGATCGCCGCCATCGTCACGCTCACGGGCGCCAACGTGCTGGGGGCCCGAGTCGGGGCAGCCGTGAGCGAAGTGACCACCCTGGTGAAGGTGACCGCGCTGGCGGCGATCATCCTCGGCGCGTTGCTCCTGGGGGACGGCAGTCTTTCCCACGTCACTGGGGGAGGCGTCGTGCGAAGCAGCGGACTCGGTCGCGCGATGGCATCGGTCATCTGGACCTACGACGGCTGGATTGCCGTCAGCATGATCGCCGGTGAGGTCGTGGCACCCGAGCGGCTGATGAAGCGCATCATCGTGATTGGAATGCTCGTCATCGTCACGCTGTATGTCGGTGCCAACTTCGCATACCTGTACATGATGCCGGTCGAGATCATGGCGCAACAGAAGGAAGCGATCGCGCGGACGGTCATCAGCGCGATCGCCGGACCCGCCGCGGGCGCCGTCATGATGCTCGCGATCATGACGAGCGTGTTCGGCGCGCTCAACGGCAACCTGCTCGCCAAGCCGCGGGTCGCCTACGCGATGGCGCGCGACGGCCTGATTTTCCCACTGCTCGGCAAAACCCATCCGCGCTGGGCCACGCCCTGGACGGCGCTGCTGATCGTGGGAATCGTCGCGATCATCATGGTCCTCGTCCTCAAGGATTTCGATACGCTCACGACGTACTTCGTGGTGGTCGAGTGGGCGGCGCTGATTTTTGCCGTCGCAGCGGTGTTCGTGCTGCGACGGAAGATGGCGGGCGCGCCGCGGCCGTTCCGCACCCCGGCATATCCATGGACGCCGCTGTTGTTCGTGGTGGGTACCGTGGTCGGTTTGTCGGCGATCGTCTGGGGACAGATTCAGGTCGGCAACGTTTCGCCGCTCTACGGGCTCGGCATTGCAGTGGCAGGATTCCCCGTTTATCACCTGTGGCAACGCTGGAAGAGGAGTTCATGAGAAACGCCATTGTGACCGACAAGGCGCCGAGGCCCAGGGGTCCGTATTCGCAGGCGATCGTGGAGGGGGATTTCATTTTCGTCGCCGGACAGGGCCCCGTCGATCCGCGCACCGGGACGTTGGAGCTTGGGGATGTGCGCTCGGAGACGAAGCGGACGTTCGAGAACCTGCGGGCGATCCTCCAGGCGGCGGGCTCCTCCCTCGATCACGTCGTCAAGTGCAACGTGTATCTGCGCGACATCCACGATTTCGCGGCGATGAACGAGGTGTACGAGACGTTCTTCACGGCGCCGTTTCCAGCGCGCACCACGATTCAGGCGGGCGCGCTGCCGGGCGGGATCGCCGTCGAGATCGAGTGCATCGCGAAGCAGGCGCGATAGTGGAGGCGCTCGATCTCGACACGCCCGCGCTCTATGTCGATCTCGACGTTCTCGAGCGCAACATCGCGCGGATGCAGCAGCAATGTCGGGCGTGGGGTGTCGCGCTGCGGCCGCACGTGAAGACCCACAAGATCCCTGAGATCGCCCAGATGCAGCTCGATGCCGGGGCCATCGGAATCACAGTGGCCAAAGTGGGCGAGGCGGAGGTGTTGCCCGGCGACGACGTGCTGATCGCCTACCCGCTGGTGCAGGCGAAGCTGCCGCGGCTGCGCCAGCTGGCGAAGACGCGACGCGTGAAGGTGGCGGTGGATTCGGTCGACGTCGCTCGTGACCTCCAGGGCATCGCGACGCTGGTGGAAATCGATGTCGGCGTAGGACGCTGTGGTGTGCAGTCACCGGAACAAGCGGTCCTGGTGGCGCGGGCGTGCTCGGATTTCCAGGGGATCTTCTATTGGCCGTCGTGGCTCGACGAGGCGGGCTTTCGGGTGGCGTGCGCCAAAATCGAGGCCGTGCTCGATGCGCTCGCCGCGGCGGGGCTCGAGGCGAAGATCGTCTCGGGGGGCTCGACGCCGGGTGCCGCGAAGACGCCGCTGATTCCACAGACCACCGAGATCCGGCCCGGGACGTACGTCTTTTATGACGCGAGCAGCCTCGCGGCGAAGCTCTGCACCGAGGCCGACTGCGCGCTGCGCGTGCTCACCACGGTCGTCAGCACCGCGGTCCCGGGCCAGTGCGTGATCGACGCCGGGTCAAAGACGCTCTCGAGCGATCAGACGGTCGGTGCCGGAACGTTCGGCCACTTCGTGGGACGCCCGTGGACCGTGCGCAAACTGAATGAGGAGCACGGCTACGTGGAGATAGACGGACCAGCCCGGATCGGGGAGAAAGTCTGGCTGGTGCCGAGCCATGTCTGCCCGACGGTCAACCTGCACGACGAAATCTGGTACGGACGCGGCGGCGGAGTGGAAGGAACCTGGAGGGTCGCCGCGCGGGGGAAGGTCCGCTAGATGGTTTGCCTGGACGATCGTGTTTCGCGAGTCGTCGTTCGGCAGCGCGGGCTGGATCTTTGCGGGAACTGCATTGGACGGATGGCGCGGGCAAGGCAGCAGCACGCTGATAACTGTGGGCCGGGTACTGGTCACGATTGCTCTGATCCTGTTTGGCATTGAGCACTTCCTGCACGCGACGTTACTCCCCGGAGTGCCGCTCAGAAAAGAGATGCCGACGTGGATTCCGGGAGCGGGCCGCGAGCTCATCGACTATGTGACGGGAGCGGCTCTGCTCGTGACCGGAGGGGGGAGCATTCTGCTCCACCGCAACGCGCGGACGGCGGCAACGTGGCTCGGCGCCTGGATCCTGCTGCTGGTCCTCGTCATCTATGGGCCGGTCTTGATCGCGGCGCTTTCGCAACCGGGTACCGCCGTCAAGGTGGAGGGGATCAACTACTTTGCCGACACGCTGCTGTTTGCGGGAGCCATCCTCGCGCTCGCGAAGGCGACGCCACGCGCCGATATGGCGCAGGGCTGGTAAAGCAGATCCTTCGCTACGCGCGCGTGCCACGCGCTTGCGCAGGAGACCAGTGCGACCGTGACGCCACTCACGGTGCTGTTCATCGCTTTCGGGCACCGTACCTTTGTGTCGTGTTGGCTCACTCGAGTCGGTCCACCCGTCCCCGAGGCCGCCATGGCTCAGTTCTGTCGCACTCACCGTGCAATGTGGCTCACCGCAACGACGCTGACCCTGGCAGCTTGTGGCGTCGCCCCGCCCTCTCAACCGTTTAGGCCCCCCGACCCCAGTCCATCAGCGGCGGAGGCGCCGACGGGTTTCGACAACAAGAGCAACGGGGTCGTCGATGATTCGACGCACGCGGCCGATCAGGACGCATTCGACGAGGTCGAAGACATCGCCGATGGGCTAGGGCCACTCTACAACGCGCAGTCGTGCCGCGAGTGCCACCAGAATCCGACTTCCGGCGGCGCGAGCCAGGTCTCGGAGTTACGCGTCGGCCACCTGGGGCCCGACGGCCAGTTCCGCGATCCCGACATCCCAATTGCGCGTGGCGCGGTGGTCATCTCGGGCCGGACCCTGGTGAACGATCGCGCCATCTGCCCGAACGCCGCGTTCCCGGATTCGGAGATTCAAGAGCGAGTGCCCGACTCGGAGACGATCCGCACCACACGTCTCGCTCTCTCCCTGTTCGGGGACGGGTTGGTGGAGGCGGTCGCCGACACGACACTGATCGCCCTAGCGCGCGAGCAGCGGCGGGCCACCGGCGGGCGGATCCACGGACAGCCCATCCGTGTCCCAATCGTGGAAGCCCCGGGGCATACGGGCATCGGCCGCTTCGGCTGGAAGGATCAGCACGCGAGCCTGTTGTCGTTCGCCGGCGACGCCTACCTCAACGAAATGGGGATCACCAGCCGTCTCTTCCCGCAAGAAGTGACCGACCTGTGCAACGCAGCCGAGGAGCCCAACAACAAGCCGGACTCGACCGGGCTCGAGGACATCGACCGCTTCACCCGCTTCATGCGGGCCAGCAAGGCCCCCGCCCGCGACCGGGTGCTCGCGGCGACTCCCAAGGCCACGAGAGGGTCGGCGTTATTTGACAGCATTGGATGCGCGACGTGCCATGTCCGCACGCTGACGACCGCTGCCGCCGGCACGGTGATCAACGGCGGCACGGACACGATTCCGCCCGCGCTGGGCGACAAGGTGTTTCATCCCTATGGAGATTTCCTGCTGCACGACGTCGGCACCGGGGACGGGATCGCCCTGGCGATGACGGAGCACTACGGGCGCCGCGTGTACCAAATCCTCTGGCGGGAGTTCGTACGGGACAGCATCGTGCGAGGACGTAACAAGGTCCGGACTGCTCCGTTATGGGGGGTGCGCCTGCGCCCGCGGTTGATGCACGACGCGGCGTCCCTGACGTTCCGCGACGCGATCAACCGCCACCAGGGAGAGGCGAGGGAGGAAACCCGTCGGTTCCGGCGGCTCGCGCCCGGCGATCAGGACGCCATCATCGAGTTCTTGAAGTCTTTGTAGCCGACCGTTTGCCGAGCGGCTGTGCCCGCGGTGGCCGGTGCACGTCGCAGAAGTGGCTCACCCGCCCGATCGCGCCCGGGCTCTGGTGGGTCACCCAGCTGGCCGGCTGGTCGCAGCGACGGCGTGTCCCCCAGTCATAGAAGTCGCAGTGGGGAGCAGGGGGAGACGGCGGGTTAGGGGGGGGTTCTGTCACGGCAGTATCAGATGTCGCGCGCTTGAAGTCGTTCCGGGCGCGATGACCTCACGGCCCAGAAGGGGCGGGGCCGGCGACATTCTGGGCAGCAGTGGCGATCAGCGGCATGTCCTGCTGCGTCATGGCACGGCTAATCCACACAACCCGGGGACCGCACAAGATCGCATCCACCGGATAAGGGTTACGCAGAAACGACTGGCCGTCACTAGTCGGGACCTGCGTGCTCGGGAAGTAGTACCAGCATTGGGCGGCGGTCGGATGGCTGTGGATCAGGCCAACCGTCCCCGCCCACCCAGCCTGCTCGCACGTCCGAGTCGGTATCACCCACGTGGCGGTAGCCTGCGACGGCGCCACATCCGCCGGGGCGATTCTCTCGACCAGGATCGCGTCGCCGCGGACCTCGCCGATCATACAGCCCATGAACTCCACCGGCGACGTTGACATGAGCGCGAGAAACCGGCGCGCCTGATCCGACAGAGCGAGGACAGACGCTGCTGCGGTCGCCGGGACCTCCCCGAGGGAGGCCGGGGCTACCATCGGCGCCTGGGCCGGGAGGTGCATCGTCAGCACCAACAGACCCGCAACCGCTGCGGCAGCTCTTCCAGTGTTCACTCCAGCAGTCCTCATGTGCGGCTCGTTTGACCCGGTTTCGATACCCGTGTCTTTTCACGAGCAAGTCGCGTGCCAACTTGATCTGCACCAATATCGGTCCGAGCAAGCAGTTGACGCACAGCGAGTTGATGATTTTGACCAACCCAAGGAAACAAAGCTGGTTTCCAGACACCCTAAAACAGGGCGTTCTATCAGAACCGGTACTAGCGGAGTAATGAGCAACGCGAGCACGAATTCGAAAGAGGGCGTGCTTCCACGTCGGGCGCCTCCAAAACAGGCATGCGGGAGTCGTGTGTTGCGAGCGGCCAACGTCACCGCTGCGCGTCATAAATGTGAGGCCAGTGAACGAGAACGCGACACCATTCTGGGCGTGCAGCAAGAACGTCTGGGGCTGCCTCCCACCGGGGCCGCCTGAGGTCGGGACCTACGTCTCAAGCTTGAGGTGGAACCCTCCGCGCCGATACCAGGTCGCCGCGTTTATGCGCTTGTGCACATGCAGCTTGTTGAGAATGTTGTGCACATGATTCTTGGCCGTCGTTAACTCGATGCCCTGTTGGCGGGCGATCTCTTTGTTCGACATCCCCTGCTCGACTAATTGGATAATCTCCCATTCCCGCTGCGTGAGTGTGGAGAGTGGGCCTTCCGCCCTCTCCTCTCCCTTGATTTGGGCGGCCAGCGCTCCCACCCGGCGAAGTAGGGTGAACGCCACGCGCGGAGGGCAGTAGAGTTCTCCCCGCGCCGCGCTTTCCACGGCGACGATCAGGTCCTCGACCGAGCCGTCCGCCAGCACATACCCGGCAACCCCTGCCTCGGCCAACGCGAGGACCTCCGCCTCGGTCTCACCGAGCGTGATGGCCACCACCTGAACGCCCGGCATGCGAGCCCTGATGTCGGCCACGGTTCTCGCAGCATCGGGCATCGTCAGGTCGATCAGCACGATGTCAGGGCGATCCTCTTCTGCCAGCCGCGCAAAGACCTCTTCGCGATGCGCCGCCGTTCCTACCACACGCACCCGTTCACCTTGAGCGAGGGCCGTAGCGAGCGCCTCACGGTGAACACGGGAGCGCCCGACAATGAGAGCGCGCGTCATCGGTCTGGGGCTCGGCACAGCATGGGGCTGGAGGCATCGGGGTGATCTGCCGGCAACAATCGGAAGGACGTGCTCTTAACCCCAGTAATCACACCCGGATCTAGAGGCGGGGGATAGGACGTAGACCCGCGCCCACCGTTTTTGAGCACTGATGGATCATTGCAGCTCACGCCGCACCAGCCCCAAAATGTGCTACGAGTTGAAGATAGCCAGGTGACGTGATGCGGTCAAGCCACACCTCAGTGCAATGCGAAGGCGCGCAGGCACTTCGGAGCGACGTGAATGCTGTCCGCCCTGATCGTAGACGATAACGTCGCGCTTCGGTTGGCCCTTGCTCGCGACTTGGAGCGCAGGGGATGGCAGGTCATCACCGCGGCTAGCGGCGTGCAAGGGTTGGAGGCCATCCGCCACCAATCGTTTGACGTCGTCATCAGCGACGTGAACATGCCGGGGCGCGGGGGGGTGTGGCTCTGGGAGAACGCTGTGGCGCTCCGGCCGGAACTGCGGGGCAGGTTCGTCCTCATCAGCTCGGAGCCGCTGCCAGAGCCCCGGAGTATGGGCCTCTTCGTCGGCTCCGAGCACTTCCTTCTTAAGCCCCTCTCGCTCGCCACGCTCTGGGGCGAGGTCCAGAGGATCGTTGAAACGGCCGGGGGGAAATGGCCGCACGCAGCGTGGGACCCGGATTTGTCCACGCATGCGCTCAGCGATCAACCCCTTGACCCTCCGCAGTGGCCTCCCGAAGCCCTGGACACACCGTAAAAGCCCGAGAGGGGGCTCGCCAGGTTTCGGCCCGCGAGGCTACTCGAGGTACTCCAGGACGAGCTTCGCGGTCTCCTCTGTAGCTCCGCTGAGTTCTGTGTCAAAAAATCTGCCCGACCTTCGGGGCGGAAGCGGGTAAGTCCTTGTGCCGCAAAGAGGCGCCGGTCGGAATCGAACCGACGAATAGAGGTTTTGCAGGGCGTGCGGCACTCAGGTCCACTTGCGACAACTCGAGTCGGACCAGCGATTTCTGCCGCGTGTCTCGTACCGACTCGGATCTGTTCGCTCCCACTCGTTCGTTGCAAGTCCCGCGATTAGTCCCGCGCCGTTCTCCAAGGCTGAAGCGGGCTCGCTGGCCGTTGTAGCCCAATAAAGGCTACTCAGGCACGGCAACCTGAAATTCGTCCGGCCGAAGCCGGATCGCCTTGTGGTAGTCGATCGCGTTGAACTCGATAGCGAAGGGTGACAAGTAATGCTTGAGCAGCGGGGGCTTGGGCCCCATGACAATGTGCGGAGCGAAAAACCCCGGCCCTGCTGCCCCGGTCTGCCCGTAATCACCACACTGAAGCAGAATCACCGGAGCGTGGCTCACCCCCTGCGTCAGTAAGCTCACGACGCGATGATACCCGTTCCGGAGGATCATCCGCCCCCCGAACTCCGCGACTTGCACGAAAGGCGAGCCGAGAGTGAAGTCGACGGTCATGCGTAGCGGGCCGCCCTCCGACGCCTGAAACTCCATCGCTGCCACGCGCAAATTGGGGCCCGGAGCGGACAGGACAAAACCCGCTTGATCTCGTCCTACATTGACCGAGCACTTGGGCGGCGCCTTTGGGAGCGTGATCGTCGCGATATCCTCAACCGTTCTACCAGCCGCGACAGTGAACGTGTCGCAGTACGGCTTGTCGACCGTAAATTGGAACGCGACGAGTTGTCCGAGGGAGACGACGGCTATCCGGTGTGGTAGACCCTCGACCGTGGACCGAAATGCGTCTGTTTGCGAGAGTTCAGCCACTCTATCCGCAAGCTGGGCAGGTGGCTCCAACACCTCAGGACAGGCGGCAGCAGCCCAATCTGGGGACCGCTCAAGCAGCTGACGACCGCGCTTCCACTCCTCGATTCGCTGGTCAATCTCCCCTGGCGTGTGCACGCCGCGGCCGGCTAGTAGTTGCCGGACCTCTTGCTCCTGAAAAAAGGCCGCCAGCATCAGCGATGGGCGCACCCGAGGTTTCTTCACCATGAGCTAACTCCTGCTACTTGAGGGCGACTTTGCAGCTTGACAATTCCGATCATATCGTACAGATTCAGTACGATTTTCGTACCAAAATAATGCACCTGCTATATCCCGTCAAGGAGGCGCAAATGCCGCAGGATCGCACGAAGCTGGCGGAGCGTCTTCGCGAGGCACGCACCGAGGCCGGCCTCACCCAGGAGCAAGTCGCCGATTGGTTGGGGGTTCGGCGCCCAGCTATCGCTGAGATCGAGGCCGGGAAGCGGGCGGTGAAGAGCACCGAGCTCGTCCGCCTAGCCGAACTCTACGGCAAGAGTCTCCGGTGGTTGATCCAGGGCGATGAGAGTGCAGAGGAACGGGTTGCCGCCGCTCTGTTCCGTGCCCAAGAACCGACCACCCCCTTGCTCCGGCGCGAGGTCGCGAAGCTGGCGCGACGCTGTCGCCTCATCTCCGAGCTCGAGGAGAAGCTCGACCTCCGTCGTCACCACGACATTCTGCCACAGTATGCGAACGACCGAGCTCTCCATGATTTCAGCGCCGCGATGCAGCACGGCACCCAGGTCGCCTACCAGGAGAGGGCGAGGCTGCGCATCGGAGTAGCCGCACCCATCCGCGACGCTTGGGGAGTGATCGAAGACGCCGGGTTGCACGTCTTCCCGCTCCGGCTGGGCGCTGACCGCGAGATCGATGGCGTATTCACTCGGCTTACGGACACCCAGGCCTGCGTCGGCGTCAACGTGGACAAGTGGGTATTCCGGCAAGTATTCACAGTCGTCCACGAGTACGGGCACGCCCTGATGGATGGAGACATCCCGGCTGAAGCCTGTGTGACGATCCGTGGTTGGGACCTAAGCCGCTCCCGGACGACGTACCAAAACCGCGAACTTCGCGCCAATCAGTTCGCGGCGGTCTTTCTTGTGCCCCGCGAAGCACTTCAGCGGTACCTGCATTCCCGCGAGAAGCTCGTGCAAGGTCGCGCGCGTGCGTTAACACCTATTGACGTCGTCCGGGCGCAGGATCACTTCGGTGTCAGTGCAGAGATGCTCCTCTGGCGGCTGCGAAACGAAGGATTGATCGACGCTGCGGAGCGCAAGCAGCTGGCTGAGGCTATCAACCGGACGGGGGTTCTAACCATCGCGCGAGCGCTCGGCTATGAGTGGCGAGATCGGGCGCAGCCCTTCAGCCGGATCCAGGAACTCGCCTTGAAGGGCTATGCCAAGGGATTCGTAAGTCTGGGCGTCGTGGCCGATCTCTTCGACCGGCAGAAGGACGAGATGTACGATCTACTAGCGGCTTGGGGCGTGAAGCAGGAATTCGCGCCCGACGACGCGCTAGTAGGCACGGGCAGCTGAGTTGCCTGCACGGCCGGCCGTCGCGGATTCATCGCTGCTCCTGTCGTTTGGTAAAGCTGGAAAGCTCGACCTCCTCGCCAAGACGCCACAGTTTCAGTGGCGCATTACACCACTCGTGCGGGGAGAACTCAAGTCCGCACCTACGCGTGACGCTGTCGAACGACTGGTTGTAGCGGGTGTGATTTCGCCGATCGAGCTCGACTCCGACGACGAACAGGCACTGGTCGTACTCGCGGATTGGTCCGAGCTCGTCGATCCAGGAGAGGCGGAAAGCATTGCGATGGCGCTCGCCAGGGGGTGGCTCGTCGCGATCGAGGACCTGAGCGCCCGGCGTCTCCTGGAGCGGCGCGTTGGCCCGGGGCATTGGATCAACTGTGCCGATGTCCTGGTGGCTGCAGTGCAGGCTGGCGAACTCAGCCTGCGGGAAGCCGACGAGATCTTCCAGAGCCTGGATGTGTTCCACGCTTACACGAAACGCGGGGTCAGGAACCTCAGTCAGCTTAATCCGGCTCTTCAGCGGTAGTCAGCAGTCGGCCGTTTGACCGGAACAGGCGGGCCTTCGCCGTGCCCTCTGAAGACTCCTGCACCATGAAGCAGCTGCTAACGATCGTGCAAGCAAGTGGCGCGATATCGGTGCACGCGTAGTGCACGCGTGCACAACGATATCGCTCCAAGCCCCATTCGCGCCCGTGCGGGCGCTCAAGGGGGCGCTGTCCAACCCCTGAGTCTCCCGCGCCCAGCAGTTGACGCGCCGTTGGCTTCCGGCCGCCCAGACCGGGCACGCTCGCCCCAATTCGAGACTCTTCCCTTATGGAGGGACCAGTGATCCCTGCCGCGGCCAGAACGGTCGGCCGCGATGGGAGGTGGCTGTTCACACGGGGACCTGGCCCTCCGATCTGGCGAGGCCTGAATGCCGGAGCGCCGCACCGCGGCCAAGCTTATTCGCTTCCACGCTGAGGAGCTCGCCCGCATCACCGAGCGGGCACAAGAGTGCGGGCGCACGCCGGCGCGCTTCATCCGCGAGACAGCTCTCGGTTCGATCCCGAGGCCGCGGCGTCAGGCACCCACCGATGCCCTCCTGCGCAGCCTCGCCCGGATCGGTCGCTGCCTCGACGAGCTCGCCCACCTCGCCAAAGCCAGCCAGCATGCTGCGCTCGCAGACCAGGCCCGCGCCATCCTCGATCTGCACTGGGCCCTCGTCCGCGAGATCGTGAAGGACCGACGACGGAGCGAGTCCGGAACAGACCTACCACCTCGCGACTCGCTCACGATGTATCATGAGGGGGCCCGCCCTTGAGACCTCGGGCCGTCCTGCCGTTCTGCGAGCCGCCTCGTGATCGCGGCCCGCTGCTAACGCCGGAGGGGGTTGCCGATCTCATCGGTGGCGTCACCGAAGCTTGGGTGAGGCGGAACGTGCCCGGGAAGCTCCGCCTCGGTCAGCGCACGGTGCGGTGGTACCGGCAGGACGTGCTGGACTGGATCGAAACTCGCTTGGTTACGTCAGTGGAGGGACCACCATGAAACGGAGAAAGCACCGTGACAGCTTCCGCGTGGATCGCGTGTTCCCAAGCGTCGGGCGGATTAACCTGGTCAGCGGCGCCTCAACCCGCGCCGAGCACGCCAAGCGTGATGCACTTCTTACCGAGCTGTACGACACCGGCCGACTGGAACTCCTGCGGGCAATCAAGGCGCATCGGCTGACCATCAACGAGGTCTATTCAGCGCAGCGCGCTGGCCGCCTGGGCTTCGTCGCGGCTGACGTCGTGCTCCAGCGCAATCTGTGGGAGGCGCTCGACCAATGGCTGCCGGCGTCCGGCCGCGCTCCGGCCACTCGTCGACGGCACGGCATCTCCGTTCGCACGCTTCAGCGGAGCGATGCCCTCAGCCCGAGCGCGAGTGTTCGAGATCTCGCCGCAGTGAATTGGAAGGTCGTCTACAACCGGTGGAGCAGCGGGCCCGCGGGGTGGAACCGGATGCGCGCCGCGATCAGCCTCTTTCTGTCCATGACGCTCGGCAAGCTGCACTCGTTCCGCTTGGAGGTGATCGGCGCGATGCCGCGCGCACATGAGTCGCCAGGTCTCGTACCCGATCTCACTGTCGAGGCATTCTGGTCAATCGTCCGTCGCGTGCCGGAGCCGCTGCGGCCCGCCTACGTGCTCCTCGCAGCGACAGGGCTTCGCCCTGGCGAGTACCTACGGCTGCAGGCCGTGGACCTACTGCCGCTCACCAAAGCCATCCGGGTACCGGGCACCAAGACGGCAGCCAGCGCCGACGTTGTCCGCGTGGCCGATGAGTTGTGGCCCTGGGTCGTAGCGGCCGTTCCATGCGCTGTGGGCTACCAGGTCTTGCTTAAACGGTGGAAGCGCGCGTGTGCCGCCGAGGGGCATCCCAACCTTACGCTGTACTCGCTGCGCCATTTCTTCGCGCAGCAGCTGGCCGAGGCGGGTGCGCCGGAGTCGCGAATTCAGCAGAGCCTACGCCATCGCTCGCCCTCGATGACGCGGCGCTACACCCGTATGGTGGACAAGGGCGAGAACGCCCGAGTAGTTGGCAGCGTCTTGGCTCCGCCGGAGCACTTGCAGATCGTCGCTGGGGCGGGCGGCGGGCAGCAGCGACTAACACAATGACCCGCGACTCAGTGTTTGGGACAGGGCTCCCATGACCCCAGGCGCGTCGAATCGGTCCAGTTGCGGCACATCGGGTGGGGATTCCCCTCGACAAATCGGGACGTGATGTGCTTGTCCGGCCGAACGGTAACTCGGAGATCGAAGCGGCGTATGGAATCGCCGGCAAACGCGACGTGGAGGAATCTGAGCGCCAGTTCGAAACCGCGCGTTCTGAAGACTCGCCTACGCTTTGCAGGTATCGCGAGCTCGCGGTATTCAACAACGCGCCCGTCCGTGTACCAGTACGGAGACTCATCAGTCGCAAGGAGAGTCTCTTCGCTCTCTCTGGCCCCCTCGTTCAAGCGACAGGCGAAGGGCTCGACGACCCACACATCAGCCGGCGCGCCCTCGGAGATGTAGGGCTCGACGCCGCCGCGGCAGAAAAGCGTGTAGACGAGTTCACCACTCTGAGCTCGCAACGGTAGCCGTACGAAGACCTTCCTGTTCGGATCGTTGACTGCAAATGTCGTATCGATGGGCCGAAGCACGGGCCAGGACTGGGCATGGACAGGAGCACCGAGTAGACACGCTGCCCAGACGAAGGTGATGAGCCTAGCGTAGCGAGTTCGCAACGTGGTGTTGGTCAAGAGTGTGACGGCACGCTGCCAAAGGAATCGCGCTTAAGCTGCGGCGCCGACCCCCTTCGGCGCCAGGTCGTTTGAGACTAGCGCAGAGCTCGACAGGGCAGAAACGGAGCTCCTCCCAGACCGGGCGCCGTCACCTTCAAGCGCCTGTCAGGCGGCGCCCTACGGCCCGAGTCGGTCATCAGTCAAGATCACGGAGACGGCAAACCCTCCGGCAGCGAGGTTTGATCGCCAGAGCACAAGACCTGTCGTGCGAGTCTCCCAGGCGACCATCTCGTCCTGTAATCCCCCGGAGTTAGGGATTGCAATGGTGTCACGCATCGTCGGAGTCCCCAGTTCCCGTGTGAAGCGCGCGACGATAGCCGCGTAGTCCGTCCCGCTTGGGTAGTCCACGGTAATAACCGAAACAGTGTCGCCACGATTCACGCGCACACGGAGTTTGGTAGCGCCCACGAACAAGCCAGCAGGAACCCCGCGCACCTCGTACGTACCGTCGGCCAGGCGCCCAGCGGCGACGCGACCTCGAGGTCGCGGCTGGGCGAGCACGACGCTGTCGCCGCCCGCAAGCGGCACGGCCCGAGTGGTGAAACGCTGGATCCGGTCCGCGTGAGCCACTGGAGCATCACAAGACACTCGTCGCGCTACCACATTGGCCCTTGGATCGTCCGAGAGAAGTCCCAAAACGTCTCCGCGCGGCCCCGCAGGCCATCAGGGGTGATCCGTGCCCTAAGCGAGAAGCCGCTGAATCCTGTCGACCACGACATGGCTAAGCTGTCTTGGCCAACCGGCTTCCAGAATGCGAAGCGGTGCTTGCTCGGCATAGCGACCGACGGCGTCGTGATGAGGAAGCCGTCGCCAAAGTCTTGGCCGCGGGTCGTGTCGAGTCGGATTCGCGAAGGTGGGGCTATCTCGAGGGAGTCTGCTCCAAGCCGAAGAGGTGGATGCCAGGGTCCCAGAAGCAGATCATAGCACGTGCCCGACCGCAGTAACGCGGTCGGCACCTGAGCCGCTTCTGTGATGGCGAGTGGCCTCAGCGTAAGCACGAACAGGGAGATGGCGGCGCACCGAGGTGCAGTCATGGTGTTGCTCGGAACGGCTCGGGGGCATCGTTAGACACAAGCGCCCTTGTAGGCCGCTGGTGAGCCGCGACGTTCTCAAGGCGGCCCCCGCGACTTGCCCCGCGACGTGCCGAAAAGCTCCCGAGGGCCTACGCGCTAACCTGTTGTCCTGCCGAGAGGCGCCGGTCGGAATCGAACCGACGAATAGAGGTTTTGCAGACCTCTGCCTTACCACTTGGCTACGGCGCCGAGCACTTAACCTCACATCCTGCATGGACTTTCTCAAGGCACCCGGCGCAACCTCCTAGACCTCTACCCCGCAAACCTCTGCCTCACCCCGCAAAACCTCTGCCCCGCACCGGTCGCCAAGGCTGCACGCACAGTTCTTGGCAGGTCCGCTCTAGCGTCAGTCGCGGGGCGACTCGGGATGGTGGGACGGCTCGATTATAGAGCCAGCGTCTGCGTACACCCAGAGGCTGCGGACTCTTGATCCGCAACCCTACACAAGTTCCAGCGGCTGCTGGCGATCTGACCCGGTTTTGCCGCAGGGGGTTGTCACTTCGCTGGCAGGCCAACAACAGTTCTGGCGCCCCGCTTCGGTCGCCGCCATCATAGACTGGCGCTCCCACTACCTGGGGCTCGTTGGAGACACTGGTCGACCGCCTAAGGGCTGGCCTCGCTGGCCGCTACACGATCGAGCGTGAGCTCGGCCGCGGCGGGATGGCCACGGTTTATCTCGCCCACGACGTCAAGCACGACCGCCCAGTCGCGCTGAAGGTCCTTCGTCCCGAACTCGCCGCTACGCTTGGCCTCGAGCGCTTCCAGCGAGAGATCAAGCTTGCCGCCCGTCTGCAGCATCCCCACATCCTGACCGTGCTCGATTCCGGTGGAGCCGCCGGCCAACTGTGGTACACGATGCCCTTTGTGGCAGGCGAGTCCCTGCGCGATCGGCTCACGCGGGAGAAGCAGCTCGCGCTCGATGATGCACTGCAGATCGCTCGTGAAGTCGCCGACGCGCTGGGCTACGCCCACGGCCAGGGCGTGATCCACCGAGACATCAAGCCCGAGAACATTTTGCTCAGTCGCAGGCATGCGCTCGTGGCGGACTTTGGCGTCGCGCGCGCCCTCCAGAGTGCGGGGGGGGAGAAGCTCACCGAGACTGGAATGGCGGTGGGTACGCCCGCGTACATGAGCCCCGAGCAGGCGACCGCGGAGCGGGATCTGGACGCTCGGAGCGACATCTACAGCCTCGGATGTGTGCTGTACGAGATGCTGGCGGGCGAGCCCCCGTACACCGGGCCGAGCGTCCAAGCAGTGATCGCCAAGCGATTCAGCGAGCCGATTCCACACCTGTGCACGGTCCGAGAGAGCATTCCTGCGGCGATCGAGCAGGTCGTGACGAAGGCGCTCGCGAGGGCGCCGGCCGACCGGTACGTCAGCGCCATGGATTTCGCCGAGGCGCTTGGGGGCGCGGGGCAGGTGCCCACGACGGGCGGGATCGGCGGCGCGCACCGGTTCGTGAGCCGGCGGCCCCTGTTCACCGTGCTCGTGGTCGGCTTCTTCCTCGGCGCTGGCGCGCTCTTCGCGTGGCGTCGCACGCACACCGGCGGCGAGGGTGGAGGTCCCAAACGTCTCGCGGTGCTGCCGTTTGACAACGTGGGCGATTCGGCCGACGCCTATTTCGCCGACGGCCTGACGGACGCGGTACGTGGCAAGCTCACCGCGCTCGGTGGGCTCGAGGTGATCGGCTCGGCGAGCTCGGCGCAATACCGGAAGAGTTCCAAGACGCCGCAGCAGATCGGGCGCGAGTTGGACGTCCGCTACCTGCTCATCGGCAAGGTGCGGTGGGCGAAGCGCGTGGGCGCGCCGAGTCGGGTCCAGGTGAGCCCCGAGCTCATCGAGGCCCCGAGCGGAGTCGACAAGTGGCAGGAGCCCTTCGACGCGCTGCTGAGCGACGTGTTCACCGTGCAGGGGGACATCGCCACGCGCGTGGCTCGGGCGCTCGATGTGGCGCTCGGCACCGGGGCGCGCGAACGGCTGGCCGAACGGCCGACGCGGAACCTTGCCGCGTACGACGCCTTTTTGCGCGGAGACGCTGTGTTGCGGGGCTTTGCCAACGTTTACCCGGCCAGTCTACGCAAGGCGCTCCCACAGTTGGAGCGAGCCGTCGCGCTCGACTCGGCCTTCGTGGAGGCTTGGGGGGACCTCGCCATCACCCACGCGATTCTGTATTCCGGGAACACGCCCACCGCCGGCGAGGCGGCGCGCCGCGCGGCCGAACGGGCCTTAGCCCTCGCCCCGAATCGCCCCGAGGGGCACGAGGCGCTGGCCCTCTACTATAGCCTGATCACGGGGGACAAGCCTCGCGCTCTTGCGGAGGCCAGGACTGCCCTGACACTCGCGCCGGGCAGCGCCATATACCTCACCCTGGTCGGGAACGCCGAGGAAGGGGTGGGGCGCTGGGAGGAAGGGCGTGCCCACTTGGAACAGGCTCTCCGGCTTGACCCTCTTAGCGGCCTGGCGATCCGCAGGCTCGCGGTCGCACTGCTCTACACCCACCACTATCCGGAGGCCCGGCAGGTGTGCGACCGAGGCCTTGCCCTCGCGCCGACGAACCTGGCGCTGCTCACAACCAGGGCTTTTGTCGCGCTGGGCCTGGGTGACTTGGCGGGGGCACGGGCAGGCCTTGCGGCCGCGCCGAAGGAGGTGGATACCGCCCTTGTGGCCTACGGGGCGGTGCCAGGGCCCGCTCGTCGCGCAAACGAGATCATGTGGGCGCTCGGCGACGCCCAGCAAGCGCTGCTCCTCCGGCTCAGACCGCGCGCGTTCGACGGGGACCGGGCCCAGTGGGCGATCGTGTTCGCCCAGACCTACGCCTTGCGAGGCGACTGGGCACGCGCCCGTGTCTACGCCGACTCCGCGCGGGTCGCCTTCGAGGAGCAACTCCGCGCCACGCCCGGCAACGCCGACCTTCACGCCTCCCTCGGCCTCGCTCTTGCCTACCTGGGCCGGAAGGCTGAGGCCATCCGCGAGGGTGAGCGCGCCGTCGCAAGCACGCCGGCCTTTAAAGATGCTTTCGACGGCCCCTACCTCCAGCACCAACTCGCCCGCATCTACGTGCTCGTGGGCGAGCCGGAGAGGGCGCTCGACCAGCTCGAGCCGCTCCTCAGGATCCCGTACTGGCTCTCGCCGGGGTGGCTGAAGATCGATCCAAACTTCGATCCGTTGCGCGGGAATCCACGGTTCCAGCGGCTGATCGCGCACCAGTAGTTCTGTCAGAAAAAGTCGCAGCGCGAAGCCGCACGAGCGAGCGAACAAAAATCTTCATTGCCGCTTCATCGCCGCGATCGGGGCGGGCGGGCGAGTAGTCCTGAGCGTGCGCGCCCCTACTACGATCGAACCGGGGCAGGTGAGCAGCGCTGCTCGCGACGTCCCGGGGCGTGTTGGCATTTTTGCTGGCAGTCACCCTGGGTTTCTGCGTGACGGGGATGACTGATCCGGAAATGCCGCCGAAGGCAACTCCGCCTCAGGACTCCCACTTGGGACATCCACAGACAGAAAAGGAAAGAGGCAGAGGGACTTTGCAGACCTCTGCCTTACCACTTGGCTACGGCGCCGTGGGTTAGAAAATGGCGAGACCAAAGGCCTTTCTCAACCCGCACCTTGAGCGCGTTCCCTCCCATCCTGGCGCAGCCGCACCGCCCGCGCGACCTTGTAGGATGGTCGCGGCCAACGGGCGCGCCTATGAGGATCCTACTGATGCATTCACAACTACGCCTTCGGCTCTGCGGCCTTGTGATCATCGCATGTGCGACGTCGCCGTGTGCTCCGCGGGCCTCGGCGCAGACCCCTCCTCGTCCCGCCGGCCGTGGCGAGCGTCCTCCGGACTACCCGGTGCGTCCTCCCGCTCTGCCCGAGCAAGTGGCCCACGGCCAGCAGCTCTTCAGGAGCAATTGCAGCTTCTGCCACGGCTCGGATGCCAGAGGCGGTGAAACAGGACCGAACCTGGTCCGTGACCAAGTGGTTCTCCGTGATCAAAACGGTGAGCTCATTACGCCGATCGTACAGAACGGCATCCCCGCCCAGGGAATGCCGAAGCTCGCGCTGAGCGCGGCCGAGATCGCCGACATCGCCGCGTGGCTGCACACCCAGCCGCTGTCCGATCGCGGCGCGCCCAGCACGCTCGATATCCTGGTGGGCAACGCCAAGGAAGGGCAGGTCTATTTCAACGCAGCCGGACACTGCACGCAGTGTCACTCGGCCACTGGCGATCTCGCCGGGATCGGCAGCAAGTACGAACCCAAGACGATTCAGAACCTGATCGTGTCCGGCGGCGGCATGGGCTTTGGTCGGCGGTCCGCACCGCCGCTCAAAGTGCCGCCGACGACCGTGACCGTCACCTTCCCGTCGGGGCGGAGCGTGTCGGGAGAGCTCGATCACGTCTCCGCCTTCGTCGTTGCGCTGAAAGAGCCAGACGGGACGTACAAGAGCTTCGCCAGACACGACTCGATCCCCAAAGTCGTCGTCACCAATCCATTGCAATGGCATGTCGACATGCTCCCGAAGTGGCGCGACGCGGACATCCATAACCTGACGGCGTATCTGGTCACGTTGAAATGACGAGAACAGCCAAACTCCTCCTCTCGATTTCCTGCTGCTTGCCTGCCACGTCGCTGGTCGGTCAAGGCGTGGATCCATCGTTGCTGACCAGGCCCGCCACCGACGCGTGGCCCACGTACGCCGGCGACTATTCCCAACGTCGTTACAGCACGCTCACGCAGATCGACACGACCAACGTCAGGCACCTCACGCTCGCGTGGGTGCAGCGCCTCACGGCTGGCCCCGGGGGCGGTGAGGGAGGATTCTTCGCGCCGCCAGCGGCTCCCGCCATTACCGGCGGTGTCGCGGACGAGCCCGTGACGATTCCCGGATCGAGCAGCGGATCGCCCCGGCTCTCGGGATCGATTCTGCAGGTGAACGGCATCCTCTACGTCTCGTCGCCGGACAATGCCTGGGCGCTCGACGCGCTCGATGGGCATATGCTCTGGCACTACTGGTGGAAATCGCGTGGCGGCACGCACATCGGCAACCGTGGCATGGCGATGTTCGGCGACTGGCTGTTTTTCGAGACGCCGGACGACTATCTCGTGTCGCTGGACGCGAAGACGGGCGAGGAGCGCTGGCATAAGGAAATCGCCGATTTCAGCCAGCAGTATTTCTCGACGACGGCGCCCGTGCTCGTCGGCGACCGCGTGCTGGTGGGCACGGGCGACGATCTGGACGCGCCGGGCTTTCTGCAGTCCTTCGATCCGCGGACGGGCGACCTGCAGTGGAAGCTCTACACCGTGCCGATGAAGAAAGGGGATCCGGGGCTCGAGACGTGGGCCAGTCTGGACGCGGCGCGACATGGGGGCGCGCAGGTCTGGATCCCGGGCTCGTACGACCCCGAGACGCGTCTGTACATCTTCGGGACTGGCAATCCGACGCCGGCCTACACGGCCAGACTGCGCGCACCGCGCGATGTGCACACGAACCTGTACACCTGCTCGGTGATCGCGGTGAACGTCGAGACCGGAAAGATGGCGTGGCACTACCAGACGTCGCCGAACGACACGCACGACTGGGATTCGACCCAGCCGGTGGTGTTGGTCGACGGGGTGTTCGCGGGGAAGCCACGGAAGATGGCCATGCAGGCGTCGCGGAACGGCTACTTCTACCTGCTGGACCGGACCAACGGCGAGCATCTGCTCACGGCGAAGTACGCCGACGCGGCCAACTGGGCCGCAGCGATCGAGGCCAAGGGACAGCCTACGCGGAACCCGGAGAAAGACAACACGGTCGCGGGCTCGCTGGTGTCGCCGGACAATGGCGGCGCGACGAACTGGATTCCGCCCAGCTACGATCCTCGGGCGGGACTGTTCTACGTCGTGCTGCGCGAGGTCTACTCAATGTATTACCTGACGAACACGGATCCACGCATGCTCGTCGGGCTGGGAGGGAGCGAGCAAGACGTCGTTGGGTCGCTCGGCACCTCGATCGCGGCGATCGACTACCAAACGGGGAAGCTCGCCTGGAAGTATCGCTTCGAGGGGGGCGGCGGGTGGGCCACAGGTTTGCTCACGACGGCGGCCGGTCTGCTGTTCGCCAGCGACGGATCCGGAAGCTTGGTGGCCTTCGGCCTACAGGGAAGGAGGCCCCCGGTGCCTCTCTGGCATGCCCAGATCGGCGCGATCGGCAACGCTCCGGAGACCTATACGGTGGACGGGCGGCAGTATGTGCTCGTGGCGGCCGAGGGCGCGGTGTGGGCGTTTTACCTGCAATAATTGGAGCCTCACTCAAAACGTCAGGCGATCCTTCTTCGCTTCGAGCTGCGCGACGTCGAGCCCGGGAACCTTTTTCAAGTCTTCGAATGACTTGAACGCCCCATGCTCGGCGCGGTACGCGATGATCGCTGCGGCCTGCGAGCGCCGCAGGGTCAATCCGGTTTCCAGCTCGATCGCCGTGGCAGTGTTGACGTTGATCCGCGGGCGCTCCTCCGCCGTGAAATGCATGACGAGGTAATCGAGCACGGCCGCGAGCTCCTGATCAGTGCCCTTGGCGCCGAGCGCCGTCATCTTCCGCAGCGTGGCGGCCCATCCGGCGCGATCCTGACGCAGCGAGACCGCCTGCTCGACCCTGTGGCATTGCGAGCAGAGCCGCGCGGTTTCTTCCCGACCCGGCCCCTCCGGTAGCTGCGCCTCCCCCCCCCTCGCGACGGCGAGCGCGGCGATCGCGAAGACTGCAGCAACCTCAGTGCTCCATCGGGAACCCGAACCCGTACACAGTCCCATCGTTTGTCACCACGTATACCTGGCCACTCTCTCCGGACAATGCTCCACGCGCGATCGCCCCGATCGCTGTGCCGCTGTTCCACAGCTCGAGGCCCGTTGCCCCATCGAGCGCGTGCAGTACGCTCACTCGAGATCGGCCGCCTGAAACGGCAAACACCACGCCGTTGATGACCAAGGGCGACAACGCGGGTATGTCGCGCGACGTCCAGCCGGGTTGCAATACCGTCGCTTCATTCTGGTCGACGACCTTCCATGACACGACGCCGCCACGTCCCTGTCCCAACAGCCACCGCGTTCCGCCCGAGTCCACCCAGCTCACCAGCGCCCCCGCCCCGGCCGCGAGACCGGCGCTCGGACCGGTCGGCGCCCCAACCGCGGCCAACCCCGAGGCGTCCACCAGGCGGACCCGCCCGTCGCGCGTGGCGGCTGCAATCAGCTTGCGCCCGTGATGCTCGAAGATTACGGGTGAGGAAATGAATGCCACGCCGTCGGTGCGATAGACGCCCTTCCGCGCCAAGGTCAGCGGCTCAAGGGCGATCAGTTCGCCGCGCGCGGTCGCCACGTAGATCGTCCCGTCCGGACCCATGGCGGGGCCCACTGCGCCGGCAACTGCACCGCGCCACGTCGTCACGTGCTTGGTGCCCAGGTCGAGCGCCCACATGCCCGCTGGCGCCTTGCCGCACTCGCCGGTCGCCACATAGGCGACGTCATCCACGACGATCAATCCACGGACCTCCGCATTGGGCGGCACGAACGGCACCGGCGGTTCGGCGTCGGAGCCATCCATCACATTCAGCGTGTGGAGCGCGCCGTCGCTCGCCAAGACGTAGAAGACGGGAAACGGATGCGGACTGGGGCGCTGGCGAAGTGGCTTGGCCCGCGTCGTGTCGGCCGGCGGTGGGGGGGGCCTGGGCTCGCGGCGCCGCGCCGCCGCGGCGGCCAGCGTGACCGCACCCTGGCGGGGCTCGCCGACCGCGCTCCGTGCGGCTTCGCCACCACGCCCGCCGCCGTATCCTGGGGCCGGCAGCGCAGGATTCGTCGCGCGAGCCACGTTAGGCACCCAAGCGCTTGCGCACGAGGGAGAGCCAGCCGCCGGCGACGGCGATGTCGTCAAGCGCCGCTGCCACTCGATGCGACCAAGGTCGGTGTCGACCGCGAGGACGCGATCGGCGCTCGCGCCGAAAAATCCCAGCGCCTTGAACCCACGGTGGCCGATCAGGAGATCGAGGAGCACGGGTGGCGCCTCGGCATCGACCTTGACCGTCCACAGCAACTGGAATCCGGGCTGGCGCAGGGTGGTCGGGGAAATCTTGGGGTCCGTCCTGACCCACGACGACCGCTGCGCATCATACCCGGCCGTGGTCCAATCCTGGGCCTGCACGGGGATCGTCGCCCCCGCTGCGGCGACGCCTGCGAGCGCGACCGCAGCCGAAGCTCTCACGGCTCGATGCCGAAGCAGTAGAGCGTACCGTCGAACGTGCCGAGGTAGACGCGACCGTTCGCCACCGAGAGACCAGCCCAGTGGTTCCAGGAGGTGATCTCGGTACCGCTCGACCACAGCTCGTCGCCGGTCCGGCCGTCGAGCGCATACAGGACGGCGTGCGTGGAGTTCTTGATGCGAACCTCGGCACGGTTAGCGCCGAGACCCAGCTCCGGCGTGGCCTGCGTGGTGCTCTCGCCGCTGCCGTACGCGAGCACTACCCCGTTTGCGACCACCGGCGGCTCGGCGCGGTTCATGTCACGGGAGATCCAGGCCGGCGTGAGCTGAAGGGCACCGTTACGATCTTCAACCTCGAACGCGACGATGGCGCCATAAGTGATGATGCCGTGCTCTAGCGGGGCTTTGAAGCGCGAATGCTTCGGTCCCCAAATCGGAGCCAGCACCCAGCGCGTGCCGTTGGAGTCCGCCCAGCTCGCCATCGCCCCCCAGATGCCCGCCGAGGCGAAGTTCACCTCTTCATTGCAGACGAGCGGCGAGCGGTAGAGCGGGGTGCGATGGTCGTCCCCACCGATGGACTCGGTGTCCATCAGATACACGCGGCACTCCTTGGCGCCCGCCACCATCAGCTCCCTTCCTCTGTAGTCGAAGATTGCCGGGGTGACCTCCATGTCGAGATCGCGCTTGAACAGCCACTCGGCGTTGGTCGGCGCGTAGTAGTCCACCAGCTCGAGCGCCTTGGTAGTGGGATTCTGCTGGAGGCCGATGATCCCGTTGCCAAACAAACCGCGCTCGGGATCCCACGGCCCGTCGCCGGTCCCGGTGTACATGACTCCCTTCGAGCTGATGGCGGGCCCGGTACGGCCCCACATGCCACCACCCGCCGGTCCCCAACTCCCCACTCGGTCGGTGGCGAGGTCGTAAGCGTAGGCGATGTTGGGATGGCCGCCGCACCCCTGAGCCGTGTGCGTGTAGACCACGTTCTTCCAGAGGTTCAATGCGTACGGCTTCCCGTTCGGCGGCATGAACTTGGCGGGCGGGGCCACGTCCTCGCCGTCGGCGGCGTTGAGCCGGTGCAGCGTCCCGTCCCAGGACACGGCATATATCGTGTACCGACCCGGCACATCCGTGGGGCCGATCACCGGGGTGGCGGTGATGCCGCCCGGGCACATGAGTCCTCCGCGGGCCGTGGTGTCGCCTACGGCGGTGTGATCGAAGCGCTTCTTCCAGAGCAGCAGGCCACGGTCGGCGTCGATGGCGTACAGGTTGTCCGACACACCCGTTTCGACCACGATCTGTCTTGGCCCCTCGCGCGTGTCCACTCGTCCTACGACGAGCGACGGCAACAGCGAGTGCATTTCCCGCGGCGCGTTGTCGAGCGTGATCTTCCACAGCAGCCGCATGTCCTTGGCGTTGCGGGTGGACAGAATGGTCTCATTGCGCTGCCACGCGGTGCGCCGTGGATTACCACCGTCCGTCAGCCAGTCGGCGTCCGTCTTAGTCAGCCGCTGCTGTGCCGCGGCGGACAGCGGCAGGAAGGAGCAAATCAACGCGGCGAGCGACGCGACGCGTGCCGATGATGCCACGATCATGTTGGGTTGGACAGTTCCCACTTCTGCATCTCGGCGAGCACGACGGCCATGAGCGCGGCTGGCATCCCGGTGGCGAACTGGTCCGAATCGATCTCCGTGGCGAGGCCGCACACGCGGCACCGCGTGATGCGCAGACCGTCGTGCTCTTCGCGCACCGGCTCATAACCGTGCGTGGACTGCGGGTGCTCCCTCATCCATGCCACCTTCACGCCTCGCGATCGAACAACTGGATGTGCGGGGACTCCATCAGGAACTGATCGACCAGATGATCAAAACGTGCGCCATGCGCTGCACTCTATCGGGCGGCGGAGTGCTTTACAAGACCCACGCAGACGTCCCTCAGACGGCCGGCGCGATCAGCTTGTACATCACAGGGGTCACGATCCGCGCGAGCAGCGTACTCGAAACGAGACCGCCGATGATCACCCACGCCAACGGCGCGTACAACCCGCTCCCCTGCAAAGCGATCGGCAAGAGCCCGCCGATCGCGGTGAGACTCGTGAGCACGATCGGGAGAAAGCGCACCTCGCCCGCCTTTCGAATCGCCTGCTCCAGCTCCACCCCCTCGGCCCGCAGCCGGTTCGTCAGATCGACCAGCAGGATCGAGGTCTTGATCTCGATGCCGATCAGGGCGACGAATCCGATGGTGGCCGCGAACGACAGCGTCTCGCCGGCGAACAGCAGCGCGAGGACTCCACCCGCCAAGCCCAGGGGGATGACGGATGCCACGATGAGGGTCGAGCGGAATGTGCGGAACTCGAGCACGAGAATCGCGAGGATCGCGAATGTCGCCACGATGATGGCCCCGCCCATGTTGCCGAAGCTGTCCTGGCGGCTCTCGATCTCGCCGGCGGGTACGATGCGATAACCGGACGGCATCCGGACGCCGTCGAGCTGGCGGAGCGCCCGGCGGGTAACGCGGTCGGTGTTGTACCCGGTGCGCACGTTGGCCGTCACGGCGACGCTGCGCGTCCGATTGTACCGTTGGATCTCCGACACGGCGCGCTCGAAGCCGACATCTGCTACCTGCGCGAGCGGCGTCAGCGACCCGGCCATCGAGCTCACGTACACCTGCTCGAGCTGCGCCGGGCTCGCCCGTCCGGGGCGCGTCACATGCACGACGATCGGGCGCGCGTCCCCCGCCCCCTCGCGCAAGCTGCCGGCTTCCAGACCCGCCAGGCCCAACCGGACCGTACGGTCGATCTCCACGGTCGGAATCCCGAGCAGGCCCGCCTTGCCACGGTCGATCGCCACGCGCAGGTCGGTTCGTACTAACCGCACCGGGTTCGTCACATACTGCGTGCCGGGCGTGGCTTTGAGCACGGTCTCGACGCGCCCCGCGATGGCGCGCAGCGTGTCCAGCGACGTACCCTCGATCCGCAGCGCGATCGGCGCGTCGATCGGCGGTCCGTTCTCGAACTCACGCAGCGCGAGCTCGGCGCCCGGATAAGTCGCCAATGCGGCGCGGAGCGAGTCGAGTAGCCGTGGCGTGGTCGCCGGATCGTAATGCTCCAGCAAGACGAACAGCTGGCCGATGCGCGGGTCGTCGGTGCGGGAGGCGACGTTGTAGTAGATGCGCGGGTTGTCGTGCCCTACCGATGTGTAGATCGCCTTCACTCCATGGGTGCGGCCCAGCACCCGCTCGGCGAACCGGGCGGCGGAGTCGGTTGCCGCGATGCTCGCCCCCTCCGGCGCGGTGATGTCCACGCGGAACTGCGGCGTTTCGGCTTTGGGAAACAGCGAGAACCCCACGATCGGGATGACCGCGAACGACAGGACGACGAATGCCGCGCCCAGGCCCAGCGTCCGACGCGGGTGGCGAAGCGCGCGCTCGAGCAGCGGTGCGTAGGTCGAATGGATCGTATGCTCGAACGCGCGCAAGAACCGGTTCCCTTCGGGTCCTTCCTCCTTGGCGAGCAAAAGGCTCGACAACCAGGGGATGATCGTGAACGAGACGAACAACGACGCCGCCATCGCGTAGATCACGGCGACCGGGAGCGACCGGATGAACCGGCCGGGTCCACCGGGCAGATACAGCAGTGGCACGAACGCGAACACCAACGTGGCCGTCGCGCCCAGGACCGCCACCCAGATCTGCCGCGTCGCGAGGATCGCCGCTTCGACCCGGGAATGCCCTGCCCGGCGGAAGCGCGTGATGTTCTCCACCACCACGATGGAATCGTCTACCAGCAGCCCGAGCGCGATCACCATTCCGACGATCGTCAGCTGATTGAGCGTGAAGCCGGTCCACCCGAGCGCCGTGACGCCCACGGCGAGCGACAGCGGAATCGAAATCATCACGATCAGGGCCGCGCGCGGCCCCAGTGGCAGCAGCGTCAACAGCACCAGGCCGAGCGCCATCAAGAAGTCTTCCCCCAGGCGCGCCAGCCGATGCGACACGTTCGCCGCCTGATCGAACCCTCGCGCCAGCGTCACGCCGGGAGGAAGCGCCCGCTCGAACCGATCGAGCTCGGCGTAAATGCCATTACGGACCACCTGGACGGTGGTGCCTTCCCGTTGGGTGGCGGTGACGAACACCGCCCGCCGGCCGTTGAAGCGGGCGCGGTACGTCGAGTCCGCGTACCCCCACTCGACGCGCGCCACGTCGCCCACGCGCACCAGCCGGCCGTTCCCCCCACGCACCACGGTGGTCCGAACCTGATCCAGGGTTTCGTAGCTGCCCGAGGAGCGCACGCTGAAGCTGCGTGTGCCGGCGTCCGCGCTTCCGCCGGGAATGTCCGCGCTCTCACCGCCGATCGCCCCCAACACCTGGGCCACCGGCAGGCGCAGGGCGGCCAGCCGTCCGAGATCGAGAGCGACGTCGACCTGGCGCGCGGGCGCTCCCCACCGCTCCGCCGTCCGCACCCCCGGCACCAGGCTGAGGCGGTCTTCCAGCTCCTCGGCCAGAGAATCAAGCACGTGGTACGAGGCGAGCGGCGACACGAGGGCGACCTGCACGACGTTCACGTCGAGCGTGCGCGCCTTGTAGATGTTGAGCTGCGCCAGCTCCGCCGGCAGGCCCGGCCGCAGTGCGTTCAACTCGCGTACGACGTCGTCGTACTTCTTGTCGGCGTCCAGGTTCGGCTCGAACTCGATCTCGATCCGCGCGACGCCCGGGCGGATGTTGCTCTTGATGCTCCGCACGTCGTCCAGGCGATGCAGCGTGTCCTCGACCGGTTTGACGACCAGCCGCTCGAGATCGATGGCGGTCGCCCCGGGGTAGACCGCGACGATCGTGAAGGTCGGAAAGTCGATCGGCGGATCCTCGCTGCGCGGGATCGTCCGCAACGCCGTCGCCCCCAGCGCCGCCAGCATCACGAACAGGACAACCGTGAACTGCCAATTCTTGACGGAGAACTCGGTGAGCTTCATGGCTGCACCCTCACCTTGGCGCCGTCATCGAGGTACGCCCCCCCGTCAGTCACCACAGCCCGGACCCCCTCGAGCCCACTCAGCACCGCCACGCGATCTCCGGCCAGAAAGCCGATGGTGACCGCCCTGCGTTCCGCGCGTTGACCGTCCGCCGAGACCGTGAACACGGTGGCGTGCGAGCCGTCCGCCTCGAGCACCGCTGCGATCGGCACGAGGGCGAGCGGCCGTATCGCGGCGGGGCGGATCTCCACCTCGCCGATCAGTCCGCTGGCGAGCCCGGACGCAGGCACCGTGACCTCGACACGATAGGTGCCGGTGAGCGCGTCGGCCGCCGCGGCGATCTCCGTGACGGTCCCCACGAGCGGGCGATCGGGAAGCGCATCGAATCGGACCACGGCCGAGTCCCCCCGCCGCACCTGCACGACGTCGCGATCGGCGAGCGCCGCCCGCACCACGGCGCCGCGCGAGCGGCTTCCGAGCGTGAGAATCGGCGTACCGGGTTGCACGAGCTCCCCAGGCTCCGCGGTGCGACGGAGGATGACTCCCCCAGCCGGGGCAACGATCACGGCGTAGCGACGATTGAACGAGGCGGTTTCGAGCTCTGCCCGCGCCACGTCGTAGCCGGTTTGGGCGTTCTGTACCTGCTCTAGTGTCGCTACGCTGTCGGCATAGAGTCGCTTGGCGCGAACCAGGTCGCGATCGGCTTTGTCGGCGGCGCTGCGCGCTCGAGTGACCCCGGCGTCGATTTCGCTCAGGTCGAGGGCGGCGAGGGTGTCGCCGGTCTGCACGACGTTGCCTTCGTCTACGCGAATCCGCCCGATCACGCCGCCGATCTTGAAGCTCAGCGTCACTTCCTCCTTGGGACCGAGCATGCCGGTCGCGGTGACGGGACGCGCGATGCGCTCCACGGTGACGGGCGCCAGACGCACGGCGACGACCTCCGTCGCGACCGGCGTCGCGCTCCGGCCGCGGGCGCAGGCGGTGACCGCCCACGACAGCAGTATGGCCAGCATGATGCGGTTCATTGTTCCCCCTCTTGGATGGTCCGGAACGCCGCCGCCCGCTCCAGATCCACGTAGCGGATCAAGTACTGGTAGGCGGTGACGACCCGGTTCAGCTCGGCGGACGTGAGCGCGGTGCGCGCGTCAATCAGCTCGATGGGACTCGCCATCCCTTCCTCGTAGCGGCGACGCACGAGCTCGAATGTCCGGCGGGCCGCCTCCAGGCGAGCGTTCGCCGTGGCTATGGCGTCGTGAGCGACCTGCGCCGCCTCGTAGGCGATGCGAACTTCCAGCGCGATCCGGTCCGCGAGATCGCTGCGCAGCGTCCGCCCCCGCTCCACGTCGAGCGTCGCGGCGCTGCGGCGCGCCGCATCCTGCCCCCCGTTGAACAGGTTCCAGGACACGACCACCGAGGCGACCCAGTAATCCTGACTCGACCGGAACGACAGGTCGCGACCCTGGAAGCCGTAGTCCACGGCGACGGAGACGCTGGGGAGGAACGCCGCGGTCGCAGCATTCACCGCTGCCTGTCCCGTGCGGATGCCCGCGTCCACCTGCTGCAGCTCTTCACGGCGCGCCAGCGCGTGGGCGACGGCGCCGTCCTCGTCCACCGTGAGAGGCAGGTCGAGGGCGCTGTCTGGAATGACGTCCACGGGCGCGTCCAACGGGCGGCGCAGCAGCTGATTGACGACCCGCGCCGCGGCGGCGTGGCGCTGCCGCGCTTCGGCGAGCTGCTGCTCGATGTCGGTGCGATCGGCTCGAGCGCGAAACACCGCCTCGGGCGTCACGCGCCCAGCGGCGAGCAGCCGCTCGGCGACCCGCTCGTTCTCCTGCACCAGCGTCAGCGACGCGGCGTAGATCTCCGCGGCGCGGCGCGCGCTCGCCTCGTTCAAGTACGCCGTCTGGACGTCGGCCGCGAGCCGGCGCGCCGCAGCGAGCAGCGCTAAGCGCTGACCGTCGGCGCGGGCGCGGGCGGCCGCGAAGTTGGCGAGGATCCCCGCGTTGAAGAGCGGCTGGCGCAGCTCGAGCCGCGAGTCGTGTCGCTGCGGCAGCGTGATGTCGACGTTCGTGGGGAAGCGGTTCGCGCCGAGCAGGCCATTGAGGGCGGCGTACGCGGGGTTCACGAGGTCGCCGATGTTGGGCACCCCGTCGAAGTGCGAGTAGCGCGAGTCCAAACCCAGCGACGGGAAAAACAGCCCGCGCGCCGCGCGCACCTCGACGGCGCTGCGCCGCTCGGCCAGTCGCTCGGCCGCAAGGCCGAGATTGGCCCGCAGCGCCTCGGCGACGAGCCCGCCGAGCGGGTCGGGCTGCTGCCCAGCCAGCCGCGTCGGAAAGACCGCGGCGCTGAGCAGCAGCACGAGACCGTAGAGCGATTTCACAGGCTCGACCGGTTCAAGAGCGCCCGGACGCCGTCCGGCGCGGCACCGCCAACCAGCGCCGCCAGGAACAGCGCGCGGGCCGCATGAGAAAGCGTGGGAATCATCGCGATACCCTCCTTGGCTGATGAGTTGCAACTCAGTTCGTCTGCCAGCTAACGTCGTCAGATCATCTAACAGTGTTAAGTAATGAACGAAAAAAATTACCGCTCGGTTCCACGCAGCAGGCCGTGCCACAGGGCGTCCCGCAGCTTCGCCCTGGTGCCGCGCGCGTCGCGCCAGTTGAAACGAGCGTCCTCCCCCTTCACGATCTGCAGCGCCACGAGCCCATGCACCGAGGACCATGCCATCTGCGCCAGCTCGTCCGGGTCGGTGAACTCAGGCCGCAGCCGCCCGGTTGCGATCACGTCGGCGCAGGTCTGGCGCAGGAACCCGTAGGCATCCGCCGCGACGGTGTTGGGGGCGTGCTCGGGCCGGGGCATCATGAAGATGAACTGGTACTGCATCGGGTGCGTAAGCCCAAAATCGACATATGCTTCGCCGATCTTGCCGAGCCGCTCCACTGGATCCCCCTCGGTTCCGGTGCTGCGCAGTGCCTGGGCGAACGCCTGGAAATCCAGCGCGGTGAGCTCGGCGACCAGCTCGTCCTTGTCCTTGAAGTGGTGATAGATCGCCGTGGGCGTGTACCCGATCTTCGCCGCGATCGCGCGCATCGTGGTCCCTTCGTACCCCCGCTGGACGAACATCCGGCGGGCCGCCTCGAGGATCTTGCGGCGGGTGGTGAGGCGCTCGCGCTCGCGGCGCTCGAGACTGGGAGAGGATGCCGGGGGTGCCATAACGCCGTTAAGTGAAACAACGACGTTACGGTAATGTCAATGGGCGAGTCGAGTGTCGGAGTGAACCGGCCCGGACACTGGCCGCGCTGCCTGGCAGGGGAGGGTTCCTGCCAGACAGGCGACCAGCGCCGGTACCGTCACGAGGATTCTAGAAACCGTACTTCGCTCCCAGATAGAAGGTCCGACCATAGTACTCGCGCTGCATGTCGTAGCGGTGGTCGGTGGTGCCTTGGAAGAACCCGAACTGCGCGTTGTTCAGGCTCAACACCTGGGCCTGGATCTGCACCGCGGGTGTCAGGCTGTAGATCACCGACGCGTCAATCTGCGAGTGCTGGTAAAAGTACGTGTCACCGAAGGCGGTCGCGGTGCCGTCGCCGTACGACGCGATGTAGGGTCCGTTGTACGTCCACGCGAGCCGACCGGACACCGGGCCGCGATCGTACAGCAGCGCCGCGTTCGCGATGTCCGGCGCCTGGCGCAGCAGCGGCGCTTCGCGGCCGCTGACGGGATCGACGAGCACCTTCGAGTCGGCGTGCATCCAGTTCACGTCGAATCCCAGCCCATGCGGTGGGCGACGACCAGCACGTTGTCGAGGCTCACCGCCGCCGGGTGCAGCGCGAGCGTTGCCTCGGCCGCGGCACCGCTCGTGACCGTGACGCGGGCGGAATCGGACGCGTAGCCGAGCAGGCGGGCGCGCAACAGGTGCGAGCCGGGCGCCACGTTATCGAGACGGAACGAGCCATCGTCGCGGGTGCGCGCCCAGTAGGGTGTGCCGATCAGCTGTACCGATGCGCCCGCGACACCCTTGGCGCCGCCATCGGTCACGTGACCAGTGATCGAGCCCGGAAGGCCCTGGCCGGGCGCGGCGGGGATCGGTGTCGTGAAGGGAAGGGACAGGGAAATGAGAACGGCCCGTCGGAGCAGCGGGGACATAGGAGCCTCCATCGCGTCAGTGTGACGTGGGGCAACTGCTGGGACAGGCTCTATGATCCGCCGCGCAAAGCAGTGGTCGGGCGAAAGGGGCGTAACAGTCCGGTCGAGAGAAAGTTTTCAGGGCGGAACGGGTACAGCGCAAAACGAAACGTCGTGGTGGGCGTGCGGCACGCCAGACCGCGCGCGCGACTGCTAGGGCGCCCGGTACGGACCGCCCGGCACACCCCAGCCCCAACGAGGCATCGGTGCCGTCGGATCGACGGTCGCGCCGGGCTGGGAATTCAGCACGGCGAGGCGGGATCCCCACTCCAAGTACGCGACCAGCGCCGAGCGAAACTCAGGATCGTCCGGCAGCCGCACCTCGTCGGCCGCTTCCAGCAGCAATCGGACCCACTGCGCACGCTGCGGCTGGGTGAGATGGCGATCCAGATGGCGGGAGATCATGTGGGGATGCCCGCCGTGCTCCCGACTGTAGAGCGGCGGCCCGCCCAACACCTCGGCGACGAAATGGGCAACATGGCGCGGGTGGTCGGTGCTCATGCGGGCGAACACAGGCCCAATCAGGTCATCGGCGCGGACCTTCCCATAGAACACGTCCATCAGCCGCTCGATGGCCGACATGCCACCTGCCCATTCGAAGAGCGTGGGAGTCTCCACCCTCAATACCGCCATCTCGCATCTTGAGCCCGAACCTGCTTGAGGCGGTAAGCGGCGATCTTACGAATGAGGGCTTTTGGCAGCGGCTTGTCGTACGGGAATTGCACCGTGTCGTTGCCGGTTCTGTACTCGGCCAACTCCTTCTTAAACGGCACCAGTGCAGGATGCGTTGGAAAGAAGTTGAGATGTGACTTGAATGCTTTGAATGAGAACAGAATCCTGTTCTCCTCAAAGACCGGTGCTCCCCACTTCAGCTGCTCCGTCGCGTTTGGCGCGACTTTCTTGAGAACGGCACGAATCTCGCGCAGCTTCTTTTGTGCGTGCTTGGGCGCGGCACTGATGTAGTCGGTGACGGTGGTCGGCTTCGGTTTTGACATGAGTAAGTCTCCCTCGCGCACTTCACACACAGCCTAGTCATCGCACGACGCCGGCGCAATCGATCTTCAGCACTAGGCCCTGTTGGTGCCTTGCGCGTGAGATTCGCTAGAGGTACCCTCACTCGAACTTGTCCTTCTCCCGAGTGACACCTCCTATGCAGAAAGCCACGATTGTCTTCGCGGTTCTCACCGTGTCCTTCGTACCTCACGCCTGGACACAGGAGCCCGAGCGTGCTGCTGTCCTGGCCACCGTTCAGAAGGTGTTCGACGGGATGCGCACGCGCGACACGGTGCTGATTCAGCAGGCGTTCGACACCAGCGCGCGGTTGCTGCGGGTCACCAGCGGACCCGCGCCGTCGCTGCGCGGCATCTCGGGGGCGCGGTTCGCGGCGATCGTGCGTGGAGCCAAGGAAGGCGACGTCTGGAACGAGCGCATCTACGATCCGGAAGTGCGCGTGGACGGCAACATCGCGCAGGTGTGGGCCTACTACACGTTCCATCTGAACGCGACCTTCACCCACTGCGGCATCGACGCGTTCATGCTGATGAAGCTGGGCAACACATGGAAGATCACGCAGCTCACCGATACGGAGTGGCAGCAGGGGTGTACGCACACGGAAGCGCGCGACTGAGGTTAGTGAGTTCTCCTGGTGGGGCGTTTCTCTTCGCGACGCTCAGCAGCGTCGTTAATGCGTGGGGGATAACTTGTGGCACACCGCGTCTGAAAGGAAACCTGTGAACGCGCTCACCCGCATCCTCGGCACTGGGACGCTGCTACTCGGTCTCGGCGCCGCGACGGCTCCCGCCCCCGCCCCCGCCCAATCCTATCACGTTGCCAGGACGACGGTGCTCGGCGGCGACGGCGGGTGGGACTACGTGGCCCTCGACAGCGTCCGCCACCGCCTGTTCATTGCTCGCCAGAATCGTGTGATGGTAGTGGATGAGGAAACGGGCCGTCTCCTGGGCGAGATCCCGGGGCTCGTGCGCGCCCACGGCATCGCGCTCGCCTACGACGCGGGCCGCGGGTTCGCCACCTCAGGACCTGACAGCGCCGTCACGATGTTTGATCTGAGCACGCTCAAGGTACAGGGGCACATCACGGCGGCCGTGGATGCCGATGCCGTCCTGTACGACCCGGCGACCAAACACGTCTTCACGTTCAACGGCGACGCCCACTCGTCCAGCGTGATCGACCCGTCGATCGGCAGACGCATCGGCACGATCGATCTCGGCGGCGGGCCGGAGTTCGGTGTGTCGGGGGGCGACGGGAAGCTGTACGTCAATCTCGAGGACCAGAGTGCCATCGTCGAGATCGATGCGGCGGAGATGCAGGTGGTGCGCCGCTGGCCGCTCGCGCCGTGCGAGCGCCCGACTGGCCTCGCCATTGACCGGGAGCACCGCCGCCTGTTCAGCGGGTGCGGCAACAAGCTCATGGCGATCTCCGATGCGAAGGCCGGCAAGCTGATCACCACCGTCGCGATCGGCGCCTATGTCGACGCCGCGGCCTTCGACCCCGGCACACAGCTCGCATTCTCCTCCAACGGCGAGGGGACGCTAACGGTGGTGCAAGAGGACGCACCCGACAAGTTCCGCGTGGTCACGGACGTCCCCACCCGCCGGGGCGCGCGCACCATGACGCTCGATCCGGTCACGCACCGCGTGTATCTCGTGACGGCGGACTTCGGTCCCACCCCCGCGGCGACCCCCCAGCAGCCGCGCCCACGTCCCGCGATCATCCCGGGAACGTTTTCGTTGATCATGGTGGAGCCGTAGCTTGACGCTCGTCCCGCCACGACGTAACATGGCGCCATGCCACGACGCGCCGGCCGATTTTGCAACGCCTTTGGGTTCGCGACCCGAGATCCGGGCCGTGGCTGGAGAAGTGCGCGCGATTAGATAACTAGTCGATCCCCCAGCTCAGCGAGCGGCCCGTTCCCACAGAACCGGGCCGCTCGTTTTTCTTCGGGAAGCGAGGACAGTATGGTCGTAGTCGCCATTCAAGGGGAGGCGGGCTCCTTCAGCCACGCCGCGGCGCTCGACGCGCTCGGCGCCGACCTACGCCTCATCCCCTGCGCCACCTTCGAGGACTTGTTCCGCGCCGTCGCTGCCGGAGAGGCCGCTCTTGGAGTTGTCCCGATTGAGAACTCGCTCGCCGGGTCGGTGCACGAGAACTACGATCTTCTGGGACGCTACGCGCTGCACGTGGTCGCGGAGACGCAGGTCCGCGTGCGCCATTGCCTCATCGCCCGCCCCGGTACGTCGCTCGACGGCGTCCGTCGCGTCGCCTCACACCCGGTGGCGCTGGCGCAATGCCGTGCCTTCTTCGCCGCTCATCCAGAGGTCGTGCCGGTCCCGGCGTACGACACGGCGGGCAGCGTGCGAGACCTGATGGTGGGCCGTCTCGCCGCGGACGCGGCGATCGCCTCGGCCCTGGCGGCGGAGTTGTACGGCGCCGCTGTGCTAAAGGAAGGGCTCGAGGATCACGCCGAGAACTACACCCGCTTCCTCGTGATCGCCCGGGAGCCGGGCCCGCGCGAGCGCGCGCGCAAGACATCGCTGGTGTTCACCCTGCCGAACGTCCCCGGCTCCCTGCACCGCGCCCTCGGCGCCTTCGCCGCCCGCGGCCTCGATCTCACGAAGATCGAGTCCCGTCCCATTCCGGGGCGACCGTGGGAGTACGCGTTCTATCTGGACGTACTGGGCGATCCGCGCGGCGAAGTCGCGGCGGCGTTGGCCGAGCTTCGCGCGTTTGCACCGGAGGTACGAGTGCTGGGAACGTACTGACGCCGAAGACGCGTTGCATGTTTCGGTGCGCCCTCGCGGGTAAAGCGCCCGAGCGTCCCACCCCAGCACCAGGCGACTTGTGCAGCGATTCCCTAGAGGTCCGTCACCGCGCCGAGGCTGCTCGACGACACCAGCTTGACGTACTTGGCCAGCACGCCGGAGGTGTACTTCGGCGGTGGCGGCGTCCACTGCTTGCGACGCCGCGCGAGCTCCTCGTCCGTCACCTCGAGCTGCAGCAGTCGCCGCTCCGCGTCGATCGTGATGCGATCGTTCTCCTGGACGAGCGCGAGCGCGCCCCCGACGGCCGCCTCCGGGGCGACGTGACCCACCACCAGCCCGTGGCTGCCTCCCGAGAAACGCCCGTCGGTCACGAGGCCGACCATCTCGCCCAGTCCCGCGCCGACGATCGCGGCGGTGGGGGAGAGCATCTCGCGCATGCCGGGACCGCCCTTCGGCCCCTCGTAGCGGATCACGACGACGTCGCCCGCGACGATCCGTCCGGCGAGCACGGCCTCCAGGCACGCCTCCTCCGAATCGAACACCCGCGCCGGACCGGTGAGTCGCAGTCGCTTCACCCCGGCCGTCTTCGCGACGCCGCCTTCACTAGCGAGGTTGCCCCGCAGGATGGACAGGTGGCCTTGGGGATGGAGCGGGCGATCCCACGGCCGGATCACTTCCTGATCGCGTCGGGGTAAGTCGGGGACGTCCGCGAGCACCTCGGCGAGCGTCCGACCGGTGATGGACAGCGCATCGGCGTGGAGCACGCCGTTCGCCAACAGGATCTTCATCACCTGTGGGATTCCACCCGCGCGGTGGAGATCGACGGTCACGAAGCGGCCGAACGGCTTCATGTCACACAGCACCGGCACGCGGGCGCGAATCGTTTCGAAATCGTCCAGCACGAGTGGAACGCCGGCCGCCCGGGCGATGGCGAGCAGGTGCAGAACGGCATTGGTCGAGCCGCCGATTGCCATCGTCACGGCGATCGCGTTCTCGAACGCCCGGCGGGTGAGGATCTGGCGCGGGAGCAAGCGGCGCCGGATCGCCTCCGCCAGCACCGCGCCGGAGCGTGCCGCGTTCTCGGCCTTCTCGGCATCCTCCGCGGCCATGGTGGACGAATACGGCAGGCTCATCCCCATCGCCTCGAAAATGGAGGACATCGTGTTCGCCGTGAACATCCCGCCGCACGACCCGGCGCCCGGACAGGCGCGCCGCTCCACCTCGAGCAGCTCGGCGGCGTCGATCTTACCGGCGCCGTATTCGCCTACCGCCTCGAACACGCTGACGACCGTCAGGTCGCGCCCGCCGTGGTGCCCGGGCTTGATCGTGCCGCCGTACACGAACACGGCCGGGATATTCATCCGGGCGATCGCGATCATGGCGCCCGGCATGTTCTTGTCGCACCCCCCCACTACCAACACCCCGTCCATGCATTGCGCGCTACACGCGGTCTCGATCGAGTCGGCGATTACCTCTCGCGACACGAGCGAGTACTTCATCCCCTCGGTCCCCATAGCGATGCCGTCGCTCACGGTGATCGTCCCGAACAGCTGCGGCATCGTGCCGGCGGTGCGGAGCGCGGCTTCGGCGCGGCGGGCGAGGGTATCGAGTCCGAGGTTGCAGGGGGTGATGGTGCTGTAGGCGTTGGCGACGCCGACGATCGGTTTGTCGAAGTCGCCGTCGGCGAAGCCGACGGCCCGGAGCATGGCGCGGTTGGGAGCGCGCTGCGCGCCGCGGGTGATCGTCTCGCTGCGCCGGTCGGTCATGCTGACGTCGTTCCTAATGAGTCATTACTAAGTGCGTCACCACAACACAACGTCAGATCACCCGTAACTACGCGAGTTAACTCGCGGCTCGACATCTGCCCGTAAACGGGCATAGCGGCGCCGCTTGAGCGGCAGACGCCGAGTCGCGGCTTCAGCCGCGGTTCAGCCGCGGCGTCCGAGAACCCGAACAACGTGCTTCTCATCGACACCTAAGCGGATTTGGGCTCGGGAATCACGGGGTCGGCCGAGGACCGCCAATGCCGCATCTGAAGTTCCGCCTTCCGCACGCCCGCCGCAATCCGCTCCCCCATCGCTCGGGTGCCCAGCGCCGGCGCTCCCGGCTCCGCGATGTCCCGGGTGCGCGCGCCCGTCGCGATGGCGTCTCTGACGCCCGCCTCCACCGCGTCGGCCGCCGCGGTGAGGCCGAGCCCATGCCGCAACAGCAGCGCGACCGACGCGATAGCGCCGATCGGGTTGGCGACATCGCTCCCAGCGATGTCCGGAGCGGACCCGTGGATCGGCTCGAACAAGCCGGGGCCGGCCCCGAGCGAGGCCGAGGGCAGGAGACCGAGTGACCCGGCGAGCACCGCCGCCTCGTCGCTCAAAATGTCGCCGAACATGTTCTCCGTGAGAATCACATCGAAGCTCGTCGGGTCGGACACCAGGCGCATCGCGGCGGTGTCGACATACATATGCTGGAGCCGCACGTCGGGGTACTCGCGTCCGACCCGAGCGACGGTGTCGCGCCACAGCTGCGAGACTTCGAGGACGTTCGCCTTGTCCACCGAGGTGACGTGTTTCCGCCGGCGACGGGCCGCGCCGAACGCGATGCGCGCCACGCGCTCGACCTCGACCGTGGAATACACAAGAGTATTGAGCGCCCGGGACTCTTCCCGGCCGCGCGGCTCCCCGTAGTACAGCCCACCGGTGAGCTCGCGCACGATCAGCAGATCGACGCCACGCAGCCGCTCGGGCTTCAGGGGCGAGCGCTCCGCGAGCGCGGGATGGACCGCCACGGGGCGCAGATTCGCGAACACGCCGAGCAACGCACGCAGCAAGAGCAGGCCCGTTTCCGGCTTGAGGTGCCGCGGCGACGAATCCAGCGCCGGGTCGCCCACCGCGCCCAGCAGCACGGCGTCGGCGCTCGTCACGGCCGCCCGGGTGGCGTCGGGCAGCGGGTCTCCCGCGGCCGCCACGCCGGCGGCGCCGATGGGATAGCGCTCGAGAGCGAAGCCAACGCCGAAGCACTCGCCCACGGTTTCGAGCACTCGCTCCGCCTCCGCGATCACCTCCGGGCCGATTCCGTCCCCCGGGAGCACGGCGATCTTGAGTCGCTTCACCACCCGGCGGCCTCCCTTCTGCTCTCCCGGTGCCGCTCATACGCGGCGATTCGCTCCTCGACCAGCAGCGTCCGTCCGATCTCGTCGAGTCCACGCAACAGCATCTCGCGCCGGTATGGCTCCATGGCGAACGTCGTCCGGAACCCGAGGTCGTCGTACACGCGCTGCTCTTCCAGATCTACCGTCAGCCGGTAGTCACCGCCGGCCGCCTGATGGCGGCGGAACAGCTCGGCGATCTCCTGCGGCAGGAGGCGCGCCGGGACGAGGCCGTTCTGGCAGCAGTTCGCAAAGAAGATGTCCGCGAACGACGGCGCCAGGATGGCGCGGAAGCCGTACTCGCGGAGCGCCCACACTGCGTGCTCGCGCGAGGAGCCGCAGCCGAAGTTCGCCCCGGCGACGAGAATGGTGGCGCCGCGCGCCGCCGGTTGGTTGAGCTCGAAGTCCGGATTGAGGCTGCCGTCGGAGCGGAAGCGCCAATCGTGAAACAGCGCAGGACCGAAGCCGGTCCGTTCGACCCGCTTCAGGAATTGCTTGGGAATGATCTGGTCGGTGTCGACATCGGCGCGGGGCAGCGCCGCGACGCGGCCGGTGTGCCGCACGAAGGGCTCGTTCACAGTGGGGCGAGCTCCCATTCGCGCACGTCCACCAGCCGGCCGGCGACGGCGGCGGCCGCGGCCATCGGCGGGCTCATCAGGTGCGTCCGCCCGCCCCGTCCCTGCCGCCCCTCGAAGTTGCGATTCGAGGTCGAGGCGCAGCGCTCGCCGCTCTGGAGCACGTCCGCATTCATCCCCAGGCACATCGAGCATCCCGCGTTGCGCCACTCGAACCCCGCGTCGCGGAACACCCGGTCCAGCCCCTCCCGCTCGGCCTGTGCCTTCACCTGCTGCGAGCCCGGCACGACCAGCGCCCGCACCCCCGACGCCACGTGCCGGCCCCGTACGGCGCGCGCGGCGGCGCGCAGGTCCTCGATGCGCGCGTTGGTGCAGGAGCCGAGAAAGACACGGTCGATGGGCAGCCCGGCGAGCGGCGTGCCGGGCGCGAGTCCCATGTACTCGAGCGCACGGGTCACCGCCTGCCGCTCCGCCTCGCTCGCGAAGTCCGCCGGATCGGGCACCAGGCCTGTCACTGCCGTCACCATGCCGGGCGTGGTACCCCACGTCACCTGCGGCGCCACCGTCGACGCGTCCAGCTCCACCTGCCGGTCGTACGACGCGCCGGGGTCGGTGCCGAGTCGCCGCCACTGCTCCACAGCGCTCTTCCACTCAGCTCCGCTGGGCGCTCGCGGCCGACCGGCTAGGTACGCGAAGGTGGTATCGTCGGGGGCGATCATGCCGGCGCGCGCACCCGCCTCGATCGACATGTTGCACACCGTCATCCGCTCTTCCATGGAGAGCGCGCGGATCGCGTCCCCCGTGTATTCGACCACGTGCCCCGCGGCGCCCGCCGTGCCGACGCGTCCGATCAGGGAGAGGATGAGATCCTTGGCGGTGACACCAGGTGCCCGCGCTCCGGTGACGCGCGCTTCCATGGTGCGGGGCTTCGACCACACGAGACATTGTGTCGCCAGGACGTGCTCCACCTCGCTGGTGCCGATTCCCAGCGCGAGCGCTCCGAACGCACCATGGGTGGAGGTGTGCGAATCGCCGCACACAATCACCATCCCCGGTTGGGTGAGCCCCAGCTCGGGGCCGATCACGTGCACGATTCCCTGTTGCGGCGACCGCAGGTCGAACAGCTCGACGCCGAAGTCCTGCGCGTTGGCCGCCAGCGCATCGAGCTGGCGCGCGGCGATCGCGTCCGTAATCGGCGCGGCGCGGTCGCCCGTCGGCACGTTGTGATCGACCGTCGCCACGGTCAGGTCGGGCCGCCGCACCCGACGCCCCGCGTGTCGCAATCCCTCGAACGCCTGCGGCGAGGTGACCTCGTGCACAAGGTGGAGATCGACGTACAACAAGGCCGGCCCCCCCGGCCCGTCGTCGAACTGATGCACGACGTGCGAGTCCCACACCTTCTGGAAGAGCGTCCGAGCGGTCATGCTCGTAGGGGCTCAGGGGTCGGGGCTCGGGGCTCGGGCTTCTCACTCACGCCCTGAACCCCGACCCCCGAACCCCGAGCTCCCTCTTCCGTCCACGGCATCATCGCGCGCAGCTTGGCGCCCACCTGCTCGATCGGATGCTCGGCGCCCGCCCGCCGCAGCACCGCGAAGCGGCGGCCACCACTGCGGCATTCCGCGATCCACTCTCGCGCGAAGCTCCCCGATTGGATGTCCGCCAGGATGCGCTGCATCGCGGCCCGGACCTCCGCCGTCACGATCTTCGGGCCACGGGTATAGTCGCCGTACTCGGCCGTGTCGCTGATCGAGTAGCGCATGAATTTCATGCCGCCGCGATACATCAGGTCTACGATCAGCTTGAGCTCGTGCATGCACTCGAAGTAAGCGATCTCGGGCGCATACCCCGCCGCCGTCAGCGTCTCGAAGCCGGCCTGGATCAGCGCGGTCACGCCCCCGCACAGCACGGTCTGCTCGCCGAACAGGTCGGTCTCGGTCTCCTCGCGGAACGTCGTTTCGAGCACCCCGGCGCGCGCGCAGCCGATGCCCGCAGCGTATGCCAGCGCATCGGCCAGCGCGTGACCGCTCGCGTCGCGCTGCACGGCCACCAGCGCCGGCACGCCCCGGCCCGCCTGGAACTCGCTCCGCACCAGGTGACCGGGAGACTTGGGCGCGATCATCGCGACGTCCACCTCGGCCGGCGGGACGATCTCCCCGAAATGGATGTTGAAGCCGTGCGCGAACAGCAGCGTCTTGCCGCGCCGCAGGCTGGGCGCGACCCCGGCTTCGTACACCGCCCGTGCTTCTTGATCGGGGACGAGCATCATGATCACGTCGGCGGCCCGCGCCGCCTCCCCCACCGGCCGCACGTCCAGCTCCTCGGCCCGCGCGCGCTCCCATGAGCCCCCGCCCGGCCGTAGCCCCACCACCACCTTCACGCCCGACTCACGCAGGTTCAGGGCGTGCGCGTGCCCCTGGCTGCCGTATCCGATCACGGCGATGACGCGGTCCTCGAGCCGGCTCAGATCGGCGTCGGCGTCGTAAAAAACCCGCGGTTCCGTCGAACTCATGGTCTTGCCTCCGTGGTGGAATCCTCGCTCGGTAGCAACATCACCGACCGCACCCCGATCATCTTGTGAAGCTGCTGGGCCACGCGATCAGCGGTAGCCGCGTCGGCCTTCAGGACGAACGTCAACCGCGACACGCCGACGGTACCGCTCGGGTGGAGGGCCAGACCCTCGATCGGCACATTGCGCCGCCGCAGCACGCCGACGGCGCGGTTAAGCGTCACCAGCCCGTCGTCGAGCAGCACGGCCATGGTGTGTTCGGACGCCACGCGCCCTCAATCTCCCGCGGCGCCGGCCGGCGCCGCCTCGATCGGCTCGGAGAGCGAGCCACCGGGCGGGATCATCGGATACACGTTCGCTTCCTGCTCGATGAGAAACTCGACCAGCACCGGACCCGCCTGGGCGTTGGCCCGCCCCACGGTGTCCGCGAGCTCCGCGGCGTCCTTCACGCGGTAGCCGGGGATCCCGTACGCCTCCGCCAGCTTCACGTAGTCGGGGCTCCAGATCGGGGTGCACGAGTAGCGCTTCTCGTGGAAGAACTGCTGCCACTGCCGCACCATGCCGAGGTAGCCGTTGTTGAACACCGCCATCTTCACGGCCAGCCCCTCCTGCACCATGGTCGCGATCTCGGCCATGTTCATCTGGAAACCCCCATCGCCCGAGATCGCCCACACGGTGTCGCCGGGGCGTGCCAAGTGCACACCCAGGGCGGCCGGCACCGCGAATCCCATGGCGCCGAGCCCGCCGGACGTGATGTGGGTGTTGGGCCGATGGTAAGGAAAGAGCTTGGCGACCCACATTTGGTGCTGTCCCACGTCGGAAACGATCGTGCACGCCTCGCCGCTCACGTCGTAGATGGCGCCGAGGATGGCCTCTGGCGACAGCTCGCCCCGGAACGACGCCGGGCGCGGCCGCGTGAAGCCGCGGATGTGCTCGAGCCAGCGGTCGCAGCGGCGCGGCTCAACGGCGGCGAGCAGGCGCCGCGTGACGTCGCGCGCATCGCCTACGATCCCGACCGCGACCGGCACGTTCTTCCCGATCTCCGCCCGGTCGAGGTCGATGTGCACGATGCGGGCCTGCCGCGCGAAGCTCGCGGTGTTGCCGGTGACGCGGTCGTCGAACCGCAGCCCAATGCCGATGATCACGTCGGCGTGTTGGATCGCGCGGTTTACGTATACCTCGCCGTGCATCCCCGGCATGCCGAGGTGGAGCGGGTGGCCGTCCGGGAAGGCGCTGATGCCGAGCAGCGTCGTGATGACTGGAATCCCGGTCTTTTCGGCGAGCGCCCGAACTTCCGCGTGCGCCTCCGCGAGGATCACGCCGTGCCCGATCATGAGAAGCGGCCGCTCCGCTCCCTTGATGAGCTTCGCCGCCTGGCGGATGCCATCCTCCATGGGCCCAGGGCTCGCGCGCGGGGTTAGTGACTGACCCCGGCCGCCAGGCCGGGGATCGCGGAGGCGGTGGGACGCCTTCCACTCAGCCTTCTGGTTCTGCACGTCTTTCGGTACATCGATCACCACGGGGCCCGGCCGTCCCTCGCGCGCGACCGCGATCGCCTCTGCGACCACGTCCGCGAGCTCAGCCGCATCCTGGACGAGATAGCTGTGCTTCGTGATCGGCAGGGTGATGCCGATGACATCGGTCTCTTGGAACGCGTCGCGACCGATCATCGGGCGCGACACCTGGCCTGTGATAGCGACGACCGGTGAGCTGTCCATGTGCGCGGCCGCGAGCCCGGTGACGAGGTTGGTCGCGCCGGGCCCCGACGTCGCGACACACACGCCGACGCGCCCGCTCGCGCGCGCGTAGCCGTCGGCCGCATGCGCCGCCGCCTGCTCGTGCCGCACCAGGATATGGCGCAGCCGGGGATGGTCGGGCAGCGCGTGGTAGAACGGCATGATGGCGCCGCCCGGATAACCGAAGATCACCTGCACGCCCGCGGCTTCGAGCGAGCGGCACAGGATGTCCGCCCCGGAGAGCATCTCGCTCATCGGCTCACACTCCCCAGAAATAGCTGGCGTTGAGCGACTGATCCTCCAGCTGGTCCGCGTGACTCACCTTGTTGAGCGCGTGCACCAGGGCGCGCGCGCTCGCTTCGACGATGTCGGTCGACGCGCCGTGCCCGGAGAGCGATTTACCGTCGATTCGCGCCTGCACCAGCACCTGCCCCAGGCTGTCGCGGCCCGGCGTGACCGACTGCACCGTGAGGTTCATGACGTCAACCTGGCGCCCGACGGCCTTGCCGATCGCGGCGAACGTCGCCGCGATCGGCCCGTTCCCGGTCGCCGTGGCGGTACGCTCCCCCGCGCCATTGCCGGAGGGCCCGGCGAGCCGCACTTCGGCCGTGGCCGTCACCGTGCCACACGTCACCTGGAGATGCGTGAGCCGGTAGGCCTCGGGAGCGTCGTGGAACCGGCCATGCAGGAGCGCCAGGAGATCTTCGTCGAGGATCTCCCGCTTCTTGTCGGCGAGCGTCGTGAACTCGCCGTACAACTTGCTCACCGTTGCATCGTCGAGCTCGTAGCCGAGCTGACGGTAGCGCCGCTCGAGCGCGTGCCGCCCCGAATGCTTTCCCAATACCAGGCTGGACCGCGCCACGCCGACCTCTTCCGGGCGGATGATCTCGTAGGTGAGCCCGTTCTGCAGCACCCCGTGCTGGTGGATCCCGGCCTCGTGTGCGAACGCGTTGCGCCCCACCACGGCCTTGTTCGGCTGCGGGAACACGCCGATCACGTGCGAGAGCAGCTGGCTGGTGCGGAACAACTCTTGGGGATTCACGCGGCAGCGGAACGACACCGCGTGCGGTCGCACGCGCCCCGCCACGACGATCTCTTCCAGCGCGGCGTTGCCTGCGCGCTCACCGATGCCGTTGACGGTGCATTCCACTTGTCCCGCGCCGGCTTCGATCGCGGCGAGGGAGTTGGCCACCGCCAACCCGAGGTCGTCGTGACAGTGAGCGCTGAACACCGCCCGGTCGGAGTTCGGCACCCGCTCCCGCACCGCCCGGAACATGGCGCCGTATTCGACGGGCAGCGCGTATCCCACGGTGTCGGGGAGGTTGATCGTGGTCGCGCCCGCGGCGATCGCCGCCTCGACCACCCGGCAGAGGAACTCGAGGTCGGTGCGCGTCGCGTCCTCCGCCGAGAATTCCACGTCGTCGGTGAAGCGCCGGGCGCGCCGTACCGCCTCGCGGGCTCGCTCGAGACATTGGTCCCGGCTCATCCGCAGCTTGCACTCGAGATGCAGGTCGGAGGTCGCGATGAACACGTGTACCCGCGGCCGGGCCGCGGGACGCAGCGCCTCGCCGGCGGCGTCGATGTCCGTGTCGTGGCAGCGAGCCAGCGCCGCGATCACGGGGCGGGAGAGAGATTCCGCGACGAGCCGCACGCCGCGTCGATCGCCGTCGGAGGCGCTCGGAAACCCCGCTTCGATCACGTCCACGCCGAGCGTGTCCAGCTGGCGGGCGAGGCGCAGCTTTTCCTCGGCGGTCATCGAGTTGCCTGGTGCTTGCTCGCCGTCGCGCAGCGTGGTGTCGAAGATGATGACGTCTCTCCCCATGGTGGCCCCGTGCTCCTTTTCCCGTCTCGATGGTGGCGACAAAAAAGCCGCGAACCTGGAGGGGTCCGCGGCGCTGTTCTCTCTGCTGCTCTGGTTTTGCTACCCGATCATCTTGCCGTTGCGCGCGCCGCCGACCCCTCCTGAGCAATAAGGCTCAGCAGGACGAGGACGAGGACCAGCAGCAGCGCCAGTTGCATCACGAGTCGATACCGCTCCGAATGCGATGAGACCGCACAGCTTGCGATCGGACCCGGACAATAGGTCCTGGTACTACGACCGTCAAGCCCGCCCCCCGCTCCCCCGCCCTCAATGGCGACCTACTCGGATGGGTGGGTTGACGCCCCGCTCCCACCGGCTGTAGATACCCGCCCATGCGGCACGTCTCGTTGCACCACCGGCACCATCATCACCGCCACCCGTTCGCTGGGGAGGGGGGGCAGCCGGAGGCGCACACGAGGTAACGCGGAGTCCGTGACCTTTTGGTGCCAGGCGACGCCGGCCCCCTTGCGGGGCCGGCGTCGTGCTTTTTGGGGGCGGAGGGGGGAGGGGGCGAACGTCTCGATCTGGAGCGTAGCGATGCCAAGACAATCGACCGATGCGGTGTGCCTCCGGCTGGGCCTGCCTAAGGGACACATGGAGCAGGCTGTGTTGACCCTGCTCGCGGACGCCGGGATCCGCGTGAGCCCGGGCGCGCGTGGCTATCGGCCGCACGTGTCTCTCCCGGACACGGAGGCGAAGCTGCTCAAGCCTCAGAACATCGTGGAGATGCTCGCGCTCGGCAGCCGGGATGTCGGCTTCGCGGGCGCCGATTGGGCGACGGAGCTGCAGATGGACGTCGTCGAGCTGCTGGACACCGGCCTCGATCCGGTGCAGGTCGTGGCCGCCGCGCCGCCGGCGCTGCTCGCGGAGGAGGGAGGCCGCCTGCCGGCGCGGCGGCTCGTGATCGCGTCGGAATACGAACGGCTCACCCGCCGCTGGATTGGGGAGCGCGGCCTCTCGGCTGAGTTCGTCCTTTCGTACGGCGCCACGGAAGTGTTTCCGCCGGAGGATGCGGACGTGATCGTGGACAATACGGCGACGGGAGCGACGCTCGAGGCTAACGGCCTCACGGTGGTCGACGTGCTGCTGCGCTCCTCCACCCGCGTCTATGCCAATCGCGCCGCGCTGAACGATCCGGCGCGGCGGCGCCGGATCGACGACCTCGTCCTGCTGATCAATTCCGTGCTCGAAGCACGGCGCCGGGTGATGCTCGAGGTGAACGCGTCGGCCGCGTGCCTCGACGCCGTGGTCGCAGTCCTGCCATCGATGCGCCAAGCCACGGTGGCGCCGCTGTTCTCGAACGGCGGTTACGCCGTAAAGGCGGCGGTCCCGCGCGACTGCCTGCCACAGGTCATTCCTGCGGTGAAGGCCGCAGGGGGCACCGACGTCGTCGTATCCACTCTGTCACAGATCGTCCCGTGACCCCTACCCGCGCCGACGCCCTGACGGGACCGATTTCGCGCGTCGATCCGATCCCCTACGGTCGCCGCCAGCCGCTAGGCGACGACGTATTGCGGCTCGACAGTAACGAAGGGCCACCGCCCCCGCGCGCGCTGCTCGCCCACCTCGCGGACGCCGACCCGGACTTATTACGTCGCTACCGCGATGCCGGCGCGCTCGAGGCGGCGCTCGCGACGCGCTTCGGAGTGGGGACGGAGCGTGTCATCGTGACGTCGGGCGCCGACGAAGCGATCGACCGCGCGTGCCGGGCGTTCCTCGACCGCGGCCGCACGCTGCTCCTGCCCGAGCCCACATTCGAGTTGTTCGAGCGGTTCGCGGCGCTCGCGGGCGGCACGACGCAGCCGGTCTCCTGGCCCGCCGGGCCGTTTCCCGGTGACGCATTTCTCGAGCGGCTCGATGCGCGGACCGCGATGATCGCTGTGGTGTCGCCCAACAACCCCACGGGAGCCGTGGCCGGCGCGGCGGACGTGCGTCGTCTCGCGAGCGCGGCCCCGGACGCGCTGCTGCTCCTCGACCACGCGTACGTCGAGTACGGAGACCACGATCTGACCCCGGCGCTGCTCGACCTGCCGAACGTGCTCGTCGTGCGAACATTCTCGAAGGCCTGGGGTCTTGCCGGCTGCCGGGTCGGCTACGCCATCGGAAGCCCGTATGTCGTGTCCGTGCTGCGCGCGGCGGGTGGCCCGTATCCGGTCGGGTCGCCGTCGATCGCGCTCGCGCTGTATCAACTCGAGCATGGTGAACCGGCCTTGCGCGCGCACGTCTTGCGCGTCCGCGAGGAGCGCGCCACGCTCGCGGCGTGGCTCGCCGCCCGTGGCCTCGCGCCCCTCGCGTCTCAGGCCAACTTCGTGCTGGCGAACTTCGGGACGCGCGCGGCGCTGGTCTACGACGGCCTCGCCTCATTAGGGGTCCTGGTGCGCGACTTCCCACTCCGTGCCGGTCTCGAGACGGCGCTGCGCTTCACCTTGCCCGGCGATCCGGCGCAGTTCCAACGGCTGTGCAGCGCGCTCGAAACGGTGCTCTCGTGACGCCACGCACCGCCACCGTCACCCGCACGACCCGCGAGAGCTCCGTCAGTGCGACGCTCGCGCTCGACGGGGCCGGCACCACCGAAGTGAAAACTGGGATCGGGTTCCTCGATCATCTGCTCGAGACGCTGAGCCGGCACGCGCGCTTCGACCTCACGCTGTCGTGTCGGGGCGACCTCGCGGTCGATGACCACCACACCGCTGAAGACTGCGCGCTCGCGCTGGGCGAAGCACTCGACCGGGCGCTGGGCGAGCGGCGCGGCGTGAACCGCTTCGGGTGGTCCCTGGCGCCGCTCGACGAGGCGTTGGCGCGCGCGGTCGTAGACGTGTCGGGCCGTCCCTACGCCGATGTCACGCTCGATCTGCGGCGCGAGGCGATCGGCGGGCTGGCGTGCGAGAACGTGCCGCACCTCCTGCGCTCCTTCGCAACCGCCGCGCGGCTCACCCTGCACGTGGATGTGCTGAAGGGGGAGAACGATCACCACAAGGCAGAGGCCGCCATGAAGGCCGTGGCGCTGGCGCTCAAGCACGCGGTCGGTGCCTCGGGGTTCGACGACGTGCCGTCCACCAAGGGAACGCTAGGAGGAGTAGGAGGAGGCCCCCGTGAGTGATGTCGTGATCGTGGATTCGGGCGTCGCCAATCTCGCGTCCATCGCGACGGCGTTCCGGCGACTCGGGGCGACCGTCAGCGTGACCGTGACCGCCGACGACGTCCTCAACGCCTCACGGGTCGTGCTGCCGGGGGTGGGTGCGTTCGGGGCAGGGCTCACAGCCCTGCACTCCCGCGGACTCACGGCCGCCATCGCGAGTGCCGCCGTGCGCGGCACGCCGCTGCTCGGCGTCTGCCTCGGCATGCAGATGCTGTGTGAGAGTAGCGAGGAGGCGCCCGGGATCCCCGGGCTCGGCGTCATTGCGGGCGCTTGCCTCCGACTGCCAGACCACGTGCGCGTGCCACACCTCGGGTGGAACTACGTGGCCGCCCCCGCCCCCGCCCCCGCCCCCGAGGGACTCCGTTTCGTCACGGGCGGAGTCGCGGCGTTCGCCAACTCGTACGCGCTGCGGGAGGCGCCCCCCGGCTGGACCGCCGCCTGGTCCACACACGGTGTGCCGTTCGTCGCGGCGCTCGAGCGCGGCTCCATCGTCGCCTGCCAGTTCCACCCGGAGCTGTCGGGTGCGTACGGCGCGGCGCTGCTCCAGCGCTGGTTGGCGGGCGGTGGAGCCCTGAGCACCGACGCGGACACCGTAGTCACGGCACCAGGACTGATGCGGCGAGTGGTGCCGTGCCTGGACGTGCGGGACGGCCGGGTCGTGAAGGGCGTGCGATTTCAGAGGCTGCGCGACGCCGGTGACCCGGCTGCCCGAGCGGCCTGCTACGAGGCGCAGGGAGCCGACGAGATCGTTGTGCTGGATGTGGCGGCCTCTCCCGAGGGACGTAAGACGCAAGTCGAGACCGTGGCTCGCGTGCGCGCCGCGATCAGCATTCCGCTCACCGCCGGCGGCGGGGTGCGCAGCGTGTCGGATGCGCGGGCCCTGCTCGCCGCCGGCGCCGACAAGGTCAGCGTCAACACCGCGGCCGTCCGCCGGCCGGAGCTGCTCGGGGAGCTCGCCACCGCGTTCGGGCGCCAGTGTGTGGTGCTCGCGATCGATGCCCGGCGGGTGGACGACCGCTGGGAGGTCCTGGCATTGAGTGGACGCGAGCGCGCGCTTCCCGACGCGGTGACGTGGGCCGAATGGGGGCAGCAGCTCGGCGCTGGAGAGATCCTGCTCACGAGCTGGGACCGCGACGGCACCCGTGCAGGCCCCGACGTGGAGTTGCTGCGCGCGGTATGCCGCGCCGTCCGGCTTCCGGTCATCGCTTCGGGAGGAATCGGCGGCCGGGCACACGTGGCGGAGGCGTTCCGCGCGGGCGCCGACGCCGTGCTCGCGGCGTCCGTCTTTCATGACGGCGACGACACCGTGGCCGGCATCAAAGCGGACCTCGCGGGCCGCGGAATTCGCGTGCGACGATGATCGTTCCGAGCATCGACCTCATGAACGGCCGCGCCGTTCAGCTGCGCCGAGGTAAGGAGTTTGTACTCGATGGCGGTGATCCGCTCGGCCGCCTCGACCAGTTTACCGTCGCGGGCGAAGTAGCCGTGGTAGACCTCGACGCGGCTCTGGGGCGCGGCTCCAACGCCGCCGTGATCCGCGAAATGGTGCGGCGCGCTCCCTGCCGAGTGGGCGGCGGTATCCGCGATGTCGACACCGCGCGCGCCTGGCTCGACGCCGGTGCCACGAGAGTGATGATCGGGACCGCGCTGAGCCCGGAACTGTGCGCTGCGCTGCCGCGCGACCGCGTGGTGGCCGCGCTGGACGCGGAACGCGGCGAAGTCGTCGTCGACGGATGGCGCCGCCGCACCGGCGCAACCGTGCTCGAGCGGATCAAGGAGCTGCGACCGGTCGTGGGCGGGTTCCTCTTCACGCAGGTCGAGCGCGAAGGGGAGATGGCGGGGTGCGACATCGCCGCGGTGAGCGACGCGGTGGCCGCGGCGGGCGACGCGCGCGTCACCGCAGCGGGGGGCATCACCACCGTCGACGAGGTCGCGGAGCTCGATCGGCTCGGGGCAGACGCGCAGGTCGGCATGGCGCTCTACACCGGCCGCCTGTCCTTGGGCGACGCCGTGGCCGCGCCGCTCGCACGGCCGCTGGAGGGCGATGTCTGGCCCACCGTCGTGTGCGATCCCGCGGGGCGCACGTTGGGCCTGGTTTGGAGCACGCGCCAGTCCCTCGCGCGCGCTGTCGACGAGCGGCGTGGCGTGTACTGGTCCCGCTCGCGACGGGCGCTGTGGGAGAAGGGCGCAACCTCGGGAAATACACAGGAGTTGCTGCGCGTGGACCTGGACTGCGATCGGGATGCGGTCCGCTTCACGGTACGCCAGCACGGTGCGGGATTCTGCCACCTGGAGCGACCGTCCTGCTGGCCGGGCCGATTCAGCCTGGATGACCTCGAGCGCGCCATCGCCCAACGCGCCGCGCGACCGGACGCCGCGTCCGGCACGGCCAAACTGCTCGCCGACCGGAGCCTGCTCGGCGCCAAGCTGCGCGAAGAGGCGGGGGAACTGGCCGACGCGGTCGCACGAGAGCACGTGGTGGAGGAAGCCGCGGACCTGTTCTACATGACCCTCGTGGCGCTGGCGCGGGGCGGTGGGTCACTCGTGGACGTCAACAACACGCTGGCGCGGCGGCACGGCGCCGTCACGCGCCGGCCGATGACCGCGAAATCCGGGAGCGCCTCGTGAGCCGCGTGGTATTCCCGCGGCGAACGCTGCAAGAGCTAACGCGTCGGTTTCAGGATGTCGTACCGCGTGACGCCGTCGCGGTCGCGGCGCAGGCGGTCGAAGCGGTGCGGGTGCGCGGCGAGCCGGCGCTACGCGAGTACGCCGAGCGGTTCAGGGAAGTCCGACCGGGCGGGCCGCTCGTGATCGACCGCGACGAGCTGTCTCTCGCCTTCGGGCGGCTGCCAGCGAGCGACCGCGAGCGTCTCGAGCGAGTCGCGGCGCGTATTCGCTCCTTCGCGGAGGCCCAGCGCCAGGCCCTCGGCGTCGTCACGGTTCCCGTCCCGGGAGGCGCGGCTGGCCATTGGGTGGCGCCCCTCGAGCGCGCCGGCTGTTACGCCCCCGGCGGACGATACCCGTTGCCCTCGTCGGTTCTCATGACCGCCGTGACGGCGCGCGTCGCGGGCGTGCGTGACGTGTGGGTCGCGAGTCCCAATCCACCGCCGGTCACGCTGGCGGCGGCGGCGGTCGCGGGGGCGGATGGTGTGCTGTGCGCGGGGGGCGCGCACGCCATTGCCGCGCTCGCTTACGGCGTCGGGCCGATCGCGCCGTGCGACGCAATCGTCGGCCCCGGCAACCGCTTCGTCACTGCCGCCAAACGACTCTTGGCGGGACGCGTCGCCATCGACGCGCTCGCGGGAGCTTCGGAGGTGTTGGTGCTTGCGGACGCGGACGCGGACCCGGCGAGCATCGCCGCTGAGCTGTTGGCGCAGACCGAGCATGATCCCGATGCGCGGCCCATGCTCGTGACGCCGGAGGCGAGCCTTGCCGATCGTGTGGACGACGAGCTCGACCGCCAGCTCGCGGATTTGCCGAGCGCGGGCATCGCCCGAGCCGCGCTGACGAACGGCGGTGTGCTGGTGGTGCGCAACCTGGACGAGGGCATAGCGGCCTGCGACGCGATCGCACCGGAGCACCTGCGGCTCGACCTTCGCGATGCAGCGGCGGTGGCCCCGCGACTGTCCCACTACGGGGCCTTGTTCATCGGGTCGGGCAGTTCCGTTGTGCTCGGGGACTACGGGGCGGGACCAAACCACGTGCTCCCCACCGCCGGGACGGCCCGCTGGGCGGGAGGCCTGTCGGTGTACGCGTTCTTGCGGGTGCGCACCTGGCTCCGGATCGACGACCCGATGTCTGCCCGGTCGCTGCTCGACGACGCGGCATGGTTCGCCCGCGTCGAGGGGCTCCAGGCACATGCGCGCGCGGCCGAGCAGGCCGCTACGCCCGCGTCAGCTGGATGAGCGTGATCTCGGCCGGAGCGCCCAGCCGCAGCGGCGGCCCCCAGTAGCCCGTTCCGCGGCTCACGTACAGCCACATCGCTTCGAGCCGGTGTAGTCCTGCGACGAACGGCTGGAACAGCCGTACTAGCAGATTGAAGGGGAAGTACTGCCCGCCGTGCGTGTGGCCGGAGAGCTGCAGGTCGTAGCCGGCCGCCCGCGCCGCGAACGCGCTCTTCGGCTGGTGGGCGAGTAGCACCTTCACGTCGCTTGCCGGCGCGCCTGCCACCGCCGCCACGGGATCGGACCGCTGTCCCGCCATTGCCCCACTCGAAAGGTCCGTGACACCGGCCACGACGATGCGGCCCGCCCCGCGGTCGATGACCCGATGCCGGTTGACGAGCGCGTTGAAGCCCAGCCCCTCGAGCTCGCGCACCCAGCCCGCTGCGTCCCAGTAGTACTCGTGATTCCCCGTGACGAAGTACTTGCCGTACGGCGCCCGTAAGGCCGCGAGGGGCGCGACCTCATGATGCAGCTCACGAGGAAAGCCGTCGGCCACGTCGCCCGTGAGGGCGATCAGGTCGGGGCGCAGCCCGTTCGCGGTACTGACCACCTGCTCCACAAAGTCACGCTTCAGGGTCGGGCCCACGTGGAGATCGGACAGTTGCACGATGCGGAATCCCTCGAGGTCCGGCGGCAGGTCGGCGATCGGAACGTCCACCACCCGCACAGCCGCCGGGCGCCGCGCTCGCCACACGCCGATCGCCATGACTGCGAGCGCGCCGCCCAACACAACCACCGAGAACCCCCCTGCGCCGATCACGGAGCGTAACCGTAGCGCGTCACCCGCCAAGGCGAAGACGATCAGCAGCGAGGACAACCCCATCGCCGTAAAGCCGGCGACCTCGAGCATCCGCCTGGAGCGCAGCTGCTCCCTGGGTCGCCCCCGCCCCGACCGCCCGGCCCAAAAAGCTGCCAGCGGACCCAGCGCCAGGAGCATGAGACCCGCCCAGGCCAGCAAGTTCCACGTCCCGCCTAGCGTCCCATGGACCAACAGCCGCTGCCCCACATACGCATGGAGCAGCATCCACAGGCTGGTGATGACGACGACGACGTTCCTGATGCGGCGACGCTCACTCATCGTACTTGCCTCAGTCCGCCGGCACTTCGGCGGTGCGATGCTCCGGCGCTCCCGTCCAGCGCTTCACCAGCCCGCCGACCCAGCTTCCGAAGTCGTCGAGGTAGGTGTACACCACCGGCACCACCACCAGCGTGAGGAGCGTCGACGTGATGAGGCCGCCGATCACCGCATGCGCCATCGGTGCACGGAATTCGGAGCCAGCACCGAGCGCCAACGCTGTCGGGAGCATTCCAAATATCATGGCCAATGTGGTCATGACGATCGGGCGGAGTCGCAGCTCGCCCGCATCGATCAGCGCGGCGCGCCGATCGCGCCCTCCGGCGCGCGCCTGATTCGCGAAATCGATCAACAGGATGGCGTTCTTCGTCACGAGTCCCATTAGCATGATGACGCCGATCATGCTCATGATGTTGAACGTACCCCGCGTGATCATCAGCCCGAGCATCACGCCGATCAGCGACAACGGCAGCGACAGCATGATCGCGAGCGGCTGCAGGAAGCTCCCGAATTGCGACGCCAGAATCAGGTAGATGAACACGATGGCGAGCGTCAACGACTCGAGGATGTACCCTACCGTCTCGACGAAGTCCTTCTGCTCGCCGCCGAACTCGAAGCGATAGCCCTGCGGCAGCTGGAGCTTGCTGAGCCGCGCCATGACGTCCTTGGTGACGTCGGTGAGCGGCCTGATCTGATAGTTGCCCTCGATCGTCGCGACCCGCTCGAGATTGAGCCGCTTGATCTCGTTCGGCGCCCCGGAAAGCCGAATTTGCGCCACCTGGCTGAGCGGGATCATCACCGGCATCCCGGTGCGGCGGTCGATCTGAGTCGAGGCGATCGGAATCCGGGCGATATCCGTCTCGGTCTGGCGCGCCTCGGGCGCGAGCCGCACTACCACATCGTGCGCCAGCCCCGTCTCGTCCTCCCATTTCCCCGCTTTTTCACCGGCAAGGACCGGTCGCAGTGCATTCCCGATCGCCCCGACCGACAGCCCGACGTCCGCAGCGAGGTCGCGATTCAAGTCGACCGTGAACTCGGGCTTGCGCCCCTCGAGGCTCGACCGCAGGTCCACCAACCCGGGCACGTCGCGAATCGCTGCCATTGCCTGATCGGACGTCTGTTGCAAACGGGCCAGCTCCGCCCCCTGGAGGTTGAGCTGGATGGGCGACTGGCTGCCGCCCGCCGCGCCCAGCTGCACGATGCGCGCGCTGATCCCCTGAAAGCGCGGCAGCACCTGACGCAGCTCCGTCTCGAGCTGCTGCTGCGTTCGCCGCCGCTGGCTCTTCGGGGTGAGCTTCACGTAAATCTGCCCCTTGTTGACGGCCTCGTTCTGCTGCGCGCCACCGATTGTGGTGTATGTGAGCGCAACCTCGGGCTGCGAATTGAGATACTTTGCGATCTCCAGCGCCTTGCCCGACGTATAGGTCACCGACGAGCCGACCGGCGTCTCGATCGACAGGGCCGTCTGCTCGTTGTCAGAGTTGGGCATGAATTGCCCGCCCACCAGGCCAAGCCCAAACAGGCTCATCGCGGCCACGAACGCTGCCGCGGCGATGCCCATCGTCGCCATCCGGTGGTCGAGCGCCCACGCGATAACCCGCCGATAGCGCTGCCCCAAGCCGTGGAACGAGTCGTTGAACTTCACCAGCGCCCGGCCGATGGGACCACGCGGCGCCCCGCCCTCGGCCTGCGGATCGTACCACAACGACGACAGCATCGGGTCGAGCGTGAAGGAAACGAACAGCGACACGAGCACCGCGAACGCCACCGTGATCCCGAACGGGAAGAAGAACCGTCCCACGATTCCCTTCATGAACGCCACCGGAACGAACACCGCGATGACGGACAGGGTGGTGGCGAGCACCGCGAAGCCGATCTCGGCCGTCCCCTTCCGCGCGGCGGTGTAGTGATCCTCGCCGCGCTCCACGTGCCGAACGATGTTCTCTCGCACCACGATCGCGTCGTCGATCAGGATCCCGATCGCGAGCGACAGCGCCATCAGCGTCATGATGTTGAGCGTGAACCCGAACGCGTAGATCGCCAGGAAGGACGCGATCACGGACACGGGTAACGTGAGACCCGTGATCACGGTCGACCGCCAGGAATTGAGGAACAAGAACACGATCAACACCGTCAGCGCCGCGCCTTCGAGCAGCGTCTTCTGCACATCGTCGACCGAGTTGCGAATCCAGGTGGAGTTGTCCTGCACCCTGGCGAGCCCCACGCCGCTCGGAAGCGTCGCGCCCAACTCCTCGATCACGCGCTTCACGCCGTCCGTGACCACGACCGTGTTCGCGCCGGAAGTCTTGCGGACCTCGAGCGCCACGGCCCGCTCGCCGTTCACGTACGCCGCGTCACGCGCTTCTTCCTGGGCGTCCTCGATCCGCGCGATCTGGCCGAGCCGCACCGGTGAGCCATTCCGCGTCGTCACGATGAGCTTCGCGAAGTCCTTCGGGTCGTGGATCTTCCCGGCCACGCGCACCAGGTTCTCGGCATTTCCCTTTTCGACGCGCCCAGCCGGCACGTCGCCGTTCTCGCGTGCGACCGCACTGGCGACCATATCGGGCGAAATGCCCAAGGCGTTCATGCGGTCGGGCAACAGCAGCACGTGGATCTCACGCTTCAGCCCGCCCACCACGGTCACGCTGCCCACCCCGGAAATGTTCTCGATACGCCGGCTCACGACCTCGTCGGCGAGCCGGGTGAGATCACGCATCGCCCACCCCCGGCCCTGCACCGACAAAACGAAGATCGGCTGGTCCGACGGGTTGGCACGCGAGATCACCGGTGGATCGATGTCCTGGGGCAGGTCGCGGCGGATCGCATCGATCTTAGCGCGCACGTCCGCCTGGGCGTCCATGATCTTCGTGCCGAGGTTGAACATCACGATGATGGTCGAGAAACCCTCGGTGGACGTCGATTGGATCTGCTTGATGCCTTCGACCGTGTTCACCTGCTCTTCGATCTTCTTGGTGACCTCGCGCTCCACCGATTCCGGGCTGGCGCCGGTGTAGCGCGTCTGGACCACGAGCAGTGGGAACTCCACGTCCGGGAACTGGTCGATGTTCAGGCGCCGGTAGGAAAACAGCCCCAGCACCACCAGCGCTAGGATCATCATGGTGGCGAAGACGGGTCGCTTGATGGACAAATCGCTCAGGAACACGGCTCAGCCCTCCCCGCCGGCGATGGTGACCGCCGTGCCGGGCTCAAGGCCCGCCGCCGGTCCGACGATCACGAGCTCACCGCCCGTGAGGCCTGCGGAGATCTCCACCAGCGAGGCCTGTTCGTCGATCGCTCCAGTCTTGACGTCGCGGCGCGCCACGCGACCGTGATCCACGACCAGCACATAGGCCTTGCCCTCGGGATCGGTACGCAGCGCCGCTTGTGGCACCGCGACGGCGCCCTTGAGCTCGCGCAGCACGACGCGGCCCGACGCGAACAGCCCGCCGACCAGACGCCCGCCCCGGTTTGGCACCGTTACATAGACCTTCACCTGGCGCGTCGCTTCGTCCACCGTCGCGTTGATGCGCGCCACCCGACCGCCCAGACCGCCGTCCGCCACGCCCGTGACCACGAGCGTCACCGGCGCGCCCGGCCGCACCGACCCGATGTACTCACTCGGCACGGTCGCCTCGAACTCGAGCTCGTTGGTGTTGACGAGCTGGAAGAGGAGGTCGCCGTCCTTCACGCGGTTGCCCGCGTCGACGGCCCGCTGGCTGATCACGCCGCTGATCGGCGCCCGCACGGTCGCCTCATCGAGCCGCTTCTGTGCCTCCGCCTTGGTCGCCTCGGCGCCGCGCAGCGCCACTTCGGCGTTCTCGACGTCCTGCTGCGAGACCGCTCCCTCCTTATAGAGGCTCTGCATGCGGTCGTAATCGGAGGCCGCCTTCCGGCGTTGTGCTTCGGCCGAGCGGGCCGCGGGCTCCAGGGCGGCGGTTCGGAACCGGGCAAGCACTTGGCCGGCGCGCACCGCCTGGCCCTCTTTCACGAGCACTGCGTCGACAACCTCGGCGATCGGCGAGGCGATGCGGACCTCGACCGAGGGCTTCAGGGTTCCCGACACGGGCACTCCCGAGATGAGGTCCACCCGCGCGGCGTGCGCGACGTCACTCGAGCCGAGCACAGCGGCTCGTACGGAGTCGACGGTAGTGCGAGTGGCCGCACCGGCGCGCTCGCCGCGACGGGCCGCCAACACTCCAGTCAGGAGGACGCCAACGACGGCGCCAACAATCACGTACCGCTTCATGGCTGTGCTTCCTTCAGTTGAGGGCTTGTCGCGACCTGCTCAATCGGCCGCTGTACCACAGGAACGGGGCGCCCCAGGGCGCGCTCGAGCTGCGCCAGTGCCACGAAATAGTCCCGGGTCGCCTGCACTTCATTCACCTCCGCCTGCTGCTGTGCCACGCGGGCGTCGGATACTTCGAGCTGCGTCGCCATACCGTTCGTGTAGCGCACGCCAGCGAGGTATTGGGCCCGCTGCGACTGGCGCACGGTCTCGCGGCGCGCCACAAGCAGGGCGCGCGCGTGTGTGACTTCGGCCCGTGCCTGCGCGACCTCGAGCTCGACCTGTTTCCGCGTCTGGTCACGCTGCGCCTCCGCCCGCAGCACGCCAGCGCGCGCCTGCGCCACCTTTCCTTCGGTTCGAAAGCCCAGGAAAATCGGGAACGACAACTTGACCTCGCCGTTCCAACCCCGGCGGAACTGGTCCCCAGAGCCGGGAAATACCTGCTGAGGAAAGGCCTGCTCGTTGTAGGTGGTCGAGACCTGCAGGGTTGGCCAGCGGTCAGCCCGCGCCACCTTGAGGAGCTGCTCTTGTTGGTTCACGGTGGCGTCCGCGGCGGCGAGTGCCGGCCGGGCCGGGCCGTCCAGCGAGTCCGTCGCGAGCACCGGGATCGTCGCTTCGGGCGAATCCAGGTTCGTCGTCAACGAGATGGGCTGGTCGGCCGCCAGGTTGAGCAGCCGCTTCAAGTCCAACACGGCGATGTCGTATCCGTTGCGCGCCGCCACCACCGCCGGCTCCTGATTGGCGGCGTCCACTTCCGCGCGCAACAAGTCATACTCGGCGCGCGTGCCCGCCTGCCGATACAGCCGAACTTCGTGGAGATGCTGGCGCGCCTGCTCGACGTTCTCGACCGCGATCGCGAGGAGCCGTCCCTGCAACGCCGCGTTCCAGTACGCTTGCTTCACCTGATACGTGACGTCGGCGGCGGTCTCCGCCTGCTGAAGCGTGGCCACTTGCCGCACGGACTTCGCGGCGCTGAGTCCCGCGCCGACTTTGCCGCCGGACCAAAGCAGCTGCGTCGCCTGGATCTGGATATTCCACGAATTGGGCGCGCCGAACGGGGTGTTCTTGAACAGCTTGCCGATGGAGCTCGTATCCGAGGCTCCCGCTCCTTGATAGATCGACGCAAACTGCCGCGTGTAGGTGACAGACCCCGTGATTTGGGGCAGGGCCGAGGAAAACTCTTCACGCACGTGTCCGGCCGCGTCGACCACATCGGCGCGCGCCAGTCGCATGGCGAAACCCTGATCGAGGGCCCGCTGGACCGCTTCATCGAGCGTCAGGCGAAGGGTGTCGGCTGGTGTTTGCGCGCGCAGCGGCGCCGCAGCGAACAGCACAGCCATCACTAGGGCGACGGGTCTCATTTGCCTTCCTTGGCGGGCGGCGCCAGTCCTTCCAGCACCATCGTCATGCGCTTGCGCAGCTCGTCCTTGAGGGGAAATGGCGGCTGGGGCGATCCGAGCCAACCCACGAGGGTGCCGTGGTACACGTCGCCGAACACCTGGCTGGCCCGCTCGGCGGGGACGTCGCGCCGCAGCTCGCCCCGGGCCTGGAGCTGGCGAACGGCGTGTGCGCCAAGCTCGTCCCAGCGGCGGCAGAGCGGATCGTCCGGCGTGTGCATCTGCCGGGTCCACTCCATCATCATGTGTTTGGAGAGCTCACGGTCCTCTTCGTAGAAGCTCGCGAACTCAATGAAGAGATCGCGCAGCTTGGGCCACAGGTGGCCCCCCTTCTCGAGGATTTCGCCGATCCGCGTCTCGGCGTCGGTCACCCACCTTTCGGAGAGGTAGCCGAACACCGCTTCCTTGTGCGGGAAGTAGTTGAAGAAGGTGCCCTTCGCGACGTCGGCCTTCTCGCAGATCTCTTCGATCGTGGTCGCCTCCACGCCGTGCTTGCGGAACAGGGCGAACGCCGCCTCGAGGATGCGCTCCTTGGTCTCTTCCTTCTTCCGTTCCCTACGGGAAAGATCAAGCTCTGGTGTCATTTAGCACCCACACTAAGATCAATTATGACCACAGTCACTTTTAGACTCAGAACAATATTGGACTGACTCCTATACGTCAAGCCCGTCCAAAAGGTTTCCTAATCCCTCGGAATGAAACGGCTGTGAATGAAGATGAGAGCTTCTGACTGGCTAGTATCTCAGGCCCTTGCGGATGGTGAGGCCCCAACGACTCCCGGTGAAGGACACCCCCTTTTGCCAGAAACGATACCCGATGGCGATCTCCGCCACGTCGCCCCGCACCGATCGCGTCGGGCCGATCCGTAACGACAGGCCGACGTCGCCCCCGAGCCGCGCCCGCTCGCGATCCGGATACCAGGCGCCGCCATAGTCGAAGAACGGCGCGACGCCCACGCCCACGAGCCCCCACGCCTCGTCCGCCACCACGAGGCGGTCCTCAAGCGCGAGCCACACCATCCGTGTGCCGGTGAACTGGTGGATGGCCCAGACGCGAGGTCCGTTCTGACTGTTCCAGAGGTCGAACTCGTCGCCGAACTTGGGCCGTCGCAGCGCGGCCGCCTCGAGATGCAGAATCACCGTGTGACCAGGGAGATTCTGGCTCGCTACTGTGACGGCTCCGGACACGCGACCGGAATCAGGGGCCCCGGCGGTCAGCACGCCGTTGCCCGCCGCCCGCAATACGGCAAACCCGCCCGCCCAGGGAGCGGCGATCTGGGCGCTCACCTCCGGTCCGACCCCCGCACCGCCCGTTGGATATCCCCAGGCGCGCGGCGCCGCCCAAATACCGACGTGGAGCAGCCGGGAGACGTCGACGTCCTCACGCCGGGCGTATGAATTGAAGCGCTCGAGCACCTGGAACCGCACGTGCTCGACGTCGATCCCGGCGCCGATCGTCCCGGAGACGGAGCGGGGGAAGGCGCTCGTCGACTCCGGCGCGAAATCCTCGCGGCGCCGCTGCCCTGTGAGCCACAGGCGCACATAGTCCCGGCTGGTAGCCAGGGGCGCGGTGGCGGCCGTAACTCTGACACGCAACGCGCGCCGCTCCACCACGCCGAGGGGGGCTCGCAACGTGTCGCGGGTCGTGTCCGGCAGGCCGTCCTTGAAGAGGAGCACGCGCTCCGACGCCGCCTCGCCGTCGGTGGTAATCGCATGCCGGGCGGCCGTCTCGTAAAACGGCAGGCCCACCAGCCAGGTCCCCTTCGTGCCATCGGACTTGTCGCTGTACTTGGCCTGCAGTAGGCCGCGGCGTGACAGGAAATGGGAGCTCTGGTAGGCAAGATCGAACGTGGACCGGTCGGGCGTCTTGTTGTACACGGCGCCCAGCGACGTGGCGGTGCCAAGCAAATTGTCTTCCACCAGCCCCACCAACCAGGTGACGCTGCCGCCGGTCGACGAAAACCCGAGCTGCGGCTTGGTGCTCCAGCCGTCGGTGGTGGTGACGCGTAGCGCCAGACGGCCGTCCAGCCGCGCCGTGTCGATCCGGACGCGGCTGAACACGCCCAGGTTGCGCAGAGCGCGCTCGCTTTCGGCGACCCGTGCCGAGTCGTACGCGGCGCCCGCATCCATCAGCAGCGTGGCGCGGATCACTCCGGCCCGCGTCCGCACGTGCAGGCGATTCGCGAGCCGCGCGAGGAAGCCCGGCGCGTCGCCCTTCTGAAGGTCGAAGACGTTGTGATTCTCGACGACGATCGTGTCGATCGTCTGCGCCGACAGCCCGGCTGGCGGGGCGACGGCGACGAACGCCGCCGCTCCCACTGCCAGTCTACTTGACCAAGTCAATGCGCTGGTGCAGGGAGTAGGTCACATGGCGCGCGGGGTCATTCCATTCGGTAAAGTACAGCGTCGCGTCGACCCGGCCGGCGATCTGCCGTAGGCCCCGCGTGGCCATGCGAAACGAGCCCCGGACCGAGTCCGGCTTGAAGGGACCGCACAGGCACGTCACGGTCGCGTAGGCGGGGATCCGGGCCGGCGGGGGACCCAGGGCATAGGGAACGTCCTGCCGGAGGTCGCGCGCCCGCCCCAGGTCCAGCGCGAGGGTGAGCGAATACTCGGCTCCCGGGCCCACACCGGGGTTGAAATCGTAGCGCGCCAGCCCGACATCGCCGCCGCCGTGCAGCGTGTCGAGCGTCAAGCGCACCAGCGTGAGCTTCGGGTCCTGTGTCATCACCACGCGTCCGTGCCACTCCCAGCGCGCGGCGCTCTGGACGCCTTGCGTGTCTCCGAGGCGGGAGGTCGGATCGCAGCCGACCAGCAAGAGCAACGGCGTCAAGCACAAACGTGGCCCGAAAGCGTTGCACAGAAACGTCGCGCACAGGCGTAAAAAGGATGACGCCTTCAGCAGAGCACTCCTCTATCGTGTGGCATGGTCCTGCGCGCCTACGCTCGTCGATTGCAGGTACACGAGGTCGCCGTCGAGGTCGCTGTGGCAGTGGCCCGGCTCACGAAGAACCTTTCCGGACCCGGAGCCACACAACGCACCGATCAACTCGTACGGGCCGCGCTCTCCGTCAGCTCTAACATAGCGGAGGCGTGCGGCCGGAGCACCGTTCCGGAGTTTCGACGGTTCCTGCAGTACGCGCGCGGATCTGCTCAGGAGACGCTAACACAGTTGCGGGTGGCGGCAGCCCTCGACCCGGTGCATTCGCAGGCCATTCACGCACTCGAAGGCCGAGTGGCGCTCGTCATCAAGATGTTGGGGCGCTTGATCGCTCACCCGCCACCTGACCGGTGAGCACGTCGTCGTGCTACGCCTTCGTGCTACGTCGTCGTGCTACGTAATCGTGCTACGCCTAGTATTGGCCTAAGTATCGGTTCAGCTCCCACTCGCTCACCTGCCCGATATACTCCTGCCACTCCTCACGTTTGGCATCGAGGTAACGCTCGTAGATGTGCTCCCCCAGCGCCTCGCGCACCACGGCATCCTTCTCCAGGTAGTCGAGCGCCTCATGGAGGTCGCGCGGCAGGTCGTCGATGCGAAACCGCCGGCGCTCCCGGTAGGACATGCGGGCGATGTTCTTGTTGACGGGGTCTCCCGGGTCGATTTTTTCGCGCACCCCATCCAGGCCTGCCGCCAGCTGGACGGCGAGCGCCAGGTAGGGATTCGCCGACGGATCGGGCATACGATTCTCACAGCGTGTGGCTTCGCCTCGCTGCGCGGGGACGCGGATGAGCGGCGACACGTTCTGGGTGGACCAGGAGACGTTGACGGGCGCCTCGTACCCCGGGACCAGCCGCTTGTAGGAGTTCACCAAGGGGTTGGTCACCGCGCAGTAGCCGCGGGCATGCCGGAGCAACCCCCCGATGTACCAGCGCCCGACGTCCGACAGCTGAATCGCCCCCCGGGCGTCGAAGAACGCGTTCTTCCCGTTGGCGTACAGCGCGTGATGGGTGTGCATCCCCGAGCCGTTGCGCCCGTAGATCGGCTTCGGCATGAACGTCGCCACGAGCCCGTGGCGCACGGCGATGGTGCGCACGACGAACCGCAGGGTGGCCAGCTGATCGGCCATGCTGAGGGGGTCTGAGTAGCCCAGGTCAATCTCATGCTGCCCCCGGGCGACCTCGTGATGCGATGCCTCTGAACTGAGCTGCATGTCCTCCAGCGCCGCCACGATGAGGCGGCGCGCGCGCTCGCCCCGGTCCACGGGGACGAGATCGAAATAGCTCCCCGCATCGAGGGTCCGCGTGGTCGGCTCCCCCGCCCGCCCCTGCTCGAAGATGAAAAACTCTACCTCGCAGCCCACGTGCAGCGTGTAGCCCAGGTCGGCGGCGCGTCCGATCTGCCGCTGCAGCGTTGTGCGGGGGCAGCCCTCGAACTGCCGACCGTCGGGGTAGCGGATGTCGCAGATCAGCCGGGCCACTGCCCCATTGGCGTCGTCCCCCCCTTCTCCTCCCTCGCGCGCATCGCGCTCCCAGGGAAACACCCGGAAGCTCGTCAGATCGGGCACGAGCAGCGCGTCCGCCTCTTCCACCCGCGCGAAGCCTTCCAGCGCCGAGCCGTCGAACAGGACCTCTCCCGCCAGCGCCTTGTCGAACTGCGACGCCGGCACCTCGACGGCCTTGTTCACACCCAAGAGGTCCGTGAACTGCAGCAGCAGGAAGCGGACCCGGCGCTTTTTCAGCTCGTCGACGATCTCACGGGTTTCGGCGGCAGTGGCGGGCATGGCGAGAGGACGGTAGCAGACGGTAGAGGATCGTAGAAGACGGTAGAGGGCGGCGCAACTCTACCGCCCTCTACCGACCTCTACCGACCTCTACCGACTTCTACCGTCAGACGTCGTAGTACAAGAAAAACTCGTACGGATGCGGCCGCAGCGCGACCGGGTCCACCTCTTTGGCGCGCTTGTAGGTGAGCCACGTCTCGATCAGGTCCGGCGTGAAAACACCACCGTCGAGCAGGAACGCCTGATCCGCCTCCAGCGCGGCGAGCGACTCCGGCAAGGAGCCGGGTGTGTTCTTGACGTGCTTCCGCTCCTCCGGCTCGAGCTCGTACAGATCCACGTCCATCGGCTTGGGCGGCTCGATCTTGTGCTTGATGCCGTCCAATCCGGCCATGAGCAGCGCGGCGAACGTGAGATACGGGTTGGATGACGGGTCGGGAGCCCGAAACTCGATGCGCTTCGCCTTGGGCGACTTGGAATAGACCGGGATGCGGCAAATCGCCGAGCGGTTCCGCTGCGAGTAGATCAGGTTGATCGGCGCCTCGTAGCCCGGCACCAGCCGCCGGTAGCTGTTCGTGGTCGGTGCCGCGAACGCCAGCACCGCGGGCGCGTGCTTGATCAGCCCGCCGATGTACCACCGCGCCGTGTCGGAGATGAGCGCGTAACCGTTGGCGTCGAAGAACAGGTTCTTGGCATCCTTCCACAGACTCATGTGCACGTGCATCCCCGAGCCGTTGTCTCCGAACAACGGCTTGGGCATGAACGTGGCCGTATAGCCGTTCTGCGCACACACGTTCTTCACGATGTACTTGTACATCATCAGCTGGTCGGCCATGCGGGTCAGGGTGGTGAAGCGCATGTCGATCTCCGTCTGGCCCGCCGTGCCCACCTCATGGTGATGGACCTCGACGTCGATCCCCGAGGCAATCATCGCCAGCATGATCTTGGAGCGCAGGTCCTGCAGCTTGTCCACCGGCGGCACCGGGAAATACCCCTCCTTGTGCCGCGGCCGGTGCCCTGGGTTCGGACCGCCGCCGTTCGCGCCGGAGTTCCAGATCCCCTCGACCGAGTCGATGTGGTAGTAGCCTTCGTGCGCGTTCTGGTCGAACCGCGCCGAGTTGAAGATGTAGAACTCGGCCTCCGGGCCGTAGTAGGAGGTCGTAGCGATGCCCGTCTTCACCAGGTACTGCTCCGCCTTCTGCGCCACGTAACGCGGATCCCGCGAGTAGCGCTCTCCCGTGACGGGGTCGCCCACGTCACAAGTGAGCGACAGGGTTGGCACCTCGAGACACGGATCGACGAAGGCACTCGCGGGATCCGGAAACAGCAGCATATCGCTCTCGTTGATGGCCTGGAACCCGCGGATCGAGGAGCCGTCGAACCCGATCCCCTCCTTGAAGAGCTCCTCGCTGAGCTCCTTGAGCGGGATCGAGAAATGCTGCCATGTGCCCGGCAAGTCCGTGAACTTGAGATCCACTACCTGCACTCCGGCATCCTTCGCTTTCCGCACCACGTCGGCGGGCGAAGCGGCGGTTCCCGGCTTCGCTATGGTCGTACTCGTGGTCGGCCCCAACGTCGCGGTCATAAGGTCGGTCTCCTAGAGCGGTCGCTGAACGGGTCGTGCACAGACGGTGCCATGACTGGATCTCGATGAACTCACGGGCGAGACGCGTCGGGGCATGCGGGAAGGTACTGGCGTCGTTGCGCAGTGTCAACCATTTCGTGTCACCCGCGCAACAAGCGGGCGGTGGATCGGCCGACTAGCGTCCATTGCGAGCTGACTGTAACCAAAATCGTGCACGACCTGCACAGTTTTCCACACACTGCGCTCAGTCGGCGAGCGCCTCTAGAAAGTGCCACAGCTCGACCGGCGAAAATTCCCCGAACCGGTCCAGCACCTCTCGCTCGGACACCTCGAGGAAGATCCAGCTCGTGGTGCGACGACGTTCGCCCTTCACGAAGTGCAAGCGCCCACGCATAGCCCCCACCTCGGCGTCGTGTTGCAGCTCGATGTACACGTCCCAACGCTCGTCGCCGCGCTTCAATTCGCCCATGTGCTTGGCGCGGTCCTGCCCCGGGAATGCCGCGGTCATGGGCCGTACTATGCGCTGCCGCACCCAATCCTGCCAGTTACATTCCCCCGGCGATGACCTGTCATGCCTGCGGAACGGCCCTGGCGGCCACCGCGCGATTCTGTCACAAGTGCGGCGCGCGGGTCGGTGGGGAAAACGTGCAAGCCGCCGGGTGGCGTGCTGGGCTGCCCTGGGGCGTGGCGGGAGCGGCGCTGGGAGCCCTCGTGGCCGTCATTGCGCTCCGGGTGGTGGGCTCATCGGGAAACGAGACGCGGGATGCGGGAAGCGTGTCAGAGGACGCATCTCGCATCTCGCCTCCCGCATCTCGCTCCTCGCCTCCCGATATCTCCCAGATGTCCCCGGAGGAGCGTGCCACCCGACTCTACAACCGCGTGATGACCCTGCACTCGGAGGGCAAGGCGGATAGCGCGGCGTTCTTCCTGCCGATGGCGATCCAGGCGTACGCGATGCTCCCGGCTCTGGATGTCGACGGCCGCTACCACATCGGCGTGCTCGACCTGACGGGCGGCCACGCGGCCGGTGCCCTGGCCCAGGCGGACACGATCCGCCGCGCCGTTCCCACCCACCTCTTCGCGTTCATGCTCCGCGCCCGCGCCCTCGAGCTCGAGCGCGACACCGCGGGCGCGCGTCGCGCCTACCGCGACTTCCTCAAGAACGAGGCGAAGGAGCGCGCACGGCAGCGTCCCGAATACAGCGACCACGGACAGAACCTCGACGCCTTCCACGAGCAGGCGACCGAAGCGACGGGGGGGGAGAGCGCCACGCGTGGCCGGTGACGCGCCGCGGGTGATTCACTTGGCCCACAGCCCAGACGCCGACGATGCCTTCATGTTCTGGGCGCTGGCCGCGGGCCGGATCGAGACCGACGGCCGCCGGTACGTGCACGAGCTCGGCGACATCGAGTCCCTGAACCGGCGCGCCCTCGCCGGCGAGCTGGAAGTGACCGCGGTGTCGTTCCACGCCTACGCGCACCTGGCGGATCGGTATGCCCTGCTCGCGCACGGGGCCAGCTTGGGCGACCGCTACGGACCGCGCATCGTGTCGCGCGCCCCGCGCCCGGCAGATCCGCGCGCGGCGCTCGCCAGGCCCGACGTGCTCGTCGCCGTTCCGGGAGAGCTCACGACCGCGTTTCTCACGCTGAAGCTGTACCAGCCCGCCGCGCGGCACGTCGTCGTGCCATTCGATGAGATCGAGGAGTACGTGCTGGCCGGACGCGCTCACGCGGGTCTCCTCATCCACGAAGGGCAGCTCACATTCGCCGACCGGGGCCTGCATCTCTGGGCCGACCTCGGCGCCTGGTGGCACGACGAGACCGGCCTCCCGCTGCCGCTCGGCGGCAACGCAGTGCGGCGCGACCTCGGGCGCGCCTTGATGCAGGACATCGCCCGCGACCTCAAGGCGAGCGTTCAGTACGGCCTGTCGCACCGCGCCGAAGCGCTCGCGCACGCCAGCGCGTACAGCCGGGGGCTCGACGCGACGCGCACCGACCGGTTCGTGGCGATGTACGTCAACGACTACACCATCGACTACGGTCCGACCGGCCGCCGCGCCGTCGCCGAGCTGCTCATGCGGGCGCACGATGCGGGGCTTGTCGCCGCGCCGGTCGACGTGACCTTCGTGGCAGCCGCCGAGTGAGCTGACGCGCCGGCCGCGCCGGGCTATCCAGACGATCCCGGCGTCGCCATTATCACAACAGCAACCCAAGGAGTCCGAGTGGCCGAAATGGCGGGGCCGGTCCAGATCCTGGTGGTGGATGACGAGGAGCCCATCCGGAACGCCCTCAAGAAGTTCCTCACCCAGCAGCAGTTCGAGGTGTACACCGCCGGCACCGGCGACGAGGCGGTGCAGCAGCTGCGCCGTCATCGTGTCGCCCTCATGTTGTGCGATATCCGGATGCCGGGAACGAGCGGAGTGGACCTCGTACCCCAGGCTCTCGAGGTCGAGCCCGAGCTCGCAATCCTCATGTTGACCGCCGTCAACGACGCGACCAGCGCCGCGCTGTGCATGCAGCGCGGCGCCATGGACTACCTCACCAAGCCGATCGAGCTGGCCGACTTGGGGCGTGCGGTGCAGCGGGCGCTCAAGCGACGCGAGATGCTGCTCGAGAACCGCCAGCTCAACCAGTGGCTCAAAGAAGAGGTCACGACCCGCACCGCGGAGCTGCAGCGTGAACGGATGAAGCTCGAGCGGCTCTCGGTCGCCACACTCGAAGCGCTTGTCAACGCGCTCGAGGCGAAGGATCCCTACATGCGCGGGCATTCCGCCCGCGTGGCCGATCTGTCCGCCACCGTCGCGCACGAGCTCGGCATGACCGAGGAAGAAGTGGAGCTGGTGCGGGTGGCGGGCCGGCTCCACGATATCGGGAAGATCGGGACCCGCGAGGCGGTCCTGAACAAGCAAGGGACCCTCACTCCAGACGAGTTCGAGCACGTCAAGCAGCACGTGATCATCGGATCCCAGATCCTGGCGCCCCTCAGCCACCTTGGCGACATCATCCCGGCAGTGCGCCACCACCACGAGCGCTGGGACGGCAGCGGCTATCCGGACGGGCTGCGCAGCCAGGAGATCCCGATCGGCGCGCGCATCATCGGGGCCGCGGAGGTGTTCGATGCCCTCAGTACGTCACGCGCCTACCAGGAAAAGCTGGCTCCCGAAAAGGCGATCGAGCGGATCGCGGAGTTGTCCGGCACGGTGGTCGACCCCAAGGTGTTCGAGGCCATGGCCTCCGTCGTCGCCCGCCGGCGCACGCTGGTGTTCCTCGACGAGGGAGGGGGGGGAGCCGCCACCGGGACTTGACCCGCGCGCCATGCTGATCGCTGTCACGGGCGCCACGGGGTTCGTGGGACGGCACGTCGCCGCGACGCTGGTGCGTCGCGGGCACACGGTGCGCCTGCTGGTGCGCGACCCCCGGCGTGCGGCCGTCCTGCAGCCGCTCCCGGCCCAGACCGTGACCGGCGACCTGGCCGATTCCGCCGCCCTCACGGCGCTGGTGCGCGGTGCCGACGCTGTCGTCCACCTGGTGGGCATAATCGTGGAGGTGGGGTGCGCCACGTTCGAGGCCGTCCACGTCGAGGGCACGCGACGTCTGCTGACGGCTGCGCGGGACGGCGGGACGACGCGCTGGGTGCAGATGAGCGCGGTCGGCGCGCGGGTCGACGCCACGGCCACGCCATATCACCGCACCAAGTGGCTCGCCGAGGAGCTGGTGCGTGCTTCGGGCATCGGCCATGCGATCTTTCGCCCTTCGATCATCAGCGGCCCCGAGAGCGCGCCGATTCGGACGCTCGCCCGCCTGCATCGCTGGTCGCTCGCGGTGCCGGTGTTCGGCGACGGCCGCTTCCCCACCCAGCCGGTGTGGATCGAGGACGTCGCCCTCGCGTTCGCACGCGCCGTGGAGAATCCGGCGACGAGCGGCGCCTTCGAGCTCGGAGGCCCCGTGCCGCTCTCCTACGAGGAGTTCGTGCGCGCGATCGGACGGGCGGCCGGTCATCCGCGACCACTCGTGCACCTGCCGCTGGTCGTGGCGCGCGCCGGGGCCCGCGTGTTCGACGTGCTCGGCCGCGCGGCACCACTCACGAGCGACCAGCTGCAAATGCTGATCGAGGGGAGCGCGACCCCCGCCAATGCGATCGAGTCGGTGTTCGGCATTCGCCCCTTGCCGTTCGAAGAAGGTTTGCGACGCTATCTCGGCGGGAGGGCGAGTCGTTGATGAGCCTCACTCGCCCGGTCGGCACGGCGGGCTTGCTCACCCTGCTCGCGGCCTCACTACACGCACAGGACTCGCTGGAGTATCTGCTGTCGCCCGCCAGCCGCCTCGAGGTGAAGGCCGGTAAGGCGGGGCTGCTCGGCTTCGCTGGCCACGACCATCTCATACGCGCCCGGGTGGTCTCGGGACGGGTGATCTATCGTCCGCACCTACCCGCCGGTTCCCGGGTCGAGATCTCCGTTCCGGTCGACAGCCTCGAGGTGCTGACGCCGCCCGACACGGCCGAAATCCGCAAGGTCACGGAGTCTATGCGGACCGAGGTACTGCGCGTGGACGTGTACCCGACGATTACCTTCGTCTCGACGGCGGTCGCTCCCATCACTGACGGATTCCGCGTGCAGGGGCGACTGACCCTGGCCGGTGTCACCCGTGACGTCGCTGCGGACTTTCGTGTGGAGGTCGGCGCCGACACGCTGCGCGCGATCGGGAGTTTCTCGGTGAAACAGACGGACTTCGGAATCAAGCCGTACCGCGGTGGGCCGGCGGGCACCGTCCGGGTGGCCGATCGGGTGAGCTTCGAGGTCGACGCACTGGCAATCCGGACGCCACCACCCTGATCTAAGAGAACTCGGTCCACAAAAACCAAACCCGGGGCCTACTGCTCCCCGGGTTGGCGGTCGGGCGAAGTGGCCGTCACACTCCGACCGCGACCAACTGCACGACCTTCTGATACGACTCACTCTGCAGGAGGTTTCACCTCCACCGATCCTTGTGATGCGGCACGCGAGCGATTGGTTGCATCCCCCCCCGTTCCCCCCGCCCTCGCCGGCTCCCCTACCACCGCTTGACCCGCCCTACTCGGGAGACCGTGATCGTGGCGACGCGGTCGCCGCGCCGCAGCTCGATCTTGGTGTTCGAGATCCCCCAGCCTAAACCGACGGCATCGAACACCACCGCCGGGTTGGACACATCGAGGCGCACACCCTGCTCGGCCGGGCCCGGCCACCGTAACAATGGTCCCCACGTGTCGCCCAGCCAGCGGTCGATGCGCAATGAATCGGATGCAATCAACACGCGGCCCTGGGTGCCCCGCATGACCGCCGCATTCCTTGCAACGGCTATGGACCCTGTGACGTTCCGGGCAGCGGTATCGACGGCAATCCAGTCGAGTAGCCCGCCGAGGCGGGGAAGTGTGATGGCCATCACAACTGCCAAAACGGCCAGGACGAGCATCAGCTCGCAGAGGGTGAGACCGCGCCGCATGGGGCGCCAATAAGGCGTGATGGAGCGCAAGCGTCATCATCCGAAATGTCCGGCGAAAAGCGAAAAACCGCGAAATCTGCGGTCTAACGCGGCGAGCCCGAAAGCGCTATGTTGTGTGCCAGCCGCACGTTGCGACTGAGGCATGGCCCCTGCCAGGGTGTGGTCGCGCCCGCAATCACAAGTCAGCCTTCGGAGACACGGGATGCCGGTTTCACGTCTGAAGTTCGAGTCGCTCCCGCACGCGATCTTTTTGCAGCGGGTGTCAGCTCGCCAACCTGCGACGAGCCTCGAAGCGCGCCTGGGACAGGGCGCGTTTCTGGCGCTACGGCTGGTGGATCTGCTCGGCCCCGACCGCACACCGGTCTCCGCCGATGCGTTTCACTACCAGTGGGTGGCGACCGATCGGTTCTGCCGCGAGCTCCACGCTGCGGCGACCGAAGGCGCGCACGTGCACGGGATCGCGACGAGCGTGGCGGACGCGCGCCGTCTGGGTGACATCCAGCTGGTCGCGCCCGCGCTGTTCGCATACGCGCACTTCCTCGAGGACGAGTTACGGCTCGAGGAGGCGGTGGACGTCCTCACGACGCTGCTCGTGATCGCAGGCGAGCGGCTGTCGGCAGCGGACGTGGTGGCGGCGTATCTGCGGTTCGCTCGTACACACCGCAAGCTGAACCGGTTCGACGAGGCGGAAGAGGCGTACGCGGAGGCGGGCCAGCTGGCGATGGCTGCGGGCGACCGCTACTCGGCCCTGCTCAGTCGCATCGGTAGAGCGGAGTGCACTCGTGGCCGCGGCAATTTGGCGGAAGCAGAGCGCACTCTGCGCGGCATTCTGGCGGACGCGCAGGCGTCGGGGGAGCGCGACGCCGAGGCCCGCACCGAGCACGACATCGCCGTCGTGCACCATCACATGGGGCAGCCGGCCGAAGCCATCCCGCACGCGTGGCGCGCATTTGAGCTGTATGAGGAGGAGGACTCGCGCATGCGAGCCCTCAATGACCTTGGCAACATGCTCTTGAGCGTCGGAGACGCCGTCGGCGCCGAACGAGCGCTCAGCGAAGTGGTGCGATGCGGAACCTCGCAAGACAACATGAGCAACGCGCTGATCGAGTTGATGCACTGCGCCTCGTATCGGCGTGATCATGTCGGGTTCGCGCGCTGGCGCGAGCGCTGCGAGGGGCGGCTCGCGGACATGCCTCCCAACATCCGGGCCGATTTCTACCTGAAGCAGGGGATCGGGCAGGCGCGCTTCGGGCGGTTCCGTCGCGCCGACGCTTTGTTGAAGGAAGCGCTCGAGATCGCCGGCGCCGCCGGCCTGCACGAGTTCGAGTTCAGAATCGAGCGAATACTGGCCGGGCTGGGGGATTGCGAGCAGGCAATGGCGCGGGAGTCGCAGGCGGCGACGGTGCCGGTGCTGCAAACCGCCGAGCTGCGCGACGTGTCGGAGTCCCTCGCGCAGCTCGACGGCTGACGGTGTTACTTGCAGGTGTTGCTGCCGCTGGTATCACACCCGTGGCGAGGGCCGGTGGCGTCGGCACACGCGACGGTGGAGAGAGCGAACGCGACGACGAGGACGGCGAGTAGGGCGCGAATACGGGACATTTGAGCCTCCGCAGACCTGGGTGTAGAGTGGGCGCAACAGGACACCGCAAAGTGGACCCGGCCGCGTTCGGTTTTTAGGGCGTTTTTGCGGCATCATAGGGCGATTTTGCGACATTTGGGGGTTTTAGGAGATTTTGATGCTGGTTCTGGCGGCCGTCCCTGACATTCAGCTCCACAAGCTGCGCCGGGCTGCAGGCTCACGTTTCAGTGTGGTACAGGCTGCTACCTGGGACGCCGTGCTCACCGCCATCCGGGGCCGGCCGGTGGAGCTCGCCGTCGTCGATCCCCTGCTGTCGGGGGACGCGCGCTCGCAGGAGATCGAGCGGCTGCGGGTGCTGTTCCCCTCGCTGCCCTTGGTCCTGTACACGACGCTCACGCCCCGGACCGCCGGCGTGCTCTTGACCCTGGGCCAGCGTGGCATTCAGCACGTCGTGTTCGCGAACTACGACGATCACCCCACCGGGCTGCGCGAGGTACTCGCCCAGGAAGAGGCGCGCTCCTCGTCGCGCCGGCTCCTGGACCAGCTTGCGGAGGCGCTGGCGCCCCTGCCGAGCGAGCTGCGCTGGGTGCTCGAGGAAGCGCTCCGCTCCCCTGGTGAAGTCCAAACGGTGGGCCAGGTGGCGATGCGCGCCCGGGTGGACCGCCGCACCTGCGAGCGGTGGTTCACGCGCGTCGGGTTGCCGTCGCCGCGACATTTTCTGTCCGCGGCGCGGGTACTGTACGCGCACCGCTTGCTCCAGGATCCGGGGTTCACCATCGAGGACGTGGCCAAGCGCCTTGGCTACGCCCAGACCAAGACACTGCAGCTGCACGCACGGGCGTACCTCGGCCTCACGGCGGGGGAGATGCGTCTCTCGCTCGGGTCGGATGAAGCGCTGGCGCGCGTGGTGCAGCGCTTCCTGACTCCGCCGGGGCAGGCGGAGGCGTCGGCGTCATGACCCCCGCCCAACCGCACTCCGTCCTCATCGTCGACGACGAAGCGCCGCTGCGCCGCGTCCTCGAGCGCTGCTTCACCCGCCAGGGGCTCCGCGTCATCGGGGCGGGCAGCGCGGAGACGGCATATGAGCTCGTGGCCGTCGAGCAGCCCGACGCGCTGCTCCTCGACATCCAACTGCCGACGATGTCGGGACTCGCCCTGTATCTCGCCATCGTGCATCGCTGGCCGTCGCTCGAGGGTCGCATCGCGATCATGACGGGGGACGCGGAAGCCGAGGAAGTACGCACCTGGTTGGACCACCATCAGTGCGTCGTGATCCGGAAGCCGTTCAACCTGCGCGAAGTCTCCGACTGGCTGACCGCGGTGTTCAGGATGAGAGAGGAGCGCGAGCGAGGAGGAGCCCAGGCGTGACGAGCGGTACGCAGCACGAGCCGATCCACGCTCTGCGGGAGTACCGCAACCTCGCACCCTGGAACCTTCGTGACCTTGCCTCCGTCGTGGGAGCCGTGCTCGATGCGTCTGCCATCACCCCGATCAACGCGGCGGCGCGCGCCCAACCCAGTGAACGGACGATCCGCTTCTACGTGACCAAGGGGCTGGTGAGCCCGCCAGAAGGCCGGGGCACCGCCGCCACCTACTCGTACCGTCACTTCCTCCAGCTGCTCTGGATCAAGCTGCGCCAGATGGAGGGGACAACCCTGGCGGCCATCACCAAAGAGATGCGGGACCAGACGGGCGACATCCTCGAGCGGCGCGCGGCGCAGGCGCTGGGTGCGTCGCTCCCGGGGCCCGACCGGCTACCGCTCAAGAGCAAGGGGGCGCCGCCCCGCGGCAAGTCCGGACGCGCGCTGACGGCGTGGCTCGAGCGGGACGCCGGCCGCGACCCCGAAAGCCCCAGCTCCTGGCGCCGCATTCCCGTGAGCCGGGGCGTGGAGTTGCACGTCGAGACCGCGCACCCGCTGGCCCGACTCGGCCCCGATGATGCAGCGGTCGCGGAGACCGTGCGGCAGGCGCTCGCGAAATTGATACCGGCGGCGCAGTAGCGCCGCCGGGGACCTCCACTAACCTCCACAACCTTGGGGGTATCGCGATGTCCTCTTGGATCCTGCTGGCAGTCGTCATCATCGTCGGCCTGTGGCTGGTCGGCGCGTACAACGGGCTGATCTCGCTCAAGAACCAGACGGTCAACGCATTCAAGCAAATAGACGTCCAGCTCAAGCGACGCCACGATCTGATTCCCAATCTGGTGAACGCGGTGAAGGGCGCCATGGACTTCGAGCGCTCGACGCTCGAGGCCGTGATCCAGGCCCGTAACCAAGCCGTGAAGGTCAACGCGGCGGGACCGGAGGGCATCAAGCAAATCAGCCAGGCCGAAAACGCCCTCACGTCCGCGCTGCAGCGCCTCCTGGTGGTGGTAGAGCAGTACCCGCAGCTCAAGGCGACCGGCAACGTCGCGCAGCTCCAGGAAGAGCTCACCTCGACCGAGAACAAGGTGGCCTTCGCGCGGCAGCTCTACAACGACACGGCCACGCAGTACAACATCAAGCAACAGCAGTTCCCGACCAGCCTGGTGGCGGGGCTCGCGAGGGCCCAGCCCGCCGCGCTGTGGGAGATCGAGGATCAAGCCGACAAGGCCGTGCCGCAGGTCGATCTCTCGATGAAGCCGAAAGCGTGAGCGTCGACACTTCATTCAACCTGTTTCAGCAACAGGAAGCCAATCGCCGGCGCACGGTCCTGCTGGTGGTTGGCTTCGTCGTTTTTTTCGCCTGGCTCGGGTTCGGCGGGGATTACGTCTACTACCTCTCTACGCTCGGCGCGCCGCGGACGGCCTACCACCACACCTTCCCGTGGTTTGGGATCGTCCTCACGGTAGTCGCCGCGCTGGTCGCCTGGTACGCCTACAAGACCGGGCCCGAAAAGGTGCTCTGGTCGACGGGGGCGCGTGAAGTCGTCGATCCCACCGATCCGCAGGAACGGCAGCTCGTCAACGTGGTGGAGGAAATGGCGATCGCGGCCGGCGTGCCCCGGCCCCGCATCTGGGTCGTGGACGATCCCGACCCGAACGCTTTCGCGACCGGCACCGACCCCCTGCACTCACACGTCGCGGTGACGCGCGGCCTGCTGCAGGTGTGCAATCGTGAGGAGCTGCAAGCGGTGATCGGCCACGAGCTCGGCCACGTGAAGAACCTGGACGTGCGGTTGATGACCATGCTCGCCGCGCTGGTGGGCGCTGTGGCACTGATGCACGACGGCGCATCGCGCGTGTTACGTGGGGGCATCAACGTGGGGGAGGGGGGCGGAGGTGGGGGGGCTCGCGGCGGGGGCAGACGGGGCGGGCCCCTGCTCCTCGTTCTGCTCGTGGTGTGGATCGTCTCGTGGATCCTCGCGCCCATCATCACGCAGCTGCTCGTGCTGGCCGTAAGCCGGCGACGGGAGTACCTGGCAGACGCGATGAGCGCACAGTTCACGCGCAACCCGCTGGCACTCGCCGCGGCGCTGCAGAAGATCGAAGGGGCCGACGCCCCGACCACGCACATCAAGCGAGGCGCCGCGCACCTCTGCATCGCCGACCCGCTGGGCCGACGGCTGACCGACCACGAGGGCCTGTTTGCCGACGCGCTCGCGACCCATCCACCGATGGCCAAGCGGATCGCGATTCTGCGCGGGATGGGCTACGCCCAGATCAAGCAGGAGGGCGGACAGATCCCGGGACCGGCTTAGCCGAGACGCCGTACGATGACGGCCGCGCCGCCGAGTTGCTCGATGACGGCGAGGAGTAGCTCGCGGACCAGAAAATCCCGCGTCTCGAGTCCCGCGAGTCGGGCGGCGCAGCGGGCGGCGTCCAACGCGTCGGCCAGGTCGGCAAGCGCAGCCGCGCGCCGCCGCCGGGCGGCGTCGGGCATCGCGCACAGCGGTGTCACGCGGCGCAAACTACGGCGTGTGCGCGGCGCCGCGTCACCCTTTTTCGTGAACAGGCGGCCTTTTAGCGCTGCACGGGGCCGGGGAGCGGTACCTCGAATTGCCGCAACCGCCACCCCGTCACCATCGCGCCCAGGATTAGGACGGGCAGCACCTGAAGGCCCTGGAGCGCTAACCCCGCCGCCACCGCCCGCTCCGGTGCCACACCGAAGGGCAGCAATCCTACGACGAGCGCGGCCTGGGTGATGCCTACGTTCGCCGGCGTGGGCCGGAACAGCCCGCTCAAGTTCGCGACGATCAGGGCCGTGAACGACGCCGCGAGCGAAACCGGGATGTGGGTGGCGCGGAGTACGAGGTGATACGTGGCCCACTGCGCGCCCCAGTTGTACAAGGCCAGCAGCGTGGGCGCGAACAGGCGGCCGCCCCGACCCATTGAGCGCAGCACCGCCACGCGGGACTGCAGCCGGGCCGGCAGCTGGTCGGCGATCCAGGCCCAGCCCCGGGCCCACGCCAGCAACAGGACGACCGTCAGGGCCAGACCCACGCCCACCTGCAGCACGCGCAGCCACGGCTCGAGCTGCAGCACGCTCGGAGCCATGACCAGGAACAGCGCCAGCGCGAGCGCCTCCGCGAGGCGCGTCCACACCACGGAGGAGACCGCCGCCGCGACCGGCACCGCGCCCCGAGTCACGATCAAATGTACCCGAGCCGCCTCGCCTGCCACCGCCACGGCGAGGTCGTTGACGGCCGCGCCCACGAGGTTGGCCTCCTGCGCGATGCGCCAGTCGTGCGGCGCGATCGGCTTGAGGATCAGGTGCCAGGCCCACCCTTTCGCCGCAAGCGATGAGAGGTTGACGAGCAACGCGATCACCAGGACAAACCGGTCGGCGTCGAGCAGTGCCGCGAACGTCACCCGCCACGGAAACCCCGTGAAGAACTTGAGCACCAGCCCCGCGCCGACTAGGGCAAGCAGCCACCATAGCCACCGCCATGAGCGGGAGATCACGCCAGCAGCTCGGCGAGAGACCGGAAGGTGTAGCCCGCATCGCGGGCGTCCCTGATGATCCCGGGGAGCGCGCCGGCCGTGCGGCGGCGGTCGCCCTCGGGATCGTAGCCGTCGCCGTCGTGCAGGAGGACGATCGCGCCGGGAACGAGTTTGCGCCGTACGCGGGCGCGGATGGTGTCCGCGCTGACGCGCGCGTCGGAGTCCCAAACGCCGAACGTCCAGCCGCACACCGTGTAGCCGAGGCGGCGCGCGGCGACGCCTACGAACGGATTGCGATAGCCATGGGGCGCCCGGAAGGCTCGGGGCGCGCGCCCCGTCACTGCGCTAATGAGCTCGTGGGCGCCTCTCAACTCCTCGGCGATACGCCGCGGTCCTCGTACGTGCAGCTTGGTGTGCCGCAGGGTGTGGTTGCCAATCTCGTGGCCGCTCGCCGCCACGCGCCGGGCGACATCCGGAAAGCGCCGGACGTGCTCCCCCACCAAGAAGAACGCCGCGGGAACGCGTTCGGCCGCGAGCGTCTCGAGTATCGGGTCGGTGGCTCCGGGATTCGGCCCGTCGTCGAAAGTCAGGTAGGCCACGCGCTCGTGGCGTGGGCCGCGGCCGACGGCGCGCCCGAAGAGCGGGCTGTTCGGCTCGTAGGTGCCGTAGGCCCAAGCGCCGATGGCGGCCCCGGCGGCGACGAGGGGGAAGGGGAGGGGGAGGGGGAGCGGCATGGGGCATAAATAAACACGAAGCCCCCGGGACAGCACGATAGGCCGCCCGGGGGCCCCGCACACCGGTTACCCGGAGCCGGGGGATTGCTCCCTCCGTTCTTCATCCCGCCGCCGCCGGTTGACTGATGCGTCGCTCGGTAGGGCGAACGAGAGCTCCGGCTTCCATCCCCAAGCAGCCTGGCCGGGCCGCAAGGTTCACCGATGTGAGTGCTGCGGGTCAGATCGGGTCGCGGACCGACCTTCCGCACTGCACGTCGAGGCACCACGTCGACGCGGATAGGGCACGCGACTGGCCCTATCTATCCGAGCCGGAGAGCCTGCTCCCGGATCGCCGGCCGCCTGAGCCCTTGTTTGCGTCGGCGGCCTCCCCGGAATTTCCGCTCGGACCCGTCTTGAAGGCGTAGTTGAGACACCAGGTCCCGACCCTTCCCTTCAAGCCGCGTGACACCAATATAGGGGCGCCGAAAAAGCGCGCAAGTGCCGATATTTATTCGGGTTAGCTCACTTGGATGTGCACGCGATGTGGACACTAACCCTCATCCCTATCGCTCATTGGCGCGCCCGTCCACACGATGTGGAGTTGTGAATCAACAAAAGGAGGGTTGGGGAGCTTTACAGCTCCATTCCCACTTCCGTGTAGCTGAACGGCTCCGCGGACTGGCGGGGCAGGAACAAGCCACCCGCGCCGCCGGTAGCGAACCACCCGGCGAGCATTTGGGTTGAGCCGGTGAGCGGCTCAGTGAACAGCGTCTGCAACCAGCGACGTATGTGGCGCAGCTCCGGAGCGCGGCGGCCGAGCAGCGAGATCACCGCGCCCAGGCCGAGGGTGGCGCGGAGAAAGTGGGCGATGGCGTGCACGCGCTGGGCGAAGATGTACGCACGCACCCCCGGCTCGTCGTACAGCAACGTGCCCTCGTACGGATCGGCGGGGGGGGCGTCCATGCGTGGTCCGAAGTAAATGAACACGCGCTGCTCGCCGTCCTTGCGCTCCACCACGGCTGCGGAGGCGTCGGGGCTCAGGCGCGCCGCGTGGATGAGGTCCTCATGCGCGAGAATACCCACCGCGGCCGTCCACTCGATGGCGGCGAGCGCTTGGTCGAGGGGGCAACCGATGCTATCGTCGTAGGCGAGGAGGCGAGGCGCTTCACCCGCGCGCAAGAAGAAATGCGCGAGCGCGTCGGCGCGATCCTCGAATTCGCGGGTGTTTCGCGAGGTTGCGGGAACCGTCATTGGCACATTATAACCAGGGCTCCCAGCCACCACCAAACAATGAGGCCTTCGTGATGCGCTGCTTGACCGTGATGACGTGTATCACCGCGACCGTGCTCGGAGCGCAGGAGCCGGTGCCGCCACCAGCACCGCCCACGGACTCCGCACACGTGGAGTCTCTGCCGCCGCCGCCGCCACCCACTCCCGAGCAGAAGCGATTCCTTTTGGGACTGCGAACGGCATCGCGCGGAATCGCCCAGTTCAAGGACGGTGTGAGCCGCGTCACACGCGCGCAGAGCACGCACGACACCGCGATGCAGCGGCGCGCGGGCCGGTTCCTCGCGGGCCTGTGTGGAAGCGGCCGCGCGTTTCTGAAGCGCGGCCGCCCGCAGTTGAAGCCCACCGTGTACGAGGACACCGTGCAAGTGAAGGCGCGCAAGCTGGTCACGCAGATCGACTCGTTGATCGCGTACACGCCGACCTGCGAAGACAGCGCCGCTGCGACGCCCAGCTCGACCGCCGCGGCGCTGGACAAACGGATGAAGTCGTACGACGCCGCCCGACGCGACTTTTTGATCGCGATCGGGCAGCCCGTGAAGGAAGACAGCGCGAAGCAGGAAAAGCGCCACTAGGGCAGTGCCGCCGCCTTCGACTCGCAGGTGGCTGGATACTGTCGTTATAGTGACGACAATTCCGTCGCAACCACGCAACCGCCGAAGCACGCGACGTTTACTCTATTGACACCGGTAATCCACGACCCTACCTTTGGCCCCGGTTCAAGCAATACGTGGCACCGTCACCGGTTTGTCTGCGCACCGCGAGGACCACTTGTCTCGCGGTTTTTGTTTGAGCCCGTCTCTGGTCGCGGTGGCCAGGGTCGAACGTGTCCGGGGCAGTGCCCCTTAGTGCTGAGGTTCAAACGGTATGGCAAAGGGTAAGGTGAAGTGGTTCAATGACGCGAAGGGCTTTGGCTTTATCGCGCAGGAGTCGGGTCCGGACGTGTTTGTCCACTTCACGGCGATCCAGGCCGAGGGCTTCCGCAGTCTCGCCGAGGGCGATACGGTCGAGTTCGAAGTCGCCCAGGGTCCGAAGGGCTTGCAGGCGCAAAACGTCCGCAAGGTCTGAGCGAACGCCCATCGACGCTCGAGCGGGCCCGGGGTTCTCCCGGGCCCGCTCTCGTTCTCGGCCCTATATTGGGTGGCACATGCGCTCGATTATTGCCGCGCTACTCACCCCGGCCGCCGCAGCGGCCGTCGTCGCCGGCCAGACTCCCCCTCCTTCTCCACAACCGGGCCCGGCCAGCCGTCCCGTGCCGCCCTCGTTACCGATATACCGCGGCTTCACCCCGGGCATCAGCTATCGGGCGTTCGTCGAGCGGGCCCGCGCGCTGGCGGACCGCGACACCCTGCGCTGCGAGACCTCGCGGACCACCGCGCAGGTAATGGAATGCGGGGTGGTGATGCGTGGACCGGGGAACGCCCCGCGGTGCTATCTGAGCGCCAGCTTCGTCGAGGGCAACGCCCACACCATCGCGTTCTTCGACTCGGCCGGCTTCGGCGACAAGCGGGGCGTCCCGCTCGTCGAGCGCACCCAGCGCGAGTTGACGGGGCTCTTCGGTCGCCCCCGGGTGGCCAAGCGGGGCGCCTGGGAGTGGCGCTACGGCCGGCGCCTGGTGCGGTTCAACTGGCGTGGTCGGGGTACCGCCCGGTGGGTGTCCATCATGCTCCTGGACCTGGATGTTCTGGACCGGATCGCTGCATACGCGAAGCCGGCGGCCCGCCGGAAGACCTAGCGTCCCTGCAGGAGCCGTTCCGCCAGCGAGGAAATCCCGCGGGCGGTCCCGAGCTGGTCGAGCCAGCGAGGCGGGATCCCGGTTTCGCCGTCCCGAACACCCAGCAGCGCTCCGGCGACCGCCGCGTTCGTATCGGTATCTCCACCGGCCTCGGCGAGGAAGATCAGCGCCTCCTCGAGCGACGGTCGGTGCACGGCGCACCAGAAGGCGATCTCGACGCAGTGCACGACGTAGCCGAATTCGCCCTCCACGGCGATCGGCAGGTCGCTCTCCTGCTCCCACAGAACGCGCCGCAAGGCGTCGAGCAGCGCCCGGGGCGCGGCCCCCTCCAAGCGATGTAAGACCTCTTCAACGAAGTGTCGGTTGCCGTGGAGCAGCTCGCGCGCGGCAAGGTTCACTGCCGCCGCCCCCCAGGTGCAGCGCTCGTCCGCGTGGGTGATGGCGGCTTGTTGCATCGAGACGCGCACCAGCTTCTCGACGTTTTCGTGATACCTCAGGGCGACGGGTACGCAGCGCATCACGGCGCCGTTAGACGCCGATCGCGGACCGAGCGTCAGCCGGCCGGCCTCGAACGGCTCGGTCCCGCGCTCAATGAGCCGCAGCGCACGCTGGGTAGTCGCACCGATCCCGCGACCGTCCATCTTCATCCATTTCACCCACCGCTCGGCGACGTCGTTCGCGTCGAAGTCACCCTTCCGGACTAAAGACTCGGCGAGCAGCAGGGCCATGGCCGCATCGTCGTCGAAGGGCGATCCTTTCGGCGGCGGCGCGAGATTGCGCACGCCCTGGGGAAACGCCTCGCGGATCGCCTTCGCGGTGCCAAGCTGCTCGGTGGGGACCGCGAGCTGGTTGCCGACCGCCAGGCCGAGCAGGGCGCCGCGCGCCCGGGTGACGAGCCGGGGATCGTGGGTCTCACCAGCGGCAGCCGAGGTCAAAACGTCAGCACGACCGCGCCGCTTTGCGGGGCGACGCGGGTCGCGAAGCTCTGGCGGTCGACGTGGGGACCGAAATAGGGATGGGCAATGTTGTACGCCGCTATGCTCGAGTTCTGGTACAGGCGGTAGTATCCGATGTGAGTGCGGGCGGCGCCCTTCGGCACGAGGCAATTGCAACGCACCGCCGCCGCGCTGCCGGGATTCACCTCGAGGGTGATGTCGGAGGAACTGGTATTGGTGATGAGCGGCGCGAAGTACGCCTGGGCGTTCGCGACGGCTGTGACCGCGGCGAGCCGCCGCCCGCGCACGCGTTGCAACGCGGGCAGAGGACCCTCGAGCGCTTCGCCGATGGGCGGATTCCCGGGCCGCAGCAGACGCCAGCTCAGCTCGCCGCCGTCCAACCTCAGCCGCGCCGTGGCGGCCGCCGGTACGGTGTCGACCGGAGCGCCGTTGCGAAGCAGCTCGACCGGCTCGATCAGCTCATTGCGCACGTACACGACACCCGACCCCAGGTACCCCGCACGGCGCGCCAACCCCCCACCCACGAGCAGGGCAGCGAGCGCGGCCGCCACCCACCAGCCTAGTCGGCCGGAAAGGCGGCGCATTTCGCCAGAACGGCGGACCTGGCGCTCCAGCGTCTTGACGCCGACGGGGCGGGTGGAGCCTGATGCGCGCCCGGCCTCGAGCGCCGCGAGCACCGCCTCGGCGTTCTGAAAGCGGTCCTCGGGCCTCTTCGCCAGACACCTCACGATCACCGTCGAGAGCCAGCGAGGGATCTTGGCGTTCACGTCGCTCGCCACCGGCACAGGATCGGCGAGGTGTTTGCCGACGATTTCCGCGCTGGAGTCACCGTCGTAGGGCGGAGTACCCGTCACCATCTGGTACAGCATCGCGCCGAACGCGTAGAGGTCGCTGCGGCCGTCTAGCGCCGGCTGGCCGAGCGCCTGCTCGGGGCTCATGTACTGCACGGTGCCGACCGTGAACCCCGTGGCCGTCTTGGCGCCGGCCGTGGCACCGGGTGAGAGCAGCTTGGCGATCCCGAAGTCCAAGAGCAGCGCCCGGCCGGTCTTGGCCTCGAGCATCACATTGTCGGGCTTGATGTCGCGGTGGACCAGCCCCTGCGCGTGGGCGTGCGCCAATGCGTGGAGCACGGACTCGGCGATCTTGAGCGCCTCGTCGACACCATAGGGTCCACGCCGCCGCAGGGCGTCCGCCAGCGATTCGCCCTCCACGAAGGGCATCACGTAGAACACCAGTCCGTCGCCGTCGCCCGCGAAATGGATCGGGAGAATGGCGGGATGTTGCAGCCGGGCGAGCGCCTTCGCCTCCTGCCGGAAGCGCGACAGCATCCCCGGGGTCCACGCGATTTCGGGGTGGAGCACCTTGCAGGCAAGGCGCCGATCGAGGTCCCGGTCCCACAGCTCGTACACTTCGGCGAACCCGCCGCGACCTACCAACCGCTTGACTTCGTACTTGGGGCCGAGGGCGTGTGCAAGGCGCTCGGCCGTGGGCCTCACCCCCTGTTCCCCTCTCGATTCGGCAGAGGGGGAACTCGTCACAGGGGGTGAGGCCGTCGCCCGCTCACCAGTGATCACCGTCGGGGAGGGTGAGCCACAGGCGGGGCAGAACACGGCGCCAGAGGGGATTTCGGCCCGGCAAGACGGACAGATCAACTGGGTCGTCACGGCACGTAAGATTCGCGGTGAAGGGCAACGGGGCAATGGTCCTGTGGTGGGGGGGGGCGTACGGGCGCAGCATGCTGCACCCGTAAGTATTGTTCACGCGATGCTGATCCGCATCGCCCTCGGTCTGGCCCTGGCCTATGTGGGGTTGGTGATCCTCGCCTGGCTGTTCCAGGAGCGGCTCGCGTTTCCCGCCCCGCGCGCCGCAGTACCGGATCCGCGTGGCGTCGGCGTAGAGAACAGCGAGCGCGTGGAGCTCGTGTCAGGCGACGGAACGAAGCTCGTGGGGTGGTACTTGAAACCTGAGGTTGAGGAGGCTCGGGGAGGTTTGGGGAGGTTAGGGAAGGCTGATTCCGAGTGGAGCAACCTCCCCCAACCTCCACAACCTCCACCAACCTCCCCCGGCCTCCTCTGGTTCTACGGCAACGGCGAAAATGTGGCCGCGATCTGGCCGATTGTGCGCGAGTTCCAGCCGCCCGGCGCCGCCGTGCTCGTCGTCGACTATCCCGGCTACGGCGGCAGTGCGGGCCGGACCACGGAGGCCGGTCTGTACGCGGCTGCCGACGCCGCCTACAGCGCCCTCGTGGCCCGGCGGGACATCGATCCGCGCCGGATTTACGTCTACGGTCGCTCGCTCGGCAGCGCGGTGGCCTCGTACACGGCGGCGCACCATCCCACGGCCGGGTTGATCCTCGAGTCGCCGTTCACGAGTGCCCGGGACATGGCGCGGAACCTGTACGCGCTGCTGCCGCGATTCATCTTGAGGCTCCGGCTCGACAACCTCGCCAACGTCAAGAACGCGCACTGCCCGACGCTCGTCCTTATCGGGGACGCCGATCGTTTGGTCCCGCCGCGTATGGGCCTCGCGGTGGCCGCGGCGGCGGGGGAAGGGGGAGGACCGGTCGAGGTCGTGATGATCCACGGCGCCGGACACAACGACACGTACGAGATCGGCGGGACAGAGTACCGCAAGAAGCTCTGGAGATTCGTCGGACAGCCGGACTGAGGGACAGTCCGACCGTCCGACTGTCCGACTATATCACCACCACGGGCACAATCCGATCGCGACTGGCTTCGAAACAGCGCTCTGCGGCGTCGAGAGCCCGGCTCACCGCAGCGTCGTCGCCGTCGGCGAACTTCACGCTCGCCCCGATTCGCCCGGTGAGCCGGCGCACGGCGACCATGGCGCGCGTCACCTCGCAGCGATCGGGATCGGGATCGGTGTGCCCGCAGACGAGCAGCTCTTCGAACAACGGCAGGCTGCGCGCCTCGCCCATGACGTACAGCGACTCGAGGATCTTGGGAGCCAGAAAGCGACGCAGCAGCTGATCGTCCCGGATCCGATGAAACAGGCGCACCAGCACATCGGCGTGACCGGCGTAATAGCGCGCCGCCTCGACGGCCGCCGCGACGAAGGCGTGGTGTGCCCCGGGCGTCACGAGGTAGCGCTCGAACAGCGGCCACGCCCCCTCCGGGTGGCGCTCCGCTAGCCCGAGGAACGCAAAATACCGGCGCCCCAGCGGGGCGCCGGTATCGGCGATCACCGTGCGCAGCCCGGCGATCCCCCAGCGCGCCCCGACTAACGCCGCGGCGGTAGCATGCTGCCAGCGCTCCAGCTCTGGAACACGAAAGGTCACGAGGTGAGGATCGGGGAACGCCCGGCAACGTTCCAGCACGGCCAGGAGGCGCCGGTCCACCTGGTGAAGGGCCGACTCGACAGGACCCGCGTCGCCACGTCGCGCCAACTCCAACGCGTCCCGCGCAACCCGGTCGAGCCGGCTCGTCTCCCATGCCTGCTCGAACGCATCGGCGTCCGCCGCTCTGAGCAGCGATTCGAGGGCGCCGGCAAATCGATAGAGGGAACGGGATGCTTCCATCTGCACCAAGCTATCCCTCACGGGCGGCGGGGCAAATCCGACTTGTCCACATCGGTCTGGATAACCGCGTGGAAACCTTGTTGGTGTGTGGGAAATGTTGCGCTTCCCCCCCCGCTGGTTTAACCTTGCCCCGCGCCCTGCCGACGGCAGTCATCCCGTTCCCCCGACCCAACTTGGAGGGCCGTTTTGCGCAGGTCAGCTCTCGTGGGTGCGGCGGCGTTGATGGTGGCGTGCACGCGCCCGACCGGCCCGATCGTTATCGGCCTCGCGGGCCCGTTCTCCCAGCCGCGGGGCGCCTCCATGCTCCGGGCCGCGAGGCTCGCGGTGAGCGGGATCAACGCCCGGGGAGGCGTACGGGGCGATTCCCTGGAGCTGCGCGTCGCCGACGATTCCGCGAGTGAGGATGCCGCTGTCCGCGTCGCCGAGCAGCTGTACGCAGACCCGGCCGTGGTGGCGGTGATCGGACATCTCACTTCGAGCGCCTCAATCGCGGCGGCACGCATCTACGGGGCCGCCCCCAATCCCGTCGTGATGATCTCGCCGTCGGCGTCCAGTCCGGACCTCTCCGGGATCAGCCCTTACGCATTTCGCGTGTGCCCCAGCGACCTGCAGCACGGCCCCGAGCTCGCGCGCTTCGCATGGCAGACGCTGGGTGCCCGGCGACCCGCCCTGATCTACATCAACAACGACTACGGCCGCGGCGTGCGGAGCACGATTGCCGCGGAGATGGAGCGTCTCGGCGGGCGGCTCGTCGAAGCCGACCCTTACGTCGCCACCACGCGTTCACTCGAGCCCTACCTCTCGCGGATGCGCCGGGCGGGCGTGGATGCGCTGTTTCTAGCGACCGAGCGACCGGGGGCGGAGCTCGCGCTGCGCGAGATGCGCACGCTCGGGCTCACGTGGCCGGTGCTCGGCGGGGACGCGCTCACGGGCATCGAGGAGGACGGCGCGCTCGCCGAGGGCCTGCGCGTGTCGTCGGCCTATTTGTCCGACCGGCCAGGCGAGCGCAACGCGGCGTTCGTGGCGGAGTACGCCCGCGCGTTCGGCGGTCAGCGGCCGGACCACCGCGGCGCGGGCACTTACGACATCGTGCGGCTGCTGGCGCGGGCGATCGCCGACGCCGGCCGCGACCGCCGCGCCGTGCGCGATTACCTGGCGCGGGTGGGCCGGGGAAAGCCGCCATTCGAGGGCGTCACCGGGACTATCGTCTTCGATGCCAACGGCGACGTGCTCGGGAAGAGCGTCGCCATCGGTGTCGTGCAGGACGGCCGGCTCGTGACGCAGGGAGCGCGGTGATGCGCGGCCCGCTCGATACGATTCGAGGCATCATTCTCAGCGGGCTCATCCTGCTCATGGCCGGACTGGTCGCCACCGCGATCGCGGGTGCCTCCTCGTTACGGCGGTTGCGGGCTGCCGTCGAAAACGAGCTCCAGGACCTGCGCGCGTCCACGGAAGTCGGGAGCGGTCTGGTCACGAGCGTGCTCGAGGAGATGCGGGCGGCCGAGCAGTACCTCGCGGCCCCCGGCGACGCGACGCGACGCGCGTTCCAGACGACGTCGGAGGAGGCGTTCGCGTACCAACGTCGCTTGGATGCGCTGGGCGGCCCCACGGCCGAGGACTGGTTCGCAATCAACCGCGTGAAGCAGCTGCACGCGGCCATTCAGACCGAATACTCGATTGCCCACGCTCTCCGGGACCTGGGACGGGAGCCGGAGGCGGTGGCCCAGGCGGCAACGGTGCGCGCCCAGGCGGCGGAGCTCACGCGACTGGTGCGGGATCTGTCGCGCCGCCAGGCTCAGAAGGCGGGGCAAACCGCCGATCGTCTGGCCGCCGAGGCTCTCGAGCGGGAGCGTACCCTCTGGACCCTCGTCGCCGCGCTCCTGCTCGGCGGCATCTTGCTGTCGCGCTACACCCTGCAGTCGGTACAGGGCCCGCTCGGTCGGCTCGTCACCGCCGCCGAGCGATTCGGTGCCGGCGACCTGCGGCCTGTCACCACCGGCGTCATGCCGCGCGAGTTTCGCGTCTTGGCCGACGCGATGCAGCATATGGCCGACCGGCTCCGCCAGATCGTGGGCGAGGTGATCGGCGAATCGGACCTCATCGCCAGCTCCGCGGGCGACCTGTCGGCGGTGAGCGAGCAGCTCGCCGCCTCGTCGAGCGAAGTGTCGACCGCCATGGTGGAGATCTCGGGAGGCGCTGACCATCAGCGCGCGGCACTCTCGTCCATGGGGACGGGACTCGAGCAGCTGCGCGCCGCCACCGGCGACATGGCAGAAGCGGCCGGCCGGGCAGCGCAGCTGGGCGAGGAGATCCGCACGGTGGCGGACCGTCACCGCGGTGACGTCGCCGCCGCCGGTACGGTCCTGCTCGACGTCCGCGAGGTGGTGCAGACCACCTCGAAGCAGATCACGCAGCTCGGCGAGCTGAGCGCCGCGATCGACGATTTCGTGGAGCTCATCAAGCGCATCTCCTCGCAAACCAACCTGCTCGCGCTGAACGCGGCAATCGAGGCCGCGCGGGCCGGCGAGCATGGACGTGGATTCGCCGTCGTGGCGGAAGAAGTCCGCCAGCTCGCTGACGAATCGGCGCGCGCCGCGGAAGCGGTCACTCGCACCACCGGCAAGATCCGCGAGCAGATGGAGGACGTCACGGCGACTATGGCGGCCGGCCAGGCGAAGGTGCGCGGCATCGAGGCGGTCGCCGAAGGCGCCGCCCACGGGCTCGGCGAGATCTCCGCCGCGGTGGAGCTAGTCGAGCAAGCCGCCGCCCGCGTGCGGGCCGCCGCGCAGGCGAACCGGGAGACCACCGCGCGGTTACAGGCGCAGGCGGAGCAGGTGGCGACGCGCGCCAGCGCGCACGCGAGTGGAGCGGAGCAGGTCACGGCGGCCGCGCAGCAGCAGGGCGCGTCCACGCAGCAGATGGCCGCGGCGGCCGGGCACCTGCTCCAGGCGGCGGAGAAATTGCGAGGCTTGGTGCGCGGGTTCCGGGTCTAGGGAATCTCTGCACAAGGGGAACGTGGTGCTGGGGTGGGACGCTGGGCGCCTACACGCGAGGGCGCACCGAAACATGCAACGCGGCACTGTGCAGGTCTGGCCAGCCTTCGGCTTGGGAGTTCCGCCTTTGGCGTGCCCTCGCGTGTAAAGCGCCCGGGCGTCCCACCCCAGCTCCACGCGACTTGAGCAGAGATTCCCTAGGGGCCTACGGCGCGATGGTGGCGTTGCCCGGCGCGACGAGGAGGCCAGGCAGCAGGTCGACAGCGCCGATCGCCGACAGCACGTTCAGCGCGAGGACGTGGTTGGAGGGTCCGGCACCGGTGGCGGTAAACCAGAGACGAGCCAGTGTAGGTGATCCGCCCTTTCCGAGCGGGTCGCTGCCGGAGAAGTGCAAGATGCCGCCCGCCGCGGTGTCGGGGATGACGGTGAGCAGCGCGATGGTCCCCACTTCCGTGCTGTCGAACTTGAGCGCCGCGGTGCTCCAGGTAAACCGCGCGTCGTAACTCGCGAGCAGCCCCGCCGTCGCGGCTTTGAGATCGACCACGATGTCGATCGCGACGGGCTGGCCGACCTTCCCGACCCCGAAGCTACGACCGCCGGTGAGCGCGAGGGCGATGGCATTACCGGGAGGGAGCCTCGGGTCGCCGACCACAACCGCCACCGAGTCCGCGACCCCCGGCGCCGCAGTCGCGACCACGATCCCGCTGCCGCTCCCGGCGGCCGTCAGGAGCCCGGTGTTGGACACGAGCGCCACCTTGGGGTTACGGCTCGTCCACGTCGCGAGTGCGGGCGACAGCGGTTTCCCCGCGATGTCTGTGACCGCGGCGCCGAGCTGCGCCGAGTTTCCCGGCGCTACCGTCGTGAGCGTGGCATATCCTGGCGTGATCAACACCGCCGCGGGAGCGGTGAGCGCGGCCACCGTCAACCGCAGCGTATCCGCGGCACCTCGGATCGCCGCCGCGACCCGCCCCGCGCCACCGGTCGGCGTCAGGAGCGCAGTAATGCGGCCGTCGGGGGCGACGAGGATGAGCGTGGGCGTCACGTTCGTGAGCGCCACCGGGACGCCCGCCACGGGGACCCCCGCCGAATCCACGCTCATGCGCATGACCATCGAGCCACCCGCCGCCAGCGTCGTGTCCTGCGGCGCCAGGGTCACCCGGCATCCCGCGCCGAGCTGGCAGGGTCCGACATACGCCACGGGAACCGAGTCGACGCGCGTGGCGCGAGTGGGCGTGACCGTGACCGTATCGCTACCCCTGTACAGGACTGCACCGTCGCGCGAGCGGATACCCTGGAGACCTACCTGGTAGGTCTGCGCCGAGCCTGCGGCAAGCACTGGGACGGTGAGCATCGCGTCTCCGGCTTGGTCCACAGGAACGGACGTGTCTACGACAGCGGCTTGAGTGGACGTACGTACGATGACCCGCAAGACGTCGAGATCATCGAACAGCACGGTCCCACCGTCCCCGCCCAGCCCGACCACGCTCAAGACGGGTACCACCGACAGCCTCGAGCCGCCGAGCCCGGGGCCCGCCCATTCGGCGCACGCTTCCGCCGACCGCCACGGCAACCAGGAGCGACAGCCACTGACAGAACGATCGCTTCATCGGACCCACTCGAGCAGTAGAACGGCCCGCGGCCCCACGAGCGACACGGAGGCTCCGTTGGCGGCTACCCTCCCGAGCGCCATCTGGCCCTGGACGAGAAGGGTCACCGTGCCACTCGCGCGGTAGCGCAGGTCCACGCCGGGGCGCACCAGCCAGCCGAGCAACACCAGGCCGCCGGTGGCGCCCCCCCCCGCCCCCCCGCCTCCCCCGCCCGCGACGAGCTCATCGCGGAACTCGACGTTCGGGGCGAGGTTCACCGCCGGCGACAGCGGCCGCTCGAGCCGCGCACCCAACGCGAGCACGTTGCCGCGCGGCACCTGCACGACAGTCGTATCGTACCCGTTGGGGCGGAGACGATACCGATCGTAGGCGTAGAGAAACAGACTCCCGCGACCCGCCGGTAGGCTCAATCCCGAATACACCAGGAACCGCGGCCCGCTCACGCTGCGCGAGCCAGCGCTCAGAGTGTCCACGCCGCTGGTCGCGAACACGACAGCGCTGCGGAGATAGCCACGACTCCCGATCGGCCCTTCCACACCGAACCGGGCGCGTCCCTCGCCGCCCGGCTCGAGCGTGCTGCCCCCGGCCACCGGCGTGTACCGGGCGTACCAGCGGTAGCTTCCCCCCACTCCGATTGCCCAGCGCTCCCCCACCTTGAACGCGGTCCCGAAGCCGCCCGTCACGCCGCCCCCCGTGCCGAACCGCGCCGTCGTAAACCCGAAAAGCTCGGTCGCGAGAGCGCTGAGCAGCGGCAGGGTCGAGTCCGGCACGGCCTTCTTTCCGGTCGGCAGCGTCCCGACGATCGTCACGATCAAGTGGCTCGGCACGGCGGCCCAACTGGCGCGGACATCGGTGTCCGTGGCGCCCGAAAGCACGAACGTGCCGCTCGTCGTCTTGGCGGACGCGCGGGCGTAGCCGCTCGACAGGTCGACCGCGAACCGTGGGCCGAACTGACGCGTCAAGCTGACTGGAAGGGTCCACTCGACAATGTGGTCGAACGCGTAGGGCGACCCGAACGCGTACCCATCGACAACGATCCCGGTGCGGCCGATGAGTCCGAAGCCGGAGGTTGGCCCCTGCGCGGCGAGCGGTGCTACCGCGCACAGACACAACCAGGCGCACTTCACGGCGGCCGTTTGAAAATGATCGTGATTCCGTTCGCGACGGAAACGATGGAAGGCAGGCCGACCGATTCGGGTGTCAGGTGGCGGTCGATGCTCGAGCTGCCGGTCGGCAACCTGACGTCGGCGATCGCGTCACCGATGGCTGGTACGACGTCCCGCGCTCCGTACGAGAGGATCCCACCGGCTCCACCGACCGCGCCTCCCGGTGCGGGGACTTCCGCAACCTGCTCGACCGCGTCCACGACTCCGACGATTCCCACTCCCGTCGCCTGGCCGGCCACGGGTGCGGCCAGCGCGGCCTCTTGCCCTTGCTGAGCCGCCTGGAAGCCCGGGTCGGCCTGCGCCGCCGCGCGGAAGTTGCGGGCGGCCGCGCCATAGTCGCCCAAGTCGAGCGCCTCGAGCCCGCGGCTATAAGCAAGGAACGCCGCCAGGCTCTTCGGCCCCTGACGCAGGATCTGCTGGCGCTCCGCCTCGGTAAGCTCGATCCCGAGCTCGCTCGCGAGGTCGAGCACCACTTGCTTCTCGAGATCGAGCAGTCTCGGGAAGGGCCCCGTCACTTGCCTCACCGGCCGCACGACGCCTGTGCCCGTGACCACGGTGGCGGAGATCTGCACGGGGCCGCTCGGCGAGATGGTGGCCGTACCCTGGACCATGCGCTCGGCACGCAATAACCGGCCGACGCGGGCGGCCGTGGCCGGATCCACGCGCGCGCTCGCGCCCAGCTTGAGCTCGTCCAACAGCACGCCGATCTGTATCCGCTCGAGCAGGCGCAAGGTGCGGATGTAGGCGAGGTCGGTGGTGATGAGCTCGGCGATCCCGCGGGACAGCGGCTGCACGCTCGAGTCGCCCGCGATCACGAGCGGCAACACGGCCACTGTGGCGGAAGTGGGTGGCTGCTGTGCGAGCTCGGCTTCGCGCGCCAGCGCCTGCTGAGCCGTGCGCTCGGCGCCGGTGCGGAGCGCCAGCTGCGCCTTGGCCCGGAGCGCCGCCACACCGCGGGCGTGCGGGTGTTGTGCGGCGAAGTCGTTGTACGTCGCCACGGCCTCGTCGTAGCGGCCGGCCTGCTCCTCGCAAGCGCCCACGATCAAAGGGCCGAGTACGTTGTCGGGCTGGAGCCGTGCCGCCGACCCGACGACGACTACGCCCGAGTCACATCTTCCGGCCGCGCTGAGTGCCGCGGCAAGACGGAATTGCAGGGCGCCATCCTGTGGGCGCTGCCCAACTTGTGCGATGAGGCCGGGGATCTCCGCAGGCGTGACGGGAGCGGGCGGTGGTGTGCGAGTGCAGGCCCCCGCCCCCCCTCCCGCTCCGACGAGGAAGAGCACCGCGAGTCGATGTCTCACCGCCGCGACTTCTTCTTCCCGGGCTTCTTCTTGGAGAGGGGTTTGGGCCGAATGGAGCGAACCGGCTTTGCCTTGGACTTGAGGGGACCGGCGACGTCCGCGAGCACCCGATCACCCTCCTCGGGTCCGATCAGCCCCCGACGGACGGCGTAACGCACCAGCTCATCGGCGTCGTCCCAGGTGAACTCGCCCACCCCGGCGGCGGCACGGATGGCCTTGACCAGCGCGTCGGCCACCGGGCTCCGGAGCACGCTGGCGATACCGGGCAGCGCCTCGAGCAGCGAAGAGATCTGCGACCCGCCGAGCTCGGCTGGCATGGGGGGGGACGCTGTCCGGCTAAAGGTCGCGCCAAGCTACATCGGGCCCTCTAGACCGTCAAGGATTTTTCTCACCAACGGAGCTGGAACTACCGCTGCGGCGCTGGGTTACGACGCTGCCGCAAGGCCTGCGTGAGCCCGCTCGCCGCCCGACGCGAGATAATCAGGTCGGAGTGCGACAAGAGCTCGCCCAACACCGTCCGGGTTCGGACGTCGAGCGGCATCTCGAACCGCAGGTCGAGCTGGTACTCCGTGTGATCGGGCCCCTGGCCCGTGAGCGTGAAGCCCTGGGCCTCCGGTCGAACGGCGTCCACTTCGATCTCGGCAAGCGGCTGGTAGGGAAGGCCATCCATATGCGTGCCCTCGGGGGCAACCTCCGGATTGGATGAGAGATACGCCTCCGCGCGCAGGTGTCAAGGACAGCGGGGGCTGGGGGCTAGGGGCTCGGGGCTAGGGCTTGGGGTTGCTACATTTCTCTCCTGGAGGTGCACCAGCGGCCGTGGGACGACGCGGAGTCAAGGAATACCGGGCGCCGGAGGCGCTCGCGCTGATTGCGGCGGATCGCCAGCACGTGCCGCTCGTTTGCCCCTCCTGTGCGACGCGGTCGATCGTGCGCGTGCCGCGGCGCCGGGCGGGTCGAGCGGTGCCACTCGCGCCGGAGCGGGTGACGCTGACCTGCCAGACCTGCGGCCGGCACGCGTCTTACATCGAGCGCGGCGCGGAGACCCCGCGAGACGATACAATGGATCCCCACAGCGTGCGGGCGTGACCATCCCCGTTTCACGGGAGAAGGAGGGCGAGGGCGAGCGTGGCTGGCGATGCGATACAGATGATGGGGACGGTCACCGAAGTGCTTCCCAACACCACCTTCCGGGTGAAGCTCGAGAACGGGCACGAAGTGCTGGCGTATGTCAGCGGAAAAATGCGAAAGAATTACATCCGGATATTGCAAGGAGATCGAGTCGCGGTGGACTTGTCGCCCTACGATCTCACGAGGGGCAGAATTACGTATAGATACAAGTAACGTTGTAAGTCATCAGTTGTCAGTTATCTGTCTGATGACTGAGAACAGTCGACTGAAAACTCAAGAGGCCGGAATCGCTCCCGGCCTCTTGACGTTTCTACGTGACGTTGTCGCGTGACGTCTTTTGCGCGACGTCTCTACGCGACGCCTCCACTCGACGCCGTTAGAAGAATAGCATGAATCCACCGGCAATGTCGATCTGCGCTGGTGCCGCCGTGCCGTTGCCAACCTGCTCGCGCGTGCCTTCCAGCACGAACTTCAGCGATCTCGTCCACTGGTGATAGACGCCCAATGTCGTGGACACCCAGTTCGAGATCACGGCGGTGTTGCCGTCGCCAGTCTGGTCGTTCTTGAGTCGGCTGAAGCCCCAGCTCGCGCCCACCGTCCACTTAGGATCGGCCTTGTAGGTTATCTGGGCGTACCCACCGTCGCCGGGCCGGCCCGACGTACCGTTGCCGGCAACTGGACTACCACCGGTCCCAGAGAACGCGAGGACCGTGCCGACACCCTTGGTGATGTAACCACTGACTGTCACCGTGAGGTCCGACATGCCGTACTTGATGCCGGCCGTCCCGCCTACTGAGCTCAGGGAGTTTCCGCCGGTCGCCGCGTTGGACGTGGTCTGCCACAGACCGCCGACCCACAGAGAGTAGCTGTTCCTGCCGGACTTCCCGTTGTAAGTGAACTCCCCTTCGAGGCGCGGAACCGTGGTGAACGTGTACGCGGCAAAGGTACTGGGCTGGAACAAGCCCACCGAGAACTGCGCCTCTCCAGGCTTCGTGCTATACGTGATCTGCGCGTTGAAGTTCGGGTAGACGTAGCCATAACCGATGCGACCGAGGGTAGTCCCCTTAGCCTGACCGTTACCTATCCCGACCGCGCCGACACCGAACAGCGTCATGTCGTTGAGGATGTTCTGGCGGCTGAACAGGCCCAACTCGCGTCCCGCCAGGATCTGCGATCCGTCTTTTAGACCGATCGTGAGGTACACCTGACGCATGTCGATCTGCGCGCCGGCCTGGAGGCCCGTGCCACCACCGAACTGGTCGTGAACGCCAGCGTTTTGGATCTGGGGAGCGAAACCAAAGTGCACTCCCAGATTCAGCCCGGCCTCTTTGCCCTTCGCTTCGAAAGTGGCGAACGCAGGGAGCAGCCCGGTGCGGACGCTGGAATTCGCCGGACCGCTGTTGTTGATCTTGGTGTACGACCAGAAGGCGTTCACGTTGCCTGCGAACGTGAACGACCAGCCGTTGGACATCTGCATCGTCAGGCCTTGAGCGCTGGCCGTCGCGGCGACGCCCAACGCGAGGCCCAACAACAACAGCGTGAGACGCTTCATACGAGAATCCCTCCTTGGGAGTTTACCTGCTCAATCCTGCCGCTCGTGCCCTGCGAGGCGTCGCTTCAACTCCCACCGACGCCAGGTTCAGCCGAGTGGGAACGTGGTCCTCCCACCAGTAATGCTCGTCTGGCTTCTCACTACAGTTGTGACCGAAAAGGGAAAAGCGAGCGCACCTCCTCGTGAGAGCGAGTCATCGCGCGTAAGCCACCGCCGCGGGGCCGGCCGCACCGGACCGCGTCAGCGTCTAATCGGCACTCCCCGCACCCGGGGCGCTAGGGGGCTCCCCCAGGGGTGGCCGCCAAGGACGGCGTCCGAACGGAGTCCAACACCTCGAGGCGAATCCACATGCCCGACGCCCCGTGGCCCGGAACCCCGCAAAATATTAGGTAGGACCCCCCCTTCTCCGCAACAAAACGCATGTCATCGGTCTGTTCCGAGATGAGGCCTTCCTGGAGCCGCAGCGTGAACGCCCGCGCGAAGGCGGGCGCAACTGGCCCTGTCGGAAGGGGATGGGTCTCCGCGATCACCTCGGCGGAGTGGGGGAGCATGCCGTCGTGATTCCGAAAATGCATCAGCACGTGCCAGCCCACCGGCACCGTCAGCGTCAGCCCGCCGTCTTTGAACCCGTTGAAGTTGAGCGCGCCGTTGAGACCGGTGAGACCCGCCACCAGCTGAACGGTCGCCGTCCTGGTCGCGGTATCGACCTGCAGCCACGATGGATCCACGGCGGGCGCGGGTGCCGCAGTCGTGCTCTGCGCGCGAAGCTCGACGGCCTGCCCCAGAGAGAGCACCATCGCCACGACTCGCAGGAGATGACTCACCGCATACCCTCTTGACGATTGTGGCGAAGCTACTACACCACGCCCGTCGAAGGGAAGGCTCGTGGGTGATCGTGCTTCCGAGGGTGTGGCGTGTGAGCGACAAGCATGGCACGGCGGCACATCAGGTTCACGGGGGCCCTGAGCGTCTGCCCTTGCTGTGACTGGCACCGTCCTTGCGACAAGTGAAATCGCAGCCGATCTGGACGAGGATGGTCTTGCATGTACCGCGACACCAGCCACACAAGATTCGGCCACATCGCTGAGTGGTCGCTGGGTCGGAGTCTGTGGCGGCCAGCGCACAGAGCGCTGCTCGTGCCGCTCCTCGCCGCCACGGCGTGTCTGCACTCCCACAAGGCGGCGCTCCAGCGCGTCCCCCTCGTTCCAGCAGGCCAACGTCCGCTCGCCCAGCGCCTCGCCGGCGCGGATCTGGTCGTGCCGGCCACACTCGCCAAGACCGAGCGCGACTGGACTTACGAAGAACCCTGTGGGATCTTGCGTAGCATCTTGTACGGCTGTGACAACATCCCGAAGGCATACCAGGCGACCTTGCGCCGGGGCGCCGAGACATGGCCGGTTTTCTACTTCAAGCTCGGCGACTTGCCCCACCCTGCCGTCGGCGACTCGGCGGTCTGGGTCCTCCACCAGGGGGCCGTGTACCACCTCCTGGAGTGCGCACAACACCGCGCTCTGACATCGGCGTACTGCAATTACGATTTGGCCTACGTGGTCGAGTCCGACGACGACGTGCTGCCGGCCACCACCTGGCAGGAGGTCAGCGCGCTGCTCCACACCCTGAGAGAACCTGCCATACAGCCTTGAAAAACCAGTGAACCGGACGCGTAGGGGCGCAGCGCGCTGCGCCCCTACGTGCCGGCTCCCAACTCCGTCTGCTACATCCCTGCCTTCGGCAGCCCGAAGACAAACAGCGAATTACCCAGCGGGTAGCTGATCTGGAAGTTTCCGCCCGCCGCCACGGCGACGAATTCCTCGCCGTCGAGCTCGAATACCGAGGGCGCGGCGTTCACGCCCGCGCCGCAGTAGAACTTCCACAGCACGGTGCCGGTCCTGGCGTCGTACGCCTTGAACCAGCCGTTGCCCTCCCCGGTGAACACCAGACCGCCGGCGGTCGCCGTCGCGCCGCCCATCATCGGCAGCTCGGTCTTCTGCTGCCACGCGACCTTGCCGGTGTTCAGATTGATGGCCGTGACGAGGCCATACTCACCAGAATACCCGCCCTTCTCGTCCGGTATCCGGACGAACGCGCTGCCGAGCCACAACCGGCCCTTCTCCCACGGCGCGTAGTGGACCTTGTAGTGCATCGGCTGATGGAGGGCGACGGTGTACGCGTAGGCGAGCTCGGGATGCACCGCGATCGGCGACCATTCCTCGCCGCCGTTCGCGCCCGGGAGCATGAACACGCCGTCCGCGGTCGGCTGGGTGTACATGTTCTGCTGCGGCACGAACGCCGACGAGCGGCGGATCAGCTTGCCGCTGGCGGCGTCCAGCACGTACACGAAGCCGGTCTTGCCGGCCTCGACCACCGCCTTCTTCCCGCCGACCATCGCGATCACCGGCGGGCTGACGGCGTCCAGGTCCCACACGTCGTGCGGCACTTCCTGGTAGCCCCACTTGAACTTCCCGTTGGTGGCGTCGATTGCCACGATCGACTCGGTCCAGCGATTGTCGCCCGGCCGGATGGAGCCATCCAGGTCGGGGGACGGGTTGCCGATCGCGACGAACAGCGTCTTGCTGGCATCGTCGTAGGCGGGCGTCATCCACATGGAGCCGCCGCCGGTCTTCCAGGCATCGGCGTACTTGGCGGAGTCCGCCTTCTCCTTGGCGATGTCGCGCTTCAGGTCGTCGCCGTCGGGCGTGGTCGTCGACCAGGGACCCCACCAGCCGCCATCCTCCGGCGCCGGCAGCGTGTACCAGGTCCACACCAGCTGTCCGTTGGCGGCATTGAACGCTTTCACATATCCACGGATGCCGTATTCTGCCCCGGACGTCCCGACAATGACGTTGTCACCGACCACGAGCGGCGCCATGGTTTCGGTGTAGCCCGCCTCGGGCCCATCACCGACCTTTACGGCCCATTTTTCCTTGCCGCTCGTGGCATCGAGCGCGACCAGCTCGTCGTCCAGGGTGGCCACGAACACGGAGGTTCCCGAGACCGCGACGCCCCGGTTGTTCGGGCCGCAGCACGCGGTGGCGACGGGAGCGTTCTTGTGCACGTACTCCCACAACATCTTCTGCGTCCGCAGGTCGAAGGCGCGCACGATGTTGTTGGGCGTCGCCGGCGACGTGATGTACATGACCCCGGCCACCACGATCGGGGTCGTCTCGAAGCTGCCCAGCGTGCTCGACCCGTGGGTGTACACGGCCCGCGGGACGAGGCGCCTGACGTTGGTGGTGTTGATCAGCTTCAGAGTGGAGAATCGATTGTTCCAGTAATTGTGGCCGTACATCAGCCAATCGCCTGCCCCTGCGGCATTCAACAACATCTCACTCGTGACCGCCGCACGCGGTGAGGTCGGGTCCACCACGCCGCCGCCCCCCACGCCTCCTCCCGACCCCTGCGCGCACAGTGGCGCGGCAGCCAGTGAGGCGACCGCCGCCGTCGCGCACCATCGGCCCCAATGCGTCATACCCACCTCCCTTGAAGGTCTACCATTACTCTCCTACTCTCCAGCACCGAGATTGAAACCCACGTACATGTTGCGACCGGGAGCCGGCTCATAATACCGCCCCGGCACGAACCCGCTACCCACCCGTATCGCCGTCGCGTTGATCGAGACCGACCCGACGTAGCTGCGATTGAAGATGTTGTTCAAGCCCACAAACGGCTGAAACCGCATGCTGCCGAGCGAGCCATCCCACCCCAGGCGCACCCCGGTGGTCCACCAGGGACTGGTCCGCATGGTGAGCGTGTCATCGACAAAGAAGCCGGACGAATGCGTCTCTTCGAGCTCGGCCCAGGCGCCGCGCGCCCACTCAGGCCGCGCCTGTAACACGAGGTGGAGCCAATGCTTGGGGATCCCGGGGAGGGTGCGATCGTGCAGGTCATGAATGACGGTGTCGGGCGGCGTCACCGTCGCGTCGACCCTCAAGAGCTGAAACCGGTCGTAGCGATAGTCGGCGAACGTGTAGGCGGCGATCAGGTGCAACCCCGCAGCCATCTCGACATTGGCACCCAGCTCTACGCCGCGGTGAATCGAGCGCCCCGCGTTCTGATAGTACACGCGCTGCAGGCTGTCCGGAAACGGGATCAATTGGTCGTTCACGTTCGCCTGGAACACAGCCAGCGAGTAGTTCAGCCGGCCGTTCCAATCCCCCCGCGCGCCCACCTCGTAGGTGGTCGCCTTCTGCGGCTGGAGGGTGGGATTGAACCCGCCGACGGAGCCGGGGCGATTTGCGAGCTCCGTGGTGGTCGGTGTCTCGAACGACGTCCCCACGGAGCCGTAGACCGTGAGCGCCTCGGACGGCGTCACGGCGACCCCGAACGAGCCCGACAGCGCCTGCATCAGCCGTTCCCCCGAGTCGTCGGGGTTCCCCGGGCCGATCAAGCGGTCCTGCACCTGAAAGTCGACCCAGTCGTAGCGCACCCCGCCCGTGAGCGACACGTGCGGTGTCAGCTGCAACGCGCTCTGAACGAACGGTCCCACTTCGGTGACGTGTTCGAGCTGGTCGAGCTGGCGCACGCCATCGGGCTGGCCCGCGTTGTTGCCGTAGTTGACACGGTCATCGCGTTGCCGCTGGAAGTCGAGGCCGGCGGTGAGGCGTTGCTCGCGCGTTCCCAGAGGGAGCGGGCGGCTAACGCTCAGGCGGGCGCCGTACGCCAGGCGGTCGAGATTGATGTAGTTGAACGTGGTCGGATTCTTGAGGCTGCGGGTGATGCCGAACAGCGTCAGCAGCGCGTCCCCGCCGCCTGAAAGTTGGTGGCGCAGGGTAACGCCTCCCTGGCCCTGCGTCACGTCCTTCCCCGCCGCCAGGGTGATGTTCCGCGCCGCCGCCGAGTCGGGGTTCTTCGCCATCTCGGCGGCGGTGAGCGACCCCGGGTTGTCGGCGCGCGGGTCCCAGCCCACGTCCGCCGTGGCCGCGAGCGACCACCCGGTGGCGAGCGGAAAATGCCAGCGCGAATTGAGATTGCGGAAATCGGCGTCCGAGTGCTGCCGTTGCCCGGTGTAGTCCAGGCGCGAGACGGTCACGAGGCCGCTACCGGACCCGACGCGGAACGACGTGCTCGACTGCCACTTGCTCCAATTGCGGTCGAGGTGGCGGTCGAAGGTGCCGAACAGGACACGCACGTCCTGCCGCACGTTCTGGGGCGCGGTGGGATCGGTCCAGATGCTGATCACGCCACCGGACGCGTTGCCGAACAGCGCCGACGCCGAGCCGCGGAGCACCTCGACGCGATCCGCGGCGCCGAGCTCGAGGTTGGTGAGCTGGCCCTGGCCGTCGGGGAGCGTCTGGGGAATCCCGTCCACCAGCACCTTGATCCCCCGCACGGCGAACGCGGAGCGGGCGCCGAACCCGCGAATCGAGATCCGCTGATCGAGCGAGAAGTTGTAGCGGTTCGCCGCGTACACGCCCGGCACCGTCACGAGCGCCTCGTCCAGTCCCCACGTGGGGCGCGCCCGGCTGATGTCCTGCTTCTCGACGAGCTGGACCGCTTGCGGGATCCGGTTGATCGGCGGGTTGGCGCGAGTGACGGACACGACCGCGGGCGGTAGGGTGTACACCTTCAGGCTGTCGGGCGGTCGGGCGGTCGTATCGGGTCGCTGTGCCGCCAGCACGTCGGGCCGGATGAGACAAAACCAGGCGAGCACCACCACTCGCCTTTGGATCGAACGCATCATGCGATGGCTTCGGGCGTCAAGGGACTAGTGCGGCGTCCGCAGCATGCGGTTCCACCGGATGCGCCACGGGTCGTTCGCGACGCTGAGATAGATGACGAGGGGGCGCCCCACGATGTGCGATCGCGGCAGGAATCCCCAGAACCGGCTGTCGTACGATTCGTCGCGATTGTCGCCCATGACCCAGTAATGTCCTGCCGGAATCACGAGCGGCCCCCAGTCGTGCGTCGTCGGATGGTAGTGCGACGAATCGCGTCCGACGTACTGCGCCAGCTGAATCGCCCGGATCTTGGGACGCTGGCCGGGGTCGTCCGGATGCGGCTCCAAGTGCAGGGCGTACGGCTCGTCGAGACGCTTGCCGTTGCGGTACACGGTGTCGTGGACCATCTGCAGCGTATCCCCGGCCTCGCCGATCACACGTTTCACGATGTTCAGGTTGGGGGTCGAATCCTCGACCGAGCGGAAGACGACGATGCCGTCGCGGTGCGGATCGGCGTAGCCCGGCAGGCGCCAGAACCGGATGCCCGTGAACGGGATCTCGAGCTCGCCGCCGTAGATCGCCTTGCTGACGAACAGGAAATCGCCGACCAGTAGGGTGTTCTCCATGCTGGCCGACGGGATGCGGAACGCCTCGATCAAGTAGGACCGGAGGACCACCCAGATCAGCACCGCCGCGCCGATCGAGGCGGCCCAGCCCTTGGTCCAGCGGTTGAACGCCCGCAACGAATCGAGCAGCGTAAAGGACGCCATGGATCGAGCAAGCTAGACCGGGCTCGGAGTTGGGGCAACCGTCCCTTGCAGCGCGTTTCTGGGTATAATTGAGCCTCGCCGATGAGCGATCCCAACGCGCCACGCCGCCCGCTGCCGCTGCTGGATACCCTCGGCAAGTTGTGCACCGAGGGCAAGCAGCTCGCCGACTATCTGTGGCAGGTACCCAAGGACGAGGCCGCGCGCCAGAAGATCGTCACAGTGCTGGAGCAAATCTCCGGGGAGGCGGCGAAGCAGGGACGCAAGGAGATGCCGCGCATCTGCGCCGAACTGACGACGGCCGCGAAGGCGAGCCCGAGCCCGCAGCAGGTGGACGTGCTGGTGAGCGGATTCGACCGGCTCGTGAGCCTGTGGCAGGCCGCCAAGTCCGGCCTGTTGTGATGTTCTCGTCACCTCCTTCCGCCATCACCCGCGCCACATCACTCGATCAGCTTTGCATCGACACCATCCGTACGCTCGCGATGGACGCGGTCGAGCGGGCGGACTCGGGTCATCCGGGCACGCCGATGGCGCTGGCCCCCGTGGCCTACGTCCTCTGGCAGCGGCACCTGCGCTACAATCCGGCGAACCCCGACTGGTTCGGGCGTGATCGCTTCGTGCTCTCGGCCGGGCATGCCTGCATGCTGCTGTACGCGACGCTCTACCTCACCGGCTACGACCTCTCGCTCGACGACCTGAAGCAGTTCCGCCAGTGGGGGAGCCGCACGCCGGGCCACCCCGAACACGGACTCACACCCGGCGTCGAAGCCATCACCGGCCCGCTGGGGCAGGGGGTGGGGAACGCGGTCGGGATGGCGCTCGCCGAGGCGCACCTGGCCCAGGTGTTCAACCAGCCGGACCACGCGATCGTGGAGCACTTCACTTATTTCCTCGCCTCGGACGGCGACCTGATGGAGGGCGTGTCGCACGAAGCCTGCTCGCTCGCGGGGCACTTACGGCTCGGCCGCCTCATCGGGATCTACGACGACAATCGCATCACCATCGACGGGAAGACCGACCTGACCTTCTCGGACGACACGGCGAAACGGTTCGAGAGCTACGGGTGGCATGTGCAGCGCGTGACCGACGGCAACGACCTCGGCGCGCTCGATGCGGCGCTCGCGGCGGCCCGACGGATCGACGACCGGCCCTCCCTCGTCATCGTGCGGACCCACATCGCGTACGGCAGCCCGAACAAACAGGACACGGCGGAGGCGCACGGCGCGCCCCTCGGCGCCGCAGAGGTGAAGCTCACCAAGCAGCGGCTCGGCTGGCCCACCCTCGAGCCATTCCACGTTCCCGAGGAGGCGCTGGCGCACTGGCGGCTGGCCCGTGAGCGCGGCGCCCGCCTCGAGGCCGAGTGGCAACGGAAGCTGGACGCCTACCGGCGCGCGTTTCCGGACCTTGCGGCCGAGCTGGAACGCCGCCTCGCCCGGCGGCTGCCAGAGGGATGGGACGCCGAGCTCCCCGTGTTCAACGTCGCGGAGGCACTGGCGACACGGGCGGCCTCGGGCAAGACGTTGAACGTCATCGCCCGAAAGCTGCCAGAGCTCATCGGTGGGTCCGCCGATCTCGCCGGGTCGACAAACCTCGTGTTCAAGGACGGCGGCGACGTCGCAGCAGGGCGGTGGGGAGCGCGGAACGTTCACTTCGGTGTTCGCGAGCACGCGATGGGCACGATCTTGAACGGGCTCGCGCTGCACGGCGGCATCCGTCCGGTCGGGTCCACGTTCCTCATCTTCTCGGATTACATGCGGCCGTCGATCCGGCTGGCCGCGATGACCGGGCTACCAGTCATCTACCTTTTCTCGCACGATTCGATCGGCCTGGGTGAGGATGGCCCCACGCACCAGCCGATCGAGCAGCTCGACTCGCTGCGCGCCATTCCCAATCTCGTCGTCATCCGGCCGGCGGATCCGGCTGAGACGGTGGAGGCGTGGCGGGCGGCCATCCTGAGTCCCGCCGGCCCGGTCGCGATCGTGCTCACGCGCCAAAAAGTCGCGACGCTGGACCGCACGAAATACGCGCCGGCGAATGGCCTGCGTTTGGGCGGTTACGTGCTCGCCGACGCGCCGGGCGGGAATCCCTCGGTCGTGCTCATCGCGACCGGGTCCGAAGTGGAGCTGGCGCTCGGCGCGTACGAGCGGCTCGGCGCGCAGGGCGTCAAGGCTCGGGTGGTCAGCATGCCTTCGCTCGAGCTGTTTTCGCGGCAACCGGCCGAGTACCGCGACGCCGTGCTGCCGCCCGCCGTCCCCGCGCGCCTCGCCATCGAGGCCGCGGCACCGCAACCGTGGTACCGCTGGGTGGGCGACCACGGAGCAGTGCTGGGCATCGAACGGTTCGGTGCGTCGGCGCCCTATAGGCGCATCTACGAGGAATTAGGATTCACGGTGGACAACGTGGTACGTATGGCGAAGCAGCTGCGGCGCGGCTAGAACGCGGAAGTCGAAACTCGGAACGCGGAACAGCTGTTCCGACTTCCGCGTTCCCAGTTCCGCGTTATCTCCGCATCCGTTCCAAGACGTTCCGCGTTGCCTCTCGCCCCGATCTGACACACGCCGAAACGCCCGCCCCGTCGACCCCGGCACCCGCGATCGCGAGTGGAGCAAGGCGCTCCAGCCGAGCCCGCACCGCGGCGACCCGGTCGGCATGTCCCGGGTGATAGCGCGGCAGCCCACGTGGCCAGTGAAACGCTCGCGTCCAGAGCGGGGCGCCACGGAGCCCGAGGATCGCCGTGAGCTCGGCGTGCGCAACGGGCGCAGGATCGCCATCCAGGGGTCCCACGAACGCTCGCAGCAACGCGTACCCGTCCGGGGCGCGACGGGGATATTTGCGCCAAGCATAGGTGCAAGCGCGCACAGTACCCCCGGACTCCGGCCCGGCTACGAAACCCGTTCCCTCGAGCGTCGGCACCTGCTCCGCTCGATACGCGAGTGACACAGTGACGCTCGGCGCGTAGACGACGTCGTCCAGCGCCCGTGCCACCGCCACTCCTACCCCCGCCAGCAACCTCGCGATTACCCACGCCGGCACCGCGAGGATGACGGCTTCCGCCTCGACCGCGGCACCGCCGGTCACCGAGAGACGCCAACTGCTGCCTCTCCCACCGGGTGCGAGGGCCGTGACGCCCTGAGACGGCCGGATCCGCGACGCGAGCCGGCCGACGAGCGCCTCCACGATCTCCGCCATTCCTCCTGCAAAGCTCCGAAACCCTCCTCCGTCCCAGTTGCCCTGAATCCCGAGCAGCTCCGCCGCACGGCCCTCCCGCAGCGGCTCGAGGCGGGTGCCGGTCCAGAGCATGGACCCCTTGGCGACCTGGTCCACGAGGCGGTCGCCGATCCCGATATCGCGCGCGCAATCCTGAATGGCTTGCTCCGCGGCGAGGAAGCCATCCGGTCCGCCCTCCACGACGAACCCCTCCTGCCGTTCCGTGACGATCACTCCGCCGGCCTGCCGCTCCGAGTGGAGCACCACCGCATCTGCGCCGGCCTGCTGCAGCTCCCACGCCGCCGCCAGGCCCGTGAGGCCCGCGCCAACGACCGCGATCGTCACGCCCAGCCCCGTGCCGCGGCGCGGTCGCGCGCGATGGCGGCGACGGCGCCCATCAGCCGGGGATCGTCGTTGAGCGATGTCGTCCGCTCGAGCCGGACGCCGAGCCGGCGGGCGAGGGATCGATACACGATGTCTACGTCGTACAGGATCTCGACGTGGTCGCACACGAACCCGATGGGCACGATGAGAAACTCTCGATGACCCGCGCGCGCGAGGTCGGTCATCACCGCGCCGGCTTCGGGCCCGAGCCACGGCTCGGAGGTGGCACCGGCGCTCTGAAACGCGAAACTCCATTGGGCGAGCCCCGTACGCTTGTCGTACGGGGCGAGCCCGCTGCGCTGCGCGACGGCTGCCGCGCTAGCCCGCAGCTCTTGGCAATAGGGATCACCCGCCGCGAGGATGCGCTCGGGCAGGCTGTGCGCGGTGAACAGCACCTGCACTGAGCGCCGGGAGGGAAAGCGCTCGAGCGCCTGGGTGACCCGTCCCGCGACCGCGTCGAGAAACATCGGGTGGCTTCCCCAACCGTTCACCAACTCGGTCTCGAGCCGCCCCTGAGCGGCGTCCACCACCCGCTTCTGGTACGCGCCCACGGACATCGCCGAGTAGTGGGGCGCGAGCGCGATGCCCACGAGCCGGCGGTGTCCGTCCGCGAGGATGCGCTCGATCACGTCGCGGATGTACGGATGCCAGTGACGCATCCCCACGTACACCGCGAACTGTTCGCCCAACACCCGTCCAACGCCCGCCGCCTGCGCCTCAGTGAGCTCCCGGATCGGGGAGCGGCCCCCGATCTGTGCATAGCGCTGCTTGATTTCTTCCACGAGCTCGGGGGCCGTCGGGCGTCCGCTCCGCACGTCGCGCAGGTAGGGCTCGACCTCATCGAGGCTCCCGGGCCCGCCATACGCCATCAGCAGCACCGCGACGCGATCACCGCTCATGCACCCACTCCACCACCGCCTGCACCGCCTCGACCGGCGTCTCCGGGAGCACGCCGTGCCCGAGGTTGAAGATGTGGCCGGGCCGGCCGCCGGCGCGGGCCAGTACATCCCGTACCTGTCGCTCGAGCTCCGGCCGGGGCGCGAGTAGCGCTACGGGGTCGAGATTGCCCTGAATGGCGTGGCCCGGCCCGATCCGCTCCCAGGCCACGTCCAGCGGGATCCGCCAGTCGACGCCGATCACGTCCCCACCGGCGCGCGCGAAGTCCACGAGCAGCCCCGCGCCGGTGTCGGTTCCGAAATGGATCACCGGCACCCCACTCGAGCCGGCGAGCTCGAGCGCGCGTTGGCTGTGCGGGAACACGTACGTCGCGTAGTCGGCCGGAGAGAGGCAGCCGACCCAGCTATCGAACAGCTGCAGCGCGCGCGCCCCCGCGTGCGCCTGAGCCCCCAGGTAGCCGCCGACCAGCTCTGCGAGCCGCCGCATCAGCTCGTGCCAGGCGCGGGGCTCGCTGTACATGAAGCGCTTCGTGAGGGTGAACGTACGCGTCGCGCCGCCTTCGATGGCGTAGCTAGCGAGCGTGAACGGAGCTCCCGCGAACCCGATCAGCGGGACGTGGGGCGGCAGCGCGCGCACCGCCTGCCGCACCGCTTCCATGACATAGCCGAGGTCGGTGGGCGGATCGACCGGAGGGAGGTCGAGCACCATGTCCGCCTCGCGGATCGGGCGGGTGACCTGCGGGCCCTCGCCCGTTGCAAAGGTGAGGCCCAGCCCCAATGGCTCGAACGGCAGCAGGATGTCCGCGAACAGGATCGCGGCGTCGACGCCGAGCCGCTCGACCGGCTGCAGCGTGACCTGCGCGGCCAGCTCGGGCTTGTGGCACAGCTCGAGGAGGGAATGCTTCTGACGAAGCGCGCGGTACTCGGGGAGGTACCGTCCGGCTTGCCGCATGAACCACACCGGCGTGACGTCGGTGGCCTCGCAGCGGCAGGCCTTTAGGAAACGGCTGTCGTCAGGAGTGCGGTGCAACCGTCGGCTCGCGCGCCTCGGCGGGGGCGGCGGGGGCGATCAGGATGGCGTCCCCTTCCAGCTTCACACGGTAGGCGGCGACGGGGAGCGACGGCGGGCCGCCCAGGACCTGACCGGTCTCGAGCGAGAAGACGCCTTCGTGCCACGGACACGTGACTGAGCAGCGCCCCGTGTCCACCGTCCCCTCCGACAGGCTCGCGCGAGCGTGAGTGCAGCGATTGGCAATCGCGTAGATGGTGCCGTTGACGTTGAACAGCGCCACGGCGTCGCCCCCCACGTACACGCGGCGGCTCGACCCCGGGGGCAGATCGGCGAGCGTGGCCGCGGGGGTGTAGCCGTCGGCCCGCGCCGGCCGGCGGGACACCGCCTGCACCGACCCCGCGCCGCCCAGCGTGTCCAGCAGGTCCCAGAGGGACATCTGGACGCAGGTGAAGGTCGGTGTGTCGCGCAGCGTGTACGAGGACGCCTTCGTCTCCCGCAGCTCCATGACGAGATCGAGGAACTCCGCGGGATTGTCGCCCTCGAAGGCTACGATGAATTCCTGGTCGTCGAGACCGTAGGAATACGTCGTGTTGAGCCGGATCGACGGGTATTGCCGCCCGATTCGCACGTGTTCGTCCATCATCGACTGCCGTTCGGCTTTGGGGAGCGCGTACCAGGCCCTGGTCTTGATGAACGGGTACACGAACAGGTAGCGCGCGTCGCTCGGCCGGATCACCAGGCGGGAGGGCTGGCCGGGGTCCTCCGGGAACTCGTAGATCGAGCGCCGGGTCATCGCGAGGTAGCTGTAGGGAATGGTCAGGTACGCGCCGAGGTCCGTCCCGTTGAGCGCGGTCTGCAGGGCCACGAGAGAGTCGAGGTCCTCGGCTACTTGCCACAGGAGGAAATCGCAGTCGCCCCGGAGACCGACCAATCCGTAGGGGCGCAGCAGCAGGCGACCGGTGAAGCTCTCGATCGTCTCGGTGAACTCGATCTTGGAGCTCGCCTGCCGCTCGCCCGGCAATCGCCGCCACGCGCTGTCCAGCTTCCAGAACGCGAAGCGGACGACCTGACGCCTCTCCGCAGGCTTGGAGCTCATGCCACGAATCTAACGCGGAACGTGGAAGTGGAAACGCGGAACGTTATGCCGACCCTTCTGTTCCGCGTTCCGAGTTCCGCGATCCGCGTTGCTCCTTCCACAGTTTTCGCGCCAGCCACACCCCGATCCCACCGAGGATCAGCACGGGCGTGAGGGCCAGCAGCACGGCCGCCCAGAAGTACGACAGCTCCATCGCCCGACTGTCGCCGTGCTGCAGCAGAAGCAGGACGGGAATCATCGGCCGAGGAAGCGTCGCAGGTGCCGCAGGTAGTACCCCAGCGCCACGGCCGCGATCGCGAACGCGAACGCCGTGAGCAGCATCAGCAGGTCGCCCGAGTGCCGATAGGCCCACCCCGCCCAGACGGCGAACCCGGCGCAGAACACGATGGCGGTCGAAATCAACAGGCGGTGGAACGGAATCACGGAGCGAGGGGCTGGGGTATGGGGACTGGGGGCTCGGAACTCCTACGCGGCCACCTTGTCCACCACCATCAGCGTCAGCAACGCCGGCAGGTAGACGATCGAGACCAGGAAGACGCGCCACGCCCGGGTGACGGTCGTGGTGCGCGTCATGGCGAGCGCCACGCCGGCGTAAGCGCTGCCGAGCGCGAGCGCGCCGAAAAAGTAGAGCGGCCCGGTCAGGCCGAGCAGCGTCGGCATCAGGCTCACCGGCAAGAGCGCCATGGCATAGAGGATCACCATCCGGCCGGTGTGTCGCCCCTCCGGGTCCGAGACCGACAGCATGGCGAGGCCACCGCGGGCGTAGTCCTCGCGGTAGATCCACGCGAGTGCCAAGAAGTGGGGCAGCTGCCACAAGAACAGGATCCAGAACAGCGCGGCGACGGCAGGCCCGATCGTGCCCCCCGCGGCGGTCCAGCCACCGACAATCGGCAGCGCTCCCGGCACGGCGCCGACGAGGGTGTTGAGCGGGGTCGTCCGCTTGAGGGGAGTGTAGAGCAGCACGTAGCTCCCGAGCGTGAGCGCGGCGAGCCCGGCGGTAAGGAGATTCACTGCCAGCGCCAGGTAGCCGACGCCGCCCACCGAGATGATGGCGGCGAACAGCGCGGCCGCGCGCGGGGTCAGCCTTCCCGACGGCAGCGGCCGCCGCGCCGTGCGGCGCATGCGCCCGTCGACGTCGCGCTCGCGCACCTGGTTGAAGGCGTTGGTGCCGGCCGCCACGAGGGCGACCCCGATCAGCGTGCGAACCAGCAGCCTGACGTCCACGCCGCCACTCGAACCCAGATAGAATCCGGCGGCGGCGGTGAGCAGCACCAGCTGAGTGATGCGGGGCTTGGTGAGCTCGAGAAACGCTACCAGATGTGCTCCGACATTCCCGCCAGAATGAAGATCACGGCGAGCGGCAGCGGAATGAGCGCCATGACCCGTAGATTCCAGCGTTCGAATTTCAGGTGCATGAAGAACAGCCCCACGAGCGCCGCCTTCCAGATCGCGAGGAACAGCAGCAGCAGTAGCTTCAGGTTGCGCGAGATCGGTAGCTCGAACGCCAGCGCCAGCTCGGCGGCCGTGAGGACCGCCAGATACACCCAGATGAGGATGTAATTGGGTCGCTTGTGTGCGGTCTCCATGGCCCCTCAGATCAGGTAGACGATGGTGAACAGGATGATCCACACCAGATCGACAAAGTGCCAGTACAGGCCGACCGTCTCGATCCCGCGGTAATCGAGCTTCGAGTATTTCCCCGGGAGTACCTTGGTGAGGTACAGGTACAGCATTGAGATGACTCCGCACGTGACGTGGAACCCGTGGAAGCCCGTCATCGTGAAGAAGGTCGATCCGTACAAACCCACCGTCGTCGAGGGGAGCGTGCCGTTAGCGACCAGGGCGGCGAGCTCGCTGCCGTCACGGATGCCCGCCGGCGTGAAGCCGTGCTCCACCAGATGGATGTACTCGAATATTTGGATGCCCACGAACGTGGCACCGCCGAGGATGGTCAACCCGAGCCACAGTCGCAGGCCCCGCTGGTCGCCGTCCTGGATCGACGCGTACGCCTTCACCATCGAGACGGAGGAACAGATCAAAAGAAAGGTGTTGAATGCCGTGATGGGGATGTTCAGCACGATCCCGGGCCTCGCCCACTCGCCCGTCGCGCCGAACCGGAGGATGACATAGGAGCCGATCAGGCCAGCGAAGAACATCACCTCGGAGGCCAGGAAGATCCACATCCCGAGCTTGTTGTTGTAGACGTCCAGCCCCCGTTCGGCCGGGTACGGGGGCCGCATCTGATCGACGGTGGCGGCTGCGTGCGTCATCGGTCGGTCCCTTCCCTCGGTCAGTGGCGTGCGGCCGGCGTGCCGGCCGGCTCGCGGTCAGTGGGCAGCTTCTTGTATTGCGGCAGGTAGTCCTCGGCGACCTGCGGCGAGCTGTACTCGTACGGGCCACGATACACGGTCGGCACCTTCTCCCAGTTGCCGTGCGGCGCGGGACTGGGCAGCGACCACTCGAGACCGTTGTCGTGCCACGGGTTCTGCTCCGCCTTCTTTCCTTTGAACAAGCTCCACCAGAAGTTCACGAAGAAAATCAGCTGCGTCGCGAACAGCAGGAACGCGCTGATCGACATGAACTCTCGCATCGGCTGGTACGGCTGCAGGAAGGTGTACTGATTCGGGTCGTACAGCCGGCGCATCTCGCCGGCCATGCCCGTGATATGCATCGGGAAGAACGTGCAATTATAGAAGACGAACGTGAGCCAGAAGTGGACCTTGCCCCAGCGCTCGCTCATCATCCGGCCGAACATCTTGGGGTACCAGAAGATGATCGCGCCGAACAGACCGAACAGGCTGCCGCCGAACAGCACGTAATGGAGGTGGGCCACGATGAAGTACGTGTCGTGGATTTGCATGTCCACCGGCGTCGCCGCCATGAAGATGCCCGACAGGCCGCCGATCACGAACATCGCCACGAACGCCGTGGCGTGGAGCATCGGGACGGTGAACTTCAGATTTCCCCGCCACATCGTCCCCATCCAGTTGAACACCTTCACCGCCGACGGCACCGCGATGATCAGCGTCGACACCATGAAGGAGGACCCCAGCGTCGGGTTCATCCCGCTCACGAACATGTGATGCCCCCACACGATCCACCCCAGGAACCCGATGCCCACGATCGCGAACACCATCGAGTGATAGCCGAAGATCGGCTTGCGGCTGCCGTTGGCGATGAGGTCGGACACCATGCCCATGGCGGGGAGGATCAGGATGTAGACCTCGGGATGGCCGAAGAACCAGAACAGGTGCTGCCACAAGAGCGCCTGCCCGCCCGCCGCCGGATCGAAGAAGTGGGTCCCGAGGATCTGATCGAACAGCAGCATGATCACGGCGCCCGACAGCACCGGCAGCGCCAACAAGCCCAGAATGGCCGTGATGAACAACGACCAAATCGAGAGCGGCAGCCGGAACCAGGTCATCCCCGGCGCGCGGTTGTTGATGATCGTGGTGATGTAGTTCAGCGATCCCAGAATCGACGACAGACCGACGAAGATGATCGATACCGACCACAGCTCCTGCCCGATCGACGCACCCGAGTAGTCGTGCCGTGCCGAGAGGGGCGCGTACATCGTCCAACCGGCGCGCGCGGCGCCGTCCGGGACGAACAGGCTCGCCAGCATCACCAGGCCGCCCAGGAAGAACGTCCAGAACGACCACATGTTGATGCGCGGGAACGCCATGTCGTGCGTCCCGATCTTGAGCGGGATCAGGAAGTTGGCGAACACGCCCACGAGCAGCGGCATGATGGCGAAGAACACCATGAACGTGCCGTGCATCGTGACGAGCTGGATGTAGTACTCGGGAAGGATCACGCCTCCGGGCGCCATCGTGTCCGGCAGGATGCCGCCGCCCGGCATCGGCTTGCCGGGGAATCCCAGTTGCCACCGCATCTGCATCGCGAGCAACCCGCCCACGAGCAGGAAGAACAGGCTCGTGAACAGGAACTGGATCCCGATGATCTTGTGATCGGTCGAGAAGATGTACTTCCTGAGGAAGCTCCGGTCGTCGTGATGTATGGCGTGTGCCGTCGCGGCAACGGTCGTCATTGCTTGGCCTCCTGAGCAGCTTGCTTCATCCAGGCGTCGAACTCCTCCTGGGTGTGCACGAACACCTGCGCCCGCATGCGGTAGTGGCCGAGCCCGCACAGCTGGGAGCAGCCCAGCTCGTAGGTGCCGGGGACCGTGGACTGGAACCAGGCCTTGATATCCATGCCCGGTACCACGTCCTGTCGCACGCGGAACTGCGGGACGTAGAAGGAATGGATCACGTCCTCGGACGAGAGATGGACCACGATGGGTCGTCCCACCGGCACGTGCAGCTGGTTACGGATGGTGAAGTCGTCCGCGGTGCCGAGCTGGCCGTCGGGGCCGGGGTAGGTGACTTGCCACTCGAACTGCTTCGCGTGGATCCCGATGGGATAGGCGTTGGGTGGGACGCTGTTCCGACCCTTGATCTCCACCCAGTAGTGGTTGCTGATGAGGCCCAGCGCCACCATCGTCACCGCCGGAATCGCCGTCCAGATCACTTCGGCGCGGGTGTTGCCGTGGGTGTAGAACGCCTTCCGTCCTGGGCGCTGCCGGTAGCGGACGATGAACAAGAGCAATCCTGCTTCCACGAGCACGAAGGCGATGCCCGTGATGATGAGGATCGCGATGAACAGGCCGTCGATCGGCCCGGTGAACGTGGACGCCTTGGGCGGCAGCCACCAATGCATTGGGCTCTCCTCGGTTAGTTCACTTGCCCGCGAAGCTGAAGTCCGCCGTCTTGGTCTCGCTCCCCGCAACCGTCACATTGGCGGTCTGCGTGCCGTACTTTTCGTGCCACGCTTCGATGGTGTAGGTCCCGGGCGGCAGCCCCTTGATCGCGAACGAGCCGTCGGCGCCCGTCACCGCGAAGAAGGGGTGGGGCAGGACGCCGAGCCACGCGTGCATCCAGCCGTGCACGTTGCACTCGAGCGGCACCATCACCTCGGGCGCCGTGAACGTCCGGTCCGACGTCATGACGGTGGGCTGGCTGATGTTGAAAGGACGATTCTTGGTCCCCTTCGCCTTGATGTTGTGGAGGATTCCGTCGGAGTTCTTGATCGCGAGCGACTGGCCGACGAGGATGCCAAGCACGTGCGGGTGATAGCGACAGCCATCCTGATCGAGTGTCACCGGACCGGCGGGCGCGGGCGCCTTATAGGTCGCGGGCAGACCCGATTTCACGTAGACGAACACGTTCTCGAGTGTGCCGTTCGGGTTCACCACCACCACTTCCTCGGTGGGTGGCGCCTGGTATTTCGCTTTGCACTTGGGCTCCTCACTCATATCGATCTTCGGGTTGGCGGGCTTGGCCCCGGTGAACTTGACCTTGCCGGTGACCGTAGCCCCGTCCAGGGCGGCGGGTTGATGCCTCCACGCCGCGACCGCCACCACCAGCACCACCGCGCCCGCCGCGCCCGCCGCCACCGATCCGAGCTTCCGCATCCTGCCTCCTCTATGAAGGTCCGCGCCGCTGGGCCCGCCGCACGACCACGAGGCCGAGGCCGAGGGTCACGAGCATCGCCACGACCGGAGAGATGAAGACGCTCGGCGCCGTCGGTCGGTCGAGCGCCAGAAAATACCAGGTGCTCACGGCCATACGCGACCCGTGCTCCCCGCTCGACCCGTCCCACGCGAAGAACGCCACCGGAATCGCCCGGCCGGCCGCAAGCTGAACTTCGTTGGCCGTATCGGGCGTCGCAAGGGCGCGCGTGAAGACCACGCGCCATTCCCCGTGGTCGTACACGGCCTGTCCGCTAGGGGCGGCGGGAAGCGTATCGAACTGCTCGATGCCTCGGGCCAACCCGGCGAACACTCGGGCGGGCCGGCTGGTCCAACGCCATTGATACACCGGATCGGTACCGCTCCCCATGAGAAAGTAAGGCCGTTCCATACCCTCGAGCAGGTGGCGAGGGAACTGCACCGCCAGCTGATCGGGCCAGGACAAAGCCTTGGGAGGCAAGGACTCGTCGCTCGCCACCGTCTCGAGCAGTCGCTGCTCGAACGGCAGCCATGCGCTGTCGGGACTCTGCGAGCGGTCGTCCCAGCTCACGCGCATGGCCAGCGCCTTCCCATCATGCACCGCCTGCACCCACACCCCCGTCACCGCTGGAGTGAACCAACGGGCCTTCCGGATCACCTGACCCACGAGGGGGAACCAATACCGGTCCACATGCTCCCACGTCGAATCGCCCGGCGCGACAGGAAGCGTCGGGATCTGTGGCGCGTGGACCACATCGCGCACCTCAGGTGGCTTCTCGGGCGAGAGCGAGCGCACGTACTGCGCCAAGCGCCACAGCTCCTGATCGGTGAGGAACTTCTGGTCGATCAGGTCGGAGAACGAGGGCATCGGCGTGCCGTCCAGTCCGGTGCGCAGCCGGTGATACACGTCTTCGGCGGTGCCGCCCCCCCGGAACCGCCAGCTCTGGTGCAGGTCGGCCGCGAAAATCGGGAAGCCGGCGTCGTCCTTGAGCGTCGGCGCCGACGGGCCGTCGCCCCGGCCCTGGTCGCCGTGACACTTGCGGCAGCCGATCGAGTCGTAGAACTGACGCCCTTGCTTGAGCGCCGCAGCACTGCCACCCCCACCCGGGGGACTCGAGAACTTGAGCGGCACGATGTGCTGGCTGGTATCCGCGAAGAACGTCGAGAACGTCTTCAAGTACGCCATGACGGCGCGCCGGTCCGCCTCAGACAACCGATCCTTCCACGCGGGCATCGCGCTTCCCGGAAGCCCTTCGTCGATCGCGTGCAGCAGGTCGGCATCGGTGGGCAGCTGGCCCGAGGCGGTACTGCGGATCTTGTAGATCGCGCCCGTGAAGTTTCGGGGCCGGGGGAGCATCGCGTCGGCCGCCGGTCCGTCGCCGGCGCCCGTCTCTCCGTGGCAACCAACGCACCATTTGACGTAGACGGCTTTGCCACGCGTGGTGTCCTGGGCGGATAGTCGGATAGTCGGATTGACGGACTGTAACATGGTCAGCGCAACCACCCATCCAACGATCCGACCATCCGACCATCCGACGCTCACTTCGCGCCTCCGCTTTCGGTCTTCTCCCAGGTCCTCGGCGTCCACCCCGTCTGATCGTACAGAAAGAGGATCACCGACCAGATTTCGCGCTCGGTGAGGAAATCCTCCCACTTCGGCATTGCCGAGTTCCAGGGCGTGCCCTCGCGCGGCAACCCCGGTCCCCCCTTCGCCACGCGCCAAAACACGAAGCTCTCGGTGAGCTGCGCGATGGTTCCGTTGTCCTGAAAGTTTGCGGGGAGGGGGTTGAAGCCGGACGCGAAGTGGCCCAGGCCATCGAGATGGTCGCCATGGCACGGCAGGCAGTTGCGGTAATACACGCGCTTCCCCTCGGCGATGTAGGTGGGGAGCGAGTCGGCGTGCTGGCGCAGCGGGTTCTCGAGGCCGGTGAGCGTGATCGTCTTGCCGCGGAACGTGATCTCCGAGGGTGGAGCGGGGTGGATGGAGCGCAAGTTGGGGGGCGCTGCGACGGTCGTCTGCACCTGACCGTACGCCACCAGTCCCACCAGCACCGTCACCACGATGAGCGACGCGCTCCGAACCAGGCGCAGGCGCGGCTCGACCAGCACCGCGGTGATCGGCTCCTTGAAGCGGGTCCAGCGGGATTCGTTGTCGCTCACGTAGATCAGCACGCCCACGAGCACGGTGAGCATGTACTGCAGCACGACGCTCTTGGGGACGATCGCGCTCCCCGGCAGGAGCGGCACCACCCACACGACTACCACGTACGCGAGGACCAGGATCCCCACAGCCTGCCAGAACGGGTGTGTCGTGTAGCGCCGGATGCCGGCCGGGACCGGGGTGGGGCTCATTTATGCGCCGCCAGGAATTGGGCGAGGGCCTCGAGCTGCGCCGCGTTCATCATCGTCCCGAACGTCTTCGGCATGATGCCCGCGAGCTTTTCGTAGCCCTTCGCGATCGACGAGGCGGGATCGAGGATCTTCTTCCGGATCGACTCGGCGTCGCGCCGCGAGCCGACATGCGTCAGATCGGGCGCGATCACCTGTCCCTGGCCGTCGAGCTTGTGGCACGCGAGGCAGCCCGCGGCCTGGATGATGGCTTTGGGGTCGGTCGACCCGCCGGCGAACCCCGGGCTTGCGCCCGGGGTCGGTCCCGTCCCCCCCGCTGGCCCCGGGCCCGAGCCCGGGGTCTCAGCGGGGATATCCGACGCGGTGACGTCGACCGTGCCGCCCTGGGATTCGAGGAAGGCAATCACGGACCAGACCTGTGCCGGCGAGAGCTGCTTGGTCATGACCGGCATGATCGGCTGATAACCCGCCACTACATACGCCTTCGGCTGGTCGAGCGACTCGTACAAGTACTGTTTGCAGGTCTTTCCCGCCTCGCGCTTGCCGCAGCGGGCGCCGATCGGGCCCGTGCCCTTCTCGTCCGTCAGTAGATTCGGCGCGCGCGTGCCGAGACCATGGCAGGTGGTACAGCCACCGATGCCGTTGAACACCTTCTCGCCGGCGGAGACGAGCTGCTCGGGCGTCACATTAGCGCCCAGCGTGAGCGTCTGCGGCACCTCGGACTGCACCTGTGGGATCTTATTGGCGATGAGCGTATACAGCGCCAGCGTCCCGAGGACGATGCCGACGATCTTGAGATTAGTGGCCCACATGCCCGGACTCTTTCGCCGTCGTCACATATGTCGACTTCTCCGCCAGGCCCCCGAGCCAGAATACGAACGCGACGAGACCGAGGAAGATCAGCACGCACAGGCTGATCATCTTCGAGGCGTACCCCAGGGCCGGGGTGGCCGCGTACTTACTCGTATCCTGCATCACTTGCCACACGTGCCAATACTGGCGGATGCCGGAGCGGGCGAACCCCATCAATCCCATCAGCCAGGTGAACGTCACGGCCAGGATGAAGAGGGCGTACTGCGAGCGGGGCGGCATCTTGCCCCACCGGATCGTGCCGAGCGACTGCGCGCCGCGGGCCATCAGGACGTCGATCACCGTGACGAACAGGATGCACGAGAGCACCGCCAGGACTTGATAGACGCTGAAGCCGATCCGGACGATCGCCTCGACGAAGTAGCCGCGAATCCCGTAGAACAGCACTACCCCGGCCGCGATGACGAACATCGCCGCCTGAATGAGCGTTCCCGTCCGCGCCCACGGCACCACCGGCCGCTTGTTGGCCCGACGATACAGGAGGAACGACAGGAACGTGGTGAGAATCATCAGGTTCACGGCGGTGTTCTTGGCGCTCATCACGCCGAGCGCGCCGAGGAAGGGATGGTGCGAGCCCCCCATGGCGGCGAGCTCCTTCGAGTCGGCGATCATCGTGTGGGGCGTGCCCCACACGATCGCCCCCAACACCAGCACGATCAGCAGGTACTTGGTGTACGGCTGGAACCGCTCGGCGCCCGGGATACGGCCCATGCCGATCCAGAGATAGTAGTTGCCGGTGAGGAACAGGACCGCGATAAGGAACGCCTGGATCACCCACAGCCAGCTCATGAACCCGCCCATCATCGTGATGCCCATCGACTGGTCATACTGGTAGATCTCGCGCCCCAGCCAGTAGCCGGCGAACGGCAGCACGATGAGGGCCGACATCGCGATGAAATTCCCGACGTACCCCATCCAGTCGTAATGAGCGCGCTCCTCGTCGGTCCGCGCGGCGAGGAACCGATAGCTCGCGTACGCTCCCACGATCGCCCCGCCGAACACCACGTTCGCGATCACGCGGTGCACGTTGATCGGCATCCAGGTCGCGTTGGCGATGGCATGCCACAGCTTGATCGTGGTCGGATCGGTGGTGGGCGTGATGTCCCGCGGCGGCGACATCATGTATGTGAGCCACGAGTTCGCGATGAACATCACGATCGTGCCCCACACGTTCAGCAAAATTCCCAACGTCCAGTGCCACAGCTTGGCCCGCCCCTTCTTCCAGCGGTCCCAGCCGTAGTAATACAGATACAGGGTGAAAGATTCGATGAAGAACAGGCCCGCGTAGACCCACATGGACGGCGCGAAGATCGCGGTCAGGTAGGCCCAGAACCGCGGATACAGCGTCGACAGGCCGAACACGAGCGAGGCGCCCCAGATCGCCGTCGCGCTGTAGGCCACGAGCAGCAGCCGGGTGAACTCTTTGCTCAGTCGGTCATAGCGATCGTCGCCGCCGAAGATGCCGATCGCCTCCGTCACCACCGCGAACATCGGCACGCCCAGCACGAAGGCCGCGAACATCAGATGGACCTCGGCGGTGATCCACACGAACTGCCGGGCCCCGATCACGGGAAACTCCCCGTATGCGCGGGTCGTGTCGGCGGCGGCTTGCAACAGGAGGACGGGCGTCATCCGTCGTCCGTTATCCGTTATCCGTCACGAAGAACGGCCGGCGCTTTGAGAAGTCGACCGGCATGGCGCTGCGCACCTCGGCGAGCAGCTCGGGCGTCACCTGCCGCCGTCCCTGACGCCGAGCGTACTCTTCCACCCGCTGCATCACCACGCCACGCACGAACGAGGGAATCCGCGCCAAGCGCTCCCGGGCCGCGTCCGCCCAAACCAGCGCGGGCGTGAATTCGTCGCCGTAGGCGACTTCCCGCACCCGCTCGAGGAGGCGGGCGGATTCCACCGGCTCGTACGGACATGACGGATCGGCCGCGAGGACGTCCCCTTCGACCGCGAAGGCACGCGCCCGGCACCCACCGCACAGCACGCGGTACTCGCAGGCGCCGCACTTCCCGCCGAGGGCGCCTGCGCGCAGCCGGTGGAACAGCGGCGCCGACCGCCACACGTCCGCGAAGCGCTGTGTGCGCAGATCGCCCGCCACCTCCGGCAGGAACGGGCACGGCGTCACCTTGCCGTCAGGGGTGATGCGACAATACTGCGTGCCGCAAGGACAGCGCGTGTCGTAGTTGAGGATGGGCGAATCCGGATCGGTCTGGTGGACATGGCGCATGAACTGCGGCGCGCACTTGGCGCGCACCAGCATCCGGCCGCGATACGCCCGTTGCCACCGCGCCAGGTCGGCGAGCACCGCCTCGTAGTCCGCCGGCGGCAGGTCGCTGAGGGCCGCGCCGCGACCCGTCGGGATCAGGAAATAGCAATTGAAGGATACCGCGCCCTGCTCGGCCGACCACGCCACCAACTGCTCGAGCTCGGCGCGGTTCCCCTTCGTCACCGTCGTCTGGATGATAAAGTCGAGCCGAGCAGCGGTGAGACGCGCCAGGGCCGCCTGAACGTCCGCGAGCGCGCCCCGTCCGTGCCGGAAATTGTCGTGGTACGACGGGCGAAGCGAATCGACGCTCACCGCGACCCCACGCACGCCCGCCGCCTTGAGCGCCGCGATGCGCTCGTCGGTAAGCAGTGTGCCGTTCGTCCCGACCACGACCGTCGCCCCTCGGGTGGAGGCGTAGCGCGCGATCTCCGCCAGGTCGCCCCGCAGCAACGGCTCACCCCCGGAAAGGATCAACATCGGAGCGGGGTTCACTGCCAGCAGCTGATCAACGATGGCGAGGCACGCGGCGGTATCGAGCTCCACGGTGGCGCTCTCGTGCGGGCCCGCCGCGATGTAGCAGTGCGCGCACTCGAGGTTGCAGCGCCGGGTGAGGTTCCAGGCGACGACGTGGGGGACGAAGTTCACTGCAGCAGCTTCTCCACCGCCTGCTTCGCCGCTTCCGGCGTCACACCCTTGAAGTCGACGGGGCACTTGCCCATCTGCTCTTCGATGTCGCGAATCGGACAGCGCGTGATCCCCTGTGCCTTCGCCTCCTCGATGAACGCGCGCATCTCGGGTGACAATCCATCCTTCCCCTCCGCCTCCGCCCGGATCTGCTTCGCCCGCAGCTCCTGGAACATCACCATCATCGTATCGACGTCGAACTCGTCGGCCGCGATCATCGCTTGCTTGTTCTCGTCCATCACCTGGGTGGTCACCCGCCAGATGTCGTGACTGCGGGCGAAACGCTCGACGGTGTTCCGCGCCAGCGGCCGGGCGATGAGCGGCACGAGTTGCAAGCGGGCCCACGCCTCTTCCGTCCAGATGATGGGATCGGTGGCGACGCGGAGACGCGTGGTCTCCACCCCGGTCACGGGACACCGGACAGCGGTTTCCGGTGTCAGGGGTTCGGGGTCCGAGTCATGGCCTTGGACCTTCGTCGCCCGCATCTGCTCCTGGGCCTTCACCTCGGCGAGCGCGATCTCCTCCGCGGTGCCGATGCCCATGATGAGCTGCATGTGGGTCGGGAGCAGCTTGCGGATGGCCTCGTCCAACCACTTGTTGGTGACTGTCGCCCCCGCGCTCTGGGACTGCTCGAGCACGTATTCCTCCACCGCCCGGCGCGCGATGCCTTGGGCGAAGGGCGGCACCCGGAGAATCCGCACCTCCGCCTCGGGCGCCCACGGCAGCCCCGCGACGCCGTCCTCCTCGATCCAGGGGATGTCCTCCGGCTGCACGCCTCCCGTCCCGATGAGGAGCACGTTGCACGTTGCCAGTCGCACGAGATTCTCGGCCTGACTTCCGAGCTGGGTGCCTTCGATGCGGTGCGCCCCGTGCCGCGCAAGCACCAGCAGCGACGGCTTGATCTCCTCGGCCCACTGCATGATCACCTGAAACGGCTTGCCAACCAGGATCTGGGGCTTGATCGAGACGTCGGGGAACTCCTGGGCCATCACTTCCGCCCGCTTCAAGTTCGCCTGGCACAGCTTCAGGAGCCCTTTGTCGATGATGTTGTTGTGCAGCTCTTCCTGCTCTTCGAACTTGAAGACCTTGGAGGCTTGGTAGGAGAGGACGTCCTTGATGTTGTGGAACACGACGTGGTGGTACTCGACGTCGAAGGCGCTGCAGACGTACAGCGAGCCGCCGAACGCCTGGGCCAGCTCGAGCGCCGCGCGCATGGCCCGATAGCTGTACGAGGAGCCATCCACACACACGAGGTAGCGTCCGCCGGCGAGTGACCGATCGTCCCGCACCAGCAGTACGTCTTTCTCCACGCCACGGAGCACACGCGCCACCACACCGCCCAGCTGCGAGTATGGCTGGCGCCCCAGCCCGTGCGCCCCGATCGCCAGCAGGTCGTACTGCCGGCCCGAGGCGCCGACCAGCCGTGCCGCGCCGTCTTCGTCTTCCGCGACCAGCCGGCCGTTTTCGCCGACCTTTACGTCGGAGCGGACCTTCTCCCCACCGTCGTACCCAGACGCGCGGTCGAGGTCGAAGCCGATCAGCCCCGGCAGCCGGCCGGCCCCGCGATTCACCTCGTTGACGATTTCCTCGTAGTTGATCCCCTCGAGCAGCTGACGCGTGAGGCGGACGCCCGCCGTCTCGCACCGTTTGCCCAGCTGGTCGAGGAAGCTGTCGGCGATGAGCTGCAGTCCCTTCTCGATCAGCTTGTCGTGGATCTTGCGCTGCTTCTTGATTTCCTCGGGGGTCTGAAACCGGGCGGGCAGACCGGTCTCGAGCTGGCGGAAGCGGACATCGTGCAGCCGGGCGGCGTACACGTGGTTGCCGGTGATGCGGCCGCCGGATTGGCGACACAGCTCCATGGCCCGGTCCACGGCCCAGTCCGAATGCGGGGAGTTATCGACCGGGACGAAGATTTCGCGGTACACCGACACCTCCCCTCCTTCGTGGTTCGCCAGGCCCGGTGCGAAGCGCGGCGAGTATGCGGCCCGCTCAGTAGGCTGTCAAGCGGGGGCAGGAACGATTTGTCTCCCTGTTTCGTCGTACACGGTGATCGCGTCCACGGGGCAGGCGTCGCACGCGCGCAGCAAGCGCTCACGCTCCACGTTCTCCGGCGTCATGAAGTCGGCGATCGTCTCGCCATCCAACTTGAAACCTTCGGGAGCCTCCTTGACGCAGTCCCCGAACCCGACGCACTGATCGCGGTCGATCACGATGCGCAGGCCGTGCGTGACGCGCTCCACCAGTCGGCTCACATCCCCTCGAGCCCGAGCTCGCTCCGCGCGGTGTCCATCATCGCCGGCGTGATCTCCGCGATACCGCGCTGCTTCGCGTAGTCCGCGTAGATTCGCTTGACCATCCCGCGCACGAAACCGGGGACCCGCGCCAGGCGGTCCTGTGCATCCGGCGACCACGTCGGAGTGTTGTCCGTGGTCCGCTGTCCGTCGTCCGTAAAAGCGTCGGCGCGTCCCGTTGCCACCATGGACCGGACCGTCTCGAACGGCTGCTCATCGATCGTGCGGCCACCGATTTTCACGCCGAGTGACGCGACCAGCTGCGTCTCCATGGGGTTCGTGAGCAGGGCGACGAGGCGCCCGCAGGCGGGACACTTGAACGCGGCCGCGAGTGTGCCGTCTCCCGGAAGCCGACGCTCTTCGAACAGCATCTGCCGGTCGCAGTCGACGCAGAGGAACTTCATAACGCGGAACGCGGAACGCGGAATGCGGAATGTTTCATGTGGCGCTCTCGAGGCATCGCGCCAGTGAGTCCCACGTGTCCGCGGTCGGATGGAAGGGAAGACGAGCCAGCACGGGGATGCCGAACTCGGCGGCGAGGTCGTCGCCCGCGTTCCCGGTGAATGGGCCGCCCACCATGTTCTCGACCACCCCGAGTGGCGTGCCCTGGCGCTCGATAGCGGCGCGGAGCGCCCGCCGTACCGCGTCGCGAGACTCGGGGGTCGGGATTGTCACTACCAGCACAGTCGGGGGCGCGGGCAGCAGCTCGGTGAGCTCCTGAAAGCGCTGCACGCCCGGCGGCAGATCGACGAGCAGCACGTCGAGCGCGCCCCAGGCCACGTCCGCGAGAAACTCCCGCAGCGCCGTAGCTTCGAGCGTTCCACGCCACACGAAGCTCTCCGCCTCAGGCCCGCGGAAGGTGAGCGGACGTCCGTCCTCGATGAGCAGCGCAGTCGAAAAGCAGCGCACGCCCTCCGCGCTCACCGCGGGCTCGATGGCTCCCTCCTGCAACCTGCAACGGGCAACGGGGAGGTGGAGCAGCGCCGGGATGGTGGGTCCGTTCAAGTCCGCGTCCAGCACGCCCGCAGCCCGCCCGGCGCGCGCCAACGCACGGGCGACTCCCGCGGTCACGAAGCTCTTTCCGACTCCTCCCTTGCCGCTCAGCACCGCCAGCACCTGGCGCACCGCAGCCAGTCGGGCGGCCACGCGACCCCGCTGCGCGGCGATCTGGCCCGCGAGACCCGACCCGTCGGGCTCCGTCAACTCGTGGTAGGTACGGATGTTCAGGGGCATGGGAAGACAAGATGCGTTGTACGACGCCAAGACGCCACGTTGCACGAACTCGTGGGACGTGGCACTATGGCGTCGGGAAACGCTATTTTTTCAGTTCTATGATCGACGAGCTCAAGCAGAAGCTCCAGGCCGAAGTCGAGCGCCTGAATCACGAGATCAACTTCGTGCTTCCGAGGGAGATCGAGCGGGCGCGCGCGCACGGCGACCTGCGTGAAAACTCCGAGTACAAGGCCGCGCTCGAGCGCCAGCAGTTCGTGACCTCCCGGCTGAGCCACCTGCGGCTGCGGCTCTCGAAGCTGTCGAGCGTGCGGGAATCCGACATACCGCGCGACCGCGTGGGATTCGGGTCCCGCGTCACCGTGCAGGACCTCGACACCAAAAAGAAGGAAGCCTACGCCCTGACGCTGGGCGAGTTCATCGAGGGCGATGACGACGGGGATGAGACGCCCGTGTCCATGGCATCGCCACTCGGCAAGGCGCTGCTCGGGGCGAAGGTAGGTCAGGCGATGACGATCGCCCTCCCGGTGGGAACGCGACGGCTCAAGGTCGTGGACCTGGAGACCGTCCACGATCTCGCGGAGAAGGGCTAGGGAACCTCTGCACAGCTCGGGACGTACTCGGGCTGGCACACGTTCACGTGGCGTGTTTCGGGGTGCCCTCGCGTGTAGGCGCCCTTAGCCCCGACCTCCAGCGCTACGATGACTTGTGCAGTGCTTCCCTAGAGCATGCGGTGAAACACCACCGGCCCGCTTGGGCTGGCGGATCCCGCTCGCGGCTCGATGCTCATCGCCGCACCCATCACCCGAACGTTCCCACCCGGCATCTCGAGCGCCATGACCATGGGGCGGTCCTGGTCCATCGGCATCAGCGCGGCCGTCATCATGCCGGTCTCGGTGATGAACCACAGCTGGTAGGTCTGGTCGCGCGCGTTGGGGGCGAGTCCATCGCACCGCACCAGCCAACGATGCCCGACGCTATCCGCGAAAATGGTGACGGAGCCCACCCGGCCGCCGGTGGAGACGGGAATCTGCAGTAACTCGGTGCCCCCCCCGTGGATGAACGTCGACACCGTGTCTTCCAGTGCCGTGGCCCGCGTCGCGAGCCGCGCCCGCTCCACCGTGAGTTGGTCGATCGTGCGCTTGGCCCACCATGCGGCGCCGCCGGCGCCAACGACGAGGAGCGCCGCCACGGCCAGCGGCCATCGCCGACGCCGTGTCCTCGCACGCTCCAGCACCCGTCCCTTGAGCTCGGGACGTGGGGTCCGCGGAGTCGCCACCATACCCAGCCAGTCCGTCATGCCAGCCAATCCTTGAGGTGCCGTAACCGCTCCGCCAGCTTCTGATGCGCCATGCGGAGGCGCGTCTTCACCGTGCCAAGCGGCTGATTCGTCCGCTGGGCGATCTCGCGGTGCGACAGGCCTTCGAAGTACGAGAGTGTCACCACCCGGCGCTGCTCCTCCGGGAGCTCCGCGAGCGCGGCGTGGACCTCGCGGTGCACCGGCCAGCCCGGCACCGACGACTCGTGCGCGACCTCCCCCTCCCCCTCCGCCTTCATCGGCTCCGAGGCCTGCGCCTGCTTCAGGCGCTCCCCCTTGCGCCACCACCGGCGGCGGCGCCGCAGCATGTCGAGCGCCCTGTTGCGGGCGATCGACAGTACCCACGGCACGAGGGGACCGCGCCGCGTGTCATGCTGGTCCACATGACGCCATACCTGCACGAACACGTCTGCCACGACCTCCTCCGCTTCGTCCTCGTCTTGCAAGATGCGGTAGGCGACACCGAGGACCCATGGCGCCAAAACGTCGTACAACTCCTCTAGAGCCCGCTCGTCGCGTTCCTTGAGCCGGCGGACCAGCGAGCTCGCCAGCTCTTGACTAAGACGTTTTGGTGAGGTCACTTAGATTCCCATTAGCGGGGAATGGGGCGAATCTAGCCCCTTTTGCTTATGTTGTGCGAATGGACCATCTCGACGTGCACAGCGGCGCGCTCGAGGCTCACACGCAGCACAACGCGCGGAGTCGGATGACGGCTCACCAAACGTGTGACGATGAGCGATTCTCGTTCGAGGCCTTCACTCGTCACCCGTTCTTCAATGAAGTCAACCGGTGGATCGTAGAGCGCGTCATCTCGCCCAGCCGCCGGAAGATCGTCGACCTCGGGTGCGGCCCGGGCGCCGTGACCCGACTTATTCTCGAACGTCTGGGCGACGCCGGCAACGCCGAAGTGATCGGCATCGACCCCTCCCCCTCAGCGCTTTCCAAGGCACGGTCCGCGATCCACTCGAAAGTCGTGCGATTCATCGAAGGCAGCGCCGAATGGGTGTCGCGACTCGTGTCGTCGGCGGACGCGGTGGTGTTTCTGAACGCCATCCACCTGGTTCCCGACAAGGCGCAGGTGGTGGGAGAGATCCGCAAGGCCCTCAAGCAGGGCGGCGTGTTCGCGTTCAACACTACCTTCTTCAACGGCGCGTACGTCGAGGGCACGTCCGGCTTCTGGCGTCGCTGGATCTTGCGGGCGGTTCAGGCGCTCCGGGAGCGCGGACTCGAGGTGAAGCATTCCGCGCACGCCGTCGCGCGCCAGTTCCTCTCGGCCGATGAGTACGCCGATCTCTGCGTCCAGGCGGGGTTCTGCCGGCCGTCGGTCGATCTGGTCCGCATTGTGATGACCCCCGAGAGCATTCGCGACATCGGCCATTTCTCGCTGTTCATCGAGGGCGCGCTGCCCGGCGTGCCACTCGAGGAAGGCTCCGTCGCCCTCGAGAAGGGACTGGAGCGGGCGATGGACGAAACCGGCGTGTGCGGGGTGCCACGCAACTGGCTGGAGTGCGTGGCGACCGCTCCCTAAGCCGCCCCGAGCACGAAACCCAGCTGACCGTACGCCGTGCGAAGCGCCGCCTCCACGGCCGCCGGCGTCTCGCCGCGCGCAAAGATGAACCCCGGATAGCGCGATCCTTCGGGCCACGGCGCGAGCGACTCCCCCGGATGCGCCGTGATCTCAACGCCCTCGACCAGCGGCACGGCGGCCGCCGCAGCGACGCCTCGCACCTCCTTCAACACGCCCCCCCCTCGCGGCACGGGGATCATCATTACGCCGGAGGCGCAGCGTTCCCGCTCGAGCGAGGCGATCGGCATCCCAAGCGCGTGACGGATGACGATCTCCTCCAGTGAAGCCCCGGCCCCTGACCCCGGGTCCCCAGTCCCGAATCTCAATGCTCCGCTGCACCGCCCCCCGATCGGCCGCGCGGCCAGCTCGATCAGCCACGGTCCGCGCTCGTTGTACCGCAGCTCCGCGTGCACCGGCCCCTCGCGCAGGCCAAGCGCCGCAACGGCACCCTGCGCGCACGCGGCGATCGCCCGCTGGGCATCGTGGGATAGTCGCGACGGCGTGACGTAGATCGTCTCCTCGAAGTACGGGCCGTCCAGCGGATCGGGCTTGTCGAACAACGCCAGCACACGCAGTTGCCCGCCGGTGAGCAGCCCTTCGAGCGCGTATTCGCTCCCGGGAACGAAGTCCTCGACGAGCATTGAGCGAGCATCTCGCATCTCGCATCCCGCATCCTCGAGAATTCGCTTCACGCGCCCAAACGCGGTTACGAATTGTTCCGGCGTATCGGCCCGGATCACGCCGCGGCTAGCGGCCAGCCGGAGCGGCTTCAGCACGCAGGGGAACGACGCCCGCTTGGCGAGGTCCGCAGGGTCGTCGTCCAGCCGGTGGCGCGCAAAGCGTGGCACTGGTACGCCCGCGGCCGCGAGGAGCGTGCGTTGCTCGTACTTATCGCGCGCCGCGCCCGCCGCCGCGACCGTGTTGCCGCGCAGGCCGAGCTCGCTCGCGATCGCGGCCGCGACGACCGCGGTGTCGTCGTCCACTCCCACCACGCCTCTCAACGGATGCTCTCGGGCGAACGCGCGCGCCTGGCCCGCGGCTTTCTCAAGACCTGCGAGATCGAGGGTGAGGAGTCCGGCGGGGTTCGCTTCTTGAAAGGTGCTGGGCCGTTCCGAAGCCACGGTCAGCTCGACGCCGAGCCGGCGGGCCGCTTCGACGAAGGCAGCCGCGCGGTAGGTGGCCGTCGGGAGTAACAACAGCAGCCGGGAGGTGGTCGCGACTATTTCTTGGCTGCGGCGAAGTAGGGGTTCGCGCCGGCGGCGTGGTCGGTGATGTCGACGACGCCCTTCACCTCGGGCACGTGCTGATGCAGCAGCGCCTCGATACCCTGGCGCAGGGTGACGTCCGCCATCCCGCACCCCTGGCAGCCGCCGCCCATGCGCACCATCACGACGGCGTCCTGCACGTCGATCAGCTCTACGTGGCCGCCGTGCCGCGCCACCATGGGATTCACGTCGCGCTCGAACAGGTCCGCCACGCGGTCGTACAACGCATCGTCGTCGGACGCGTTCGCGGCGGCGACCGGCTTGGGCGCCACCGCCGGCCGGGCGCCCGCCAACGCCGCGCGAATCGCCTGGCCCACCGCCTTCCCGACCACCGGCCAGGGGGCGGGGCTGCCCTTTACTACGGTGACGAGATTGCCCGAGACGATCACTTCCGCCACGTCGGCCCCCGGTATCGCAAAGATGGCCTCCGCGAGTGGCGAGCCCTGGGCCTCCTCGACCGACGCGAAGCGTCGCACGCCCCCCCCGGCGTGCAGCGTCTCGCTCACGAGGAACTTGCAGCGGCCATTGTCGATCGGCTCGGCGGTGATACGGATGTCCGCGGTGCTCATGAATCGAATCTAACTCGTCGCCCCCGCCCCTGCCCCCGTCCCGGCCCCCGCCGTCCCTGTGGACGCCGGCACGGGACGCAGCTGCCGCGCGGCTTGCACCAAGTTCCGCAGGCTGGGGAGCGTCTCTTCCCACCCACGGGTCTTGAGGCCACAGTCGGGGTTCAGCCAGATCTGGCGGTTGTCGAGCACCTCTTGCATGCGCTTCACCGCCTGCACGATCTCCAGCGTGGTAGGCACGCGAGGGGAGTGGATGTCGTACACCCCAGGCCCGATCTCATTGGGGTAGCGGTATTCCTTGAACGCTTCCAGCAGCTCCGATCCCGAGCGCGCGTTCTCGATGGAGATGACGTCGGCGTCCATCTTCTCGATCACCCGGATGACGTCGTTGAACTCGCTGTAACACATGTGGGTGTGGATCTGGGTCGCGTCCGACACCGCCGCCGTCGCGAGCCGGAACGCATTGACGGCCCATTCGAGGTAGGCGGGCCAGTCCGCCCGCCGCAGCGGCAGGCCTTCCCGCAGAGCCGGCTCGTCGATCTGGATCACGCGGATCCCCGCCGCCTCGAGGTCCTTCACCTCGTCGCGAATGGCGAGCGCGAGCTGCTTCGCGGTCTCCGCCCGCGGCTGGTCGTCCCGCACGAAGGACCACTGCAGGATGGTGACCGGGCCGGTGAGCATTCCCTTCACGGGACGGGACGTCTTGGATTGTGCGAACGTACTCCATCGCACGGTCATCGGGCGGGAGCGCGACACGTCGCCGAAGATGATCGGCGGCTTCACGTAGCGACTCCCGTACGATTGGACCCAGCCGTGCTCGGTGAAGGCGAACCCGTCCAGCTGCTCGCCGAAGTACTCCACCATGTCGTTCCGCTCGAACTCGCCGTGCACCAGCACGTCGAGCCCGAGCTCCTCCTGCAGCTTGAGCGTCCGCGTGATCTGCTCGGCGATGAACGCGTCGTACTCCGCGGACGTCAGCTTGCCCTCGTGCAGCTTCTTGCGGGCGGCGCGCACCTCGGCCGTCTGCGGGAACGAGCCGATGGTCGTCGTCGGAAAGAGGGGCAGTCGCAGCTGCTTCTTGCGGCGCTCCACGTGTGGCGACGTGCGGCGCATGTCGTGCTCGGTGACACCGCGGGCGCGCTGTTTCACCGCCGGATTGTGGATGCGCCGCGACGTCCGCCGCCCGGCGAGCGCGCGAGCGTTGGCGTCGAGCTGGGCCGCGACGCTCTCCCGCCCTTCTCGCAGGGCGCGCGCCAGGGTCGCCACCTCCACCAGCTTCTGCTTCGCGAACGCCAGCCACCCCTTCAATTCGCTGTCGAGCCGCGTCTCCAGGTCGAGGTCGATCGGGACGTGCAACAGGGAGCACGATGGCGCGATCCACAGTTGCGCCGCGCCGGCACGCTCCATCGCTTCCTCTAATTGATGCAGCGCGGCTCCCAGATCCGCCTTCCAGATGTTGCGTCCGTCGATCATCCCGAGCGACAGGACCTTCCCGTCCCGCCCACCCCCCGCCGGCCAGGCGCGCAGCAGCGCGCTGAGCCGTTCTCCCCCTCCACCCCGCACCGCGTCGACGTGCAGCCCGGCCGCCGGCAGCTCCAACGCCGTCGGCAGGTTGTCGTCGAGCGCCGCGAAGTAGGTCGCGACGAGCAGCTTGACCTGGGGCACGCGCTCCGCGAGGAAGCGATACGCCCGCTCGAACGCGGCGCGCTCCGCCGGCGTGCGGTCCAGCGCGAGGCAGGGCTCGTCGAGCTGCACCCACGTCGCGCCCGCCGCGGCCAGCCGCGCCAGCACCTCCGCATACACCGGCAGCAGCGCGTCGAGCAGGGTCAATCGGTCGAACCGCGCGGTGCGCGCTTTGCCCAGGAGGAGAAACGTCACCGGCCCGATCAACACCGGTTTCGTCACCAATCCGAGCGCCTTCGCTTCCTGGAATTCGTCCACTGGCTTGGTGGACGACAGCCGGAATGATTGGGCGGGCTCGAACTCAGGGACGATGTAGTGGTAGTTCGTGTCGAACCACTTCGTCATTTCCATCGCTGTCAGGTCGCGGCCGCCCGCCTGCACGCCTCGCGCCATCGCGAAGTAGGTGTCGAGGTCGACCGGACCGCCTGCCCAGCCGTAGCGCTTGGGCACGGCGCCCACCAGGACACAGGTGTCCAGCACGCGGTCGTAGTACGAAAAATCGTTCGACGGGATGAGCTCGATCCCCGCGTCCTGCTGCAGGCGCCAATGGCGTGACCGCAGCTCCGCGCCGGTCTTGAGCAGGTCCGTGACGGAAACCTTGCCGCTCCAGTACCCTTCGGTGGCGCGCTTGAGCTCGCGCCCGACACCCAGGGGCGGAAAACCGAGATTGTGGGAGATGGGCATAGGGAGTGGAATCTACCTAGGCCTCGAACGGTCGGTAGCAGGGGATGGTGGCCGTGGCGACCGCGCCATAGTCTAAAGCGTCCCTTTCGCGGGGTTCGCTATGGGCAAGATCAATTGGGGTCGGGTCGTGGCCGGGGGGTTGCTGGCAGGTGTGGTCTTGAACATCATCGACTTCCTCACCTACGGCGTGTGGCTCAAGCCGGACCTGGCCGCGGCGATGACCGCGCTCGGCAAGCAGCCGAGCGCCATAGACAGTGCCATACCCCTGTTCGTGGCGCTCGACTTCGTGTACGGGATCGGCCTCTTGTGGCTGTATGCGGCGATTCGCCCACGCTATGGGCCCGGAGTCAAGACGGCTGTGATCGCCGGAGTCGCCGTCTGGTTCTTTATCGGGCTGTTGCGCGCGATCGGCGACGCGCCGATGGGCTTCATGCCGCAGCGTGTGACGGTGATCACGACGATCGTGATGCTGGTGGAGTACGGCGTCGCGGGGGCAGTGGGGGCGTACGTGTATAAGGAGATGTAGCGCAACGGGAGGACAGCAGTCACGCGGGCGGGGCGCTGCATTGTCACCCCGCCCGTCCTATCTCGGTGGCTGCCTATGGCACCAACGTCGGCGTACAGGTCACGACGCCCGGAATCACCTCGCTCGACACCAGGTTTCGCGCGTCGCATTCAGACTTCGGAATCGGCATGACGGGCGGTACCCTGCCCGGGGTGCCGAAGGACGGCGGTATGTCCGTCGGAATGCCGCTGAGTCGTCCAAAGCGACGGGCGTCGATCCACCTCGCGCCCTGTTCCCACAACAGCGAGTAGCGTCGCTCGTACTGCAGCGCCGTAACGAACTGGGCGTCCGTGGAGGCTGCCGTGACCGTCGATGGCGCGAGTTTCCCGGAGTTTTGGCGCACCACGTTGAGGTCATTGAGTGCCGCGGCCTTGGCTCCCGTGAACCAGCTCGCTTCGGCGCGGAGCAGCAGCAGCTCCTCGTCCTTGATGATCGGGATGGCATGTCCCTCGTCCGCCGCGCCATTGGTCATGTACAGCGTGAACTTGACGGTGCCCGGAATGGGGATGGATCCCAACAACCCGGTTTGCGTCTGCGTCGCGGGGGCGATCTTGTCGAGGACGCGTTGGTCCTTCACCCTGCCTGGCATCGGCTGCGTGTCCGCGTCGGCGATATTATCGGTTAACGCGAAGAACGTCAGCGCGCTGAGCGGTTCGGAGAGTCCGTTGGTCTGGTCTCCCTGGCCGCTCGAGAAGTCGAAGTAGGCTCCCTTCTGCAAGTCCGCTGGCGCGGCGCTCAAGAACGACGCACCGAGGGCGGTGAGCGCGGCGCCGTAACAGGTGGCCGCACTGCCCTTGCACGCCGTTCCATCCGTCGCACGCAGCACGTTCGCCTTCGCTGCGAGTGCTCGATTGAACGCAATGAACTTCTTGGGCGTGCTGAAGTCGAGCGCATTGGTCGTCGCGCCGCTGAAGCCGGGCGGAATCGCGAACGGGAACGGAAACGTGCCGGCGCGGACGAGGTCGGCCCGAGCCGAATCCAACAGCCCGACGATGTAGCGGTACACGCTGTCCTCGCTCACGAACAGGGCGGGAGGTGCATCGATCGAGATGTCCACATCGACCGGGGCGCCCAACTGGGCACGCAGCTCGACCACGTACACGAATGCCAGGGCCTTGAGGGTGTTCGCCATGCCGCGCGCCGCCGCCTTGTCGGCGGCCGACATGCCCTGGACCGGATCGGTGGCAGCGTCCGCGTTCCTCGCGACCATTGCCAAGAAGATGTTGGCGGTCCTGATGTTCGCGTACCGACCCGCGTAGAGCGTGCCGCCGAAGCTCCCGCCGCCCTGCACCGGCCCGAAGTACGGCTCCTGGAAGTCAGGCTGGTTGTTGCCCGACAGGTTGATCCCCTCCCGGCCCATCGAGCCGGCCCGCCAAATGAAGGCCTGGATATCACTGCGCGCCCCGGAAAACAGCCCGGTCGCCACGGTCGCCACCTTGGAGCGCGTCGGGTGGTTCAGCAGATCGTCGAGCGTCGGCTGATTCGTGTTGAGGATGTCGAAATTGCAGGCCGCCAGAGCGAGGAGGCTGGCCGCGATCGCGAAGCGTCTCGTGCGCATGGTCAGAACCCCGCCTGGATGGTGAAGAAGAACTGGCGCGACGCCGGATACGGGCCGAGGTCGACGTTTCGCGTGATCGCCTGGGAACCGTAGTTCGACACTTCCGGATCGTAGCCGAAGTAGTCCGTGATCGTCACGAGGTTGACGCCTTCGACGCTCATCCGCGCCGACCGCGCACCGAACATGTTCGCCACGTGTTCCGGCAGGTCGAGCGACACGCTGGCGTTGCGCAGCTTTAGGAACGTCGTCGACTGTACGAACGGCCGCGCGTCACCGGTGTTGATGCATGCGTTATTGCGCGCCTGTCCGGCCGGGGTACCGCCATCGGGAGCGAGGTTGTTGCAGTCGTACAGCGAGAGCGTTTGGTTCTGCGCCACGCCGCCGTTCTGCCACTCCCACAGGAACGACAACGCCGCCCGGCCATAGGTGAACTGGTTCTGGAATGACCAGCGGAACTTGGGGTTCGACTGGCCGAGGGATATGGTGTTGCCCTTGTCGTCGACGCCGATGATCTGGGTGATCGGCTGGCCGACCTGAACGAAGAACTCTCCGAACGATAGCCCGAACCCGGCGTTCGCCGGCCGGAATCCCTGCGCGCCGCCCGGAAGGTTCAATTCGAGAACCCGGTTCTTGATGCTGGTGAACGTCGTCCGGAACAGCCAGTTGAATTGCTGTTGCCGGATGGGCGTGAGCGCGGCCCCGATCTCGATCCCCTGGTTCTTGATCTTGCCGCCGTTGATGAACTCCAGGGAGTACCCGGAGGACGGTGGCGGCGTCACTGGAACGAGCAGGTCGCTGGTACGACGGTCGAACAACGTCAGCTCGACTGAGGCGCGTCCATCGAACAACGTCGCGTCCACGCCGCCCTCAATCTCGCGCGTGCGCTCCGGCTTGATACCGGGGTCACCCGACGTTCCACCGCCGGTGGGGATGCTGATGCCGGGGACCCCACCGATCACCACTCCGCCTTGCAGCGATGTGAACTTCTGGCCGAAGAGCGGCTGGTTGCCAGTCTCGCCGTAAGCCAAGCGGAGCTTCACGTCGCTGCCTTCACCCGCGATGCCCGGGAATCTCAGAGAGCCAGTCGCCCCGGGGAAGAAGTAGAATTTGTTGACGTCGCCGTTGGAGCTCGAGCGCTCGGCCCGCGCGCTGCCGGACAAGAGCAGCCGCTCGCTCATCCCCAGCCACTCCTCGCGGCCGTACAAGGCGATGGTGCGCTCGTGCGTGGTTTCCTCGAAGCCGCTCAACACCGATCCCTGGTTCACGTTCTGCTGCCCTGGGAGGAGGCCGCGCGCAATCACGCGTGACCGCGCCAGTTGCCGGTCCTCCCACTGCACGCCGAACGCCGTTGTGGTGCGCCACGCGCCGCTGCCGGGCGTATAAGTGTGTATGGCGTTGGCATTCCAGTTCAGGTTGCGGTTGTCGGCGTTCGCCAGCGTCGACGTCCCCGGATTCGTCTGGCGGGCCTCGAAGTAGAGCTCGGGCGGGGCGAACACCTCATCCTTCTGAGTGAAAAAGTCGATCCCGCCACCGCCCACCAGCTTGAGGCTGTGGCGCGCTGTCTGGAGCGCTTGAAAGGTCGTCGTCAGACCCCCGATAAATCGAAGGGCCGTCTCGTCGTTGCTGCCCAGTGCGGTCGTTTGCAGCGGGTTGGACCCGAAATAGCTGAGTCCCTGCGGATCGGGATACGCCCCGTTCACGGGCTGCAGCGGCACGAAGCCGGGGATGTACGCGATCGCGTACGTGACGCTCGCCCCCGCGTTGTCGTTGTTGGTGAACCCGCGCTGCGTCGTAGTCCGGCTGAACGCGCTCGTGAACGCCACACTGAACCGGTCGGAAAAGGATTGGTCCAGGTTGGCCCGCAGCGACTGACGCTGGGCACCGGTGTTTTGGATGATCCCGCCGTCACCCTTCACGTTGCCCGACAGGAAATACCGTGTGGTGTTCGCCCCGCCGGAGACGTCGAGCTGCGTCTCGTAGCTTGCCGGCTTGTTCCCGGCCAGCTCCCGCAAGTGATCGTAGGTCGGCAACGTCCCGTTTACGGCGTACGACCGGATGAGCAGCGACTCGGCCTTCGCCTCTGCCGAATCCGTTAGGACGGACGCGAACTGCGCGAGCGCCGTGGGCAGGTCGTACACCCGAGTCCCGGGCCCACGCTGCAACTCCGAGAAGCCAACGCGCTGCGTGATGTTCGCCCGGGGCGTGCCGGCTTTCCCCCGTTTGGTCGTGATGATGACGACGCCGTTCACGCCCTTCGACCCGTAGATCGAAGAGGCCGCGGCACCGCGCAGGATCTCGACCGACTCGACGTCGTTCGGGTTCAAGTCCGTGAGCCGGTTGATCGAGTCGTCCTGCTTCTCGCCATCGTTACGGGTGGACTGCGGGTTACCGCTTGCAGTGACCGAGAACAGTCCCGTGGAAATCGAGGCGTCGCTCACGATTACGCCGTCCACGACGTAGAGCGGGTCCGCCGTCCCCACCACCGTGCTCGAGCCGCGGATTTGGATCTGAGTTCCCCCACCTGGGGCGCCCGAGTTCTGCTGGATGTAGGCGCCAGGAATCTGCCCCTGCAATGCGCGGTCGAGCGCTGGCGCCGGTGCCGCGGTGATGTCGGCCGCAGTCACCACCGACGTCGCGATCGCCGCGTTGCGGCGCTCCACCCCCGTCGCTTGGCCCGTCACCACTACCGCCTCGAGGTTGAACACGTCCGGCTCGAGCGTCACGTCGGCCTGGTTCTGATCTCCCGGCACCGAGACTTCTTTTCGTTTGAACGCGATACGGCGCACGACCAGCGTCACCGGGCCCGCGGGTGCGGCGATCGCGTAGCGACCGTCGGAGTTGGTGACCGCCGCGTATGCGGTCCCGGTGATGGATACCGCGGCGCCGGCGATGGCCTCGCTCGTCGTCGACGTCACGCGACCCGTGATCTGCCGCTGTTGCGCCGCTGCATCGGCGAGGCCGGCGAGCGCCGCCACCGCCGCAAGTAGACAAGCACGCCTCATCCCGCAGCCTCCTCGGTTCACGAATGGCACGAACTGCACTCCATATGCTGCCCCGCATTCCGGGCGCCCGCAAGAAGGGTCAAAGTCCCGGACTGCGACACATGGCGGCGGCGCACGCTCCGGATATCTTCGACAGCCCACCACCACAGCCCTTGGGAGATCATCCAATGAGCGTTGACCGTCGCGCGTTTCTGCATCGCACCGCCGCCGCCGCCGCGGCGCTCGCCCTACCAGAGCTGTCCCACGCCGATCAGTCGGAGCTCGCCCCGATCTTCGAGCAGATCGACAAGCGACACGACGAGGCGGTGCAGCGCCTCCAGGAGTGGATCCACCAGCCCTCCATCGCCGCGGAGAATCGAGGGATGAGCGAGGGCTGCGACCTCACGATGCGACTGTTCCGCGACGCCGGCTTCGATCAGGTCACCAAGGTGCCGAGCGACGGCCAACCCGGCATCTTCGCGACCCTCGACGCCGGCGCCCCCCGCACCCTCGGCCTGTACTTCATGTACGACGTCAAGCAGGCGGATCCGGCCGAGTGGACGTCGCCGCCCTGGGACGCCGCGATGGTTGACCGCCCCGGGCTCGGCAAGGTCCTGGTCGGCCGCGGGGCCGTGAACCAGAAGGGTCCCGAGGCGACGTTCCTTGCCGCGCTGCACGCCATCCGCGGCGCGGGACGCAAGCCACCGTTGAATTTCGTGCTCGTGGCCGAAGGCGAGGAAGAGATCGGCTCGCCCCATTTCCCTCAGATCGTGCGCCGGCCGGAGGTGCTCGCGGCACTCAAGCGGTCGCTCGGCATCTTCATGCCGTCGGCCTCACAGGGACTCGACGGACAAGTCACCATCACGCTGGGCGCGAAGGGCGTGATCGAGTGCGAGCTGGTGTCGAGCGGCGAGCGCTGGGGTCGCGGGCCGCGCCAGGACATCCATTCGAGCAACAAGGCGCGCGTCGACAGCCCGGCGTGGCACCTGGTCCAGGCGCTCGCGACCCTGGTCTCGCCCGACGGGAATGACCCCGCGATCGACGACTACACCGTCAAGACGCGCCCCATATCGCCGAGCGAGAAAGCGATGGTCGCCGATGCGGCGCGGCGTCTCGACGAGGCTGCGGCGAAGCGGCTGCTGGGCCTGCAGCATTGGGTGCGGGACGTCAGCTGGCAGGAGGCGCTGGAGCTGCTGGTGTCGCGCCCCACCGTGAACATCGAAGGCCTGGTGGGTGGCTACACGGGACCTGGTGGGAAGACCATCCTGCCCCACCGCGCGGTAGCGAAACTCGACCTGCGCCTGGTACCGGATATGACGGCCGCGGAAGCGCTGGCGGCGCTCAAGGCGCACCTTGCGAAGCGCGGCTTCGGCGACATCGAGGTGAATATGACTGGCGGGTACGATCCCACGAGCACGCCCGCCGACGCCGCGGTGATCCGGGCGCAGCAGGCCGTGTACCGGCGCTACCAGATCGATCCCATCATGCTGCCGCGCAACGCGGGCTCGTGGCCGGGTTACGTGTTCACCGGCGACCCGCTGCGGCTTCCCGCCGGCCATTTCGGGTTGGGCCACGGCAGCGGCGCGCACGCGCCCGACGAGTACTACGTCATCGAGTCGCAGAACGCAGCCGTGCGCGGGATGGACGGCGCCGCGCGATCGTACGTGGAGTACTTGTACGAGCTAGGGCGGGCGAGCTGAAGCAGAAAAGAAACCGCCGAGTGCGTAAGCACTCGGCGGCTCGCGAAGAATTGCCGGAGCGACTCAGTAATTGAACCGAACAGTCGCTCCGAACGTGCGTGCCTGGTTCGTCAGGTAGCCCACTCTCGCACGGGTGCCGCGCTCCCGGTCCAAGGCCAGCAAGGCCCGCTCATCGAAGACGTTGTTGACGAACACCGCGAGCTCCCAGCTCTGGCGAGTCAGGCCGACGCGCAGGTTGGCGAGGTTGTATGCTGGGAGCTCCGGATTGAACCGGAACGTGGTGTCGGGCTGCGGCCCGTTCAGCGGTCCGCCGATCGTGTTGGCCTTGAAGGAATTCAGGTAGACCGTGCCGAAGGGGCAGTTCGGCTGGCTCGGCGGACAAACGCCGCTCCCGTGATCGTCGATCAACGTGAACCGGGAGCCCACGTGTTGATAGCTACCGCCAACGAAGACCCGTGACCCCGGCGCAACTTGCCAACCGTATGTGACCGAGGCACTGCCTTGGATCTGTGGCACGCTGGGCAGGCGGTTACCGTCCGCGATGCCCGATACGACATTCCCCGCCTGGTCTCTGAACGTCGATAGAAGCTTGGAGTTGTTCAGGCCCCCAGAGACCGAGAAATCCAGGTGCTCGTTTGGGCTGGCCGTCAACTCGAGCTCCGCGCCCACGGACCGGGCCTTCGGGGCGTTCAAGATCAACCTGGAAGAGCATGAGCCCGCGGTCACGGTCAACTGGAGGTCGTGGATGTCCATGTAGTAACCGGACAGGTTGAGGGACGCTCGGCCACCCGCGAACTCAGACTTGGCCCCCACTTCGTAATTCCACGCCGTCTCGTCCTTCCAGGATCCCGCGAGCGGGCCGTATGTGAGCGTGTCCTGGGCGGAGCACAGCGGCTTGTTGAGGGGATCGTTGATGCCGCCAAGCCGGAAGCCCCGGGAGGCCTGGGCGTTGAGCGTGAGAGCGTCGGACGCCTTGAAGCTCACGATGAAGCGCGGCGCTACGCCGTTCGCGGTAGTCGTGCCCGTAGTGTCCGTCGGGACGGCAAAGATGCCGTCGAAGATCAGGGCTCGATCCTCGTTGAAGTGGTAGTACCGCAGACCCGCGGTGAGGTTGAGCCGATCAGTGGCCGCCAGAGTCGCTTCACCGAAGGCGGCGGCCTGCTTCAGATCATTGTGCAGGTCCGAAAAGAACAGCTCGTTTACCCGAGCCCCCAGGGTTCCTTTTGTCCAGCCGGGAGGGGTCGGGCTCCCACGCGCCGTAAGCTCTGCCGCCGCGGCCGTATCGAATCGCTGCACCAAGAGGCTCTGGCCGTAGTGCCGCTTGTTCCTGCCATAGAAGCCGCCCACCAACCACTTAAGGCGACCAGTGCCGCCCGCCAGGCGCAACTCCTGCGTCCATGCGCTACTCGCGGTGTTATCGTCCAGTGGAGCGTCGAGCGTGTAGAGACTCTCCGACAGCCCGATAGTGCCGCCTGTCACACTCCCCGTCAGCGCAGTCGCGTCGCGGACCACCAGGATGTCACGGTGGGTGTAGGTGGTAATCGAGGTCAGGCTTACTGGGCCGAAGTCATATCGCCAGTTCAGGTCAGTGAGCAGGAACTTGTCGGTGAAAGGCTCCTCGAGCTGGGTGAACAGCTGGCGCGGGCCCAGGGTCACGGCGGGGCGCTTGGTCGTGTAGGGGTTGGCCAGGATGTTGAAGGCGTCGATGCGGTTCCAGCCATCCATCTTCACGTCTTGATAGACAACCCGCGGCGTGAAGCTGAAGCGTCCGTTTGGGGCGACGCGGACCGCGACCCGCACGCCCGTGTGCTCGCCGCCGTTGACGGCTTTGTTGACCGTAAGATTGGGTTGCACCGCGTTCATCCAGCCACCCAGGCGGTCGCTGTAGCCCACCACTCGGAAGGCGGCCTTCTCTCCGAGAGGCGCGTTGAAGCCGAGCTTGGCATTGTTCCCCGGAGCGCCGCCATCGATGACGCTCACTTCCGTTTCACCAAACGTGCTGTTAGTACCAAGCTCGGGCTGGTTGCTGATGTAGCGCACGGTGCCGCCGAGTGAGCCCGCGCCGAACAGCGTCCCCTGAGGACCGCGGAGCACCTCCACGCGGGAGACATCGAACAGGTCCAGGTCCGGCGTGAACAGCGACAGGGAGATGGGTGCCTCGTCCAGATAGGCGCCCACCTCTTCCTTGACCCCGGGCTGGTCCCGAGCAATTTGGCCGGACGATGCCCCGCGGATGGCTGGCTGACTCTGACCGGGGCCGAGGTTCTGCACGGCGAACCCGGCCACGTTGGCCGCGATCCCCTCGATATTCTCGGCGCCGCGAGCGCGCAGCACGTCCGCGGTCGCGGCAGCGACGGAGAAGGGCACTTCCTTGACCTCCTGCTCCCGCAACGTGGCCGTGACCGTGATCGCTTCCAGTGTCAGCGGCGTCAGCATGAGGTCGAGCGAGACAGCCGCCCCCGCCGCGACTCGAACGTTCTGGGACACCGTTCGCAGCCCCGGCAACGACGCGGAGACGGTGTAGGTCCCTGGCGCGAGCCCAGAGACGGTGTAGCTCCCGTCGGCGCCGGACGTCGTGCGACTGGACGCACGCGTGCTTTGATTCGTGGCCCGAACGCTAGCTCCTGACATCCCCGTCCCACCAGCGCTGCGCACCACACCACTGATCTGGCCGGTTTGGGCGAACGCCGGAACGACGTACAGGGTGGCGGCGAGTGCGGCCAAGGGTAGGAACCGACTTCCACCGCAAGCCATAGAACCCTCCTAATGGGCACGGAGTCGCGAGTATCCGTCCGCCAGAACAACGGCGGCAGCTATGTTGCGCGCGATTTCCGGACGCCGCAAGGAGGGTGGAGCGGACCCCGAATCAGGGTGGTAGCGCGGAGACACGCGCGAGCCGGGCGCGATGGGCGTCGAGCCCGGCGTACACCGGCGGACCCACGACCGCCAGCGCCACCGCGACCAGCACTCCGGGCAACCCGATGGCCCGGCTCCGCACCTCGAGCGCGACCGCCGTCACCAGGACCAGGATGGGCAACGCGGCCAGCACGACCAGCGCTGCCGTTCCCAGCGGCACGCGGAACGCGCCTCGGAGCCCGGGCTCCGCCCGCCGCAGTGCGATCAGTGACGCGAACTCGAGCGCCAGCGCCGCCGTGTACAGCAGCACGTCACCCGCCAGCAGCCCGCCGAACGGCAACAGCGCGAACACCGAGTACACGACCGCCGACACGAGCACGGCGTTGCGCGGCGTCCCGCCAGCGTCGGTGCGCCCGAGCGCGGCTGGTAACAGGCCGTCCTGAGCCAACACCAGGGGTATGCGCGAGTAGACGAGCAGGAGTGCATTGAACAACGCGAACGCACTCAGCATCCCCCCGATCGCCACCCACACGGCAAGCCAGCGCCCCACCACCACACCCCCGAGCCCCGGCCAGGCTCCGTCCGTCCACGTCGTCCAGTCCGTGAGCGCCAAGACCGGAATGATGGTGACCAGATACACCACGGTGACGAGCGGCAGCGCGCGGGCCAGCGCGCGCGGATACGTCGCCGATGCCTGCTCGATCTCGCCGCCGATCGTCGAGGCGTTGTCCCATCCACTATAGTTCCAGATGCTCTGCGAGACGCCCAGGCCGAGGGCGCCCAGGAAGGATGTACCGGCCGCGTGAAACGGCGTTACCGGAAAAGGCGTTGCCGGTTGCCCGAGCCACCGGATCAGCGCGGCACCCGCGAGCACGGCGAACGGCGCCAACACGGCCGCCACGAACCATCCTGACGCCGTACCGACGACGCGCGTCCCGCGCAGGTTCAGCCAGGTGGCTCCCCAGATCAGCGCGACGCACAGCAACCACGTCTCGAGCCGGCTCAGCCCCGGCGCGAAATAGTGCGCGTACTGCAGCAGTAGCACCGGGTAAATCGCCATGTCGATCAAGGAGTAGGTCCAGGACAGCCAACCGTTCCAGAAGCCCCAGAAGCGGCCGAACGCGCGCTTCACCCACTGGTAATAGCCGCCCTCGGCGGGGAGCATCGACGCGAGCTCGCCGATGAGCAGCGTCTCGGGGACGCTGTAGAGGAGCGGCGTGGCCACGAGCAGCAAGATGGCGAGCCCGGGGCCGACCGATCCGACCAACCCCTCCAGGCCGAACGGCCCTCCCGACACGGTGAAGAACATCACCGCCACGAGCGGCCCGAGGCGGAGCGGCCCCGCCCCCGGGCGGCGTGCGCTCACGAGTGTGTGTGGTGGTCGGAGCCCCAGATCACCTTGGGATCGTCGCTCTCGAACGCCATAACGTGGACCATCCAGCCAAAGATGCGAGGCAGAAACCGTCCTCCGACCGCCGCGCATGCCTCCGCGGTCGCGATCGGCGACTTGGGGCCGAATACGGGTTTCCCGTCGCGCGTTTCGCGCCAGCGTTCCTTCTGGCCAGCCGGCGGCAGGCACCAGTTCACGTGCTCATGCCACCGCGCCACCGAGAGCGGGATGCGCCGGTCGAGCTCATCGAGCGGGGTGCGAGCCGGGGCCGTGTACATCACGCCCGTGAGCACGAACGAGCCGTCGGCGTTCTGCTGGTACAACAACGACGTCGGCTTTGCCGGGTCGAAACGGAATACCTCAGCCAGCGCCCACCGTCGCTTGGTGAAGTGGTAGGTCGGCTGCCTCACGCCCGGCAGGAACTGGCGGAACCCGTCCGCCTCGGCGACGCGGACGTCGCGGTAGCGATCGAGCGCCGCGCGAATCTGACCTACCAATTCGGCCGCTCGCGTCGAGTCCGCAGCACTCGCCGGTCGCAGGGGCGTGAGGGCCAGGTGGGGGTCCATCGCCATAGGTCCGCTCATCGCTTCGTGCGCCGCTTGATGAGCGCGTTCATCAGTGGAGTCCATGGCGCTCATATCCATCGGGGGTTGAGGCTGTTGCGCGCGGCATGCCGTCGTGGCCCACAGAGTCAGAAACCCGAGCGTCGTGAAGGCTGCGGCCGTTCGCATGGCTGCTAATTTACGGCCGTCATGTTCGACGTCGCCATCGTCGGGGCCGGGCCCGCTGGAGCGACCGCGGCTCTACAGCTCGCGCGTCGCGGCCTCAAGGTCGCGCTCGTAGAGAAGGAGACCCTCCCGCGTTACAAGACGTGTGGCGGCGCGATCGTGGCTCGGGGACTCGCGCTCTTACCTGCGGAGATCGAGACCGTATTCGAGCGCCGCTGTGACCGGGCCGAGCTGCACCTCCTGGATGCCGACCTGCACTACGGTGCGACGTGCGACGCCCCCCTGATGGCGATGACTATGCGCGACCGGCTGGATCACGTCCTCGCCACGACTGCCATCGCCGCCGGCGCCGAGCTGCGCTCGCCGTGTCGCGTCACCGGCGTGCGGCTCGAGAACCATCACGTGCGGCTCGACACCGACGCGGGTTCCGTCACTGCGGCGTTCCTGATCGCGGCGGACGGCGCCACCGGAGTAGTCGCGCGGCTCGCCGGCTGGCCCGACGGGCGCCACCTGGTCCCCGCGCTCGAGTACGAGGTTCGCGTCGACGACCGTGCGCTGGCGCGCTTCGCGTCGATTCCCCGATTCGACGTCGGAACGATTCCCTCGGGTTATGCATGGGTGTTCCCAAAATCCTCGCACCTCTCGGTGGGCGTGTTGACCACGCACCGCGGCTCGATCGACCTCCGCCGATATCTGGAGCAGTATCTAGGCCGGATGGAGCTCTTGCCACAGTCGGTGGAGCGCCACGGGTTTGTCATTCCTATCCGGCCGCGGGCCGGTCCGCTCGTGCGAGGGCGAGTGCTCTTGGTGGGGGATGCGGCGGGGCTGGCCGACCCGGTGACGGCGGAGGGAATCAGTCTCGCGGCGCGGAGTGGCGGGCTCGCGGCAAACGCGATCATCGCGGGCGGCCTCGACCCCGCGCGCATCCGAGCGGCTTATCAGGCCGCGCTACGGCCTCTCCTCGCCGAGCTGCGGGTGGCGCGTATGCTCGCCCGCCTGCTGTACGACTATCCGCGGGTGCGAACCTGGATGTTTCGGCGGGTGGGTCAGCGACTGGTCGAGGCCATCACCGACGTCTTCCTGGGCACCCGCACGTACCGCCGGTCGCTGGCGGGCCTTGTGCCGGCCTTGGCGCTACCGGCGAGCACACGCTCGTAGACCGCGAGCTCCTGCTGGGCGATCCTCGGCCAGGCGAACAGGGCCGCCTTGCGACGCCCCGCTCGCCCCATCGCTGCCCGGCGCGCCGGGTCGCCGAGCAGCGCGATCGTCGCCTCCGCCCACGCCGCCGGGTCGTCCTTCGGGATCATCATCGCCTCACTGCCGCCGGCGATCACGGAACGAAAGCCCACGTTGTCCGAGACGATCATTGGCGTGCCGCACGCCATCGCCTCGAGCAGCGTGACGCCGAACGACGCGATGGTCGTCGGGCAGAGATACAGATCGGCTGAGCCGTAGTAGGCGGGCCGGTCCGTGAACACCTGCCCGACGAACCGCACGCTCGCCCCCAGCTCCCGCGCGCGCCGCTCGTAGTACCCGCGCCACGGCCCGTCTCCCGCCACCGTGAGGACCGCCTTCGGGTAGCGCGCCAGAATGCGCGGCATGGCGTCCAGCAACGTGCCCAACCCGTTGCGAGGCTCTATGCGTCCCAGGAACAGCAGCCGTGGCGCATCTGGGGGCGCGTCGGCGGACTCGCGACCGTTGGGCCGGAAGAAATCCGTGTCGACGCCGTTCGGAATGATCTCCCAGTCGGCGTGGAAATAGCGCGAGTTGGCCTCCACCACTGGCCGACTCACCGCGATCGTCGCTGCATGCCGGTCGAGAAACTTCTGGAGCGGCCGTCGAAATACGCGGCAGCCGATCGAGCGCGCGAACCAGGAGTGGAAGGTCGCGACCACCGGGATGGCGGCCCGCCAGGCGGCGAGCGGTGCCGCGAGGCCGAGGGTGGGAGCGAGCCCGCCATGCACGTGCACGATGTCGTAGCGACCCGCCCGGAACACCTCCTCGAGGCGGCGGCGCAGGCGCCACCCGGTGGTCACGCGCGACACGCCGCCGTTCGCGTAAATGACCCGGCTCCTGCCCACCCGCCGCACGAAGTCGGCGTCCGGGTGGGCGCCCATGTGGGAGGTGACGACCGTGGCCGTGTGCCCCCAGCGGTTCAGCTGCAGGGCAACGTTGTGCACGTGCTCGGGGACCCCGCCGAGTTGCGGATAGTAGTCTTCAGCGACCAGGGCGATGCGCATCGAGTACCTTTTCAACGGGAGTGGTTTCAAAGCCGAACGGCTCCGTCACTGTGACCCTCGCGGCCGCGCGGCGGTCACGCTCGCCCTGAGACGGGCGACCGCGGCGAGCACCACGTCCGGCCGCTCCTCCTGGATGAAGTGGCCCACCCCGGGGACGGAATCCAGCGCGAACCGGGGAACAGTCCGCCTCAAGAGCTCGACTTCCTTCGGGCTCACGTCGCCGTCGTGGTGCGTCGCGCCCAGCAGCAGCCGCACCGGGCACCCGACGTCGGTCAAGTGCGGCGCGAGTCTCTCGGGCTCGCGGGCGTTGGCCATCGCGATGTAGGCCTTCAGGGTGGCATCCAGATTCCGCGTCGCGCCCGCCGTGTAGCCTTCGACCACGCTGTCGGTGACCCAGGACGGATCCCCCGAAGAATCGATCAGCATCCCCTTGATCTTGCGCCTGATCAATCTGATCCCGCCCAAGAGCTTGATCCAGGGCGCGAACCGCAGCGCGCGTTTGAACGCCGGCGTGATCGCCTTCTCGGTCGGTCCCCCCTCGATCGACACCAACCCCCGCACGAGACCCGGTCTCCGATACGCGAGCCGAAACGCCTCGGACCCGCCGATCGAATGGGCGATGAGCCAGGCGTCGGCCACGTGCAGGGAGTCCAGCACCGCCGCGATCCGGTCGGCTTGCGCCGTCAGCGAGTAGTTCGCCTTCTCGGGACGAGCGGAGGAGCCGACGCCGAGCGGCTCGATCACGATCGCGCGGTAGCCCGATACAGCCAACAGCGTGGTCAGCTTTCGAAAGCCGATCGCCGCGCCGAACAACCCAGGAATGAGCACGACCGGATCCCCCGCGCCCTCACCGCGGCCTGTCGTCTCGACGTAGAGCGACTCGGCCGGCGCGACGGCCACCTTGAACCCCTGGATGGTGACAGTGATGGCGGGAACGCTGTCGGCTACCAGCAGCGCGGCGAGCAACAACACGATCAAATCTCCTGAGGGTGAGTTCGCGCTCCTCGGAACGGCTCGAAATGTAAGCACTGTGGGAAGCGCGACGCGCCTCGACGGGCTTACCGCCGAGGCGTGTCGTGGCTCTTCTGAGTGCTTCAGGTCTTAGTAGTAGAAAACCCCTGGATGCTTATTAACTGTCGGGGTGTTAACGTCGTCGCCGCCCACCACCAACACGTGAAACGCGCCGGTCGCGTCCAAGTAACCCACGGCAGCCTGGTTGAATAGGTTGCCGCCGCCCGCCGCCGAGATCGTGTTGGCGCCGGTGGCGCCGTTGAACGCGGTCGTGCTGCCGTCCGTATTGAGGCCGGCGTAGGTCTCCTCGGTAGACCCGGTCGTCGCCCCCGTATAAAGGCCCGCCGTGACGAGGACGTTCCCCACTGCCGTCACGATGGTGTGCTTGCTGACGGCCTTCTTGAGCTTGTTCCCGTTCGCAATCCATCCCGCCGCCGTCAGACTCCCCGTGTGGACATCGATCCCAGCGTACACGACGTCGTTGATCTGGCTGCTCTTCACGCTAGAGTCGTTCGGCGTCACCGCCCCGCTATCGCCGCCCAAGGCATAGAGGACCGTGCCGTTGATGCCGAACCCGAAGTAGCTCCGGGCGAAGGGGAGCGACGCCACGGGCCCCCAACCACCAAGTGTGCCGTCTGACTTGATCGAAGCGGTATCGACCGTTGCCACAGGCGCGTTGCCGGCCCCCGATCCACCGGCAACGTACACCCTGCCGTTGAAGATCACCGCGCCGAGCGAATGGACCGGAGCAGGCAACGCAGTTGTGGTGCTCCACGCCGTCACTGCCCCGCTGGCCGCAAGGGTGCCACGATACACGGTCGCGACCGGCTTGCCGCTCGCCGTGCTGTCGCCGCCGATGACGTAGAGGTACGAGCCGCCGGTTACCGGCGAATTCCCGGCTGTCGCCACCACGGCCGCGGCGAACGCGACGCTCGCGGGCAGGACAGTGGTCTTGGTCCATGCGCCGAGGGCCCCGCTGGCAGACGCGGTGGCATATAGCACGCTGTCGCGCGGCGCATTCGTGTTGTCGGCTCCGCCGGCGAGGTACACAACGCTCGTGGCCGGCGATCCCGGAAGTGTGGCGGCGGCGACCGCATGACCGGAAAGACCCAGGGGGAGCGACGTCGTCGCCGTCCAGCTTACAGTCGAGGGGCTGAACTGTACTTTCGCCACCACGGTAAAGACCACCGGCGCGCTCGTCCCCCCGGAGGTCTGGACGAACAGCGTGTCCTTGCCCGTCGGCACGCCGGTTGGCACGGTGGTGACGATCAGCTGATCGGTCCAGTCGGCGGCGCTCGCGATGGCGGCCGTGTCCCGGCCGCCGCCTGTGGTGGAGAATACGACGTGCCCGCCGGCTACGGTTTGACTGCTCCCGAAGTTGGTGCCCTGAATCACGACTGTCGCCCCGGCGGTCCCGGATGGCATGGTCGCCCCGTTCACCAGGGCCACCGCTGGCGGGCCTGAGGGACCGGTGGGGCCGCTCGAGCTCCCGCACGCCGTGAGCAGCCCGATAGCGAAACAAGCCACAATGGTGCGAACGTGCATGACAGCGCTCCTTGGGAAGAGACGGACTCTCGGGCGCGGTCCAAGGTAGGATTGAGGGGGATCAAGAATCGATGGGGGAACAAGCGGGTGGGTGACTAAGAACTCACTAAGACGTGCTTGCGGTGCGCCCCCGCACAGACGTATCCCTGTAGCGAACATGGGCGCGACCCCTCCGAACGACGACGCGCTGACGACAGCGGTCCGCGCGCGCGCGCTCCTCGTGATCGAAGACGACGCGCCGATCCGGCGAGCACTGCAGAACGCGCTGAGTGAAGTGGCCGATCGCATCCTCGAGGCGGCGACCGGACGGGAAGGGATCGACCTGGCCGCCGCCGAGCGCCCCGAGTTGATCATCCTCGATCTAGGGCTCCCGGACGGGCGTGGTATCGACGTGTGCCACGAGATCCGCTCCTGGTCCCGCGTGCCGATCGTCGTGCTCTCGGCCCGGCACTCGGACACGGAGAAAGTGCTGCTGCTGAACGCCGGCGCGGATGACTACGTCACGAAGCCCTTCAGCACGCCGGAATTCGTGGCCCGCGTGCGCGCGGTCTTGCGGCGGTCCCGGCTGGCCAGGGGCCAGGACGGCGACGCGGTGGTGGAAGCCCACGGCCTCGTGATCGACATGGCGCGCCGCCGCGTGACGCGCGGGGAAACCGTGATCCGTCTGACGCCGATCGAGTGGGACATCCTTCGGACGCTCGTCTCGAACGCCGGCCGCACGCTCACCCACCAGCAGATCTTCGACGCCGTGTGGGGGTCCGCCGCCGGCAGTCCGCAGCAATACCTGCGCGTGCACGTCACCAACCTGCGGCGCAAGGTCGAGGCAAACCCGGCCCAGCCCGAGCTCATTGTGACGGAGCCCGGGGTGGGCTATCGCGCGGAGGTGCCGGCCTAGGGCTCATGCCGCGGTTCCGTGTCTGGATCTGGCTGGGCTGGGTTGTCGTCTTCGTCGCGGTGACCGCCCTGCTGCGGACGTTCCGCGATGGCATGGGCACCGTCCCGCCCGTGCTGCTCTATCTGCTCGTGATTCTCGGCGGCAGTGTGGGAGGTGGTCGGCCGCTCGGCTTCGCGCTCACGTTGGCAAGCTTTCTATCCATCGACTTTTTCTTCCAGGCGCCCTACGACAGGCTCTCCGTCGGTAAGCCGCTGGATTTGTTCGTGCTGATAGCGTTTCTCACCACGGCGGCGGTCACCACGCACCTCGTCACCGCGGAGCGCGCCCGCGCCGCCGAGGCCGCCCACCGGGCGCGCGAGGTGGCGTCGCTCGGCGGCGTGCTGGCCGCCGTCTCGCACGACTTGCGGACGCCCCTCACCACGATCACCGCCCTCGCCCAAGCGGGCGTCGCGCGGGGAGACCCGAACGCTCGGGCGATCGAAGAGGAAGCCAACCGATTGGCGCGGCTCGTCGCCGACTTGCTCGACCTGTCCCGACTCCGGGGCGGTGCCCTCCCGGTGCACCCCGAGCTCAACACGGCGGAGGACCTGGTCGGTGCGGCCGTGCGCCAAACCGCCGGGCTGTTCACGGATCGGACCCTCGAGACCATGCTCGACCTCACGGAGCCGGCGCTGGTGGGCCGGTTCGACTTTGTACAATCCCTGCGTATTCTAAGCAACCTGCTTGCGAACGCGGCGCATCATACGCCGCCGGCGTCGCCCGTCGAGCTGTCGGTGCGGCGGCAGGGAGCGTCGCTCGTCTTCGCCGTGGCGGACCGCGGCCCCGGTGTTCCCGCCAGCGAGCGCGAGCGCATTTTCGAGCCGTTCTACCGTCGCGCGGGCGCGGCCGGGGGGGCGGACGGCGGTGGTGCGGGTCTGGGGCTGGCGATCGCGCGGCGGCTGGCTCAGCTGCAGGGTGGCACGATCGACTACGCCCCGCGGGACGGGGGGGGCAGCGTCTTCACGCTGCGCCTCCCTACCGGAGAAAATCGCGGATGAAACCCGTCCTCAGAGGTTCATGCTGTCGCGCCGGCGCCACAGAAGGCGATTAGCCAGAGGCTGGGAGACCGACTTCCCCAGCCTCCGTGATAGCGTGAGCTAGCGCGCTAAGGACGAGGGCCCCGAGGGGCTACTGCGCGCAGAACTTGAACGTCCCCAGCGTGTCCACTGTCGTGGGATGACCAGTCATCGTGACGGTGTCCGTGACGGTTATGTTGGGCGTGCAGACGCTGGGCGCGAACAGCCCCCGACACCCGACGGTCAGGAAACCTGCTACCGCTACGAGGGGAAGCAGCACCTTTCGCATCGTACCCTCCCTGTGAGGTGTTAAAGAACGGCCGGCTCACATGCGGAGGTCGCATATTCCGAGCCGGGCCACAGGAGGGCCGTCTGACCAGGTGCTTGGACTATTCGAGTGCCAGTTCTTCAACGACGAAGGGGAGTCCGCAGTGGCCGGGAGATTAGCAGTGCCGCCTTACTGGCACATGAGGGAATGACTCTGCGTGAGCAACAAGCTGAACAGAATCTGAAGGAGGCAATGGAGAGAGCCAGCCAGAGTCGAATGACCAGACTGCTGACTCATCCTTGGAAGGAGTTGTACCCAAAGCTGCTTTATAAGCTTGGTCTCTCCCATGCGGTCTCCACCAAGACGTTCTGGAACGGTCGGTTTGAGGTGGTGCTGCCAGAGGGAACATCGACACACGTATGGCGCTACGGCTTCTTCGAGAGCGATGTCTGCACGTTCCTCCTACGGTTCCTCCGTCCCGGGATGGTGTTCGTCGATGTAGGCGCCCATTACGGTTTCTTCACTCTCCTCGCAAGTAACCTCGTGAGCGCAGAAGGTCGTGTGATGGCCCTGGAGCCGATACCCCGGACCTTCCGGCAGCTCAACAAGAACGCGTCGTCCAACAGTCGGTTCCGGAACATCATTCCGGTAAACGTTGCCGCATATAGTGCCAATACGACGCTCCAGTTTCGCGACTATGGTCTCGTCGACTCGGCCATGAACTCAGCGTTCGGACAACGCAACAGAAGTGGCGAACGGGGGGAGCTCGGAGCGGTGAACGTGTCTGCTCGGACCTGTGACGACCTTGTCACCGCGCTAGGCGTCGAGCGAGTGGACTTCATGAAGATCGATGCGGAGTCAGCGGAGATGCACGTCTTGAGGGGAGCCGAGAGGCTCATACGGGAGTCTGCACCGCTGATCGTTCTCGAGGTAGGGGATTTCGACTTGCCGGGCGTGGCGCGCTCTCGAGACTTAGTCGAATGGCTCTCCCAACGTGGCTACGTCGCCCACGAATGCGTACAGGGCGAAATTCTACGACATCAGTCCCGTGACCGGTATGAGCCTGGGAACCTCCTCTTCAGGCACACAGCATGAAGGAAGGTCTCCCAAAAACCTGTAAAGAGGGCCTCGTTCGCGGTGACCGTTTCGGAAGTGACTTTCGCTCTCCGAGTGCGCCTCTGGTCGATGATCCCGCTCGCCTTCGGCCTCGCCAGAGTCTACCAACAGTGGCCAGGGGCAGAATCGAACTGCCGACACGCGGATTTTCAGTCCGCTGCTCTACCAACTGAGCTACCTGGCCGGAACTATGCAGCAGAACAACTTAGCGGCCTGATTGGTGCGGTGGGAGTGCCAATGTTTGCCGTTGTTGGTCCTTAAACCGCTTCGCCACGGCTTCGGCGAGATCGGCGCGCGTTGGAAGGAGTTTAGGAGGAGCTTACGAGCCGCTCGGATCGCCGCGGGTCTCACGCAAACGCAGGCCACTCGACTCGTCGGGCGGCCGCAGTCCTTCGTGTCGTAGTGCGAGTCGGGCGAGCGACGTGAATCCGCTGTCGATTCCGTTCCCTGAATGGGTTCAGGGGTCGCGGGTTCAATCCCGCCGTGCCGACTTCTTGGAGTCCTCGTGACGAGATGCGAATGGCCTGTAGAGACATAGCTCAGCTCGTGCTATGCGATCGTTGCACTGGCGTTTGACGCCTATGGGGCGATCTTTCGTTCGCGTCAGCCGAGTGCCAGGCATGGAACGGGCGCAGCGGCCGGCCCAGCCCTCGGAGAGTCGCAACGTGCTGCAACTTCGTGTCGAACCAGACTTTGATCTTGCGGAGCGACGACACGCCGCGCACGCGCACCTCGGCGTTCACCACCATGTCGCGCCGTCACTGTCCTTGATATTCGCGGGGTGGCACGACGAGCGGCTTGGTCCCCAGCTCTATCGCTGCGACCCGCTATCGGTCACGTACAAACGCGGCGGGATAGAACATTCCAACCGCTTCGGTGGCGACGGCGTTCACGGCGTGTTTGTGGAACTGTCTTATGATATGGTCGCTGAGCTCGAGAGCGCCACCACACGGCGTGATTTTCTCCTCATCCGCTCCCTCCGTTCGCGAAGGCTGGTTCGGTACATCGCAAGAGAATCCGCACTCCAGACACCAGGGTTCGAACTCGCGCTGGCCTCACTCCTGGCCGAGCTCCTGGCAGAGGTGTCTCGGTTTGGGATATACGATCTCTCCTGCAAACCGTCTTGGCTTGACCGTGCCCGGGAGTACGTTGCGGCGCATTCCTCGATGCGGATAACGCTCGCAGAGCTTGCCAGGCATTCCGGCGTTCACCCGGTCCATCTGGCGCAAGCGTTTCGGAGCCGCTACGGGATGAGTGTTGGGTCGTATGTCAGACGCGTCCGCGTCGAACGCGCTCGCCAGGAGCTTGCGACTGGCAGGTCATCCATTAGCCAGGTAGCCCTGTCGGCAGGTTTCACCGATCAAAGTCACCTAACGCGCGTCTTCCGCTCTCACACAGGTATGACTCCTAGCCGTTTTCGCAGGGCCGCTTCGTCGGCTCACGACGGCACACTGCACCCTAATCCCGTACAAGACGCCGAAAACAGCAAACGCTAGCTTGCGGCAGCAATAGCGCATGCGTCCTCTCTTCTGCGTGCTCGTCCTCGCGGCGGCGCCGATTAGTGGCCCGCGTCAGTCGACCCAGCAGTCGGTAAGTCTGGCGATCACCGACGTGAACGTGGTCGATGTCGTGAGCGGTATGACGCTTTCCAATCAGACAATTTTGATCTCCGGTAACCGCATCGTCGCGATCGGCGCTGCAGCCCAAACGCATGCACCCCGGGGCGCACAATCCGTGAAGGCGACTGGAAAGTTCTTGACCCCCGGATTATGGGATATGCACTCGCATGTGACCGACTTCGGTCGCACATCCCTGGCGCTATATCTCACGCAAGGCGTGACCGGCATTCGGAACATGGGTGCGGAACGCTTCACGGCAGCGAAAGCATGGCGTGATAGCGTCGCTACGGGCCAGCTACTCGGACCGCGCATCCGCATTTCCTCACCGATCGTCGAGAATCAGCGATGGCTCGCCATGGTAAAGCGGATGGTGGAAGCCGCGGGCACTCCGTGGAGGCTGTACGAACGCTACGGCCCAGCGTCGCCCGATGAGGCGGTCCGCTGGGTGGATTCGGTCGCGGCGCTGGGAGCCGATTTCATCAAGGTCCGCAACTGGCCGAGTCCCGAAATCAGCCGGGCGATTGTCGAGCGGGCGCGGGAGCGCGGCCTGCAGGTCGCAGGGCACGGTAATGAGCCTTTTCCGAGGACCGGTGTCACGACGTTGGAACACGGGGTATGGCCTCCGTTGGAGGGCGCGGACGCGGCGCGCGATTCCCTGTGGCGGCAGCTCGCCGCGAACGGCGTGGCGATGGTCCCGACCTTGGTGACGTGGCCGGTTCGTCTCGACCCCCCGGACACGCTGATCGCGAGGCTGAACGCCGGCCGCATTCCGCGAGAGGAGTATGTCCCGACGCGGACGCGGGAGCAGTGGCGCGATCAATTGCTTGAGTTGAAGCAGGAAAGTCCGATGGATTGGAGAGCAATCTACCGCGTCCAAATGCGCAATACCGCGGAGATGCACCGAGCGGGCATGACGTTGTTAGCCGGAACCGATATTGGTTCGCCGCTCCTGGTGCCGGGCTTCAGTCTGCAGGATGAACTTGATTTGCTGGTTCGTGAGGTCGGAATGACACCGCTGCAAGCCCTGCAAGCTGCGACGATCCGGCCGGCCCAGGTCATGGGTCTCGCGGATTCTTTGGGCAGCATTGCAGCCGGCAAAGTGGCGGATCTCTTGGTCCTCGACGCGAATCCACTCACAGCTATTGGGGACGCGCGCCGCATTTATGCCGTGATCGCGAACGGTCGGCTGCTCACACGTCGCGACCTGGATCGCATGCTCAGAGCAGCAACAGCCGCCGCGAAGTAAGGCGTGCTCGGAAAGGACTGCATGTGACGCGCACGATACTGATGTTGTTCTCTTTCTTACCTGCCCTGGCCGAAGCGCAATCAAAGCAATACCCCCTCGAATCTCCCGCAGGGCTTCGGCTGCATAACGTTGTAGCCGAGCCGGCCACGCTTCAAGGCAAAAAAGGCGTGCAGCTCACCTTCGCGCCCGGCATTAGGGCGGAGTCCGCATACGCATCGATCGAAGGTCTAGAGTTCTCCAATGGCGTAATCGAAGCGGAGGTTGCCGGTGCGCCGGCTCCGGGTGCACCCGAGGGAGCGCGTGGCTTCGTTGGCATTGCGTTCCGGTTGCTCGAAGACGGCAAGACATACGACGCATTCTATCTACGCCCGACGAACGGCCGCGTCGAGGACCAAGAGCGTCGGAATCATGCGGCACAATACATTTCTCAGCCCGACTGGCCGTGGTACCGTCTGCGGCAGGAGACGCCGGGCAAGTACGAGTCCTACGTCGACCTCGTGCCGGGCGAGTGGACCAAGGTCCGAATCGAGGTGCACGGCGAGCGCGCGCGCCTCTATGTCCACGATAATCCTCAGCCGACGTTGGTCGTCAATGATGTGAAGTCAGGGCCGCATGCGAAGGGCGCTGTGGCGCTCTGGCTAGGCATCGGTACCATCGCACACTTCCGGAACCTGGTTGTGACACCGCAAGGCGAGGCGACAGGGCGTCAGTGAATGGCTCTTCAAGGGGTCGCGCATTGTGGGTTCTGTTGTGATCCTGGTACGATTGGCGGTCGATTCTTCGGTCTCCGAGTCACAACACCGATGCCCAGAACACCTCGTAATTGCTACATCTTGTCGTGACTCGCCTGCCTAACCGCGCCCGATCGCGGTCTGGACGGACGCTCGCAACGCCGAGGCCTGCCGCGCGGTCGCGAGCTACCGCAATGCCGTGTACGCGGGGTCCAAAACGGCCGTAGCCCCCAACCCGGATGTCGCGTGCGCACCGGGGTTCGGGAATACGGACACCTTCGCTGCGATCGTCGCTTACTGACAGTGCCCACCGGCGGAAACTGCAACGGGGGGGGGCGAGTCGGGCACGCCGCGGCGCGCCGCTTCGGCATGCCTGGAGCGGAAGTACTTCTCAACAGGTCTCACGCCCCTCGAGTTCAAACTCGCAGCAGACCGTGATTCCGCTACGGCAATGAATGCAAGCCTCAGCCCCAGTGCCTCGTTGCGCTACTCATGACCTTGGCTTGCACTCCGTCCACGTTATTGAGATTGCCTGAGAAACGAGATCAGCCCAGAGGGCTCACTCGGCAAGAACCTGTCGTTTGGACTACTGCGTCATTATCGAAGGAGTTGTGGTTCTAGCTGACTTTTGGTGACTCACTTGCGGCGCTTCCCGGCCGCCCCTCGGCCGAGTTCGATCGAACTGCATGGTGAGTCATCGATGTAACGCACCGAGTCAAGCTGTATCACGTTCCCCGGAACTACTTCCGTAATCCGCGAGATTCCCACTAACAGCCCGCCTTTGGGCGGCCGCTCCCGCTCCCGAACGTCGTTTGGAGCCGGCGCAACGGGCTCGTGGGCGTCACCGGCGACGGGCCACTGTAAGCCGTCCCGAGACCCAGGGAAAGCACCCACTGGGGCGATGCGCTGGTCAGGCCGTGGCTCCCATCGAGCACTACCGCGAGCGGCCCCGCGATGCCGTGGCGCACGCCGAGACCGAGCACTCGGTCGGGGGCCGAGCCCGCGGCACCGACATCCAGGCCGACCGAGGCCGTCCACGTCCACTGAGGCGACACGTCGTAGCCCGCCTCGAAGCGCAGCGTGGTAGCGCTCGGTGCGCTCAGCGCCGACCGAGCGGCCAGACCCGAGAGGCTGCGATTCACGTCGGCAGATACGTGCGCGCGCCCCTCGGCCGGCGCCACCGCGATGCCGAGGTCGAACTCCGCGGTTGTCACGCCGTTCCCCAGCCCGCAGGATGCCTTGCCCGTTGGCAGGACAACACTGAGCGCAGCAGCAGCGCTGGGCGACCACGCGGTCGAAGACGTGTACTCCGCGGCCGCGAAGAGCGGTAGATCGCCCAGCCCACTGCTGGATAGGGTGCGGCCGCTCACCGTGTCGGAAACCCGCAGCCACGCGGGCACAGCGTACAGCGTCAACCATCCGCTCGGCTGGAACTCGATGATGCCGGAGAGCGCCTGCTCCGAGCGCTCGCCCGAGAACTTGACGTAGCCGGCGCTCGCGCCGGCAGTGGTCTGACTCCACGCCGGTGCGACGCAGACGACGGCGGCCAAGAAAAAGGCTATGAGGCGCACGGCACCCCAGACTAACACCGGCAGCCAGTGACACGCGTCACGTTAAGAAATCTTAGTGGTTACCATGCCGATGGCCCCGCTGTCTTTAGCTCTTGAAAGGAGGTCTTTGTCTCACCTATGAAGCACACCTGGCAGATCGTCACGCTGCTCGTGGTCGCCGGTGCCGTCGCGGCCGCCGCGCAGCGTCCCACCCGGGCCCACACCCCCGCGCCTCGCATAGCCGACGTTGCCCACCCGTCCACTCCCGCCGAGACTCGCGGGGCGGAGTCGGCGGAGCACGTGAAGAGCTTCAGCGGGATCGCTAAGAAGTTGAACACGACCCCGACAGCGCTGGAGCAGGCCTACGCCGCGGCGCTCAAGGACAATCCCAAGCTCACGCGCGGCCAGTTCGTCGCCGCGAACATGCTCGCGCACAACCTCGGCGCCAAGAATCCGGCCATCACGACCGATGCGATTCTCGCCGGCTTGAAGAGCGGCAAGAGCATCGGACAGACCCTCAAAAGTCTTGGCGTGACCGACAAGGAAGCGGAGGAAGCCGAGCGGACGGCCGACAAAGATGCGAAAGAGGCCGAGAAGGACAGCGACAAGCCGCCCACGAAGGGCTAGCAACAGGCAGTGATGCAACAACGACCGCGCCTCCGGTGAGGGAGAGCACCGCAAGAGCGAATTGGGCAATGTTACTCACGAGGCGGCTACCCCCTGAGGCTGTTTGAGCAGGCCCCTGCATCTACGAGCCATTGCGCGTAGCAGTGTCGTAGATCGTCCAGCCGCAGGTCAAGGGGAGCCTCTACGGTCTTCACGGCGCGTTTGAAGTACTCACGGGAGCCACTTGTGCGTCAGCAGCCGACCGTTCCGCCCCCGGTCCCACCCCCGCCACCGCCCACACCCCTCCCGCGCCCGCGACCGTTGCTGATGCCACTCACGAAAACCTGCCGCTCCCGCCCGACGGGCGAGAGCGAATTGAGCGGCGAGATTCCCGTGGATGAGGTCCCGAGACTCACTTCAACGCCCCAGCGCGGGGACGTGCCGGCGACCCGGTGCGTCACGTCGACCTTCAGCTCGAGCGGCCCACGGAGCGCATAGCTCACACCACCCCCCACCTCGCGGTCAGCTGTCGTTGTGTCGATGCCGCCCACGGCCCCGCCCACGGAGAGGCTCAGCGTCAAGCGTGGCGCCACGTCCACGTCGCCGTCGATGTCGACCCACGTCGCGTCCGGCTTATCGAGTGACGAGAGCGTGATGGCGCCGGTGAAGCTCCGGCTCGCGTCGGCCGACAGGTGCACCGCCTCCGCGGGCGCGATCCCAGCGCCGAGACTCATGCCGACGCTCGTGACGCCACTTCCCAAACCACAGGCGGCCCGCCCCGTCGGCAGCGTCACGATGACGCTGGCACCGAGCTCAGGACGAAACGGGGCGCTCCACTGCCCCGACGCCTCGAGCGCGAGCGGCAAGTCCCCAAATCCTGAAGTGGTCGTCGCACCGCTGGTCGCGCGCACCAGCGTCGGAGCGGCGCCGAGCCTGAGCCAGCCCAGCGCGCGGTACTCCATCACACCGGACAGCGCCCTGAGGGAGAGCGAGTCGTTGAGCTGCACCGTCGCCGCGCGCGCGCCCCCTGTCCAAGGCGACCTCTGTGAGTCCTGCCCGCGCGCTCCGACCGCGAGGAGCATGAGAATCACGCAGAGCGCTAACGCGCGGGATCGCATCACGCCGCACGCGGCAGCTCGACCGTGCCCTTGCGCACGAGCTTCCCCCACCCGCGCGCCCGACCCTCGGCCGCCGCGAACACCGCCTTGACCACCGCCCAGTACAGCACCTGGCGATACACGAACCGTTGCAGCAGCACCAACCACGACAGCCCCCTCTCTTCGCCATGCTCCATGAGGAGCGCCACGATCCCCGCCAGCCAGTCGACGGCGAGAAACGCGAGATAGTAGGCCACCACCTGCTCGAGGCTCTGCATCGCGTACTCGGCGCCGTGCTGCAATTTGTTCAAGTACACGGTCACAAGCGACCACCCGAATAGCACATCGGCGATCGGTGCGAGGAACGGGAACACGAGCTGGAAGATCCACACATTGGGCAGCGCCACGAAGCCGAGCGCCCCGGAGCGCCGCCGGAACAGTGCGCCGCGGTGCTTCCAGGCGCATTGCAGCGTCCCGAAGCTCCAGCGGAACCGCTGGCGCGACAACCCCGCCAGAGTATCCGGCGCCTCGGTGTACGCGATCGCCAGGTCGGCATAGGCGATGCGCCAGCCGCCGCGCAACAGCGATAGCGTCAGGTCCTGGTCCTCCGCCATCGTCTGGTCGCTGAAGCCGCCGGCCTCGAGCACCAGATTGCGCCGCCAGGCGCCAATGGCCCCCGGCACCACGGTGATGCAGTTGAGGAGGGAGAACGCGCGGCGGTCTAGGTTCTGGCTCGTCACATACTCCACCGCCTGCCACCGCGTCACGAGATTGATCCGGTTGCCCACCTTGGCGTTGCCAGCCACCGCCCCCACGCGATCGTCGGCGAGCGGCAACACGAGGGCGGCGATCGCCCCCGGGGCGAGCACCGTGTCGGCATCGACGGCCACGACAATCTCACCGGTCGCTTGCGCGACACCGACGTTGAGCGCGCTGGCCTTGCCGCCGTTCACCTTGGACACGACCCGCACGGCCGGATTGCCACGGAAGGCGGCGGTCACGACCTGGCTCGTGCCGTCGGGAGAGCCGTCGTCCACCACGATGATCTCGAGGCCCGCGTAGCCCTGCGCCAGCAGCGACTCGACGGTGCGCACGATGACCTTCTCTTCGTTGTAGGCCGGCACGACGACGCTCACGCTGGGATGATGCAGCGCGTCCACCTCGCGCCGCGCAAACCGACGCAGCCCGCGCTGACGGAGTGCCAGTGCGAGCAGCACGACGAGGCGGCCGGCGCCGAGCACCATAGCGGCGAGGAACAGCGCGTGCAGCCCGAGCTCGATCCAGCCCACGATCGAGAACGATCCGAGCTCGACGAAGCGGCGCAGCGCGCTGTGCGCCGGCAACGGGGCCATCGCCTCGTCGCGCGTGAGTCCGGCGAGCGCCGTGACGGTGGTGAGCTGGTACCCGCGGGCCCGAAGCGAATCGATCAGGGGGCCGAGCGCCGCCACCGTCTGCGCGCGGTCGCCACCGCCGTCGTGCAGCAGGATCACCTGGCCACGATCGAGCTGAGCCAGGCCCTCGCGGATGATCTTGTCGACGCCCGGCTGCAGCCAGTCGCCGGGATCGTTGCGCAATCCGACCGTCACGTACCCCAGGTCCTGGGCGACCGCGATCGGGCCCAGCTCGTCGGGCGTGGTGGGCTCGGCGTCCCCGAAGTAGGGGGGACGGAACAGGGCGGTGCGGCGGTTCGTCACGGCCTCGATCAACCGCTCGGTGGCGGAGAGCTCGTAGCGCGTGAGCCGCGACCCCACGAGCGACAGGTTCGGGTGCGTGAAGGTGTGATTCCCGATTTCATGCCCCTCGCGCAGCATCCGGCGCAACAGCTCGGGGTGGAGCTCGGCGTTCTCGCCGATGATGAAGAAGGTCGCCGTGGCGTCGCGCGACTGCAGCGTGTCGAGGATGAGCGGCGTCCAGGTGGGGTCGGGGCCGTCGTCGAACGTCAGCGCCACCGCGTGCTGCTTCCGGCCGTACCGCTCGATCACGTAGGTGGACGGCGTCCGGAGCACCGAGTCCACCACGACCTGTCCGGTGATGCTGTCGGTCTGCAGGGCGCGCTGCCCCAGCGTCGGCTGTGCCACCATCCTCAGGATCTCGCCCGTGCCGATGAACTCGACGTCGTAGCCGATGCGGATGGTGTCGAGCGACGCAGGCCGCTCGTGTAAGCCGTCGCGGCCCAGGACCGACCAGAGTGAGGGGTCCTCCGACCCGAGCCGCCACACGCTCACGCCGCGCACGGCGCGCGGCAGCGCACGGCGCAGCTGGTTATACGCCGTCACGCCGTCGAGGAACCACACGATGTGACTCGTCGAGTCGGGGTCGTCCCAGGCGAACGTTGGATTCAGCGTCGCCGGGTCCATGGCGGGCGTGCGGTGATGGTCGCGCGCCAGCTGCATAACGTCCTGAAAGGTCAGCTCGGTCGCGGACTCGGCGGTGTCGGACCATTCGTAGCCGTACTGGCCCAGGCTGACGATCAGCTTCGCCGCCGGCACGCTGGCCAGCACGCGCGCGAGGTGCCTCTCGAACCAGCGCTCGCTCGCGATCGGGCCAGGCTCGTCCGACGGATCGTGCTCGTCGTACAGCATCAGGAATAAGTAGTCGTCGATCGCGCCGTAGCGCTCCAGCGGCCATTCCGGGTCATCACCGGGAACGGCCTGCGTGACGAGCCGGTGATCGCGCTCGAGGCGCTTCTTCAGCGCCCGCAGGAACCGGCGCAGCGCCGGGTGCGCCGCCCGCGGCACGTTCTCGAAGTCCAGGGTCACCCCAGCCAGATCGTAACGGGCCAGCGTGTCGGCGATGGTCGCGATCGCGCGTCGCCACAGGCGCGGGCGAGCTAGCAGCCGGGTGAGCGCCCGGGCGTCGAAATCATCGCCGGTGAAGTTCGTGACCATCGCGAAGACCTGCACCGGCTGCTTGGCGCGGGCGGCCTGGGCAGCCTCGACCAGCACGCGGCGGTCCACCTGAAAGCGGATCGGGGTAGTGTCCACGCCCCCGCCCACGAAACCCCACTCGGCCACCACCCAGTCGAGCGCATCGATATGGCGGTGCAGCGACGCCAACGAGTTGTCGTCCCAGTTCACGTAGAAGCCCGCGGTGATCGGGGCGCCGGCCGACGCGGCCGCATGTCGAACCGAGGCCCCGACAATCGGCATCTGGGCGTACCTCAAGGCGGGCGGTGCGGGATGCTCCTTCAAGTAGTTGTACAACCGCTGGCGACTCGCCACACGCTCACGCTCTGCCCGTGTCGAGATCGGGTGCTTCGCCGTGCGCGATACCCTGGGCGGATGCCCGAGCGAGTCCGCGGCCGTCTGTTTGAGGGGCAGCGTCGGGAGGAGCGGTGGCACGAGCACGCCGGTGAGCACGAACAGGAACAGCACCGTGCTGACCATGCCGGCGGCGAGAGCGCCCGCACGCAGCCGGGCCCAGCGACGTCCGCTCGGGTCGAGAAAGGTCGGCAAGGGGTGGTGTTGCCGCGTCACGCGCTTCGGGCCCCCATCGATCAGAAGGGGACCCCCTGGCCCTGGCGCCGGAGGGTCCCCGCGATGAGTAAAGACTCATGGAGGGTGCAGGGCGTAACGCTTGTGATTCGCGTCACGCAAAGGGGCGTTAAGAATGGATTAGGCCGCCCCGAACTGCGCGAAGGTCACCACGTTCCCGGCCGGCTCTCGTACGATCAGCTCGTCCGCGCCGTAGAACGTCTTGCGCCGCGGGATCACCGGCGTCACCCCGGTGAGAAGCTTCGCGATGGCGTCGAGGTCGTCCACCTCAAGAAAGAGAAACGTGCCGCGCGCCGGCGCCGCCGCCAGCGGCGGTACGTCGGCGGCGACGCTGTCGCGCGACTGATACATGATCTGCACATCGTCACGCTCAAGGGTGACGAATCCCAATCGCCCCTCGTGGGGAACCTCAATGGTCTTCCGGAACCCCAGACGGTCCACCCAAAAGGCGAGCACCGGCTCGATGGCATCGACCACGAGTACGGGGGTGAGACGTTGCATTTTCACGGCAGTGCCCTTGTGGAGACGCGCACAAGGTACGCGATGGGGCTCTCTACGGTAACGCGCCCGGAGACGGACGGATGTCGCACCGGATCGGCGCCGCCGGCGCCGAGTGCGTGAGCATCCCGATCGAGATCAGCCGCGCCCCTGCTTCCGCGTATGCCCGCGCCGTCTCCGGCGTGATCCCGCCCGAGGCTTGTACGGTGACCCCGGGACCGACGCGCCGCACCCACATCGCTACTCGCTCGGGCGGCTGGTTGTCGACCAGGATATGACGCACCCCGGCGGCGAGCGCCTGCTCGAGCTGCGCATCGCTCTCGACCTCGACGACCACCGGCGTTCCCGCCGGCGCTCCCGCCAACGCCGCGGCGAGTCGACCGGCACCGAGCAGCGCCCAATGATTGTCCTTCCACAAGACGGCCTCGGCGAGTGAGCCGCGATTCTCTACGCCACCGCCGACGGTCACGGCGTAGCGCTCGAGCGCGCGGAGGCCGGGCGTGGTCTTGCGTGTGTGGGTGATCCGCGCCGCCGTGCCCACAACCGCGTCCACCGCCCGGCGCGTCAGTGTGGCGATCCCCGAGAGCCGTTGCAGAAAGTTCAGCGCCACCCGCTCACCGGCGAGCAGCGTGCCCGCGGTCGCTCGAACGCGCGCGAGCACCGTACCAGGCTCGGTCCACGCCCCCTCTTCGCACAGCGCTTCGACCTGCGCAGCGGCGTCGAGCGCCTCGTACACCCGCGCCACCACCGTCAGGCCGGCGACCACGAACCGCCCCTCGGCGACGAAATCCGCGCACGCCCGCCGGCCCGTAAGCCCGCCGAGTAGCCGCGTCGTCACATCTTCGGCCGCCCGGTCCTCCGCCAGCGCGCGACGCACCTCGGCGGCGCCGAGCGGCTCAGCCAATCGTCAACATCCGCTCGATGGCGCGGCGCGCTTTGCTCGCGATCTCGGCAGGCACGCGGACCTCGTACTTCTGGTCCCGGAGCGAATCGCGCAGTTTCTCGAGCGTGATCAGCTTCATGAATCGGCACTCCGCCGAGTCCGCCAGAGCATGGAACTGCTTGGTGGGATTCTCCCGGCGCAGGCGGTGCAGCACTCCGGTCTCGGTCGCCACCAGAAAGCGCCGGCTCGACGACGCGCGCGCCCGCTGGATCATCTGTTCCGTCGAAACGATGTGGGTCCGGCCGGCGGCCACGTCGCCATCGGCGGCCGCGTAATACATCGCGCTCGTGGTGCAGCCGCACTCGGGGTGGACCAGGAACTCGGCGTCGGGATACTCCCGTCGCCGCGCCGCCACCTGCTCGGGGGTCAGCGCCGCATGCACGTGACATTCACCCATCCACACATCGAGCGCGCGACCGGTAATGCGACGCACGTGGTTGCCGAGGAAGAAGTCGGGGATGAACAGCACCGGGACCTCCGGGGGCAGGGCCCGTACCACCGCCACGGCGTTCCCTGACGTGCAGCAGTAATCCGCTTCGGCTTTCACGGCGGCGCTGCAGTTCACGTACGCGACCACGAGTCCGCCGGGATGGTCGGCCCGCCACGCGCGTACGTCTTCTGGCCGAACGGTGTCGGCGAGGGAGCACCCCGCGTCCAGGTCGGGGATGAGCACGCGCTTTTCCGGATTCGCGATCGCCGCCGTCTCGGCCATGAAATGCACGCCGCAAATGACCAGCAGCGGTGCGTCCAGCTCGGCCGCGCGCCGGGCCATCTTGAGTGAGTCGGCGACCAAGTCCGCCACGTCCTGGATCTCCGGTCGCTGATAGTTGTGCGCCAGGATCGCCGCGCCCCGCTCGGCCTTGAGGGCGCGGATCTCGGCGATCAGATCGGTCGTCAAGCACGCGCCCACGCCGGCTCCTCCTTCCGCCGCGGGTAATCCACCCGGGTGTGGCCGCCGCGCGTCTCGCGCCGCCGTCGCGCCGCCTGCACGATGAGCCGCGCGACGAGCAGCTGATTGCGGGTGCGCCATGCGGCGGTCGGTGCCGCGGCGTTCAGCGCAAGCAGGGCGCGGCCGGCCCTCGCCAGCGACGCCTCGCTGCGCTCGACGCCCACGTCTTCGCTCATCACGCGACGCATCTCACGACGCAGATCCTGGCACTCGTCGTCTGCCGTCCCCGCGAGCTCCGCGCTCGGCGCCGACGCGAGCAACCCGCGCGGCCAGTGTTCGCTCTCCGCTCGGAGGCCGCGCGCCGCGCGGTCCGCGAAGACCAATCCCTCAAGCAGGGAATTCGACGCCAACCGATTGGCGCCGTGCACGCCGGTCCATGCCACTTCTCCCACCGCCCAGAGCCCGGGCCGCGTCGACCGCCCGGCGAGGTCGGTCGCGATTCCGCCCATGGCGTAATGCATGGCCGGTGCCACGGGGATCAACTCCCGCGCGGGGTCGAGTCCGTGCCTCGCGAGCATCGCCGTGATCCCGGGAAACCGAGCGGGGAAGCCCACCACGTGGCGGGCGTCGAGCCAGGCTCCCCCCGACCGATCGATCCGGGCGACCGCGCGGGCCACTACATCACGCGAGGCGAGCTCGGCGCGCGGATCCACGTCGAGCATGAACCGCCGACCGTGGGCGTCCACGAGCGTGCCGCCGGCGCCGCGGACCGCCTCGGAGACGAGTGGCGCGGGGTTCAGCCCCGAGAGCTTCAGCCCGGTGGGATGGAACTGCAGGAATTCGATGCCCCGCAGCGCGCCACCCACCCGGTGCGCCAACGCCCAACCATCACCGGTGGCGACGAGTGGGTTGGTGGTGACCGCGTAGAGCTGTCCCACCCCACCGGTCGCGAGCACCACGGCGGGCGACTGAACCGCGGCCACCGACCCGTCGCCCAGCACCGCGACGACGCCTGACACCCGCTCGTCGGCCAGCAGCAGCTGCGCCACCTCGGCGTTCTCCCGGATCTCGATCAGGGGGTGCTGGGATACCAGGCGCTCGACACACTGGACCAGCATCGCTCCCGTGCGGTCACCGCCCGCGTGCAGGATGCGGGGTCGGCTGTGTGCCGCCTCCAGACCGAACGACAGTCGCCCATCGGGACCGCGGTCGAACGTCGCGCCGAGCGCCAGCAGCCGTCGGACACCCTCGGGTCCCTCGGTGGTGAGGATGCGGACCGCCTCCGGCGCGGCGAGCCCATCGCCAGCCGCGAGGGTGTCGGCGGCGTGCAGCGCCGGGGTGTCACCGGGCGCCAGGGCCGCGGCGATCCCTCCCTGTGCCCACGCGGTCGCACTGTCGGCCAGGGTCCGCTTGGTGAGCAGCCGAACCGCGCAGCCCAGTTCGGCCAATCGCCATGCGGTCCACAGACCCGCGAGGCCCGAGCCGACGACAATGGGGCGAGCACTGCTCGCCGCGTTCACGTCCTGGTCGAGGAGCCTCGAATGCTTTCGGAGGACATACCCACGCTCCCATTGGTTAGGGGTACCGCCGCTGAGGGGCCGTTTGGGCAACGCCTCGGTTCGCCGAAGGTGGCGGACCGCTCCCAGCGGGGGGCGCATGCTGCCGTGCGCCGTTGGAATACCAAAGGAATATTACACGGAAAGAGGTTCCTTGCAGGATTCGTGCAACCAAGCTGGACGGCCCAGCCTCGGGCGCGATACCTTCTCCAGCCAATGCCCCACCCCAAATTCCCCAACCTCACCGTGCTCGATCACCCGCTGATCCAGCACAAGCTCTCGATCTTGCGCGATAAGAACACCACTACGAAGGACTTCAAGCAGCTGGTGAACGAGATCGCCATGCTGATGGCGTACGAGGTGACCAAGGACCTGGCCCTCGAACCGACGGAGGTGGAGACGCCGCTCGAGCGCATGCGGGGCGTCCGGGTGGCCGGCAAGAAGCTGGCCCTCGTCCCCATCCTGCGGGCGGGACTGGGCATGGTCGAGGGGATCGCGCAGCTCATCCCCTCCGCCCGGGTCGGCCACATCGGCATCTACCGGGAGCACGACACCCTCGAGCCGGTGGACTACTACTTCAAGATCCCGTCTGGCGAGGAGGCGCGCGATTTCTTCGTGCTCGACCCGATGCTCGCGACCGGCGGTTCGGCGGCGGATGCGGTGAGCGCCCTCAAGCACGCCGGTGCCCAGCGCATCCGGTTTCTCTGCCTCGTGGCGGCGCCGGAGGGCGTGCGCCGCCTGCTCGACACCCACCCCGACGTGCCCGTGTTCGCCGCGGCGCTCGACCGCGAGCTCAACGCGCATGGCTACATCCTGCCGGGACTGGGGGACGCGGGGGACCGGCTGTTCGGCACCCGGTAGATCTCCGATTGACAATTTACGTCACATTTGTACATTGTGACGAAATATGTCAACTACGTTAAAAGTGACGTAATATGTCAATGCGCTACGTCGCCCTGATCGCCGACGCCGTCGCCTCGCGCGCCCTGGCGCCCGCCCGTCGCGCCCGGCTTCAGGCCGAGCTGCGCGACGCCCTCGGGGACTTGAACCGACGCTACCGTCACGCCCTCGCGGCGCGATTCGGCATCACCCAGGGCGATGAGCTTCAATGCCTGCTCACCTCCGCCGGGCCGGTGTGGGACGTGGCCCACGCGATTCGCGCCCGGTTCGGCGAGGTGGATTGGGTGATCGCCTGCGGCTACGGGACCGTCACGACCCCGCTCACGAGCAGGGTGGCGGCGCCGGAGGTCGATGGACCGTGCTTCCACGCGGCGCGCGCCGCGATCGCCGCCGCCAAGCGCGAGCGACGGCTCTTCGCTTTCCAAGGATTCGGCGTCGCCGACCCGGCCCTCAATGGCAATGCCAGCTACTACTCCGCCCTGTACTGGAGCTGGACGCGCCGGCAGCGCCAGGCGGCCGCTGCCTGGCGTTTCACCTGGGGCCCGGCGGACGCCGCCACCAGTCCCGCGGCGCGGCTGAACGTCGTGCCGAGCGCGGTCTCGCACCTGCGGCGCCGCATGGCCTGGCCTCTCGTTGCCACCGGGGATAAGATGTTTCGGGCGCTGCTCGAGGGAGAGAAGACCCCGTGAATCCGCTGTTCGTGGTACCGCTGCTCGCCTATACCCTCGCCGCGACGTTGTGGCCCACACAGGTCGACGGTCGCCGACGGGGCCGCACCCTCCTGGTGGGCGAAGCGCTCTTCCTCATCGCGGCTGTCGTGGCGGGCACGCTGATGCGACCGCTCGTCACGCCGAGCGCCGCGGGACTGTGGTGGGGGCGCGTGGCCCTGCTCGCGACGGGGTACATGTACGTCGCCGGCCGCGGCGTCGTCTTGATCCGCAGTGTCCTCGAGCTGCCCTCGCTGCAGATGCGGCGCGATGAAGATCGCACCGCTGGCGCGATCGAGGTCGCACGGGGCCGCGCCGTGGGGTCGCTCGAGCGCGCGCTCACCCTCACGCTCGTACTGCTGGGTGAGTACACGGCCGTCGGGTGGATCATCGCCGCCAAGTCGCTCGCCCGCTTCAAGCAGCTCGAAGATCGCGAGTTCGCCGAGTACTTCCTGGTCGGGACCCTCGCTTCCTTCCTGCTCGCGCTGCTCGTGGGGCTGGGGATTCGCTTCCTGCTTCACTGAGGCGGCCCCCACTCCCCAAGCCCTAGCCCCGAGCCCCCCAAGAGCAACCCTCTCCGCCCCCGCCGTGTCTGAGGGTTGACCGAAACCGCCCCCGCCCCCGCTCCGGAGCCCGGTGGACGAACGCGAGCTGATAGCCAGGGTCCGCGCCAGGGACGGCGTGGCCGAGCGCGAACTGTACGACGTGCACGTGGACCGGATCTATCGTCTCGCCTTCCGGCTGTCGGGCGACGACCACCTCGCGCGCGAGTTCACCCAGGACACGTTTGTCCGGGCGTTCGAGCGGTTGGGCTCGTTTCGCGGGGAGGCGAAGCTGTCGACGTGGCTGCACGCGATCGCCACTACCGTGGCGCTGAACGGGCTGCGCAAGGTGAAGCGGTTTCAGCGCCGCGAGACCGACTTGGACGACGCGGCCGCCCAGCCCGCCCGCGGGCGGTCGGCCGAGCCCGACCTAAAGCGGCGGCTGGCGGAGGCGATCGACGGTTTGGCCGATGGTTATCGCACCGTGTTCGTGATGCACGACGTGGAAGGGTATACACACGAGGAAATCGGTGCCGCCCTCGGCATCGAGACGGGAACGTCGAAGGCACAACTGTCCCGGGCACGCGCCAAGTTGCGTGACGCCCTGGCCGATTTCGCAGGGGAGTGGCTCTCATGACGTTGGACATGACACCGGACGGGTTCGAGGAATGGCTGCGGGAGGCGGCCCGAGATTATCACCGCCCCCCCTCCGAGACGCCGCGCGAGGAGTTGTGGCAGGGCATCGTCGCAGCGCAGGCCGCGCGCCGGCGTCGCATGCTGGTGCTCCGTTCGGCGCTCCGCTGGGGCGTCGGGATCGCGGCCGTGCTGGTGCTGGGCATCGGCATCGGTCGTTGGACCGCCAAGGGGTCGGGCCCGAAGCCCACTTCGACCGTGGCGAGGGGGGGGCCAGCCGATCAGGAAGCGTTCCCGTACCGGGTCGCGGCGGCTCAATACCTGACGCGTGCCGAAGTTCTCCTCACGGGATTCCGCTCCGAGGCGCGCCTGGGGCAGCCGGACGCGCAGCTCGCGCGTCAAGCCCGTGACCTCCTCGGCACGACGCGCTTGTTCCTCGACTGCCCGGCTGGAAGGGATCCCCGATTGAAGGGCCTGCTCGAGGACCTCGAGCCGATCCTCGCTCAGATCGCCCAGCTCTCGCCTGGCGGAGACCGGGAAGACGTCCAGTTGATCGACCAGGGATTGGAACAACGCCGCGTGCTGCTCCGTCTCCGGGTGGCGAATCCCGCTGGCCCGGGCCCGGTGCGCACGCAAGGAGCACTGTGATGTACACGATGCTGCTCGTGGCGGCCGCAGTCGCACCACTCCAGCACCCGGTGCGGCCGGCGCTTCCGCCACGGCTCGAGATCCTCGTCGCCCCCGTCGCCCCCACCCAAGTCGGCGCGCTCGAAGCCGCCTCCGAGGGGCTGCAGGCCCTGCAGGGACTGGAAGGACTGGCCGGTCTCGAGGGGTTGGCGGGTCTCCAAGCCCTGGAGGGCCTCGAAGGACTGCAGGGACTCGAGGGGCTCGACGCGCTCGCGGCGGTGCCGACGGTGCCGTTCGAGGACGACCCCCCGCAGGACCCGACCGATTCCTTGTGGCGAGCGGCACGACAGGCGTTCAACAGCGGCGATTACACCAGCGCGGCCAATCTCTACGGCGACCTCACGCGGCGCTACCCGAAGACATCGCGCGCCGGAGACGCCCTCTATTGGGCCGCCTTCGCCCTCTACAAGAACGACAACCTCGAGCAGGCGCGCAGCCTGCTGGTCGATCAGGAGCGGCAATACCCCAAGGCCGCCACGCGGCACGACGCAGCCGGGCTGCTAGCGCGGATTCAAACGGAGCTCGCCAAACGGGGGGACGCGGAGGCGGCCGAGTGGCTCCACCAGCACGCCCAGCTGCAAGACACCACGCGCGGCTGCCCCACCGAGGACGATGACGACGACATGCGCGTCGCGGCCCTCAACGGTCTGCTGCAGATGGATGCCACGAACGCCGTGCCGATCCTGCGCAAGGTGCTGGCCCGGCGCGACGCGTGCTCCACTGTGCTGCGGCGCAAGGCGGTGTTCCTCGTATCGCAGAAACGGACTGCCGAGACCGAGGACATCATGATGGACGTCGCGCAGCACGATCCGGACTCGGAGGTCCGCCAGCAGGCGGTGTTCTGGCTGTCTCAGGTGCCCACGGACCGGGCGGTGGGCATGCTCGACTCGATCCTCAAGACGGCGACCGATCAGGAACTCCAGGAAAAGGCCATTTTCGCCCTCTCGCAGCAGCGCACTGCGCGCGCCGGCGCGATCCTGCGGGCGTACGCGGAGCGCTCGGACGCCCCGTCGGAGATGCGTGAGAAGGCGATCTTCTGGCTCGGGCAGCAACACTCCCCCGAGAACGCCGCCTTCCTCCGCGGCCTGTACGCGAAGGTCACGGACGACGACCTGAAGGAGAAGGTGATCTTCTCGCTCGCGCAGATGGGTGGCGCCGAGAACATGCGCTGGATGATGGACATCGCGGTGAACGAGCGAGAACCCGTGGAACAGCGCAAGAAGGCGCTATTCTGGGCCGGCCAGAGCGGCGCGGACCTCGGACAGCTCGCGACGCTGTACGACCGGATGCAGAATCGCGAATTGAAGGAGCAGCTGATCTTCGTCTATTCGCAGCGCCACGAGGCGGCCGCGCTAGACGCGTTGATCAAGATCGCCAAGACCGAGCCGGACCGCGAGCTGCGCAAGAAGGCGATCTTCTGGCTAGGGCAGTCGCACGACCCCCGTGCCGCGCAGGTCCTGCTGGAGATCATCAACCAGTGATCGGCTCCTTGGTCCTCGTGCTCGCGCTGCAGGGCGGGTTGGCCGACCGCGTGGCGGGCGCGCCCGACGGTGCAGTGCGCTTGTCCTTTGCGACACGACCCGGTGTGTGTGGCAATGGCCGCACCGTGATCTCGCTCGAGTGCGAGGACGGTAGGTGTGGCCGGCATCGCATCTCGTCCGGCAACTACGACGACGAGTGGGGCTGCCCCTGCGAGCCGGGTCCGGCACGGGTGGCACTGCAGAAACGCGACGGACGGATCACGAGCGTACGGACCTACGTCGGTGGCGCGTGGCGGCCTGGCGGGGGAGACGCTCGCCTTACCGATCTCGGCACCGTCTCAGCCGCCGCAGCCGCACGCTACCTGCTGGACCTCGCCGCGCATAGTCCGGGAGATGCCGGACGCGACGCCGTCCTCCCTGCCGTCCTGGCAGACAGCGTCACGGTATGGCCTGACCTGCTGCGGCTCGCCCGGACGACCGCCGTCCCTCGCGAGACGCGACGTTCCGCTGTGTTTTGGCTGGGGCAGGCCGCGGGCGACGCCGCTACGCACGGGCTCAGCGATCTGGTAGAAGACACGAGCGTCGACATCGAAGTGAAGGAGAGCGCGGTGTTCGCCCTGTCGCAGCTGCGGGGACAGGATGGCGTGCCGGCGTTGATCCGCATCGCTCGCTCGCATGCCAGCCCGCGCGTGCGCAAGAAAGCCCTCTTCTGGTTGGGCCAGTCGGAGGACCCGCGGGCACTCGCACTATTCGAGGAGCTGCTGAGCAAGCCCTGACGGCGCGTTCCCGCCAGTCCATCCCCCTTCCATCTTCCCGCTTCCCTTGTTGTCTTTCGCGCATGCCATTTTGGACGCTGCGGCGACGCGTCGGGGCTGCGGTGGGAGGGATCATCGTGCTCACGTTCGGCTGGGCGACCGTGGTCGTCGCGGTCGCGCTGGCGAGCACCCGCGACCAGGCCACCACCGCGGATGCCATCGCCGTGCTCGGTGCGGCGCAATACAACGGCCGGCCATCGCCCGTCTTCCGGGCGCGGCTCGACCATGCGGCGGCGCTCTATCAGCGGGGGCTCGCCCCGGTGGTCCTGGTGACCGGCGGCGTGGGCTCCGGCGATACCGTCAGCGAATCGGAGGTCGGGCGGCGCTACCTCCTGAAGGCCGGGCTCCCTGAGGCGGCCGTCGTCGCCCTTCCGGCGGGCGAAAGCACCACGGCGTCGCTGCACGGCGTCGCCGACTGGTTCGCGGGGCACGACAGCCGACGGGTGCTGCTAGTGTCCGATGGGTTCCACATGCTACGCCTGCAGATCATCGCCGGCCGGCTCGGGCTCGTGGCGTTCACCTCGCCCGCCCCCAACTCTCCCATCCGCTCGAATCCACGGCGGAACGCGGCGTACTTCCTCGCCGAAGGGTTCAAAGTTCCCGTCACCTGGGTCTTCAACCGCTGAGGGGGGGGTGTATGCAGCTCGCGAGCCGCCGGATCCACTCCGGCCGCGTCGTACGACTGGACGTCGATACCGTGCGATTCCCGGATGGCTCCACCGGGCAGCTGGAGGTGATCCGCCATCCGGGCGCCGCGGCGATCGTTCCGTGCGCATCCGACCTGCGAGACGGTGATCCCACGATCCTTTTGATCCGCCAGTACCGCTACGCCGCGGGGGGACCCCTCTGGGAGATTCCGGCTGGCACGCTCGAACCGGGGGAGGATCCCGAGATGTGCGCTCGCCGTGAGCTGCTAGAGGAAGCCGGAGTCGCGGCCACGCGGATCGAGCGGCTCACCTCGATCTTCACGACGCCCGGGTTCACCGATGAGGTGATTCACCTGTACCTGGCGAGCGGCCTCGAGGCGAAGGCCCCGCAGCGCGAGCGAGACGAATTCATCGAGGTCGTGCCCCAGCCGCTCTCCCAGGTGCTCACCCGCATCCGTGACGGCGAGGTGCGTGACGCAAAGACGATTGTGGCTATCCTTTATATGGCCCGGTTCGTCCTGCGCGTGTAGCGCGCCCGTGTCACCCATAGAGGACGAAGTGTCGAGAAGACTCGACGCGAGCGTTTCCCGAAGCGGCGGTGGTATCGAAGCTTACGGTGGCTGCGCGACGGGTACGGTTCGTGCCGTATCTATAATAGCAGGCGGGTACCATCGCGCCGTCCCATTTTCGACAGCCACAGTCAGCACCTGGGAGCCGTTGATGCGAGCCACCCTCAAGCGGAACAGCGAAATCGTCGTCACGCCGCGCGCGCGCGAGCGCCAAGCGCTGCATGAGCTCGACGACGGCCGGGTCGTGCTCGAGCACCTGGCGGGCGACCCCCAGGCGTTCGGTACGTTGGTGGACCGCTATCAGACCCGCTTGCTCAACTTCATCAACCGCACCATCGGCGACCGAGAGCGGGCGGAGGACCTCGTCCAGGAAGTGTTCATCCGCGTGTTCCGGCACCTACACCGGTTCGACCAGACGAAGAAGTTTTCGACGTGGATCTACACCATCGCGTCGAACCTCGCGAAGAACGAGCTCCGCAACCGCTCCCGCAATCCGCTGGTGCTGTTCCAGACCATCAAGCGGCACTGGGAGGCCGACCACCGGCCGCTCCAGTTCGAGGACACCACCGCCCGGCCCGACGACCTGTATCGCAAGCGGTACCTCAAGCAAGCGGTTGACCAGTGCGTGGGCCAGCTGCCCACTCATCACCGAGCCGTGTTCGTGCTCCGCGAGTTGGAGGGCAAGAGCTACGCCGAGATCGCCGACATCACGGGATGCAACCTCGGCACCGTCAAGAGCCGTCTCAACAGGGCCCGGAACAGCTTCGCCCATTTGATCGGGCCGCTCCTCGAATAGCCGGCGGCCCCCCCCCGGCTCCCCCACCGCCGCCCCCGCGGCGGAACCCGCTCTCGCTTCTGCGGTAGTAGATTGTCGCACCATGACCTGCACCGAATTCGTCGACCGCTACACCGAGGTTCGCGACGGGCTGATCACCTCCCCGCGCGAGCTTCGTTGTTTCGAGCGTCATCTGGCGTTGTGCCCCAGCTGCCGCCGTTACGACACCGCCGTGCGACGGGGCGTGCTGGCGCTGCAGGCTGCGGAGACAATCGAGCCGTCGCGCAACTTTCGACGCCGCCTCGACGCACGGCTCGAGCGGGAACGTCGCGCCGCGGGCGAGGTGCGAACCCGAGCGGGCGTCGCGGTGGCCCTGTTCGTCGCGGCGGCCGTGGCGCTCGTGGCAAGGGAAGCAGTGCGACGCCCTGACGTCGCCCACGTGCGGCCGTTGCCCCCCGTTCCGTTCCCGAAGCCTGTCCTGCAAGCCGGTGTTCCGCTTGTCTCGTTCCAGGACCCACGGGCGAGCGTATTCCCCACGGGCCCGGCCCCCGACGGCCCGGCATCCGTCGAGCCCGCGTCTGCGGGGCGGTAGGCTTTCTCTCGACTCGAGCCTTCGGTAACTTCCGCCCCGTATGGGGGCGCTCACCTTCAACGCGCTGCTCCACAGCCTGAAGCAGGGCGTGCTGGATCCCGTTTACTATCTCCATGGCGCGGAGGACGTACTGAAGGACGAGGCGGAGCACGCGCTGCTGGAGCGCGCCGTGGATCCCGCCGCGCGCGACTTCAACGTCGACCAACGAGGCGCGACGGAGCTGGACCCCGAGTCGTTCCACACGCTGGTGAACACGCCCCCGATGCTCGCGCCAGCCCGGCTGGTCGTCATCCGCGGCCTCGAGCAGCTTCGCAAGACGGCCAAGCTCCGCCAGGAATTGCTCCGCTACCTGGACTCGCCCAATCCCACCACGGTGCTGGTGCTGGTGCAAGGCGCCGGAGAGCCGCCGGACCCCGAGCTGACGCGGCGGGCGACGGCGGTGGCGATGGAGCCGTTGCCACCCGCACGGGTGGAGCGCTGGATGGCGCATCGCGCGGGGCAGCTCGGACTCGCGCTGGCACCCGAAGCAGGTGAGCTGTTGCTCGCGAGCGTGGGGAACGACTTGAGCGCGCTCGCGCGCGAGCTCGAGAAGCTCGCCCCGCTCGCCGCCGGCCGCCCGGTGACCCGTGACGAAGTGGCCGCCCTGGTCGGTGTGCGCGGGGGCGAGACGATAGCGGACCTGGTGGATGCCGCGCTCGAGCGGCGCGGGGCGGCGGCGGCAGCACTCGTACAGCCGGTGCTCGCGCAGGCGGGGATGAGCGGCGTGCGGGTGCTCAGCGCGCTGGGCACCGCCCTGCTAGGGACGGCGCTCGCTCGGGCGGAGCTCGACCGCAACACCCCACCCGGACGGCTCGAGGCTGCCCTGCTCCGTCACCTCCGGGCCGCGCGCCCCTACGGGCTGGGCAGCTGGGAGCGAACTGCAGCGCGCTGGGCCGGCTGGGCGGGGCAGTGGACTGCGGCCGAGCTGCGGGCGGCGTTACGCTCGGCGTGCGACGCCGACCGCGCCCTCAAGACGAGCACGTTCACCGGCGAGGCCGGTATCCTCGAGCAGTTGGTGCTCTCGTGGGACGTGCGGGCGAGCCAGGCGGCATGACGGTCGGACGGTCGGACGGTCGGACAGTCGGACGGTTGATCGTCGCTGGGGGCCTGCTCCTGTCCGTGAGTCGCCCCTACCGACTGTCCGCCCAGAGCGACACGGTGCGCAGCGCCGCCGTCCGGGTCGCCCAGACCCGCCCGGACTCGGCGCGCGCCCTGATGCGCCGGCTGCTTGCGAGTCTCTCCCCGCAGGATTCGCTCTACCCCGGCGCGTTGTTCACGGCTGGTCGGGTCGCGGCGGACGCGACGACGGCGGCGACGAACCTGCAGCGCGTTGTCCTCGAGTACGGGCGCTCGGTGTGGGCGGACTCGGCTCTCGTGCTGCTGACCCAGCTGTATTTCGCGCAGGGTGACCCGGCCGCCACCGTGCAGTCCGCCGAGCGACTGCGGCTCGACTATCCCGATTCTCCCCTCAAGCCGCGCGCCGATTTTTGGGGCGCGCGCGCGTACTTCGACCTGAAGGACGACGTGCATGGCTGCACCCTGATCCGCGAGGCGCGGGATGGTGCGGGCGCCGACGTCGAGTTCCGCAACCAGGTCGAGTTTTACGCCGCGCGCTGCGCCGCGCTTCCGGCGCCGCCGCCAGCCGTCACGGCGGGTGACACACAGGCACGGCCTCCAGCCGGACCCACGACGTACGCGGTTCAGGTGCTCGCGGTGAAGAGCGCCGCGCAGGTCGACGAGATGCTCACGCGACTGAAAGTCATGGGCTTCGATGCGCGCGTGGTCAGAGACACCAGCGGCCTGTTCAAGATTCGCGTGGGGCGATACGCGACGCGCGAGGAGGCGACGCAGGCACAGCGGCGCCTCAAGACGCGGCTGGGCGGCCAGCCGTTCGTCGTGGAGGAATCATGAGCCCGCGTGTCGACGCCGAAACGCCGCTGATGCAGCAGTACCGCGAGATCAAGGCGCGCCATCCCCACACCATTCTTTTCTTCCGAATGGGGGACTTCTACGAGATGTTCGAGGACGATGCCCGCCTCGCGGCGCGCGAGCTGGGCTTGACCCTCACCTCGCGCAACAACGGCGGGGCGGCGGAGGTGCCGCTCGCCGGCGTTCCGGTCAAGGCCGGCACCGAGTATCTGCGACGCTTGATCGGCCTGGGACACCGAGTGGCGATCTGCGAACAAGTGGAAGACCCCAAGTTGGCCAAAGGGATCGTCCGGCGAGAGGTCGTCGAGACCGTCACTCCGGGGAGCGTGCTGGCCGACGATTGGCTGGAGCGCAACCGGAACAACTACCTGCTCGCGGTAGACCCCCGGCACCCCGACGTCGGCGTCGCGGCACTCGATCTCTCCACCGGAGAGCTGCTACTCGAAACGGTCGCGATCGAGGATTTGCCGGGCGCGTTGGCCCGCTATGAGTCTCCCGAGGTCGTGCTACCCGCCGGGGCCCCGTGCGCGCTCGCCGGCGCCGTGCGGACTGAGCGCGACACCTGGGAGTTCGACCCCGAGCTGGCCCACGAGGACCTGACCCGGGCCTTTCGGCTGTCGTCCCTGGACGGGCTGGGCGTCGAGCCCGGCGACCGCGCCGCGGTCGGCGCCGCGGGGGCGCTGCTACGCTACGCCCGCGAGCTCAAGCCCGGAGGCCTCCCGCACCTCGCACGCCCCCGCGTCGCGAGACGCGGCGACCTCTTGCCGCTGGACGACATGACGCGGCGCAATCTCGAGCTGGTCGAGCCGCTGCGCGCCGGCCCTGAGGGGACGACGTTGCTCGCCGTGCTGGATCGCACGATGACGCCGATGGGGGCCCGCTTGCTGCGGCGCTGGCTGCTCGCGCCTCTGGTCGATCCCGCACCCATTAATGCGCGGCTCGACGCAGTCGAGGCACTCGCCACAGACCCGCGGGGGCGAGATCGGTCACGCGAGGCACTCGACGGCGTGCGCGACCTCGAGCGCCTCGCGGGGCGCGCGGCGTTGGGGCGTACTACTCCACGTGATCTTGGTGCCCTGCGGGACTCGATCCTCCGGCTGCCCGATGTGCGCGCGGCGCTGGACGGTCTCGAGGGCCGCGGTCGGGCGGCGCTCCTGGAGGAAGCAGCCGATCAATTCGACCTGCTGTCGGACCTAGGCGAGGAGCTCGCCCGGGCGCTGGTGCCGCGCCCGCCGGCACAGATGGCGGACGGCGACGCGATTCGAGCCGGGTACGACCGCGAGCTCGACGAGCTCAAGGACGCACGCGACGGTGGAAAGCAATACATCGCGGGACTGCAGGCGCGCGAGCGGGAGCGCACCGGCATCACCTCGCTCAGAGTGGGGTTCAACAAGGTCTTCGGCTACTATCTCGAGGTCACCAATACGCACCGCGACCGCGTCCCGGCGGACTACGAGCGACGGCAGACGCTCTCCGGGGCCGAACGGTTCGTGACGCCCGAGCTCAAGGCGTACGAGGCCAAGGTGCTCGACGCCGAGGAGCGAATCGCGACCCGCGAGGCGGAGCTGATCGAGGCGCTGCGCGCGCATGTGGCGACGGCGATCGCCCGCGTCCAGACGACGGCAGGTGTACTCGCGCGCCTGGACGTCTGGAGTGCGCTCGCCGACGTGGCGCAGCACGAGAGCTACGTGCGGCCCGAGGTGAACGGGGGCTTCGTCATCGCGCTGGAAGGCAGCCGCCATCCAGTGGTCGAGCGGATGATGGCGCGCGAGGCCTTCATCCCGAACGACGTCCGGCTGGACGAAGCAGGCCGCGTCATCGTACTCACGGGTCCGAACATGGCCGGGAAGTCCACCCTGTTGCGGCAGGTCGGCCTGAGCGTGCTGCTCGCCCAGATGGGGGCGTTCGTCCCCGCGCGGCGGGCGGTGGTGGGTGTGGTCGACCGGCTGTTCACCCGGGTGGGGGCCTCGGACAATCTGGTCCGCGGGCAGTCGACGTTCCTGGTGGAGATGAGCGAGACGAGCGCGATCCTCCACGGCGCAACGGCCCGCAGCCTGGTGCTGCTCGACGAGATCGGCCGTGGCACGTCGACGTACGACGGGGTCGCCATCGCCTGGGCGGTGACCGAGTTTCTGCACTCGACCATCGGCTGCAAGACGATCTTCGCGACGCACTATCACGAGCTCACACAGCTCACCGAAGAGCTGGCCCATGCGCGCAACTTCAACGTGGCCGTGCGCGAGGCGGGCGAGGAGATCGTCTTCTTGCATCGGCTCGAGCCCGGCGGGGCGGACCGGTCGTACGGCATCCATGTAGGGCGGCTCGCGGGACTGCCCGCGTCCGTGGTGGAGCGCGCGTGGCAGGTTCTCGCCCTGCTCGAGGCGGGCCATCACGTGGCGCACAAGGCGCCGCCCCCTCGCCCAGATGCGGACCAGTTGGGCCTGTTCGGCCCTAGCGGGTCGGCGCACCCGATTCTTTCGGAGCTCGGTCGTCTCGACGTGAACGCGCTGTCGCCGCTCGAGGCGCTCAACCGGCTTGCGCTTTGGAAGAAGCAGCTTGCGGACAAGGGGGAGGTGGGGGCGTGACGCCACGCCGCGCCGCGCTCGCCGCGCTCGTAGCGGTCGTCCTCGCGGCCTGTGGCAAGAAGCCCTCGGCGGACCAAGCGGGGAGTGGTGTTGGAGGGGGCGCGGGGGGGGGTGAGCCCGCCGACCAGGAGCCGCCCGTCGCGCTGAACGGCGACTCGCCGATCCAGTACCCGCCCCGGCTGTACGATCAGCGGGTGGAGGGTGATGTGGTGCTGCGTCTCTTCGTCGATTCCCTGGGGGCGCTGCGCCCCGAGTCGAGTCGCGTGGCGGAATCGAGCGGCTATCCCGTCCTCGACTCCGCGGCGCTCAGCGGGGCGCGCCGGTTGCGATTCGCGCCGGCGCGGCGGCACGGCCTGCCGATCGCCACGGCGTTCCTCCAGCCGATCGAGTTTCGACATCCGCAAGCGAGCGGTGCCATGTCGAAGGGCGCACCCGATACCGCGCGCGCCCTGTCTCCCTCCCCCTCCCCACCGGTTTCGCCACCCCCCCCCCGGCCTGCGCCGGCGCGCGTACCGATCGTCCGGCCGTCACCTCAGGACACGGCTGCCGCGCGGCGGGATACGTCCTCGCGGATCCTGGACACGACGCGCAGCCGCCCGGACAGCGCGCGCACCAAGTCGGACACCAATGCCGTCCCACATTGATCCGTACGCGAACATCCTCGAGACGATCGGCTGGACCCCCCTCGTCCGACTGAACCGTGTGACGCAGGGAATCCGCACGCCGGTGTACGCGAAGGCGGAGTACTTCAACCCCGGCGGCTCCGTGAAGGATCGCATCGGGGTCGCGATGATCGAGGCGGCCGAGCGGGACGGCCGGCTCAAGCCCGGGGGGCTGGTCGTGGAGGCGACGTCGGGCAATACCGGTGTGGGACTCGCGCTCGCCGCCGCCGTCAAGGGGTACCATTGCATCTTCACGATGCCGGACAAGATGTCGCAGGAGAAAGCGCGCCTGTTGCGCGCGCTGGGAGCCGAGGTCATCATCACGCCGACCGCCGTCCCGCCTGACCATCCCGAGAATTACATCATGAAGGGCCGGGCGATCGCGGCCGCGCACCCCAACGCGATCTTCGCCGACCAGCACTACAACCCCGTGAATCCCGAAGTGCACTACCACACCACGGGTCCGGAGCTGTGGGAGCAGACGCGGGGAAAGCTCACGCATTTCGTGTGCGCCCCCGGAACGGGCGGCACGGTGTCCGGTGTCGGCCGGTTTCTCAAGGAGAGGAACCCGCGGGTCCGCGTGATCGCGGGCGATCCGGCGGGTTCGATTTACACCGAATACGCGCGCACCCGGCAGAAGGCCGAGGGCCGGCCGTACAAGGTGGAGGGAATTGGGGGTGACAAGTTGCCGACCTCGCTGCACTGGGACGTCATCGACGAGTGGATCGTGGTGTCCGACAAGGAAGCGATGCTGATGTCGCGCCGCTTGGCGAAAGAAGAGGCGTTGTTCGCCGGCGGCTCGACAGGCGTCAATGTCGTAGCGGCGCTCGACGTGGCGCGCCGCCTGGACGACCCGCAGGCGCTGGTGGTGACGGTACTGGCGGACACGGGGGAGCGCTACCTGTCGAAGGTCTTCAACGACGAGTGGCTGCGCGAGAACCAGATCCTCGAGGCGGAGCGGGTCTCCGTCGGCGCGCTGCTCGAAGCACGTAACTCGGGCGCCCCGCCCCTGATCTCGATCGCTCCGACGGCGACGGTGCGCCAAGCGCTGAACCTGATGAGCACGTACAACGTCTCGCAGCTCCCAGTGATGGACGGCGGGGACGGCGTAGGCGCCGTGTCCGAGCAGATGCTGATGGCGCGGGCGCTCGAAGAGACGAGCACGCTCGACCGACCGGTGCAGGAGGTGATGGACGGGCCGTTCCCGGTGGTGGACGCGGACCTGCCGGTGGAGCGGCTGACGACCCTGCTCTCGCGCGAGACGCCGGCGGCCCTGGTGCGGCGTGATGGCAAGATCGCCGGAATCGTCACCCGCTACGACGTGTTGCATCAGCTCGCCGGAATCCGTTGATGCGGATCACGGTGATCACGGGCGGCGCCACCGCCGAGCGCGCGGTGGCGTTCGCGGGTGCCGGACAGATCGTGGAAGCGCTGCGCGGTCGGGGTCACCGCATCGCAGTCGTGGACACCGTGACCGGCCTGTTGTCGCCCGCCGATGAGGCGCGGCTGCTCACGAGCGCCGTCGGACGAGAGCCGCCCGCCGTCGCGGAGTTGGACGAGCGGGAGCGCGCGATGCTGTCGAACGGGCTCGCGAGCGAGGCCCTAGTCCGCGACGCCGACGCCCTGTTTCTGTGCCTCCACGCGGGGCGGGGGGAAGGCGGGATCCTCCAGGCCGTGCTGGATGTGATCGGCGTGCCCTACACCGGGAGCGGAGCCCTTGCGAGCGCGCTCGCGATGGACAAGGACCTCGCGAAGCGACTGTTCCGCGCCGCGGGGGTGCCGGTGCCCGCCTGGTTCATGGCTCCAGTAACGCCCGAAGACGTGACGACGGCGCTCGGGTGGCCGGCGATCGTCAAGCCGTCGAAGATGGGCTCGTCGGTGGGGATGACGCTGGTGCGTAACGCCGAAGGGCTGGATGCCGCGGTGGACCTGGCCCGCTCGTACGACGACGAGGTAATGACGGAGCAGTTCATTCCGGGGCGCGAGCTGACGGTGGGGATTCTGGGAGACGTCCCCCTACCCGTGGGCGAGATCATTCCCAAGCACGAGCTGTTCGACTACGAGTGCAAATACACGCCGGGCATGTCGGAGGAGATCTTCCCGGCGAGGCTCGACACGGCGCTCACCCGCCAGCTGCAAGAACTGGCGCTGACGGCGCACCGCGCGCTCAAGCTCGGCGGGTACTCGCGCGTCGACTTCCGATTGAGCCCCGATGGGGACATCTTTTGTCTCGAGGCGAATACGCTCCCTGGCATGACCCGAACCAGCCTGTTCCCACAGGCGGCCCGGGCGGCAGGTATCGGGTTTCCGGAGCTCTGCGAGCGGATCTGCCGCCTCGCCGGGAACCCGAGCGGTGTACGCGGGGGATAATTAGAGCATGGACCCGCAGCGGATGTTCGGCATGACGCCGTGGGTGCGGCGCTTGGTCGTCGCCAACCTGGTCGTCTTCCTCCTGCAGCTGACGATCTTCGTGGACTCCTGGTTCGCGACGACGTTCGGGTTCGCGCCGCTCATGGCGGCGGCGCGGCCGTGGACGTTCGTCACGTACATGTTCCTGCACCGCGGGTTCCTCCACCTCGCGTTCAACCTGCTCGCCCTCTACGTGTTCGGTCCGGAAGTGGAAGAGCGGATGGGCGGCGGCCCATTTCTGCGCTACTACCTGCTGTGCGGGCTGGGTGGGGCGGTGTTCTCGCTCGTGTTGGGATGGAGTTTCGACCGACCGAATCCGGTGATCGGCGCCTCGGCGGCGGTGTACGGCGTGCTGTTGGCATTCGCGTGGGCGGCGCCGAACGCCCCGATCTCCGTATTGTTCCTGCCCGAGCCGATCCCGGCGAAGTGGCTGGTGACGTTCATCGTCGCGCTGTCGCTCGTGTTGGCGCTCCTGCCCACGAGCGACGGCGTGTCGCACGTCGCCCACCTCGGCGGCTTCGCCGCGGGGTTCCTCTATCTGAAGGTGGCCGACTGGCGATTGGGACGCGCCGAACACCACCTCCGCCGGGCGGCCCAACCGAGCGTGCTGGTGCATCCTGGCCGAGCGGCGCGGGCGAGCGACGCCCCGAAGACGCGTCGCGCCGGCCGCGATCCAGCACAGGCGGAGATCGACCGCGTGCTCGACAAGATCTCGGCGCGTGGCATCGAAAGTCTCACCCCGGCCGAGCGGCGGTTCCTCACCGAGATGAGCCGAAAGATGCGCGATCACACCTGAGACGCCGCCGAGACAGCCACTCCACAAAAGTCAAGGCGCCAGGCGCCGGCGGTCCTCCGCCGGGTAGCGTACCGCGCTTGTCTCCGGCGGGAGCGGTTCCCAAATTGGGGCCGGCCGCTCCATGCTCGTCAACCTCGTGCCGGAGTTCTTCGCGGTCCTGGCCGCGCCCGATCCCACCGCGGCCTACCACGAGTACCTCGACCGCCACAAGCCGGTGCTCCACAGCTACTGGCGCAACTACGTGCTGGACCCGTCGTCACCGCACGCGGAACAGGTGATCGCGGCGACGCTGAGGGCCAACCGCGCGGACCTCGAGCGGCTGCTGGAGGACGTCGACGTCGCGGCGATCGCGGACGACGCGCTGCAGCGCTCGCTGGAGCAATCCGAGGCGGACTGTCCCGTCGATCTCTACCTCACGGTGGGCGTCGGTGCGGCGAACGCGTGCGAGCTCGTGGTGGGTGGGCGAGGGATCGCGCTCGTATGTCTCGAGCATTTTACCGGCCGGGCCAACCCGCAGACGTACGGGATGGGGCTCGCGCCACATCTGCTCGCGCTGTGGATCGCGCATGAGGTGGCGCATGCCGTCCGCTACATGTCTCCCACGAGCCGGGCCGACCTGAAGCGGCTGGTGGCGGACCTGCGTGGGGTCTACGACTTTTGGGACACGGGCAGCCGGGCGTCGCTGCGCGAGCTGCTCGTGAACGAAGGCGCCGCCGTGGCGACTGCCCAGGCGGTGGCGCCCGGATTCGAGCCGTGGGAGTACTTCGGCTACACGCGCCGCCAGTACCGTCGACTGCGCGAGCTGGACGCCTTCCTGCGACGCACCGCCGGCCCGTTGCTGGACCAAACTGGGCTCGGCCTGCGGCTGCGATTTCTGTCAGGGGGAATGAGTCCCGCGGCCCGGCTGATGGGTGGGAAAGTGCTCCCGGAGCGCTCAGGGTACTATCTGGGCCTGCGTCTGGTCGAGAGCTATCTCGGCGAGCGCGGGCTCGCTTCGACGGTGCGCGCGGCCGCCGTGGAGTTCAAAACCGCGGAGGAGCGCGCCCTGGGGATCCAGAGCGCATGAGCCCGCGGTCCCGCGCCGCCCGCGCCGAGCGCCGCTACAATCGGCCCCTGCGCGAAGTCCTGGACGACCTGCTGGCCCACGCCCGCGACATCGCGCGACGCGCCAAGACGATGACCCCGACCGAGCTCGACTATTCGGAGCAGCGCCTGGAGTGGCTCGCGGACGAGGTATGGCGCGTCGCGACGGGCGAGACACACCCGGAATAACCACCGAACCGGCACCTTGACACCCGTCCGAGCGGCGGGCAGGTTAGCACTCCATCGATACGGTTCTGTAGGAGCTACCCGCAAACGCGGGACAGCGTGCCACACCCCTCGGCCACGCTGCTCTCAACACCGCATTCGTGACAGCCGGCAGGTGAACTCGTGGACCCCATCCGGATCGGGAGGTAGTTATGGCAGCGGATTTCTTTATCGGTGAGTCGCTGGTAGGCGACGGGAACGAAGTCGCCCACATCGACCTGATCATCGGGTCGAAGTCGGGCCACGCCGGACAAGCGTTCGTCAATACGTTGTCGAGCAACACGGACGGCTTCACCAAGCTGCTCGCCGTCGTGACTCCCAACCTGCCCGCGAAGCCCGACACGCTCCTGTTCAACAAAGTCACCATGAAGAACGCCACCCAGGCCGTCCAGATGTTCGGCCCAGCGCAGGCGGCGGTAGCGCGCGCTGTCGTGGACAGCGTGTCGTCGGGCGTGATCCCCCGCGACCGCGTCGACGACTACTGCATCCTGGTGGGGGTGTTCATCCACTGGCAAGCGAAGAACGACAAGAAGATCTACGACTTCAACTACCGGGCGACCAAGGAATCGATCGAGCGCGCCTTGAAGGGCCAGCCCAAGATCGACACCGTGATCTCGCAGGCGAAGACGGCGTCGCATCCGTTCGCCGGCGGGGCGGACAAAGGCTGATCTCCCCGGCAGTCGCGGAATCTCATGATCGAGGGGCGGGCTGCCGCCCCTCGACTGCGTTTCGAGCGTGAACTCTGATGCGTAAGCTCCTGCTACAACTCGACAGCTCCCGGCTGCCGAGTGTGTTCGACCAAGTGGTCGCCTACGATGCCGCCGCCGATGTGGTGATGAGCTACGGGGGCGTGACGGAGGCCGAGGTCCGCGACCTTATTCACGGCTGCCTTTTCACCCGCGCACCCAAGGACCTCGCCAATACAGCCGTGTGGATCGGCGGCACCAACATGGCCGCGGGCGAGCAGCTGCTCGCCGTAGCGGTCGACTCGATGTTCGCCCCGTTCAAGGTGTCGGTGATGCTCGACTCGAACGGGTCGAACACGACGGCCGTGGCCGCGGTGATCCGGATCGAACAGACGCTCGGCAGCCTCAAAAACCGGAAGGTGACGATACTCGGGGGCACCGGGCCCGTCGGCCAACGCGCTGCCGGCCTGCTCGCCAAGGGTGGCGCGCTGGTGACGATCACGTCGCGAAGGCGTGAGCAAGGAGAGACGGCGCGTCAGTTCATCAGCGCTCGCTTCAGCGTTCGTGTCGACAGCACGACGCTGGCCGACGCCTCGGAGGCACGGCGCGTCCTCGACGGCGCCGAGGTCGTGCTCAACGCGGGAGCGGCCGGCATCCAGATGGTTCCCAAGGACGCCTGGACCGCCTCCAAGACGCTCAAGATCGCGGTGGACTTGAACGCGGTTCCCCCGCTCGGCATCGAGGGGATCGAGCTGCAGGACGCAGGAGTGCAGAAGAACGGGGTGACGGCGTTCGGCGCGTTTGGCGTGGGAAACTTCAAGACCAAGCTCCACAAGGCCTGCGTGGCACGGTTGTTCACGCGCAACGACCTCGTCCTGGACGCCGAGGCGATCGCCGACGTGGCGCGGGAGCTCGTCGCCAAGTCATCCTGAGCGGATGCCGCGCGTTATCGGGATCGATCCGGGGACGGTAAGCATCGACGTTTGCGGACTGGATGAGGGCACCCTCTTCCTGGACCGCTCCACCCCTACCGCTCGAGCCGTCGCCGACCCCGGTGCCTTCATCGCGACACTCCAGGACGCGGGCCCGGTCGACCTGATCGCCGGTCCGTCCGGCTATGGCCTCCCGCTAGTGCGGGCGGCGGACGCCACCGAGGAGGATCTCCGGCTCGCTTTCCTGTCCGCGCCGGGCGAGACCGGCGGCATCGGAGGCTTGCACCGCCTCGCGCTGGCGCTCGGACGATCCGGTTTGCCGGTGGTCTACACGCCGGGAGTCATCCACCTCGACACCGTGCCGAGCCATCGCAAGCTGAATCGGGTGGATATGGGCACCGCGGACAAACTCGCCGCCGCCGCGCTCGGCGTCGCCGACCAGGCGGAGCGGGTGGGCTGCTCCCCGCGCGAGGCGTCATTCCTGCTGTTGGAGCTCGGTGGAGCGTTCAGCGCCGCACTCGCCGTGCAGGACGGCCGCATCGTCGACGGATTGGGCGGGACGAGCGGGCCGATCGGCTGGAGCTCGTCCGGGGCGCTCGACGGTGAGGTGGCCTACCTCGCCGGCGGAATCACGAAGGAGCTGCTGTTTCGGGGGGGCGTGGAATCGGTGGTGGCGGAGGGCCCGTCGCGCCGTGCGCTGGCGCTCGAGGCGTTCGTCGAAGGGGCGGTCAAGGCGGCCCGCAGCCTCGAGGCGTCGGTCCCGAATCCACGAGAGGTCCTGGTCTCCGGGCGGGCGCTAGCGCAACCGGACGTGCAGGAGCCGCTCGTCGCCGCGCTCGCCGGGATCGCACCGGTTCGCCTGCTGCGGGGCTTCGCCCGCGTCGCCAGCCGGCGGCCCAGGGCGCGGCGATCCTGGCGGACGGGCTGTCCGGCGGCCGCTGGCGCGACGTCGTGGATGCGATGCGTCTGCGAGCGGCCCGGGGCACGGTGCTCGATCACCTCGTCGTGATCACCCGGAGCGGGGCGCGCCGCCGACTGGGACTGGGGTGACGGCGGCGGGCCGCGCCAGCCACGCGACCGCCACGGCGGGTGCGCTATCGGTGGCGCGATCACGTTCCAACTCGTGGACCGGCAGCAAGCAGCCGAACTCGATGATGGGGCGACCCCGGACCCTCGCGAGCGCGGCGACGACAAAGCGGCCCACACCCGCGACGACGACCGGTGCATCGTCCGCGAGAGGCTCCCGCGACAGCGCACGATCCCAGGCGTCCTCAAGACGACGCGCTTGGGCGCGCGCCAACCAAGCCGCAAGGCGCTGCCATGCGGGGAGGGGCGCCGACTCAGCATCCCGGCCGATCATGCGCGCCAGCCGCCGCGCGCTCCCGGCAACCGTCTTGGGTCCGCCATCGGCGGCGGGGTGCTGGTCGGCGGCTTCGGGAAGGTGTCCGGTGAGTCGGTGCACGTCGGCCGCGGTCGCGAACTGCTCGGCCATCAGTGGTATCCAGTCGCCGTCGAACGGCGCCGCCGTGGCCAGCGCCATCACCGGCGTCCGTACCACGCCGGTGTAGAGCAGCTCCCCGGCCAGGAGGCGCTGCGCATCGTCGCCGGCGGCGGAGCACACGCGGCCATTCCGCACGACGACCAGATCCGTCGTCGTGCTGCCGACGTCGACGAAGAGCGCCTCGGGCACGGCGGCCGCGATCACCGTGGCACTGGCGCGCCAGTTCGCCGACGCGATATGCCGCGCCGCTTGACTCACCTGGTCCACGTCCACGAAGCCGTAGGTCCCCGCGTAGCATCGCAGCAGGGCGCCCGCGGTCCGCTCGCGCAGTGCCCCGACCAGGCGGACCACGCCCTCCGTCCGGTTGGCGAACAGGTCCGCCATCTCCCCGGTCATCGTCACTGCGTGGATGGGCGCCGGTCCGAACGCAGTCAACACCTGCTCGAGCGCCCGGTCGAGATGCTCGATGCCCTGCCACACCTGACACGGCACCTGCATCACGCGCTCGACCGTGCCGGTTCCATCGAGACGCGCGGCTTTGAGATGGGCCCCTCCCAGATCCCAGCCGATGACTGACTCAGTCTCCACTGTCCGCCTCCAACGACACCAAGGCGAGCGCCGCGGCGTTGATACCCAGGGCATCACGCAGTCCGCAGTAGGACGTGGTGAGGCGCGGGTTGATCTCCAACACGATTGGCCCCGCGTCAGCCAGTACCAGATCGACACCTACATAGCCCCACAAGCCGGGGAGGACCGCGGCGATACGCCTCCCGAGTCGCGCGAGGGCCCCCTGAGGATCCGGGATGGTGTTGACCGTGATCGCCTCCAACACCGGGCGTGCGTCCACGATGCGGACGTGCTGCTGGTTGATGCACAGCAGGCGGGCGTCGCCATCGCGGCACAGCAAGGAGAGACTGAGTGCCTGGCCATCGATCCAGGGCTGGGCGACGAGACCACTGGACTCCCGGGCCAATCGGTCGGCGGCGGCACGCCAATCGGCCACGAGGAGCGCGCCCTCGCACCCAACCCCGTCATCGGGTTTGACGACCCATGGGCCGGGGAGCGGCGCGAGGCGGTCACCGGCTGCGAATGTCGGGACGACCGGGACGCGTGCGGCCCCGAGCGCGAGCGCGGTGGCACGCTTGCTGGCGGCGACGCGTACCGCGTCGGGCCGACAGCCAAGGAGGATCTTGCCGAGCGCCAGCGTCTCGCTCGCCAGGCGCTCGAGGACCGCGTCGGTCTCGGGCGCGATCGGCCAAGCCGCGTCTGCTGCGCTGGCGCCGCGCGAGTACAGCGCCAGCGCATCCTCCCCCGAGGCGGGGGCGATGGATCGTACGCTTGACAAAGGTGGCAGCCGCGGGTCCCGACTGGTAGTGACCCGCACATCGGGGACCCGCTCCAGGTCAGCCAGCAGCGCGCGTACCATCATGTCACCCTGGCGCGCGAGATCGGGAGGAAGCGCATCGCCCCAGAGGCCGCCACCCGTGACCCACTCGAATACAAAAACGTTCACCCGCTGCTCGCCGCTCGTGCGCGCGTGGCGACGCGACGTGAGAGAAAATCCTCGACCAGCCGGTCGGCGATGTCGACGTGGGTGACGCTCTGCAAGCCGCGCCACGCCGGTACGCCGTTCACCTCCAGGACGTGCAGCCGGCCATCGCCGTCGCGAATCAGATCCACGCCGGCGTAGTCGGTGCCCACTGCGTCGCAAGCGCGCACCGCGAGTCGCTCGAGCTCGGGATCGAGCGCGGCCGACTCGCAGCGCCCACCTCGAGCGACGTTATTGACCCAGGTCACCCCTCGGCGCAGCATCGCGGCGACCGCGACACCGCCGATTACAAACACGCGCCAATCATGCCAGCCACCTGAGCCCCGGCTGGTCTCAATGTATCGCTGCAGGTACCAGACGCCGTTGCAGGCGGCGGCATCGGGAATGGCGCCGCCGGCCGTGAGGAGACGGAGGCCGACGCCCTGAGCGCCGAACAGCGGCTTGACGACGACGGCGTGTCTCCCCCCTGCGGTCTCCCGCAGCACCCAGGCCCGCGCCCGCGCGGCCGACTCGGTCACGCACGTAGGCGGTGTGGCAAGCCCAGCGCGGCTCAAGAGGAACGACGTCATCCCCTTGTCCACCGTGCGCTCGATCGCTCGGGCGTCGTTGTAGACCGGAATGCCCAGCTCGCGGAGCGCGTGCAGCACGTCGAGTCGCAGCACGATCTGCTCCAGGGTGCCACCGGGAATGCCACGCACGAACACGCCATCCGGCAGCCGCCGCTCGAAGCCCGGGATGCTAAGCCCTTGGCAGCCGTGCGTCAGATCGATCCGGCACGCGCGCAAGCTCACGAGCCGGACGTCGACCCGGCGCGTACGGAACGCCTCCTGCAACCGCGCCCCATGCCACCCGCTGTCGTCGCTGACGATCGCGATACGGAGGGGAGTCATAACGGAAACGCGGTCGTCACGCGGCGACCCGGCTCAAGGCCCGTTCGAGCGCGGCGTGGCGCCGCCGGACGAGCGTCACGGCCCGATCGCGATCCCGGGCCGCGGCGTGCACGGTGCACACGGGATCGCCGGCCCCGAAGCGCGTCCCGGGGTTGGGGACGTCGCGGCACCAGTCCGGGAACGAAAAGGCGGCACTCACGCGACCGGAGGCCGGTGCGTACACGACCGCATGCGCTCGCACGGCGCGTGGCCGCAGGGGGCGGGGAGGGGCCTCGGGCAACTCGCCCTCGCATGCTCTCAGGTGCCACTCGAACAGACCGCGCGGGTAGTCCGGATCGTAAAGTTCCATGGTGGCGGTCGGGCGCGGGTTCACTTCGAGCGCAAGCCAACGCTCGCCTTGGAGCAAGAAGTCCAGCCCGTTCAACCCCACCAATCCGGTCGCAGCGACGAGTGCATCGAGCTTCTTCCGGATGTCGGCCGCGACCGCGCTGGGGATCACGCCGCCGCCGACGGCGCCGCCGTACAGGAACGGGCGGCCACGTCGTACCCCCACGGACCATTGCTCGTTGAAACCAACGACAGTCGCGCGCCGGCCGTCGGCTAGAAACAGCGCCGAGTGGCTCGTGCCGTGCTCGAAGCGCTGATAGTAGGCGCCATGAGCGGGGGCCCGCCGCCGGTCGGCAGGCCGTACCTGCGCACCACCGGCTCCTCCGGGCAACTTAACGAGCCAGCCCGCGGGAGACCCTTGGGGGATGACCTGGCGCGTCTCGGGGTATGCGATGCCCAAGCGATCGAGCAACGCGCAGAAGCGGCTGACATCTCGCACCGCCGCGACCACAGCCGGGAGGTTGCCGTACAGACGGCGCCGGTCCGCGAGCCGCTCGAGCAAGCTCGGCCGCGCCTCGAACCCGGAGCCGTACACCAGGCCGGCGCAGCGCCCCGGCGGTGCCAGCTGGGCCGCGGCGGTGAGCAGCGAGCTAGCGTCGAAGCGCAGGCCTCGCCGCGCCACCACCGAGCGGCAGCCGCGCGCTAACGCACGGGTATCGCGATCCGCAAAGCAATCGATGACCACCACGGCACGCCCCCCGCGCACCGCCGAGGCCGCGAGTGCGCGGCCGGTAACTGCGGCGACCAAGAACACCTGCGACTCGAGCGACATGCGGGAGAACGCGATTGAAGGTGGGTTTCGCAGGAAACTTATCCGAGCGGCGCGGCTTGTCCATCTGCGCCACTAGCGCACGCCGTTCGTTCAGGGAGATTTCCCGTCCCATCGCTCAGGCTCGAAGGATCGCGATGTCGTACGTCGACAACGGGGCTTGTCTGATCGAATGAGCACGCCCACGGCAGAGCCGCACCCGCTGCGAATCGCGATCGTCGGCTCGGGGCCGAGCGCGTTCTACGCTGCAGAAGACCTGTTCAAGTCGGGGCGGGAGGTGCGCGTCGACATGCTGGAGCGCCTGCCGGCCCCATACGGCCTGGTGCGCCATGGCGTCGCTCCCGACCATCAGAAGCTCAAGGAGCCGATCCGCATCTACGAGGGGATCGCGCGCCATCCCGGCTTCCGGTTGTTCGGCAACGTCACCGTGGGGAAAGACGTGACCGTCGAGGAGCTGCGGGCCGCCTACCATGCGGTGCTGTTCTGCACCGGCGCCGAAACCGATCGACGGTTGGGCATTCCCGGTGAAGACCTGCCGGGTAGTCATACCGCGACCGAGTTCGTGGGCTGGTACAACGCGCACCCCGATTATCGCGACCGGCAGTTCGACCTTTCGCAGGAAGTGGCCGTCATCATCGGCCAAGGAAACGTGGCGATCGACGTGGCGCGAATCCTTGCCAAGACCGTGGACGAGCTGAAACACACCGACATCGCCGAGCACGCCCTCGCCTGCCTGGCGGCGAGCCGCATCCGCGAGATTCACCTGATCGGGCGGCGCGGCCCGGCGCAGGCAAAGTTCACGACCAAGGAGTTCCGCGAGCTGGGGGAGTTGGCCGACTGCGAGCCGGTCGTCGACCCCGCCGACCTGGATCTCAATCCAGAGAGCCGGGCGGAGCTCGAAGAGCGCGCCGGCTCGGTCGCCAAGAAGAATCTCGAGGTATTGAGGACGTTCGCGGCCCGGGGGGCAGGGGCCCGGAGCGCGCAGCGTCGCGTCTTCTTGCGCTTCCTCCTGAGCCCGGTGGAGCTGCGTGGAGAGGGTCGAGTCGAGCAGGTGGTGCTCGAGCGAAACCGGCTCGAAGGCGGTCCGTTCCATCAGGTCGCGCGCGGGACGGGGCAATACCTCACGCAGGCGTGCGGCCTGGTATTCCGCAGCATCGGCTACCGGGGCGTGGCCATCCCCGGTGTGCCGTTCGACGCTCGCCAAGGTGTGTTTCCCACCAGAGACGGACGCATCGTCGACGCGGCGGGCATCCCCATCCCGGGGCTGTACGCGTCTGGATGGATCAAGCGCGGTCCGACCGGGATCATCGGCACCAACCGGGCGGACAGCATGGCGACCCTGGAGTCCTTGCTCGCCGACCTGGACACTCTCGACCGGGGCCCCAAGCCTGGCGCGGAGGGCGTGCCAGGCCTGACGGCGGCGGGACACGGCGCGCTGGTGGTGGGGTTCGAAGACTGGCTCGTGATCGACCGGGCGGAAGTGCAGCGCGGGGCGCCTAAGGGCAAACCGCGCGAGAAGTTCACGCGTCGGGAAGAAATGCTGCGTCTGCTGCGCCGCCCCCTGTCATGAGCCAAGCGGGGAGGTATACTACGCTATATGCCTGAGATGATGACGTTGATCGGTGGACGCACCAGCAAGCAGGGCACGGCGCTGTGCGTCAGCAAGCTGGGGGCGGAGTACCGGGAGATCACCTCGACAGTGGAGATGAACGTCGAGGACATGGCCCGCCTCGGGCTCAAGAACGGCAGCCGGGTGACGCTGCGCACGGCGGCGGGTGAGGCTGTGTTGACGTGCAAGGGCCGGGAGACCAAGGACCTGCCGCCGGGGATCCTGTTCCTGGCCTACGGGCCACTCGCGAGCCAGTTGATGGCGGGCGACACGGCGGGGAGCGGCATGCCGATCTCCAAGAACCTGGACGTCGAGGTCGAACCGGTTCCGGATCCCGCCGGACCGTGAGGGGGAGGACCGTCCCATGAGCGAGAACGTGAAAATCGTCCAGGACGCCACGTGCACCTTCTGCGGCTGCGTGTGTGACGACATGGGGCTCACGGTGGACCTAGACGAGCACAAGATCACGAAAGCCGAGAACGCCTGCATCCTCGGGAAGGCGTGGTTCAAGGGACATGGGCTCGAGGAGCGACCCTTCGCGCTGATCGACGGTCGCGAGGCGAGCACGGCGGAGGGTGTGGAAGCGGCCGCCCAGATTCTAGCGCAAGCGCGGTTCCCGCTCATCTATGGATTGTCGGACACGACGTGTGAGGCACAGCGGGTGGCGGTCGCGATCGCCGACATGATCGGTGGAACGATCGACACGACGACCTCGGTGTGCCACGGCCCGTCGGGGATCGCCTTTCAGGGCGTGGGCGAGAGCACGGCTTCCCTTGGCGAGCTCAAGAATCGGGCGGACATGATCGTGTTCTGGGGCGGCAACCCGGCGGAGGCGCACCCCAGGTTGTTCTCGCGCTACACTGTGACGCCCAAGGGGATGTTCACGCCCAACGGCCGGAAGGATCGCACGATCGTACTGGTGGACGTACGGCGCACGGCCAGCGCGCCGGCGGCCGACATCTTCATTCGGGTGAAGCCGCGCAGCGACTTCGAGGTACTGTGGGCGCTGCGCGCGCTCGTCAAAGGTCGCAAGGTGGACGCGTCGATCGAGCAACGCACGGGGGTGTCCCTGGCGGTGCTCCAAGACCTGGTCGCCCGCATGAAGACCTGCCGCTACGGGGCGTTCCTGTTCGGCATGGGACTTACGATGAATCGCGGCCGCCACTTCAACTCGGGGGCGCTGCTCGCTCTCGCTACCGACCTGAACCAGTTCACCCATTGGGTGGCGAAGCCGGTGCGCGGCCACGGCAACGTGACCGGGGCGGACAACGTGGTCTCGTGGCAAACGGGGTTCCCGTTCGGCGTCAACTTCAGCCGCGGGTATCCTCGGTTCAACCCCGGGGAGTTCACGACGGTAGATCTGCTGGTCCGCGGTGAGGCCGATGCCGTGCTCGTGGTCGCCAGCGATCCGGCATCCAATTTCCCCAAGGCCGCGATCGAGCAGCTGCACCGCATCCCGGTGATCTCGCTCGACCCCAAAGCGACGTTGACCAGCCAGCTGGCCAAGGTCGCCTTCACGACGGCCACCTACGGCATCAACGTCGCGGGAACCGTGTACCGCATGGACGACGTGGCGATCACGCTGCGTCCCGCTTTCGAATCGCCGTACCCGAGCGACGAGCAGGTGCTGAGCGCCATCCGCGACCGCGTGCGCGCGCTGCTGGGAGGAAACCGGGTGCCGGCGGCCGGTCCGGCCGCCGCCGCCGCGTCGTAAGCGCCGCGCGTTCCCGAGCGCCTCCGTGGGATCGCCGCTGCGCATCGTCAACGGTCGAGTCTTCGATCCCGCGCACGGCGTGAACGGCGCGGTCCAGGACGTCTGCGTCCGCGATGGAAAGATCGTGGACGACGTTCCGCCCGATGCGAAGCGCATCGACGTCACCGGCATGGTCGTGATGCCGGGCGGCGTCGACATTCACTGCCACATCGCCGGTCCCAAAGTCAATCTCGGCCGCAAGTTCCAACCCGAAGACCATCGGACCGACGTGCAGCTGCGTACCAAGCTCACGCGCTCGGGCACGGGAGGCTCCGTCCCCTCCACGTTCGCCACTGGCTACCGCTATGCGGCGATGGGCTACACGACCGCCATGGAGGCCGCGGTCCCGCCACTCGGCGCCCGGCATACGCTGGAAGAGCTGCACGACACCCCGGTGATCGACAAGGGCTTTTTCGTCCTGGTGGGCAACAACCTGTTGCTCTACCGGTTGCTCCAGGAAGGGCGGCGCGAGGAGTTTCGACAGGCGCTCGCCTGGTGGCTCGCGGTGAGCAAGGCCTACGCTCCCAAGCTGGTGAACCCCGGAGCCGATGAGCTCTGGAAGGAGGAGCGTAATTCCAACATCACGGGGCTCGACGACAAGATCGGCTCGTTCGAGCTCACGCCGCGCCGGGTCATCGCCGCGTTCATCGAGACGGCGAACGAGCTGGGGCTGCCCCATCCGGTGCACATCCACTGCAACAACCTGGGCCACACCGGCAACGTCGCCACCACCCTCGAGACCATGCGGCTGGCCGAAGGGCGGCGCGCGCACTTCGCGCACGTCCAGTTCCACAGCTACGGCCCCGCCCTGGGGAAAAGCCAGCACCATCCCACCTCGGGGGCGCAGGAAATCGCCGCTTTCGTCAACGCACATCCGAACATCACCGCGGACGTGGGCGCCGTGATGTTCGGGCGCTCGACCATCATGACGGCCGACGCACCGCTTGCGTATCTGCTCCACCAGATCGGCGGAGGCAAATGGGTGAACGCCGACACCGAGAACGAGAGCGGCTGCGGCATCGTGCCGTTCACGTATCAGGACCGCGTCTACACCAACGCGCTGCAGTGGGCCATCGGGCTCGAGCTGTTCCTGCTGTCGGAAGACCCATGGCGCATGGTGTTTTCCACCGATCATCCGAACGGGGGCTCGTTCACGAGCTACCCGCGGTTGATTCGCCTGCTCATGGATCGCGAGTATCGCAAGCAGCAAATGGAGCAGGTCAACCAGAAGGCGCTCGACCGCAGCGGGCTGCGCGACCAGCAGCGGGAATACACCCTCTCCGAAATCGCCATCATTACGCGAGCCGGTCCCGCCCGGCTGCTCGGGCTCACCGCGAAGGGCCACCTCGGTCCGGGGGCGGACGCCGACATCACGATCTACGAGGAGGACCCCGACAAAGAGAAGATGTTCTCCGCGCCTCGCTACGTGATCAAGGACGGGGAGCTGATCATCGAGGATCATGAGTTCCGTGCCGATCACGAGGGGCGCATCCTGCACGTGGCACCCGCGTACGATCGCCAGATCGAGCAGGTGATCGAGCCATTCTTCGAGGATTTCTACACCATCCGGTTCGCCAACTACGCGGTGGACGATCGCTACGTGCCGCATCACCAGATCATTCCCACGGGGGCCACGCCATCATGAGCCTCGACTTCACCCTGCGCACGACGCCCACCGTGCCGCTCGAGGCTGAGGTGTTGAGTCCGACCCGTTTGAGCGGCCTGTCGGCGCGCGAGGCGGCGAAGCTCAGCGTTGTGTATGGAAACCAGCGCGCCGATCTGGGGGACTTTTTCGAGGTCGGAGGAGGAACGGCCGACGGCGAGCTTCACCTCACGGGCGATCTGGCTCGCGTGAAGCGGATCGGCGCCGGGATGGCGGAGGGGCGGATCGTGGTGCACGGTTCCGTGGGCATGCACCTCGGCGCCAACATGACGGGCGGCGAGATCGTCGTCGAAGGGAACGCCGGCGACTGGGTGGGGCCCGAGATGGCGGGAGGGCGGATTGTCGTCAAAGGCGACGCCGGTCACCTGGTCGGCGGTGCGCCCCGCGGCAGCGCGATCGGCATGCGCGGGGGCGAGATCATCGTCCTCGGAAACGCTGGCAACGAGGTGGGCAACGGCATGCGCCGCGGGCTCATCGCGATCGGCGGCGAGACGGGGGACTTCACAGGCGTCAACGCGCTCGCCGGGACGATCGTCGTGCTCGGGCGGCTCGGCTGGCGAGCCGGCGCGGGGCTACGACGTGGATCGATCGTCTCGATGCATCCGGCGGAACTGCTGCCCACCTTCAGCTACGACTGCACCTATGCGCCGCTGTTCCTGGTGCTGTACCTCCGTCATCTGCGCCAGCTGGGCCTGGCGATCTCCGACCCCCATCTACAGGGTCCCTATCAGCGCTGGTCCGGCGACGGGGTCGAGCTGAACCGGGGTGAGATTCTGTTGTTGAAGGCACCGGCGCCGGAGAGTTGACCGTGCTCGTCCACGGCGTGCTCATCGACGACACGTTTGCTGAAGCGTTCACGATGCGCGTGGCGCGAGTCATCATCACCGGCGGCACAGCGGGCTGGGCGCGACAGGCGGCGCTCAGCCTCACCGGGTTCGCGACGTCGGTCATCGGATGCAAATGCGAAGCGGGCATCGAACGGGTGCTCGCCGAGAGCGAGACGCCCGACGGGCGACCCGGGGTGAGCGTGTTGTTCTTCACGATGGACAAGGAGAGTCTGCCGCAACAGCTCATCACCCGGATCGGCCAGACGGTGCTCACGTGCGCGACGACCGCCTGCTTCGACGGGCTGCCGGACGTTCCTGATCGTCTGCCGGTGGGCAAGGCGCTGCGGGCGTTCGCAGATGGGTTTCAGGTGAGCAAGGTGGTCGCCGGCCGGCGCTATTGGCGACTGCCCGTGATGGAAGGCGAGTTCCTGGTGGAGGAGGCCTTCGGGATGCAGAAGGGCGTCGGTGGGGGAAACTTTTTGATCCTCGCGGAGCATGCGGAAGCGGCACTCGCGGCGGCCGAGGCCGCCGTCGACGCGATCGCCAACCACCCGGGCGTGATCCTGCCGTTTCCGGGAGGGGTGGTGCGGAGCGGGAGCAAGGTGGGCTCGAAACGTTACAAGAAGATGATCGCGACCACGAACGACGCTTTTTGCCCGACCCTCCGGGGGGTCACGGAGTCGCAGCTGCCCGAGGGCGTGAACAGCGTGCTCGAGATCGTCCTCGACGGCACCGACGCGCCGGCGATCGAGGGGGCGATGCGGTTGGGCATCGCCGCGGCGTGCCGGCCGGGGGTCAAGACGATCACCGCCGGCAATTACGGGGGCAAGCTCGGGCCGCATCACTTCTACTTGCGCCGCATCCTAAACGGCGGCTCGCCGGCAGCGTGAGCGCGGTCGGCGGCTCGCTGGGGCTGGGGCTGAACGAACGGGCCTGGGAGATCGCCGACCGGATGGCGGCGAACGGCGCCGCGTTGCGCGTCGCCACCCATACCCTCCCCGGGGGGGGGGCGCGGGTGATCGACGCGGGGATCGAGGCAGCCGGCGGATACGGGGCGGGCCTCGCGTTCTCCCGGATTTGCATGGGGGGGCTCGGCGAGATCGACTACGCGCCGGTGGTGATCGGCGACGAGACGTGGCCCGGCGTGCGGGTGTGGACCGACCATCCCGCGGTGAGCTGCATGGCATCGCAGTACGCGGGGTGGGCGATTCAGGTGGGGAAGTATTTCGCGATGGGCTCGGGCCCGTTGCGGGCGCAGGCGCGCGTGGAACGCGAGCTGTTCCAGAAGCTCGGGTACGCCGAACAGGCCACGCGCGGCGTGCTGGCACTCGAGACGCGCGTCCTGCCGACCGACGACGTCGCCGCGTGGGTAGGCCAGAAGGCTGGACTCGCGCCGTCCCGGCTCACGATCGTGGCGGCGCCGACGGCGAGCCTCGCCGGCGGCGTGCAGATCGCGGCACGCATCCTCGAGACGGGGCTTCACAAGATGGATGCGCTCGGCTTCGACGTGAACAAGATCGTAAGCGGCGTCGGCACGGCACCGCTCGCTCCGGTAGCGAAGAACGACCTGCGCGCCATCGGGCGCACCAATGACTGCATCCTGTACGGGGGACGGGCCCGCTACACCGTGCAGGCGGACGACGCGGAACTGGAGGAGCTAACCCCAAAGATCCCGGCCTCGGCGTCGAAGGATTACGGCACGCCGTTCTATGAGATCTTCCGGCGGTACGACGGCGACTTTTACAAGATCGACCCGCTCCTGTTCAGCCCGGCCGAAGTGTGGCTGACCAGTGTTCAGAGCGGGAAGACGTACCACGCCGGGCGCCTCAACCCCGAGGTGCTTCGTGCGTCGCTCGTCGACACGCGCTAACTTCGAGAGCATGTCCGCCGCAACGGCCAGCCCGTCCTTCACGACTCGTGAGATCGAGGTCGCCGCTGCGGGGCAGCTGGCGTGCCTGCTCGAGGCGCGGGCGCCCAAGCCGGGCAACGTCACTCCGGTCGCGGCGTTTCGCGACGCGACGTACGAGGATTTCTTGGCGAGCGCGGTGGCGATCGGCCCGGCCCTCGCCGCCGCCGGCGATCGCCCGCTCGGAGTCACGATCCGCGCCGCCGTGGAAGCCACCGCGAGCTGGGCGCCCTCGAACACGAATCTCGGGCTCGTGCTACTGCTCGCGCCGCTCGCGCGAGCGGCGCTACGTCCCGGTGACGGCCCACTGCGCGCCCGCCTTCACGCCACGCTCGCCGAGACGACGGTGGCAGACGCGCGCGAGACGTACCTCGCCATCGAGCGCGCCGCTCCGGGGGGTCTCAGTCGCAGCCCGGAGCAAGACGTGGCGGACGAGCCCACCGTCACGCTGCGCGACGCGATGGCACTCGCGGCGGAACGAGACGCGATTGCGCGTGAGTACGTGACGGACTTCCGGATCACATTCGAGACGGGGGCGCCGGCGCTCCGGCAGGCGCTCGCCGCGCGACTCTCGTGGAGCGATGCCGTCGTCGAGTCCTATCTCACCCTGCTCGCCGCGTGGCCCGACACGCTCATCGCCCGCAAGCTGGGGCAGGTGCTCGGGGTGTACGTGCAGCGGCGGGCGCGCGCCGTCCTCGAGGCCGGAGGCGTGCGGACGGGAGCGGGCCGGCAGGCGATCGCGGCACTCGACCGCGAGCTGCGCGACGAGGGCAACACCAAGAACCCCGGCACGACGGCCGATCTGACGGGGGCCGCGATCTACGTCGTGCTGCTCGAGGGCGGCTGGCGCCGTGAGGAGTGGAGCGATGGTCGCGCGTAAGCATTTTCAGGTCGCCGTGACCAAGGACAATCATGTGTTCGCCTCGGCTCACTTCATCACGTTCCCGGGCCACCGCTGTGAGACCCTCCACGGCCACAACTACCGCACCCGAGTGGTGGTCGAAGGAGGCCTGGACCCGGAAGCGCACTTCGTGCTCGACTTCGCAGAGCTGAAGCAGCTCATGAAGCGGCTGACCGATGAGATCGACCACAAGGTGCTGCTGCCGCTCCAGAACTCGAAGGTCGTGGTGCGCGAGGAGGGCGAGAGCGTCACGGTCGCCGTGAACGGCAGGCCCCGCTACATGTTCCCGAAGAATGACTGCGCCTTGCTCCCGATTCCCAATACCACGGTCGAGATGCTCGCGCAGTACCTCGCCGGACGTGTCCGCCACGAGCTCACCACCTCGCCCGGCGTGGAGCTGCGGGCGATCGAAGTCGAGGTGGAGGAGAACTTCGGTCAGTCGGCCACGTATCGCGAGTCGCTCGGGTGAGCGACGCGGCGTCGCACTGCCTCGAGGTCCTGCCGGCCCAGTCGCCCATCGTGGAGCGCCGTCGCCACCAGAGCGCCGTTGCACCCGGCGTCCGCCAGGCGCTCGAGATCGGCGCGCGATCCGATGCCGCCGCCCACGAGGAGCTCGAGCGTCGGATGGGCGCGCCGCAGCTCGCCGACGAGCGACAGGTCGGGACCCGCCCCACTCCCCACTCGCGCCAGGTCAAGCACCAGCAGAGCGGGCACTCCCGCCGCCACGGCCGCGTGCGCCAGCGCGCCCGGCGAGCCGTCGTGACGCGCTCCCAGAGACAGCTTGGGTCGACCGTTTTGCAGGTCGAGGCTGAACACCGCGCGCTCGGTCCCGACTGCCGACGCGATCGCGGGGAGCGCGTCGAAGTCAGGCAGCGTCTCGAGTCCCACGATCACGCGCTCAACCCCGTCGGACAGCAGGGCTCGAGCATGCTCCGGGTCGGCCGTGCCGTCGTCCACGAGCAGCCGAACGCCGGTGCGTGCGAGCGACCGGACCAACGCACGCTGCGGGTGCCCGCCGGTGATGCCGTCCAGGTCCGCGACGTAACATTCATCGCAGCCGAGCCGCCGGCGGAACGCGCGTGCCAGGGCGACGGCGTCCCCCGTGCGCTGCTCGGCGACCAGCACCGACGGTCCCGGCGCGTACTCTCCCCGCGTGCCGCCACGCGCCCGGACGGCACGCCCCGCTTGCAGATCGAGGACCGGGATCACCCGCACGGATGACGCACGGGCCGCAAGTGATTCACACGGTCGTGAAGGTAGGCGGCGGGCTGCTCAGCCGGGCCGGCGCGCTCGATCTCGTCACGAAGGCGCTTATGGCGTTCAGTGCGGGCCGGCGGCTGCTGATCCTGCCCGGCGGCGGGCCGTTCGCGGGCGCCGTGCGCACCATGTTCCAACGCGTGAAGATCGGCACCGACGCGGCACACTGGATGGCGGTGCTGGGGATGGATCAATACGCGCATGCCCTGGTCGATCGCTTGCCCGGCTCGGTGATGGTCGAGGACCACGCGCAGATCACGGCGGCCCGGGCGGCCGGGCGGCTGCCAGTGCTCGCGCCGTACCGCTGGCTGCGTGCGGCCGACCCGCTGGCGCATTCCTGGGACGTCACGAGCGACAGCATCGCCGCCTGGTTCGCCGGGACCCTCAACGCCCGACGTGTGGTGCTGATCAAGCCCGCGGCCGACATTCCCCGGAATCTCGTCGATCCGTTCTTCATCCGGACGCTGCCACCGGGCGTCGAGCATCTGATCGTGACACCCGACGACCTGGGGCAACTCGATGTGGCCCTAGACGAAGGCGGGCGTGGCGAGCGCCACGCGCGTCAGGGCTGACAGCGCGGCCACCCGAGGTGCGGCGACGCGACCGGTGCGACCACCGACGCACGCCGCTCCGCGAACGCCCACGAGATCGGCGCCGAGGGCTCGCGCCAGGGGGAAGTCCTTGCCCGCGAGACCGCCGGCGAGACCGACGAACAGACCGACGGCATGCGCACGCTCCACCCACCGCCCGACGGCATCGGCGTCGAGCAGCGCGAACAAGCCGGCCGTCTTGCCCGCCGTGTCGAGCAGCACGCCCGCGGCACCGGCTTCCACGGCGATCGTAACGATCGCGTCCGGGTCCAGGCCTTCCGCCCGTCGCCAGTCGGCGTAAGCCACGAGCACGACCTGGGTTGGATCCCCGGCACCGCGCCGCGCCGCGGCCGCCAGCCGGCGGGCGCGCGCCAGCCGGGCCCGGCGGAAGCCCACCTTCACGAACGCGGCTCCCAGCGCGGCGGCGGTCGCCGCGCAACGCTCGAGGGACGCCAGGCTCGTCCCGTCACCAAGCGCAGCGCTCACGGGGCGGGCCGCCCCCACCGCCTCTCGGATCGCGCGCAGCACGCGGGGGCGCACCGCGCCCAGGGCCCCCATGCGCGGGTCTTTCGCATCGACCACGTCGGCGCCGCCCGCCAGCGCCGCCCGCGCCTCGCTCGGTTCCGCGACGCTGACGAGAAGCCGCATTTCGGGTCGCTCCCTCGCTCCCTTGTGGCGGTCGTGAAGCCGCCGATAGGTTAGGCTTCCGGAGACACGATGTCAAAACGACAGCCGAAAGAGATCGCGTCGCCGGTGGCCCGGCGCACCGATGATGCCGCAGCGACGTTTTCCCTCGCCGGGAAGGTCGTGCTCGTGACGGGGGCGTCGAGTGGCATCGGGCGCGCGATCGCGTTGGCGTGCGCGGAGGCGGGGGCCGACGTCGCGGTCGGCTATCGCAGCAGCGGGGGAGGCGCCGCCGCGGCGGCGAGCGCCGTTCAAGCCCTCGGCCGCCGGGCGCACATCGTCCAGGCGGACATCGCCGACCAGCGCGAGGTGGAGCGGCTCGCCCGCGACGCCGCCAGTACACTGGGGCGGGTCGACGTGTGGATCAACAATGCGGGTGCCGACGTCCTCACCGGCGACGCGGCCAACGCGCCCCGCCTCGAAAAGCTCGATCGCCTGCTTGCCGTGGACCTCCGAGGGACCGTGCTCGCCTCGTGGGCGGCCGTGGATCTGATGCGGGGCCAGCCCGAGGGCGGCGTGATCCTGAACATGTCGTGGGACCACGTGCTGACGGGCAGCATGAAGGGGGACTACGCCCAGGTGTTCTGCGCCGCCAAGGGGGGGGTGTACTCGTTCAGTCGCGCGCTGGCACGCTCCGTCGCACCCCATATCCGCGTGAACGTCCTCGGCCCCGGCTGGATCGAGACGGCATACGGCACCGGGCTCGATCCCGGGGTGAAGCAGCGCATCGCCGCCGGAATCCCGCTCGGGCGCTGGGGTACGCCACAGGAGATCGCGTACGCAGCGGTCTACCTGGCCTCCGACGCGGCGGCGTACGTGACCGGGCAGATGTTGATGATCAACGGCGGGAGCGTCGTCTAGCCCGCGACAAGGAGAGCGCCATGGCAGCGAAGGAGCCCACGTATTCCGACGCCCAGATCGAAGCGAAGCTGAAGGACTTCCCCGGCTGGTGGTACGAGGACGGGTGGATTCGCCGCAACTACAAGACCGACGGCTGGCCCACCACCCTGATGCTCGTGAACGCGATCGGCTACATCGCGGAGGCGGCGTACCACCACCCTGACCTCAGCGTGACGTGGGGGCGCGTTATCGTGAAACTGCAGAACCACGCGGCGGGCGGCATTACGGACAAGGACTTCGAGCTGGCGCGCAAGATCGAGGAGACGGTGTTGTGGCGTCCGAAGGGGGGCGCGCTCGAGGGGACGCCGAACAAGTTCGTACGGGCGGGCGACCCGCGGTGATGTCGGGGCCGGCAGCCCGGGCGCCACGCCGCGTGCTGTTCGTCACCGGGAAGCTGGCCGAGCCGGCGTTGCGACGGACGGTCACCGAGATGGCGCCACCCTTCGCGTGGGAAATCGCGGTCTTGAAGATCACTGTCGCCGCCCTCATGACCACGCCGTGGATCGCGCGGTTTCTGGACGTCCCGGCTGGCACGGACTTGGTGCTCATCCCTGGGTTGTGCGAGGGTGACCCCGCCGTCATCGCGGAGCGCGCAGGTGGCGCCGCCGTCGAAAAAGGCCCGAAGGACTTGCGTCAGATCCCCGAATACTTCGGCCGGGCCGCCGCCGCGGAGGACTACGGGGCCTACGACATCGAGATCGTCGCCGAGGTGAACAACGCACCGCGGCTCACGCGGGCCGCGATTCGCGCCGAGGCCGAGTGGTACCGGACGAGCGGCGCCGACGTCATCGACATCGGCTCCACCCCAGGGCGGGACTTTCCGGCTCTGGAGGACGTCGTGCGCGAGCTCGTGGGAGCCGGGATGCGGGTCAGCATCGATTCGTCCGACGCGGGCGAGATTCGGCGGGCCGTCGGCGCCGGGGCGGAGCTGGTGCTATCGGTGAACCGGACGAATCTCGACGTAGCCCGCGAGTTGACCGCGACCCGGTCGCGGGTCGTCGTCATTCCCGACTTTGGACAGGGAATCGAGACGCTGGAGCCCAGCGTGGCCGCGCTCGAGCGCTGGGGCGTGTCGTACCTCATCGACCCGATCATCGAGCCGATCGGCTTTGGGTTCATGCGTTCGCTCGAGCGCTTCGCCGAGACGCGCCGCCGCTATCCCACCGCGCCGCTCTTCATGGGGATCGGCAACATCACCGAGCTCACCGCCGCCGATACGACCGGCGTGAACGCCGTGCTCGTAGCGATCTGCCAGGAGCTGGGCGTCCGCGCGGTCCTCACCACGGAAGTCATCCCGTGGGCGCGCGGCGCGGTGCGCGAGATCGACGTCGCCCGGCGGCTGATGCACCACGCCGTGTCGCACAAGGCGGTCCCCAAGGGCGTGGACGATCGCCTGGTGACCCTGAAGGACCCGAGGATCCTCGCCTACAGCGAATCCGAGCTGCGCGAGCTGCAGCGCGCGGTCTCGGATCCGAACTTCCGCATCTTCACGGACCACCAAACGATCACCGTCTTCAACAACGAACAGTTCGTCCGGGGCACGGACATTCACGAGATCTTCACGCAGCTCGACGTCGACGAAGCGACTCACGCCTTTTACCTCGGGCGCGAGCTCATGAAGGCGAAGGTGGCGATCACGCTGGGCAAGACATACCGGCAGGAGGGTGCGCTGCAGTGGGGCTACCTGACGCCGCCGGACGACCGCGGCCCGGAGCACGTGAGGCTCACGCAGCGCTCGACGCGCGCGCGCGCCCGCGCCAGCCGATCGAAAGGCGGTACATGAGCGACCTGGCACCTCTGGTCGAAGAGCTCGTGCCCGCTCCGGACCCGGTCGAAGCTTGCGCGTGCTTGCAGGGGCTTCCGTTCCTCGCGTTCTTCGATAGCGCGGGCGCCGACGAGCAGTTGGGCCGTTACTCGTTCGTCACGGCCGACCCGGTGACCGCCGTGCGCTCGAAGGGGCTGCTCACGCAGCAACTCGTGGATGGGCGATGGATCCGCGTCGCGGCCGACCCCCTGGCGCACATGGAGTCCCTCCTCGCGCCGCATGCCGTCGCTCCCTTGGACCTCCCGCCCTTCCAGGGCGGCGCGGCGGGCTACGTGGGCTACGACTGGGGCATGATGCTCGAGCGGGTGCCGCGCCCCCGCTACGACGATCTGGCGCTGCCGGACGTACAGCTCGGCCTGTACGACTGGGTCCTGGCGTGGGACCATGCCGCCCGGCGCGCGTGGGTGATTTCGACGGGGATCCCCGAGCGAGGCACCGCGCAGCGTCAGCACGCGGCCCGCCGACTGGCGTTCGTGAGAGACCGGCTGGCGGACGGTCGGACGGTCGGACGGTCGGACGAAAGGCGACCACAGCGCGTCCACGGGGCCGCTCCGTCCTTTCCCGTCCCCGACGTCCCAGGCGTCCGCTCCAACTTCACGCGCGCGGGCTACCTCGACGCCGTGCAGCGGGTGATCGACTACGTCTTCGCGGGGGACATCTTCCAGGCGAACCTGTCGCAGCGGCTCGAGGCGCCGCTCGTCGGCACCCCGCTCGAACTGTACCGCCGGCTGCGCCAGCGCAACCCGGCGCCGTTTTCCGCCTACCTCGACTACGGCGATGTGGTCGTGGCGAGCTCCTCGCCCGAACGATTCCTCAAGGTCGAGCCGGACGGTCGGGTGGAGACGCGGCCGATCAAGGGCACGCGGCCCCGCGGCCTGTCTCCCGAGCACGATGCCGCGCTAGCGCAAGCGCTCGTCGAGAGCGACAAAGACCGGGCCGAGAACGTGATGATCGTTGATCTCCTGCGGAACGACCTGTCGCGGGTCTGTCGGCCAGGCACCGTGCGGGTCCCCGAGTTGTTCGCCATCGAGCATTACGCGACGGTCCACCATCTCGTGTCCACGGTGGTCGGGCAGCTCGCGCCGGAGGCGGCGGTGCCAGTGGATCTGCTGCGCGCGGCGTTCCCGGGCGGCTCGATCACCGGGGCCCCGAAAATTCGCGCCATGCAGATCATCGCCGAGCTCGAGCCGACTCAGCGCGCCGTATACTGCGGGGCGATCGGCTACCTGTCCCGCACGGGCGCCCTGGACATGAATATCGTGATCCGCACCTGCCTCGTGCTCCACGACGCGGTGTATGTCCAGGTGGGGGGCGGCATCGTGGCCGATTCCGACCCGGAGCTCGAGTACCGCGAGACGCTCGACAAGGCGGGTGGGCTCATCGCGGCCCTGGCCCCTGCTCCGGCCCTGGCTCCATGATCCTGCTTATCGACAACTACGATTCGTTTGTCTATAACCTCTCGCGCTACATCCGGGAACTGGGCGAGGAGGCCCTCGTGCGACGCAATGATGCCACGACGCCAGACGAGATCGCGGCGCTCGGGCCGTCGCACATCATCATCTCGCCGGGACCGTGCTCGCCTGGAGAGGCAGGGATCTCGACCGACGTGGTGCGCCGGTTCGGACCTACGATCCCCATCCTGGGCGTCTGCCTCGGCCACCAGTGCATCGGGGCGGCATACGGCGCGGCGATCGTCCACGCCGCGCGTCCCATGCATGGCAAGGCGTCTCACATCCACCATGACGGACGTGGCTTGTTCACCCGGCTTCCAAGCCCGTTCGCGGCGGCGCGCTACCACTCGCTCGCGATCTCCCGAACGAACTTGCCAGCCGAGCTACGCGTGACCGCGCGCGCCAGCGACGGCGAGATCATGGCCGTCGAGCACACGAGGCATCCCGTGATCGGCCTGCAATTCCACCCCGAGTCGGTGCTGACCGAATACGGTTACGTGCTGCTTGACAGGTTCCTGCACGGCGCCGCCTCACGGCTCGAGACCCTTCCCCCGCGCGCGGACGGCGCCAGGCCGATGCCCAGCGCGGTGCCCGCCGCCGCGCCGTCTCCGGTCGGATGATCATCGAGTCCATCCTTACGACGACAGACGCCAGGGGCGCGGCGAACTTCGCCCCGATGGGGGTGGAGTGGGGGGAAGAGGAAATCGTCATCAAGCCCTTTCTCGAGACGACCACGTTTCGAAACCTCGAGGCGACACGGGTCGCGGTGGTAAACCTCACGGACGACGTGATGCTGTTCGCCCAAGGCGCGATCGCCACAGTGCAGTTTCCCTCGGTCCCCGCGACGATGGTGTCCGGCGTAGTGCTCGAGGACGCGTGTTCCTGGCGAGAGGTGGAGGTCCGCACGCTGGACGCGACCCCGCCGCGCGCCCGCATCGTGACACGAGTGGTGCACCGCGGGGTGCGACGCCAGTTTCTCGGCTTCAACCGGGCCCGACACGCGGTGCTCGAGGCGGCGATCCTCGCCACCCGCACCCACCTCCTGCCCCCCCAACAGATCCGAGATGAGTTCGCGCGACTGCAAGTGATCGTGGACAAGACGGCGGGTCCGCGCGAGCGTGAGGCGATGGCGCTCCTGTTCGATTTTGTGCGGCACCCCCCCCCTCGTCCGGTCGAGCCGGCGACGCGATGACCGACAGCGTGTTCGTCGAGGCGCCGGCGCGCTTGCACTTCGGCGTGCTGGACCTGCGCGGCGACCTGGGCCGCCGCTTCGGCGGCATCGGCGCGGCAGTTCCGACGCCGTCGCTCCTGTTGGAGGCCCGGCCCGCCATCGAGCTCCGAACCGACGGCTCCCCCCCCGATGCCGCCCGCGTACTCGAATTCGCACGGCGGTTCGCAGCGCACCACCGGCTCGATCTCCGGCTCCATTTCTGCCTGCACCGCTCCATCCCGGCGCACGCGGGACTTGGCTCGGGCACCCAGCTGGCGCTGGCCGTGGCGCGGGCGAGCGCCGAGTTGTTGGGGCTCTCGACCGAGGTGACCGGGCTGGCGCGCGCCGTGGAGCGCGGGCGCCGATCCGGCGTCGGCACGTGGACCTTTGCATACGGCGGGTTGGTGGTCGAGGGAGGCCGGCGCCCGGCCCATGACCGCGTGGCTCCGCTGCTCGCCCGGCTGCCGTTTCCGGCGGAGTGGCGCTGCGTGGTCGCGGTACCGCGAGGCCAGCCGGGCCTCGCGGGCGACGAAGAAGCGGCGGCGTTCGCCCGGCTGCCACCGCCCGGCGCGAGCGAGGTGGAGCGGGTCGCGCATCTCGTGCTGATGCAGCTGCTCCCCGCGCTCGCGGAGGCCGATCTCGCGGGATTCGGCGCCGCGCTCGGCGAGATACAACAGATCACCGGTAGTTGGTTCGCGCCGGCACAGGGTGGGGGGGTGTTTGCGCCAGGGGAGACGAGAGAGCTCGTGGAGCAGCTACGGGCATGGGGGGCTGTCGGGGTGGGCCAGAGCTCTTGGGGACCAGCGGTGTACGGGATCGTCGGCGACGCCGACGCCGGGCGAGTGCTGGCCGGGCGTGTGCGCGGCGTGATGGGCCCAGGAGGCGCCGTGTATGAGAGCCGGTTCAGCGCGAGCGGCGCCCGCGTGTGGCGCGGCGGGGGACCGGGGGGGGCGGGGGGCGGGGGGGCGGATTGACAGTGGCGGGACCCGTGGATATAACCTCTATCCCTACCGCAGTCCCAGACGGAGGTCGTGCGGATGGCAGTTGCCTGTTGGGAACGCGGCCCGCCGGTGTGAGGGAGGGCTGCAAGCGTCCCGTAGGAAAAAGCTCGGATTGGCTGTTTTCACCCTCATCCTCAACATGAGGTCAGCTATGAACCGCTTTACACGATGGTCCGGCGGACTCGCGGCGAGCTTAGCCGTGCTCGTTACGGCTCCCGCCGCCGGCCAGGGCGTGGGCGTAGGCGAGTGGACGATGACGGGTCGTACGTACGACCTGCAGCGTCACAGCCCGCTCACCCAGATCAACAAGACGAACGTGAAGAACCTCAAGGCCGCGTGGACGTTCTCGACCGGCGTCCTCAACGGTCATGAGGGGAACCCGCTCGTGATCGGCAACGTGATGTACGTTCACAGCGCGTTCCCGAACATCGTGTTCGCCCTCGACCTGACAAAAGAGGGCGCACCGATGATCTGGAAGCACGTCCCGAGTCAACCGGCCGAAGCCAAGCCGATCGCGTGTTGCGATCTGGTGAACCGCGGTCTCGCCTATCATCCGAGCGGCAAGCTGTTCATCGAGCTGCTCGCAGGCGATCTCCTCGCGTTGGACGCCAAGACCGGCAAGCAGCTGTGGCGCGTGCCGAACGCCGACTACAAGACCGGCTCCACCATGACGAACGCCCCCATCGTAATCAAGGACCTCGTGATCGCGGGGATCTCGGGCGGTGAGTTCGGGGTGCGCGGCCGAGTGACGGCGTACGACGTGAACACCGGCAAGGAAGTGTGGCGCGGCTACTCGACGGGTCCCGATGCCGAAGTGAAGATCGTCGGCGACGCCAACCCGAACTACGCGTCGATGCGCGGCAAGGACCTCGGCGTCAGCACCTGGCAGGGCGACGAGTGGCAGCACGGCGGCGGCACCACGTGGGGCTGGTACTCCTACGATCCGACGCTGAACCTGTTCTACTACAGCACCGGCAACCCGGGGACGTGGAACCCCGATCAGCGGCCCGGCGACAACAAGTGGTCGATGACGATCTTCGCCCGCAATCCCGACAACGGCGAGGTGAAGTGGGCGTACCAGATGACGCCGCACGACGAGTGGGACTATGACGGCGTCAACGAAAACGTGCTGGTCGATCTGTCGATCGCCGGCAGGCCGGTGAAGGCACTGGTGCACTTCGACCGCAACGGCTTCGGGTACACGATTGACCGGACGAACGGCAAGGTGCTCGTGGCCAAGCCCTTCGGGCCCGTCAACTGGGCGTCGAGCGTCGACCTGACGACCGGCCTCCCGGTCCGCAATCCGCAGTACGGGACCACCTCGAAGAAGAACACCGAGGGTATCTGTCCCGCCGCGATTGGCTTCAAGGATCAGCAGCCCTCCGCGTACTCGCCGCAGACGCACCTCTTCTACGTCCCCGTCAACAACATCTGCATGGATTACGAGGGCGTGGAAGTGAAGTACTCGGCAGGCCAGCCGTACGTCGGCGCGATCGTGCGCATGTTCCCGGGCCCGGGCGGCAACCGCGGCCGGTTCATCGCGTGGGATCCGACGACCGGGACCATCAAGTGGGACCTGAAGGAGAACCTGGCGGCCTACGGCGGCGCGCTCACGACGGCGTCGGGCCTGGTGTTCTACGGCACGATGGAAGGCTGGCTCAAGGCCGTCGACGCGACGACCGGCAACCTGCTGTGGAGGTTCAAGTGCCCCTCGGGCATCATCGGCAATCCGATGACGTACCTCGGACCCGACGGCAAGCAGTACGTCGCCGTGCTCTCGGGCGTGGGTGGCTGGGCGGGCGCCGGTGTGGCGCTCGGCATCGGCCCCGAGGACCCGACCGCCGCCTTGGGCGCGATCGGTGCCTTCGGTGACTACATCAACATCAGCAACGCGGGCGGCACACTGCTCGTGTTCGGGTTGTAGGCAGGCGAGCGGTAAGCAGTCCAGCGTAGGTGCAGGTGCCCGGTGCCGGAGCGAACGCGCTCCGGCACCGGGTGTAGTATTCGGGAACGCTTCATCACCGTCTGGCCCATCCGGGAGTTCTATGCGGCACACCGCAGTCAAAATCGCGGGGGCGCTGGTCGTCACCGCTACCGCGGGGGCGCTCATGGCCACCGCCCCGTCCTCGCGCCGGTCGCCGTCCGAGTTGCGCGTCTGCGCGGACCCGTACGACATGCCGTTCTCCAACGACCACGAGGAGGGATTCGAAAACAAAATCGCCAACCTCGTCGCACAGGATCTCAACGCCCGTGTGATCAACTATTGGTGGCCGAGCCGCCGCGGCGTGCTGCGCAACTCGATTCTCGGCGGATTCTGCGACGTCATGATCCAGGCCCCGGTGGGACTCGACCCCGTGGCCACCACGAAGCCGTACTATCGCTCCACGTATTACTTCGTATACCGCGCCGACCGCGGCATCCAGTTACGCTCGCTCAATGACACGATCCTCAAGCACTTGAAGATCGGCGTCAACATCATCGGCTACGATTACACGAACACGCCGCCGGCGCACGCGCTCAGCGCGCGGGGCATCGTGGGGCTCACTGGATTCGGAAACTTCCTGAACCCGGCACCGGATGCCGACCACCCGCAGGACATCATCAACGCCGTGGCCAAAGACTCGATCGACGTCGCGATCGTCTGGGGGCCACTGGCCGGCTACTGGGTCAAGCGCGCGCCGACTGCACTCACCATGGTGGCGCTGCCCGACTCGGATCCCGTGTCTGGCATGCCGTTTTCCTTCAAAATGGCCATGGCCGTGCGGCACCGCGACAAGGAGTTCCGCGCTCAGCTCGACTCGGTAATCACGCGCCGCCACGCGGACATCGTCCGGGTCCTCGAGGAGTACAACGTGCCGCTGCTCGAGCTTCCTTCACAGTAACCGGGAAAGACGGGGCGTCATGAACAAGCATTTCGTGCGGGGTGGCGTTATCGGCGCATGGATGGTGATCGGGGTGTGGGCCGTTTGGACGCCACGGGATGGGGAAGCGCGCTTCGCCGCGGCGGGGCGGGCGCCGCGCGACACTGTCCGAGACAGCCTCCTGGTACCCGATTCGATTTACCAGGGCTGGAAATGGTGGCATGTCTACTGCTTCCGCTGCCACGGCGAGGACGCGATGCACCCCATCCTTCCCAACGCGCCGGACCTGCGCTGGGCGGTGAGCCCCACGGGCGCGAATTTCCCGCGTGACAGCTTCGTCAACACCGCACTGAATGGGCGGATCGACAAGGGTATGCCCTCGTGGAAGGTGCTGCTCGATACGGCAGCGATCCAGGAGGTCTACTTGTACGTGAGGGCGCGGAGCGACGGTTGGCTTAAGCCCGGCCGGCCACATCGGCTGTCCGACCTGCAGAACAAGAGTAAGTGATCGGCGGCGGGGTGCGGTGGTCGGGGGTGGTCTTCGCCGCCGTGGCGGCGAGCGCTACCCCGGACGGCGCGCGCGCCCAGGCGCGAACGACGCGTGAGGCGGTGCTGGCGGCGCTCGCGCGCGCCACAGCCGAGCATCCCGCGGACTTCACCGCGCAAGACCTCTCGGGGTTGGACTTGTCGGGCGTCGACTTCAAGCGCGCGAACCTCACGAAATCCCGCCTCGTACGCACCAACCTCGCCAGGGCGCGGCTGTTCTCCGCCACCCTCACGGACGCGGTCGCCACCGAGGCGGACTTCACCGGTGCGACGTTGGACCTGGCCGTCGCGTATCGCGTGGACCTGCGACGGGCGATCCTGCGTGATGCGAGTCTCTTCGCCGTCATCCTGTACGACGCCGACCTGTCCGACGCCGACCTGAGCGGCGCCCGGCTCATCGGGCCGATGACGAACGCCCGAGCCGAGCGCGCACGATTCGTCAAGGCCGATCTGGGCGTGGACCCCGGCAACCAATCGATGGGTATCATGCGCGTCGACGCGACGGGCGTCGAGGCGAGCGGCGCCGATTTCACGGGCGCGAACCTCCGCAAGATGCTCCTGGTGCGGGCCAACCTGACCGGCGCCGACCTGACGGACGCCGACGTCACGGGCGCGGACCTGGCGGGGGCGGTGCTCAAAGACATCCGCGGACGCGATCGTATCCGTGGGCTCGACCAGGCACTCCACGTCGACCCCAGGGCGTTTCACGACTGACGAAGGACGTTCCTCATGGCGCTCACGACTCCACGGTGGCTGGCCGCCGGCCTGGCCTTCTCTCTCGCCATCGCGACCGCGGTCGCGTCGGCGGAGGGGTTCCGGCAACCGTTGCTATACGTGAGCAACGAAGTCTCGAACACGATCTCCGTCGTGTCCGTCGGCGGCAACACGGTGGTGGCGACGATCCCAGTCGGCAAACGCCCGCGCGGCATGGCGCTGAGTCCCGACCGGCGCGCCGTGTACGTGGCGTTGGGACAGGACGACGCGCTCGGCGTGGTGGACGTCGCCACCGCAAAGATGACGAAGACGATCCCCGCGAACCGCGATCCCGAGCTGGTGGTGCTCAGTCCCGACGGCAAGGTAGCGTACGTGTCCAATGAGGAGATCGCGCACGCCTCGGCGATCGACCTCGCGAGCGGGAAGATCCTGTTTTCTACGGCGGTGGGCGTCGAGCCGGAGGGCGTTGGGTTGAGCCGCGACGGGACGAAGCTTTACATCTCGGCGGAAACGAACAACACGGTCTCGGTGATCGACACAAAGACCGGACGGGTCCTCCACACACTGCACGTCGGCGAGAACCCACGGACCGTCGCCTTCACGCCGGACGGCGCCCGCGCCTGGGTGTCCGCCGAAGCGGGCGGGAACGTCACGATCATCGACGTGGCTTCGGACAGCATCCTCGGGCAGTTCGCGATTCGGGACGGCAAGACCAAGCCGGTCCGCATCGCCTTCTCCCCCGATGGACATCTCGCGTACATCACGGAGGGTGCGGCGGCGAGCGTGAGTGTGGTGGACGTGGCACGGCAAGCGGTGATCGACTCGATTCGCGTAGGCCGGCGGCCGTGGGGGATCGCGCTCTCGCCCGACGGCAAGCTCCTCTACACGGCCGACGGGCGGTCCAACACTGTTTCCGTGATCGACACTGAGGTGCGCAGGGTGATCATGGCGGTGACGGTCGGAGAGCGGCCTAACGATCTGCTGTACATCCCGTAGGGGTTCGGGGTTCGGGACTTCGGTGCGCCCTCGCGTGTAGGCGCCCAGCGTCACACCCCAGCGGCGCGTTCCCCTTGAGAGATTCCCTAGCCCCGAATCCCAACCCTATCCCAGGCGCGCGAGCCACGAGCCGGCCTTGTGCGCTCGGACCCAGCCGTCCAGCCCCCACATCCGGCCCGCCCGGGTCGCGAGAATCAGCACCAAGGCGCTGATCAACATGTAATGAAAGCCCTGCTGCGCCGAGCCTTGCCATTGCACGGCCAGCCCGTAGTTCACGACGAGCACCAGCCCGATCGCCGATGCGAGCGCTGTGAGACACCCAAAGACCAGCCCCAGGCCAACCGCGGCTTCGCCGAACGCCGTGAGTTGCGCGAACAGCTGAGGATGGGTGACCACAGTGCTCTGCAGGAACTCCCGAAAAAACCCGACCGGATTGCCCTCGGCGTACTTGCCGACGAGCACGGGCATCACGTGGATCCAGCGGTCGGATGCGGTAGGGATCGGGAGGAAGCCCCAGGCCAACGTGACGCTCAGTTTCGTGAAGATCGCTTTGGCGAACCACACGCCGACCGCAATCCGGAACACGGCGAGCCAGCGCTCCGGATGGCGCATCGGGGAGGCGGGGGAGGCAAGATTCGTCTGAGCGTCCAATCGCGATCCCTCACATAACATCAGGGCGGCGGTCCGCGCGCGAGCGGCCGCCGCCCCGAGAAAGGAATCTAAGCTACGGCGTCAGGGAATGGCCCCGACGGCGCGGGCCACGTTCAACCGCCCTTTCCCGTAGAACGGCGTCGTGCCATTGCCGGCCACGTGGTCCGCCGACTGTTCTATGCGCGCTTTGATCTGGCTCGGATTCCGCCCCAGGATCGACACCAGCAGCGCGGCGGTGCCGGAGACGTGAGGAGCGGCCATGCTGGTACCTTGCGCGCCGACGATTGAGATATTGCTGCACCCAATGACGATGCGGCTGGTCTGGCTGCACGCGGCCCAGACGAAAACGCTTCTTCCCGCCGGCGGCGCGAGCGGCGGACCGAAGGAGCTGTTGCCACCCGGCGCGGCCACGTCGATCGCGGAGCGCCCGAAGTTGGTGTAGAAGGCCGGTGCGTCCACATTCGTCCAGGGGCCGTCCCGTACCAGGTTGGGGTCGGGATTCGAGGCGTTGGCGTCGGACGTCGGTCCCGTCGCCGCGACGCAGATCACCGCCGGTGTATTACAGAACGTCCAGTAGGTGTTCCGGTCATGATCCAGGTCGACCGCCGCATTGCCGGCGGAGACCACGATGGTGACGCCGTTGCTGCGCGCAAAGTTGAATACCTTGTTGAGGAGGCCCACGAACCGCCCATTGCCGGCCTTGGTGAACGCGCCGCCCAGGCTCATGTTGACGACGTCCGCCCCGTTGCTGACGGCGTAGAAGATGCCGTTCAGGATGGAGCTAAACGGGCACGCATTGATGTAGCCGCACACCTTCACCGCCACGAGCGTCGTTCCCGAGGTGATGCCCGCCAGCCGCACCGCATTACTGCTCACCGTCGCTCCAGTGTGGGTGCCGTGGAAGAACAGGTCGGTGAACAGGGCCCGCGTCGGAAAGTACCTCCTGACGGTATCCGCCTCGGTGAAGGGTACGATCACCGTGTCCTTCCCGACGACCGCCCGCGCAAGGAAAGTGCCCAGAAGGTCGACCGATTTGTCGAGGTCCACCCGGCCGACGAGATCCCGATGCAAGTAGTCGATGCCGCTGTCGAGCATGTAGATCGTGACGCTCGGTGAGCCGAGAAACCCATGGGCCCAGGCCACATCCGCTTGCACCGCCCGCATGTTCCACTGGCGGGGGAAGCGCACAGCGGCCGCGGGCGCCGCGTTGCTCTCGACGCCGCCGGGGTCTGGCGCGTCATCCGTGGCTATCGCGGGCACGTCGAGAGCGATGATGACGTCCTCGTCCACCGTCTGAATACCCTTATGAGCCGCGAGGGCGGCGGCACCAGATCCCGAAAGGCCGCTCACGGCGGCCAGACCCGTCCCGGGCGAGGTCCATAGGACGGTGCCACCCAGTGTACTTACCTGCGCGCTGAAATCGGCCGGCACCGAGCCGCTGAAGGAGACGATGTGACGCCCGATTCCGGCGGGGGGGCTGGCGCTCATCGTCATGGCGGCGAGCTGGGGCGTTCGAGCGGCGCTAGCTGGGCCGGAAACAATACGGGCGTCGTACCTACACGCGACCGCCGCAGCCAAAGCGACGAGCGCGCATCGGGACACTGACATCACACGGAGCACGGGGCGCCTCACGGCAAAGAGGGGACGCAAAACATGACGCTGATCGAGACGCTCGGCAAGCAGTCCATGTTTCAATTGTCAGTATCGTGTGAAGGTCGTGGTGGTCATTTCCCGACGCAAAAACTCGAGAACACACGGTCGAGCACATCCTCGGGCGTCACAACGCCGATCAGGTCGTCGAGGGCGCCGACCGCAGCGCGCAGATGGGTCGCCGCCGCCGCAGCGTCCACCCCACTCGCGCGCGCGTCGTGAAACGCTCCCACCTCGGTGAGGGCGCGCTCCAGCGCCGCCCTATGGCGAGCGCGCGTCACCACCGGCTCCACGTCGCCGAGCGCCAGCAGCCGGCCAAAGGCGAGCTCTGCGAGCCAGTGCCGCAGCTCGGCGAGGCCGGCGCCGGTGACGACCGAAACGGCGACGGACGGTCGGACGGTCGGACGGTCAGACGGAGGGCCCAAGTCTACCTTGGTCAGGACCTCGACCACGGGTGCGCGGCAAGAAGCGAGAAATTCTTCGGATTCCGTATCCCGCATCTCGCATCCGGCATCCCGACAGAACAGCACGAGGTCCGCCGCCCCCAGGTATCTACGCGCCACCTCGATCCCGATCTTCTCGACGCGATCGCTCGAGTCCCGCAGTCCTGCGGTGTCCACGAGGCGGAACGGAAAACCCTCGAGCACCGCGTGGGCCTCGATCGCGTCCCGAGTGGTGCCCGGGACTTCAGTCACGATCGCGCGTTCTCGGCCGAGCAGCGCATTGAAGAGAGACGACTTGCCGGCGTTAGGGCGACCAGCGATGACGAGGAGGGCGCCTTCCCGCAGGCGCTCTCCTTCCGGCGCGGTCGCGAGCAGCTGCGCGATCCCATCGCGCGCCGCCGCCCAGGTGCGCTCGACCCGCTCCACCGGCACGGGCCCCTCATCTTCGTCCGGAAAGTCGATGTCGTAGGCGATCAGTGCCTCGAGCTCCAGCAGATCGGCCCGTAACCGGTCGAGGCGGGTCGAGAGCCCGCGGTCGAGCTGCTGCAGCGCCCGACGCGCCTGGGCGGGAGACCCGGCATCGATCAGATCGCCCGTCGCCTCGGCCTGGAGCAGATCGAGCTTGCCGTTGAGCACGGCGCGGCGGGTGAATTCGCCCGGCGCGGCGCCGCGCGCCCCTGCCGCGACGACCGCCGCGACCGCCGCCGCCGGAACCATGAGCCCGCCGTGCGTCGAGAGCTCGACCAGGTCTTCGCCAGTGTAGGAGCGCGGGCCCGGGAAGCAGGCGGCGAGCGCGTCGTCCACGAGCGCACCGGACTCGGGATGCACGACGTGGACCCGCCGTACGGTTCGAGGGGGATCGGGAAACGGCCGTAGGACGCGCGCCGCCACATCAAACGCGCCGCGTCCCGAGAGACGAATCAGTGCGATGGCGGATCGACCGGGAGGTGTGGCTAGGGCCACGATCGGGTCAGTCAACAATCGATCACCTTCTCCAATCCCTGACCCCCGATCCCTAACCCCTCGGCCGGTCCCGCAGTCGCCGCATCGCGATCATGTATTGCTGCGGGATGCTGAAGATGTTGCTCACCGCGTAGTAGAGGTTCAATCCCGACGCGAACCGGAGGAACAGCAGTGTCATGAACCCGGGCATGAAGTACAGCATCGTCTTGGCCTGCGGGTTGGGCGGGACTCCGATCTGCCCCACCTTCGAGAGCACAAACATCGACAGCCCCATGATGATCGGGATGATGTAGTACGGATCCGCCCGCGACAGGTCGGGAAGCCAGAGGAACGGCACGCCACGAAACTCGATCGTGTTGGCGAACACGAAGAACAGCGCGAACAACACCGGCATTGGCAAGAGCATCGGCAGACAGCCGCCGAGCGGATTGACGTTGTGCTCCTTGTAAAGCTTCATCATCTCGCGCTGCAGTCGCTCCGGCTCGTTCTTGTAGCGGTCCTGCACCTGCTTGAGAAGTGGTGCCACCGCCTGCATGCGAATACTCGACTCCATGGCCCGCTGGTTGAGCGGCCACAGTAAGGCACGCACCAGGATGCCGAAGATGACCAGCACCCAGCCGTAGGCCAGATTCAGGCGATCGTGCATCCAGATGAGAATGTTGACCACCAGCGCCGACACCGGCTGGATGAGCGGGCGGAGCACGCCGCCGTACGGATTGGCATCGTCCAGGTCGTGGCCGAGGCGCGCCAGGCGGCGGTACTCCAGCGGCCCGGCGTACAGGGCGTACTGAAAGTCACCGGCTGGTGGCACGGGGAGCGTGAGCGACAAGGCCGTACGGGTCGCCACGTCCGAGCGCCCGAACAGCGACGAGGTCGTCACGGTTCGGGGGCCGCCCGCCACGATGGCGGCGCCGAAGCGGGGCGCGCCTTCCTCGAGTGCGAGCGCGGCGACAAAGAAGTACTTCGACTTTACGCCCGCCCACTCGAACGGGCCGTCCAGGATCTTGCGCTCCCCCGGCTTGAGCGATTGAAAGGCGGTGCTCTGGGTCTTGGCCGCCTTGGTCACCACCGCGTAGTGACGGAAGTCGTCGATCGAGTCCGCCTCCACCGACTTGAGTCCGTCGCCCAGACCCAGAAGCAGCGTCGCGCCGGTCGGACCGAAGCCCTCCATCCGACCTCGCACACCGAACGTGTACTCCCCCGGTGTGAAGTGGTATTCGAGCGTCAGCCGTGCGCCGCCGCGCTCACCGGTGAACGTCAGGGTCGCGCCTTCCGGTCCTACGCTCACCCGCGGTGCGCTGGGCGTCAGGCTCCAGTCGCCGAGCACCGTCGTATCGGCGCCCGCCGTGCGGGTGCACACCAGCAGCGCCTCACCGGGCGGCGCGAGCTGCACCGACCCGCCGGCGTCGCCAGACGCGAACGAGCGATAGTCCAAGAGTTGCGCGCTCACGAGCGTCCCGCCCCGCGTGCTGAAGCCGAGGCGGTAGAGCGGCGAGGTGACCCACACAGTCTCAGCAGAGACGTCGGACGGTCGGACCGTCGGACGGATAGGCGCGTGGACACGGGGCCCGGCGGACTCTGGTGGGCTGGGTCTGGCCGTACTGTCCGACGGTCCGACCGTCCGCCTATCCGCCTTTTTCGACGGGAACAGAATGCTCGGCAGCAGCCAGACGAGCAGCATCAGCGTGATCGCGAGAATGATACGTCGTTCCACAAGACCTCTATCTGTGCGTCTACGCGTCTGTGCGTCGAGTAGTTACGGTACCGGATCGTAGCCACCCGGATGCAGCGGGTGACAGCGGAGGATTCGCTTGACACCGAGCCACGAGCCTCGGACGGCGCCGTAGCGTTCCACCGCTTCGAAAGTATAGCGCGAGCACGACGGCACGAAACGACACTGCGTCACCACCAGGTGCGACAACGTGAGCTGATAGACGCGGATGAGCGCCATGACGACGAGTCTCGGCCAGCGCCGGATATTCATGTGACGCGCGTGACGGTCTCCGTCAGCTCGGCGCGCAGCATCGCGAACGGCGCCGCGTATGCCGCGCGCTTGGCGCGCACCACCAGGTCGACCGCGGGCAGCGACGCGAGCTGTCGCCTGAGAATCTCTCTGAGGCGTCGGCGCAGCCGGTTGCGGGCCACGGCGGTGAATTGGTAGCGGGGAACCACGATCGCGCTGCGTGCGTGGCCGGCCGGACTGGGGCGCCATGCGAGGTCGAGATGCGGAGCGTGCACGCGGCGACCCCGTTCCCAGCAGGCCGTGAGCTCCGAGCCCCGCGCCAGGCGTGCGCGACGCGGGAACCGTTCTCTCGTTAGCGACTCCGGTGTTTGGAGGGCAGGCGGACGGTGAGGCGTTTGCGCCCCTTCTTCCGCCGACGGGACAGGACGGCGCGGCCCCACACGTCTTTCATCCGTGCGCGAAATCCATGCTTGTTGATGCGCCGCCGATTGCGCGGACGATACGTCGGACCCATACATTCCTCTCGTGAGGCCGGGAAACGTACACGGTGGCCGACGCGCCGGTCAAGGTTGACTTTTCCACATGCGGTACGTAGTTTCGGGCCGCCCTTGCTGGACGTCCCACCTCTCGTCAATCGCGGATGGAGCAGTCGACGAAAGAAGCTTGGAAGCGCCTGCTCGACGAGGCGCGGCATGAACTTCCCGACGCCACGGTACGGACGTGGCTCGAGCCCGCGATCCCGATCGCGCTCGACGACGACCGCTTGATCGTCGGTGCCCCCGACCAATTCGCAGTCGAGTGGAACGAGTCGAAGCACGCCGGCGTGTTGGCGCGCGCGGCGGAGCGCGTGTTCGGGCGACCCACGGCGGTCGTGTTCCGCGTGCAGGAAGATCGCCAGCAGCGCCCGCAGATGGACTTCTTCGTGGCGCCGCGCGAGCCCGCGGCCGCCGACAAGGCCGGCGTGCTGACCACGCCGCTCAACGAGCGCTACACGTTCCAGACGTTCGTCATCGGGAAATCGAACGAACTCGCGGCCGCGGCCGCCCACGCCGTGGCCGAGGCTCCAGGCAAGACGTACAACCCCCTCTTCATCTACGGCGCGACCGGGCTCGGCAAGACCCACCTGATGCAGGCGATCGCCCACGCGGTACTGGTGAAGTACCCCGCGACGCGAGTGCACTACTTCGGCGCCGAGCAGTTCATCAACGAAGTCATCGAATCGATTCACGCCCGCACGATGTCGGAGTTCCGGCGGCGCTACCGGAACGATGTGGACCTGTTCCTCGTGGACGACGTGCATTTCCTCGAGGGCAAGGAAATGACGCAGGAGGAGTTCTTTCACACGTTCAACGCGCTGTTCGAGGGGCACAAGCAGATCGTGCTCACTTCGGATCGGCCGCCCAAGGAGATCCCCGGACTCGAAGATCGATTGATCTCGCGTTTCGAGTGGGGATTGGTCGCCGACATCGGGCATCCCGACCTGGAGCACCGGATCGCGATCCTGCGGAAAAAGGCCGAGCAGGATCACCTCGAGCTCACCATACCAGACGACGTCCTGCGGTTCATCGCGGAGCATATCCGCTCGAGCGTGCGGGAGCTGGAGGGATGCATCATCAAACTGCTGCTGTTCGCCTCGCTCAAGAACCGCGAGGTCACGATCGAGCTCGCGCGAGACGCGCTGTCGGACAAGATCCGTCAGGGGGAGGAGGGCGCGGGCGCCGCCGGGCAGCCCACGCCGAGCATCGACCGGGTGCAGGAAGTCGTGGCCCGACGCTGGGGGGTGACGCCGGAGGGGCTGCGCTCCAAGGCACGGACCAAGACTCTCACGATCCCTCGCCAGGTCGCGATGTATCTGGCGCGCGACATGCTGGGCATGCAGCTCGTAGAGATCGGGCAGGCGTTCGGCGGGCGCGACCACTCCACCGTGATCCACTCGGTGGACAAGGTCGAGCGGCAGATGATGAGGGATCGAACGTTCAAGGAGCGCGTCGAAATGGCGCGCCAGGAGTTGTCCGCACTGTAGCCCACATCCGGGAACGGGCGATGTGGGCGGGTGTGGGTACGACGCGGAGGTGTGGGGAACGCCCGTGATGCCAACAGTCCCAACAGTCGGGTCAGATGTCGTGGGATGTAGGCGACGGTCGCCGGGCACCACTTAGCACGAACCACCAACATTTCCCTACGGCCTGCTACTACTACTAGTAGTTCTACTCTAGTACAGTAGTAAGTCTTGAATCCACAGAATTCTGGAAGGCGATACAACGGATGAAGTTCACGATCACGCGGGAGCAGCTGCAGGAAGGGCTGAGCGCGGTCGCGGCCGCGATCCCGGCGAAGACCACGCTGCCGGTGCTCGCCAACGTACTGGTCGAGGCGACCAAGCAGGGCCTGCGCCTGTCTGGCACAGACCTGGACATCGCGGTGAGCACCACCGTGCCTGCCGAGGTGGACACCGACGGGGCGGTGACCCTGCCCGCCAAGAAGTTGGTAGATATCGCCCGCGAGCTGCCCTCCGGCCCCGTGCGCTTCACGGCCGCCGGGGAGTCGCGCGTGGGGATAGAGTGCGGCCGCTCCAAGTTCAAGCTGCTCGGGCTGCCCCGCGAAGAATTCCCCTCGTTCCCGGCCGTTAAGTTCGACGGGGCCTGGAAGGCCGCCGCGGGCGTGGTGCACAAGCTCGTGGGACACGTCGCCTTCGCGGCGTCGACTGAAGAAAGCCGCCCGATCCTGAACGGTGTCCTGTGGGAGCTCCGACCCGAGCACATGCGCATGGTGGCGACCAACGGGCACCGGCTCGCCAAGATGGACGTGCCCGCGAAGGGCGGCTCGACCGCCGACCTCATCGTCCCCCCGAAGGCGCTCGAGCAGATCCGACGGCTGTTCGCCGCCGAGGAAGCGCTCGACATCGCGCGCAGCGATAACCACATCGGGTTCCGCGCCGGCGGCACGCTGGTCTTTTCGCGGCTGATCGAGGGACCGTATCCGAATTACGAGCAAGTCATCCCGCGCGAGAACGACAAGTTCGCCACGGTCGACAAGGCCGCCATGTCGGCTGCGTTGCGCCGCATGAGCGTGGTCGCGAGCGACCAGACACACCGCATTCGGCTCGCCTTCGCCGGGGGCGCCGTCAAGTTCTCCGTCCAGACGCCGGACCTGGGCGAAGCGCAGGACGAGCTGGCAGTCACCTACGAGGGCGAGCCGCTCGAGATCGGCTTCAACGCCACGTACCTGCTCGAGATCCTCAAGTACATGCCCACCGATGAGGTGCGGTTCACCTTCAAGGCGCCGGAGCGTGCCGCCACCGTGGAGCCGGTGGGATGGGATGACCCGGCGAGCTACATGGCTCTCGTCATGCCCCTGAGGCTAGTAGACTAAGACGGGGACAACCACTACTAGACGCACAGACGCACAGCGGTGAACAGGCGGTAGTGATCAGGGAAGACTATCCGAGCTACTGTCCGCTGTTCTCCCCTGCGCGTCTGTGCGTCTAGTTTTGAGACTGTCCTGCGTGCTGTCCGCTTGAAGCGGTGCGTCGATCCTCAGCGAATCCACCTCGGGCAGAATCTCGGGCGTCGGCATCAGGAGCGAGTCTGTTTCCTCCTCGGGCGGGATGTTCACGTCCACCCCGCGGTACCGGGCCAGGATGAGATCGCGACGCGCGAGCGTGCGCTCGGGTCGGAATGTCGGGTTCGACGTGCGTGGGTGGGGGAGCGTGGCGGCGAGCTCCGCCGCCTGCTCCACGGTGAGGCGGGAGGGCGGGACGGCGAAGTAGGCGCGGCTCGCGGCATCGACGCCCCAGATCCCGGGCCCCCACTCGGCGGTGCTCAAGTACAGCTCCAGGATCCGGTCCTTCGAGAGCGCGAGCTCCAGGCGTAAGGCGATCACCGCCTCCTTCACCTTGCGCAGCGCGCTGCGCGAGCTCGAGAGATACAGATTCTTGGCGAGCTGCTGCGTGATCGTGCTGGCGCCGCGCAACCGCTCACGGTGCCGGTGCAGCGCGTCGACAGCGGACCGGATGCCATGCACCTCGCTCAGGCCCAGGGCGTCGGCGATCTCGGCAGGATCGATCCCGTGGTGGGTCCGGAACCGAGAGTCCTCGCCGATGATGACCATGCGCTGGAGCAGCGGGGCGATCTCTGCAAGCGGAAGGTGTCGGACGGTCGGACAGTCTGACTGAACAGGTTCGCCTGACCGTCCAACCTTGCGACTGTCCGACGCCTCTCGCATGATTGCCGTGCAGCGCGGCCAGTGATCGCGCCACCAGACGGGCGGCGGCCAGACGGCGAACAGCCACGCGAGCGCGACGCCGCCGATCCCTAGCGCCACGCGGCGCACGTTTCTAGGTTTCGCGTCCGCATGTCGCTCGACCTCGATGCGCTCCGTCGTCGTCTCCAGAAGGCCCTCGGAAACGAATTTAGCGTGGGTGATCTGCTCGGGGAGGGCGGGTTCGCGGCGGTGTTCCGGGTACGCGAGAAGACACCCGGCCGGGACGTCGCCGTGAAAGTGCTGGACTTGGGCCAGACGCCCTCACCCGCGCTCGCCGACCGGTTCGTGCGCGAGGCGCGGACCAGCGCGCAGCTCGAGCACCCGCACATCGTCCCGATCTACAAGGTCGGGGGATACAAGAACCAGGTGTTGTACATCGTGATGCGCTGCATCAACGGGCCGTCGCTGCGCCATCTGCTCGAGCAGCAGCAGCGGCTCGCGGTGCGCGACGCGGCCCGCATCGCGCGACAGGTCGCGGACGCCCTCGGCCACGCGCACCAGCACGGCATCGTCCATCGGGACGTGAAACCCGACAACATCCTGCTCGACGAAGCGGGCCACGTACTGGTGACCGACTTCGGGATCGCGAAGGCGGCCCAGGCGGCGTCGGTCAGCCAGCTCACCACGGAAGGCATGGTGGTCGGAACGCCGCACTACATGAGTCCCGAGCAGGCCACCGGCGAGCAAGTGGACGCCCGGTCGGACATCTACTCCCTGGGCGTCGTGCTGTATCAAATGCTCACCGGCGTCCCGCCGTTCGATGGCGATTCCGCGCAGTCGATTCTCATGAAGCATGCGACCGCCGACCCAGTCCCGGTTCGTCGGTTGCGTGGTGACCTGCCGGCCGCGCTCGCCGGCGTGATCGACCGCACGCTCGCCAAGGACCCCGCGGAGCGATACCACACCGCGGAGCAGCTCAGCCGGGCCCTGGTGGAAGCGCTTCCCGCCGCGGCCCAGGACGGGGTGCGGGTCGGCCGTGGACTGGGACGCGCAGGCTGCCTCGTGCTCGGACTGCTCAGCGCGGCGGCGGCTGTCGTGCTCTTCTACCTGTTCTCGCAACCGCCGCGCGTTTCGGCGAGTGCACCCTTGCCCGACAGTCTGGCTCGGGCGTTGCGCCGGCAAGGAGCGGTCGGTCCCACAGATGCCGGGCTGTACGTGTTCGGGCCGTGGGGTCGGGACGACACGACGCTGCTGGCCGTGACTCGACGCCGCGTCGCGGTGGTCACCCCGCACGGCGTGCGGAGCTATCCTCGCGACGCCGTGCGCGTGCGCTTTGGAGCGGCCGTGCGCGGGGCGGGTGTCGCGTTCCGGTTGACGCTCGCGCTCCCGGCAGCACTCCCGGACACCGTGTTCACGCATCTGTCGTTTAGGGACGTCTACGAGCTCGCGCCCCGGCTCGGGAAGCTGGTGGGCCGGGCTAGCGGGGACGGCGGCCGCTAGAGGAGAGGCGGCGCGTCGAGACGCCGTACAGGCCGAGTGCGTCGAGGTTGCTGAGGTCTCCCGGGGCGACAGCGATCAGGCCGGCCATGTCGGCGCCGCCGAGCGAGAACCCGAAGGCGAAACCGGCCCGGTGGAGCGAGCGATTCGTTTCGAGCCGTGCGAGGAGCCCGATGGGCATGGGCGACGCGGGGCGCAGGCCGGCGCGCACCGCGAACGCGTAGCTCTGCACGCCGTCCGCCGTGAGCCGGCCCAGTCCGGAGAGCGCCAGCCGCCCACCCCCGAGATCGAGAGTGGCGCTCGGCACATAGGTGACTCGCAGCGTCGAGTCACGCACCCGCGGCTGACCGATGTCCTGAATCACACCGCCCAGCGTGAGCGCCGGAGTCCACTCGTACAGCACTCCCAAGTCCCAGCCGGTGCTCGAGCTGCCGCCCCGGTACAGCGCGGCGGCGGCCCCGGCGGCGAGCCCGGCGTGTCCCGCCGCGAATCCGATCCGGTAGGTGCCGCCACGCACACCGCCGTCGAACAGGTCGCGTTGATAGCCGAACGACAGTCCCCGCGAGTTGAAGCCGAGGCTCACCTGGCGCAGTCGGCCTTTCGCTCCCGGATCGCCGATGGAGAGGTCTAGATGAACCGAGGCTTCCTCGAAGCGCCCCAGCCCTGCCGGATTCACCCACAGCGCGCGTGCGTCACTTACCTCCGTCGGATGCAGATAGCGCGCAGCCAGGTTGGGTGCGACCTGCGCGGGGGCGGCGGCGGGCGCGGCGGCGACCGCCAGACACCACAATCCGAACGGTCCCCGTGACCGGGTGATTGGCCGACCGCACGGCACTACGGCAGCACCGCGACGCTGACGCGCGTCACCTGCACCACGGGGACGGCGACGCCCTGCACCGGCAGCCGTACGGTGAGCGTGGTGGAGTCTTGCCATTCGCCCCCGAGGTAGCGGCCGTCGGCGGCTATGTACGACACCCCGCTGCCGCTCCCCGAGCCCGAGAGTTCGAACGGCTGGCCCGCGTTCTTGCCGCCTCCGGTCACCTGATAGGTCTGGGTTCCTGTGACCCGCACACTGCGCGCGCCGAGGTAGTCCTCCCAGGGAGCCGCGGTGGCCAGCACGATCGCGTGACGCGACACCTCGGAGCCGCTCCCTTTCTGGGTTGTCTCCACCGTGTCGGTCCATGCCGTGCCTGGTTGCACCCCGTTGCTGGGGAGCCGCGGCAAGAAGTCGCGAAAGTTCCCGAGCAGCTGCACGACCGACCGCGCGAGGGTACTGTCCGAAGCGACGGCATTCAGGAAGTCTCCTCGGGGCATGACGCGTCCGGCGAACACCAGCTTTCGCACTTTGCTCACGTTATCCACGATCGGAGCCGGAGTCCCCGAATCCGCGACGATCGAGTCGACCACGAACGTGGCGGGGTACCCCACACTGTCGGCGGGCCCGGCGATCGCCGTCGCGACGAAAATACGCGCCCCGAAATCCTGGACCTGGGTTTGCTCTCCGAGCACCTGTCGAATGTGGAGCTGCCGGTGCACGACGTAGCGCACGGCGCTGGGCCCGTAGCGAACGGCGTCCGGACGCCGCGGGTTGACCGGGACGGCGGCCGAGGACACCGGCGCCGGCGGAGGGGGCGGCAGCGATGCCGATGATGGTGCCCCACTGCTTCGCCCGGCGCAGGCCGCCAGGCAGGCGCCAGCCAACACCTGCAGTCCGCGCTTCACGCGGTATCCCCTGGTTCTTCTGGCGTCACTGCGCGGTCGGTCTTGGTGCGGCCGAACACCGCCACCATTTCCACCCCTTCGCTCGCGACCCGCAACAGCTTCCAGCCGCGCTTCCGCATGTCGGCGCGCCATCCGATGAGCTTCTCCCATTCCTGGGCGGTCGTGCGAAACACCCGCAGGTCCGCCACGTTCTCCCAGTGCGCCGGATAGGGCTTCGACGGTGAGGTCATGGGGAGGTGGGCGGTAGGGCCATAAGCCGAGTTCTGTTTGCCCGCCGGAGCGGACAGATGGTCATCTCTCTGGGATGACTGTCGCCAGCCACCTCACGCGGCCTACCCGCAGCTCGAACGACCCGGGCCGGGTCTCGCTGCTTACTTGGCCTTGCTCCGACTGGGGGTTACCGTGCCGCGCCTGTTGCCAGGCGCGCGGTGGGCTCTTACCCCACCGTTTCACCCTTACCCTTGGATAAAGGGCGGTCTGTTCTCTGTGGCCCTTTCCGTCGCCTCGCGGCGCCCAGGCGTTACCTGGCAGTCTGCCCTGTGGAGCTCGGACTTTCCTCGGCACGCCACGCTAGCCGGCATGCCGCGACCATCACGCCCTACCACCACCCAGGAGGAAACCTACCGGTTGTGGAAGGGTCAGGGCAAGCCTGACGAGTCGGAACGGGGCTAGCGCACCAGGCGCCGGAGCAGGCGTCCCAGGCTGTCGGCGGAGAGACGTGCTCGACCGGGCTCGTCGGGCGATAGCCAGAAGCCGTCGCTCTCTACGAAGATCAGGCGCTTCAGGCGCGCCCAGTCGCGGGCGCGCAACGCCGCTGGGTCGAGGGCGCCAGCGTGCGCCAGGTTGATGCCCCGTGCCCGGTATAGGGCCAGGAGATCGCGCGCCTGAAGCTCTGGCGTGAACAGCAGGGTAGGCCGGTCCGAGAGTCCGAAGCCCCGCAGGAGCCCGAGGGTGAACCAATCGGTGGGCGGTTGCGGCAGCTGGAAGGCGAAGTAGAGATCGCGCCGCTGCTTCAGGACCCGATCACGCAGCACGGTGGCCCGCGCGGCGACCTCGTCCTCGAGAGCCCGGTAGTACCGCGCGAGCAAGCCGGCGTCGCGCAGCGTCGGATAGCGCGCCCCGTACGGTAGCGTATCCCACGCGCGCGCCGCCTCGCCTCCGCGACTCAGGCCCACCAGCCCGCGGCGCCAAGCCAAATCGCAGAACTCCTGGCCCATCGAGTAACCGCGCGTTCCACCCAATTCGAGGCCGAGCGCAATGACGAGTGTCTTCTGCTCGACGGCGAGGCGGCCGAGCGCCGCGTAGGCGGAGGCCAGCCCGTCCGCCCACAACGTCGAGTCCAGGGCACATGGGGCGCCGAGCGCTTCACCGCGCGCACCGCGCGAGGAATCCGCGGGCGCATGGCGCGCGTTGCCGTAGTCGAGCATCGGAATCCATGCGACGCTCGTGGGCTGGAGTCGCTTCACCGCTTCGGCCCAAGTGCGCCGAACCGCGTCCCGCTCCTCCCAGCGGACGTGGAGCGAGTCCATGCTCTCGGGCCCGGCGTCGCCGGCGAAGAGGTTGAACGCGCCGGCATCGAGCAGCACGATGATCGAATCGAGCGATGCCCCCGAGCGCGGCACGTGTCGGCTCTCCCGGGGGGCGAACAGCGGTAGCCACAACACTCGCATCCCGTACTGGCGCAGCCAGTCCGGAATGTTGGCGGCGTGATACAGCTTGGGATCAGCGGCGACGGGGAGGGAGACGGTGTCCACAGCGTGCGGCGGTGCGGCGGCGGGAGACGCCAGCTCGACCGGCGCGGGCGCCTGAGCGAGCGCGAGCGGAATCCCGTGCGCCGCGGGCGCTACGTGCGCCCACTCCGCGGGGCGCCGGGTCCACCGCGCCAGCGCGGTGAGAAAGTCGCGTGTACGCGCCAGTGGCTCGTGCGGCAGCACGGGCGTCGTGGGGCGGGGTTGCGGCCCGAGGGAAGCGAGGGCGTGTCGGCTGATCACCACGACGAGCCCGTCCCCGATCCGCGTGGCGGCGGCGACCCCCGCGCCGCCCCTCGCAGCTGTGACGTTGGAAGCGGGGGCGCGATTAGTGCGAGGGGGGGAAGACGGAGAGGGGACGCGCACGAACGCGTGCTGCGACGTCACGGCGAGCAACTGAGACGAGTCGCGCGTCGTGACGACATGATTTCGGTCGAGCGGAAACGGATCGAACACCGAGCCGAGCGGCTCGTCACCCAGTTTGCGTGAGGTGGCCCATGGCTGGGACCGTCCCGCGGCTCCGGGAATGCGCGCGGTCGTGTCCTCCAACAGCCGGTCGCCGATCGAGATGCCTGCCCCCTCGAACTCGAGCCAGCGATTCGCGATCCAACGGTCGAGGTACCCTTCCCCGTCGGCGTCGTACCCCAGGACCACCACACCGCCGCGGGGCACCCACTCGGTCAGCAGTGCGAGGTCGCCGGCCGTGAGGGCGTCGGAGGGGGCCTCCGGCTCCCGCCCGAGAAGGAAGATCAGCACGCGGTAACGCTCGAGATCCGCGCGGGCGAGGTGGGGATAGAAGCGCCGGTACTCCACGGTGTATCCGACGTCGCGCCAGGGCTGGGCGGTCCCATTCAGGAGCGCGGGCTCGGTCAGGGCCAGGTCCAACAGCAGGAGACGTGTCGCCCGGGGCTGGCAAGCCGCGAGCAGCAGCAGGATGGCCACGCGACCGTAGCGCATCCCGTCAGTGTAGCGAGCGAGGCGTGGGTGGACCAGCGGTCAGTGGGCGTCGGCGAACGGCACGAGAGCGGCGCGCATCTCCGCGGCCCGTTGCCAGCGGTCTTCGCGCTGCTTCCGTAGCGCGCGCGCCACCACGTGGCCGAGCTCCTTCGGCACTTCGCGTCGCAGGCCGTGGAGGTCGGGAGGGGGTTTGTGCTGATGCATGTCGAGCACCGCCGCCGCGCTGGCGGAGGCGAACGGCGGCCGCCCCGCCAGACATTCGAACAAGACGACGCCGAGGGAATAGAGATCGGTGCGGCCATCGACATCCGGCGCCCCCTGCGCCTGCTCGGGGCTCATGTATTCCTCGGTGCCGACCACAAAGCCGCTGCGCGTCACGCGATCGTCCCCGGAGCTCGCGATCGCCCGCGCGATGCCGAGGTCCACGAGCACCGCGCCTTCGCGCGCCAGCAGGACGTTATCGGGCTTGATGTCGCGATGCGCGATGCCGTGGGCGTGCGCGTGCTCGAGCGCGTCGAGAACCTGGACGGCGATCGCGGTCGCGCGCGGGATGGCGAGTCGGGATTCGCGACGCAACGTCTGCCGCAGGCTTTCGCCGGCGAGGTACGGCATCACATACCAGAGGAGGTAGTCCGATTCGCCGCTGTCGAGCAGACGGGCAATGCGCGGATGATCGAGCTGCGAGATGTAGCGGATCTCGCGCAGAAACCGGTCGGCGGCGACCGATACGGTCAGCTCGGGGTGCAGCACTTTGATCGCCACCTTGGCGCCAGCGGCGTCCTGTGCGGCAAAGATGGACGCGTTGCCACCACGACCCACCGACGTGATGTCGGTGTAGCGGTCGCCCAGGGCTTTGCGAACCCTCTCGATCAGGTCGCGTCCGGGCATGAATGTGGTCCCGACCGACGCACGCCGGTGCGGAGACCAGCAAACATATGCGCCGCCGCGCACGCACGCTACATTCGTCCCGCGTGAGCACCATCGAGGCGGTGCGTGGCGACATCACGGCGATGGCGGTGGACGCGATCGTCAACGCCGCGAACACGACGCTGCTCGGCGGCGGCGGCGTCGATGGCGCGATCCACCGCGCCGCGGGGCCGGAGCTGCTCGAAGAGTGTCGCCGCATCGGCGGTTGCCCCACCGGTGAGGCACGGATCACCCGAGGCTACCGGCTGCCGACGCGACACGTCATCCACACCGTGGGTCCGGTGTGGCGAGGTGGCGATCACGGTGAGCCGGAGTTGCTGCGCCGCTGCTACCGCAATTCCCTGCGGCTCGCTGCCGAGCACGATCTCCAGACGATCGCGTTTCCCTCCATTAGCACGGGCGCGTACGGTTACCCCATCGAGCACGCGGCCGGGATCGCGATCGCGACGGTGCGGGCCGAACTCGCGCGGCCGACGTCGGTCACACTGGTGCGGCTCGTGTGCTTCAGCGCGACGGACCTGGCGGTGTATCGGCGACTCCTAGGCGAGTGAGGCCAGCCCGAGCGGCCACCACGTAAGGCGTCAGCTCCGCTCCCGCCCCCTGGGCCACCGTCATGACGAAGCGATAGGTCGTGATCGCCGTCGCGCGATCCCCTGCGCGCTCGGCCTCGTTGGCGCGCTGGAGCAGCTTTTCGAGCGTCCCGGGCTCCCGGTAGATCAGCGCAGGGTCGCGACGGGTCCGCGCCGCGAACTGCATGAACCAGATCGCGCCTCCGGCCGTGAGAATCAGGACGGCGCTCACGAGGAGCAGGGCGAGACGGCGCGCGCGACGCCGCGAGACCGGCGGCACGTCAGGCGTCATCGACCAGTCGCTCCACCGCTCCCACCGTCGCTTCCGTGACCATCGTCATGAACTCGTAGTCGAGCGTCGCGGCCGTGTCGCTGGCGAGATGGTAGTGAGGGTTCCGTAGGAAGGCCGTGTCGGTCAGCATCAGGGCCGGGTAGCGGGCGTCCCAGAAGGATGCATTGTCCGAGAGCCGGGTGAGCGGTAGCCGCCATCCGCGCCAGCGCGTGCGGTAGGGAACAACGAGGAGGTCGGGCGCCGCCGCCCGCGCGCCCACCACGTAGCCCTCGAGGAGGGCGCCCGAGCGCGCATCCCCAACGGCCGCGAGGAAATCGCCCGTGCGTGGCACGTCGATCCCGACGAGCGGAGGCACAGTCTGGGCGCCCGGCGTGGAGTCGCGGTAGCCGACCATCTCGAGAATCAAGGCGCCGCCGAGCACCTCTCCTCGCGCTCGCTTGTCCCGTGCCAGCGCGCGACTCCCCACGCGATACCGGCCGGCGATCGTCTGCAATTCTTCCAGGTCGAAGCCGACGAACTCCACGCCTCCGCCTTGGCATGACGGGCGCGCCGCCACGAGCCTCGCGCACTCGATCAGCACCGCGACGCCGCTGGCGTTATCGTCGGCGCCGGGCGTGGTCGCGGTGGAGTCGAAGTGGGCCCCCACCAGCAACCGTGGTCGCCGCGCGTCGCGCCCGGGCACCGCGCCCAGGACGTTGTAGTGCGTGCGCCCGCGAAACGAGAACGGGACGAGCTCGACTGCCAGCCCAGCGGCGCGCAGCTCAGTGGCCACGTGGTCGCGAGCCGCGCGGTGCCGCTCGGGTGCGGCGGTCGGATGACGGACGCCCTCGAGCGCGGTGACCTGGCATCGCAGGCGCGCGGCGAGCGCGGCGCGTTGACCGGCGGTTGAAGTCGGCCGCGGGTCGCGGGTGGCGTCCGCGTCGGGCGGCGGCGCAGCTTGAGCGGGGGTTGATAGGGTCATGCTAGGCTTGTCCCATGGTGACCGTTTGCACCGTCTTGCCGCCGCCCGAGCGTCCGCGGCTGGATGCGGCCGGCGACGGCTGGTTCACGACGCTCCATGCCGGCTCGTTCCGCGAAGCGCTGCGCGCCGCCCGTCGCAAGCGCGTCGATGCCCTCGTGCTGTCGGTACACGCCTGTCGCGGCGACGAGCTGCCGACGGTCGCGCGCTTCGTGCGAGAGTTCCCCGCGATTCCGGCCGTCGCGCTGGTTTCGCGCCGCGATCACACCGCCACCGACACCTTGCTCAAGCTCGGTGCCACAGGCGTCCGCTCGGCGGTCGATTGTACCGAGCCTGCCGGCTGGCGCCGGCTGCGGGACTTGATCGGCCATCCGGCGTCGCCCGTGGCCGCGCGGATCCTCGCGCGCCTCATTCCCTCCCTCGCCGAAACGACCGGCGAAGTGCGGACGTTCTTCGAGGCGGTGGCGCGGCTTGCCCCGGTCATCGCGACCGTCCGCGGACTGACGCGCCACCTCCGCGTTTGCTCGAGCACCCTGATGTCCCGCTTCTACCGGGCCGGCCTGCCTTCCCCGAAAACGTACCTCGCCGGCATGCGGCTGCTCCACGCCGCCCAGCTGTTCGCCAACCCCGGGGTCTCGGTGTCCGACGTGGCGTACCGGCTGGACTACTCGTCACCCCAGAGCTTCGGGCGCCACCTGAAGGCGATGCTGGGCATCACCGCCGGGGAGTTCCGGCGGCGATTCCCGTTCGACGTGGCGCTCGAGCGCTACGTAGATCTCCTGATTACCCCGTACCGGGAAACCTTGCGCGCGTTCTGCCCACTTGACGCGGGATCGTGGGACCAAGGCCTGAACGCGACTCGCGTTTCCCGGTCGGGGTGAGTCTTCGGGATTCGGGATTCGGGACTCGGGGTTCGGGGCTAGGGAGTTGCTTTCCCGAGCCCCCAGCCCCTAACCCCTAGTCCCGATGCTCAGTCCGCCGCGGCGCGGCCGGACGGGCGCTCATGGGCTTCCTGCCCTCCCTTGAGCACCGAGAAGCGCGCGATGCTCCCCCGGAGCCGCTCGGCCAGCTGGGCGAGTTGTTGCGACGTCACTGTGAGGTCGCCCATCGAGGTGATCTCGGCCCGGGTGGCGGCGGCGGCGCCGTCGGCGCTCTGCGACGAGGCGCTCGAGATCGTGGCCACCTGCTGCAGCGATTGCGCGAGCTCCACCAACCGTTGCGCCTGGCTGCGGGACACTTCCGCCGTCGCGTTCACCAGGTCGCCTAACAGCTCGATCCCCTGGTGGAGCTCCTGGAGCGCGCTGTCGGCTTCGGCGGCGACGGCGCCGATGTCGCGGACCTTGGTTTCCCCCGACTGCATGGCACGCGCCGCGGCGTCGATGCCGGCGTGCAGATCCGACACCAGTTCGGCCACCTCGCGCGCCGACTTGCCCGCCTCGGCCGCGAGGGCACGCACTTCGTCGGCCACCACGGCGAACCCTTCGCCGTGCTCCTCCGCCCGCGCCGCCTCGATCGCCGCGTTGAGCGCCAACAGGTGGGTCTGCCGCGCGATCCGCGCGATGGTCTGGGCGAATACCCCGATGCGCTCGGACATCCCGGAGAGCCCCGCCACGGTGGAGGCGGTGGCGCGCACTTCCTCCCCGACCGCCCGGAGCGTCTGGTTCGCGCGCGCCACCCGCTCTCGACCCCGCTCCGCCGCCGCGACCAGCCGGCCCGCGTCCGCCTGCATCAGCTCGGCGCGGACGCGCAGCGATTCCGCCTGATCGGCCGCCTTCGCGCTCTCGCCGCGCGCCGCTTCGGCGGTTTCCCGCTGCTTGACGAGATCTCCGGCGAGCCGCTGGGCCGTCTCCGTGACCGTCTCCGACGTGGCGTGCAGCTGTTCGGCCGACGCGGCCAGCTCCTCCGCGAACGCCGCCACCTCGTCCGCCTCGCGCTGCACCGTCGAGATGGTTCCGGCGATCTCTTCGATCATGCGGTTGAAGCTGCGCTCCAGGAACCCGAGCTCGTCCGACTCGCCGGCCGCCGCGCGGACGGCAAGGTAGCCCTGCTCCGCCTCACCCATCACGCTCCGGGCGCGGCGGATACGGTCGATCAACGTCGCGGGGATCTGTTTCAGCGCCATCGCCACGAGGATGAAGACCAGCGTCTCGAGTCCGGCCGTCGTGAGATTTTGCCCCGGGTCGTACAGGACCTTGTGGAGATAGCTCGCGGCCAGGTAGGCGAGGGCTCCCGTCAGCACCAGGAAGTTTCCGACCGCGGCGCCCTGATCGAAGGCGTAGGGGAGCACCGCGATGAAGAATGCCGCGACCAAGCCGCCGTGCCCGAACCATACGACCGGGGCGGCGACGAGCAGGACGTCGAGCAGCGACAAGGCATAGACGAACCACCAGCGGTACCAGCCGCGCTCGTTGATGAGACCCAGCACCTCATTCAGGACGGCCGCACCACCCGCCACCAGCACCATGGTTCCCGGGTGCGTCCTGACGATGGGTACACCCGATGTACTGGCTATCCATCCCACGAGCCCGAGCGCAAACCCCGCCGCCACCATCACCCGCCGTCGGCGATGGCTGCGCGCGATCGTCTCGAGATCTTTGAGCCGCTGCTCGAGCCCGGTGGCGTCGTCCTTCCAACCCCGAATCTTGGACGCCAACGACACCCCGCTGGCCGCGCTCGTCTCCAGTGTCACCGGGTCTCCCTCCCTCGATTCCTGGAACTCGACCAGCATCATACACGGGCCCCCGTCGTGCACAAGCAGCGCGGTTGCGTTGGCTTACGTCGAGTCAGTGTGCGCTGTTTTGAGCCAGGGCCGGTTCTCAGGGACGACGAGTCGCGGCGCGTGCACGTCGCATGCCTCCGGGCACGAGTCGTGCGCCACCGAGGGTGGAAGTGAGTGAGCTACCTCGTCTTGGAGGCGTCATGCGAAATCATCTGACCGCAGCGTGTGTGATCTCGGCTACCATCGCCCTCGTCGGATGGCGGGTGCGGAGAGGCGCAGGAAGAGCTTGAAGCGGGTCCGTTCCTCGTCGACCTCCCCGCGGGAACGTTCGATGAGTCGAGTTCGAGATTCACAAGATCGCCGGCGACGGTGACGCTGCGGATCAGCCTTTCTCGCGGCCCATCCCGATTTCGCCGGGATCAGCCTTCGAGTGCAGGGGACGTTCAACGGCACGGATTTCACCTTCGTGAGCGACCTCGACGTCGAGAAGGAGCTGAGGTTCGATCCACCGGTCGTTGTGCAGGCCGGGACTCCCGCGTCCTTGACCATCCAGCTCGACCTGAACGGGTGGTTCCGCGACGGCGCCGGGAATCTTGTCGATCCCGCAACGGCGGCGAAGGGCGCGGTGAACGAAGGCTTGGTGCGCGACAACATCGTCAACTCGGTGAACGGTTTCCAAGACAACGACGAGGACGGAACGGACGACCATCACGAGGGTGGCGACGGGAGGCATTGATCCTGCTTACGGGATCAGCGCGGCGATCTCGTCGGCTGCCTTGGTCGCACCGAGACGGCGGTACAGCTCCACGGCCCGCTCGCGAGCTCCCCGGGCCCCGGCAGCGTCCCCCGAGGCTTCCAGGGCCGCGCCCAGATCGCGCTCGATCTCCGCGAGGGTGTGCGCGCTCCCCTGTTGCCGCGCGAGCTCCGCCGCCTGGTGTAGGCGGGTGGCCGCTCCAACCGAGTCGCGTTGCGCGCGCGCGATGCCACCCTGGAGCCGCAACACCTCCGCCAATCCCACCGGATGCCCTAGTCGCTCGTAGGTCGTCGCTGCCCGCGCGAGCTCGGCTCGGGCGAGTTCGAGGTCGCCCTGCAGCAGGTGCAGCTCCGCGCGCCCTGTGATCACCTGCGCCGAGAGGGCGTCGTCCCGCACCCGCTGTTCGGCGAGGCGCGTAGCCTCGTCGGCCGCCGCGAGCGCCCGCAGGTAGTCGCCCAGGTCCCGCCAGCTAATTCCGATGTTGTGCTGCGTCTCGGCCATGCCGCGCACGAGTCCGGCCTGTTGGTATGCCGCCAGCGCGAGTTGGTAGTTCGCCAGCGCCCGGTGCGCGTCGCCCTGCAGGTTTGCGATGATTCCGAGGTTGTTGAGACATCGCGCTTCGGTCGCGTGATCCTCGAGGCCGCGTGCGAGCTCGAGCGCCGCCGCGAAGTGCGGCTCCGCCGTCTCCACGTCACCTCGCTCCAGCGCGATCGCGCCCTGATAGTTCCGCGCTCGGAGCTCCGCGTGACGCTCGCCGCGGGACCGGGCGATCACCAGGGCCGCCTGCGCCCAGCGCTCCGCCTCGGCGTGCGCCCCCAGGCGACCGTGCGCTTCCGTCGCGAGCAGTGTGAACGCCGTCCGGCGCTCCACCGTTTCGGCCGGGAGTCGCTCGAGCCGGTTCAGCACCTCTCGGTGGTGCCCCCGCTCGGCGAGACCGCGCAGCTCCGCAAGGAGCGCGGTTTCATCTAAGAGCGACGTCACCATGCCACCTTCCGCACGTTCTCACCATGCGACCGCGTATTGAGAGAACGACAGGATGTTGGCGTCGAATTCCTGGAGCTGCTCGAACTTGACGGCTCCGATGGTGAACCACAGCGTGTCGGGCGGTTCACGACGCCACAGGTCGAGCTCCCCTTCAATCCGCACGTCGGTCGAGTCGACGACGCCATCTCCGTTGTAATCCTTATCGGCGTATTGGTACTCGACCTTCAGCCGGGCAGGATCGTTGGGGTTGAACTGGAGCCCACTCGGCTGGAAGTCGAAGAGGAAGCGCTTCGGGTCGACGACGGTGATCGTGATCTGAATGGAGTCGTTCGGCCCGAACGGCGTGCCATCCGGCTTCAGGTACAAACCATCGTTCGGGACCTCGAAGCGAAGAAACTCCGCTCCGGAATCCGTGGGCGCGGTTCCCTGATAGACGAGCCTGACCTGGCGCCCGACCCCGACCCTGACATAGAACTGCGCCCGCGTCGAGAGCAGCGGCTTGTACGTAGAGTCCTGGTCGACAAAGTTGAGCGCCGCCCGGGGGGCGACTTGGGGTCCGCTGGTGCTGTTGCAGGCGGCGCCGACAAGGGCCATCCACCCGAGGAGCAGTCGTCGCATGAGGTCCTTCCAGGCTCGAGGTTTGGCCGTCTCGTCAGAGCAAAGGTCGAACCATGCTAAGTCATAGTGAATCAATGTGATGAGCCTCACCATCTGGGTCATGCTGAGGCACGTGTCTCAATTCGGGTCAGCACCGATGTCCTCCTCCACGTTCCCTTCGAGTAGCCGCTGCAGTCGGGAGCGCGAGATCCCCAGGCGCCGCGCCGCCTCCGAGCGATTGCCCCCGGCTTGCTCGACCATGGCGCGGGCAGCTGCACGTAGGATTTCGGCGATGGTCGCCGGGAAGGGCAACGGTCCGGCCTCCGGGCGCGACGTACCAGTGGAAGCGGCGTTCAACTCGGCGAGCGCAAACGTGCCGGACGGGGAGAGCAGCACCGCGCGCTCGATCGCATTCCGAAGCTCCCGCACGTTGCCGGGCCACCGGTGGGCGAGCAGGGCACGCCGCACCTCGGGCGTGATCGTGGGCTGGGGCAGCTGGTACTGGAGGCTGAACTTTCGTAGGAAGAAATCGGCGAGGAGCAACACGTCCTCACCGCGCTCCCGCAAGGGAGGAAGCTCGAGCGCGACGACGTTCAGACGGTAAAACAGATCTTCCCGGAACCGGCCCGCCCGCACCGCTGCGGCGAGGTCGGCGTTGGTGGCCGCGACGATCCGCACGTCAAAGGTGCGGCTGGCCGTTGCGCCGAGTCGCCGCACGGATTTCTGATCGAGGGCCCGCAGCACCTTCCCTTGCAGCTCGGATACAAGATGGTCCACCTCATCGAGGAACATCGTGCCGCCCTGCGCCACTTCAAACAGACCGGGCTTGGCGGTCTTTGCGTCGGTGAACGCCCCTCGCTCATGGCCGAACAACTCGCTTTCGATCAGGGGGGCCGGGAGGGCGGCGCAGTTCAGCTCAACGAACGGTGCCGCCGCGCGTGGCCCGCCGTAATGCAGCGCGCGGGCCAGGAGCTCCTTCCCGGTGCCGGTCTCACCCGTGACGAGGATCGTCGCGTCGCGGTGGGGGACGACGCGCGCGGCACGCTCCAAGGCGGCTTTCAAGGCCGGACTTTCGCCCACGATGTCGCGAAAGGCGTGAGCCTGGGCTTCGAGCTGCCCCAGCTCGGCGCGGCCGTGTGCCGCGCGGCGACGCTGGACGGCGGCGGACAACGCGTCGCGCAAGCCGTCGCGGTCGTCGGGAAGCGCGTAGTAGTCCGCAGCCCCCGCCGTTAGGACCTGTACCGCGAGCCGATACGACGCCACGGCGCCGACCACGATGGTCGGGTAGCCCCGCCCCGCCGCGAGCTGCGGGAGCGACGCCACCAGCTCGGTCTCGTGACCGCCCGCGGCGACGATTAACGCGGCCGCGTCGGGCGCAGGGAGCGCCCCGACTGTGGGCGTCCACTCCACCAGCGTGGCGCCCAGCTCATGCGCCAGGGCGGGCCACAATTCGCCGAAGGAATCGCTCAGCCGAACGACGAGTAGCGTGATGTCGTCAGGGGCTCTCACCGCACGCCCAGTTCGGTGGCCGAGACGAGAACCTCCACAGGATGGCCGGCCTGTTCCAGAGTGGCCCGCCCGCCCTCCTCCCGATCCACGACGGCCAGCACGCCCAGCACCCGCCCGCCGGCGGCGGTGACGGCCGAGATCGCCTCGGCCGCCGAATGTCCGGTCGTGATCACGTCCTCCACGACGACCACGCTCGCGTTGGCGCGGAAACACCCCTCGATGCGCTGCCCCGTGCCGTGGGTCTTCGCCTGCTTGCGCACCGTGAAGGCGTCGAGCGTCTGGCCCCTGGCACGGGCGGCGGCGGCCAGGGCATACGCAACCGGATCCGCGCCGAGGGTCAGCCCTCCGACCAGATCGGGGGCCCACCCCCGGGCGGCGAGGCGTGCGAGTCCGAGCGCGCCGATCAGGGCGAGCCCCTCACCCGACATTGTGGTACGGCGGGCATCGATGTAGAAGGGGGAGCGCCGTCCGGACGCCAGCACGAAGTCGCCGTGGGTCACCGAGCGCTCGCGCAGGAGGTCGCGGAGGCGTCGCTCGAGTTCGGCCGTCGATGTTGTCACCAAGCTATAGTAGTAGCTAGTGCTACTACTCACGTGGCCTTCGCCGGACGGCCCGTTTGAGCGCATCCAGGATGCCCGCCGTGGGGGCGGCGGCGCTGGCCCGCCCGGCGCTGAACTCCTCGGCGAACGCTTGCACGGTCGGCTGGCGGCGGTTGGGGTCGCGCTCCAGGCCGCGCATCACCGCCGCCTCGAGGCCCGCCGGGAAGCGTCGCTCCGTGGCCGAGTTGAGCGGCACCGGCGGCTGAGTGAGCAGCTGCTGAAACAGCTCCCGTGGGGTGCGGCCGGCGTAGGGGTGCCGGCCCGTGAGCATCCAGTACGCGATCGTGGCGAGGCTGTAGATGTCCGCCCGGCCGTCGACTAGCTCGCCGGAGAGGGCTTCCGGCGCGACGTACTTGAGCGTCCCCACGAAGAAGCCGGTGCGCGTGAGGCGCTCGGCCTCGGGGAGCTCCGCGTCCCGGGCGATGCCGAAATCGAGCAGCTTGACCCGCTCGGTGCCCGGGTCGAACATGATGTTCTCAGGCTTCAGGTCGCGATGAATGATCCCCGCCCGATGGGCCGCGCCCAATGCGTCGGCCAGCTGCCGCACCAGCCCGTCGACCTGCGCCGGAGCGAGCGGACCCGCCCGGTGTACGTATTCGGCTAGGGACTTGCCCTCGGCCCACTCGAGCGCGAGGTAATACAGGCCATTCGCCTCCCCGTAGTCGTAGGTGCGCACGACCCCTGGGTGCTGGACTCGTGAGCCGTACCCCGCCTCGCGGAGGAAGCGTTTGACCACCGTGGGGTCGCTCGCCAGGCGCGACCGTAATACTTTGAACGCACAGGGCCCGCGCTCGGGGTGCTGCGCGCGGTACACCTCGGCCGTGCCTCCCTCGCCGACGCGCTCGAGGAGGCGGTAGCCGGCGATGGTCCGACCGGCGAGGTTCTCGTTGGGCATGGGAACGGGCGAAACTAACGCTGGGACTTGAGGTTGAGCAAGTGAGACGATTAGGCACGGCATTATTCTGCGGGGTCACGCTGGGCGCCTGCGCGTCGTCGCGAGCGCCCGACGCGGCTCCGGCCCCCCGTCCGGATGCGAGCACCGCTGTCTCGACGCTGTTCGACGCCGGGGTGGTCTACGGGTCGATGGGCCTGCTGGTGGCGGGCCCTCCGTTGCCGTTCGTCGCGACGGTCCAGTACCTCGCCGACGCCACTTCGGACTCCACTCTCGCGCTCTTCGCCCTGTCGCTTTCGAATCACGCGCTCGCTTTTCAGCGCGACGGCAAGGGCTATGCGGCGCAGTACCACGTCGACGTTGCGTTTCGCGGGGACTCGGGCGCTGGGCGTGAGTTTGCGACGGACGAGTCGGTGCGGGTGGGCTCGTTCCAGGAGACCCAGCGCGGCGACGAAAGCGTGATCTACCAGCGATTCATCGGGGTCCCGCCGGGCGTGTACCACGTGTACGTCACTGTGCGGGACCGCAGCGGTCCTGCCGCGTCACACCGCGAGCGCACCGATACGGTGCCGCGGTTCGCCGGCCCGGGGCTGAGCGCGCCCATCGCGGTATATCAGGCGGCCGGCCGCGGCCGCGCCGCCGAGGTCCCCACCCTGCTCGTGAACCCGCGCGCCACGCTCTCCTACGGCGCCGATTCGCTGCGTTTCTACGTCGAGGCGTACGGGGTGAAGCCCGGGACCCGGCTGTGGGCGCGGGCCGTGGATCAGTCGGGCCGCGACATCTGGAAGGACACGCTGGCGCTGAAGGGAAGCGACGCGGTCGCGACGGCGCTAGCGGTGCTGCGTCCGGGCGAGCTGCCCGTGGGCGAAGGGCGTTTCGAGGTCGCGCCCATCGGGGCCACCGCGTTGGGGCCCCGGAGTGCGCGCTTTCTGGTGAGCTTCTCGGACCAGTGGGCGATCACCAACTACGACGAAATGATCAGCCTGCTCCGTTACTTCGACCGGCAGGACTGGGTAGACAAACTACGCCACGCGCCCCCGGACCAGCGACCGCAGGTATGGCAGGAGTTCTATAAGGCCACCGACCCGGTCGACGCCACGCCCGAAAACGAAGCGCTCGAAGCGTACTTTCGGCGTATCCAGTCTGCCAACCTGCGGTTTCGCGAAGCGGGTGAGCCGGGGTGGCTCACCGATCGCGGCGAGGTGCTGATCTCCCTCGGCGAGCCCGACGACATCTACGAATTCAGTACAGAGGCGACGCGTACGGGGACGCGTGGCATCCGCTGGCTCTACAACGCGTTGCGCGTGACCTTGTTCTTCCAGGATCAGAGCGGCTTCGGCCGCTTTCGCCTCACTCCCCTTTCGCGAGCGGAGTTCCAGCGCGCCCTCGCTCAGGTCCGCGCCCGAGCGAAATGACGCACGCGGCGCGACTCCTGTGGCTGCTGGGAGCCGTGACTCCGTTTCCTCTCGCGGCGCAGCAGGTCCCCTCTGAGCTCGCGGCCGAGCGCGCCGAATCGTTGCGGCTGGCTGGCCGGCCGTGGCACGCCGCGGAAACGCTGCTCGCCATCGCGGCCCGGGAGCCACGGCTCAACGCGACGTTCATCGTGGAGGGCGCCAAAGCCGAGCTACGCGCGCGCCGCTACGATCGTGCCCGCAGTCTGCTGATCGGCCAACCATGGTTGGAAGACTACGGTGACGGTGTGGCGCTCGCCGTACTGGCGGAAGCGGAGGCGAGGCTGGGACAGGCGACGACCGCCGCGATGCACTACCGCGCCGCCCGCGCCCGCGCGCACGGCCCCCGGGCCGCGCTGCTCGCCGTACGAGAGGGGCTCTCCTGGGAAGCGGCCGGGGCGAGTGACTCGGCGGCGGCGGCGTACGCCGCGGGGCGGGCCGGGGGCACCGGTCTGCCGGCAATCGATGGCTGGTTGCGGCTGCGCCTGGCGCGGGTCACGCGCGACACGGCGACGGCGTTCCGGCTGCTGGCCGATCTGCCGTCGCCGGCGACCCGCGAGGCCGGCGCCGCGCGCGCGCAGGCGCTCCTCACGGCGGGGGATTCGGCGGCGGCCCTCGAGGTGTTGGCGCGCGCCGGTCGCGCCCTAGACGTGGCCCGCCTGGCTCTCGCGCTCGGGGACTCGAGCCGGGCGCGCGACGCGCTCTACGGCCTCATGGCGCGGGCACCGGAATCCGATGACGGCGGAGCGGCCGTCGGCCTGGCGCTCGCGTCGCTGTGGCCGCGCACGCCACCTGAGCGCGTGGCGCTGGCGCGGGCCATGAAGTCTCATGGCGCCGCCGGCGACGCGCGGCTGGAGGTGCTGCGCGCCCTACGCCAGGGCGATTCGTCGGCCTCGACGCTGGTGCTCGCCGGCGAGCTCGCGGCCGCAGCCGGCCGTTACGCCGAGGCCGAGCGGGCGTACCGGGCGGCAGCCCGCGACCCGGGTCTCGGACCACTCGCCGTGTACCGCCGCGCCCGGCTGCTCGCGCGCGCCGGCGACGAGGGAGCGCAGGCCGCGCTCGCGGGGTTCGCCCAGTCGTACCCCGAGGACACGGCGGCGCCGACCGCGCTCTACGTGCTCGGGGACATGCTCGGGGATCGCGGCGACTGGACGGGGGCGGCACGCTGGTTCGACGAGCTCGTCGCCCGTTACCCGGCGGACCTGCGCGCCTCGCAGGCTCGGTTTCGGCTCGCCGCTCACGTGTTGCGCGACGGCCTCCCCGACAGCGCCATGACGCTGTTCCAGGCGGAGGTGGCGGCGGGGGGCCCGCAGCGCCCCAGCGCGCGCTTCTGGCTTGGCAAGCTCGAGGCCCTCGCGGGGGACTCGAGTGCGGCGCGCGGGACCTGGCTCGGGCTCGCGCGCGAAGACTCGATCGGCTACTACGGGCTGCGCGCCCGGCGCGAGGTGAACCTGCCGCCGCTGCGGATCGCGGCGGCGGCGCTCCCCGCTCACTCGCCGGCGGTGGCCGCCGCGCTCGGGGCGCTCGATACGCTGCTCCTCGCCGGCCTCGACACGGCCGCGCAGGCCGAAGTGCGGGCGCTGCTGGGACGCGCACCGCAGCTGGACCTCGACGCCTTGCTCGCCTGGAGCGACGGCCTCGCAGCGCGCGGGTTCGGGCCGGCGGCCGTGCGGCTGGGCTGGCAGGCGGCGCTCAAGTCCCCGAACGATGGGCGGGTGCTGCGCGCCATCTTCCCGTGGCCGAACCGCCAGGCCGTGGAAGGAGAAGCCGCCGAGTTCGGCGTGGACCCCATGTTGCTGGTCGCGATTGTCCGCCAGGAGAGCGTGTTCGACGCCCAGGCGCTGTCACCGGCCGGCGCCCGCGGCCTCGCGCAGCTGCTTCCGGGGACGGCGGCCCTCACGGCGCGCGGGCTCGACGTCACGTTCTATCCCGAGTGGATCACCGTGCCGGATCTCAACCTCCACCTCGGGGCCGCTCATCTGCAGGAGCTGCTGCAGCGCTTCGGCGGCCGCGTCGAGCTCGCGGTCGCCGCCTACAACGCCGGCGCGGCGCCCGTCATGCGCTGGCTCGGCCGGGCGGATTCGAGCGATCCCGACGAGTTCATCGAGCTCATTCCGTACCAGGAGACGCGCGGGTATGTGCGCTCGGTGCTGCGAAACCACGAGCTGTACCGCGCGCTGTACGCAGCGCCAAGCAATTGACGGCACGGGAGTTGCGCGATCCCGCCACGCCCCCTGTAACGGTTTCTTGACAACGTTTCCGTCGCGCGTCATTTCTATCGCGCCCGACACGGTGCCGGGCGGGGCGCGCCCGCGCCCTTGTGCGACCTTGCAGGAGGCGGACCGAATGGCAAAGGGAAAAGTGAAGTGGTTCAATGACGCCAAGGGCTACGGCTTCATTGAACAGGAGGGCGGCGAGGACGTGTTCGTGCACTTCTCGGCCATCCAGATGGACGGATTCAAGACGCTCGCGGAGGGTCAGGTGGTGGAATTCGAAGTGAAGGCTGGCGAGAAAGGCTTGCACGCCGCGAACGTCGTTCGCGTCTAGCCGGCTGCGCGCCATTCGGCGTCCCCCCGCCCGCGTCCACCGGGCGGGGTTTTTCATTCTGTTCGCGGTTATTCTTCGGCCCATGCCAGGGCCTCCCCCTGCTACCCCCGCACCCGCGCTGTTTCTCGTCGATGGATACGCGATTATCTATCGGGCGTTTTTCGCGATGATCGCGCGTCCGCTGACGACCCGGCGCGGCGAGAACACGTCGGCGGCGTGGGGGGTCACCAACTTCCTGCTGCGGTTGCTCGAGCAGCATCGCCCGGACTACCTGGCGTGGGTCCACGACGTGGGTGAGTCCTTCCGGCACCAGACCTATCCCGCCTACAAGGCGACGCGGGAAAAGCTCAGCGACGAGCTGCAGCAGGATTTCAATCGCTCCTTCGATCGGATCCAGCAGCTCCTCAGCGCGTTCGGCGTGCCAATCGTCGGCGTGGAAGGCTACGAGGCGGACGATGTCATCGGAACGCTCGCCGGGGCCGCGCGCGGGCAGGGCGTGTCGGTTGTGATCGTCTCCGGCGATAAGGACTTCTATCAGCTGATCGAGCAGGGCATCACCCTCTTGAACCCGGGGCGCGGCGGGCCGGCGGGTGTGGAAGAGCACTGGGTGGACCAATCGAACGCCGCCGAGCGGCTGGGCGTGCCGCCCGAGCGGGTGGTGGATTACCTCGCGCTGGTGGGCGACACGTCCGACAACGTCCCGGGCGTGAAAGGCGTCGGCGAGAAGACCGCCCTGGAGCTGATCAAGGCGTTCGGAGACCTGGACGGGATACTCGCGAACGCGGACCGGATCTCGGGGAAGCGGGCCCGGGAAGCGGTGCAGCAGCAGGCCGATCTCGCGCGTCTCTCGCGCGACCTGGTCACGATCAAGCGCGACGTGCCGCTGCGTTTAGACCTGGCGGCGCTCCGCATCCACGCACCCGACATCGCGCGACTAACCGCGCTCTTTACCGAGCTCGAATTCCGAACGCTCATCTCGAAGCTGTCGTCGCTCACGGCAATCGGCGCCGGAGATGCTACGCCGGCGGTGGAGCGACCACCGGGTCCGATGGTCGCGGCGGCGGCGGTGACGCCGGTCTCCGTGCAACCGACGATCGTCGATGACCCGGCGGCGATCCCCGCCCTCGTGGCGGAATGCCGTGGTGCATCGCTCGTGGCGGTCGCCGCGGAGACCGGCTCACCCCACTCCATGCGCGGCCAGCTCGTCGGCCTATCGCTCGCGATCGCCCCCGGACGCTCCTGGTACCTCCCGTTCGCGCATACGCCGCCGGACGGCGAGCTCGCCGGAGGAACGCCGCCGCGCAACCTCCCCCCGCTCACGAGCGATGCGCTCGCGCCGCTCACCGCCCTGCTCGCGGACGCGGGTGTGCCCAAGGCGGGACATGACATCAAGCGCGCCTGCCTCGTGTTGCGGCGCGCTGGCGCCGAGCTCATAGGCGTCGCGTACGACTCCATGCTAGCGAGCTTTGTCCTCGATCCGGGCCGACGCTCGCACGCCCTCGACGACCTGTCACGGGAGCGACTCTCGCTCGCGCCGCCGACGTTCGCAGAGCTCGTAGGCAGGGGCAAAGCCGAGCGCCCGTTTGCGAGCGTGCCCGTGGCCGACGCGGCGCGCTATTGCGCCGCGGGGACCGAGACGGTCTTGCGGTTACGGGCCGCGTTCCAGCCCGAGCTCGAGGACCACGAGCTGCTACGGCTGCTCGAGTCGATCGAGGTCCCGCTCGTTTCCGTCCTCGTGGATATGGAGTGGCGGGGAGTGCGAATCGATCGGGAACGGCTGCGCGAGATCTCGGGGACGTTCGCCCGCGAGCTGCTGGAGCTCGAGCGCTCGATCTATCGCGCGGCGGGGACCGAGTTCAACATCAACTCCACGCCGCAGCTCCGCCACGTGCTGTTCGAGAAGCACCAACTCCCGGTAATGAAGAAGACCAAGACCGGCGCCTCGACCGACTACGACGTGCTGGAGCAGCTAGCGGCGATGGGCCACGAGGTGCCCCGCCTGCTGATCGAATACCGCGAGCTGTCGAAGCTCAAGTCGACGTATGTCGACGCGCTGCCGGGATTCATCGACGCCGAGACTGGGCGGATCCACACCAGTTTCAACCAGGCGGGCGCCGCCACCGGCCGGCTGTCGTCTTCCGATCCCAACCTCCAGAACATCCCCGTGCGGACGCCCCGTGGTGAGACCATCCGCCGCGCCTTCGTCGCGGCGCCCGGCGCGGTGCTGCTCACCGCGGACTACTCTCAGATCGAGCTGCGGCTGCTGGCCCACCTCTCGGGCGATCCCGCCTTCGTCGAGGCGTTCGCGCAGGGGGGCGACATCCACCGGCAGACCGCCGCGATCATTTTCGACGTGCCGCAGGACCGGGTGACCACAGACATGCGCGCGCAGGCCAAGACCATCAACTTCGCCACCATCTACGGGCAGGGGCCGTTCGCTCTCTCCCGACAGCTCGGCATCACACAGGACGAGGCGAGACGATTCATCGAGCAGTATTTCACGCGCTTCGCCGGCGTGCGGGCGTGGCTCGACCGAACGGTGGCGGAAGCGCGTGCGCGGGGCTATGTGGAGACCTTGTTCCGCCGGCGGCGCTACATACCAGAGCTCAAGGATCGCAACTTCAACGTCCGAGCCTTCGGCGAGCGCACCGCGACCAACTCGCCGTTGCAGGGCTCGGCGGCGGACTTGATTAAGGTGGCCATGATCGGCATCGCCGGCGGGCTCCGACAGCACGGTCTCGCATCCCGTATGATCCTGCAAGTCCATGATGAGCTGGTACTTGAGGTGCCAGAAGGGGAGGAGGAGGCCGCCAAGGACCTCGTAAAAAGCCATATGGAGCGAGCGGCGCAGTTACGAGTGCCATTGGTCGTAAGTATCGGCATCGGAACGAATTGGGTCGACGCGAAGGGGTAAGCATGGCTCTTGCAGGAACGGCAGCCGGCGCTAACTATTGGAGGCGCCGGGCTCGTGCATCGTGCTCGGCGCCCCTTTCGCGCCGGAGGGTTCGGTTGCTATGTCTCGACGTGGCTTTACGCTGGTTGAGCTGATGGTGGTAGTGGTGATCGTCGGGATCCTGGCGACCATCGCTATCCCGAAGCTCACCAATACAAAGGAAAAGGCCTACGTCGGCGCGATGAAGTCCGATTTACGGAACCTCGCGACGGCGGAGGAGGCCTTCTTTTACGACAGCGCGAAGTACACGACGAGCCTGGCGCAGATGAACAACTTCCTGCTGTCGCCTGGCGTCTCGCTGGCCAGCATCTCCACCGTGGTGGGCGGTTGGTCGGCGAGCGTCCAGAGCGCCTATGCGCCCAACCGGTTGTGCGCGCTGTTCTCGGGCCAGTCGCCCCCGCTCCCCCCGGCGACGGTCGAGGGCAAGATCACCTGCCAGTAGAGCCGCCCTACCGTGTCTTCACACGCCGCCGCGAGGGGATGTGCTTCGCCCTCGACGGCGGCGTGTGGCTTCACCGCCACGCGATCCGCGGCGAGCCGATGGCGCACCTCGTGAGCGCCGACAAGGAGCGGTTGCTCACCCTCGGTCCTGCCCTCGAGCTCCGCCCCGAGTGGCTGCAGTACAAGCCACTGAAGGACCCGCGCACCGGCATCAGGGTGCCGGCCTGGCACTGGGATGTGTGGGGTTCCCGATTGAAACTGCTAAACGCGGAAATGCAACGACTAGACGCGCAGACGCACAGCGGTGAACAGCTGACAGGGAGCAGGAAGACGCCTTCCTGATCACTCCGTCGTGTTCACCACTGTGCGTCTCGTATTGGCCCATCCTGTTTCCTAATCACTGTTTTCTCTTTCCAGCCTGGGTGCGCGCACGCCCGGCCACCAATTCCAGCGTCCGGCGATGTGCATGATCGCCGGCACCAGCACCATCCGGATCAACGTGGCATCCAGCAGTACGGCGGCGGCGAGGCCGAACCCGATCAGCTGCACGGCGAGCACCCGCGTGAAGGCGAACGTCCCGAACACGAGGATCATGATCAAGGCCGCGCTGGTGATGGTGGACGCCGTCGCCGACAAGCCCTCCATGGTCGCGTGGTCGTTCCGGCCGGTCTTGTCGAACACCTCCTTCACGCGTGTCAGCAGGAAGACTTCGTAGTCCATCGACAGACCGAACACGATCGCGAAGACCAGCACCGGCACGACCGCCCAGATCGCTTGGGTGGGCCCTTCGAGCCCGAACAGCCGCCCGCCGTACCCGTGCTGAAACACGAGCACGGTGAGCCCGAAGGCCCCCCCCACCGAAAGCAGGTTCAGTACAACGGCCTTGATGGGAACGAGCAGCGAGCGAAAGGCGACGAACAGCATGATGGCGGTGATGCCGAGGACCAGGGCGACCGTTTCTGGGAATCGCGTCATCAGCTCCTGCTGGGTGTCCACATTCGACGCGGCGAAGCCGCCGACCAGGACCTCGGCGCCGCCGAGCCCCCGTATACTGTGCGCAAGGATAGACCGGACGCGTCGCACCACGTCCATTAGTCCCGTCAAAGAGACCGTGTCTTCGGGGACCACGTCCAGCAAGGTCACACGACCGTCGGCGCTCAAGTAGGCGTCGTAGAACTTCGGATTCTTGGCGCGCGCGGCCTCGGGGTCGCTGTAGTAGATCGCGAGCTGCAGCGTGGACATCCGTGCCTTCACACTTGCCACCCCTCGGACTTCGCGCACGCGTGGATCTTTCCGGATCGAGTCGGTGAGAGCTTTGAGGCCAGGGAGGCGGCGTGCCGACAGTGCGGACTCGCCTTCCGGAAGTTGCACCACGACCCGCACGGGTTGGATCACCCCGCTCGCCCCCATCTCACGCAGCGCCTCGAGCCCCCGGCCCGACTCCGACTCCGGCGGAAACCAGTTGGTGGCGGGTAGACCGAGACGGATCTGGATCAGCGGAAAGGTCAGGAGCGCGATCGCGGTGCCCCCGACGGCGACGGCGCGCCAGGGACGATGGCCCAGCCAGCGCGCCCACCGCTCCCAGCCGGTGGGCGCGTGGAACCGTGCGAGCGGGCGGGCGAGCCACTTGGGGCGATCGATGTTACGCCCCAGGAGCGCCAGGACCGCGGGGAGGAACGTCGTCGCGAGCAGCACGGCCATCGCCACGACCAGGAGGCCGCCGATGCCGACCGACCGGGTGTCCTGCAAGGGCGTGGTGACGAGCGCCGCGAAGCCGACGACCACCGTCAGCCCCGACGTAACGACCGCCGACCCCGCCGTCTCGACCGTCCGGATCGCCGCATCCGCAGGCGAGAGACCGCGATTCAGCTCTTCTCGGAACCGCGTGACGATCAAGAGCGAGTAGTCGATGCCCACGCCCAACCCGACCATCGTGGTGATGTTCAGCACGAACACGGACATGGGAGTGTATTTGGCGGCGATCGTCACCAGCCCGAGCGCGATCGTGATCGCGAGCATTCCCACGATGACCGGCAGTGCCGCGGCGACCAGCGCCCCGAACGCGATGATCAACACTCCCAGTGTGAGAGGCAGCGCCCGCTGCTCTCCGCGCTCGGTGTCCTCGGCACTGATGGCGCGAATGTCGTGGTCGAGCGCAGGAAATCCCGTGACGCTCACCTCGAACCCGTCGGAGCCCGGGACCGTGGCCAACGCGTCGCGGATCGTGGCGCGTAAGTCGGGCACGAAGCTGGCGCTCAGATCGCGAGTGGCTTGGGGCGTGAGGGCCGCGATGAGAAACGTGGTACGCCGGTCCTGGCTGACGAAGCTCGATTCGCCAATCGAACGAACGGAAATGACCTGGCCGATGTAGCCACGGCGCTCGACCGCGGCCTTGAGGGTATCGAGCACCATTTCGAAGCGCGGAGTAGTCCAGCGCACGGGCCCGTGCACGACGATGGCGACGTAATCGGCGAACGGTGTCGGGAAGACGCGCTTCAGGAGCTCGGTGGCTCGGTTCGCGTCGGTGGTCTCGCTGCCCCCACCCCGCAGCGCCAGCACTTGCTGGACGTGGCACGCTCGCGGCCCGAACAACGTTGCCAGGGCCGCCCATGCCGCGATGACCCACCCGCGGCGACGGATGATGGGTGCCGCGGGTAACGCGATCACCTAGTCGCCAAGCATAAGCAGGCCACAATCATAGAGACGCCTTCCGGTCAAAGCTAGCGGCGCGACACCGCGCATTGACATATTGCGCGCATGCTCGAGCGCCGCCTCATGGCCCTCGTCTCTGGCGTCATCGTCTTCTTGGTCTCGGCGTTGCTGTGGAACGCGTTCGTTCGTCCTCAGCCGCGCAAATCGCTGAGCGCCAAACCGGTCACCCCCACCGCCCAGAGTGTCGCGGCCGGTGCCGCTGCCCCGGCGCCCGCGCCAGCCACTCCGCCCACCTCGCCCCCTCCGGCGCCAGCCGTGGACGCCGGCGGACCAAGCTACATCGTCATGCTGGCGCGGTCCGAGATTCGTCGCCGCATCCGGGCCAGCGCGGGCATCACGTATCTCAACGAAATCGTGGCCGCCAGCCCGGACTCGGCCCTGCACCGCTGGGACGGGCGCGCCGTCAATCCCGTGCGCGTGTCCCTCGTCGGCGCCCAGGTCGCGAACTTCCAGCCCGCGTTCCTGGAGGCGGTGCGCGGTGCTCTGGAGCGCTGGCGGGGCGCCGGCGTGCCTGTGCAGTGGAACCTGGACGCGGACTCCTCCATGGCCGAGGTCCGGTTCCACTGGCGCATCCAGTTCGAGGGGCAGCGCTCGGGACAGACCGACCTGCGGTGGGACCGCGACGGCGACATCACCCAGGGCGATGTGACGCTGGCGACGTTCGATCTCAAGGGCCAACCGCTCGACGCCGAGGGCGTGCGGGTGATGGCTCTCCACGAGATCGGCCATCTGCTCGGCCTCGACCACTCCCCCGACCCAGGCGACATCATGTACGCCACTCCCCAGGTCCGCGACCTGTCACCCCGCGACATCGCGACCGTGCTGCTCTTGTACGACCTCGCGCCGGGCAGCTTGCGCGTGGGGAGCTGAGAGAAGGGCGAGGCGGCGCCGCTATATTGAGGAAGGATTGCGGTCGGCAGGTCTCATGATGCACCGCGGCATCGTCTCATTCTTGGCACACTCGGCGCCCGATGGCGGGGCCGCTACGCTCGCCCAGGCGCTCGACGCGCGGGTGCGCGAGGGGGAGCTGATCGAGAAGCTCCCCGACAACGCGGTCCGCTGCTTTGCCTGCGGGCACCGCTGTCTGGTCAAGCCCGGCCGCCGCGGGATCTGCAAGGTACGCTTCAACAAAGACGGGACGCTCTACGTGCCCGCCGGGTACGTGGCCGCGCTCCAGTGCGACCCGACCGAGAAGAAGCCGTTCTTCCACGCGCTGCCGGGCTCCGATACGCTCACCTTCGGGATGCTCGGGTGTGACTTTCACTGCGGGTACTGCCAGAACTGGCTGACCAGTCAGGCGCTGCGCGACGATGCGGCGGGAGTGATCCCCACGGACGTCACTCCCGACGGCCTCGTCCAGCTCGCGCTGCGGCAGGGCGCCAAGCTCGTCGGCTCCTCGTACAACGAGCCGCTCATCACGGCGGAGTGGGCGCGGGACGTGTTCCAAGCGGCCAGGGCGCGGGGCCTCAAGACTGCGTTCATTTCGAACGGCAACGCGACGCCCGAGGTCCTCGACTACATCCGACCGTGGACCGACTGCTACAAGATCGACTTCAAGGCTATGGACGATCGCCGCTACCGCGAGCTCGGCGGCGTACTGCAGCACGTGCTGGACGCCATTCGGATGGTGTACGAGCGCGGCTTCTGGCTCGAGCTCGTGACCCTCGTGGTCCCGGGCTTCAACGACGATGAACCCCAGCTCACACGCGCGGCCGATTACATCGCGTCGATCAGTCCCGAGATCCCCTGGCACGTGACCGCGTTCCACAAGGACTACCGGATGACGGATCCCGACGACACGACGGCGGAGATGCTGGTGCGCGCGTGCGAGATCGGGGAGGCTGCGGGGCTCAAGTTCATCTATGCCGGCAACCTGCCGGGGCAGGTCGACCGCTGGGAGCATACCTGGTGCCCCGACTGCGGCGAGCTACTGATCGAGCGCTACGGCTATGTGATCAAGCAGCAGCGCATCGCCGCCGACGGGCGGTGCGTGACCTGCGGTCGCCGAATCCCGGGCGTGTGGTCGTAACGGCGCTGCACCTGCTGCTGGTACAGACGGCGCCCGCGGGGTCCGTGCCCGCCCGGGCAGCGTTTACGGCCGCGACATTCGATCCACTGGTGCTCGACGGGATCCGTCGGGGTGCCTACCCGGGGGCGGCGCTCGTCATCGGGCGCCGCGATACGGTGTTGTTCGCGAAGGGATATGGGCACCTCACCTGGTCCGCCGAGAGTCCGAGCGTCGACCCCGACAGCACGCTGTACGACCTCGCGTCGTTGACCAAAGCGATCGCCACCACCACAGCGCTGATGCTGCTCGTGGAGCGGGGGCGGGTGCGCCTGGATGCGCCGGTGGCGACGTACGTACCGGAGCTCACCGCCCCGCGCACGGCCGGGATCACGGTACGGCAGCTGCTCGCGCACACCTCGGGCCTCCGAGCCGACATTCCGGACCCGGAGCTCAAGGCGATCCGCGACAGTGGGGCCCTGATGGCGCGGGTGTGGCGAGAGTCGCCGCGCGTGGTCCCCGGGACGCGAGTGATTTACAGCGACCTGAATGCGATCCTGCTCGGAGAAGTGGTGCGACACGTGACGGGGAAGCCGCTCGACGTCTTTGCCGCTCGCGAGGTGTTCGGCCCCGTTGGGATGCACGAGACGATGTTCCGTCCGGCTCCGCGGTTGCGCCACCGGATCGCGCCAACCGGCGTGTGGCATGGCCATGCGGTCGCGGGCGTGGTCAACGATGCCAGCGCCTTCAAGCTCGGGGGCGTGTCAGGCAACGCCGGGCTGTTCGCGACCGCCAGCGACCTCGCGCGGTTCGCCCAGCTGATGCTGCGGGAGGGGAAGCTCCCGGACGGCGGGACGCTCCTGTCCGCGGAAACGGTCCGACTGTTCACGACCAAGGCGGCCGACTTCGGGCACGGCACCGAAGCCCGGACGCTCGGGTGGCAGGCGCTGCCGACGGGTGAAACCGTCTCCAGCGCGGGAACGCGCTTCGGGCCGAGGAGCTACGGGCACACGGGGTGGACGGGGACGTCGGTGTGGATCGATCCCGATCGTGATCTGTTCGTTGTGTTGCTGACGAACCGCGCGTACGCCCCTCGGGCCCGCCGACCGTTCACCGTGCTGAAGCAGGTACGGGGCGGCGTCGCCGACGCGGCGGCACGGGCGTCAGATGCGCCCTGACCGGCCGACGCTCGTCTACGACGGGGAGTGCGGCTTCTGCCGGCAGAGTGTCGACGTGGTGCGGCGCTGGGACCGGGAACACCGGCTCGCGACGGTCCCGTTCCAGGATAAGGTCCGCGTGTCGGGCTATGGGATCCCGCTGCCCGCGCTGGCCGCGGCCATGCACCTCGTATTGCCCGACGGACGGGTGTTTGCCGGCGCGGACGCGGCTCCCGAAATCCTGCGCTTGCTGCCGGGAAAGCGCTGGCTGGCGTGGGTGTTCCGGATTCCCGGCGTCCGCCCCGTGGCGCGGTGGGTGTATGCGCGGATCGCGGAAAGGCGGCGGTGTCTGGTGCGCGGCTATACGGCCGACTAGGTTCGCATCAGGAGAGGGAGAGGAGTCGTCGATGACGGCACCCGCGGTGTTGACCGAAGACGCGGCCCGCGCGGCCCTGCGGCAGGTCAAAGACCCCGAGCTCGACATGAACATCATCGACCTCGGGTTGGTGTACGACGTTGAGGTCGAGGGTGGAGACGTGCGCGTGAAGATGACGCTCACGTCGCCCGGCTGTCCCGCCGGCCCGATGATCACGAACGACGCGTATCGTGTGTTGCGCGGGCTCGAGGGCGTGAAGGACGTCGACATCGAGATCGTGTGGGAGCCCTACTGGACCCCCGAGCGGATGGATCCGAAGATTCGCGCGCTGATGGGGCTTTAAGCCAGTGCCCGCAGCAGCTCGTCCCCCAACACCTCGATCTGCCAGCGCCGGAGCTCTTCGATTCGAGCCAGAGCGGCGCGATCGCGCGGCAGCGGTTGAGCGCGGGCCGCGGCCTCGAGGGTCGTCCGTCCGCAGAGAACCCCAGGGTCGAGCCCCAGCTCCGCGGCCACGCGGTTGCGCGCCGCTTTGAGCCGCTCTACCCGGGCCTCCACTGCCGGATCCCTCGGCGGTCGCGGGAGCCGCTCGAGACGCGGCAATGCCTCCTCCGGCAGGCCAAGGGCGCGCTCGACGCTCTCGAGCAGGGCGGGGCCGTGCCGCACCGCGAGCGTTGCGGGCAACGCGGTGATGCTCCGGAAATCGCTGGCGGAGCGGGGGAGCGCCTTGGCGACAGCGAGCAGGGCGTCGTTTCCGACGATGCGAAACGTCGCTCGGTCTTGCTCGGCGGCGAGCCCTTCGCGCCAGCGGTACAGCTCGCGCAGCGCGGCGAGCTGACGCGGGAACAGCGCCTTCGCCCCCTTGATCCGGGTGAAGGCATCGGCACCATCGGGGGCACCGGTCCAGCGCAGTTGCTCGAGTCGCGTGAACTCCTCTTCCGCCCAGCCGAGCCGACCCAGTTCCGAGAGACGGGCGCGCAGCCGCTCCCGCAGCGGGAGCAAGTGCTCCGTGTCGGCGGCGGCATACGCGAGCATGGCGGCGGGGAGCGGGCGGCGCGACCAATCGGCTTTCTGGTGCTCCTTGGCGAGCTTTACGCCGAGGTACTTGTCGAGCAGGGCGGCCAGGCCCACCGCCGGTTCTCCCGCGAGCTGCGCAGCGATGCGCGTGTCGAACAGGCGGCGCGCCCGAAATGCATAGTCGCGATCGAGAATGCGCAGATCGTAGTCCGCGTCGTGGAAGGTCTTCTCCACGTCGGGGTTCGCGAGTAGCCGGCCGAGCGGCGTCAGATCGGTGAGCGCCAGCGGGTCGATGATTTCCGTCCGACGGGGGCTGGCCAGCTGGATCAGGGAAATGCGGTCGCGATAGCGATGGAAGCTCGCCGCCTCGGTATCGGCCCCGACGAGCGGCTCCTCGGACAGGGCCGCGATCGCCTCGGCCAGCGCTGCAGGAGTGCGGATGTAGCTCACTCTTCCTTGCCGAGGGCCTCCAACCCGGCCGCGATCTCTTCGAGCGCCTTGGCGAGGGTCTTATAGAATTCCGGATCGGGCGGCTGGGGCGCGCCGCCCAACGGGTCGCCCGCGCATTTTCGGGCGGCGCGGGCCGCGTGGCGGATGTAGTCGGTGGCAACCCGCATAGGCTCCTCGTGCTCGGGGTTCAGGTGTCTGATCCGTCGCAACTGACCAAGAAGATACGCGCGGCGCTCGCACCCTGCGGGCTGGGCGAGTGGCCCACGCCCCTCGAGCCGGCGCCGGCGCTCGCGCGCCATCTCGGCCTGGTCGAGCTCGCCGTGAAGCGGGAGGATCGCTCGGCCGCGCGCTACGGCGGCAACAAAGTACGCGGGCTCGAATTCCTGCTCGCGGGCGCGGCACCGGGCACGACGTTCGTGACCCTGGGCGGGACGGGCTCCACCCACTGCCTGGCGACGGCGATGCACGCGGCGGCGCTAGGACACCAAACAGCGGTGGCGCAGTTCCCGCAGCCCGAGACGCCCGCGAGCCGTTCCGTCGCCGCGGCCTGCGCGGCCCGGGCAACGCTGGTCGTGCGCGCCCCGGCGCGGGCGATGCTCCCGCTCGCCGTTCTCGAAGCGTGGCACCGGGCCCGCGTGCTCGGTCCCGGGCCGCGCCGCTGGATTCCGGGAGGGGGGGCGCACCCCAGCGCCGTGGTCGGACACCTGCTGGCCGGCCTCGAGCTGGCGCTGCAGGTCACCACGCCACCCGACGCGATCGTCGTGCCGCTCGGCACCGGGGGCACCGCCGCGGGGTTGCTCCTCGCCCTCGGCACACTCGGGTGGGAGACGCGGTTGGTGGGTGTGCGGGTCGCGCCGGCCGTCGTGGCGAACCGCTGGCGCACGCTGCGGATGGCTCGCGCCGCCCGGCGCCTGCTCAAACGCGCGGGGGTCACGCTCGCGGCTCCCACCTCCCCAGTCGTGATCGACCGCGTCGGGCGCGGGTACGGGTGGCCGACGATAGACGGCGAGGCGGCCCGGCGCCTCGCGGGTGAGCAGGGGCTGATCCTCGATTCGACCTACGGCGCGAAGGCGTTTGGCTTCCTCTTGCGACGTGGAACGTGGAACGTGCGACGTGTCGTATTCTGGCATACGTTCGCGGTTCCGGAGTCCACGCTGGAGCGCGCTCCGTGACGCCATTTCCCGCCATCGAGCTGACGGTGTATCCGTACGACTGCGACGCGTTCGGACATCTGAACCAGGCGGCGTTGCTCACCCTCCTGGAGCGCGCCCGCTGGGATGCGCTGGCCCGCGGCCCGGGCATGGACCTGTTCGACCGCAACGGTGTGTGGCCCGCCGTGCGCAAGGCGACGATCGAGTACCAGGCACCCGTGTTCGCGCGCGACGTCGTACGCGTCGAGACGAGCGTGCTGAGCCGGGGCACCACCAGCTTGACCCTCCATCACGTGGTGCGGCGCGTGTCGGACGACACCATCGCCGCCGAGGCGGACATCGTGTTCGTGTGCATCGATCGCCTGGGACGGGCGACTCCCTTCCCCGACGAGGTCGTGCGGTTTCTGGGACCCCGCTCGACGGGAACCGATGCGCCGCTCCGGGTATCCAGCGGGGGCGTCGAGTTGGCCGTCGAGGTCCGCGGCGACGGCATGCCGGTGCTGTTCGTCCACGGCTTTCCGTTCGACCGCACGGTGTGGCGGCACCAGCTCGCGACCCTGTCGCGAGTGCGGCGTATCGCGCCGGATCTGCGCGGCGTGGGCGGCTCCGGCGGTCCGCCGGCGCCGGACGGCTACTCGTTGGCGCAATATGCGGACGACCTCGTCGCGGTTCTCGACGCGGTGGGGGTTCGGGAGGTCGTGCTGTGCGCGCTCTCGATGGGGGGCTACATCACGTTCGAGTTGCTGCGGCGCCAGCCCGAGCGGGTCAAAGCGCTGATCCTCGCCGATACCAAAGCGGAGGCGGACTCGAGCGACATCAAGCGGGGGCGCGACGAGCTCGCGGAGCTGGCCGAGAGGTCGGGACCCGACGTGGTGGTGGAGCGGATGCTCCCGCGCCTGCTCGCCGAGGCGACGCGAGCCGCGCAGCCCGAGGTCGCCACCCAGGTGCGCGACATGGCGCGTCGCTGGTCGGTGCCGGCGTTGGTGGGCGCCCAGCGGGTGATGCGCGATCGACCCGATTCTGCCGACACGCTCCGCGGGGTGCGAGTGCCGACCCTGGTGCTGGTGGGGAGCGACGACCAGATCGCGACTCCCGCGGCGGCGCGGGCAATGGCTCAACTCATACCGGGCGCGCAATTCCACCTCGTGCCGGCCGCCGGTCATCTGGCGCCGCTCGAGCAGCCGCTCGCCACCAGCCGCCTGGTGACGGACTTCCTGAGCACGCTGGGCTGAAAACGACGACCCCGGGGAATCACCCCGGGGCCCTGTTCACGATCCCTTGCGCTGTGGCTTGCCGGGCGGCGTGGGACTCTGAAACACCTCGCGATTCTTGGCGATGAATTGCTTCCACTGGGGGGGCGTATCTTCTTCCGGGAAGATCGCCGTCACCGGGCACTCGGGCTCGCACGCACCGCAGTCGATGCACTCATCGGGGTGGATGTAAAGCATGTCCTCGCCCTCGTAGATGCAGTCCACCGGACAGACATCCACGCAGGAACGATCCTTCACGTTGATGCACGGCTCTGCAATGATGTACGTCATCGACACTCCCAGAAGCCTGCGCTGCCACGGCCGTGCAGCCGGGCCGAATCGAAAACATAGAGAGGGGGGGATCAGCGCGCAACGACCGGCGCGGCGATCCCGGCGAGCATCGCGAGCAACGAGAGGACGGCGATCAGGAGGCAGAATTGCAGCAACGCGGTCTGGTCAGGCTCGTCGGCGGCGGGGCCGAAGGCGGCGCGGGCCCCCGCGGCGACGCCCACCAGCAGGAGCAGTCCTTCCGCCGACACGAGCCACGTGACGACGATGACGGCTACCGCGAGCCACCGCTCGAGTCTGGTCAGCGCCCGGAACCCTCGGCTCCCGTCGAGCTGCCATACCGGAACCAGGTTGAACAGATTTACCCACGCACCGAAGTGTGCGATGGCTCCCCAGATGCCGACGTGCGTGGCGCGATAGATCACGTAGGCGGCGATCGCCGCGCCCATGCCCCACATCGGCCCGGCGAGGCCCACCCGCGCGTCCTCGTGAGGGTTGGCCGGGTACTGCTTCAGTCGAATCACGGCGCCAATGCCCGGGATGAACATCGGGGCGGTCGCCTTGATGCCGTAGCGTTGCAGCGCCTGGACGTGCCCCATCTCGTGGACGTAAATGGACAGCACGACGCCGAGTGCGAACTTCCAGCCCCACATCGTCCAGTACACGCCCGCCGAGAGCAGCATGCTCAAGAGCGTCCCGGCTTTCGTCAAACCGAACAGCAGGAGCTTGGCCTTGGTGAGCACGAACACGATCGCGAACTTGAACTTCGCGAGTAGCGCGCCGAGGGCACCGAGGCCGGCCGCGCCCTTGCCCCAGCGGGAGCCGGGCTGACCGCCGGCCGGCCGGCTGTCCGCGGTGCGGCTCAGGTCGGCGATGCGCGCGGCGACCGTCTGATACTGCATCGCGTCCTGGGGGAGCAGGTCCTGCGCTTGACGCCACGTTGCCAGCGCGGCGCTCACGTCACCGGCTTTGGTCGCCCGCTCTGCCTCGGCGGCCAGGCGCTTCAGCTCCTCGGCATGGACGAGGCGACGGCAGGCCGGGCAGGCGAGCAGCGCGGGCGCTATGTGCGTGCCGCATTGCGGGCAGACCGCCGGCAGCGCCCGCCGCTCGTCGCTCACGACGCTACGCGGCGGCGCTGGGGGCCACGGCTTGGTAGGGTCCCGTGACGCGGAGCGCGACACCCTTGTTCATCTTCCATGCCTCGTACAGGGCGAATCCCGCGATCACGAGGTGAAGGGGGCTCGACACGCCGATCAGAATCGGTGCGATGTATGCGAGGGCCAACACCACGACGAGCCCCACCGTGATGGCGATCCATCCGGGATGCTCCTGTCCGGTCGCCAGGGCGCGGTGCGGCGCAGACGCCACCGTGCTCGAGTCGGCGCTGGCGCTGACCGATGCGGTGCGCGCCCGGAAGTCCTTCGAGATCTCACGCGCGATCAAGGAGGAATCCGTCGCGGCCACAGCACTGTAGGTGAGGAACATTGCGAGCGCCTGATAGCGCCAGCCGCCGCGGCCGTTCGATCCCTTGCGCACGGCGCCGCCCACCAGCAGCCCGACCACAACCGCGACGAGACCGAACTCGTAGCCCGTCAGCGCCTCGATGCCGAAGTACAGGCCGGCACCGAGCAAGGCCGCCATCGCGCCCAAACCGAGCGCCTTGCCGAAGCGCCGGCCGGGCGAGCTACGATTCCACGCCGCCATGATCTGCCCGCGACAGCGCGGGCAGGCGACCTGGCCGTTGATCTCGAAGTATGTCGTCGCGATCGGCTGCTTGCAGAACCCGCAGGTCGCGCCACTAGCAGGGGTAACGTGCTCTGCGTGATCGAATTGGAGACCGGTGTCGGTCACAAACGCCTCCATCCATTGGGACCACAGTGGGCGGGCGCGGGCCCAATGTTTGGAAATGGAACCAGGGGTGCAATTAAACGGGGCTAGCGGAGCATCGAAGCATCGTTACATGGTCAATTGGGATACTCTACGGTATCCGAAAATACGGTCCAAGGAGCCGAGTGGCAATTTGGGATTCCAAAGCGTATCGTAGATTCCCATGGGTATTGTTCGTCAGAGACGCATGGCCGAGACCCGGACGATGCTCCTTCAGGCTGGTCTGACCCTATTCGCCGAACGCGGCATCGAGTTCGGAACCCTCGATGAGGTGGCAGAAGCGGCGGGGTTCACGAAAGGGGCAATCTACGGCCAGTTCCCCTCGAAGAGCGCATTCTTGCTCGCGCTGTTCGAGCAGTACGCGGCCGTCGCTCGCGCGGGCGCGGGCGCCCGCCGTGCGACATGGTTCATTCCCCTCACTTTGCAGTTCGCCGCGCACGCCATGCGGGACCCGCTTCTCCGGCGGCGCTTCAGCATCGTCCTGGCCGAGGCGCCGGAGGGGGGCGCCCCAGAAGGGCAGCTGCTGAAGGCCTTGCTGCGCGTCCTCCCAGGGTCGCAACCTACCTCAACCTGAGCAGGGCCGGTTCGGTCTATCTTGGTGGGACCAGTGGACCTTCTCGCGGTCATCGCCGCAGTCCTCGCCCTCCTGATGGTCACATATCTCGGGGTCGCTGCCGTGTTGCGTCGCATACCGGCGCGGACGCTCCGGCTGCCGATCGGCCCGATCCCGGACGCCTGGTCGGACATCGTGGAGCGCAACGTGCCACTGGCTCGATCGCTCAGCTCGGACGAGCGGGTGCGGTTGCTGCGGTTGGTGCAGCTGTTTCTGGCCGAGAAACACTTCGAGGGCTGCGGTGGACTCGACGTGACCGAAGAGATGAAGGTCACGATCGCGGCGGAAGCGTGCCTGCTGCTCCTCCACCTCGACGGTCCATGCTATCCGACACTCAGGACGATACTCGTGTATCCGCGCGAATTCGTACCGAAGATCGCTCGATCCCCCCACACCGGCGAGATCGTACACCCCGCCGTTCCTTTGATGGGGGAATCGTGGGGCGACGGCGTGGTGGTCATCTCGTGGGATGACGTGGTCCGCGGTGCGCGCAACCGGGCTGATGGGCAGAACGTGGTGTTGCACGAGTTCGCGCACCAGCTGGACGAGGAAGACGGCGCCACTGACGGCACGCCGATTCTCCCGCGGGGCGCGCTGCGGACGTGGGCCGAGGTGCTCTCCACGGAGTACGAGCGGTTGCGCGAGGACGTCGCCAGCGATCGGCCGTCAACGCTCGACGAGTACGGGGCGACGAACAAGCCGGAGTTCTTCGCGGTCGCGACCGAAACGTTCTTCGAGAAGCCGCTCGAGCTCGAGCGCGAGCACCCCGAGCTGTACGTCGAGCTGCGAAAGTTCTACCGGCAGGATCCGGCGCGGCGAGCGCCGCCCGCTGTTGCATGACGCGGTCGCCCCGCCGGCTCATCGACGTGAGCCATGACATCGAGCACGGGATGGTCACCTACCCCGGCCTCCCGGCACCGGCCATCGGCGACTGGCTGTCGCGTGTCGCGTCGCAGGCCCGCTACGCTCCGGGCACCACGTTTCAGATCGGCAAGATCGACCTGCTGGCCAACACCGGCACGTACATCGACGCGCCGTTCCATCGTTTCGATGGCGGGAAAGACGTGGCCGACTACCCCCTCGAGGCGGTGGCCGACCTCGAAGGGGTCGTGGTGCGGGCGACCGATCGCGGCGCCCGCTCGCTCGACGCGGCGCTGTTTCGCGCGCAGGCCGTGCGCGGCAAGGCGGTGTTGGTCCATACCGGGTGGGACGTGCACTGGCGTACGGAGCGGTACGGGTCAGGCCATCCGTTCCTGACGCGCGGGGCGGCCGAGCACCTGGTGACTGCGGGTGCGACGCTCGTCGGCATCGATTCACTCAACATCGACGATGCGGCGGACGGCACCAGGCCCGCGCACACGATTTTGCTCGGTGCCGGGATCCCCATCGTGGAACATCTCTGCCGGCTGGGGGAGCTGCCTGACGCGGGGTTTCGCTTCTTCGCTGTGCCCCCGCGCGTGAAGGGCATGGGGAGCTTTCCGGTACGGGCGTTCGTGGTCTGCGAGTCCTTCCGGGGGTGAGGACCGTCAGCGCAGGAGTTCCTCCAGCTGCGTTGCGACGTCTGTGCGGTCGTCGCGGTATTTCACGATCACCGGCGCGTACAGCGAGAGCTGCCACTCGGCTCCGGCGCCGTCACGCAGCGCACGCGCGCCCGGCACGACCACCGCACCCGCGGGCACCTCGAGCGGCCCGCCGCCCTCGCGGCGATACACCCGGTTGTGCACGAGGTCGTAGAGCGGTGTGGACCCCGTGAGGATCGTCCCGGCCGCGAGCACGGCCCGCTCACGCACCACCGTCCCCTCGTAAATTCCGCAGCCGCCCCCCACGAGCACATCGTCTTCGATGATGACCGGAACGGCTCCGACCGGCTCGAGCACGCCACCGACCTGCGCGGCCGCGGACAGATGGACGCGCATCCCGATCTGCGCGCACGAGCCCACGAGCGCGTGGCTGTCGATCATCGTCCCCTCGTCCACGTACGCGCCGACGTTCACGTACATGGGGGGCATGCAGACGACGCCCGGCGCGACGTAGCTGCCGTCGCGGATGCTGGAGCCACCGGGCACGATCCGGACCCGGTCAGCGAGCCCGGTGGGCCGGACCGGGTAAGTGTCCTTGTCGAAGAAGCGCAGGGTTGCGTCGACCGACATGTCGGTCAGCACGCCCATGCGGAACCCCAGGAGTATCCCCTGCTTCACCCACGTATTCGCGCGCCATTGCCCCCCTTTCTCTGGGGCGCGCTCGGCCGCGCGCACGGCGCCCCGGCTCAGCGCGGCGCGGAACTCGGCGAACAGCGCGCGGTCGTCGTCGTCATAGGTCGAGCGTTGCGCCGCGGCGAGAGCCTCGATGCGCTCACGCAGCGACATGCGCGGCGTGGCCGAGGACCCCGAGCTCTCGCAGCACGTCGCCCAGGCGGGCTCGAGTCTTCTCCTGAACGGGGACGAGTGGCAGGCGGAAGCGCTCTTCGACTAGGCCCATGAGAGCCATCGCGCCCTTCACGGGGCCGGGGTTGGATTCGAGAAAGTTGGCCTCCATGAGCGGTAGCAGGCGGTAGTGCAACGCCCGGGCCTCGTTCCACTGGCCCGCGAGCGCCAGCTCGGCGAGCCGCGACATAAGGTCGGGTACCTCGTTCGAGACCACCGACACGATACCATCCGCGCCCAGCGCCATGAGGGGGAACGTGAGGGCGTCGTCGCCTGAAAGCACGCGGAATCCCTCGGGTCGCTCCCGCAGAATCGCCATGATCTGTGAGAGATTCCCCGAGGCTTCCTTCACCGCCGCAATGTTGTCATTCTCGCGCGCCAAGATGAGAACGGTCTGTGCCTCGATGTTCGCGCCGGTGCGTCCCGGAACGTTGTAGAGCACTACGGGGAGCCCTGGCACCGCTCCCGCGACCGCGCGAAAGTGGGCGATCAACCCCGCCTGCGTGGGCTTGTTGTAGTAAGGAGTGACTACCAGGACGCCGTCTGCGCCCGCCGCCCGCGCCGCCTGCGCGCGTTCCACCGCGCTCGCGGTCGCATTGCCGCCGGCGCCTGCGAGCACCCGGGCCCGGCCGCGCGCCGCCTCGATCGTCACCGTGATCACCCGGCGCTGCTCGTCCGCCGTCAGAGTGGCGCTCTCGCCGGTGGTACCACAGGGCACGAGCACGCGCACGCCACCCGAGATTTGGCGCTCGACCAGCGCCCGCATACGCGCTTCGTCCACCGATCCGTCGGGGCCGAAGGGAGTCACCAGGGCGGTCGCGGCGCCGCGCAGCCAGTCCACGCGCATATGCGTGCTCCTCGTTCCGCTCAGCGCCTGACGGTCGCGAGCATGTCGTCCAGGACCTCGTCGAACGTAAACACCCCGCGCCGCCCGACGATCCAGGTGGCGGCGATCAGCGCGCCCGCGGCAAAGCCTTCGCGTGAGCGCGCCGTGTGCTCCAGTACGATCTGATCGGCGGCCGAGTCGAATCCCACGCGATGGGCGCCGGGAATGTGCCCGGCACGGGTGCTCGCGATTCCGATCGGACGGCCTGGCCAACCGGCGGGCCCGGTCAGGATATCACGCAGTCGCAGCGCGCTGCCGGAGGGAGCGTCGCGCTTCTGCGCGTGGTGGGCCTCCTCGATGAACGGCTCGTAGTCGCCGGGTCCCCCCTCGCCAAACAGCTCCGCCGCTCGGGTCACCAGGCGAAAGAACAGGTTCGCGCCGATCGAGAAATTCGCGCCATATACCAGGGCACCCCCGCCCTTCTCCACCGCCTCCCGCACCGCCGCCTCACGGTCGCGCCAACCGGTAGTGCCCTCGACCAGCGGAACGCTGGCCCCGGCGCAGGCGGTCACGTGGGGAAGCACGCCGTCGGCCGTCGAGAAGTCGATCGCGACGTCGTGGCCGCGGAGCAGCGCGACCAGCTGGTCGCCGTTGCGGCCGGCGTCGGCCGACGTGAACACCGCTCCGATCTCGAGCCCACCGGCCCGGGCCCGTTCGGCCACCGCCCGGCCCATGGCGCCGCGCCCGAACAGGGCGAGCCTCACCCCCGCGCTCCGGCCAGCGCGCTGCGCTGGCCCGTGGCCGGCTCCGCGAGCAGCGAGCGGACCAGCCGGACGTACAGGTCCACACCCCGCGTCAGCTCGGCCTTGGCGATGCGCTCATGCGCGGTGTGGGCGTCGAGGATCGAGCCAGGTCCGAGCAGCAGCGCCGTGCCCCAGTGACCGAGGTGCGCGGTATCGGTGGTGAACCCCACCACGCACTGCTCGAACCCCGTCATACCCAGGAGCCGCACCGGGGGGGTCACGCTCAAGGAGTCGATGCGCGCGCGGCCGGCCACGGCGCGCTCGAGCAGCTGCTCCACGACGGCGGCGTCGGTCACCAGGCGGAAGTGCAGATCGGCGCGCGCCTCCGTGGCGAGCAGGTTGGTCCGCGTGCCGCCCCCGAGGATCCCGATGTTGACCGTCGTGTCGCCGAAGAACTCGTCACGCGGCCAGGTGCACGCCCGGACGTCGGTCAGGACGTCGAGCAAGACGTCGATCGCGGATGTGCCGCGGTCGGGGTAAGCCGAGTGGCCGCCGGAGCCGACAGTGCAGAGCGCCACCCGCAGCGACCCTTTGCAGCCCACGGCGAGCTTGTTGTCGGTGGGCTCGCCGACGATCACGTACCGGCACTCGCGCGCGCGGGGGTGCGCGTTCGCGGCGCGCGCGCCCAGGCTGCCCATTTCCTCGTCGACCACGAACAGCAGCCCCAGCTCGGCGATGCCGTCCGCCCGCAGCCGCTCGGCGGCGGCGATCTGCGCGGCGAGGATGCCCTTGGAATCACACGCCCCGCGGCCGGCGATGGCGTCGCCGTCGTCGTGCGATCCGATGAACGGCGGCACCGTGTCGAGATGCGTGCACAACACGACCTGGGGCGGCGCGCCGGTCGTGGCGAGCAGGTTGGGCCGACCCGGCGCGGCGTCCGCGAGCGCCACCCGGTAGCCGAGATCCGAGAGGTACCCGGCGAGGAAGCGCGCGATGCCCGCTTCCTCCCCCGAGACGGAGGGGATGTCGATCAGGCGGCGCGCCAGCGTGAAGACGTCGGGGACGGCACCGGCTCGCGGGCGAACCATGGGCACCGCGACAGCCCCCGCATCGTCGCGCTCCAGCAGGGCGGCGTGCAGCCGCGTGACGGTTTCGCCCACCTGAGCCTCATCCACGACGAAGGTCAGGTTCACCTGCGATGCCCCCTGGGAGATGAGCAGCACGTTGATGTCGCGGATCGTCTCGAACAGGCGCGCCGCGATCCCGGGCGTGCGGCGCAGGCCTTCCCCCACCACGCAGACGATGGCGCGATGCGGCTCCACCTGCACCTCGCCCAGGCGCCGCAGCTCCTCCAGAATCGGCGCCAATGCGGCGCCCTCCTCTACGGAGAGCGACACGCTCACTTCCGAGGTGGCGACGACGTCCACCGCCGTGCGGTGGCGGTCGAACACCTCGAACAGAGCGCGCAGGAACCCGTACGCGCCGAGCATGCGGGCGGAGGTGACTTGCACGATCGTGATGCCTCGCTTGTGCGCGATCGCCTTCACCGTCTCGGGCCAGACATCCGCTTCGGCGGTCACCAGCGTACCGGGGTCGTCCGGAGCGTGCGAGTTACAGATGCGGACCGGGATGTGCCGGTCGAGCGCGGGCTGGATCGTGCGGGGGTGCAGCACCTTCGCCCCGAAGTAGGCCAGCTCGGCGGCCTCGGCGTACGAGAGACGTGGAATCGTGCGCACACCCTTGACGATACGCGGGTCGGCGGTGAGCACGCCGCTCACGTCGGTCCAGATCTGGATCTCCGCCGCGCCTAGCGCCGCCCCGACGAGCGCGGCGGAGTAATCGGAGCCGCCGCGACCCAGCGTGGTCGTCGCCCCGTTCCGCGTCGCGGCGATGTAGCCGCCCAACACAGGAACCGTCCCGCCCTCGAGCAGCGGTGCCAGCTCGTCCCGGGTTCGGCGGTCGCTGTCGGGGAACAGCGGCGCGGCAGCGCCATGCGTCTCGTCGGTCACGATGCAGCGGCGCGCATCGACGTATCGCGCAGGGAGGCCGCGTGCGCTGAGCACCGCGGTCAGGAGCATGGCGGCGAGCTGCTCGCCGAACGCCACACCCTCGTCGTACAGCGCCGAACGTGCAGGGGCGGAGCTCCGTTCGACCCGGTGCAGCACATCGCCGATTCCCCGCTCCGCGCCCGCGAGGTGTGTCTCGAAATCGGTGGCGGCGTCGAGCGCGAGGAGCCGCCGGGCGACCACGCGGTGACGCTCGAGCAACGGCCGGAGGCCGTCCAGCGCCGCGCCCGGACCCTGGGCGGCGGCGCTGAGGCTTGCGAGCAGCGCGTCCGTCATCCCGCTCATCGCCGAGACGACCACCACGGGCCGCGGGCCGCCGTGAGAGCGCACGATGCCGGCGACGCGCTCGAAGGCGGCCGCGTCCCCGACGGAAGTGCCGCCGAATTTCAGGATGGTAGGCGAAGCCATCAGTGGCCGAATGCTGGTCAGGCCGGTTGGCGGGTGTCAAGCAAATGCGCCTGCCTCTCCCGTCCCGCCACATGTTGACAGCATCCGCACAGCATCACGACAACATCGAGCACGGCTGGTCAGTCCGCCGGCACGGCGGCCCGATCCGCTTCCAGCTTTCGGGTGATCTCCCGGGTGATGTGCATCGAGCAGAACTTCGGCCCACACATCGCGCAGAACTCGGCCGACTTGAAATACTCGGCGGGTAGGGACTCGTCGTGCAGCTCCCGCGCCCGCGCCGGGTCGAGGGATAGCCGGAACTGCTCGTTCCAGTCGAAGGCGAAGCGCGCCCGCGACAGCGCATCGTCCCGGTCGCGCGCCCCGGCGCGGCCGCGCGCGACGTCCGCCGCGTGGGCCGCGATCTTGTAGGCGATCACGCCCTCGCGCACCTCCTCGGCGTTGGGCAGGCCGAGGTGCTCCTTGCGGGTCACGTAGCACAGCATGTCGGCGCCGTACCAGCCGATCATCGCCGCGCCGATCGCCGAGGTGATGTGGTCGTAGCCCGGGGCGATGTCGGTCACGAGAGGCCCCAGCGTGTAGAACGGTGCCTCGTGACAGATCTCTTTTTCTTTACGGACGTTGATCTCGATCAGGTGCATCGGAATGTGTCCCGGCCCTTCGATCATCACCTGCACGTCCTGCTCCCAGGCACGCGTGGTCAGCTCGCCCAGCGTCTCGAGCTCGGCAAACTGCGCCCGGTCGTTCGCGTCCGCGACCGAGCCGGGCCGCAAGGCGTCGCCGAGCGACAGCGTCACGTCGTATTTGCGGGCGATCTTGAGGATGCGGTCGAAGTGGGTGTAGAACGGGTTCTGCTGGTTGTGGTGCATCATCCAGTAGGCGTGAAGCGATCCACCGCGCGACACGATCCCCGTCACCCGCCCCAGCGCCAACCCGACGTGCTCCCGCAGGATGCCGCAATGGACGGTGACGTAGTCGACCCCCTGCTGCGCCTGGTGCTCGACCATGTCGAGCAGGTCGTCCGCCGTCAGGTCCTCGACCCGCTGCACCTCAGTCACAGCCTGGTAAATCGGCACCGTCCCGATCGGGACGGGCGACGCGTCGATGATGGCCTCCCGGATGGCGTCGATGTCGCCGCCGGTCGAAAGGTCCATCACGGTGTCGGCGCCGTAATGGACCGCGTGATGCAGCTTGTCGAGCTCCTGGTCGATGTCGGACTCGACGGCGGAGTTGCCGATGTTGGCGTTGATCTTGACGCGCGCCACCTTCCCGATCGACATCGGATCCAGCCGCTTGGCCAGGTGGTGCACGTTGGCCGGAATGATGAGACGCCCGCGGGCCACCTCGTCGCGCACCAGCTCCACGGGAAGTGACTCCCGCTCGGCGACGCGCTGCATCTGTGGCGTGACGGTCCCCTGGCGGGCGAAATGCATCTGCGTGAGGCAGTTCATTGCGGAGCTCCCTTCGCCGGTGCGAACCGGATCAGGTTCAAAGGGTGTGATCTCAGCCCGCGCACCTTCGCCACGGGCACCCCTGTCAACGATGAATGTAGACTACCCTAGGTAGGATGAGAACCCTAGTCCCGAACCCCTAGCCCCCAACCCCTGTTTCACACCTCCCGGGGCTTACGGGGACCGTAACGCTCCTCCGGCTTGTGCACCTTCTCCCACTCAGAGCGCAGCGCGAACGGATCGACGCCGCTGGGGCGGTCCACCGCGAGGATGCCGTCCAGGTGGTCGATCTCGTGTTGCAGCAGCTCGGCCATCGCGCCTTTAACGTCCAAGGTGCGCTGCTTGCCCTTCAGGTCGGTGTAGCTGACGGTCACCTCGTACGCCCGCGTCACGCGGACCAGCAGGTTGGGGAACGAAAAGCAATCGTCCCACACCGGGAAGTCCTCCGAGCCGACGTCGGTGATCTCGGGATTGATCATGGTCCAACGCTGTTTGTCCGTCTGCACGAACACGATCCGCACCGGCGCCCCGATCTGCGGCGCGGCGAGCGCCCGCCCCATCTTGTACTTCTTCTTGGCGATAGCGAGCGAGTCCCGCAGGTCGTCCGCGACAAGGCGCGTCGCGGCCGACTTCGGGTTTTGAACCCGCTCGCACCGAACCCGCAGGATGGGATCGCCCAGCTGGCGAATGCGTCGTAGGGCCATGGGCCGCCAATTTGGGGGTTTGGCCGCGTGGTGCAACTCGCGCTATTGAGCACGTTGACAATCCCGAGTAATTCCTGTAGGATTTGGCTTCGTGATGGTCACTTCGGCGCAACTTTCGATATACAAAGGACTTCTGGAGTCCCAATGAGCGGCATCGAGACCCAGGTCCTGCAGCCGTACAAGTACGGCTTTGTCACCGACATCGAGTCGGAGGTCGTGCCTCCCGGCTTGAGCGATGACGTGATCCGGCTGATCTCCGACAAGAAGGGCGAGCCGGCCTGGATGCTCCAGTGGCGGCTCCGGGCGTACCACAACTGGCAAAAGATGCCGGAGCCTCACTGGGCCAACGTCCGGTACGGGCCGGTGGACTACCAGGCGATCAGCTACTACGCGGCCCCCAAGCGGCGGCCCAAGCTGGAGAGCCTCGAACAGGTCGACCCGAAGCTGCTCGAGACCTTCGAGAAGCTCGGGATCCCGATCGAGGAGCGGAAGCGGCTCGCCGGCGTGGCCGTGGATGCGGTGTTCGATTCGGTCTCTGTCGCGACCACGTTTCGCGAGGAGCTCAAAAAGCACGGGGTCATCTTTTGCGCCATCTCGGAGGCGATCCGCGAGTATCCCGAGCTGGTGCAGGAGTACCTCGGCTCGGTGGTGCCGTACAACGACAACTTTTTCGCCGCGCTGAACTCGGCTGTCTTTACCGACGGCTCGTTCGTGTACGTGCCTAAGGGCGTGCGCTGCCCGCTCGAGCTGTCCACCTATTTTCGCATCAACGCGGAGTCGACGGGCCAGTTCGAGCGCACCCTGATCATCGCGGATGAGGGGAGCTACGTCAGCTACCTCGAGGGTTGCTCGGCGCCGGTGCGCGACGAGAACCAGCTGCATGCGGCGGTCGTGGAGCTGGTGGCCCTCGACCACGCGACCATCAAGTACTCGACTATTCAGAACTGGTACCCGGGCGACGAAGAGGGCCGCGGCGGGATCTACAACTTCGTCACCAAGCGGGGCGCCTGTCGCGGTCGCGGCTCCAAGATCTCCTGGACCCAGGTGGAAACCGGCTCGGCGATCACCTGGAAGTATCCCGGCTGCATCCTGCAAGGGGACGATTCCATTGGTGAGTTCTACTCGGTCGCCGTGACCAATCACCGCCAGCAGGCGGACACGGGCACCAAGATGATTCACATGGGCAGGAACACGCGCTCGACCATCGTCTCGAAGGGCATCTCGGCGGGGCGCGGCCAGAATACCTATCGCGGTCTCGTGAAGATCCTGAAGGGCGCCGAACGCGCGCGCAACTACTCGCAATGCGACTCGATGCTGATCGGCGACCAGTGCGGCGCGCACACGTTCCCGTACATCGACGTGCGCAACAGCACCGCCATCATGGAGCACGAGGCTTCGACATCCAAGATCGGCGAGGACCAGATCTTCTACGCCAAGCAGCGCGGCCTGTCGGCGGAGGATGCGGTCTCGATGATCGTCAACGGCTTCTGCAAGGAAGTCTTCAAGGAGCTGCCGATGGAGTTCGCCGTCGAGGCGCAGCGGTTGCTCGGCATCAGTCTCGAGGGCAGCGTCGGATAGCGGAGAACGGATGACGGATAACGTTTTGCTTCAGGTCAAGGACCTCCACGTCGCGGTCGAAGGCCGCGAGATCTTGAAGGGCGTCGATTTGACCGTGAACGCCGGCGAGGTCCACGCCCTCATGGGACCGAACGGCTCGGGAAAGAGCACGCTCGCTCAAGCGCTTGCCGGTCATCCCGGCTATGCGGTGACTGCGGGGCAGGCGCTGTATGACGGGAAGGATCTCCTCGCCATGGCTCCCGAAGAGCGCGCCCGGGAAGGCGTGTTCCTCGCGTTCCAGTACCCGATCGCGATCCGCGGCATCACCAACGCCTACTTCCTCCGCTCCGCGGTGAACGCGATCCGCAAGCATCGCGGCCAAGAGGAGCTCGGGCCGGTCGAGTTCATGGACGCGCTCGAAGAGAAGCTCAAGGCGATCGGCTGGGACTCGAGCTATTTGAACCGACCGGTGAACGACGGCTTCTCGGGCGGCGAGAAGAAGCGCAACGAGATCCTGCAGCTCGCCGTGCTCGATCCGAAGCTTGCGATCCTCGATGAGACCGATTCTGGCCTCGATATCGACGCCGTGAAGACCGTGGCGCAGACTGTGGACAAGCTGCGGCGCCCCGACAACGCGACGGTGCTGGTGACGCATTACTACCGAATCCTCACCCACATCGAGCCCGACGTGGTGCATGTGCTCGCCGCCGGGCGGATCGTCAAATCGGGTGGCAAGGAGCTGGCGCTCGAGCTCGAAGAGCGGGGATACGACTGGCTCCGGGAGCCGGCGGCCGTGTCATGACCGATCTGCGCGAGCCTTACCTTAAGGATTTCCGAGCGTTCGCATCGAACGGCGCCGGGGCGGCACCTGGGTGGCTGAAGGAGCTGCGTGAGGGGGCGATCGCCCGCTTCGCCGAGCTCGGGTTCCCAACCATGAAGCAGGAGGAGTGGCGCTTCACGAGCGTCGCGCCGATCGCGGAGGGGGAATTCACGCTCTCTGCTCCCTGCTCGCGGCTCCCCGGCCCCCGAGAAATCGAGCGCCTCTCCGTGGGCGGGGGCGCCCGCGTGGTGTTCGTGGACGGTCGTCACGCCCCCGAGCTCTCCACCGTGGCGGGCCTGGCTGGCGCGGTTCGTGCCGGGAGCCTTGCCGCCGAGCTCGAGGCGGACGCAGGACGCGAACTGATCCGTTCGCACCTCGGGCGTCACGTGCGCTGGCGCGAGAGTCCGTTCGCCGCACTCAACACGGCCTTCCTCGCCGACGGCGCCTTTGTGCACGTGCCCGCGAATGTGGTGCTGGACCGGCCGCTCGAGCTGCTGTTCCTCTCCACCGGCCAGGCCGTCACGGACGGTCCGGTCGTGTCGCATCCGCGGAGCTTGATCGTTCTGGAGCGGGGCGCCCAGGCCGCGATCGTCGAGACCTACGCCACGATCGCGGAGGGTGTGTACTGGACCAACGCCGTGACCGAAATGGTGACCGGTGAGGGGGCCCGGGCCGAGCTGTACCGAGTGCAGCGGGAGGGGCCGCAGGGCCTTCAAATCGCAACGACACATTCGCGACAGGAACGCGACAGTTATCTGGGCCTGCACGTGATCACGCTGGGGGCGGCACTCGCCCGGCATGACATCGTCACCGTGCTCGACGGCCCGGGAGCGGAGCTGATCCTCAACGGCCTGTATCTGCTGTCGGGCGCCCAGCACGCCGATCATCACACTGTGATCGACCACGCGCAGCCGAGCTGCGCGAGCCACGAGTTCTTCAACGGGGTGCTCGCCGAGCGGGCGCATGGCGTGTTCAACGGACGCATCGTCGTGCGGCCCGGCGCTCAGCGCACCGACTCGAAGCAGACCAATAACAACCTGCTCCTCTCGACCGAAGCGCGCGCCGACAGCCAGCCGCAGCTCGAAATCCACGCCGACGACGTGAAGTGTACGCACGGCTCCACCGTCGGCCCGATCGACGAGGCCCAGCTCCATTACCTGCGGAGCCGTGGGCTGTCTCCCGAGACCGCGAGGAGCATGCTCACCTACGGCTTCGGTGCCGAAATCCTCGGCCGGATGCGGCATCCCGGCGTGCGGGAGCGGCTGGACCGGCTGGTGCGCGAGCGCGTGTCGTGATGCTCGACGCCGCTCGTATCCGCGCCGATTTCCCGTTGCTCCAGCACCGCGAGAACGGCCGCCGCCTGGTCTACCTCGACAACGCCGCCACGACACAGAAGCCGCAGGCGGTGCTCGACGCCATCCTCGACTACTACCGGACCACCAACGCGAACGTGCACCGCGGTGCGTACGACCTTGCGATCCGCGCCACCGAGGCGTACGAAGCGGCACGCGGCAAGGTCGCGGCATTCGTGAACGCATGGGGACCGGAAGGCGTGGTGTTCACGCGCGGCACCACCGAGGCGATCAACCTGGTGGCGAGCGCCTACGGGCGCGCGACCGTGAAGGAAGGCGACCGCGTGGTCGTCACGGCCATGGATCACCACTCGAATCTGGTGCCGTGGCAAATCCTGTGTCAGGAAAAGGGCGCCACGTTGCGCGTGGTGGAAATCACCGAGGACGGTCGGATCGATCTGTCGGACTTCGGGCGCGCGCTCGAAGCGCGGCCAAAGATCGTCGCGTTCCCCTACGTTTCGAACGCCCTCGGCACCGTGAATCCCGTGGCGCAGCTCGCCAAGCTGGCGCACGCCGTCGGAGCGGTGGTCGTGGTGGACGGCGCCCAATCCACTCCGCACCTGAAGGTGGACGTCCAGGCGCTCGACTGCGACTTCTACGCCCTCTCCGGGCACAAGATGCTCGGACCGATGGGCTCCGGCGCGCTGGTCGCGAAGCCGCAGCTGCTCGAGGCGATGCCGCCCTACCACGGCGGCGGCGAGATGATCTCGCGCGTGTGGGACGACCACTCCACCTACAACGCCATTCCGCACAAGTTCGAGGCGGGGACTCCGAATGTGGAGGGAGCGGTGGGGCTCGCCGCGGCGATCACGTACCTCGAGGCGCTGGGCCTCGAGCGCATCGCGGAGCACGAACGGGGGCTCGCGGTCGCCGCCATCGAGCGGCTGACGCAGATCGAAGGCGTGACGGTGTACGGTCCGCGCGGCCATCGCGCCGGCGTCGTGTCGTTCACCTACGGCGACATCCATCCGCACGACATCTCGACCATCCTCGATCAGGACGGCATCTGCATCCGCGCCGGTCACCATTGCGCCCAGCCGCTCATGCGCCGGCTCAACGTCGCGGCGACGGCGCGCGCGTCATTCTACGTGTACAACGACCTCGCCGACGTCGATGCCCTGGCCGGCTCGCTCGTCAAGGCGGGAGCCCTGTTTGGATACGTCCCCGCCCGAGCCTAAGCTCAGCGCGCTCTACCAGGAGCTGATCCTCGATCATTACCGCCGCCCCCGCAACAAGGGGACGCTGGCCCACCCGACGCATACCGTCTCGTTGAACAATCCGCTGTGTGGCGACGAGATCGACCTCCAGCTGCGCGTGGACGGCGATGTGATCAAGGAAGTCGGCTTCATCGGTCGGGGCTGCTCGATCAGTCAGGCGTCGGCCTCGATGATGACGCAGCTCCTCAAGGAGCGCACCGTGCCCCAGGCACTCGCGCTCGCCGAGCGCATGAGCGCCATGATGCAGGGCGACGAAGCCGCCGCGCGCGACAAGGCGCTCGGCGAGCTGCGTGCCTTGGCGGGCGTCTCCAAGTTCCCCGTCCGCATCAAGTGCGCCCTGCTTTCCTGGAACGCATTCACCGACGCGGTCCGCGCGTGACGAGGCTAAATTAGCCTCGCGCGCATGACGTCCCCTGCCCCGATCCTGGTCCTCGACCAAGTCACCAAGCGTTTCTCCGGACACACCGCCGTCGACGGCCTCTCCCTCAGCGTCCCCCCCGGGGTGATTTACGGCTTGCTCGGGCCGAACGGCGCCGGGAAGACCACCACGATCCGCATCGTGATGGACATCCTCCAACCGGATGGCGGTACGGTACGCCTGTTCGGAGACCGTGCGGGCGGGCGGGTGCACTCGGCGCGGGTCGGCTACTTGCCGGAAGAGCGGGGTCTGTACCGCAAGATGCGCGTGTTCGACGTGCTGGTCTTCCTCGGTGAGATGAAGGGCGTCGATCGGCGCCGGGCCGGCCAGCGGGCCCGAGAGTGGCTCGAGCGACTCGGGCTCGTCGAATGGCGTCTGCGGCGCATCGAGGAGCTGTCGAAGGGAATGCAGCAGAAAGTGCAATTCATCTCCACCGTGTTGCACGATCCCGACCTCGTGATCCTGGACGAGCCGTTCTCGGGGCTGGACCCGGTGAATACCCAGGTGTTGAAGGATGTCGTGCTCGACCTGCGCCGCCGCGGCAAGACGATCGTGTTCTCGACGCACATCATGGAGCAGGCGGAGAAACTGTGCGATCAGCTCAGCATCATCGCGCGCGGCCGTAAGCTCGTCGACGGCCCGCTGGCCGAGATCAAGCGCACCCACGGAGGGCACCATCTGGTCGTCGCGTTCGACGGCGGCGGCGCAACGCCGTTGTTCGGCGATCGCCGACTGGTGAGCAAGGTCGACGACTATGGTCAGTATGCCGAGCTCGAGCTCGCGCCGGGCGCCGACGCCCAGCAGCTCCTCCGAGAGCTCGTCACATCGGGGGCGCGGCTCTCCAGGTTCGAGCTGCGGGAGCCCTCGCTCCACAAGATCTTCATGGATCTGGTCGGCCCGGAGGCGGGTACGGCGTTTGCGCGGCCGGAAGGGGACGCGGCTCCGTGAGGAGAGTCTGGGCGGTGATCCGGCGCGAGTTCGTGGAGCGGGTGCGGCGGCGCTCGTTCTGGGTGATGGCGATGCTCGGGCCGGTGTTTTTCGCGGCGGTGTTCCTCGCGCCGCTGCTGCTGTCTCAGCGCGGCGGCGTGAAGCGGATCGTGGTGGTGGACCGGACCACGACGCCGTTCGGCGGCACCGTCGCCGCGCGAGTCGACTCCCTGCCGGGGTTCGTCCTGCTGGGTCGGATCCCCGCGCGGGCCGGCACAGAGGACTCGTTGCAGGCGGAGGTCGAGAAGCGTCACATCGAGGGGTTTCTCCTGGTATCGGACTCGCTGCTTGAGACGGGTACGGCCGAATACCGCGCCTCCAACGTCTCGTCCCTCGACGACAACCGCGAGCTCGGTCAAGCCTTGGACCGGCTGGTCGAGGGCACCCGCCTGGAGCGGGCGGGGGTGGATCCCGGCGTAGTGGCACGGGCCCAGCTGCGCGTCTCGTTGCGGACGAACAAGATCTCGCATGGTCGGGCGACCGGTGAGAGCGCGGGGCAGTCGTTCGCATTGGCGTACTTCATGATGGTGACCCTGTATATCGCTCTGTTGCTGTACGGCGTGCAGGTGATGGGCTCGGTGATCGACGAGAAGACGTCCCGGGTCGTGGAGGTGCTGGTGAGCTCGATTCAGCCTTTCCAGCTGTTGTTCGGCAAGGTGCTCGGCGTCGGCGCCGTGTCGCTGTTGCAGTTCCTCATTTGGGGCGTGGCGGGTCGCTTGCTGTTGGGTCAACGCGCGGCGCTGCTGAGCCGCATGCCCGACGAGGGTCAGCAGATGGGTCAGGTGTTCCAGGTCCCACACCTGTCGCTCGCCACGGCACTCGTGTTCGTGGCTTTTTTCCTGGGAGGGTTCTTCCTGTATTCGGCGATGTTCGCGGCCGTCGCGGCGATGTCCTCGACCGAACAGGAGGCGCGACAGAGCCAGGCCCCGGTGACGGTGCTCATCATGATCGCGTTCTTCAGCTCGTTCGCCACGCTGGCGAACCCGGAATCGCGACTTTCGGTGACCCTTTCACTCGTGCCCTTCACGTCGCCGATCGCCACGCCCGCGCGCTGGGCGGCGGGCAATCTCACCTGGATCGACGTGACGAGCTCGCTTGCGCTGCTGGTGATCGGGACGGTCATGGTCACGTGGGTGGCGGCGCGGATTTACAGGGTGGGGATTCTGATGACTGGCAAGCGGCCGAGTGTCAGGGAGCTCATCAGGTGGGTAAAGGCTTAACTCAGACGCCTAGACGCCGAGACGCCAAGCGGGGGTGAGGGGATAGCGAGAAGCAAAGGAAAGGCACTACCGGAAATGTTTTGGTGACACGGTTTCCCTTCCTCCGTCCTAAAATCGCCCCGTGGCTCCCTATCGAACACTGAAGGCGTGGCAACACGCGCAGCGGCTGGCCGTGGATTGCGCGAAGGCAGCTCTTCAATTTCCTGACTACGAGCAGACTAGACTCGCGGATCAGCTTCGACGGGCAGCGTACGGCGTCGTGCTGAACATCGCCGAGGGCAGCGCCCGGCGCGGTACGAGGGAGTACCGCAGGTTTCTCGATACCGCGAACGCGTCGCTCGCAGAGGTCGAAACTGCATTGGGACTGGCGAGAGAACTTGGCTACCTTGAGCCAGCGGAGTTCGGGCGCTTGGAAGCCGTGGCAACGGAGACCGGCAAGACGCTATTCGGGCTGCTCCGGAAGATCAGCGCCAGCGCCTCGAGATCCCTCCCAACTACCCGCTAGCACCCGCTAGGCGTCTCGGCGTCTAGGCGTCTATCTTTTGTAGCATGTCTGCCGATTATGACGTGATCGTCGTCGGCGCCGGTCACGCCGGTACCGAAGCGTCCGTGATGGCGGCCCGCCTGGGTGCGCGGGTCCTCCTCCTCACCTCCAACCTCGACACGATCGGCCAGATGTCCTGCAATCCGGCCATCGGCGGGATCGCCAAGGGGACGGTAGTGCGCGAGATCGACGCGCTTGGCGGCATCATGGGGCGGGCGACCGATCGCGCCACCATCCAGTTCCGGATGCTGAATCGCTCCAAGGGCCCGGCGGTGTGGGCCCCGCGCGCCCAGTGCGATCGGACACTGTACCGCCGCGCGGTGCGGTCGCTCCTCGAAGGGTTTTCGCGCATCGAGCTGACGCAGGGCATGGTCACCCGGCTGATCCTCGAGGGCGCGCGCGCAGCGGGTGTCGTGACCGCCGACGGGCGCAGCTTCCGAGCCCGCGCCGTCGTGCTCACTGCTGGCACGTTCCTGCGCGGGCGCATTCACCTCGGTACCGACACGCAGATTCCCGCCGGTCGGGCGGGTGATCAACCAGCCGTAGATGTCGCACAACATATTGAATCACTTGGAGTTACGGTATCACGCTTCAAGACCGGCACGCCACCGCGGGTGGACGGTCGGACCGTCGACTGGTCGCGGGTGGAGCGGCAGGACGGCGACGGCGTCGAGTACCGCTTCTCCTTTTACGAGCGCGCCGAGCTGCCGCGTCAACTGCCCTGCTGGATCACCTGGGCGGGGGAAGAAGTGAAGGACATCATCCGCGCGCACCTTCGTGAGTCAGCGTTGTACGGCGGGGCAATCAGCGGACGCGGGCCGCGCTATTGTCCCTCGGTCGAGGACAAAATCGTGAAGTTCCCCGACGCCAAGCGCCACCAGGTGTTCCTTGAGCCCGAAGGGCTCGACACGCACGAGCTGTACGTGAACGGCCTCTCCACCTCTCTTCCCGTCTCCGTTCAGCTCGAGTTCTTGCGCGCGGTGCCGGGGCTCGAGCAGGCGCGGATGACCCGGCCAGGTTACGCGATCGAGTACGATTACTACCCACCCACTCAACTCACGCCGTGGCTCGAGACGAAGCCGGTGGAGCACCTGTTTTTCGCCGGCCAAATCAATGGAACGACTGGCTACGAGGAGGCCGCCGGCCAGGGTGTGGTGGCCGGGATCAACGCGGTGCGCCGGATCAGGGGCACCGAGCCGGTGATCCTGGGGCGCGACGCCGCCTACATCGGCGTGCTCGTGGACGATCTCGTGACCCGCGGGGTGGACGAGCCATACCGGCTGTTCACGTCGCGCTCCGAGTTCCGGCTGTTGCTGCGGCAGGATAACGCTCTCCGCCGGATGGCCCCGCTCGCTGAGCGGCTTGGGCTGCTCACGGACCAGGAGCGCATCGCAGCGGAGCGGCGTTTCCAGCAGGAAGAAGATGTACTGGCGTTGGCGCGCGCAACGACGATCACTCCCGAAGCTGCCGCGCCGGTGCTCGCCCCGACCGGTACGCAGTTGGATCAGCCGGAGCGCGTGGCGAGTGTCGCCCGTCGGCCGGGTGTGTCACTCCGAGCGCTACTCGCGGCTGCCGCCGTGGAGGTGACGGCGGAGGATGCGGCGGTGACGAGCGCGGCGATCGAGCTGCGGTACGACGGCTATCTCGCGCGAGAGCGCGACGCCGCGAGGCGACTGGGTGAGCTCGCTTCGTTCGCGCTGCCGGTCGACCTTCCCTACCCCGACTTCAAGAGCCTCGCGACGGAAGCGCGTGAAAAGCTGGACCGCGTCCGGCCGACGTCGCTCGCTCAGGCGGCGCGCATCCCCGGTGTGTCGCCGAGCGACCTGCACAATCTGGTCGTCGAGACCATGCGCTGGCGCCGACGGGTGGCTTAAGCCGCGCCGTATGGCGCTGTTTCACGTGAAACACCTGTGCGGTTTCACGTGAAACTCGCTCTTTACCCACGGTGTACCATTCCCTATATTCAGACCCACATCAATCGACGACATAACTCATTGATAGATAATATCTTGTAGGAATGTCCCGCGTCATCGCTGTCGCCAATCAAAAGGGTGGGGTCGGAAAGACGACCACCGCCGTCAATCTCGCCGCGTCGCTGGCGACCGCCGAGCGCAAGACCCTGCTGGTCGATGCGGATCCCCAAGCCAATTCGACCAGCGGCGTCGGGATCGAGCGCGATCGCATTCGGTATTCGCTGTACGACGCCCTGCTCGATGGACGCGCGCTCGTCGACGCGCGCTTCACGCACGTGCACTTCCCCTATCTCGATGTCGTGGTGGCCACCCAAGACCTCGTCGGGGCCGAGCTCGAGCTCGTGAACAAGCAAGGGCGCGAAACCATGATGCGCCGCGCGCTGCGCGACCTGCGTGATCAGTATCAGTACGTCGTGATCGACTGTCCGCCATCGCTCGGTCTCCTCACGCTCAACATGCTGACCGCCGCAGACAGCCTGCTCATTCCGATCCAGTGCGAGTACTACGCCCTCGAGGGGCTGTCTCAGCTGTTGAATACGGTGAAGCTGGTGCAACGCAACTTCAACCCCGCGCTCGCCATCGACGGGGTGTTGCTCACGATGTACGACGCGCGGCTCAACCTGTCCAAGCAAGTGGCCGACGAGGCCAAGGAGTATTTCGGATCGCAGATGTTCGGCATCACGATCCCGCGTAACGTGCGCCTCGCCGAGGCGCCGAGCTTCGGGAAGCCAATCCTGCTGTACGACGTGCAGTCGGTGGGGGCGAAGAGTTATCTGGCGGTCGCGCAGGAGCTGATCCGCCGCGTCGAGCACCACGCGGCGCCTGCCCACCCTACCCCGCCCGCCGCTGAACCGCTGCCGGAGATGACCGCATGACGGAAACCATCGCAGGTCGCCGTCGTCTCGGTCGGGGTCTTGAAGCCCTGCTGGGTCCGACCCGTGAGGAGGCCGAGCGCGAGGGCAGTCTCGTCGAGCTGACGATCGCGGACATCCGCCCGAACCCCTACCAGCCGCGCCGGGACGTGGACGGCGCCGCGCTCGAAGAGCTCCAGGCGTCGATCCGCAAGGCGGGCCTGTTGCAGCCCGTGGTCGTGCGCCCGGCGCCCGGTGGCAATGGCGGCTTCGAGTTGATCGCCGGTGAGCGCCGGCTACGCGCCTGCCAGGCGCTCGGCTGGGAGAAGATTCCCGCCGTGAAGCGCGAGGTGGACGATCGTACGGTGCTGACACTCGCGCTGGTCGAGAATCTGCAGCGCGACGATCTTTCCCCGGTGGACGAGGCGCGCGGGTACGAGCGCCTGATCGCGGAGTTCAGCCTCACCCAGCAAGACGTCGCGGACGCCGTCGGCCGCGACCGCTCCACCGTCGCCAACGCCCTCCGCTTGCTCAAGCTGCCGCCCCCCGTCCTCACGCTGCTGCACGAAGCTCGCCTCTCGGTAGGGCACGCACGCGCGCTGCTCGCGCTCGAGGACCCTCGTCTGGCGACGTCGCTCGCCACCGAGGCCGTGGACGTGGGCCTCTCCGTGCGCGAGGTGGAAGACCGCGTGCGCGGCGGTCGGGCGCCGGTGCGTCGCCCGCGCTTGAAGAAACGTTTGGGACAGGCGCCCGAGGTGCGACGCATCGAGGACGCGCTGCGGCGCCGACTCGGTACCGACGTGCGGGTGTCACTGCGCGCCAAAGGAAAGGGACAGATCCACGTCAACTTCTACTCGAACGACGATCTCGCGCGCCTCCTGGAGCTGATCCTCGGCATACCGTTCGACGGATGAAATCGCGTAAGGACCGTCGCGTCACCATCGTCGTCCATACCGACGGAGACCTCGCGTCGCGGCAATACCGCGTCCCGGTGTGGGCGCTCGAAGCAGGGAAGTGGAGCGCGCTCGTGATCGCTTTGCTCGTCGTATTGTTCTTCGCATTCGCCGGGCCGATCACGCGGGCGGCGGCGCGCGTCCCTGGGTTGGAGCGCGAGGTGGCGCGGCTCGAGGAAGAGAATGGGCGCGTGCAGCAACTCGCCGCGGCGCTGAACCGCGCCGAGGCGAACTACCAGGAGCTGCGCGCCATTCTCGGCGTCCGGGCGCCGCGCGACAAGCCCGCGGCGGCTCCCACCGACTTGATGCGCGCGATCCCGGTGCGCAGTCGGGCCCCGTCCGCCCCGCTGCGCTACGAGCCCGGCCCCACCGAGCCCGCGCACTGGCCGCTCGACGTCCACGGCTTCGTGACGCGTGGTCAGATCCGGCCGGGAGATCCGGGCGAGTCCCACCCCGGGATCGATATCGCCGTACCCGCGGGAACACCGGTGCGCGCGTCGGGTGGGGGAGTGGTCGAAGCGGCCGGGACGGACCCAGCGTATGGGCTCTTCGTGCTCTTGCGGCACGCGAGCGGGTATGAGACCATGTATGGCCACGCGTCGCGCATCCTGGTGCACGACGGTGACTCGGTGCAGGCGGGGCAGGTGATCGCGCTCTCCGGCAATTCGGGACGATCCACCGCCCCGCATCTCCACTTCGAAATCCGCCGCGAGGGCAAGTCGCTCGATCCCCTCACGGTCGTGAAACAGGAGAACTGAAATGGCCATGTTCACTGAAAAGGGACAGGCAGGGGTCGAGTCGGAGGCCGGACTCTCGATCATCGGAACGGGAATGCGCGTCGTCGGCGACATTACGGCCGACGGTGTGGTGAAGATCGAGGGCACAGTCGTCGGCACGGTTCGCGCCGCGCGGCAGGTGCTCGTTGGCAAGGGCGGCGAGGTCGAGGGCGATGTGATTTCGCGCGAGGCGATCATCGGTGGGGAGGTGCGTGGCAGTATTCGCGCCGACGAGCGCATCGAGATTCAGTCCACCAGCGTGGTCCATGGCGACGTGGTCGCGAAGCGGTTGCTGGTCCAGGAGGGGGGCGAGATCAACGGTGTGGTGCGGATGGGGGAGGCGGACGTCGAAAGCGAGCCGGTGGAGAAAGCAGCGGCTGCGGAACGCGCCTATTGAACCGTTGGGATATCCACACGCGCTTTGTTTACCGTGTGGATTCTGTATCTAGCTGCTACATATAGACTTATCCACCCAGGTGATGTGGGAATCTCGCGTCACTGTCGATTATCTGGTGAGATAATGTCTTCTTACTGCCGCTCATGACCGGCTCCTCTCCGGTCGAGCTCGGCGCCCTGGTCTCCTACCTGAATGCGTACCTGCGGGTCAGCGAGGTCCCGGACGCGCCGCATGCCTTGAACGGCCTCCAGCTCGCCAACGCGGGAACCGTGAGCCGGATGGCGGCGGCCGTAGACCTGTGTCGGGCTACCGTCAACATGGCGGCGGAGCAGCGAGCCGACTTGTTGCTGGTCCATCACGGCATGTTCTGGGGAGGGCTGCGTCCACTGACGGGCCGGGACTACCACCGCGTAGCGGCACTCATGTCGCGCAACATCGCGGTGTACAGCGCCCACCTGCCGCTCGATCTCCACCCCGAGGTCGGGAACAATGCGGTGCTCGCGCGGCAGCTGGGCGTGTCCACGCGAGGCCCATTCGGCGAGGAGTACGGCATTCCGATCGGTGTGTGGGGAGAGATCGACGTGTCGCGCGTCGCGCTGGAGCGGCGGCTGAGCGAGCTGCTGGGCATCGCGCCGCGCGTGCTGCCGTTCGGGCCAGAGCGCGCGCGCCGCGTGGGAATCGTAACGGGGGCGGCAGGCTCGATGATCGCGCAAGCGGCGGCTGCGGGGCTCGATTCCTTCGTCACCGGCGAGGGGCCGCATCACACCTTTTTCGACGCCGAGGAGCTGGGCCTGAACGTGTTCTATGCCGGCCACTACGCGACCGAGACGGTGGGAGTGAAGGCGCTGGCGGAGCACCTGAGCGTCCGGTTCCATCTCCCCTGGGCGTTCTTGGACCATCCCACAGGGTTGTGAGTCGCGCGGGGCCTTAAGGGACTGTCACCATCCCGACCTCGCCGCCGAATTCATCGGTGACGCGTGTCGTGCCAGCAGGCGCGGTCCATCTCCCGGCGTCGATACGAATGTTGAGTCGGTGCAAACCACTCGCGATCGGTAGCGTCGCCTCCCACACGTCATCTCCTGTCGGCCGCAGCGCGACCGCTTGCCAATCGGTGAAGTCGCCGGCGAGATCCACGTGTGTCGCGCCGGCCGCATGCAGCAGCAGTCGCACGCCGTCGGGCGCCGGCCGGAGCTCGAGGCGCGCCATGGAGGGTGCGTCGCCGTCAGCCGCGACGGGCGGTCGGCTTGGCGACGCGTCCCGAAAGACGGCGGGGCGGGGCATCGCCAACCACAACCGCACGCCGGCGCTCGCGTAACGGCCGGCAACACTGCCGCTCACGGGATCGGTCGGATAACGGCCGGCCGCAGCGAACAGCGCAGTCCTCCCTCCGAGCGTGAGCGTGGCGCTGCCATCGCCGTACACCCCGCGACCAGCGCCACGGCTCAACAGACGCCCGCCGACCGACGCGTTGAGCTCGAGCCGGCCCCGGCTCGCGCGCAGGGACGACACCACGTCGCTGTAGACGGTATCACCGATGAACGACCGACTCGCGGACAGGGTGAGGATCGCGAAGGCCCTGCGCGCCCACACTCCGGTGTTCACCACCGCTACCGGACGCGGTGCGGCCCCGTACGACGTGCGTCCCGCGGCGCCGCCGACCCAGGCACCCCGATCGTCGGTCGCGTAGTGGACTCGTGTTTCGCCGGTCGCGTGCCAAAAGCTGGCGAAGTCGGCGTAGCTGCTCCCGCCGGCGGAGAGAAACAACTCGCCGCGCCAGCCCGGGAGCGATGCGCTGGGAGGCGTGAAGAGCGATGCGGTCAGGAGTCCCTGCACACTGCGGTGACCGCTCTCGAAACGAAGGTAAGTGCCGCGGGCGCTGACGGCAGCCCTGCGTCGCTCCCAGTGCAGTGCGGGTGTCAGCGACGCGGCGCCAGAGGCCAAGAAGCCGTCGTAACGCACCGTGGTCATGGAGAGGTCGACGGTTCCGGTCGTCTGCGTGAGGGCGGGCCGCGTGCAGAGCAGAGAAGAAGCCGCCGTAATGGACGCGGCCCAGGCGCGTCTCGCGGCCGTCGCTGGCCGCACGAGTTAGGGGCGACCGGGGCGCTGTTGACGAGCCCCCGCGTTCACCTGCACACTCGCCGCCATCACCGCGGCCGCGGCGGCGGCAGCAGGAGTAGCCCCGAGGGCGATGTCGCGCTCGACGGCGCGGCGGAATTCGACGAGGGTCGCGTCATTGGCTCGCTGCGCGAGGGCGATGACGGCAGCGGACGCGCTGTCGACTGGAACACCATTGGCCACGAGGTCGGTCAGCACCGCGAGCGGTACGATGAGCGACTGACGTCGCGCACGCCGGAGGTCGCTCAGGATCTCCGAATGGGCGCCGCTGCGGAGGGCGGCGGCTCCGGCCACGAGCTCGGCGGGCGACGCGCCAGATCCGAGCGCTTCGCGAGCCCGACTCAGGTCGGCGGCGAGACGCCGCACGGCGGCGGAGATCACGTCTGCGGCGGCGCGCTTAGTCGCACCCTCCAGCGCTCGTTGCACCAGCGGCTCGGTCGGGAGGCCATTCGACCGTGCCGAATCGACGAGCGCCGCCACGATCGGACGAATCGCCGGGTCGAGCCGCTCGAGCCGCGGATCCTGCGCGGCAGCGGTCGTCGTGAGGACCGTCGCGAGCAGCAGGAGCGTTCTCACGAGCCTCCGATGGTCACGACGGAACTAGGCGCACCGAATTCATCGTCGCGAGCCGGGGGCGCCGCGGGGTCGGGAAGCCAGCTGGCTCCGTCCACTAGGAAGGCGTAGCGATAGCGTCCGGGCGACAGGGGCACCACCGCGGTCCACACGCCACCCGCCTGGCCGACACGCCGCATCGGAGTGCGGGCGACGTCCCAGTCGTTGAAGTCTCCGACGAGTGCCACGGTGCCCGCATGGGGCGCGACCACCGCGAACTCGAACCCGGAGGGCTCCCGCCCGCGCGGCAGGATGACTGCCAGCAGGACGAGGAGCGCGGCGATCGCCAGCGCGCCGAGCGGCGAAACCGCGAACTGGTGTGGCCGCGTGAGCCGGCGCCACACGGCGTGCATCGCGCCTGCTTGGTGCGCCGGCAGGCGGGCTATCCGCTGCATCACGCGCGCGTCCAGCTCGGGATCGACCCGCACGGGACGCCGGAGCTGCGCGACGACGCGCTCGATCATGTCTTCCTGCGGCTCAAACACGCTCCGCCTCCCTCAGGAGGACTTGCAGCTGCTCGCGGGCGCGTTTCACGCGCATCTTAAGGGCCGACACGCCCGCACCGGTCAGCCGTGACATCTCATCGTACTCCAAGTCGTCGACGTGCTTCAGAAGGAACGCTTCCCGGTACTCTGGTGCCAGGCGCGCCAGCGCCCAGCGAATCGTCTCCTCTCCCTCAGTCCGCTCGTCGGTAATGGGGAGAGCCACGCTGCTGAGCGCACCGTCGTCGCGCACAAACACGCGCCCACGCTTCGCCGCGCGAGCCCCCGTCGTGCGGCACCGGTTGACCAGAATACCGTACAGCCACGCCCCGAAGCGGGTCGGGTCGTCGCAGCGACGCAGCGAGCGATACGCCCGGACGAATGCGTCCTGGAGCGCCTCTTCGGCGTCCTCGCGATTGCCGAGCATGTGCACGGCGTAGCGGGCCAAACGGTCACGGTACCGCGCGACGAGCGTGGCGTAAGCGCCGGTGTCGCCGCCGAGTACCCGGCGCACCGCGTCCCCGTCGCTCGTCCCCACGTTCCCTATACCCATGCGCGCCCTCCGGGCGTCACATCCCGAGGTCCAGCCGCCGCTGGTTGTGACGCCGCCAACCACCGGAGAGGTATCTCTCAGGAAAACGCGACGCAAGACTTCTGATAGGAGTGGTCGATGCCGACACGTGCCACAGTCACCGGGTTCTTGGCGGTCGCGCTGTGCGCGGCGGCCTGCTACCAGGACGACACAACGCCAGCTGCCCCCGGGGTGCGGCCACTCGTCACCGTGCGGCTCACCGACGCTCCCTTCCCATATGACTCCGTCGCGAGCGTGAACCTCTACATCGTTCGGATCGAGGCGAGCACGGGAAATTTTGGGGACTCGACTCCGAGCGGAGACTGGGTCGTTATCACTCAACCCCGGAAAAGCGTCAACCTCCTCGCGTTCCAGAGGGGCACGACGGCGTTCCTGGGGGAAGGGGACCTCCCGGGGGGCCTATACCACGAGATTCGAATGACCATCGACACGAGTCTGTCGTCGATCATCTTCAACAGCGGCGCCAAAGCCGCCGTGGACTGGCGGAACCACTCGGGCACGAACGAAATGCCGATCTACGCGTTCGTGCAGTACCCGGTGAACGTCCCGACCGAGGGCGCCGAGATCGTGCTCGACTTCGACGTGGGCCGCAGTTTTCTGTTCGACTACTTCGGGCAAGACTCGTCGTTCACGCTGTTCCCGCAACTACGCGCGGTGAATACGGCCGGAGCTGGGGCGATCGTGGGAACGGTGACGACCAACTCTGGCGGCGGTACGGTCCCCCTGAAGGATGCGAGCGTGGAGGTATGTGACAGTGCGTGCTCCGGCGGGACGGTCATTGCCACGGGTTTGAGCGATGCCGCGGGACACTATACCGTCCCCTTTGTGTCCGCCGGCACGTACCTGGTCAGGATCGAGCGAATCGATCGGCCTGACCTCGTCCCCGTCGTCACGCCGAACGTGCAGGTCCGGGCGGGCGACACCACGCAGTTGTCTGTTTCGCTCACCGCGGGCTCGAACGGCGCGTACGTGCGTATCTCGGGACCGACGTCCGTGGGCGTCGGCGGCTCGATCACGCTCATGGCGGCCGTGGGCGATGCGCAGGGTAATCCGGTGCACAATCCGTCGGTGACCTGGACGAGCAGCGACGCGTCGATCGCGACGGTGTCCGGATTTTCGTTGCCAGACACCGCCGCCGCGACCGTGACCGGCCGGGCGGCGGGATTCGCGACGATCACCGCCACGAGCGGCGGCCTCAAGGACACCGTCGCGATCCGGGTGATCGCCCCGACAAGCAATGGCTCAGTCGCGACGGTTACGATGGTGCCCGAAAGCGCCAGCGTCTCCTTGAACGACACGCTCTTCCAGTTCCAGGCGCAGCTCCGCGACTCCGCCGGAAACCTCCTCAGCGACCGACCCGTCTCGTGGTTCAGCACCGACACGACGGTCTTCGTCGTGCACGGGTATGGGTCCTACGGTTCCATCCAGCCGCGGGGCGTCGGGACCGCATTTGTCCGCGCCACGAGCGAGGGCAAGACCGGTCAGGCGAAGGTCAACGTGACCGCGCCGGCGCCCGTTGCGACGGTAACGGTCCAGCCCGGCAGCGCCAGCCTCACGGTGGGAGACAGCGCCGGCTTTACCGCGGTCCTGAAGGACGCGGCGGGGAACACCCTCAGCAACCGGGCGGTGGCGTGGTCCAGCTCGGACCCGTCGGTGTTGTCGATTACAGCCACTTATGGTGCCATCGCGTACGTGCGGGCGAGTGGCGCCGGCACGGCGTCGCTCCGCGCCACGAGCGAGGGGAAGACCGGCCAGGCGACCGTCACGGTGGCCGCTCCGGCCCCGGTCGCCACGGTTACCGTCGTGCCGGGCAGCGCCAGCCTCAAGACAGGAGACAGCGCCACCTTTACCGCGGACTTGAGGGACGCCGCCGGGAACGCCCTCAGCAACCGGGCGGTGGCGTGGTCCAGCTCGGACCCGTCGGTGTTGTCGATAATGAGCGCTTATGGTGCCTCGGTGAGCGTTCGCGCGGCTGGCGCCGGAACCGCGGTGCTCCGCGCCACGAGCGAGGGGAAGACCGGCCAGGCGACCGTCACGGTAGCCGCTCCGGCACCCGTCGCCACGGTTACGGTCGTGCCCGAGAGCGCGAGCGTCGCCTTGAGCGACACGTTCTTTACGTTCCAGGCGCAACTGCGGGACTCGGCCGGAAACGTCCTCACCGGCCGGGCCGTCTCGTGGGCCAGCACAGACAACTCGGTCTTTGTCGTCCTGGATCCGGGGTACGGCAACATCCAGCCGCGCGGCGTCGGGACGGCGTTCATCCACGCCACGAGCGAGGGCAAGACGGGTCAGGCGAAGGTCGTCGTGCACTGAGCCCGGCCGCGGGGGGCTCGCCCCCCGCCGCTAAGCCCGGTAGCTTGCGAGTCCCCCGCTCCCGTCCGGAGGACTCGTGCGTTGCACTCCGCTACTGGCGTTAGTCCTAGCGCTCGCGTGCGCGCACTCCCCTCGCTCGGCGCCGCCCACGCCCCAGGCTCCCCCCACGCAGCCCGGCCTGTTCGGCCCTTCCTCGCAGCCTGTGATGCTCCCCCCTCGGCAATTCGAGCCCGAGGTGCCGCGAACGGAAGAACAATGGAACATCGTCGGCCATGAAGCCGCGGCACTCCTGTCTCAGTACATCACGATCAACACAACCAATCCTCCCGGCAACGAGATGAGAGCCGCCGCCTGGCTGCGGGCGGTGCTCGCGCGCGAGGGGATCGAGTCGCAGGTGTTCGAGCCCAAACCCGGCAAGGCGAACCTCTACGCCCGCCTCAAGGGCGACGGCTCGGACCGGCCGCTCATCCTGCTCAACCACATGGACGTCGTGCTCGCGAGCCCGGAGTACTGGACGGTCGACCCGTTCAGCGGCGTGGAGCGGGACGGCTACGTCTGGGGACGCGGCGCCCTCGACATGAAGGGGGAGGCCATCACCCAGCTCATGACGCTGCTCACCCTGAAGCGCGCCCGGGTTCCGCTCAAGCGCGACGTGATCTTCCTCGCCACCTCGGATGAGGAGATCGGTGGTGGCGTCGGGGCAGGGTGGTTCGTGCAAAACCACGCCGAGCTGGTGCAGGACGCCGAATTCCTGCTGAACGAGGGCGGTACGATCCGCGCCGACGCGAATGGGCGCATCGAGTACTACGGCGTGGGGACGACGGAAAAGTCACCGTACTGGCTGGATGTGACGGCACACGGAACCGCGGGTCACGGGTCGCGGCCTACACCCGACAATCCCGTGCACCGCCTGGTGCGGGCGTTGAACCGCATCGCCGCCTACCAGACGCCGCTGATCGTGATAGCGGCGGTAGAGCGGTATCTGCGCGACCTTTCGACCATCGAGCCCGACCCCGTGCGGCGCGCTTGGCTCGCGGACGTGCGCACCGCGCTGCGCGACACCGCGGCGGTACGCGCCCTCACCGCCGATCTCACCTACAACGCACTGCTTCGCAACACGATTTCCATCACCGGGCTGCAGGGCAGCGACAAGACCAACGTCATCCCACCGGTGGCGCGCGCGGCGCTCGACGTGCGCCTCCTGCCGGGGCAGGACCCGCAGGCGTTCCTGGCGGACCTCGTGCGTGTCGTGGGGGACTCAGACATAGCGATCACTCCGGAAGGGCCGAATTGGCCGGCGACCGAAAGCCGTTCCGACACGGAGCTGTTCCGGGCGATCCAGGCCGCGGCACGCGAACGCACGCCCAACGCGGTCGTCACCATCACACCGCTCGCGGGCTTCACCGACAGTCACTACTTTCGGCGGTTGGGCATCGTGAGTTACGGGTTGTCGCCGTTCCCGCTCAAGCAGGCGGAGTCGCGCGGGGTGCACGGCAACGACGAGCGGGTGAGCCTCGCCAACCTCAACTTCGGGGTGCACTTCGTATACGACGTGGTGGCGCGCGTCGTCGCGAAGTGATAGGGCCGCTCCTGCACCCGCGCCGCCGTCCACCGGCGCGGGAGCGTCGCCGCCCGCTGCTCGAGCGACTCTTCGAAATGCGGCTGGGATGGCTGGCCGAGCGGCTGGCCACACCGCTCCACCGGTGGGACCTCGTCCCGCTTGCGACGCCCGTCGTGACGCTCGCGCTCCCAGGGCTCGGGCCCGAACTGGTCGGGTACCGGATCGCGCTGGTCAGCGATCTGCACCATGGTCCGGCGGTTCCGGCACGGTGGTTGGCGCGCGTCGCCGACCGGGTCGCGGAGCTCGCGCCGGATCTGGTGGCGTTGGGTGGCGATTTCGTCAGTCATGCCCGCAGTGATCTCGACGGGTTGGAGAACGTGGTGGCACGGTTCCGTGCCCCGGACGGGGTCGTGGCGGTGCTCGGGAATCACGACCACTGGGTGGGCCCGGACCTCGTCGCCGCCGCGGTGGCGGGGGGCGGGGCGACGGTCCTCGTCAATGGGCACCGTTTGATCCGTCGCGGCGCCGCGGCGCTCGCGGTGGGCGGCGTCGACGACTTCACCCACGGCGCCGTGCGGCCGGACGAAGCCTTCGCCGGTGTTCCCGGAGACGTTCCCCGTGTGCTCCTGTCCCACAACCCTGATCTGATCGAGTACCTGCCCCCCGGGCTGCGCGTGGACGCGATGCTGGCGGGACACACGCACAATGGTCAGGCCCACTTGCCCGTGATCGGACCAGTCACGGTCCCGTCACAGTTCGGTCGGAAGTACCTGCATGGCCTGAAACGGGTGGGAACTACCTGGCTCTACGTTTCTGCGGGAGTGGGGAGCGCGTGGATCCCACGTTGGGGCAACCCCCCCGAGCTTCCCTTGATCCGGTTGGTTGCTACCTGAGGGGAACGACGAACCGCACCATCACCGTCTCCGCCGTCTGGGGCGCGACCGTACAGAAGCACTCCGCTCCGATCAGCCGCTTCACACCCAGCACCTCGGCGTCGGCAATGCCGGGCACGTCGCGGTAGGTGATCTCGAGCGTCGTACCGTCGATCACGTGGTACGCAACCGGACGCCCGAGCAGTCGGTGGTGGGGATCGATCGCCGCGAGGCCATCGCTCAAGCGGTGCTGGATCGCGGTCGCGCGCACCTGCAATGACGTGGCGGAGTCGGTCACGGGTTGCCCGCACTGCTGTTCGCCAGCACGGCCCCGACGTTCCGTCGCATTCCCGCGGCGCCGGGACGCTCGAACGGTGTGTCGCCGAAGCGCCGGTTGAATGTGTCGGGCTCGACCTCGAGCAGCTCGAGGAGATCGGGACTCGCGATCTCGCGGCGCGGGGCGAGCTCGGCGTCGGCCGTGGCGCGCGCGAACTTCTCGTTCCACGGACACACGTCCTGACAGACGTCGCACCCGAACAGCCACTCACCGACGAGACCGCGCTCGGCCTCGCTGAACCCACCCCGGTGCTCGATCGTCAGGTACGAAATGCAGCGCTGGGCGTCGAGGGTATGCGAGGCGACGAACGCATCGGTAGGGCAGGCATCGAGACAGGCGCGGCAGCTGCCACAGCGATCGGCCTCGAACGGCAGATCGGGAGTGAGTGCCGCGTCCGTCAGCACCACTCCGATGAATGTGAAAGAGCCCCGTTCCGGATCGATCAGCATGGTGTTCTTCCCGATCCAGCCGAGGCCGGCGCGCTGGGCCAGCTCCCGCTCCGGAACCGGGCCGGCGTCCACATAGCAGCGGGACACGGCACCCGGAACGATCTCGCGGATGGCCGTCGCGAGCCGCTCGAGCCGTCTGCCCAGCACCTGGTGGTAGTCGGAGGACCAGGCATACTGGGCGACCTTGCCGCGATCCCCGGGCTCGCGCCCGGGGTCGGTCCACCCGTGGAAATAATTCGTGAGGGTGACCACGGCGACTTTCGCGTTCGGCAAAATGCGGTCAGGATGCTTGCGCCGCTCAGCCTGTCGTTGCAGGTAGGTCATCGTACCGGCGTATCCCGCGGCGAGCCAGCGATCGAACTCGGCGGCATGCGCGGTCGGCTCGAGGCTCGCCACTCCCACCGCGTCGAATCCCAGTTCGCGCGCTCGACGTTTTACCGAGACGGTTCTGCGAGACGTCTCTGCGCGACGCCGTTGCTCGACGTCTTTCATAGACCCATCGTTTCGCGGCGCCACCGTGCGAACCGCACGATGTCGGCGAGCGGCGGTACGGCGTGCTCGTCGCCGTAGGCCGTGAACATGCGCCAACGCACGTACTCGCGCGGTGGCAGCGGCAGGAAGGGCGGGCGGCGGTACCAACCACGGGCGCGGAAGCTCCACGCGAGACGCACAAGGTCGACTGCGAGTCGCGGGTTCACGGCCGCCCGTAACGCGAGGCGTGCCGCGAGGGCCGGCCAGCCGGCGGATACTCGCATGGCATGAATCTAGTCGCGAGCCGTGCCCGTCGCGCGCTTCCTCCTGTATATTGACCGCCTATGACGCTCGCCAGCGGCCGCGAGGCCGCCACGCGCGCTGGGGTCGCGGGGGGAGGCACGGTCGGCCACCCGCTCGCCCGATACCGCGACGAGTTCCCCATCTTCCGCGACCGGGTCTACCTCAACACCTGCTCGCTGGGAGCATTGGGTGAGCGCACGCGCCGGCGCGTCGCGGAGTTCCTCGACGTGTGGCAGGCCCGTGGGGCCGCCGCGTGGTACGACGTGTGGTGGGCGGCGTTAGGCGAGCTGCGAGAGCGCTACGCGCGGCTCATTCACGCCGCCAGCGAAGAGATCGCGCTCGCACCCAGCATCTCCGTGGCCATCTCGACCGTGGCCGAAGCGCTGGATTACCGGGCACGGCCCCGCGTCGTGATCACATCACTCGACTTCCCGACCGTCGCGTACCAATGGCTCGCCAAGCGGCCGCACGGCGTCGAGCTGGTGGTCGTGGAGAGCCTGGATCAGGTCTCGGTGCCGGTCGAGGCGATCGCGCGGGCCGTGGACGAGCGGACCGCCTTGGTGGCGACCTCGCATGTGTACTTCACGAGCGGCGCGATCCAGGACATCCAGTCCGTCGCGGTCGCAGCGCATGCCAAGGGCGCGCTCTGTCTGATCGACGCGTATCAGGCGGTGGGGCAGGTGCCCGTCGATGTGCGGGCGGCCGGCGTGGACTTCCTCACGGCGGGCGGCCTCAAGTGGCTGCTCGGTGGATCGGGCATCGTGTTTCTGTACGTGCGCGGGGAGTTGGCACGCCGGCTGGTGCCCGCCATCGCCGGCTGGTTCGGGCACCGCGACCAGTTCGCGTTCGACCCGCGCACGCTGGTGCCGCACGACGACGCGCGGCGGTTCGAACTGGGCACACCGTCTCTCGCCGCGGTGTATGCCCAGCTAGGGGGCCTCGACTACATTGAGGAAATCGGCGTCCCGGCGATTCGGCGCGTCACCGCCGACCTCACAGAGGACCTGATCGCTCGGGCGCGGGAGCGCGGCCTCCGGCCCAAGGTGGCGCCGAGCGCCGCCGAGCGCTCCGCGATCGTGCTGCTCCCGGCCGCCGACCCGGCCGGAACCGTGCGGCATCTCGCCGACGCCGGGATCATCGCCGACGCCCGCCCGGGCCACGTTCGCCTGTCTCCTTTCTTCTATAACGTGCAGGATGACCATGTCTCAGCGCTTGAGCGGCTCGCCACCTCCCCCGGTCACTGAGGACGAACAACTCCTTGCCCAGGTCCCCCGGGAACGGCGGGCCTTCACCAGGACGGACTCATGGCGCGTCTTGCGCATCATGGGAGAGTTCGTCGAAGGGTTCGACACGCTCTCGGACGTGTACAACGCCGTCACCGTGTTCGGCTCGGCGCGCACCACGCCCGACGACCCCTACTACGACAAGGCGGTGGAGACGGCGCGGTTGCTCGCGCGGGAAGGGTTCCCCATCATCACCGGCGGTGGGCCGGGGATCATGGAGGCGGCGAACCGCGGCTGCCAGGAGGGAAACGGACTTTCGATCGGCTGCAACATCGAGCTGCCGTTCGAGCAAGGGCTGAACCCCTACGTCGAGCGGGCGATCAACTTCCGCTACTTCTTCGTCCGTAAGACCATGTTCGTGAAGTACTCCACGGCGTTCATCGTCTTCCCCGGCGGGTACGGCACGATGGACGAGCTGTTCGAAGCGCTGACGCTGATCCAGACCGGCAAGGTGAAGCACTTCCCCGTGATCCTGTTCGGTGAGCCCTACTGGCGCGGGCTGGTGGATTGGTTGCGCGACCGCGTCGCCGGCGAAGGCAAGATCGCGACGACCGACCTCACGCTCTTCAGCGTCACGGACAATCCGCGCGAGGCGGTCGCGATCGTTCGGCAGGCGCGCGAGCGCCGCACTCAAGGGTACCCGGTCGAGGATCAACGCGACTGAGGGAGGGCGCCATGACTCGCAAGGACTTCCTGCGCGGCCAGCGCATCGATCCCAAGCCCATCACCGGGCGGGAGACCGTGCCCGAGCTCGTGGACAACGCGTTTCTCGCCTACAACGCGGGTCGGCTCGCCGAGGGCTGCCGCCTGTTCACCGAGCGCATGCTGGAGGACGACGTCACGGTGGGTATGAGCCTCACCGGCGCCATGACGCCGGCTGGCCTCGGCATGTCCACGGTCATTCCACTGCTGGAAGCGGGCTTCATCGATTGGATCGTCTCCACCGGCGCCAACCTCTACCACGACGCCCACTTCGGGTTGGGACTCTCGATGCACCGCGGGACGCCGTTCGCGGACGACGTGCAGCTACGGGAGGAAGGGGTCGTCCGCATCTACGACATCTTCTTCGACTACGAGGTGCTGCTCTCGACCGACGCGTACATCCGGCAGGTGTCGGCGCGTCCCGAGTTCCAGCGCCCCATGAGCACGGCGGAGTACCACTATCTGCTCGGCGGCTACATTCTGGAGCGTGAGAAGACGCTCGGCATCTCCCGAAAGTCGGTGCTGGGCGTGGCGCATCAGTGCGCCGTGCCGATCTATACGTCGTCCCCCGGGGATTCCTCCATCGGCATGAACGTCGCCGAGCAGGCCCTCACCGGGTCGCGGCTGCGCTTCGACCCGAGCGCCGATGTGAACGAGACGTCCGCCATCGTATTCGACGCCAAGGTACATGGCGGGAAAAGCGGTGTTCTCATCATCGGCGGCGGCAGTCCCAAGAACTTCGTGCTCCAGACGGAGCCGCAGATTCAAGAGGTCTTGGGTATCAGCGAGAAGGGCCACGACTACTACCTGCAGCTCACGGACGCGCGCCCCGACACGGGCGGGCTGTCGGGCGCGACGCCGGCGGAAGCGGTGAGCTGGGGGAAAGTGGATCCCGACCAGCTCCCGGGGACGGTCGTGTGTTACCTCGACAACACCGTCGGCCTGCCGATCCTCGCCGCGTACGCCCTCGCCAAGCGGAAAAAGCGGCGGCTCAAGCGTCTGTACGACCGTCGCGAAGAGCTGATGCGGCAGCTCACCGCCGCGTACCGGGAGGCGAAGGTGGACCGCGACGCACGCGCGGAGGCGACGACTGTCGGGCGCCGGCCCTAGAGTCGACGCGCTCCCGGGTACGTCCAGAGCGTACGCCGCCTACGCCCTGGGGCTGTTGACGCTGATCAATCTCCTCAATTACACCGACCGCAACGTCGTCTTCGCCCTGTTCGAGCCGATCAAGCGCGAGCTCACGCTCTCCGATCAGCAGCTCGGCTGGCTGGGCTCCGCCTACGTGATCGTGCTGTCGCTCGCCGCCCTTCCCCTGGGCGTGCTCGGAGACCTGAAATCGCGCCGCGCCGTGATTGCGTTCGGCGTCGGTTTGTGGAGCGCGTTTACGGTGCTGGGCGCGTCCGTCCATCGCTTCTGGCAGCTGATGTTCTGCCGCTCGATGGTGGGCGTTGGGGAGGCGGGGTACGGCCCCGCGGCTCAGGCCTTGATCGCCGAGTTTTTCCGCGGCCGACGCCGTGCCTTCGCGATCGGGATCTACTCCGTGGGGATGGCGTTCGGCGGCGTGCTCGGTATCTGGCTGGGCGGTGTGCTCGCGCAGCGCTACGGCTGGCGCACGGCGTTCGTGGCGCTGGGCGCTCCCGGGTTCGTGCTAGCCCTGCTCGCCTCCCGGCTGCGCGAGCCGCGCCGGCGACCCCCGCCCACGATCCGCGTCGTGGTGGAGGGCTGGCTCGCCCGCGGGCGCCTGCGCGTGCGTCAAGCGCTGACGCTCGGCGCCCCGCTGATTTGGTTGACCTTCGCGGGGGCCTTGCTGAGCGGCGCGCTCGATCTCGTCGCGGGGCTGCCCCCGGGCGTCGACACCGCCGTGTTCGCCGCGTGCGTGAGTGTGGGCATCGTCTGGACGGTGGTGCGGCTCGTCCCGGTCGCCGTGCGGGGCACGAGCGAAGCGGGCGAGGTCGCCGCCAGCGCCTTCAGCGACTTCCTTGTGGCGGCCGGCACGGTCCTCCGCACGCCCACCCTGGTGTGGATGTTCGTCGGCGGGGCGCTCGTCACCTTCGCGGTGAATGGCCTGATCGCCTGGGCGCCCAGCTTTCTGCAGCGCACGCATGGCCTGCCGGTAGCGACGATCGGACGCGAGTTCGGAGTGTGGGGGCTCGCGGGTGGGGCGCTCGGCGGCTTGTTCGGCGGGCGCATCGGGGACTGGCTGCTGACGCGCTGGAGCGGCGGGCGGGTCGTGGTGTCGGGCGCGGGGTTCGTGCTGGGTGGCCCGGTGTGCGCGGCGTTACTGCTGATCGACGAGCTGCGGCTGTTCGTACCTCTCCTGTTCGTGACGTTCTTTCTCTACTCGTGGTACAACGGCCCGCTCTCAGCCGTGATCCTGGACGTCGTCCCGCCCGCCGTGCGGGCGTCGGTGCTCGGGGCCTTCGTCTTGTACTCGCATCTCGCGGGCGATGCCATCGCGCCGCCACTCATCGGCTATCTCTCCGACCGGTTCGGCTTGCGACCCGCCATGCTGCTGCTGCCCACAGCGGGGGCGGTGGGTGGGCTGGTGATCCTGATAGCACTGACCACCGTGGCAAAAGACATGCAACGGGTGAGGACATGAACGCGGAAGTCGGAACGCGGAACGCGGAAGCGCAGCGTGCGCCTCGTTCGGCAAGCGACCTCGCCTTTCAGTTCCGCGTTCCGCGTTCCGCGTTCCACATTGGGTCGGGAAGGGTGGGGCGGTGAAGATCGCCGTCCTGTTCGACACCCTGCATCCCGAGTGGGAGGACGCCGACTACAAGAGGGAAATCGCGGCGAAGGCCGAGGAGGCCGAGTACGACGTCGCCCGGGCGCTGCTGGCGAAGGCGCACGACGTGCTGATGGTCGGCGTGGCGGAACAGCTGGCGCCGGTGCTCGAGCGGCTCGACGCGTTCCAGCCGAAGCTGGTCTTCAACGGCTGCGAGTCGTTCCGCGGCCACGCCCGCCACGAGTACGCGCTCGCCACCGTGCTCGAGATGCACGGCTATCGCTACACCGGCTCGTCGCCCACGGGGTTGCTGGTCGCGCGCAACAAGTCGCTCACCAAGAAAATCCTGGCGCACCACGGGATCCGGGTCCCGGCGTTCGCCGAATTTCGGCCCGGCGAGAAGCCGGTGCGCCCCTCGGAGCTGCGGTTCCCGCTCATCGTCAAGCCGCTGCTCGAGGATGCGTCGGTGGGGATCTCGCAGGCCTCGGTGGTCGAGGACGATGCGGACTTGGCAGCGCGCGTGAAGTTCATCCACGAGAAATTCCGTCAGGCGGCGATCGTGGAGGAGCTGATCGAGGGGCGCGAGCTGTACGTTGGCCTGATCGGGAACGGGACGCTGCAGGTGCTGCCGATCGTGGAGCTGACGTTCGGCGAGACAGAGGGAGATCACCCCATCGCCACGTACAAGGCCAAATGGGACGAAGACTATCGCAAGCGCAAGAAGATCAAGAACGTGTTCGCGAAAGGGCTGTCGGACGGGGTCACCGCGAAGATCGCCGACACTTGCACCACGGCGTTTCACGCCCTCTGGCTTCAGGATTACGGACGCGTCGACCTCCGGCTGACGCACGACGGGGAAGTGTACGTCCTCGAGGTGAATCCCAATCCGTTCCTCGCCTACGAGAACGAGATGGCGGACGCCGCGAAAAAGGCGGGGCTCGGCTACGAGGACTTCATCGAGCGCATCGTGGAGGAGGCGCTGGCGCGTGGCCCGGCGTAGGCGGGAAGTCCCTACGCCGGAGCTGCGCTGCCCCACGTGCGCGGCGGAGCTGGAGCGGTTCTCGGCGTACTGCTCGAACTGCGGCCGGCGGTTGGCGTGGCCCGACACGACCAAAGAGACGGGAGTGGAGTGCTACTACTGTCGCTGGGTGGTGTCGGACAGCTTCGCATATTGCCCCTGGTGCGGCCGCGACATCGCCGACCGCGACTCGAGCCCGGAGCCGCTCAAGGCACCGAAGGGCTTCCGCTACGACCGCCGTTGCCGCTGGGGCTGCGGGGGTGGGGTCATGTATCCGATGCGGCACTGCCCATGGTGCGGCCGCCCACAGAAATGGCGGTACCAGCAGTTTCAGAACATCTGCCCCCACTGCAACAAGGGCGTGAACGACTGGATGGAGGTGTGTCCCTGGTGTGGCCGCGACGCGACGGGCCGTGACCTGATCCGCCAGGCGCTGCGCCGGGTGCGGCAGCTGCTGGTCGTGTCGCGCCTCAAAGGCTGGAACTACCGCGTGCTCTTGCGCCCCGGCGTCTCCGGCGTAACGCATCGCTCGCCCAAGGTGATCGAGATCGAGCGACGCTATGTGACCGGCAAACGGAGTCGCGACGAGATCTCGTGGAACATGCTCACCGGCCTCATCCTGCACGAGCTGGGCCATTCGTTCCTATATCACAACTGGTCGCTGACGCGCACGCACCGGTTCCGTCACGCGTTCGGCGAGGTGCGCAAGGCCTACCGGGTGTCCGACTCCAAGTGGGTGGACTTCGAGCGGCGGGGCGTGACCACTACGGTCGCCAACTACGTCACGGCGTACGCCGCCACGCATCCGCAGGAAGACTTCGCAGAGACGTTTAGATTTTACGTGACCCGACGGGGGCGCCTGCGCGAGCTGTTCGCCGAGTTCGGACGCAAGCGCAAGGGCGTCCCGGTGTTCGAGAAATTCCTGGTCCTGGGCGACTACATCCGGAGCCTGCGCGGGTGGAAGTGAAGCGGCGGGCGGCCAAATTAGCTGTCGCGGTAGTCGCGGCCGGGTCGATCGCCGGCTGCGAGCACTCCAAGGCGCCCGCTCGAGTGAGGGGCTTTCAGGAGCGCGCTCAGGAAGCCGGGATCGCCTTTCGGATGCATGACCTCCCGAAGGAACAAGGCGAGCAGTTCCACATCAATCTGTACGATCATGGGTCGGGCCTGGCGGTCGGCGATTACGACAACGACGGCCGCGAGGACATCTACTTTCTCAACCAACTGGGCGGGAACGCCCTGTACCGCAACATGGGCGACGGGTCATTCGTCGACGTCACCGAGAAAGCGGGGGTAGCCCTCCGCGGCCGCGTCTCCGTCGCGGCCACGTTCGTGGACTACGACAACGACGGTTGGGAAGACCTGTACGTGACCACCACCCGGGGCGGCAACGTGCTGTTCCACAACAGAGGGGACGGCACCTTCGAAGAGGTCACCGCGGCCGCCGGGCTGCGCTATGTCGGCCACTCGCAAGCCGCGGTGTTCTTCGACTACGACAACGATGGCTACCTGGATCTGTTTCTCACCAACACGGGCCGCTGGACCACGGACACGTTCGACTCCGCGACGGGAGCCTTCGTGGGCAAGGCCGACCTCGGAACCACCATGACCACTCCCAAGGAGTTCAACCGCCTGTACCACAACAATGGCAATGGGACGTTCACCGACGTGACCGACCGCGCCGGTCTCCGAGGCCGCGGCTGGGCCGGTGACGCCGCCGTGTTCGACTACGACGAGGACGGATTCCTGGACCTGTTCGTTCCCAGCATGTTCGGCCGGGGTCAGCTGTATCACAACAGCGGCCACGGCACGTTCACCGATGTCACCGCGCAGACGCTGGGCCGGACGCCATACGGCGCGATCGGCTGCAAGGTGTTCGACTATGACGGTGATGGACGGCTCGATCTACTTGTAGTGGACATGCACTCGGACATGTGGATGGGGCTCGATGCGCAGCATGGCTCGCTCGAGTTGGCGAGTCGGACGCAACATCAACGGTTTCTGTCCCCGCTGGGCCCGACGGTGGACGAGACGGCCCCAGGCTTCACGACGACCGTACGAGCATTGTTCGCGAAGCTGGGCGAGGACTATAACACTCTGCTGTTCGGCAACGCGCTGTACCACAATCTCGGCCAGGGGCGATTCACCGAGACGGCGGTCCCGGCAGGGCTGGAGACGCTCTGGCCGTGGGGTGTGGCCACCGGGGACTTCGACAACGACGGCAACGAGGACGTGTTCATCACGTCGGGGATGGGCTACCCCTTTTACTACTGGCCCAACCAATTGATGATGAACAACGGGGATGGCACGTTCCGCGACCAGGCCGCCGCTCTTGGCATCGAGCCCCCGCTGGGTGGCAGCTATCTGGAGGAAAAGGTCGGTGGCAAACCGGCTGCGCGGAGCTCGCGCAGTGCGGTCGTGGCCGATTTGGACGGCGACGGACGGCTCGAGATCGTGACCAACAACTTCAACGGCCCCCCTTACTTTTTCGCGAACCATTTTCCGCGTCGGAACTATGTGGAGTTCCGCCTGACGGGGACCAAGAGTAACCGGGATGCGATCGGCGCGGTGGTTCGGCTCTGGGCCGGGAACAAGGTGATGGTTCGGCAGGTCAACCCGGCGGGCGGCTACCTGGCCCAGTCGACCCGCGTGGTGCACTTCGGTCTCGGCGACCGGAGCCAGGTCGACAGCATCACGATCCGCTGGCCCCGGGGGATCATGCAGACGCTGCATAATCCCGCGATCAATACTCTACATGAGGTGCGAGAGCCGGCGCGCTAACCGCTGCTTGGGAGTGCCTGCAACCTTTCCACCCCCCCTGCGCGTCCTACCTCGTAGCGTCCCTCCCCAACTCCTGCTTCCGTCGAGGTGAATATGCCCCGCTGGTCGGTACTCCTGGCACTCGCGGTCACGGGTCTCGCTGCGCAGCAGGTGCCAGAAGCCCGCAACGACTCGGCCTCGGTGGCCCGAGTCCTCGCGCTCCTCAAGACTTCCGATTCCACGATTTGCGAGCTGGCCGGACAGACGATCAGCAACGCCTGGGGCTTCCCCTGGGAGACGCGGCTGCTCCCCACGCCCATGCCGATGCCGATGCCGACCCCGATGCCGATGCCGACGATGATGCACCAGCGCGTCCGCGTGCCGCACGTGCGGGTGCACGTGCACCCCGGCGGGGCACGGCGGCGCGATGACGCAGCTGCACTCGCAGCGTTCCGCGCGGCGCTCCGTGACGACAACCGTTGTGTCCGCAACATCGCGGCGCGGGTGCTCGGCAGGGCCCGGTCGCCAGGAAGCTACGACGCGTTCCTCGCGCTGCTTCGCGACGCGAGCCCCGGCCTGCGAGAGACGGGCGCCCTTGGCCTCGGCGAACTGGACGACCGCCGCGCCCTGCGGCCTTTGCGGGAGGCGCTTCGAGACAAAGATGCAAGCATCCGGGTGATAGCAGCCCGTGGCTTGGGGGCGCTGGGTGATTCGAGCTCGATCGATCCGCTGACACAAGCTCTGGCGGACGACGCCGCGCCGGTGCGCCGGGCCGCCGCGTGGGCGTTGGCGGAAGGGCAGAGCGCCCGTGCGATCGCGCCCCTCAGCCAGGCGTTGCGAGACCCCTCGCCCGAAGTGCGGGAAGTGGCCGCGTGGGCACTCGGTGAACTCGAGACCGGCCGTGCGGTGCCCGCGCTGGGCGAAGCCCTGAAGGACGCGGCACCTGGAGTGCGCCGGGCTGCCGCGTGGGCCCTGGGACAAATCGAGGACCGAGACGCGATCGAGCCGTTGCTCTCGTCGCTGCGCGACGGCGACCCTGATGTGCGCCTGGCCGCCGTCTATGCCCTCGGGCAACTCGCGAGCCCTCGTGCGGTCCGAGGTCTCGCCGCCTCGATTCACGACGCTTCGCCTGATGTGAAGCGAGCCGCGATCTGGGCGCTCGGGGCAATCGCTGACCGGAGCGCGCTCGACCCGCTCGCTACCGCGCTCCAGGACACAGATTCAGAGGCCCGGCAGCTCGCCGCGTGGTCGCTCGGCCAGCTCGGGGACGAAGCCGCGGTGGATCCCCTGGCGGCGGCGCTCAAAGATCGCGAGCCGGAAGTCCGCATCGCCGCTGCGTGGGCGCTGGGCCAGCTCGAGAGCGCCCGCGCGGTCGAGCCGCTAAAGGCGGCGCTGTCGGACGAGTCCCACGACGTTCAGGACGCCGCGCAGTGGGCCCTCGACCAGATCCAGCCGGAAGACGACTCGCGGCCGCTCGTCAAGCCGCGGCCGCGAGTGCGGGCTCGGGTCAAGCAGCGGATCTAGTACTACCTGCCGTCAGCCGGCGAAGCAATACGCGCAGCCCTTCTCCTGGCTGCGGTTCACCGCGATCACCCCCGACGGGACGACCACCACGCCCGGCAACAGATTGGCCACCCAGTCTCTCTTGATGGTCTCAGCCGGCGTTCCCGTCTCTTTCGCCATGTTTATGCTGTTGAACGTGAGCGCGATATTGCACACGCCGATCAGGACCCCTTTGGCGAGCAGCTCATCCACGCCCATGCCCGGGATCGGAACGTCTCCGGGCTTCAGGTGAATCAGCGGGTGCCGGATCGCGGGACCCTTGGTGGCGGGGTCGGTGATCTTGAACGCCTGGCCGAACTTGTACTTCGCCCACATCGCGCTCTCCATTGCATACGGGATTCCCGAATGACGCAGCACGATCACCACCGAATTGTCGGTATCGGTGGTGCCGTAGTTCTCGTTCGTCGTGTTGAGGAACACGCGCGCCCACGCGAATGCGAAGCCGTCGTTCGGCTGGGGCACGTCGAAGACCATCTTGTGTTTCCCCGTGATCTTGTTGAGCCAGGCTTCGAACTCGGGGCTGGCGGACGGGTCGTGGCGCTCCCGGTTCGGCTGCGCCGCCACCTCGCCGGGCGCGATCAAGCCCCCTAGGCCGAGGGCGCTGGCGCCGGCGGCGAGACGGCCAAGGAATCCGCGGCGGTGGGTGATGAGACTCGAGACGTCCGGCATACGTCCTCCTAAGGGTTAACGGCGGTGGTCCTGGTTACGGCTCTCTTTGTGTTGGGCGGCGACTGTTGGGTAGGCGACATCCGGCGGCGCGCCGCCGTTGGGCCAGTCGTGCAGCTTCTCGGGAAAATCGGGCCGCGTGTGCGCGTTGACGTAGGCGGCGGCATCGAGCGCTTGCTGATCCGTGAGCGTCCTCGGCTGCTCGAACGGCATGTTGTCCTGAATGAACGCCGCCGCGGTGAAGACGCGCGCCATCCCCGCCCCGATGTTGTACGATTGCGGACCCCAGAGCGGCGGCGCGACCGCGGTTCCAGCGCCATCCGCCCCGTGACACTTCACACACAGGCCTTCGTACACCCGCGCTCCCGCCGCGGTATCGGCAGTCAACGCCGCCCACTTCGCCAGGCGATGGGGCGGCGCGGGAGGCGGGGGCGCGATCGCGATGTTGCGCGAGAGAAACCAGAGATACGCGACGATGTCGCGCATGTCGGGGCCGTCACTGGCGAGCGCGACGCCGTTCATGCTGCGGCGGAAGCAGTCGTTCACACGGTACTCGATCGTCTCCACGCTGGCGCTGCGCGGGCGGTATTGCGGGTAGCGCGCGTACACGCCGACCCAGGAGCCGCTCTGGCGGCGCCCCGCGTCCAGATGACAGCTCACGCACCGCAGCTTGTTGCCCACGTGGCTCGGGAGGCTGTCGCGCGTCGCCGTCAACAGGGCGCGCCCGCGGCGAATCGCGGTCCCGAGGGGCCCGTCCGGAATCAGGGAATCGGCGGGCCCCACGAGCGTCCACGCAGTAGCGGGTGGGGCGGCCGGCGGGCGACCGCATCCGAGTGCGAGCGCCAAGGTGGCGAAGGGGGCCAATGAGCGAAGGGCGCGCATCGGGAGCAGGATAGTATCAGCGTTTCCCGAGCCTCGCCACGTCTTTCGAGAACGCGCGAGATCGCTGCACCAGCCTCAGGTACTCGGCCATTTCTGCGGCGCGGCGCGCTCCGTCCCACCCGAGCAGCTCCGCCAGCCGGTCGGCGACGGCGCTGGAGGCCGTGACGCCCTGGTCCCGGGTCGCGTAGAACAGGTGCAGCCGGCGCACCAGCACGTCGTCCAATCGAACGGCCATCTCGCGCTCCACTGCGTGCACCACCTCGGCCCACAGCTCGGGCCGCCCGGCCACAATCCGGCCGCCGAGCGCGCGATCCCGGTCTACCAGATTGAGCACGGCGGCGGACTCGCTCCCATAGGCGGCGACGAGGTGGCGGGCGGTCGTCTCGGACGCCCCCCGCTCCACGGCGGCTTTCAGAAGCCCCTCGAGATCGGCGGTCTCGCCGCCCGGCAGCGGCAGCCGGTCGGTGAGGGCACGGGGCGCGCGGGGACGACCGTCTAGCGCGCGCAGCCGGGCCGCGACCCGGTCCACGACGTCACGCGCCATCACGCGATAGGTGGTGAGCTTGCCGCCGGCGATCGTCACCAGCCCGCTCGCGCTCTCCACGACGCGATGCTCGCGCGACGCCTCGGATGGCGCCACCGAGCGGGCGGGCCGCAGCAACGGTCGCAGTCCCGCCCACGTGGCGATCACGTCGCGTGGCGAAAGCCGCGCCTGCGGAAAGAACGCGTTGGCGGAGCGCAACAGGTATATGACGTCCCGCGCCGTCGCGCGGACTTCTTCCGGTGCCGCGTCCTCGTCGGTGTCGGTCGTCCCGATGTAGCTCAGATCGCCCCAGGGTATGACGAACATCACGCGGCCGTCGAGCGGAGACAACAATGTGACCGCGCGCGTGTGCCCCACTCGCTGGCGCGCCACCACGATGTGCGCTCCCTTGGTGAGCCGCAGCAGCGGCGGCGCGGCGGGCTCATCGAGTCTCCTCACCCGGTCCACCCAGGGTCCGGTCGCGTTGACGACCACGAGCGCGCGCACGGTGTGGGACCGGCCCGTCAAGCCGTCCCGCACGGACGCCCCGCCGGTGCGGCCGTCCGGCTTGAGGAGCCCCGTGGCCTCCGCGTAGTTGGCGACCAATGCGCCGGCCTGCGCCGCCCCCCGCATGGTCGCGAGGGCGAGGCGCGCGTCGTCGGTTTGCGCGTCGTAGTACAGCGCGGCGCCCTGCAGCTCCTTCTCGCGCAGGCCCGGCTCGAGGCGGCGTGTGGCCTTGGCGCTCAACCAGCGGTGCATCTTCACGTTGCGGAACGCCGCGAGCACATCGTACAGCCACATCCCGGCGCGGAGCTTCCACGCCGGCACCCGCGCGCCGCGGTACACGGGGAACACGAACGGCAAGGGGTGCACGAGATGCGGTGCGATGCGGAGCAGAATGCGTCGCTCGCGGCTCGCTTCGAGTACGAGCCGGAAGTCGCCCTGCTCGAGGTAGCGGATCCCACCGTGGATCAGCCGCGACGACACCGACGAGGTACCGCACGCGAAATCACCCTGGTCGACCAGCGCGGTGCGAAAGCCGCGCAGGGCGGCGTCGCGTGCGATGCCGGCGCCGCTGATCCCGCCGCCGATCACGAGCACGTCCACGGGCTCGGCCGTCATCGACTCGAGCGCAGCGGCGCGCGCGCGATGTGAGAAGGGCGTGTCGCTCGTCGGCGTTCTCCGGCTTGGCCCGGCGGCCAGCCTCGTGGTAGGTTTCGAGCCTGACTGACGGGAGGGGAATGTAATGCCGGATGGGAATGGACGGCGCGTCGCGGTCATCGCCGGCTGCCGCACGCCGTTCTGCCGGGCGGGGACGGCGCTCAAGGATGCCCGCGCCGTCGACCTGGCGCGATTCGTGGCGCGTGAGCTGCTCGAGCGGACGAATCTGGAGGGGGCGGCCGTCAACGCGGTGATCTTCGGGCAGGTGGTCCCGTCGGCCCTCGTGCCGAACGTCGCCCGCGAAGTCAGCCTGCTACCCCAGTTCCCCAAAGAGATCCCCGCTTACTCGCTGAACCGCGCCTGCGCCTCCTCGGGGCAGGCCGTCGCCAATGCCCATGACGAGATCGTGCTCGGCGGAGCCGACGTCGTGCTCGCCGGTGGCGTCGAGTCGCTGTCCGACATTCCCATCCTCGCCTCCCGGCGCCTGGCGGATATCCTGGTCGAGGCGAGCAAGGCCAAGTCGCTCCCGGCGCGGCTCAAGACGCTCAGCCGCATCAGACCGCGCGATCTCGTGCCCGTTTCTCCCGCGATCGCCGAGCCCTCGACCGGCGAGTCGATGGGGCAATCGGCGGAGAAGATGGCCAAGGAAAACCACATCACGCGTGAGGCGCAGGACCGCTGGGCGCTCCGCAGCCACGTGTTCGCCGCGCGCGGAGGCGACGATGGTCGGCTCGCGGCCGAGATCGCGCCCTGGTTTCCGGCGCGCCCGTCGGACCCGGTGGTCACGCAGGACAACGGCATCCGCCGCGACACCTCGCTCGAGCAGATAGCCAAACTCAAGCCGGTGTTCGATCGCCGCTACGGGAGTGTGACGGCCGCGAATTCGTCGCCGCTCACCGACGGGGCCGCGGCGGTCCTGCTCATGAGCGAGCCCGCCGCGCGGGCGCTGGGCTACTCCCCGCTCGCCTTCATCCGCTCGTACGCGGTCGCCGCGGTCGACCCTGGCTGGCAGCTGCTTCAGGCGCCGATCTTCGCAGTCCCCAAGGCGCTCGAGCGTGCCGGGCTCGAGTGGCGCGACCTCGGTCTGATCGAAATCCACGAGGCGTTCGCGGCCCAGGTGCTGTCCAACCTCCAGGGCTGGGCGGCCAAGGGCTGGGAGATCGACGAGTCGAAGATCAATGTGATGGGCGGGTCCATCGCCATTGGTCATCCGTTCGGCGCCACCGGGGCTCGCATCGTGACCACCCTCGCCAACGAAATGGTGCGCCGCGATGTGCAGTTCGGTCTCCTCTCGATCTGCGCGCAGGGCGGGATGGGGTTCGCGATGGTGCTGGAGCGCCGCTGATGGCGCTCACTTGGGAGCTCGCCGATCAGGGCGTCGCCGTCGTCACGTTCGACTCGAAGGGCGAGCCCGTCAACAAGATCTCTGCCGCCGTCAAGCAGGATATGCTCGCGACGTTCGAGGCTTTGGAGCGAGAAACGGCCGTTCGGGCCGTGGCGTTCTTCTCCGGTAAACCCGACACGTTCATCGCGGGCGCCGACATCGAGGAGTTCGTGAAGCTCACGACGGCCGCCGAGGCGGAGCGCCTCTCGGCGGAGGGCCAGGAGCTGCTCGACCGCGTGGCGCGCTTCCCCAAACCGGTCGCCGTGGGAATCCACGGCGCGTGCCTCGGCGGCGGGCTGGAGTTCGCTCTCGCCTGCGGCTATCGCGTGGCCTCGGACCACCCCAAAACGCAGCTGGGACTGCCGGAGGTGCAGCTCGGCATTCTTCCCGGCGCCGGCGGGTGCCAGCGCCTCCCACGCTTGATCGGCGCGCGGGCCGCCCTCGACATCATCCTCGCGGGGAAGGTGGAACCCGCCCAAAAGGCGTTCCGTCTCGGCATCGTCGACGAGCTGGTGCACCCCGCGCTCCTCAGGGACATCACCATGGCCGCGGCCCAGCGCATGGCCGGCGGGTGGCGCCCCAAGCGCAAGCGGCGGGGCGGCGTTGCCGGATGGCTGCTCGACGGCAACCCGCTCGGTCGACGGCTGGTGTTTCGGACGGCCAAGAAGCGCGTGCTCGAGCAGTCGCGCGGGAACTATCCCGCCCCCCTCGCGGCACTCGAGGCGGTCGAGCATGGACTGAGGCGTGGGATGACGGAGGGCTTGAAGCGCGAAGCGCAGCTGTTCGGACAACTCGCCGTCACCGACGTCTCGCGGAAGCTGGTCCAGATCTTCTTCGCGACCACGGCGCTCAAGAAGGATTTTGGGATCCCGAACCCGCCCGCGCCCATCGTCGTGCACCGGCTGGGCATCGTGGGCGCGGGGTTCATGGGGTCGGGGATCGCCGGCACGGCGATCGCGCAGGCGGGCGTGGACGTCCGGATGAAGGATGCCGATCTCCCCCGCGTCGCGAAGGGGCTCGCCGCCGCGCGAGACATCCTCGACGACCGGCTCAAGCGCCGCCGGATCACGAAATACGAGCACGCCCGGCTCGTCGCCCTGCTCTCGGGGAGTGACGGCTACGGTGGCTTCGGCCGCGCCGAGCTGGTGATCGAGGCCGTGTTCGAGGACGTGCAGGTGAAGCAGCAAGTGCTGCGCGAGGTCGAAGCGGCGAACGCCGACGACGGGGTGTTCGCATCCAACACGTCGACCATTCCGATCCACCGTATCGCCGAGGCCGCCGCCCGGCCGGAGCAGGTGATCGGCATGCACTTTTTCTCGCCCGTGGCCCGCATGCCGCTGCTCGAGGTGATCCCGTCGGAGCGCACGGCCCCGGTCGTCGTGAGCACCGCCGTCGCCTTCGGGCGCCGCATGGGCAAGACGGCGATCGTGGTGCGCGACAGCCCCGGCTTCTGGATCAATCGCATTCTCACGCCCTACATGAACGAGGCGGGCCACCTGCTCGTCGAGGGCGTCGCGATCGAGGAGATCGACCGGCTGATGGTGGAGTGGGGATTCCCCGTCGGTCCAATCACGCTGCTCGACGAGGTGGGGATGGACGTGGGGGAGAAGGTCGTGGGCGTGATGCACGAGGCGTTCGGCGAGCGCTTTGCGCCCGTCCCCGCCTTCGCCGGGATGGTGAAGAGCGGCCGGTTGGGACGGAAGGCGGGGAAGGGATTTTACACGTACTCGGCGGGCAAGAAGGGAAGCGTCGACCCCGGGGTGTACGAGCTGATCGGCGCGCACCCCAACGGCGGCCCGCGAGCGGCGGAGATCATCCAGCGGCTGATGCTCGTGATGCTGAACGAGGCGGCCCGTGCCGTCGGGGAGGGCATCGTCCGCTCGCCCCGCGACGGCGACATCGGCGCCATCTTTGGCTTCGGGTTCCCGCCTTTCCGCGGCGGTCCGTTACGCCACGCCGACGACCTCGGCGCACCCCGAATCGTCGCCGAGCTCGAGCGGCTCGCCGAGCGTTACGGCGCCCGGTTCGCACCCTGCGACGAGCTACGCGACCGGGGGCGGCGCGGCGCGAAGTTCTATCCCTGACACCGCGCGCTCGACACTGAATGCTCCGGACCGGCCTCCTGTGGCTGAGCGAGCAGCCACGCATCTTTCGGTTCATTCGCCGCAACGGACTGGCGCGCCGCTTCGCGGCGCGCTTCGTCGCGGGGGAGACGGTAGAGTCGGGGGTGGCGGCCCTTCGGGACTTGAACGCCGCCGGACTCAAGGGCAGCCTCGATCTGCTGGGCGAGTCGGTACGCACCCCGTCTGAGGCGCACGCCGCGCGCGACGCCTATCTGCAGACCCTGGATCGCATCGCTCCGTTCGGCGCGGACGCCAACGTATCGGTCAAGCTCACGCAGCTGGGTCTCGATATCGAAGAGGGCCTGTGCCTCGACAACATCCGCGCCATCGTCGCCCGGGCGAAGGCGCACGGGTCCTTCGTGCGGATCGACATGGAGCAGTCCGATTACACGGACCGGACGCTGCAGCTCTTCAAGCGCCGCCTGCATTCCGAGTTCGGCAACAGCGTCGGCGTGGTGCTGCAGTCTTACCTCCGGCGTACCGAGCAAGACGTGGATCAGATGATCGCGCTGGGCGCGCGCGTGCGACTGTGCAAAGGCGCGTACCAGGAGCCCGCCACGATCGCTTTTCCGGACAAGCCGGATGTGGATCTCACCTACGTGCGATGCATGGAGCGGCTCTTGCTCAAAGGCAACTACCCGGCGATCGCGACGCACGACGCCCGCATCATCGATCACGCCAAGACATTCGCGCGCGACAAGGGAATCCAACCGGCGCGCTTCGAGTTCCAGATGCTCTACGGGGTGCGCCGCGATCTCCAGGTCGGCCTGCGGCGCAATGGCTACAACGTGCGCGTCTACGTCCCCTTCGGCACCCAATGGTATCCCTACCTGATGCGTCGCCTCGCGGAGCGACCCGCCAACGTCGCCTTCCTGCTCGGCAACGTGCTGCGGGAGTCCCTACGGCGGAGCTGACCGACGGCACGCTCGGCGGCTATCAACGGGTGCACGAGCGCGCACCCGCGTTCGCGGGAAGCGACGGTCATGCCTACTCCGTCGGAACATTCGTGGATGACGTCCCGGACGGCCAGGGGCGCTTTGGCGCCGCGCTGCTGTTCATTCGCTGGTCCGGCGCTGGCGACCGCCCCGTGGGGCACCTCGAAACCGACTACCTCGGCTGGGGTGCGACACCCGCCGAGGCCCTGGCGCCGCTCCTGGCCTTGGCCCTCGCCGACGTGAAGCGGCATCTCGAAGGCTGCATCGAGCGTGCGGCGGCGCGGCCCGGCGCCGAAGGAGGCGGGGGCGGGTGACCACCGGCGTCGTGCTGGCGCGGACCGGAGCGACGTACCGGGTGCACACCGAGGCTGGCGGGGGAACCGTTACCGCGGTGCTGCGCGGCAAGCTCAAGCATCGTGACGACGACCGAGTGGTGGCGGGAGACGTCGTCGAGCTGGAGCTCCACGCGAACGGGCACGCCACGATCTCCCGTGTGCGCCGCCGTGCCAGCGTGCTCGCGCGCCGCGCGGTGGGAGAGCGCGGGCCGCGCGCGCAGCCGATCGCGGCGAACGTCGATCAGGTGGTGGTAGTGGCGTCGGCCCGCAGTCCCGATCCCAACCCACGCATGCTGGACCGCTTTCTCGTCATCGCGGCCGCGAACCGGCTCCCGGCGGTCGTGGTCCTCAACAAGATCGACCTCGACCTCGACCGCAGCGCGCTCGCGGCGCTGCTGGGCCGCTTTGGCCCAGCCGGTTACCTGGTGCTCGCCACCTCGGTCCGCCAGCCGGAGGGACTGGTCGCGCTGCGCGATCTGTTACGCGGTCGCGCCTCGGTGCTCGCGGGCCCATCTGGCGTCGGCAAGTCGAGCCTCCTGAACGCCCTCGATCCGGGCCTGCGTCTCAGGATCGGGGAGATCAGCGCGAAGTGGGACACGGGCAAGCACACCACGCGTGCAGCACTGCTCGTGCCCCTCGTGCCCGGGGGCTATGTCGTGGACACGCCGGGCCTGCGTGAGGTGGGCACGTGGGGGATCGACCCCGAGCTCCTGGCCGTGTGTTTTCCGGAGTTTCGTCCCTTCCTGGACCAGTGTCGCTTCGACAACTGCCGGCATCTGGCGGAGCCCGACTGCGCGGTGCGCCAGGCGGCGGCGCTGGGCGCATTCGATGCCGATCGCCTGGTATCCTACCAGCGCCTGTACGACGAAGTCAGCGTGCCTTCCTGGTCCAGCGATCGGCGTCGCGGGAGGTGACCTTCCGCATCATGTCGGCGAACGCCGCGTCGAGATCGATCCCCTGTGAGTTTGCGAGGCAGATGACCACGAACAGGATGTCGGCGAGCTCCATGGCGATGGAGCCCTCTGCCTCGTTGGGCTTCTTGGTCTTCTCGCCGAACCGGTGGTTCACTTCGCGCGCCAGCTCGCCGACTTCTTCGGTGAGCCGCGCGAGGTTCGTGAGCGGCGGGAAGTACCCTTCCTTATATTGGCCGATCCAGCCGTCGACCGTCTGCTGGGCATCGCGCAGAGACACGGGAGGCTCCGGGCCATCGTGAACGCCGAGCTGCCGCCGCTCGTGGCCCCCTTCCAGGGCGAGCGGTACGTCGCGACGGACCGCTTGAGCGCGCTCATCGCTCCGCCGTACGACGTCATTTCCCCTGAGGAGCGCGCGCGCCTCGCGAGCCGCGATCCCCACAATATCGTGCACGTCATGTTGCCGGAAGCTCCGTCGCGGGCGGGGACGGGGGCGGGGGCGGACGACGATCGCTACGCGCACGCGGCCGCCTTGCTGGCGGCGTGGCGGGCGGCGGGCGTGCTGCGGCGCGATCCCGGTGAGTCGGTGTACGTGGTGGCGCAAGACTATCAGCTCCCGACAGGTGAGCGCCGCACGCGCGTCGGCATGCTGGCGGCCTTGCGGGCCGAGCCGTTCGCCTCGCGGCGCGTGCGGCCGCACGAGCGGACGCATTCCGCTCCGAAGGCCGATCGGCTGGCGCTGTTGCGCGCCACGCGCGCGAACCTCGAATCCATCTTCCTGCTCGCCCCCGATGCCGACGGAGCGCTGGGGCGGGCCCTGGCGCGCCAAGTGTCCGGCGTGCCGACGGCTCGTGCCGAGCTCGACGGCGTCGGCATCCGCCAATGGATGGCGTCCGGGGACCGCGCGGCCGAGCTCGCCCGGCTGGCGGGCCGGGATCAGCTCTATATCGCCGACGGTCATCACCGCTACGAGACCGCGGTGGCGTATGCCCAGGAGCATCCGGAGGCCGATCGCGTCCTCTCGTTCATCGTCCCGGCCGGCGATCCTGGCCTGACGATCCTCCCTACCCACCGCATCATCTTTGGGGCGAGCCGCGACGCGGCGAAGCTCGTTGCCGCGTGGCGTGAGTGGTTCGATGTCGGACGCGTCGCGCCCTGCATGGACCGGGTCGAGCGCCTGGCTGAGCTGGGCCGCGACCGGACGGCGTGCATCGTCGCGTTTCCCGACGCTTACGATGTGACGCTGGTACTGAAGCCGACCGCGTCGCTCGACGCGGTTCCCGGGCTGGGCCGGAGCGCGGCGGTTCGCGCGCTCGATGTGGCGCGGATCGAAGCGCTGGTCGTGCAGCACATCCTGGGCGCGACCTCCGCCACGCCCTCGCTCGCGTACACACCCGATCCTCGCGCGGTGTTCGACGCCGTGCGGGGTGGCCGGGCGGCTGCTGGCGTGCTCCTCAATCCCACCAAGGTAGCCGACGTCGTCGCGGTCGCCGACGCGGGGGACGTGATGCCGCCCAAGTCGACGTACTTCGTTCCCAAAGTGCCGAGTGGGCTGGTCGTGAGAGCCGTCTGACAGCGTCGGACGGTCGGACGGTCGGACTGTCGGGCGGAGCATCCCTACGCTTCGGCTCCCTTGATGGGCTTCTTTGCTCTTCGAACCACGCTCTTGTACTGCCCCCAGACGAGCCTGGCAGCACGGGTTCGTCGATCCTCAATCGCGCTCGCTTGTTCCTCTGTAAGGAGGTGCAGCTCCCTTGCAAGGAGCGTCCCGTACGGGATCTCCGAGAGAGAGCCGATCGCGATGTCGAGAAGACGCCGGAATTCTCCATTACCGCGCTTGGCAACGCTGGTAGGGCATCATGGTCCACGATACTGGGCGAGCCGATCGGCACCGTCACCGATTTATTGCGGCCCGTACCAGTCGATTGCACCAACACAGTCCGACTGTCCGACTGTCCGACGCCTCCATATCTTTTCTCCCCATGCCCCGCCCGCGCGATCGGATCCTAGCGAACCTCGAGTCCATCTACCGCCAGGCGTACGAGCGCGCCAAGGCCGCAAACGATCAGCCGCGGATGGCCGACCTCGACGCCGCCTATCAGCGCGAGCAGCTATTGCTGGAAGTCTTGCTCGATATCCGTGATGCCGTCGCGTCATCGACGCAATCCACGGGGACCGCGTCGCACCAGGCCGCTTCATCCTCCCCCGATCCGGTGACGGCGCTCGAAACCATCCACCGTCTCACCAAACTGCGCTGAGGGAATCGCATGGCCTGGCGTCGGTCCCTGGGAATCGTATGGCTGATTCTCGCCGGCTGTGCTCCCCCCCCTCCGAAGGCCGACATCGTCATCCAGGACGGAATGGTGTGGACCGGCCTGTCGAGCGGGGCACCCCAGCCGGGCGGCGTCGCGCTGGCCCGCGGTAAGGTCCTCGCGATCGGCGATGCGGCGACCCTGGCGCGCTACCTCGGGCCCAACACCGCGACTATCCAGGCGCACGGCGGGCTGGTGATGCCCGGTTTCACCGACGGCCACACGCACTTCGTCGACGGCGGCTTCCAGCTGGCCTCCGTGGATCTCCGGACCGCCGCAACGCCCGGTGAGTTCGTCCAACGCCTGAAGACCTACGCCCGCACCCACAAGCCCGGCGAGTGGATCCTGGGCGGTGACTGGGACCACACGCTCTGGCCCGGCCAGCCACTGCCGCGTCATGAATGGATCGATTCCGTCACGCCGAACAACCCGGTGTTCGTGAATCGCCTCGACGGCCACGAAGCGCTCGCGAACGCCCTGGCGCTCCGGGCGGCAGGCGTCACAAGAGAAACGCCCACGCCTTCGGGGGGAGAGATCCTGCGCGATGCGAAAACGGGCGAACCCACCGGGATCTTCAAGGATCGGGCGCTCGACGTGATCGGCCGGGCGATACCGGAGCCCTCCCCGGAGCAGCGCGATTCCGCCCTCGCCCGGGCACTCGCGACTGCCGCGTCGCTCGGCGTCACCGCCACGGCCCACATGTCCGCGTCCTGGGCGGACCTCGCGAGCTATCGGCGTCTCGAGCGCGCGGGGCGCCTCACCGTGCGGGTCGCCCTGTATCTCCCACTCGAGTCTTGGAGCGCCGTGGCGGATACGGTTGCACGCTCCGGACCGGGTGATGACTGGGTCAAGATCGGCGGCCTGAAGGGATTCATGGACGGCTCCGCGGGATCACGGACGGCGTACTTCTTCGACGCCTACAGCGATTCGGCGGGCTATTTCGGCTTGTTACAACATCCCGAGGCGGACATGCGCCGCTGGATCGGCGCGGCCGACTCGGTGAGACTACAGGTGGCCGTGCACGCGATCGGCGACCGCGCCAATGCCATCCTGCTGTCGATCTACGACAGCGTCACGCGGGCGCACGGGCCGCGCGACCGGCGGTTCCGCGTCGAGCATGCCCAGCACCTACGACCCCAGGACATTCCCCTGTTCGGAAAGCTCGGCGTGATCGCGTCGATGCAGCCGTACCACGCGATCGACGACGGCCGTTGGGTGGAGCGCCGCATCGGGCCGACGCGCATCGAGACGACCTACGCCTTCCGCAGCCTGCTCGACACTGGCGCGAGGCTGGCGTTCGGCTCGGACTGGACCGTCGCGCCGCTCGACCCGATTCTCGGCGTCTACGCGGCGGTCACGCGCCGCACCTTGGACGGCAAGAATCCCAATGGCTGGGTCGCGGAGCAGAAGATCTCCGTGGAAGAGGCGCTGCGGGCCTACACCGCCGGCAACGCCTACGCGACGTTCGATGATGGGACGCGAGGCACGCTCGCCCCTGGGCACGAGGCGGACGTGGTGGTGCTCGACCGCAATCTCTTCACGGTACCCCCGGACTCACTCGACCGTGTGCGGGTGCGCTTTACGATCGTGGGTGGGAAGGTCGTCTACCGGCGCTAGCCGGGGTACTGGAGCCCTGCCATCTGCAAGGTGAGGGGCTTGGCTTCGGCGTGCTCCATGCCGGCCGCGATAACCTCACCGAGGATGAGCGTGTGGTCTCCGCTCGGGAGTGTCGCCACGACGCGACAGTCCAGCCATCCCAGCGCGTCCGAAAGCACCGGGGCGCCGGAAGCGGGCGCCGGCTTGGTCTTTATTCCCTTGAGCTTACTCGGCGCTTCCGCCCTCGCCCGGCCCAACTTCCCCGCGAGCTCGCGCTGGCCTTCCTGTAGGAGATTGACGGCGAAGTGCCGCGCGTCGCGTGTCATCTCGACGGTCCTGGACGTGTTCTCCACTGCGACAACGACCATCGGAGGGTCGATCGACGTCTGAGTGACCCACGATGCCGTGATGGCGTGCTCTTCTCCCTCGTGCTTCACCGTTAGCGCGTAGAGACCGTAGGGAAACTGCTCCAAGACCGTCTTCGCGGTTTCGTTCATGGAAGGGAATATGGGAGTTGGCTATCTTAGTGCCATGGCGACGCGCACTCCCCTCCGGACCCGGGCCGCCAAGACGCTGTCCAAGGCCGACCTGGTGGACATGTATCGTCTGATGCTGCTCTCGCGGCGCATCGACGACAAAGAAATCCAGCTCAAGCGGCAGAACAAGATCTTCTTTCAGATCTCGGGCGCCGGGCACGAGGCCGTGCTGGTCGCCGCCGGCAAGGTGCTCCGCCCCACGTACGATTGGTTCTATCCCTACTATCGCGATCGCGCACTGTGCCTGTCCCTCGGGATGACGCCCACCGAGATGCTGCTGTCGGCCGTCGGCGCCGCGGAGGATCCCAACTCCGGGGGCCGCCAGATGCCCTCGCACTGGGGGAACCGGGCGCTCAACATCGTCAGCCAATCGAGTCCCACCGGCACCCAGCTCCTGCAGGCGGTGGGGGCGGCGGAGGCGTGGCTCCGGTACGAGCGCATCGATGCCATCTCGGACAAGCCGATCAAGGGCGACGAGCTCGTGTACGTCTCGGCCGGAGACGGCACCACGAGCGAGGGGGAGTTTTGGGAGGCGCTCAACACCGCCACCAATCTGAAGCTGCCGGTGCTCTTTCTCATCGAGGACAACGGGTACGCGATTTCGGTCCCCGTAGAGGTGCAGACGGCGGGCGGCTCGATATCGAAGCTCGTCCGCAACTTCCCCAACCTCCTCGTCGAGGAAGTGGACGGCTGCGATCCGGTCGCAGCGTACGACGTGCTGCTCCGGGCATCGGAGTACGTGCGGCAGCGCAAGGGCCCCGCCCTGGTCCACGCTCACGTGACGCGGCCGTACTCGCACTCCTTGTCGGACGACGAGGTGCTCTACAAGCCGCCCAAGGAGCGCGAGGAGGAGGCGCGTCACGATTGTCTGGCGCGCTTCCCAGCGAAGCTGGTCTCCGAAGGCGTCGCGACGGAGGCGGAGCTCGAAGCCCTGAGGCGGCAGGTGGACGAAGAGGTGAACGTCGCCGCCGACATGGCGCTCGCGTCGCCTCAGCCCGAGCCGGAGAGCGCGCTGCTCTACGTCTACTCGCCCGACATCGATCCCACGTCGGAGCAGTTCGACACCGAGGACGACCCGCAATTCGGCGGCGACCCCACCACGATGGTGGACCTCCTCAACGCGTGCCTGAAGGACGAAATGGCGCGGGACCCCCGCATCCTCGTATTCGGTGAGGATGTGGCGGACCTCAGCCGTCAGCAATACCTGGAGCAGGTGAAGGGAAAGGGCGGCGTCTTCAAGGTCACCTGGGGGCTGCAACGACAGTTCGGGGGAGACCGGGTGTACAACTCGCCGCTCGCCGAAGCGAACATCGTGGGCCGCGCCATCGGGCTCGCGACCCGCGGGTTGAAGCCGGTCGTCGAGATTCAATTCTTCGACTACATTTGGCCGGCCTACCATCAGCTCCGGAACGAGCTCGCGACACTGCGGTGGCGCTCGAGCAACGCCTTCAGTGCGCCCGTCGTCGTGCGCGTGACTTACGGCGGCTACCTGAAGGGCGGCTCCATTTATCACTCCCAGACCGGCGCCGTGGTGTACACCGCGGTCCCCGGACTGCGCGTCGTGTGCCCCAGCACCGCGCTCGACGCCAATGGACTTTTGCGCACGGCGATCCGCTGCGACGACCCCGTGCTGTTCCTGGAGCACAAGCACCTCTACCGCCAGACGTACAACAAAGCGCCCAACCCCGGGCCGAACTTCATGATTCCCTTCGGCAAAGCGAAGGTCGTCCGCGAGGGGCGGCACCTCACCGTGGTCACGTACGGAGCCGTGGTGCAACGCTCGCTGCTCGCGGCGAAAGAGCTCGAGGAGCAGGACGGGGTGAGCGTGGAGGTCATCGACCTGCGCTCGCTGTCCCCGGTGGATTGGGAGACGATCGGGGCGTCGGTGACCAAAACGAACAAGGTGCTCGTCGCATACGAGGATCCCCTGTCCTGGGGTTATGGCGCCGAGATCGCGGCGCGCATCGCCGACGAGTACTTCCCCTGGCTGGACGCGCCGGTGAAGCGCGTCGCGTCGACCGACACGTTCGTCGGCTACGCACCCAGGCTCGAGGATTTCATTCTGCCACAGGTGGAGGATCTCTCGCGGGCGATGCGCGACCTGCATGCGTTCTAGCGCCGCCCGCGCGTACGGTCTTCTCTTCTTCTTGTCCGGAGCGACGGGGCTCATCTACGAGCTCCTCTGGGTCCGGGTCCTCTATCAGGCGTTCGGCTCCACCATCCAGTCGGTCACGACCGTCGTCGCCGCGTATATGGGCGGGCTGGGCCTCGGCGCCTGGCTGTTCGGCCGCGTGGCGGACCGACATGCCAGGCCCGCAGCCCTCTACGGCGTGCTCGAGATCGCGATCGGTGTCTTCGGACTGATTTCTCCCGCCGTCCTCGGACTCGCGCACCGGCTGTACATCGGCCTCGCCGGGGCGCTCCAGCTCCAGGGCTCCGTCAGCGTGGCGTTGCGGTTCGGGCTCGCCGCGCTGGTACTGCTCGTTCCCACCACCCTCATGGGCGGTACCCTGCCGGTGCTCACGCGCGCCTTCATGGGCGCGGATCGTGGTGAGCTGAAGCGTTCCCTCGCGTTGCTGTATGGCCTCAACACCCTCGGCGCCGTAATGGGGACCGCCCTCGCGGGCTTCTACTTGATCGAGTTCGTCGGCATCCGCGCCAGTCTCTGGGGGACCGCCGTCGTGAACCTCGGGATCGGCGTACTCGCGCTCCGGCTTACGGGTCCCGTCGCTGAGTATCCGGACACTGTCCGCGAGCCCGGTGATTCCGGGCGTCTCGCGCCCCCGGCTCGTGTGCGCCGCGTCGTGCTAGCGCTCCTGGCGCTCACCGCCTTCGCATCGCTGTTGGACGAGATCGCTTGGACACGTGTGCTGGTGATGGTTGTCGGGGGCTCGACCTACGCGTTTACGCTGGTCTTGCTGGTGTTCCTGCTCGGGATCGGGGTGGGGAGCGCCTTCGTTGCACGGCGCCGCGCGGTCCGCCCCGCCGCCGCGGCCGACGCCGCGGTCGCGCAAGGGATCACCGGCGCCGGCGCGGCGCTGCTGCTGCTGTTCTTTGCCGCGCTGCCACGGTACGTCATCGCGGTGTTCGGGCACGCCGGGTTCGGTGGCGGCGCCCGGCTGGCCTTATTGGGCGTCGCGGTCGCCGCGGTCGTGCTCATCCCGGCGATCGGGATGGGTCTCACCTTTCCGCTGCTGACCGATCTTGCCGCTCGCCGGGACGCGGCGCGTGCCGCCGACGTCGGCAGGGCGTACGCCTTGAGCACGCTCGGCAGTATCGCTGGTGCGGTCCTCACCGGTTTCGTCCTGGTGGCGGTGTACGGCACGGAGGCGACGCTCCGCGTGGGCCTCGTGATCAATGGGCTGGCGGCGCTGGCGCTCGCCGCACTCGCCGCGCGCGGCGTGGCGGAGGGCTCACCAGAGCATCGGGCCCTGCGCGTCCGCGTGCTCACGGCCGGGACCCTCGCCAGCCTTGCCCTCGGCGTCGCGATCGGCGCCCCGGGGTGGAGCACCCGCCTGATCGACCTGGGGCCAACGATCTACGCGCGCGAGCCAATGGACGCGGCACGGCGCCAGGCGTTTCTCGACCATCGCGGGTCGCGCTTGCTCGCCTTCCGTGAGGGGCGGAACGCCACCGTCAGCGTTTGGGAGGCGTTGAATGGCCGCACGTTGCGTGTGAATGGCAAGGTCGACGCATCCGACGGCGGCGACATGAACACGCAAATCATGCTGGGCCTCGCCGCCGCTGCCGCGCGACCCGACCCAGGGTCCGCCCTCGTGATCGGCTTCGGGAGCGGCGTCACCGCCCGGGTGCTCGCCGACGTTCCCGGCATGCGGCGGGTTCGGGTGGTCGAGATCGAGCCCGCGGTTCTCGAGATGAGCCGGCTGTTCGCCGCGGTGAATGGCGACGTGCTGGCACGCCCGGCCGTGTCGGTCACCCTCGATGATGCGCGAAGCGCGCTGCAGCTCGACCGCGACCGCTTCGACATAATCGTGTCGGAGCCGTCCAATCCGTGGGTGGCGGGCGTCGCGACCTTGTACACACCGGAATTCTTTCACATCGTGCGCGCGCGCCTCGCCGACGAAGGCGTCTTTTGCCAATGGGTGCAGCTGTACCAGCTCCCGCTACCCATCGTGGCCGGCATCGTACACAACCTGCGCGCGGTGTTTCCGCACGTGGAGATCTGGTTTTCCACCAACCTCGATCTGCTGGTGCTCGGCTCCGGACGACCGCTGCGCTACGATGCCGCGTGGACGGGACGGTTACTCGCTCCGGGTACGGCCGTCGGGGCGCTCTCCCGGGAGTGGCTCGGGACCGACTCGGCCGGCGACTATTTCGGGCGTCGTCTGCAGGGCGAAGCCGGCACCTCGGCGGTGGCCGCACGAGCGACGCTGGTGCACGTGGACGACCGCCCGCAGCTCGAGTTCGTGGCGGCGCGCCGCTTTCTCGACCCCGACTGGGACCTGCACGTCTTTGATTCGTTGCTGGCGATCGCCGTGCGGGCAGGGGAGTCGCCGGGCGGCTCGCCGGTTCTCCTGGCTCGCGCGCTGACGGCGCCGCGGGTGCTGTCCACCCAGCTCGCATTGCTCGAAGCGGCCCACCGGGCCCGACCCGACGATCCGACCTGGACGGTTCGCGTCGCCCAGGTGCGCTTCGCCAGCGGCGACACGGCGTTCGCTGACAGCGTACTTCCCGCGCTGGTGGACCGCGGTCGCGCTCCGGAGGCGCTGGTGTTCGGCGCATCCCTAGCCGGGCGGCGCGGAGACGTGCCGCGCGCCCGCACCTTGTTCGCGCAGGCCCTCGTGCTGGGAGCTGACACGGCGGCGCCGAGCGCCGGTCTCGCGGCGCTGGCGGCCAAGGCCGGACGATGGAGGGAGGCAGCGGCGGACGCCCGCGCCGTGCTGCGCAATGCTCGCGGTACGTACCGACACCCTTTCCCGGCGGACCCTTTGCGCGAAGCCCTAACTCCGCTCGCGCTGGAAGGCCCACCGGCGCTAGCCGACAGCGTCATCCGCGCGGCGCTCACGGTCCGGCCCGGTTGGGCGGTGTTATACGAGCTGCGGGGGCTCGCGGCGCTCCGCGCTGGGCGCTGTAGCGACGCCGCGGACGCGTTCGTCGAGTTGGCGGACTTCGGTATCGAGCGGGCGGATGCGCCCGAAGGGGTCGCGCGCTGCCGTCGCGGGGAGTCGCGCTAGCTAGGCGCCGCCCTGCTCGCCCAGCGCTTGCTTGACTTCACCCGCCGCCGCGATCGCGTGATCCACGTCGCGGGACAGCGCGCGCGCCTGCTGGGTGGCGCGCGTAAGGTCGTCGAGCGCCACCGCGACGCCGGCGGACCGCAGCCGCAGCAGATCGAATCGCACGTTCTGCATCGCCAACACGCAGGATTCCAGCTGATCCGCGACCAGCTGCCGTCGCGTCAGGAGATCCGCCATGGTTCGGCGCTGACGCTCGAGCAGGCTCAGCTGACGCTCCCGCTCGGCGCTCTCGGCCTGCCGCTTGGTGGCCTCGATCTTCTCCTCGAGGCGCGCTAGGGCTCCGTCGTCCACGCTGCCGGTCATGGCGTGCAGCGTGCGCGCCAGCTCCTCCGCGCGGTTGAGCAGGGCATCGGCCGTCGCGACGACGTCCGGCAACAGCTTGCGCTCCGATTTCGGGAGACGGTCTACGATTCGCAGAATCGCCTTGCGGTCGCTGCGCGCCTGCTGCACCGGCTCCGCCTGGCGGCCGAACTCGTCCGTCGTGGCCCGCGGCAGCTCGACGGGACGGCTCCCCACGGCCGCGAGTCGCGCCTCGATCGCGTCGGGCGCCGGCGGCCGGGCGATGACGTCGCGCCACGAATACCCGGCGTGCCACAAGCGCACATAGCGCGGCACCAGCTTCCACCCCGCCCACACCCCCGCCAGCACCAGCGACCAGCTCGGCCCATGACTCCCCGTCGCGATGTCGATCACCAGGCACGCCCCGGACACGGACGCCCAGGTGACGAACCGATTCCGCAGGTCACGCACGATCTCGGGCTCGCCGCTCGGCGCCAGCGTCGGCCGGTCGCGACGCATCTGCTCCACCCGGCGGCTCCGCCGGTCGACCGCACTCGCCGGCAGGGGCGGCAGCGCCACCGCGGCAGGGGGCCGCGCCCGCGCCCCTCCCGCCCCCACTCCCCGCGATGGCGAGGGACCGCTCGAGCGCCTCGGCCGGTGCAGCGTCGCGCTACGCGCTTCGAGCGCGCGCCGCAGCGCGTCCGCCGTGGGCCAGCGGTCCTCGGGATCCTTCTCGAGCGATCGCATCACGCAGGCCCCGAGGTCATCCGGGACGTCCGGTCGCTTGTCGGTGATGAGCGGCGCCCGCTCGGTGATGTGCTTCATCAGGATCCCAGGCACCGTCGGCGCGTGAAACGGCAGCTCGCCCGCCAGCATCTGGTAGGCCACTACGCCCAGGCTGTAGATGTCGGAGCGGCCGTCGATCTCGCGATCCCCGGCGGCTTGCTCGGGGCTCATGTAGTGCGGCGTCCCGATCGCGACCCCCGTCGCCGTCAGGGTCGCGGGGCCGGTCGTGGAGGAGAGCGCCTTGGCGATCCCGAAGTCGGTTACCACCACCCGACCGCGGCTTCCTTCGAGCAGGATGTTGTCGGGCTTCACGTCGCGGTGGATGATCCCGAGCGCGTGGGCGGCACCCAGCGCGTCTGCGGTCTCCTGCATGATCCGGCGCGCCTCGTCCGGCGGCAGCCGGCCGCGCCGCTTGAGCTTCGCCGCGAGCGACTCGCCGTCCACGTACGCCATCACGAAATACACCAACCCGTCGGGTCCTTCCCCCACGGAGTGGATCGGTACGATGTGCGGATGGGACAGCCGTGCCGCGGTCTCGGCCTCGCGGAGGAAGCGCAGCCGGATCTCTTCGCGGAATGCCAGCTCGGGAGGAAGGACTTTGATGGCGACCTGGCGCTTCAACCGCTCGTCACGAGCGTTGAAGACCACGCCCATCCCGCCGCGGCCGATCTCCCCTTCGAGGGTGTATGAGCTCCCGAGCGCCTTTTCCAGGCGGGCGGAAAGGGCCTTGTCCGCGTCGTTCATCCCGGTTCGCGTGAAGAGCGCGCGGATAGATTAGCCGCTGGGGCCGAGGCGTGCAACCTGCAAGCGCGTTTCGAGTTACGCCGGCAGCCGCCGAGATGGCCCCGACGTGGTGGCTATTCGGCAGCCCCTGCCGTATTGGCCGCCGGCGGGCGGAACGCTCCTGCTCCACCGGGCGTTTTCCAGCTGGCACGGACGATGCTAACGCCCGTTGGGTTGTGAGTTGGCATCTGTACCCTACACACGAGCTGAATGCCTATGTCTGAGCGATTGACGCTTCCGGTGCTGCCACTCCGGGAGGTCGTGCTGTTTCCGGGTGTTTCGACGCCGATCGGCGCCGGACGCCCCACCACGCTGCGGGCGATCGAAGCGGCGCTGAAGAGCGACTCTCGCCTGATCTTCGCCGTCGCGCAGCGCGAGAACGTCGATAACGTCACGCCGGGCGTGCTGTACACGACCGGGACCATCGCCAAGATCAGCCAGATCCAGCGCGGGCTGGGGGGCGTGCAGCTGCTGCTCCATGGTGAGCATCGCGGCACGGCGCTCCATTACGCCGACAACGGCCGCTATCTGGAGGCGGTCGTCCGGGAAGTGGACGACTTGCCGCCGATCAGTCCGGAGGACCCTGCGTTCATGGCCTTGCATCGCGAGGCGCGTGAGCGGGCCGCGGAGCTCGGCCAGAAGTCGGGCCTCCCCGAGGAGGTCGTGGGGCAGGTGCTCGAGGGCGTCACGGATCCCGGGCGGTTCGCCGACCTGGTGGCGGGCTACCTGGAGGTCAAGCCAGCGGAGCGCCAGGCGTTGCTCGAGACGCTCTCGGTGGAGGAGCGGTTGCGCCGGGTGTTGGTACATGTCCAGCGCCAGATCGGCGTCCTCGACGCCCAGGAGCACATCAAGTCTCAAGTTCAGGAGGAGCTCGGCGAGCGCCAGCGTGAGATGTTCCTGCGTGAGCAAATGAAGGCGATTCGCAAGGAGCTCGGCGAGGAAGACGAGGCCACGGAAGTCGAGCAGCTGCGGAAGCGGTTCGACGCGCTGGACCTTCCCGAGGCGGCTCGTAAGGAAGTGGACCGCGAGCTCGAGCGCCTGGAGCGGGCGAACCGCGACTCGATGGAGGTGCAGGTCATTCGTACTTACCTCGAGACCATGGCGGAGCTGCCCTGGAACAAGCGGACGGAGGAGTCCCTCGACCTGACACGCGCCGCGGAAATCCTCGAGCAGGATCACTATGGGCTCAAGGACGTGAAGGATCAGGTCCTGGAGTTCCTCGCGGTGCGGCAGCTGCGGCAGCGCACGCCGAAGGGCGAGGCGCAAGGCAACGAGGACGACAAGCAGTCGCGGGGCTCGATCTTGCTGTTCGTCGGTCCCCCCGGCGTGGGCAAGACGTCGATCGCCAAGTCGATCGCGCGCGCCATGGGGCGGCCGTACGTCCGGATTTCGCTCGGCGGGGCGCGCGACGAGGCCGACATTCGTGGCCACCGGCGCACGTACGTCGGGGCCATGCCCGGCCGGATCATTCAGGGCATGAAGCAGGCGGGGGCCAAGAACCCCGTGTTCCTGCTAGACGAGGTCGACAAGCTCGGCGTCTCCTTCCAAGGAGACCCGGCTGCGGCTCTGCTCGAGGTGCTCGATCCGGCTCAGAACGATTCGTTCACGGATCACTATCTTGGCGTGCCGTTCGATCTCTCGGAGGTGCTGTTCATCGCGACGGCGAACTTCCTGCAGAGCATTCCGGCGCCGCTCCTCGATCGACTCGAGACGGTCAACTTCGCGGGCTACACCGAGCGTGAGAAGCTGGAGATCGCCAAACGGTACCTGGTGCCCCGGCAGGTGGGCGAGAACGGCCTTACGCCGGAGCAGTTCAGCGTCACGGACGCCGCATTGAGCGAGATCATCACCAGCTATACGCGCGAGGCGGGCGTCCGCCAGCTGGAGCGCGAGATCGGCAAGCTGGGGCGCAAGGTGGCGCGCCGCATCGCGAGCGGTGAGGTCCAGCATCTCACGGTCGGCGCCGCGGATGTGGACGACCTCATCGGCCGGCCCAAGGTGCACCCCGAGCGTAAGGCGCGGGAGGACCAGATCGGGGTCGCGACCGGGATGTACTACACCCCGGTCGGCGGCGACATCATGTTCGTCGAGGCGAGCGTCATGCGCGGCAAGGGCGAGCTGGTGCTCACCGGTCAGCTGGGCGACGTCATGAAGGAATCGGCGCGCGCCGCCCTCACGTATGCCAAGTCGCACGCCGACACGCTCGGCATTCCGGAGGATGCGTTCGCCGACAGCGACATTCACATCCACGTCCCGGCGGGCGCGATCCCGAAAGACGGACCGTCGGCCGGTGTGACCATGGCGACCGCGCTCGTGTCGGCCCTGTCCAAACGGTCGGCGCGGCACGATCTTGCGATGACGGGAGAAGTGACCCTTCGCGGTCGCGTCCTCCCCATCGGCGGCGTGAAGGAGAAGGTGCTGGGCGCCGTCCGGGCGGGGATCCGGACCATCGTGCTCCCCAAGGAGAACGGGCCCGACTTGGACGACCTCCCTGACGACGTGCGCAAAACGCTCGACGTCCACCTGGTGGAGGACCTGGACGAAGTCCTGACATTGGCCCTGCGTGGCGCCCGGTTCGAGGCAGGCCACCTAGTGTTCGACGGCGAAGCGCCAATCGAGCCGAGTCTCATCGCGAAGCACAACTAAGCGGTATGTGATACGAGCCCCCGGCGGATGTATCCCCGGGGGCTCGTGTCATGTTCTTGCCAGGGGCGGAACCTGCCCAACCATCCACCCGTAAGAGCTGTCTAACTGTCCGACCAGGTCACGGGGGGCTCCCGTCATGCCGGCTGTCGTCCTGCTCGCGCTCGCTCTACAAACCGCCTCGCCGCACCCAGCCGATGTCGTTCCGCCCGTCACCGCGACGCGTGCCACCGCGGTGCGAGCGACGGCTCCAATCGTGATCGACGGCCGCGACGATGACGAGGTCTGGCGGCGGGCACCCGCGATCACCCAGTTCCGCGAGTTTCAGCCCAAGGAAGATGGAGACCCCCGATTCCGCACAGAGGCCAGGGTCGCCTACGACGATCGCAACTTCTACGTCTTCATCCGCGCATTCGATCCCCATCCCGACAGCATCCTCAAGCTGCTGGCGCGCCGTGACGTCCGCGCCGCCACGGATCAGCTAAAGATCATGATCGATTCCTATCACGACCGGCGGAACGGATTCGAATTCGCGGTGAACCCGGCCGGCGTGAAGCGCGACTACGCGATTTACAACGACAATCAGGAAGACGACGCGTGGGATGCCGTCTGGGACGTCGCCACCCAGGTCGACTCGCTCGGCTGGACCGCCGAGTTCCGGATTCCGCTGTCGCAGCTCCGTTATGTCCCACGCGATAGCAACACATTCGGGTTCGGCGTGTGGCGCGACATCCAGCGGTACAACGAGCGGGTCAGCTGGCCGTTGTACCGCAATTCGCAATCGGGGATCTCGTCGCAGCTGGGTGAGCTGACGGGCCTCAGGGGCCTGCCGTCACCGCGTCGCCCCGAGATCGCACCGTACCTGGTGACGAAGAACGTGTCGATGCCGACTGGTATCGGCTTCGACCGCTCCCAAAGGCTCACCGGCGGCGCCGACTTGAAGTACGGCCTCACCTCGAACCTGACGATCGACGCCACGATCAACCCCGACTTCGGCCAGGTGGAGGCGGATCCGGCGGTGCTCAACCTCACCGCCTTCGAGACATTCTTCCAGGAGCGGCGGCCGTTCTTCGTGCAGGGCGCCGGGATCTTTCGGTTTGATGTGAACTGCAGTCAGGTGAACTGCAACGGCGAGGGGTTGTTTTACTCGCGTCGGATCGGACGCGCGCCACAGATCGATTACGGCGACCCAGGCGCTCCCGCGGCCACCACCATCTACGGTGCGGCCAAGCTCACCGGGCATCTCGCGGGCGGCCAAACCTTGGGGGTGCTCGATGCGCTGACCGAGCGGGTGGCCAGTACGGCCGACCAGACCATGGAGCCGACCACCAACTACGCCGTCGTGCGCACGCAGCAGGACTTCCGGAACGGGGAGAGCGGCATCGGCGCGATGTTCACCGCTGTGAACCGGAACCTTGATTCCTGGACCCAGGACTTGCTGCGACGCAGCGCTTATGTCGGCGCCGTCGACTTTCGGCACCGCTTTCTGCATAGCCACTATCAAATCTCCGGCTCGCTCGACCTGAGCCGCGTCGCCGGCAGCGATTCGGCGATCGCGCTCACCCAGCGTGATCCGGTCCACTTCTATCAGCGCCCCGGGGCCGGCGTCACGTACGACCCGACCAGAACGTCTCTCACCGGGCACGCGGAAGAGCTGCTGTTCGGCAAGGTGGGGGGGGGCATCACCCGGTTCGAGACCAGTTACCTGCGCCGCTCGCAAGGCTTCGAGCTGAACGACCTCGGCTTTCTCCTGCAGGCCGACCAGCAGAGCTGGAATACGTGGCTTGGCCTGCAGTCCCTCCACCCCTCTTCGATCTATCAGTTCGCGTTCTGGAACTTCAATTGGTGGCAGTACTGGACGGCGGCCGGCACCCCCACCGAGCGGGCTGCCAATACCAACGGCCACGTCCAGCTAAGGAACAACTGGTGGGTGCACACCGGCACTACCCTGGGCCAGCTGGGGACGACGTTCTGCGATCGCGACTGCTCGCGAGGAGGGCCGGCCGTTCGGGTCGACCCCTACGTGAATGCGTGGGGCGAGATCGACGGTGATTCACGCCCCCCGCTCGTTCCGTCGGCGTGGTTCAACTACACGCGAAGTGATGGCGGCAGATCGGCACGCTTCAACGGCAACGTCCAAGTCACCTACCGGGTCGCGTCGCAGCTCAACACGTCACTGAGGCTGTCGGCCACCCACAACGTGAAGGACGTTCAGCCGCGCCCCAGCATCACGGACAACGCCGGCACACACTACTTGTTCGCGCATCTCAACCAGAAGGAGGTCTCCCTTACCGGTCGAGTCGACTACACCCTCTCGACCGTCCTGACGTTGCAGCTCTACGCCCAGCCATTCGTGAGCAAGGGTACGTTCTCGAACGTGCGCGAGCTGGACGACCCGAACGCGGCGACTTTCGACGGTCGGTACAAGTCTTATGCTAATCCCGCAGTGACGAATAACCCTGGCGGGTTCAACTTCAAGCTGTTCAACTCAACGATGGTGTTGCGCTGGGAGTACCGGCCGGGTTCCACCCTATTCGTGGTGTGGACTCAGGGCCGCCTCGGCTTCACGCCGCTCGAAGGTTCGCGCCCGATGAGCGGTGATTTCCGCGACCTGTTCGATCTGCACCCCAACAACACGTTCCTGGTCAAGGCATCCTACTGGTTTAACTGGTAACCGGGGGGGCGTCACCGCGACGTGACCCCCTCGAGCACCAGCTTGACGGCGGCTTCCTTCCAGCGCTCGCGCAGTCCCGGCTCGTCGGCGCCCAGCGGGGGCGCGCTCGTCGCGATCAGCGGCTCCAGGCTCAGGTAGGCGACCATCAGCACGAGCGCCTGCGCGGCGGCGAGGTGAGGGTCGAGATCGTCGCGCACTTCGCCACGACCTTGCCCCTCGGCGAGCAGCACGACCAGCCGCTTGATCGCGGGGGCGAACGGTCGGGCATCGGAGCGCCCCGCTTGGGACAGCAGCGTCACAAGCTCGGGATGAGCGGCGAGGAAGTCGAATTGCGCCGCGAGCGTAGCTCGGATCCGCTCGAGCGGTCGATCGCCGCTGGGGGACAGGTCGGTCAGCGCTTGCTCGAGCTCGGCGGCCCCGCGGTTGATCACCGCCCCGAATAGCCCGCGCTTCGAGTGGAAGTAGTAGAACAACAGCTGCTTGTTCACGCCCGCGCGGCGAGCAATGTGATCCACCCGAGCGCCCTCGAACCCCCGACTCGAGAACTCTGTACGGGCTGCGGAGATAATGCGTAATGCTCTGGAATTACTAAGTTTGGGCTTCAAGCGACTATTCTCAACCAGACGGTTGATGAAATATACGATTCGTGTGGTCGAACGCCAGATCGATCGGGACCCGGGGCAGTCCCTCCTTTAGAAACTTTATTACGAGTCGGTTCACCTCTGCGGGGGATTCCTCCTGCACCGAATGACCGGCCTGCGGGACGACGACCAGACCAGACCTAGGGATTCCCGCGGCCAAAGCGCGCCCGAACGCCAGAGGTAGCCACCGATCCGCCTCACCCCACAGGACCAGTGTGGGGCAGGCGATATGATCGAGTCGGCCGCGCAAGGCGTCGAAGCGGAACTGACGGAGGACGCCCCGCAGCGCAGCTCCGTAGCCATCGCGAGCGACGGGCGCGTAGTATTGATCCACATCGCTTTCCGTGACCTTGCCGGGATCGGCATAAGTGGACTTGAGGAGCCGTGCGGTGAACCCCCGGCCGCGCAGTCCAGCAGCGACGGAGCCTATTACAGGCCACCGGGCCACTCGAAACAGCAATGGTTCCCGGGCACCCAGTCCCGCCGAAGCGATCAACACCAGCCCGCGCACCCGCTGCGGATACTCGATTGCTACCTCCGCGGCGATCGCTCCACCCATAGAGTGGCCCACGAGTACGGCATCGGGGAGGCGCAGCGAGTCCAGCAGCGCGACCAGGAGACGCGCATAGGCGGCATTGTAGTAACCGGTGCTCGGTTGGTCCGAGAATCCGAAGCCGCGGTTGTCGAAGGCGATAACACGAAACCCCGCTCCGGCGATGTCCGCGATGTTTTTGCGCCAGGCGTACATCGAGGCGCCCAGCCCGTGCAGCAGCACGACGGGTGTGCCCCGCCCAGTGTCGATGTAGCGCAGTCTCGTGCCCTCGACGACCAGTTCATGAGCGACGAAGGGCGTTCCTGCCGGGAACCGGCGCTCCGCAGGCAGGGCAGGGGTGCGGCACGCCCCGGCCATCAGCACGAGGAGGATCAGTCGGCTCACGCCAGGCCTCCCAACAGCGCGGCGCGGACCAAGGCAGTGACGGCCGGATGGGAGCTCCAGAGGCCGGTGGCGAGCTCGCCGGCCCCCGTGGCGAGCACCGCCTGCGCGTCGTCGATCAGAAGGACGGTGGGGGTGTCTGCGGCAACAGTGCCGCTGGCGAGCGACTCGGCTTCCGCCGGTGGGTCACCCGCGACGCGCAACTCGAGCGTCGCCCGCTCGCGCGCCCGCCGCCACGCGGGGAGCGTGGGCCGCACCAGCTCGGCCGCGAGGATCCCTTGCGCGTGGTGCTCCGCCCGTGCCACGAGATGCATGATGAGGTAAGCGAGCGCGCGCATACCGACGACGCTCCGCGTGTCGGGCTCGCCCTGGTCCGCCACGCCGTTCAGCGCCGTCGCCAGGCGATTGAGCGCCTCACCCTGCCGGGTGGCGAGCTGAGCGATGAGCGCTCGGGGGTCTGCCGCGCGATACCGCGCCGGACGACCGGGAAGCCGGACCGCGGCGGCGCGCGCCACCAGCCCTTCGAGCGCCCCGTAGCTGTTGGCGCGAGCCACCCGCGTGGCGTGAGCGACGGCGTAGCCGGTGGAGGGACCCAACTTGAGCAGCGCGGCGTACACCTGCGACTCGGTGCGAGTGAAGCCAAAGGGGGTGAGATCGATCGAGGAACGCATATAGTAGTAGTCAATACTACTACCTCAATCGATTTCGAGTCGCAAGTCCGCTATCCCGCCTCCACGTCCACTGGGATGCTCATCAGGCGAGCGATCAGCGCCAGTCGAAACGTCATGTCCGTTTGGCGCTGCGCGGGACTGCGCCCCGGTCCCTCGAGCGGGAAGTAGTGGGCCGTGAGCGGGCTCGTGGCCTTGGGCGGGGCGCGCAGGCTCTTGGGGCTCCAGATACCCTGCGCGTCGCACTCGCTGAACAACCGAGCCAGCACCCGGCTGGCGCTTGGGATCGCCCGCACCAAGCCCAATCGGGCCAGCAATTCGATCCAATAGATCGCAAACGGCACGTCGCTCACGTGACCCTGCGCGTCGGACCGCAGCGGGTCGCCCATGAGCTCGAAGATCGGCTTCAAGAGCCGCTTGCCGGCAAGGATGAAGAACGCGCGTCGTGGCGCGGGTATGGAGAAGTACTGGCCCAAACGCTCGATGAAGCCTGCCCGCTCCCGCTGGACCGTCGGGAGAAACGCCAACATTTCCAACGCAAAGATGCTGGGCGGGGATGCCTGCGGCTCGAGCACCGTCTTGCCCTGAGCCTTCTTGAACGGCTTTTGCGCGAGTTCGCTGCGCAGGTACTGGGAGACGGTGCTCGCGATGGTGTGCGCGGTCCCGCGCACCCGGGGATCGTCACTGTGTCCCCCGCGGGCCAGGGTGCATGCCGCCGCTTCCCGACCCATCCGTCGCGCCCACCGCCCCAGCCCGGGGTCCAGCTTCGCAGGCCTCTGGAACTCCACCAGCAGGTCCTGGGCGCGCTGGGCGATCGCCCGGTCGGGATCGTCGGGCTCGATACGCGACAACAACTGAAACAGGAAGCGATCCGCGTCGCGGAATGCGCGGGCCGTCAGCGGCCACCCCAACTCGAGGAGCCGCCGGTACTGGTAGACCGTCCCGGGCTCCGCCCAGCCGTACGCTTTCGACGCGACTGGGGCGAGGAGATTACTACCCCACAGACCGTTGGCCCGCTGCTTTCGGGCGATCGCCTGCGCCGGCTTGTACTCGAGCACCGCTTGCCGTAGCGCTTCGACGCGTTCGGGGTCTCGCGCGTTGTCCGGGACGACTTCGGTGTAGGCCCGGTAGACGATGGGCGGACTCGCCGCCTCGAGCAGCCACGACAGGGGCAGCCGATGCGACGTCGGTAGTTCCAGGTGTCCGCTCCGGAGTGCGGGAACGCGTCACCGGCAAAAGCGGCGCAAACTTATGCGCCTCCCTGGAAATAGGCCAGTGGCGCGGACAGCCCGCCCTCGCGGATCGATTTAACGTTTTGTTTTACCGCATGTTGCGTCGCGTGCAGCGGATTGCACTCATGGTCCCGACGAGTGCATTGGACGGTGAAACTCCGAGTTCGGGAGCCACTGCGGCATTCCCTGCGCGTTCGCGACCGCGAGCGCGACGCCCAAGGCGACGCGGACCTCCTGCGCCATGCCGTCGTAGCTGAATTCGGACCGGTACTCGTCGTTGGGTTGGTGGTAGCGGGTCCGGTTGTACAGCGCGGCTTGTTCCCGGCCCCACCCCGTGGGTCTGCCGACGAAATCCGTGCCGGGCTGGATCGAGATGGCGGGAACACCCGCTTTGGCGAAAGGGAAGTGATCCGACCGATAAAATGATCCGCGCACATCCGGCTCGTGGACCACGGCAAGAGCTTCCGACCGGGCGACGGCTGCGAACACCGATCCGAGGGTAGAGCGGTCGCCGCCCAATGCGTCAATGTCCCGGGTGGCGCCGCGCACGTTGGTGACGTCGAGATTCAGGACCGCGGCCGTCTGATCCAGCGGGACCAGCGGGTCGCGCACGTAGGCTTCGCTTCCGAGGAGACCGCTCTCCTCCGCGGTGGTGGCGACGAACAGCAGCGTCCGCCGGGGCCGTGGCCCGAGCCGCGCGGCGGCCTGTGCGGCGGCGAGCATGGCGGCGACACCCGACGCGTTGTCTTCGGCGCCGTTGTAGATCGAATCGCCGTTCACCGCAGGCCCGATCCCCTTGTGGTCCCAGTGCGCCGTGAGCAGCACCGCCTGACGCGCCAGAGTTGGATCGCTCCCCGCGACGCGGGCGAGGACGTTGGCCGACCGGACGTGCCGCAGGCGGCTCGATATGTCCACGACGACATGCACTCCCGTGACGGCCGGCCGGAACGCGCGGTGGGCCGCGGCTCGAGTCAGGGAGTCTAGGCTCAGCCCCGTTTGGGCGAGAGCGGCCTGCGCCGCGTCGTGCGTGACCCAGGCGGCGAAGGCGAGGCTCAGCGGCGCCGGCTGATCGAGCTTGAACTGTTCCACCGACCAAGAGCTTCGCACCACATCCCAGCCGTACGTCGCGCTCTCGGTCGTGTGGACGAGGATCGCACCGATCGCGCCCCGGCGCGCCGCTTCTTCCAGCTTGTAGGTCCAGCGCCCGTAATAGGTGAGCGCCCGCCCGTTGAACACGGTCGAGTCTTGCAGGCCCGGATCGTTGACGAGCATGAGCAGCACCTTGCCCCGCACGTCCACGTCCTTGTAGTCGTCCCAGCGCCATTCCGCCGCCTGAATCCCGTAGCCGACGAACACCAGGTCGGCGTCGGCGACGATATGGGGCTCGGGCCGCTCCGCCCACGCGACGAACTCGTCGAGGTACTCGAGCGGGCGCGCCCCAGCACCGCGACCCCAGACGAGCGTTGGATGTGGCACCATCCCGACGAGTGCCACGGGTTGGTAGTAGGACCCGTCTTTGCCGGCCGGCTCGAGACCGAGTGCCTCGAACTGGGCCGCGATGTACTTCATCGCGAGCTCGCCGCCGCGGGTCGCCGGCGCCCGACCCTCGAGCAAGTCATCGGCGAGATACTTGAGGTGCGCGTCCATCGCCGCCGTGCTCACCGCGAGCGCTGGCTGCGACGCCGGCTCGGGACTGGAAGCGGGCACGGCCACCGGTCGGCAGCCGGCGACCGCGAAAGCAGCGGCGAGCAGCGGAGTGACGACGCGCATCGTGCACAACAAAATCCGCTTGCTCGTCCCAGGGCAAGGGGCGATCTTTCGCGCATGCTCGAGGCGCTGCGCGCTCGTCCAGTCGCAAAGCTCCCCCACGAGGTTCAGTTCCACGGTCGCATCCTGTTTCTCGCCGAGGACCCTGACCTGGTGCGTCGCCAGCTCGGGGGAGAGGATCTCGACTGGCGTTCCTCCATGAAGCTGCGCGACAACATCTCGACCGACGAAATCACACCCGCATACATCTGCTACTACTTCGACGAGACCCTGGGCGATTTTCCCTACCTCGGACTCAAGTCCGGCGACGAGTTTCCCATCACCCGTGGCGCCGTCAAACGGGGCGGCTTCGTCGCCTCGGTGAGCGGCAAGCGCCGGGGCAAGGGCTCCTCCCGCGAGCAGTCTCCCTACGCCGAGATGTGCGCGGGCATCCGTGTTGTGATCGCGGAAAACATCGAGCGTATCTACCGGGAGAACTGCCAGAACCTCGGCGTGCTGACGACCACGGACTTCTCGATCATCGACAAGATCCGCCGCGGAGAGGCCATTCCGTTGAGTGCGTTCACGGCGGGCGAGGGCGAGATCACCCGCGGGATCATCGAGTACGGCGGCCTGTTCAATTTCAACGTCGCGCGACTGCAGGGGAAAGTCGTCCTGAGGCCTCCCGCCACGCCGGCCCGCCCCATGACACTGGGGGAAAAGATCATCGCCCGTCACTGGGTGCTCGACCCCGCGGCGGGCAAAGTCGGCGTCCCGGCGGTGCAACCCGGGGATGAAGGCTTCGTGGTTACGGACATCCGGTTCAGCCACGAGTACGTGACCCCGATGGCCGCGATTTTCTTTGAGCAGCTGGTGGGCGAGAACGAACAGGTGCTCGATCCGGCCTCGGTGCTGATGTTCCGGGATCACCTCACGTTTCTGGGCGAAGCGATGACGCCGGAACGTGTGAAGGAAGGTCTGCTGGACGTCGCGCTGCAGCTCGAGAAAAAACAGCGCGCCTTCGCGGAGAGGCAGGGGATCCGTCTGTATGGCGAGCTGCGGCTCGGCCATCATGGATCCGAGGCAATCTGCCACTCGAAGATTCTCGAGGGACATGCCGAGCCGGGGACGGTCATCATCGGGAGCGATTCTCACACCCCGCACGCCGGCGCCGTGGGGTGCCTGGCGTTCGGCGTCGGCACGACGGCGATCTTCAACTCCTGGATCACGAAGGACGTGCGGCTGACGGTGCCCGAAACCGTGAAAGTGGTGGTTCGGGGAGAAAAGCCCGAGAACGTCACCGCCAAGGACTTTATGCTGGAGATCCTGCGCCACCCGTACGTGAAAAGCGGGCAGGCGATCGGCAAGCTGGTGGAATACTGTGGCGATGCTGTCGAGTCGCTGTCAGTGGATGAGCGCGCCACGATGACCAACATGACGGCCGAGGTGGGGGGCTTCACGGGCTATGTGGCGCCGGACGACAAGACGGTCGCCTATCTGATGGAATATCGCGGCCTGCCGCGGCAGGCGGCGGAGCGGCTGTGCCGCGACCTGGCGAGCGACCCGGATGCGCGCTACTGCGAGGTGATCGAGATCGACGCATCCACGCTCCGGCCGATGATGGCCTTGCCGGGTGATCCCGGGAACGGCCTGTACATCGACGAGGCGGCGGAGCGGATTCGGGTGGACATCGCCTACGCCGGCTCCTGCACGGCGGGCAAGAAGGAAGACATGGACATGTACGCCCGGGTGCTCGAGGAAGCGGCGGGGCGAGGCGAGCGGGTCGCGCCCTGGGTGCGCTTCTATATCCAGTGCGGATCGCAGGACGTGAAGCGGTACTGCGAAGGGCGGGGGTATCTCGAGCTGTTCCGAAAAGTGGGCGCGGTGTTCCTCGAGCCGTCCTGCGGAGCGTGCATCAACGCGGGCCCCGGAGTCTCGAGGACGCGCGACGAGGTGACGATCAGCGCAATCAACCGCAACTTCCCCGGGCGGTCCGGCCCGGGCCAGTTGTATCTCGCCAATCCCTACACGGTGGCGGCGTCGGCCATCGCGGGCTACATCACAAGCTGGGAGGCGGGGAGGGTTCTGACGGGCTCGTAGTCAAGTTATCCGCAGCAGTTCGGCGATGAGGCCGAGCAGGACCCTCGGGTGCTCTGCCTTGGTCACGTGCCGATCGAAGCCCGCGGCCAAGGCGCGCGCCTTGTCCGCCGGCTGGCCGTACCCGCTCAAGGCGACGAGGTGGGGCGTCCCATAGGTTACGGCGTCACTCCGGATGGCGGTGGCGACCGCGTGCCCGTCAATGTCCCCCGGCAACCCGATGTCGCACAACACCACGTCCGGGTGAAAGGTCGGCGCCCTCGCGAGCGCGCTCTTGCCATCGGGGGCGACCTGGACCTCGTGACCGGCGAGCTCCAGGATGCTGCGCAGGCTCTCTGCAGTATCCCAATTGTCCTCGACGATCAGGATCTTGCGCGCGGGCGCAGGGCGTATTGCCGGCGAAGGCGCTGATTCGACGGGTTCTTGCGGGCTCCGGTTGAGGAGCGGCAGGCGAACGATGAACTCCGCGCCACGGCCTCGACCCTCGCTGCGCGCTTCCACCGAGCCGCCGTGGGCCACGACTAGGGCATGGACGAGGGCCAGGCCAAGGCCCAGTCCGGCGTGCGACTGACCCCGCCCACGAATCTGCTCGACTTGGCTGTACGGTTGGAAGAGCTTGCCGAGCCTCTCGGGCTCGATACCAATGCCGTCGTCCTGAACGGTGAGCACGGCCATCTTGCCTTCCGCGTCTGTTCGGAGCGAGACCGTGACGAGGGCCTCGGCGGTCGGTGAACTTCGCCGCGTTGCCAAGCAGGTTGACGACGATCTGGGAGATCCGGAGCGGGTCACAGCTCACCCACACGGGGGCGTTCGGCAGACTCAGGTCCAGGCGGACTCCCGCGGCATCGAGGGTGAGTCGCCGGTCTTCGGCGCTGGTTCGCACCACGTCCACGAGATTTCGATCCACCCGATTGAGCGCGATCTTGCCGCTCGCGATCCGAGAGGTGTCAAGCAGCTGGTCCACGAGCGCGGCGAGATGCTCGAGCTGGCGGTCGGCCATGGCGAGGGCGTCACGCGACCGGGGTGCATCGGGGCCTTGCTTCTGGAGCAGGTCCACGCAGATACGGAGCGTTGCGAGCGGGCCGCGCAGCTCGTGGCTCAGCGTAGACAGGAACTGATCCTTGCGGCGGGCCTCCTGCTCGATGTTGTGCGCTCGCTTCAGTGCCGTCAGGTCCTCGAAGGCTCCGGAGGAGCCGATCAACTTGCCGCTGGCGTCCTTGACCGGCGAGATCGCCACGCGCACAGCCACTTGTCTACCGTCTTTCGTGAGCCGCACGGACTCGTAGGGCACGATCCGCTCGCCATGCTTGAGCCGCGAGTCGGTCTGCTCGATCTCGGTGCGTCGCTCGGGGGGGACAAAGAGGTCGAACATGGACTTGCCCAACGCCTCCTGCTCCGACCACCCGAACAGCTGTGTCGCCGCATCGTTCCAGGTCGTGATCACGCCCTCGAGCGTTCGGCTCACGATCGCGTTGTGAGCAGATTCGACGATGCTGGCGAGCTTCCCCCGTTGCTCCAGCGCGTGCTCGAGCTGCGTGACGTCCGAGAACGTAATGACCAGCCCATCGATCACGTCCACCCGCCGATACGTGCGGATCCGCATGATGTAGGCCGACGACCCGTCTCCGATGCGCACTGCTCGAGCCTTCGGTGCCAGGGTGCGCAGGACCTCCTTCATTTCGGGCACGACGTTTTCGGCGAATCGGGCGGCGATGTCCGTAATGGGCCGCCCTACGTCCGTCTCGATGAGATGAAACAACTCCGTGGCCGCGGCGGTGAACCGCTTGATGCGGAGCTCGTTGTCCAAGAAGAGCGTGGGAATCTGCGTGGCCTGAAACAGGTTCTCGAGGTCGCTGTTCGCCCGGTCCAGCTCCTCCACTTTCTTTTGGAGTTCGACGTTGATCGTCTCCAGCTCCTCGTTGACCGACTGCAGCTCTTCCTTGGAGGTTTGCAGCTCTTCGTTGGCGGACTGGAGCTCCTCGTTGGTCGCGAGCAGCTCTTCATTGGATGACTTGAGCTCCTCGTTGGACGTCTCGACCTCCTCGACCGACGCCTGGAGGTGCTCTTTGGTGGTGCGAAGCTCGCTCTCGAGCTGTTGGATGACGTTGTTGTCGATCGTGCGCGCCGCGGCCGTCGTCGTTTCGTCGCCCGTCTGACTCCGGCTCTCGGGAGGTCCCAACTCTTGGAAGATCACGAGGAACAATCCAGATTCCGCTCCCAATTCCTGCACCGGCCGCACCAGCAAGTTGATGCGCTGCCTCTCTCCGTTGGTCTCGACCGCGATGTCCGTCTGAACGACCGTTTCCCCGGTGCGGACCGCCTTGTGAATTGCCGTCCGAAGGTCGAGCCGCAGCCCCAGCCGCGCCATGCTGATGACGTCGTTGCTCGGGGCTCCCGGTGGAGGCTGCAAGTAGCGGCCGATCCGCGGCGAGAAGTACACGGCCTCGGCGAGCGCGTTGATCACGACCCACGCAGGGGCGTATTGGTCGAGCAACACGCGCTCCAGGGCGGCAACCAGCTCCTGCTGCCTGGTTCGCGCGCCTGCGGTGGCGCGCTCGCCAGCCGTCCGCGGAGCTGCCCCCCGTCCGCCGCCTGGACCGACGGGAGCGACTTGGAGCGGTCGGGCGATCGTATCGCTACGCTGGAAGACCCGGTGTTTCCGGTCGATGGTCTTGAACAGCTCTGGCGGACCGACGACACTTTCCGACGGCCCGAGGAACAGGTAGCCACCCCGGTGCAGCGCGTAGTGGAACAGGCCGTTCACGTAGCGCTGCAGATCGGCTTCGAGGTAGATCAGGACGTTGCGGCACACGATCAGATCCAGCCGGGAGAACGGAGGGTCCTTGATGAGATTGTGTGTCGAAAAGATGCACATCTCGCGAATATCCTTGCTGACCCGATACCCGTGGTCCTGCCGGACAAAGAATCGCTCCAGTCGCTCAGGGGGGACGTGTTGTGCAATACCTTCGGGGTAGCGCGCCTGGCGGGCGAACTCGAGGGCCTCTTCGTCGATGTCACCAGCAAAGATCTGGACTTTGGGTGACACGTCCTGTTTGAGCATCTCCTCTTTCAAGAGAATCGCCATCGAGTAGGGCTCCTCGCCCGTGGCGCAGCCCGGCGTCCAGAGGCGGAGCGAGCCGTCCGCCGCAGCGAGCTCGAACAGGCGTGGGATGACCTCGCGAGCCAACACGGCGAATGCTTCGGGGTCACGGAAGAAGTGCGTGACGCCGATCAGCAAGTCGCGGAACAGCTGATCCGCTTCTTTCGGGTCCCGGCGCAGTTGGTCGATGTAGTCGGCGACGGACGGAACCTGCAGCACCTGCATGCGCCGCTGGAGGCGACGGACCAGCGTGGCCATCTTGTAGCGACGGAAATCGTGCCCGGTCTTGTGAAGGAGAATCGTGGCGATGCGCGCCAGCTCGTCCTCACCGGCCGCGACCAGCGGCTCGGTCCCCTGCTCGACGCGGAGATGCCGCAAGTAGGTGGCATACTCCATCAACTTGATCGCGAGCTCCTCCGGCGGCAGGACGTGGTCCACGAGACCGGTCGAGATGGCGCTCCGCAGAATACCGTCGTGTTGCGCGGACTCTGGACTTTGCGCCATCGCCATGCCCCCGTGCTCCTTCACGGCGCGCAAGCCGAGGGTGCCGTCGGATCCCGACCCGGAGAGCAGGATGCAGACCGCGTTGTGTCCCTGATCCAGGGCCAGCGAGTCGAACAGCCGGTCGATCGGCGAATGAAGGCTCTGTGGATCCGCGGGCGTTTCCACTCGCAGGATGCCGCCTTCAATGGTGAGGATCGCGTTGGGGGGAATCACGTAAACGTGATCCGGCTCGAGGGGAGTTTCCTCCTTCGCGAGATCGACGCTCATCGGCGTCGTCTTGCGAAGCAGCTCCGGCAGCATGGTGTGGTGGTGCGGATCGATGTGCTGGACGACGACGAATGCCATCCCGCTCGTTGCCGGAAGCCGCCCGAAGAACCGCTGCATGGCTTCCAGACCTCCGGCGGACGCACCCATGCCCACCACCGGGCACAGCCCAGCCGTGGGTGGCTGCTGCGAAGCCGCATTGCGCGCCGCACGAGAGCGCCCCTTGGGACGTCGCGCCACCGGATCCTCTGCCTGTGGGCAGGATAAGCGACCTCCCCCTGCCGGTTGGGCAAATCGCCTTCTGGTATGGTACTGGTGGGTGTGTCTGGAGGTCAGCGGCCGCCGGTGGTAGTGGAGAGGTCTCGCGCCGTTTGGTCGGAGTGTTTCGGCCGCAGCGCGCCCTTCTGATAGACACTGCGCGGATTCCACAACACCCATGACGTGATGCCGAGCTCCTCGGCGGCACGGATCTGCTCGCGGATCTCGAACGGCGTGTAACGGGGCAGCCGGCGGCCCAGCGTGAACGCCTGGAGAAACGGACGGATCTCGGCCGAAGCGGGGAGCGGCCGCGACCGCTCGAGCGCGTCGGTCAGGGCGCTGTGCACGATGTGGTACGGTTGCCCGTTCGGCCACGCGTACCCATAGGCACCGCGATAGTAGTGGCTCGGATACACCATCGGCAGCACCACGTCCGCCACGGTTACGAAGTCTTCCCACACCTGCCCGATGCCGAGATCGCCCCTCGTGGTGGAGGCGGTGAGACCGAAGATGTCGAACGTGACCGGCACGCCCAGCGGCCGCAGGCGATCCTTGAGCAGCGCGACGTGCGCGCGCACCGCTTCTCGCTGCGTCTCTCCGGGCTTGTGGGCCGGGAAGATCGCGGTCGCCATGCGCTCGCGCGGCTCATCAGGGAATCGCACGTAGTCGAACTGCACCTCCCGGAAGCCCATGCGCGCGGCTTCCTGCGCGAGCTGGGCGGAATAGATCCACACCGAGTCGTTGTAGGCGTCCACCCACGCGATGTTGATCCGGTCGCGCCACAGACCGCCTGTGACGCGATCCTTCACTGACCATGCCGGCTTGCGCTCGGCGAGCCGCGGGTCCTTCGCGACCACGATGCGGGCAATCGTATAGATGCCGTGCGCCGCGAGGGTGTCGAGGCGCGCCCGCGCGTCCTTCGCCCGCACGCAGTTGTTTGCGCCGATTTGCTGAGCCGTCGGAACTGCGGAGGGATAGAGCAGGCATCCGGTGTCGTCTTTCACGTCGATGACGAACGCGTTGATCTCGGTTTCGTCGGCGAGACGCACGAGCTGCCACAGCTTGGGGGAGCCGAACGCCCAGGCGTTGACGTACAGACCCTTGATGGTCGCCGTGAGCGGCAGCAGCACCGATTCCTGCTGGACGTAGCGGATCTCGCGCGGTCGGAGCAGCACCTTCACCTCATCGGCGGCAACGCTCACCGCGCTGGCCTGCGGGACCACCACGGCGGCGGTGTCGGCGGGCTCCTGCGCAAAAAGGCCGCGACTCGTGATGAGCGCGGCCAGCAAGAGGGCGCTTGCCTGCCGGACCAGCTGCATAGGGGGCTACACGATAGGAATCACCGGACGATCGAACAAGAGACGCCCATCACCTTACCGGGCCGTCAGTTGTAAGCTGTTGAATAACAAAGGGTAGGTCGCGATGCTCTGGCCGCGATACTGGGGTCGGAACCCGAACAACACCACCCGCCCCTTCCCGACGGTGACCACGGCGAGGGCCGCCCGGCCGGCGACCCGTTCTGGGTGCAACACCCATCCCGAGAGCAGCACCTTGTCTGCCTCCGCGGGATAACGCCCCACCACGCGGACCGCGCTCGAGTCGATGACGTCGAACGCGGGACCGCTCTCGTACCACGCGATGCTCTGCGCGGGCATGCCCCGCGCCAGCGGCTCGCTCTCATCCAGCTCGAGGCGAAAGATCGACCCGGGAGCGTAGAACTCGTCGTCCGCCACGCCCTCGAGCACGTTGCGGACCGGGAGGAGCAGCTGCTCGACCGCGAAGCGGCTCGCGTCGTTCAGCGCCACCAACGTGCCGCCGTCGCTCACGAACTGTCGCAGCGCCTTGGCGCCGTCCTGGCCGAGGCCGCCCCCGTAGGGAGCCGGATAGGTGCGCGGCAGCCCGTCGAGCAGCTCGTGCGGCGACTGATCCGGCAGCACGATCACGTCGAAGGTGTCGTTCAGCTTGCCTGCGCGTACCACGGAGTCGACGACCGACACGTATGGCACCTTCCAGTTGTCGAATACCCAGCGCGTCCACCCCTCGTCGATCGGGGCGACATACGAGCGGTACAGTCCCACTCGCGGCGCATCGGTCCCCGCGAAAGGCGGGTGACCTGGTGTCACGGCCGGCGGCTCGACGGGAGCGGACAGGCCGATCCGCAACGAGTCGCGCGCGGCGACGGCGGTCACGCCCATGAGTAGCGGGAGCGTGTGGGCGGTCACGTCGTACGGTGGCAGCGGGGGGCCCCCCGGATAAAGGTGGAGGTCGGGGTAATGTTGCGGCTCGAGCAGCGTCTTGGCGAATGCGGCATACGGCTGCCGTAACACCACGACGTAGCTCCCGGCGGCGAAACGTTGGCTCCCGAGGGTGATCGGATGCAACGCGGTGCGGATCTCCACCTGGCCCCGGTGCAGAATCCCGAGCAAGGTGGCGAGTCCCACGGTGTCCTGATGCTGCCGCGGTATGACGTACGCGTACGGCCAACCCTTCCAGCCGCGCGCCGCCCGGCCGCCGACCGTCAAGAAGTTCCGGAGCCAACGATCGCGGTATCGGGCGGCGTTTTCCAGGAGGGCGTAGGCCGCGTCCGTCTGGTAGGTGACGATGTCGCGCAGGGTCCAGCGGCCGCCCGGCCACGGAGCGGTGAAGTTCCAGGATCGTGCGCGCGGGTTGAAGCCCCGCCCCCGCGTGGCCAACTGGTCGAACGGCAGATCGATCGGGGAGGCGAGGTTGGCGCTCGCCGCTTCTGCGAGTATCCGGACGCCGCCGTGGTAGTGTTGATAGGCGCGAGCTGGCGTCCACGCGTCGTACACCGCATTGATGACGATCCCCGTCTTCCCCTGGCCGGCGAGCTCCCACGCCATCGCGCTGCCGAGGGCGTTGACACCGTCCACCAACAGCGGATCCACGTTGGGCTCAATCGGGTCGAGGTACGGAGGCAAGAACAGGCGTGAGCCGTCGGCGTCCTGTTGGTGGATGTCGTGGACGATCTGCGGATGCCACACGTTGTAGATCGAATCCACGACGAGCTGCGTTTCGACTTGCGTGAACGCGTACCAGTCGCGGTTGTTGTCGTGACCGACGTAATGATGGTACAGCTCGGGCGGATCGGTGCCCTCGGCGGCCGTGCCGAGGGTGCGGTTGTACCAGCGGGTGACGATGTTGACGCCGTCCGGGTTCAGGGAGGGAACCAGCAAGAGGATCACGTTGTCGAGGATCGCGCGGGTGGCCGCGGCCGTATCGGCGGCCAGCCGGTACGCGAGCAGCGTCGGCGTCAGGTTGCCGCCGACCTCGTTCGAATGGATTCCGGACGTGATGAGCACGACCGTCCGGCCATCCCGCACCGTCTCATCCGTTTCCTTGGCGTTCCGCAAGCCGCGTGGGTCGGCGAGCTTGTCGTTGAGCTCGCGATAGTGGTCGAGGCGTCGGAGGTTCTGGGGGCTCGAAACGATGAGCGCGATGAACGGGGCGCCCAGCGTGGTGCGTCCCAGCTCGCGGTAGCGCAGCCGGTCGCTCCCTGCGGCGAGTGCCTGGTAATACCGCACCAGGGTGGGCCAGTCGGCGAGCTTGCGGTCGTCCCCGGGTTCGAACCCCAGCACCGATCGCGGAGTGGGAATCCGCGGTGCGGCGGCGGCGGGCGGGCGGCGGGCACGGGATGGCCGCCGGGGTTGTTGTGCCGGAGTGAGCGGCGCGGCGGCGGTCGCCGTCGCCAGGAGAAGTGCGAAGAGCCGGGACACGGGCCCGAGAAAATACCGAGGCCGGCCCGGCCCCGCGACTACGGGAGCTTGTGCAGCTCCACCCGCCGGTTCTGGGCGCGCCCCTCGAGCGTATTGTTGGGGGCGATGTACCCCGACGCGCCGTACCCCTTCGCGACCATGCGGGCCGGCGGCACGCCCTTGCGCGCCAAGTAGAAGCGGACGGCGGTGGCGCGCGCTTGCGACAACCGCAGGTTCATGAACTTCCTGCCCGTACTGTCGGTGTAACCTGCGACCTCGATCCGGATCTCAGGGTTCGCCACCAGCGAGGCGGCGACCGCGTCGAGCACGCGGTACGAGTCCCGCGTCAGCACCGACCTTCCGGTCTCGAAGTTCACGCCGGTGAGGATCAGCGTGGGCCGGGGTGGCGCTCCCGGTGCGGCAGGTCTCACCGAATCCGGGGTGAACAAGATCATGCAGCCGTTGGCGTCCACCCGACTTCCGGGGGGCGCCGGCGGGCACTTACGCACGGCTTCGGGGGTGGGCGCAGGCGTCGGCGCGACTGCCTCGACGGGCAGCGGGCAGCCCGTCGCGTCCACCTTCGTGCCGGGGGGCGTGTTCGGGCACTTGTCGATGCCGTCCGGCACGCCATCGAGATCGGAATCGAGCGGACAGCCGTTCGCATCCACGGTGGCCCCGAGTGGCGTATTGGGGCACTTGTCGAGGCCGTCTGGCACCCCGTCTTTGTCGGAGTCGAGCGGGCATCCCGTGGCATCCACGGTGACGCCCGGCGGGGTGTTGGGGCACTGGTCGATGCCGTCGGGCACGCCATCCCCGTCACTATCGATGGGGCAGCCCTTCGCATCTACGTGCACTCCGGCGGGCGTGTTCGGGCACTGATCGATGCCGTCGGGGACGCCGTCGCTGTCGCTGTCGATGGGGCAGCCGGTCGCGTCTACGTGCGCCCCGGCTGGCGTGTTGGGACACTTGTCGATGCCGTCCGGCACGCCATCCCCGTCGCTATCGATGGGGCAACCCTTGGCGTCGACGTGCGCACCAGGCGGCGTGTTCGGACATGCGTCCTTGGAGTCCACCACGCCATCGTGGTCCGAGTCCTTCTCCGGGCTGCCCAGGTGGAGCACGGAGAGTCCCACGCTGGCGACATAATGAGTGGCCGTCGAGGGGCCGAAGGTCGACTGTGTCTTCGGGCTGTACACCACACGGCCCTCGGCTCGGACCGCGATTCGGTCGGATAGGAACAGCCGAACACCGGCGCCGCCGTGCGCGGCGTTGTCCGTAAAATGGTAGGGCGCGCGGTTGCCGAAGTCGAGCACCGTGTACCCGCCGAGCACGAACACCGTGAGGCGGCTGGCGCGCAGCGCGTTCGCCACGAGCGACGCGCTGGCGATGAGCGGCTGGAGCGTGGCCGGCGTCCCGCCCGCGGAGAAGGTGTACTCTGGCTGAAACAGCAGGTCCCCCTCCACGCCGGCGAGATCGCTGATCAGGTAACCTAGCCGCGCCCCTCCACCCATCTTCTGCGCCAGCCCGAAGGCGGGATCGTAGTGGGTATAGGAGCCGAAGGCGCCGACCTCGAACTGCCCGGCGTGCTGCGCCGCGGCACCAGCGGCCGCCAGCGTCAACACCGCCGCCAGCGATCCCAACCTCCTCATCATGGCTCCTCGGGCTTCGCGGTCATGGTAACTGGTGCAGCTCCACCCGGCGGTTCTGCGTGCGCCCGGCGGCGGTTCTGTTGGTCGCGATCGGGTTCGTTGCCCCGTATCCCTTCGCGATCATGCGGTCGGGTGCGACGCCCTTGCTCCCGAGGTACGCGCGCACCGCGTCGGCGCGGGCCTGGGAAAGCCTCACGTTCGTCTTGGCGCTCCCCGTGCTGTCGGTATAGCCCGCGATTTCGATCCGGATATCGGGGTTCGCGTTGAGCGACTGCGCGACGATGTCGAGCACCGTATACGATTCGGGCTTCAAGGCCGACTTACCGGTCTCGAAGATCACGCCCCGCAGAATGACCGGCGTCCGCTCCGGCGTGAACAGGATCGGGCAGCCGACGGCGTCCACGCGCGTGCCCGGCGGGGTGCCGGGACACTTGTCCTTCGAGTCGTCGACACCGTCGCCGTCGGAATCCTTGAAGCGCTGGCAGCCCACGTCGTCCACCTCGACTCCGGGCGGCGTGTTGGGACACTTGTCGATGCCGTCCGGCACCCCGTCCTTGTCGGAATCGAGCGGACAACCAATGGCATCCACCACCGCGCCGACTGGGGTGTTCGGGCACTGATCGACGCCGTCTGGCACGCCGTCCCCGTCGCTATCGATCGGGCAGCCCTTTGCATCGACGTGGGCGCCGGCGGGAGTGTTGGGGCATTGATCGATACCGTCGTAGACGCCGTCGTGATCGGAGTCGATGGGGCAGCCGGTCGCGTCGACGCGCGCCCCCGCCGGCGTGCCGGGGCAGCGGTCGAGGCCGTCGTAGACGCCGTCGTGATCGGAGTCCATGGGACAGCCGCGCGCATCCACGGTGGCGCCCAGCGGCGTGCCCGGACACGCGTCCCGCGCATCGGGGACGCCGTCGCGGTCAGTGTCGACCGGCGGGCTACCGCTGCCGGTGAAGACCGACAGGCCGAGCGAGCCGATGACGTGACCCGCCCAGTCCGCGCCGGCGAAATGCGTGCCGGGGGAGTAGACGCCGCGCACTTCGAACCGCAGCGCGCCCCAGTCGCCGAGGAACACCCGGTCGCCGATGGCGCCGTGCGCGGCGTTGTCGGTGAAGCGATAGGGCGAGGTGTTCTCGAAGTCCAGCCGGGAGTAGCCGCCGAGCAGGTAGAACAGGTTCCTGGAACCGCCAAAGTTGAGCAGCAGGCTGGCGCTGCCCAACGCGAGCGTCGGCGCTGCGCTCCCTACCCTGGGATTGGGGCTCTCATAGCCCGCGTCGAGCTCGGCGCTGAGTACGCTACTAAAGAAGTAGCCGAGCCGCGCACCACCGCCCACATGGTTGTCGAGGTTGAACTGCCGGTCGTACCGCGTGAATGAGCCGAACGCACCGAGTTCGAATTGATGGGCACGCTGCGCGTTGACGTCGCGGCACACGGCGGCGAGGGTCAAGCCCAGGATCGCGAATGTTCGCATGGACCGGGTACTCCCTCTGAGGCTGGCCCTACGGTAATAATTCGGCCTCCGGTAAGAAACCCCGGAGGCCGGTTTTGGTGACGGAGATCACCGGATTCAGGCCCGCCCGTTTTCCCCGCGCACGAACCGCACCGCCTTCGAGAGGTTCTCGGCGAGCCCCGCCAGCTCGGTAGCCCCACGCGCCAGTCCTTCGATCGCCCGCAGCTGCTTGGCGGCCGCGGCGGCGACCGTCTCGGTCTCCTGTGTGGACGAATCGGCGCCCGCCTTGGCCTGCTCGAGCGCCTGGCTGATCCGGGCGGCCTGCTCGCTGATGCCGCGCGCCAGGTCCGCCACGCGCTTGCCCGCGCGCGCGGTGCCCGACGCGGTGTCGGTGATTCGAATCAAGTCCTGCAACCAGCCGGTCGAGCTCTGTACCACTTCGCCCAGGTCGCCGCGCACGCGCTCCAGGAGCTGCGCGGCGTGGTCCAGGGCCCGGCGCGCGTCCTGAGCCGACTTCCCCACGTTGCGGGCTTCGCGCCCGCTCTCCTCCGCCAGCTTGTGGACCTCGTCGGCGACTACGGCGAAGCCGCGGCCGTGCGCGCCGGCGCGCGCGGCCTCGATGGTCGCGTTGAGCGCCAGCAGGTTCGTCTGGTTCGCGATGAAGCCGATCGTCTCCGAAAATTTTTCGACCTGCGCCGCCACATCGCGCAGGCGCCGAACTTCGCGAGCACTCTCTTCCGTGGTCGTGCCGAGCTCCGTGAGGCGCCGCACGGCGGTCTGTGTCGCCACGCGGATCTTCTCGGTCGTCTTCTCCATCTGCGCTCCGGACTCGCGGGTCTCCTCCCCCGCGGCCGCCACCTCTCCGGCGTGCTGCGTCAGCTGCGCGGAGTCGCGCGCCAGCGTTCCGACGAGGCTCGCCGCCTGAGCGGCACCGGTGCTGGCCCGGCGCGCCGACGCGGCCACCGCCTCGCTCGATGCGTGGATCTCTTCCGTCGTGGAGCCGAGCGTCTGGATGTAGGCGGTCGTCCGGTCGGAGGCGCCGATGACGGGCTGCACCGATCCCTCGATGGCCAGCATGAGCGCGAGCTGCGGGGCGAGGAGCGCGAGCATGTCGCCGTCGGAGTCGCGGTACATCGTCGGATCGGCGTGCCGGACGCTCCACAGCCCGACCAGCTGGCCCGCGTGGTACAATGGCACGAGCACCGCCGACCCCGGTCGCTCCCTTTCGGGGAGGACGAGCTGCTCGGCGGAGAGGCCGCGCGCCACGACCGGGCGACGCAAGCGCACCGCCTCGCCGGTCAACCCGGCGTTGGCGTCGAAGCGAAGAGGGGTATCCCCCCGGATGGCCACCGCCGTGTCCGCCACCAGCTCCATCTCGTTGGTCCCCGGATCGTAGCGCGCAAACCCCATCTGTTCCCACGGCATCAGACGGCGCGTGAGCTCCTGAACGCTCCGAAAGCTCTTCGCCAGGCTGATATCCTTGGCGATCGCATGCGACAGGTCCTGAATCAGAGCGAGCTCGTCCGCGCGCACCGCGCGTCGGATCACCGACACGCTGGCTACCGTGGCACCCGCGAGCACCGCGGCGATCACGGCTACCGGTGGCCCGTCCACGTTCGCATGGGCGAGCGTCAGCCACCCGAGCGCGAGCCCCACGGAGCACCCGTATACGATCGCTTCCCAACGCGCCGTCAGGCGGGCGTCCACCCACGCCAGGGCGCGACCCAGCGCCAGCTCGAGGTAGAAGGTGCCGTTGACGACGAGGGGGAGGACGACGAGACACAACGCGAGGGGGACGAGGTTTCCCGTAGCGAGTGCCGCGGCTCCGGTGGCGCCGCCGGCCCGGGCATACGCGAGCCCGGCCAGGGCGGTGCCCGCGGTCAGGTGCGCCGCGTTCGAGAGCGCGGCGCCGATGGGCAGGCGTCGCAACCCCACGTCGCCCGCGAGGATCGCGGCGGGGGCGACCAGGACGCCGAACGCCCAGCCGCGATCGAGAATAGCGTAGGCCATCACGCCGAGGATGTAGGACGAGAAGCCGTTGCCGGGGAGGGCGACGCCGTAGCGCCGGGCGAGCACCCCCGCCACGACGAGCGCGACGACCTCCTCCCCGGCGCCCGGTCCCAGCGGCGCCCGTCCCGTCGCCACGGCGATCCCCGCCGCGATGATCGCGGCGACGGCGGCGAGCGCGACCAACGCCCGCACCAGTACGCCCGGCGATGCTGTGAGGCGGGAGAGCGCACTCATGGAGAAGGTGGGAGCAAACTCGGCCCCTTGGCGTGGCGTGTCAAGCGCGACTATCGTTTACGACATGCGCGTCACGATCGAATACTGCGTCGTCTGAAACTACGAGCCGCGGGCCGCCGGTCTGGCGGCCGAAATCCGCAAGGCCTACCCCCACGCCGACGTGAAGCTGATCCAGTCGTCGGGCGGTGTGTTCGAGGTCGAAGTCGACGGACGCCGCGTGTTTTCCAAGAAAGCCATCGGCAGGCACGCGGAGCCGGGTGAGGTGCTGGGGCTGCTGCAGCACAAAGCGCCCTCCCCACCCTCGCCCCCGTCGCGTTGAAGGCGGGCGCTGACGTCGGTCAGGTCTTGGCCGCCGCGTCCGGCGCGCTGCGACGGAACAGCTTCCGGAAGAACGCCGCCACGGCCGCGAGCCCCACGATCAGCACCTTGAACCGCCCGGCCTTGGCGGCGAGGCCGCGCGCGATCAACGCGGCAATACCGTATTCAGCCACCTTGTCGCTGCCGGGCACGAAGTCGGCGTAGCGGTGCCCCTCGTTGAACTCCACGAACCCGATCACCTTCGCCATGTCCTGCTTCACCGCGCCGAGACGATCCATCGACGCGACGGCGTTCAACACCAGCACACCGCGGCGTCCCAGCACGCGAATGTTGTAGTTGAGGGTATGGGCGGAGGCATGCTGAACTTGAGGTCCTTCGCCCAGTAGAGCTTGTGGGCCGTGCTGTCGTAGTGCGGTGGCTCGGCCCAGCCCACGAGCTCGACGGTAGGGTACCCGGCCTTCGCGCGCTCGGCGTTCGCGTCCCGCGTCGCGCCCTGCATCTTGGTGAGCAGCTCCGCGTAGTCGAGCTTGGAGGCGTCGTCGTCTTTGACGTAGCTGTCCCTCGGTGTAGGTAATGATCACGCCCCAGCCCGCGTGCGACAGCACGCGCACCCCCGCCGGCACGAGCATCCCGAGCGTTTCGTTGCCGGGGGGGTTGGCCCACCCGCGCAGCACCATGTCCGTCTGTTGTGGATCGAGGTAGCGAAAGTCCGCCGGGAGGTCGAGAGTGGCGAGACCGTGGCGCACTGTGACCCGACCCGTCTGGTAGCGTAGCTGGGCCTCGAGCTGTTCCGGCGTCGGATGATCAGGGGCGCGCTCCAGACGTTGCGCCGGAGCGGGAGACGCGGCGACGAGCAGCGCGAGCAGCGAGCCAATCAGGGTCGGGGAGCCATGGCGTCCTCCACTCTCGAGATGTAGGCGGCTCGGGCGCAGCGGCTAATCTATATTGCCAACGTGCGTATTTCCCGCGACCACTTCCTTCCCCCCGATCCCCATGCCTTCCTCGCCGCCGAGCCTGCCACCGGGCGGGTCGTCGTGATCGCCCCGACGCGTGCGGCATGCGAGACCATCGAGCTCGCCATGGGGCTCAACATCGAAACGTTGCTCGCCCGCGAGCACGGCGCTGATATTCGCCGGCTCGCGGCATCGGGGCGCGGATTCGGAATCGTCGCGGGGACCGGCACTGGGAAAACCCTCGCCATCCGACCGATCGCGTCCACCATCCTCGACGCACCCCTCAGGGTCGGCGTGGTCAATCGCGAGCGCGAGGCGACGCCCGAAACGCCCACTTGGAACGTCGTGATCGTCACCACCGGGATTGCCCGGCGTTGGTTCGAAGACGGACTGATCACGCCGCGAGATACGCTCGTCGTGGACGAGATCCACCAGACATCCGCCGAGCTCGAGCTGTGCCTGGCGCTCGGCAAGCGCGCCGGCTGCCGCTTCATCTGGCTCTCGGCCACGGTGGATCCGGCGTTCTACGCCCGTTACCTCGGGTCGATCGAGGTCCTCGAGACGCGGGCGTTCGATCCCGCTCGGGCGGCCGAGGTGCGCGTGCTGGCGGAGCAGCCGCTCCAGTTTCTGAACGATCGCTTCATGAAGCGGGTGCTGCGCGAGCGTCGCGGGGTCGCGGTGTTCGTGCCCACGCGCGCCGAAGTCGAGCAGATCGCGAAGGAGCTGGGCGACCGCTGGCAAACGCTGCCCACTGCGTTCTACCACGGCGGCGAGCCGATCCGCGTGATCCGGCCGTTCCTCGACGGCGAGGTGCGGCGGCCGTTCCTGCTGGCGATGACCGCGGCGGGACAGTCCGCCCTCAACATCCGCGGCCTCGACACCGTCGTGATCTACGACGCGCGCTACGCCAACGTCGTCGAGCGCGGGCGGAACGTGCTCACGCGCCTGTATCTCGGCGCGAATGAGATCCTCCAGATGGCTGGGCGCGTGCACGGGCGGGTGGAAGGCGGCGAAGTCTACATCTTGAGCGACCGCGATGTGGACTTCGAGCATCTCCAACCGACGCCCCCCGAATTCCAACTCGCCGGCGATGCGGAGCGGGTGGCGATCACGTGTGGCGCGCTGGGCGTGGACGCGCGGGACCTCGACCTGCCGGTTCCCCTCGACCGCAGGGCCTACCGCGAGGCCGTGGAGCTGCTGACTGACCGGGGACTGATCGAGCACGGGCGGCTCACCCGTTACGGCCGCGACGTGGAGGCGATGCCGGTCGAGCGTCCCTGGGGTGAGCTATTGTGGCACGCCGACGCCGAGCTGATTCCGATGGTGGCCGTGGCGGCCAACATCGAGTCGCTCCATCGCATGACGCGCGAGGAGCGCGATCTCCGCGGGCTGATCGCGGCCGGGAGCGATCACCTGACCGCGTACAACGTGTATGCCGAGGCGGTCAACAAGCACGGCTATCTGGGAGAAGTGTACGGACTGCCGCGCCACCTCTTCCGCGACAGCATCGATCGCTGGGCCGAGGGTCGGGGCGTCCTCGTGAAAGCGATCGAGGACGTCGCCCTCGGGTTGGCGTCGGTGTATCGCCAGCTCGAGCTGCCGCTCCCGGAGCGGCTGCCCTATGCGGGCGACAAGACCGTTGCCGCCTTCGCGGAGCTGGTCGCCAAGATCATGCCCTTCGACCTGGTGATCGACGAGGAGACCGCCGATGGGCGCGAAGCGAGGGTGAGTCGCGGCTCGGTGAGCGGCAGCTGGGGCGCCATCGCCGGGACGCTGCGCTATTTCGCGGATCGGTTCGGCGTGCCGCGCGCCAGCATCGAGGGCACGCAGCTGCCCGAGCGGGCGATCCGCCGCTACGCGAGGCGAGGCGCTCCAACCGTATTGTTCGAGCGCCAGCGGCGTCGCGAGGGGCTGATGCTGGTCCGGACCGTGCGCTACTTCGGCTTCGTCCTGGAGCGGGAGGTCGAGCCGCTCCCGACGCCGTTCCCGCGTGAGCTCGCGGCCGCCGCTCGCGCGGCGCTGGTTCAGGCCCTGCTCGCCGGGGAAACCCCGCATCCCGACCAGGCGCGATTGCGGCGCGCGCTCGACCGCTTGGGTGAGTACTGGCGACGCTCCGGCGGCCGGCTGGTCCAGGCCGGGACGGAGCAGGTGAGCGCGCTCCTCGTGGCGCAGCTCGCGGACGTCGACTCGTGGGACCGGTTCATCAACACGCGATTGGTGCTGGACGTAGACGCATCGATACCGGAGGCTGAGCGCCGGCGGCTCGATGCCCTACCAGGCTCCGTGCACGTGTATGGCGACCGGGTCCCCGTGGACTACGACGTCGAGCAGGGCGTCGGGGTGGCGCGTCTGCGCCTCAAGGAAGGGCAAGCCCGCCGGCTGCAGAGTCGGGACTTACCCGCGTTCGACCGGCCGGTGCGCTTCACCGTCCTCCGGGGCAAGCGTGACGGCGTGCGGTCCGATTCGCTCGAGGACCTGCGCCGTCAACTGAGCGGCATGTCCCGCGGAGAGCGCGAGCGCCTGACGCGGAGCGGCGGACGGCGCAGGCGTCGCTAACGACCTTTGTGATTTCTTAACTTCGGGCGGCGTTGTGACGTCCGTCCGGTTGCTGAGTCTTTAGTATGGCGGTGCTCGTTGGAACTCTGACCCGGTAATTCGACTATGCAAGCACGTATGTCTGCCCGAGAAAAGACCCCCGGCACTCCACCGTTCACGTTCGCGCCTATCGGCCAGGCCGTGATGGAGACATTCAGCGAGGGGCTGGTGGTGTTCGACCCGCACGGCCGGATGCTGTACGCGAATCAGCGTGCCCGTCGCATCATCGATGCGCTCGGCACCGACGCCGGACGCGGTGAAACGTTGCGCCAGCGACTCGTGGCGTTCGGCGGCCGGTGCCGCACGCTAAAGCAGGGATCGCTCGAGCTCGGCGAGGCGCTGTTCCTCCCCGATGGCGATAACGGTCGCACGTTGGCCGAACGGGAGCGGCAGGCGATCCTCGACACGCTCGAGACGACGCATGGCAAGCTCGCGGAAACTGCGCGGCGACTCGGCATCAGTCGTACCACGTTATGGCGCCGCCTGCGCGCCTACGGCCTGCGCTCCCACGCGCACGGTAATCAGGGGTCGATGACGCGCGGCTGACGCCGCTCCCGCATCCTGGCGTCGGCGGTTCAGGTCCCCTAGCTTCCCTGCCACCTTCGGGGAAGCCATGCCCGCCACGCCGTACATCATCGAAGAATACGTTCGCTGGTCCGACGTGGACTTCGCCGGGATCATCTTTTACGGGTCCTACGTCCGGTTCTTCGAGATTGCGGAGACGGAGCTGTTCCGCGCGTGCGGCCTCGCCTACGCGCGGGTGTTCGACCGCTACGACATCTTCCTCCCACGCAAGGCCGTCCACAGCGAGTTCTACTCTCCGGCGCGCCTCGACGACCGACTGCGCGTAGCGGCATACGTCGGCCGCGTCGGCACCAAGTCGATGACGCTCAATTTCGACGTGCTGCGCGATGGCTCGAAATCGCTGGGCGCGGCCGGATGGATGGTCCTCGTTTGCGTGGACCGGCAACGACTGAAGCCCCGGCCGCTTCCTCCCGGGCTGATCGAGGCGCTCGCTCCGCACACGCTCCCGACCGCCGCCGCGCGTGCGTTGCTCGGCGTGAGCTCGCCCCCGGCCTCCCCGGCGGCGGCGCCCTCGTCACTCTGAGAACGGTTGCGTTCGCGGCACTGGCGGCGGGCGGCGCGCTCGGCGTCGCGTGCGGAAGCGTGCACCAGGGTGGCGGCGGGCTCCGCGCCCGCGTGATCCGTCCCCCGAAGGACACGGTGCGCTTCACGACGGAGGCGACGGCAAGCCGCTGCTCCCAGGGCGGCGGCGTCATCCTTCAAGGATCGAACGGCGGCAACGCCGCGATAGCGTGGCTACACACACCCGACTCGGTCCCAGCGAGCACGTGGCCGGTGCTGCAGCGCGGCGATACCGTGTCGCCCCGCGGGGCGAAGATCGCCATCCGCTACATGCTGGGCGAGGTCGCGCACGGGGCCGTGATGGACAGCGGCACCGTCGGGGTGACGCGGACCGCCTATGCCCTCACCCTCCGTGCCAGCGGCACCGGGCAGGAGGCCCCGGTTGGTCGCGTGGCGTTCGAGCTGACATTCGAAGCGGTGCCGGTGGGGTCGGACACGGTTTCCTGCGCGTCCCGGCCGTGACGCTTCGTGTCGGGCTGATCGGCACGGGCTTCGCGCGCCGGGTACAGCTGCCGGCGCTCCGTCTGGTGCCGGGCGTGACCGCGACCGCGGTCGCGAGCGGCAGCCTCGACCGCGCCCGCGCCGTCACCCGAGAGTTCGGCATTCCCCACGCGTTCGGGAGCGGCGAAGAGCTCGCCCGTTCTGCCGACGTCGACCTCGTAATTGTGTCGTCCACGCCCGACGCGCACGCCCGCCACGCGATCGCCGCCCTCGAGGCCGGTAAGCACGTCTTGTGCGAGAAGCCGATGGCCCTGAGCGCCGTGGAGGCGGAGCGAATGGTGGAAGTCGCCGAGCGCAGTCCAGGGCTGGCGCGCATCGATCACGAGCTGCGATACGAGCCCAATCGGCGCAAGGTGCGCGAACTGATCCGCGACGGCGCCATCGGCTCGGTGCTCCACCTGGAGCTCGTGCTCAAGCCCTACCTGCGAGGCGATGGCAGGCCGCAGGCGTTCGACGCTCCGTGGAGCTGGTGGTACGATGCGGTCCGCGGGGGCGGCATCTTGGGAGCGGTGGGCTCGCATCTCATCGACCTGTGTCGGTTCTGGACCGAGATGGAGATCGTCGATGTGAGCGGTCGAGTCGCGACGTTCGTGCCAGAGCGGCGCGACGAGCGCGGCGTCCCTCGACCGGTCACCGCCGACGAGTATGTGAGCTGCGTGCTGCGCCTGAGCGGCGGCGCGATCGCCACCGTGATGCTCTCGACCGTCGCGTCACACGGGCCGGGCCAGTTCGCGCAGGTGACTGGGACCGCCGGCACGATCGTGCTGACGGGCGAAACCACGCTCGAGGTCGGGCGCGCCGGTGCCGCGCTGGCGGACGCGAGCGTATCTGACGATCTGTGGGAGCAAACGACCCCCAACAACATGTGGGCTCGCTCGTTCGTGCGGCTGATGCGGGACCTAGTAGGCGTGCTCGAGGGCCGTCCCGCCGTGGGAGAGCCGGCGACGTTCCATGACGGCCTCGCGGTGCAGCGTGCGATGGACGCCGTGCGCGCCGGTCGGAGCACACGGTTAGATTGACTCCGTGGAGCAGACGTACTTTCGACGCGGCTTCGGGCTCAAGGGGCACATCGAGGGCGCCCTCGTCGCCGACTATCACAGCCATGTGGTTGACCGCATCCGGCGGCTCGGGTACGTCCTGACGGTGGGCGATGTGACGTTCAGGCTCGCCCGCGAGTTCGGGTTCTGTTACGGCGTGGATCGCGCGGTCGAGTACGCCTACGAGACGCGCACCAAGTTTGCGGATAAGCGGGTCTTCCTCGTCGGGGAGATCATTCACAACCCGCACGTCAACAAGAAGCTGCAGGCAATGGGGGTGGAGTTCCTGCGCCGGCCTGAAGGCGGTGAGTTCGACCTGCGCGGGATCACGCCCGCGGACGTCGTCATCCTTCCGGCGTTCGGGGTCACCGTAACGGACTTCGAGCGGCTTCGGGCGATCGGCTGCGTGCTGGTGGACACGACCTGCGGCTCGGTCCTGAATGTGTGGAAGCGCGTCGAATCCTACGCGAAGGACGGCTTCACGGCGGTGATCCATGGCAAGCACTATCACGAGGAGACGAAGGCGACGTCGAGCCAGGTGACGAAGTACCCGAGCGGGCGCTACCTCGTGGTGCGCGACATGGAGGAAGCGCGCGAGGTGTGCGCCTACATCGAAGGAGCGGGGAGCAGCGAGCGGTTCCTGCAGCGCTTCGCCGGCAAGATGTCGCCCGGCTTCGACCCCGATCGCGATCTGGTTCGCGTGGGGGTGGCGAATCAGACCACGATGCTCTCGGGTGAATCGCTCGCGATCGCGGCCGAGCTGCGGAGCAGCATGACCCGCCGCTACGGCGAGGCCGCGCTGCCCGAGCACTTCCGGACGTTCGACACGATCTGCTCGGCGACCCAGGATCGCCAGGACGCGGTACTGAAGCTCATCGCCGAGCCGCTCGATCTCATGGTGGTGATCGGCGGCTACAACTCCAGCAACACGACGCATCTCGCCGCGATCTGTCACGCGCGGGCGCCGACTTATCATATCGAGGATGCGAGCTGCATCGACCCCGAGGCCGGGACTATCCGGTTCCGTCCCGTCGGCGGGACGGCGGAGGAGTGCCGGGAGGCATGGCTGCCCTCGGGGCCGATAACCATCGGCGTCACGGCCGGTGCTTCGACCCCGAACAACAAGATCGGGGAGACGGTGGAGCGGATCGCCGCGGCTCGGGGCACGGGATTGGAGGCAATCCTAGGTGGCTGACCCGGGGCCGATGGCCCGGGGTCAGCCCAGCCATATTTCCAGTATGTCCGTCGCCGGCTTTCATCCCACTATTCAGCGCTGGTTCGAGGGGCGCTTCCACGAGCCTACCGAGCCGCAGCGCCAAGCGTGGCCCCTCATCCGGCAGGGTCGGAACACGCTCATCGCCGCGCCCACGGGGTCGGGAAAGACCTTCGCCGCGTTCCTCGCGGCGATCGATTCGCTGCTGTGCCAAGGACTCGACGGGTCGCTCGCCGACGCGACGCAGGTCTTGTACGTGTCGCCGCTCAAAGCGCTCTCGAACGACGTCCAGAAGAACCTGGCGGAGCCGCTCGCGGAGATTCGTCGCACCCTGGAGGCGCAGTGTCTCCCCGACGTGGAGATCCGCACCCTGCTGCGCACCGGTGACACGCCGGCCGCCGACCGACAGGCGATGGTGCGGCACCCGCCGCACATCCTCGTCACCACCCCTGAGTCGCTCTACTTGATCCTCACGTCGGAGCGCGCCCGCGAAATGCTCCGATCGGTGCGGACGGTGATCGTGGACGAAATCCATGCCGTGGCGCGTGACAAGCGCGGCAGTCACCTGGCGCTGTCGCTGGCGCGGCTCGACGCGCTGATCGGCAGGGCGCCTCAGCGGATCGGGCTGTCGGCCACGCAGAAGCCGATCGAGGAGATCGCACAGTTCCTAGTGGGCACGGGCCAGCCGGTCCCCGCGATCGTGGACGCGGGTCATATCCGCACGCTCGATCTGGCGCTCGAGATTCCCTCGTCGCCGCTCGAGGCGGTGATGTCGGCCGAGGTGTGGGACGAGGTCAACACTCGGATCGCCGAGCTGATCTCGCAGCACCGCACCACGCTGGTGTTCGTGAACACGCGCCGGCTGTGCGAGCGTCTAACGATGCACTTGTCGGAGCGGCTTGGAGGGGATCGGGTCACGAGCCACCACGGCAGCCTGTCGCGCGAGAAACGGCTCGAAGCCGAGGAGCGACTGAAGCGGGGCGAGCTGCAAGCGCTTGTCGCGACCGCCTCGCTTGAGCTCGGGATCGACATCGGCAGCGTCGATCTGGTCATTCAGGTCGGCTCGACCCGCTCGATCGCGACGCTGCTGCAGCGGGTGGGCCGCGCCGGCCACCGGCTCGGCGCGGTTCCCAAGGGCCGCCTGTTTCCGCTCTCGCGCGATGAATTGATCGAGTGCACCGCGCTGCTGCGGTCCACTCGGGAAGGTCGCCTCGACCGGCTCATCATCCCCGAGAAGCCGCTCGACATTCTCGCGCAGCAGATCGTCGCGGCGGCGGCGGGCGAGGAGTGGGAAGAGGGCGCGCTGTACGAGCGGCTGCGATCCGCGTACCCGTACCGCAACCTCACGCGTGGTGAGTTCGACGGAATCGTCCAGATGTTGGCGGATGGATTCACCACCCGCCGGGGACGCCGCAGCGCGCACATTCATTATGACGGCGTCCACGGGCGGATCAAGGGTCGTCGCGGTGCGCGCATCGCCGCGATCACGTCCGGGGGCGCCATCCCCGATCTCGGCGACTACCGTGTGATCCTCGAGCCGACGGAGACCTTCGTCGGGACGCTCAACGAGGACTTCGCGATCGAGAGCATGCCCGGGGACATCTTCCAGCTGGGAAACACGTCCTATCAGATCACGAAGGTGGAGTCGGGGCAGGTGCGGGTCACCGACGCGAAGGGGCAGCCACCCACCCTGCCGTTCTGGGTCGGGGAAGCGCCCGGTCGGACCAACGAGCTGTCGGAAGAAGTCTCACGGCTGCGCCAGGACGTCGCCGACCGGCTGGACGATCCGCCGGCCGCCATCCGGTGGCTCGTCGAGACGATCGGGATCAGTGAGCCGGGAGCGCGCCACATCGTCGAGTACCTGGCCGCGAGCCGCCAGATCCTCGGCATCATCCCAACGCACCAGAGCCTGGTGCTGGAGCGCTTCTTCGACGAGGCGGGGGGGATGCAGTTGGTGCTGCACGCGCCGTTCGGCAGTCGCATCAATCGCGCGTGGGGGCTGGCGCTGCGCAAGCGGTTCTGCCGCTCCTTCAACTTCGAGCTGCAGGCCGCCGCCACCGAAGACGCCATCATCCTGTCGCTCGGCCCGCAACACAGCTTCCCGCTCGAGGACGTGTTCCACTACCTGAAGCCCGAGACGGCGGAGCACTTGCTGGTGCAGGCGATGCTCGACGCGCCGGTGTTCGGAACCCGCTGGCGCTGGAACGCGACGCGCGCCCTGGCCGTGCTGCGGTTCCGTGGCGGCCGCAAGGTCCCGACCCCGCTGCAGCGCATGGAAGCCGAAGACCTCGTGGCCGCGGTTTTCCCCGATCAGCTCGCCTGTCCCGAGAATCTCGTGGGTGACCGCGAGATCCCCGACCATCCGCTCGTCAACCAGACGATTGTCGATTGCCTGCTCGAGGCGATGGACTTCCCGGGCCTGAAGCGGGTGCTCGAAGCGATGGCGGCGGGGGCGCTCACCATGGTGGCGCGCGACACCACGGAGCCGTCGCCGCTGTGCCACGAGGTGCTGAACGCCCGCCCCTATGCCTTCCTGGACGACGCCCCGCTGGAAGAGCGCCGCACCCAAGCGGTGATGACCCGGCGCGGCCTCGATGTGAAGTCCGCCGACGAGTTCGGGAAGCTCGATCAGGCGGCGATCGATCGGGTGCGGGAGGAGGCGTGGCCGGAGGCCCGGAACGCAGACGAGTTGCACGATGCGTTGTTGGTGATGGGAGCGATGCCGAGCGCGGAAGTCGGAACGCGGAACGCGGAACAGCAAGGCTACTTCGAAGGGCTGGTAAAGGCTGGGCGCGCTGGCGTCCTGCAAGCCGAGGCTAAGCTGTGGATCGCGGCCGAGCGGCTGCCCATGCTCCAGGCCGCCTTCCCCGAAGCGTTATGCGAGCCGGCGTTAGTGGTGCCGGAGCGCGAGCGCGCGAAGACGTGGAGCCGCGAGGACGCCGTGCGCGAGCTGGTGCGGGGCCGCCTCGAGGTGGTGGGGCCAACCACCGCCCGTGACGTGGCAGTCGCGCTCGGCGTCACCCCCGCCGATGTGGACTTCGCGCTCGGCGCGCTCGAGCACGAGGGATTCGTGCTCCGCGGCCGGTTCACCCACCGTGTGTCCGAGCTCGAGTGGTGCGAGCGCCGGCTGCTCGCGAGAATCCACCGCTACACGCTCGACCGGCTGCGTCGCGAGATCGAGCCGGTGAGCGCCGCGGACTTCATGCGGTTCCTGCTGCGCTGGCAACGGGCCGCACCGGACACCCGGGCCGAGGGGCCCGAGGGACTCGCGGCGGTGCTCGAGCAGCTCGACGGTTTCGAGTTGCCGGCGGGCGCGTGGGAGGCGGATGTGCTCCCCGCACGTCTGGTCGATTACGATCCACTGTGGCTCGACGGGCTGTGCCTGTCGGGGGAGATCGCGTGGGGCCGGCTGTCCCCCGTCGGTGCTCCGAACGGAGGTGGGCACAAGTCGGGGCCCATCCGCACCACGCCGGTCGCGCTATTCCGGCGGGAGCGGGGAGCGGTCTGGCGCTCGCTGACGGCGCCGCCCGATGGCGCGGCCCCCCCCCCGGCGCTCTCGCACTCGGCCCGCGCCACGCTCGACGCGCTGGACCAGCGCGGCGCGTCGTTCTTCGGCGACCTGGTGAACGCCACCGGGTTGCTGCGCACCGAGGTTGAAAAGGCGCTCGGCGAGCTCGTCGCATGGGGCCTGGTGACGGCCGACAGCTTCGCGGGGTTGCGAGCGCTGCTGGTGCCGTCCGACCGGCGCCGACCGATCGGCGGAGGTGGGGGGTTCCGTCGACGGGGCAAAGTGGCGCCGTTCGGCGTCGAAACGGCGGGACGTTGGTCGCGCGTTCGGCTCCCCTCCTCGCTTCCGGAAGACGTCGTCGCCGAGGCGGTGGCGTGGCAGCTGCTGCGCCGCTACGGGGTGGTGTTCCGCCGGCTCGTCGCGCGCGAGGCGCTCCTCGCGCCGTGGCGCGACATCCTGCGAGTGTTCCGCCGCTTGGAGGCACGCGGGGAAATCCGCGGCGGCCGGTTCGTGGGCGGGTTCTCCGGAGAGCAGTACGCGCTCGCCGAGGCGGTCGGGTTGCTGCGCAGCGTGCGACGCGAGCACCCTGCGGGTGAGCTCGTGACCATCAACGGAGCCGATCCCCTCAACCTCGTGGGGATCGTGACGCCGGGAGAAGTCATCGCGGGACTGGCGACGAATCGGATCCTCTTCCGCGATGGGATCCCCGTGGCGGTCAAGGAAGGAGCAAGTGGGGAGCGGTATCTGGTGGACGCGACGCCGGACGAACGAGAGCAGCTCAAGGCCGCGTTAGTGCGCGGTCGCGTCGCGCCGCTGGTGCGAGCCTATCTCGGCAAGGTCGCCCGCGCGCGTCCGCACGCGACTAGTAGTTGATGAAGCTGATCGGCTGGCGGATCACCGCCCGCACCGGGCGCCCGCCACGTTTCGCCGCCCGGTACAAGGCGCCCCGCACCACTCGCAGAGCCTCTTGATCGAACGCGTGGTTCGGGCTCTGGACGATGCTCGCCGAACCAGGCTCCACGTGCCCCGTCGGATCGAGCGTCGCTTCCACCACGACGGTGGCGGCAAGCCGTAGCGCCTGCATCTCGGGCGGATAGCGAATCGCCGGATGGGAGACGAGCGCCGGCTGCTCATCCACCGAGCCGAGCGCCGTGGGGGCGGGCATTGCGCTGCGCGTCGGGGTGCCCGCGCGGCGCGCGAGCCGCACCGAGTCGGCCAGACGGCGCAGGAAGGGTGCGAGGTCGACACCGCGCGTGCTCAACGCTTGGTACAGGGCGAGGCCGTCCCGCAGGTCGGTGCCCGCGGCGCTGTCGCGACCGCTCCGCGACGCCACGATCCCGCGCACCAGTAGTGCATAGGTTCGTTCCGCGTCCGTTGGGTGGGTGATGCCCGAATCGAGTGCGATCTCCAGTAGCGTGAGCGCACTGTCGGGTCGACCCGCGGTGAGCTGACCCCGCGCCTTTCCCACGAGATCGGTCGCACTCAGGCGCGGAGGCCGGACGTCGATCGCCATCTGGACCATGACGCGCACGGTCACCCCTTTCACACGGCCGGGAGTGAACTGGGACGCGAGCATCATCTCCGTCACCGGCTCGATCAGACCGGAGTCGGGCGTTGAGAGTACCTCCACGGATCTCGGCTCTACGCGACCGGCCGTATCGATGATCGCTGCGACCTCGACCCGGCCCTCGACGTGGCGTCGCAGCAAGCCCGGCGGATACTCGACCGCGGGGCCGGACAAGCGGCGCGGCGGTTGATCCACGCCGTTCGACGTGTAAAAGCCTCTCGGTCGTCCGGGTGGCTGTGCGCGTGGGGTGTCTACTTGCGGAGCCCATGACTCGCCCGCAAGCGGGACCGAAGCGGCGAACCCGGCCAGCCAGCAGGCGATCCAGACAAGCTGCCTGGGCTTCACGGTCGCGTGAGGTCGACGGTGACCACGGGCAGGTCCCAGTGCGCCGCGAGGATCTCGAAGCGGTGCTGCTCCTCACGTCGGAACGTGTCCTGGTCGGGGAACAGCCGCTTGAGCTCGGCATCGGGGAACGGCTCGTGCGGCGCGGCGGCGTTCTTCCACACGATGGTGACGCGATAGTCCCAGCGCCCATCTTCGGTCGTGTGAAATCGCGGCGCCTCCGCGGTGACCTGCTGCGCGTGCCCCAGCTCGATCTGGCGCTTGAGGACGGGAAAGTGGTTCTTCTTGAAGAGCCGGATGAACTCGTCGGCGTAACCCCAGCGAACCTTGTAGTAGTACTCGACGACGAACGGCTCCGTCGACCCAGCCGGGGGCGCTTGCGTCACGCCCGCCACCGGGACCGCAAGTAAAACGAGCAGGGCACGGCATGTCTTCATGACACTCCTCCTTGCTCACGCAAGGCTAGCCGCCGCGAAGGCGATGTCAATAACGCGATTCCTATCCCCAGTCCTTGGAGTCGGGGGCGACGCTGCGGAAGGTCTTGAGAAAACCAAACGCGGAATGCGGAAGTGGGAACGCGGAACGGTCAGGCTCGCCGTCCGTTTCGCGTTTCGCGTTCCGCGTTCCGACTTGGAGGCCCCGCGCCTCCTCCGCCAGCACGTTCACTGTCCCATCGTCCTTCGCGAGCGTGCCGTGCACCCATAACAACGGCTCGCCACGGATCGCCGTGCGATATCGCTCGTACACGTCGGGTCGCACGATCACGTTGACCATCCCTGCTTCGTCTTCGACCAGCACGAAGACGAACCCCTTCGCGGTCTCGGGCCGCTGGCGCGCGACCACCAGCCCGGCGACCTCGACCCGGGCGCCGTGCTCGAGCCGGGGCAGCGCGTCGCTCTGTATCACGCCGGATGGCAGTTCGCCGCGGAGCAGCGACAGCGGGTGGCCGCTCGCGGCGAACCCTAGCACGTCGTATTCGGCGAGCAGCCGTTCGTCCGCTGCGAGGCCGCCAAAGTGGAGTCCCTCATGTGGATGGTTGAGCGCCAGCTCGAGCTGGCGCCGGCTGCGCGCTCCGTTACCACGCTCCGTTTCCGGTGGCAGAGACAGCCCCACCTGCCACAACAACTCGCGGCGCGTGAGCCCGAAGCCGTCGCATCCGCCCACCCACACCAGATGCTCGATCGCGGTTCGCTTGAGCTGGGGTGGGGCCCGGCGTACGAAGTTCCCGATGCTCCGAAACGGCCCATGCTTCTCTCGCTCGACCACCACTGCCGTGGCCGTCTCCTCACTCCAGTCTCGTACAAATCCGAGACCAACTCGCACAGCTCCCGATCCCCGAGCCCCGATCCCCGAGCCCCGATCCCCGTTCAACTGTGCACCACACATCGCTCTGATTCACATCCGGCAGCCGGATCTCGACGCCATTCCGACTCGCATCACGTCCCAACGCGTCGAGCGAGTAGAATCCCATCGGTTGGTTGTTGAAGAGCGCGGTGTAGTACTCGGCAGGGTGGTAGTGCCGCAGCCAGGCCGATTGATAAGCGAGGAGGCCGAACGCGGCGGCGTGCGACTTGGGAAAGCCGAACTCGGAGAACGCGATCACCTGCGTGAACACGCGCTCGGCCGTCGCCTCGGAGACCCCGCGCGCGGCGGCGCCGTCCCGAAACTCCTCCAAGAACTCCGCCATCAGCTCGCGGCTGCGTCGCCGGCTCATCGCCCGCCGCAGCGCCTCGGCCTGGCCGGGCGTGAATCCCGCGAGCGCTTGGCACACCTGCAGCACCTGATCCTGATAGAGAATCACGCCGAGCGTTTCTGCGAGCGCTTCCTCGAGCAACGGATGGTCGAGCGGCGGCTCGTAGCGCCGGCCGCGGGCGATCGCCCGGCGCTGTTCCTCGCGTCGCCGCACGTACGGATTCACCGCGCCGCCGACGATCGGGCCCGGCCGCACGATCGCGACCTCGACGGCGAGATCCTCGAGATTGCGCGGCCGGGTGCGACGCAGCATCTGGATCTGCGCCCGGCTCTCGATCTGAAACAGCCCCACGGTGTCACCCCGACAGATGCGGTCGTAGACGGCAGGGTCCTCGAAGTCGATACGCGAGAGATCGGGTGGCTTCCCCTCGTGCACCGCCACCAGCTCGACGCATTCCTCCACCAGCGACAGCATGCCGAGCGCCAGGAAATCGATTTTGATGAAGCGTGCGTCGTCGCAGGAATCCTTGTCCCACTGGCACACCACGCGGTCTTCCATGGCGGCGTGCTCGAGCGGCACGATCTCGACGAGCGGCCGGCTCGAGATGATCATCCCGCCGACGTGCTGCGACACGTGCCGTGGCAGGCCGGCGATCTCCTCGGCCAGCTCGCACAGCTCCTTCCAGAGCGGCGCATTCTTCCGGTTCGCGAAACCGGGGAGTCGTTGCAGCTCATCCGACAGTCCGACCGTCCGACTGTCCGACAGTTTTGCCACCTGTTCGATCTCGCCCAGCGGCAGGTCCAACGCCTTGCCGATCTCGCGCACAGTCGAGCGCAAGCGGTAGGTGGGGAACGAGCAGACGAGCCCCACGTGCTCGTCGCCGTAGCGTCGGTACACCCGGCGGATCAGCTCCTCGCGAATCTCGCGCGGAAAATCGAGGTCGATGTCGGGCACCGAGGCGAGGGTCTCGTTCAGGAATCGCCCGATGAACAGCTGGGTCGCGACCGGGTCGACATGCGACAAGCCGAGCAGGTAGCACACCACGGAGGAGACAGATGAGCCGCGCCCCCGGCCGGGGAGCAGATTGGCCCCGGCGCGGCGTGTGTGGCGCCGCACATCGGCGCCGACCTCACGCGCCAGCTCGAACAGGTCGTGATAGACGAGAAAGAACCCGCTGAGCCCGTGATGCTCGATGAGCCGCAGCTCCTCGGCGAGCCGCCGCTCCGCTTCGGGGCGGTGCGGGGAAGCGAACAGGTAGCGCTCCTCGAGCCGCGCCCTGCACAGCTCTGCGAGCGCCCGAGGGGCGGGCGTGTGCGAAGCGCCGCGGAAATCGGGGAACCGGTATCCCAGGTCGCGGGTGAGATCGAACGACCGGCAGCGCTCCGCTACAACCTGTGTGGTAGCGACAGCATCCGGCCAGTCACGAAACAGCGCCTCGACTTCGTGCGGCGGACGCAGGTAAAACTCGCTGTTGGCATGTCGCACGCTGTGCGAGCCGTCGAGCGTCGTGCGGTGCCCGATCGCGACCAGCACGTCGTGCAGGCGATGGCGCTGGCGCGTGTGGTAATGGACGTCGCCCGACGCTACGACGCTGAGTTGTAAGTCGTCAGCGATGTCCGCTAAGGCACGAGTCAGGGCACGATCGCCCTGCACGTAATTCCTCTGCAGCTCGACGAAGAAGTTCTCCCGCCCGAACACCGCGCGGCAGCGCTCGGCGAACCGCCTGGCGGCCGTCGCTCCCTCGCGCCGCAGCACACCGGGCAGGAGTCCGTCGCGGCATCCCGACAGCACGATGAGTCCCGTGTGGCGGGCCTCGAGGGAGGCGAAGTCCAGGCGCGGGTCGCGGCGATCTTCCCGGCCGAGGTGCGCTTCGGTGATCAGCCGGCAGAGGTTCGCATACCCAGTGGGCGTCTCGGCGAGGAGCGTGATGTGTGAGCCGTCGAGGAGCGTCAGCTCGGCACCGGTGATCGCTTGCAGGCCGAGTTGTTTGGCTGCTTGCGCGAACGCCATCGAGCCGTACAGCCCGTTGTGATCGGTGAGGGCAAGCGCGGGGTAGTCGAGCTGCGAGGCGGCGAGCGTCAGCTGCTCGGGGAGCGAGGCACCGTCGAGAAAAGAAAACGCCGAGTGGCAGTGGAGTTCGATATACATATGAACTCGGAATGCGGAATTCGGAATTCGGAATGCGGAATGCGAAGGAGTGCGATCGATTCCGTGTTCGCAATTCGCGCTTATGTCGGCATCTGAGCGAACCACTCTCCAGTTGTCAAATCCTCGAACAACACAACACGGCCTCCGCCTTCGAATACGACTTCAACATAGCGGCGTACGATCGGCTGTCGCCACCATTCGTCGTCCATGCGCCAATTCTCACCAATAGACTCGACGCGCTTCTCGCTTCTCTTTTCCCACTTGACGACCGTGGGCCTCCGTTGCTCGTCCAGCTCCACCTGCACCCGTTGCGGGGCATTGAGGCTCCGAAGTCTGTCTGGCCCATTCCGCGTTCCGCGTTCCTCGTTCCGACTTTGCTCACGGTTCATAATCGATCAACGCATACCGCCGCTCCGGAAGACGCGACCATGGCTGTATCTCGATGACGTGATACAGCATTGACCGCTTGATCCGCAGCTTGATTTCTCGCGCGGCGCTCTGCAGGGCGCGCCGCCGGGCCGCCCGCGCGGCGGCCGTCGCATCGCGGGCGAAGAGCTGCAGCTCCTCGGTGCCCGGTGCGAACGCGGTGAACTCGACGACCAGTCGCTCCACCGCTCCCGCGGGCGGCGACCGCTCGAGCTGTGTCCTCAGTGGAGCTGCGATGCGATCCCGATCGGCCGTGGGTTCCTTGAGCGTCACCGCGGCGAGCCACGACGCGCCGTGCTCGAGCCCCCCGCGTGCGCGCACCGCCTGCACCCGCCAGCCGATGCGGCGCGGGTCCTTGAGCGCCCGCTCGATCAACCGGTCGAGTGCCAGCTCGAGCAGCTCCCGCCCGGCGACCGGGGTGAAGAACGTGAGCGCGGCGGCGATCGGCTCCGGCGCGACCCGGCCCACCACCGGCTCCGTCACTCGTCCCGCCGCGAGGAGCCACAACCGCCGACCGGTGGCGCCGAACTGCGAGACCACCGCTTCCTCCGGCAGCGTCGCCAGCGCCCCCAACGTCTTCAACCCGAGCTGGCGCAGCCGGCGATGCGTGTCGAAATCGAGCGGGAGGACGGCGAGCGGCTGGGAGGAGAGAAATACCCCTTCCTCCCCAGGACGCACGATGACCGCCTCTCCAGGCCGCGCGCGAGTGGCCGCGACCCAGGAGACGAACTTGCCGCGGCCCCACCCAACGCGGAACGCGGAACGCGGAAGTCGGAACGGGGAACAGCCCAGCGAACTTTCACCCTCTGTTCCGCATTCCGCATTCCGCGTTCCGCGTTCGATCGCCTCAACGATTTCCTCTGGGCCGCCGTACAGCCCCTCCAATCCGTCCGTCCCCACGTACACCCGCCCCAGCTCCACCGGTTCGACCACCGGACTCACGGCGGTGAGCGCCACGACGAGCCGCGCGAACTGGTCGTCGTAATAGACCGGGTCGGCCTCGCACAACGTGAGCGCGGGACACACGCCGATCGCTTGGCTCACCGTCATTCCCGGCTTCACTCCCGCCCGTCGCGCGAGCGGCGATACCTGCCATACGCGACGCGTGGAGTCGGAGTCGAGCAACGCCACGGGTCGGGAAGCGAGGGTGGAGCCCTCTGAACGCCGTGCCGTCTCACACCGCAGCGCGAACGACGGGATCCAGCAACACGCGGCGTAATCGCTCGTCAGGCGGGGCATTCGGGTCACGGGCCAGTCGCAAATGGGACCCGAATATATCCCGAAGATCGAGGGGTTGGCAAGATTCGAGTGGTAATGTTTAAGTTATTGTATTGTCTCTAGTTAAGTGAACGACAGTGGCCGCTCGTAAGCAACCCAGCCTGTTCGACGACCTCTCCGCGCTGCCGTCGCCTCCTCGGGACCTCGTCGCGCTCGGCAGGCGCATTCCTCCCAACATCAAATTCGGCACGTCCACCTGGACTTACGACGGCTGGATCGGAGACGTCTATCACCGCACCTATCGCGGCGCGGAGCCGGCCCGGCGACTCGAGGAGTATGCGCGGTACCCACTCTTCGGCACCGTCGGGATCGACAGCGCGTATTACGATGCGCCGACCGACGAAGTCCTCGCGGCGTACGTGCGCGCCCTACCTGCCGGCTTTCCGTGCGTGAGCAAAGTGTGGGACCGGATCACGGCCAAGCGGCTCGATCGGCAGTCCAACCCGGATTTCTTGAACGCCGACCTGTTCAAGGACGCGGTGCTCGGCCCGTTCGAGCGTGTGTTCCGCGATCACGCCGGGTGTTTCGTGTTCGAGTTCCAAGCGATGCAGGGGAAGGATCGGCCGGCGCCGGCTGCCTGGGCTGAGCAGCTCGACGGCTTCCTGCGACAGCTGCCGCGAGACCTTCGCTACGCGGTGGAGCTGCGAAACCCGGAGCTCCTGACCGACGACCATGGCGCGGTGCTGGCGCGGCACGGTGTGGCCCATGTGTTCAACTCCTGGAATGAGATGCCACCGATCGGCGACCAGCTCGACCTCCCGTGGGCGTTTCCGACGGGTTTCACGGTGGCACGCGGGCTGCTGCGACCGGGGCGGGCCTATGCCGACGCGGTGCGACTGTTCGAGCCCTACGATCGGATCCGTGAACAGCAGCCGGAGGTACGGCAGGACCTGTTGCGGCTGGTCGCCGAGGTGATGCGGCGCCATCTGGAGGCGTTGATTCTCGTCAACAACCGGCTCGAGGGAAACGCGCCGGGAACGATTCGGGCGCTCGTCGAGCGCTTGCCACCGTCCTGAACTGGGTGTAGGGTACCTCGTGTAACAGCGCGCAAACCGCACAAATTGCACGCCTCGGGGGCGTTGGGGGCGTGACATGAACGCTGGTCGCCGAAGCGTTCCGACGCTTCCCGTGCCGATCCTGCGGGACGCCGTTGCGAGGGAAACCGCCGGCCTTTCGCTACGCAGGGCGGCGAGCGAAATCGCCGTGAGCCCGAACGGGCTGCGCAACTTCCTCAAAGGCTCGGTCCCCCATCCCGCCACCCGCGCCAAGTTCGAGCGCTGGCTCGCCGCGCGCGGCCGGGCGAGCCGCCCCCCCCACATTGGCCAGCTGGTACGCCTGCTCGGCGAGCTGGCGTCCGAGCTGTCCCCCGGCCAAGCGGCACAGCTGGGCCATGATATCGCCGAGCTCTTGGCCCGCGCCTACGAGGCGCGGCGCCAGGGCGCTCCGCGGTGGGTGCTCGATCTGGTGCGGCACTACCGTCCGCGCCACCGCAAGAGCGAATCCGTCGTGGCGTGAGAGGTACTACAAAGCGAGCGTCCCCTGGCGCGCCGGCTGGCGCGTCTGGTATCGGTCCCTCATCCCGTCGTTCACCGGGAATCCAAATCGTCGCTGGAGCCGCTTGATGCGCGCCGCCAGCGCCCGAGCGTAATCGCGCGGCGCGCCGCTCCGGCGGCCATACGCGTGGCGGTAACGAGGAGCCAGGTCGGGGAAGTGCTGCGTGAGGACGGGGAGAAAACGCTCTCGCACCGCGGCGTAGAGCCGCAGCGGGCCAGCGTGCACGAATCTCGCGCCCGCGTCGCGGGCCGCGCGAAACAGCGCCTCCAGGTGGGGGAGGTCGTCGGTGATCCCCGGGAGGACCGGCGCCACAATCAGCCCTACCCGCACGCCCTCCTCCGCTAGCTTGTTGAGCGCCCGCAGCCGGGTGGCGGGCATGGGAGAGCGTGCTTCGACGCGCCGAATGAGGGCCGCGTCGGTGGTGATGAGGGAGACGTACACCTCGAGATCGCTGCGCTCCTGGATGCGGCGCAGCACGTCCACGTCCCGCGCCACCAGCGGACTCTTGGTGATGATGCCGAGGTTCAACCCGTCGCACTGCGCCAGCCGCTCGAGGACCTGCCGCGTGATCCGGAAGCGCCGCTCGGCCGGCTGGTAGGGATCGGTCGCCGTCCCGATGACGATCGGGGGAGTGGGGCCGGGGGCCCCCGACCGGAAGTAGCGGCGCAGATCCGTCTCGAGCGCCGCCAGCACCTGATCCTTGACGAAGATCCGCCGCTCGAATGCCTCCCAGCCGTGCGCGCCGCGGAAGTCGCGGAACTCCTCCTCGTCCAGCTTCCCGGCGTCGTGCGCGCGCTCCACCGCGTAGCGGTGCGCGTAGCGCGCGTAACAGTAGGTGCAACCGAACTCACAGCCGATGTACGGGTTCAGCGACCAGAAATCGACGCCGGTCTGCTGCGGTGAATTCAGCACCGAGCGCGGCGTGAGCTGGACGAACTTGGTGCCGCGGAGACGCTCGTCGAGGACCGTAAGGGCGGTTGGACTCAACGGTCGGACAGTCGGAATGTCGGACTGAAAAAGCGGGAGCTGTGTCGCTGCTATGCGCCGACCGTCCAACTGTCCGACCGTCCGACGATTCACGAGCATTTCGCCCAGCCACACTCCACGCACACCACGCACCCCGACTGCCGGGTGAGGCCGGCACCGCAATCGGGGCACGGAGCAGTGGCCGGGGCAATAGGTGGGGCGCCCGATGCTGGTGTGGGCGGTTGTGAGGTTTTTTGCGGCTCCAGCATGCTTCGGTATTTGTTCGGGGTTCGGGCAATATGGCTGCGCTCGATCCGACCGGCAAGAGGCTCGTTTTTGGTGAGGGAAAGCTTAGGGAGTCACAGCACAAGGCGAACGTGGTGCTGGGGTGGGACATGCAACGCGGCACTGGTGCAGGTCTGGCCAGCCTTTGGCTTGGGAGTTCCGCCTTTGGCGTGCCCTCGCGTGTAAAGCGCCCCCGCGTCCCACCCCAGCACCACCCCGCGACTTGGGCAGCGATTCCCTAGGAGAGCGCGCTCCGGCGTCGCACCATCCTGCGCCACGCGTGGTAGACCGGCACGCCGGCGACTACGAGGGCGAGGCCGAGGAAGCTGTAGGTGCGTGTGGCGTCTTGAGCCAGGAGGTCGACCGCGATGGCGGCGGTCGCCACCACGTACACGGCGGGGAGCCACGGATACGCGGGGACCCGGACGGGACGCAGCGCCGTGGGTCGTTTGGCGCGCAGCGCGAACAACCCTATCGCCGTTAGGCCGTAGAACACGAGCGCGGCGAAGATCACGAAGTTGAGCAGCTGCGTGTAGGTCCCGGAGAGGCAAAGGATGCTCGTCCAGACCGCCTGGACGATCAGCGCGACGGCGGGCGTCTTGTATCGCGGGTGCAGCACGCCAGCGGATTGGAAGAACAGATCGTCGCGGGCCATCGCGTAGTAGACGCGCGCTCCCGACAGAATCAGGCCGTTGTTGCATCCGAACGTGGAGATCATGATCGCCGCGGCCATCAGCGTCAGTCCGGAGTCGCCGAGTATCGCCTGGAGCGCGGCCGTCCCGACGCGATCCTGCGGCGCGGTGGCGATCGCCGCCGACGGCAGCACGTTCAAGTAGGCGACGTTGGCCAGCAGATACAGCGACGTGACGACCAGCACGCCCGCCCCCATCGCCAGCGGCAGGTCGCGCTCCGGGTTCTTGAGCTCGCTCCCAGCGAAGCCCACGTTGTTCCACGCGTCCATCGAGAACAGGGAGCCGACCATCGCCGCCCCGATCGCCCCGATCCCGACCGCGACGCCGCCCGTGGCCCAGAAGTTGGCGCCGAAGTTGGCGGCCAGCGCCTCGGCATGGCGGCCGATCGAGAGGCCGAGCAGGATGAGCAGCACCAGCGCGCCCGTCTTGATGGCGGTGAGGGTGGTCTGGATGATCGCAGCGGTGCGCACGCCCCGAACGTTGATCCAGGTCAGGACCGCCACCGAGATCACCGCCAGGATGCGTTGCGGGGAGAGGCCCACCGCGATGTCACCGATCGGATTGGGAAAGTGCAGGGTGGTGCCGAAGAACACGTCGGGCGAGAGGCCTGGCCAGAAGACGGCGGTGAAGCGGGCGAACGCGACGGCGACGGCGGCGATGGTGCCGGTCTGGATCACGACGAACAGCGTCCAGCCGTACAGGTAGCCGAACAGCGGGGAGATCCCCTCGCGCAGGTACACGTACTGGCCGCCCGCCCGGGGGAACATCGCCGCCAGCTCCCCGTAGGTGAGCGCGCCCATCAAGGTCACCACCCCCGATGCCGCCCACACGACCAGCAGCCACCCGGGGGCGTGGACCTCGCGCAAGATCTCCGCCGAGACGATGAAGATCCCCGAGCCGATCATCGATCCGACGACGAGCGCCGTGGCGTCGAGCCGCGAGATCGCTTTGACGAAATCAGCCTGAGACTGCTGGGTCGCGGTCATGAGTGGTCGTAACCTAGTGGCTCCCGCCCGAGCCCGCTATGTTTCCCCGCCGAAGTTGCAGCCCCTCAACTGGGAGAGGACGACTGTGCGTCTGTTGCCCCGGGAAGAAGAGTTCTTCGACCTGTTCATCGCGGTGGCCACGCGCAGCCAGGAAGCGGCACGTCACCTGCGCGATCTGTTCGCCGCTCCCCCCGAGCGCCGCACTCCCCACGTCGAAGCGATCAAGCGCCTCGAGCACGAGGCCGACCAGGTCACCCACGAGGTGGTGAATCGGCTCGACCGCACGTTCATCACGCCCCTCGACCGCGAGGACATCCATCAACTCGCCTCCGATCTGGACGATGTGATGGACTCGATCGATGGGACTGCTCGCCGCTCCCAAATGTTCCACCTGGGCGCCGCTCCGGAGGGCGTCAAGCAGCTCACCGAGGTGATCCAGCGGATGGTGAGCGTGCTCGGCGATGGTGTAGCCCGGCTGAAGAAGGGCGACGACGTGATGAAGTACTGCGTCGAGGCCAAGCAGCTCGAAGAAGAGGGCGATGCAATCTACCATGAGGCGCTGGGCCGCATGTTCGAAACCGAGCGGGATGCCCTCCAAATCATCAAGTGGAAGGAGATCTACGACAACCTAGAGCGCACCCTCGACGAGTCGGAGGACGTCGCCAATGACCTCGAGTCCATCACGCTGAAGCACGCGTGATGGGCGCGACCGTCTGGTTCGTTCTCGGGATCGTCCTCATCGCGCTAACGTTCGACTTCATCAACGGGTTCCACGACAGCGCGAACTCGATCGCGACGGTCGTCTCCACACGCGTCCTCAGCCCGGCGACCGCCGTGGTCTGGGCGGCGTTCTTCAACTTCGTGGCCGCGTTCGGGCTGGGTACCGCAGTGGCGAAGACCATGGGTACGGGCCTGATCGATCTGTCGGTGGTCGAGCCGATCGTCATCCTCGGCGGCTTGATCGGCGCGATCGCGTGGGACCTGATCACCTGGTGGGGCGGGCTGCCGACGTCTTCGTCCCACGCGCTCATCGGCGGCTACGCCGGCGCCGCGGTCGCTAAGGCGGGATTCACCGCTATCCTCGCCCCGGGTTGGGTCAAGACGCTCGTCTTCATCGTGGTCGCACCGTTGATGGGTCTGACGCTCGCGCTCACCCTCACGGTGGCTCTGTCCTGGGCGCTGCGTCGGTCGCTGCCCCGCAGGGTGGACCGGGTGTTTCGCTCGTTGCAGCTCGTGTCGGCGGCGCTCTATTCTCTGGGGCACGGCACGAATGACGCGCAGAAGACCATGGGGATCATCGTCGGGCTGCTGTTCGCCGCGCGGGCGGCGTTCGCTGACTTCCCCATCCGCGCCCTCCACTTGACGAGCGCCGATGTGATCCCTCTCTGGGTGATCCTCGCCGCCTACGCGGCGATCGCGCTCGGCACGATGGCAGGCGGGTGGCGCATCGTCAGGACGATGGGACAACGTATTACCAAGCTCACGCCCTTCGGGGGGTTCTGCGCCGAAACGAGCGGCTCCATCACGCTGTTCGTCGCCTCGCACTTCGGCATTCCGGTCAGCACCACGCACACCATTACGGGCGCGATCTCGGGGGTTGGTGCTGCGCACCGCTTGTCGGCTGTGCGCTGGGGCGTTGCCGGGCGGATCGTGTGGGCGTGGATCCTCACTATCCCGGCAGCGGCCGGGATCGCGGGCGTGGCCTACCTGGTGCTGCGGGCGTTGACTGGCTGAGCCCCCCTCACAATCCCAAGGTCTCCACCACCGCCTGCGCGATCGCAGCATCCTGCACGCCCACGCCGGTCAGATCGGCGACCGTGATTTCGTCCGCGCCTTCCCGTCCCGCCCGCCGGCCGGCGGCGAGGTCGCCGAGCTCGGCGTACACCTTGTCGCGCGTCACGGCCCCCGCCGTCACGGCATGGTGCAGGTTGCCGTAGCGCTCGGTTTGAGAGACGCGGTCAGCGATCAGCTTGTCAGCCTTCGCCAAAACGCCCGGCTCGAGCTCGACTTTTTCCGGACTGCCGGTGCCAACCGACGTGATGTGCATCCCCGGCGTCACCCACGCCGCCTTGATCAGCGGCGTCGTGCTCGCCGTGGCCGTTACGATCACGCGGTGGTCGCGCACCGCGGATTCGAGGGCGGGGGCTATGCGCGTTTCCACCACCTGCGCGAGCTCCCGGGCGAGCGACTCGGCGCGCTCGCGCGAGCGGTTCCACAACGTGAGCCGGGTCAAGGTCATCTGGGCGAGCATTGCACGCGCGGTCTGCCGCGCCAGGCCGCCAGCGCCGATCAACAGTGCCTCACGCGCGTCCTTCGGGGCCAGATACTTGAGCGTGAGGGCGACCGCCGCCGCGGTCCGGAAGTCGGTGAGGAAGCCGTGCTCCTCCAGCAGCAGTTGGGGCGCGCCGGTTTGTGCGTCGAGCAGCAGGAACATGCCGTCGCCCGAAGGCAGGCCGCGGGCCCGGTTGCGGTAGAACCCGGTCGCGACCTTGAGGACGATGTGAGGCGCCCCCGTCAGATGCGCGCCTTTGACGTGGACCTCCGCCTGCTCGTCGTGTAGCTCCAGCACCATCGGATCGGGAAGCGACGCCTGCCCCAGCGCGAGCGCCCGAAATCCCCGCTCCACCGCTGCGATGGCCACGGTGTAGGGAATCTTGTCGCGGAACGCCTCGAGCGGGACGACCCGCATGTCAATCGGTGAAGGCGCGCTTCAAGCCTCGCTCCGTTTCGACGAGCGCTTCCTGGAAGTAGCGCAGCTCCTCCCCAAAGCCGAAACGGATGTGGTTCGGAAGTCCAAAGTGGTCTCCCGGTACGAGCAGCACCCCCTGCTCGGCGCGCATCTGCTCGACCAGGTCGAGCGCGCTGATGGCCTGGCGGTACCTTACGAGGCAGATCGCTCCCGCTTGGGGCGCGTGCCAGCTGAACGTGTCGCCGAAGCGCTTCAGCCACTCCTCGAGCACCGGGTAGTTGGACCGCAGGATGCGGCGGGTGCGCTCGAGCACCCGCGGGCGCACGTCGGACCCGAGCGCCACGGCCGCGAGATGATCGCTCGCGCCCGCCGGCCCGATGGTCGTATAGTCGTGTCGCGCCCACGCCTCGGCGGCGAAACCGGGAGGCCCCACTACCCAGCCGATGCGCAGGCCCGGGAGCCCGTATGCCTTGGAAAGCCCGTTCACCACGATCACCCGCTCGTAGCTGCCCCAAAACGACGGCGTGGTCACGCCGTCGCGCTCCGCGCCCTGGTACACCTCGTCCGCGAGTAGCCAGGCGCCCACTTCCGCCGCGCGGCTCACGATCAGCCTGCGCATCTCGGCGGAGAGCACGTGTCCCGTCGGGTTGTGAGGGTTGGTGACGACCACCAGCTTCGTTCCCGGTGCGATCGCGCGACGCACCTCGTCGCTGTCGGGCTCCCACTGCGCGCCGGCGCGCAGGGCGAAGCTCTTCACCTGAGCGCCGAAGTTCTGCGCCAGCCCCCACGTCTGCAGGTAATTCGGCAACATGATGGCGACCTGGTCACCCCGCTCGATCAGGCGCCAGCAGATCACGAAATTCGCCTCGGCGCTGCCGGTGGTGACCAGGACTTGATCGGGCGAAACGCCCGGATAGAGGGCGGCAATGCGCCCGCGCAAGAGATCGGTGCCGTTCGACTGACTGTAGCCGAGGCGCACGTCGAGCAGTGGTGCCGCGGACGAACCCGCGAGCTCGAGCAGCTCCCGGATCGAGAGCGGGTGCACTCCCGACTCGGAGAGGTTGTAGCGCACCCGGTTCTCCCAGGTGCTCTGCCAGCGCTCGAGCTCGAAGGGGACGAAATCAGTCATCAGTGGTCAGTAAACTGAGGTCCTGCGGGCGTTCCAGCCAGTAATCAGGCTCGAGGTCGGCGAGATGGGCGCGGTCGAACGGACCCCATAACGCCGCGGCGGTTCTCACCCCTGCCGCGCGGCCGCATTCCAGGTCGTGTCGCGAGTCCCCGATGAACACCGCGGCGCCCGGCGCTGCCTCGAGACGCACGAGCGCGGTCAGTACCGGCTCGGGGTGCGGCTTGGGATGGGTCACTTCGTCGGCGCCGACCACCACGTCGAAGGCGTCTTCCAGTCCCGCGCGCCGCAGCCCACGCAGGGCGCCGCTCCGCATCTTGCTCGTCACCAGACCGAGTGTCCGGCCCGGCCGTCGCAACGCGCGCACCGCGTCGACCACGCCGTCGTACGGGCGCACCAGCTCGTCGTGATGGGCGAGGTTGTAGGCGCGGTAGGTCGCAACCATGGCGTCGATCTCCACCGGATCGTCGGTGAAGTGCCGGAATTGCACCCACAGCGGCGTGCCCAGCCCGTCCATCCACACGTGGTCCGGCGGCTCCTCGCCCCGATGCGTGCGCAGCGTGTGACGGTAGGAGCGCAGGATCAGCTCGATCGAGTCGATGAGCGTCCCGTCCAGGTCGAAGAGGAAGGTGGAGAGCGGCACGCCGGAAGGTAACTCGACTGCTGGCGTGCCGGGTGCCGCGCGGTAGAATGCTACCCGTCCGATGCGCAACTTCGAGATCGTCCTGACGCTCCTCGTGGGCGTCACCTTGCTGGCGCTGGTGGCGCGTCGGTTCGAGCTTCCCACACCGGCGCTGCTCGTCGTGGGCGGCCTGCTCGTCGCACTGGTCCCGGGCCTTCCGGTGGTGCAGTTCGATCCGCAGCTCGTGTTTTTGGTGTTCATCCCGCCGCTCTTGTACCGCGCTTCACTGCTCGCCTCCTACCGTGATGTGCGCGCCAATCTGCGTCCTATTCTGTCGCTCGGCGTCGGCCATGTGCTGTTCGCGACCATTGTCGTCGCCGCCGTGGCGCATTACGCGCTGCCGGCGCTGCCGTGGGCGTCGGCGTTCGCCCTCGGAGCCGTTGTGTCGCCGCCTGATGTCGCGGCCGCCACCGCGTTCTTGCGGCGACTGCCGCTGCCGCGGCGCTCCGTGACCATCCTCGAAGGCGAGAGCATGATCAACGACGCGGCGGCGATCGTGGCGTATCGCATGGCCATCGCCGCCGCCGTGACCGGTACGTTCTCGCTGATGGGCGCTGGGATCCGATTCCTGTGGGTCGGCGCCGGCGGCGTCGTCGTGGGCCTGGCCGTAGCGTGGGTGCTGGGTGCTGTCCGCCGCCACATTCACGACCCCGAGGTCGAGAACACAATCTCGCTGCTGAGCGGCTATGCCGCTTATCTGCCCGCCGAGCGGCTGGGAGTCTCCGGAGTCCTGGCGGTCGTAGCCCTGGGGATCTACCTCGGGCGGGTGGGCCCGCGGTTCGTCGCGGCGGATACCCGTGTCCAGAACAACGGGATGTGGGAGGTCGTAGTGTTCGTGCTGGAGGGGCTCATCTTCATCCTGACCGGCCTCGCGCTCCGGCCTATTGTCGGAGGGCTCAGCGTGGCCGCGGCGCTCGAGCTCGCGCGCGCGGCCGCTCTCGTGAGCATCGCGGTCGTGGTGGCGCGGCTCGCCTGGGTCTACGTCGCCGGCAACTTTCGCTGGCTCCTGGGCCCGCGCCTTCGGCCACGCCAGGCGCGGCCGCGCTGGCAGGTATTGACCATCGTGGGCTGGGCCGGGTTGCGCGGCGGCGACACGCTCATTCTGGCTGCAGCGCTTCCGACCGTGACCGCCGCCGGTTCGCCTTTCCCCGGCCGGGACGCGATCATCGCCCTCTCGTACGCTGTCATCCTCGTCACACTCCTCGGGCAAGGCTTCACGCTCGCGCCATTGCTCCGCTGGCTCGGGGTGCGCGAAACGGGGGAGGACGAGCAGCGCGAGGAGATCACCGCCCGGCTCCGCACGACGGAGGCCGCGCTGCAGCGGCTCGACGAGCTTGCGGCAGAGCCGTGGATGCATCCGGACGCCCTGTCGCACACGCGACAGCATTATCAACATCGCACGCGCCACCTCCGCGGTCACGCGGACGGCGTGCTCGAAGACCGCATGGAGGCTAAGTCTCGCGCCAACCTCCGCCTCGCGAGAGAGCTGTTGGCTGCGGAGCGGCAGGAGTTGGTTCGGCTGCGCGATGAAGGCGCGATCAGCGACGCGGTGATGCGAACCGTGCAGCGCGAGCTCGACTACGAGGAGCTGCTGCTGCATCACGAGTAAGCGCCTAACTGAACGCAATCGCCGCGACCAGCTCGACCCGAGGGGCGACGCCGGCATCCTCATCGGCCGGAGGCAGGCGCTCGTGCCAGGCGAGCACGTCGCCCAGGCCGAGTGGCGAGCGACGCACCAGCAGATCGTCCAGCAGTCGCTCCTCGCCGGCCGTCATGCCGAGGGCGAGCCGCGACACGAGCGCGTCGAGCCGGACTAGCTCGCCGTGCCTGCGCCCTCTGGCAGCGCGCCGTGCCGCCGCGAGCACCCACGGAATGAGACGCCGGCTGAGCCGGTCGCGATCGGCTGCGCGCCAGCGCGCGTCCTCGACGGCCGCAAGGCGGCGGCGCACGAGCGGCGCGGCCTGCCGGAGCGCCCGCTCGATCGCCTGAGGTTCGACGGGAACAGGCTCGGACTGGGCGGCTCGTTCGAGCAGCGCCGTGGCCCGCTCCGGATCGGCCGCTGCGCCAGTGTCTGTCACCACGACCGCTTCCACCAGAGAGCCAATCCGCAGCACCAGGACAACGGCACGCTCGGGCCCGCCGGCGGTCGCAGCACAGCTCGCCGCCCGCGCTACGGGAGACTCTGCCGTGGCGAGACGGTACAGCCGATCACACCAGTCGAGCGCCGCGGGACCAGCGCCGGCAGCCCGCTGCGCGCGCCGCTTCGCTGCCAGGCGGCGCTCGAGGGCGATCGCCTCGGCGAGCGGTGCCGGCGGGAGAAAGGCCACGACCGAGATGCCCTCGTGAGGCGATGCGGCGCGATCGATGCGGCCTACCCGCTGTGCGAGCCGGGCCGGGGTCCAGGGCAGGTCGTAATGAATCACGCGCCCGGCATCCTGTAGGTTCAGGCCCTCGCTCAGGAGATCGGTGCCGACGAGCACGCGGGTCTCGAGCGCCGCTGCCGGATCGCGCGCCCCCTGCGCCCGCGGCGCGAAGGCACGGAGCACGTCGTCTCGAGCGACGGGTTCGGCTCCGAACCAGCCGTGCTCTCCAGTAACCGCCGCGACGCGGTAGCTCCGCAACCGTCGCATCAGATGATGCACTGTCGCACGGGCACGGACGAAGACGATGGTCTTGACGACGCTGTCATCGAGCAGTCGCGCGAGGGCGTCCGCCTTGGGATCACGCGTGGAGGCCGACAGCTCGCGCAACCGTCGCACCAGCGCGCGATCATGCTCGCTCGCGGCACGCATTCCAGCAGGAAGGAGCAGTGGGAAGAACGCAAGCTGCATCTCGTCATGTTCGACGGGAAACAACCGCCTGAAATCCGCCCGCCCGAGCGCTCTCCCCTCCGTCGCCGCCGCGGCGCCGAGCTCGAGGAACGCTTCGTAGCGGGCGAGGCTCGCGCGGAAGGCGGGCAGGCTGGAGCAGAGCTGTGACAACAGCAGCAGGCGAAACAGCGCCGCGGCGTCACCGCCCGCCTCGAGTCCGGCGACGCCCGCGACGAGCGACTGCAGCTCGGCTCCCTCCGCCGCGCCGATTCGGATCCTGTGGATCGGCCCCTGCCTTGGGAAATGCAGGGGCACGCGGCCGACATCGTAACCGGTCTGCACACGCCCGCGTGAGCGCGCCACGCACAAACGGGCCGTCGCGGCTGAAAGGGCTCGCGGGTCGATACCGGCTCGGGTGGCCCGCGACAGCGAAAGCACGCCCAGCGCACTGAGTGCATGGTCGCGCAGGAACAGGCGCAGCAAGTGGCACAGGTCGCCGACGCGGTTGTGCACTGGCGTGGCGCTGATCAGAAGCACGCGCGCGCCCACCACCAGGCGGGCGAGTGCGCCATATCGCTTAGTTTGCGGGTTTCGGAACCGATGGGCTTCGTCGACGACAAACAGAGCAACAGTCGGACGGTCGGACAGGCGGACAGGTGAGCCGCTGAGCCGCTCGTGTGTGACGATCGACGCGTCGACCTCGTGCTCCCGCAAGAGCGCGCGCCACTGCGGTACGAGCACTGCGGGCACGACTAGCGCGAAGCGCCCGCCCAATGCCATCGCCACCGCCAGCGCAACATACGACTTGCCGAGTCCGACCGCATCCGCCAGCAGGGCGCCGCCGTACCGGGTCAGCATCCCTAGCAGTCGTTCGGCGGCGGGGACCTGGTGTGGGGCGAGCCACGCTGGCCAGGCCCGGTGTTCCGCTGCTTCGCCTGCCAGCAGGTCGAGCAGCGCGCGCGCCGCGAGCCGCGCGACCGCTCGCGGCGATTCGACCGCTCTCGGTCTAAGGACGCAAGTGAGCGGCTCTGCGAGCGGCGCGAGCTGCTCAGAGAGGACTCGCGGCGGCTCGGTCCAAAGCACGGCGGTCGGCGGCATCGAGCTGATACAGGCGCGCGATGGCGTCGTCGTCCGCCATGCCGCACCGTCCTTGTTCCGCTAGGCTGTGCCACACCGCGGGGTCCGCAGGTGGAATCGGGAGGCCCCGCACCACCCGCGCGTTGAAGCGATGGAAGCCACCTCGCGCGGTATCGGCGTATAGCCGCGCGACGGCGGTGAGCCAGCGCGAGTTGAAAAGCGCCGCGAGCGCAAAGGCGTCGTCCGCCGCGCGGGTCGCGATGCCGTACACCGTGTTCAACGGGACCACGCTTCCATCGGGGACGACTGCCGCAAGACGGCGGGCGAGGTCAGGCCAGAGCACGCGGTGCGGCGCGTCAGCCAGGGCGGTCCGGAACAGCTGCCACGCGGGTCCGGCGCGATAGTCGCTGCGCCTTATGAGCCTCGCGACATGCGGGTCGAGCGCGCGCGCCAGCTCGGCCGGGAGGCGTGCGAGCGGACGACCGTCCGGGGCGTGGGTCCACAGCAGGTGCGCTCGCGGCGTCGCCCGCCACGGCGCCAGGTCGCGGCCCCGGACGGCGGGGCGCGTCGCCGCTGTCGCGTGCGCCACGAGAAACACGTCGTCGGCGCCCGTCTTCACCCCCAGTTGCGGGCGCCAGCGGTCGCCCACAGCGGGGAAGGTGGCCTGAAGGTGGCGCGCAATCCCGGTCGCGGCATGCGCCAGCACCCAGGGGCCGTCGCCGGCGAGGGCGCGCTGCGGCACCACCGGCGCTGCCTTGCGAGGGCCGAGCGCCGTGGCCACCTGCTCGCGGCCCGTGGGTTCGACGCGCGCGGCCACGAGCGCCATCGGATACACCGCCGCGCCGAAGGCGCCGCTCGCAGCGGGCACCGGCGCCAGCCGCTCGAGCCGTGTGCTCGCGACCAGCCGCCGGCGCAGTGGTTCGGCATAGCCGCTGGAGGTGAGCTTGGCGGGGACGAGCAGCGCTGCCGCCCCGCCCGGCGCCGCGAGCTCGAGCGCGCGTTCCACGAACGCGACGGCCAGGTCGGGCAGATGGGCGAACCCCCGCGTCGCTGGCAGCCGCCAGGTCGCGTAGCGCGTCGCCAGCATTTCCCGTACACGGCCAGGCACCCGCTCGCCCCGTACCCACGGCGGGTTGCCCGCGACGAGATCGAACCCACCGCGGGCCAGCACGTCGGCGAAGTGCGACTCGAAGGCGAAGAACGGCGCCCCGCCCTCGCGACGCAGGCGCCGGGCCGCGATACGCAGCTCCCCGCGGCTCGTCCGCACTCGCCGGAGCGACGCCCGCTCGTCCGGTGTGAGCCCGCGGCGTCGTCCGAACAGGTCACGATCTTTGCCGCCGGCTACGAGCTCGGCGGTGCGACGCTCGAGCGCGTCGATGGCTGCGGTGAACAGCCGGCGGGCGAGCACACGCTCGGCGCGCGTCAGCTCAGCCACCGCCCGGACTTTGGCGGGTCCCGTGAGGCTGAACAGCGCGCTGCGCGCGGCGGTCAGGCGCGCCACCTCGGTGCCGGGTGCGGCGGGCGCCGCCGTGCCGCTCAGCGTGCGGGCGATCGCCAGCGGGTCCAGCAGTGCATCTCCCTGCCGCACGTGGCCGTCCAGGTTCGGGAGCGGCGCCACGCTACCGATATCCACGTCGCCCTGATCCGCGACCAGCGCGAGCCACAAGCGCAGCTCAGTCAGACGTACAGCCGTGAGCTTCAGGTCGACGCCGAATAGCGACCGGGCCACGACGTCGCGACGCACCGTCACCGCGGGCCCTTCGCCGGCGCTGCAGCGCAGCCGCGTGAGCTCCTCCAGTGCACCCAGCAGGAACGCGCCCGAGCCGACCGCCGGGTCGATCACGGCGAGCCTGCGGAGATCGGGACTCGGCGCAGGTGGCTCCCCGGCATGGATCCACCGCTCGCTCGCCGCGGGCGACAAGCCGAACCGGTGGACCAGCACCGCCGTGAGGCCGGCTCGTACGATCTCCCGGACTAGGGCCGACGGCGTGTAATAGCTGCCGCTCGAGCGGCGCTCGTCCGGGTCCATCACGCCTTCGAACACGCGGCCCAGCATGTCCGGCGCGATGGCGTCACCGTCGTCCGGCTCCCGGGCCGAGAAGTGGAAACGCTCGAACACCTCGTCGAACGCGTCGCGCCAGTCGGCATTGGCCCAGCGGGCCGCGCCTTGGCTTCGCTCGAGGGCTGTGGGCTCGAACAGGCCGCCGTTCAGGAACGGCAACCGGCCCAGGTCACGCGCCGCGGCGGACCGGTCAGCCGCCGAGCAGTTCAAAGCACCGAAGCACAACGGATCGAACACCTGCCGATGAAAGTGCCGTCGGGCGGCGAGACACTCGTCGAAGCGGTGAATCAGGTAACGGCGGTCGCCATCGAGCCACCCCTTCGCCTGGACGAAGTAGAGGAACAGCACGCGCGTGAGCGCCGTGAGGGCCAGCGCGTGGCGATCGGTCCGGCTGCGGGGTGTGGCGAGGCGATCCGTGAGGCGCTCCAGGGTGGCGCGGAACGCCCGGAAGAAGCGTGGCGTGATCCCTTCGCTCGCCAGCGCCTCTCCGATCCGCAAGCTGAGCGCGAGCGACGTCTCCGCCGCCAGGGGGCGCAGCCGCTCCAGGGTCTCGACCGCGCTCCCGGGGGGCCGCTCCAGCGGAATCGCGACCGCGCGCACCGCCGGCCCGCGCGCCGCCGCGCGCCAGCTGGCGCACACGAGCCGCCGCGGCCCGACCCCGATCGCGCACGCGAGACCCCGCTCCGCATGCGCGGCGAGCCGCCTGGCCGCGACTCGTGCGGCTCCCTCGGCGTCGCGCGCTTCGATGGCGAACACCCGGAATGCCTCATGGCGGGCGACGAGCGCCACGCGCCCCACCCCCGCCGCCTCCGCTTGCGCCGTGCCGAGCCAGGGCCCGGGTGGCACGGGCTCCCACGCCGCTTGAAACCCGAGCGCCCCAAAGAGGTGGCGAAGATCGTCGATCTGCTCGGTGCGGGTGAGCAGTTCCCGCAGCACCACGGCATCCCTGGTTCGGACGCCCTAACCTGGGATGGAAGGCTGCCGGATTAGGTACCTGAGTCTTGCAAGGAGGGTCGGATTATTGCGGGATGTGAGGAGCGAGATGCGGGATGCGAGTAGAGCCTCAAGCATCCCGCATCACGTATCCCGCATCCTGTTCTAACCGAGCTTTCGTAGGCGTATCGTCCCATTCACCGTAGATAATTCCAGCCGCCGTCCCCCGTTCCCGATCGTGCCGTGCAGGCTGCGGGGCCCCAGCCGGCCTGTGACCATGAGTGGAAAATCGGTGACGATGTCGCCGTTCACCGTCTTGGCCCGTACCTCCGCTGAGAGGTTGGCCGGTAGATCGAGCGTGATGCCGCCGTTCACGGTGGTGAAGTCGAGCACGTCGCTCCAGTCGGCCCGGCCCATCGACGCGACGATGGAGCCGTTGACGGTTTGTGCTTCCGCGGAGCCCGACGTCGAGATGTGGATGCTGCCGTTCACGGTATTCGCGTCCACGTCGCTGGCGAGCTTGGCCGCATCGACCTGACCGTTCACGGTCTTCCCGACGAATCGTACGCCTGCGGGGACGTGCACGGTGAAGTCCACCCGCACGTCATTGTCGTGCACGTTCATGTGATCGTGCTCGCCCGGCTCGCAGGTGTTCTCTCGGCGGCCATAGCTCGGGTACACCGCGCAAATGGTTACGCCGTCCTCGGACGGGACGACTTCGATCTTCACCTCGTCGGGATCATCGCGGCGGGCATGCTTGACGGCGGTCACCTCGACCTCCCCCCCCGAGCCCGCGACCGCTTCGACGTCGCCGTTCACGCCCTTGATCTCGATCGCCTTGCCTGCGGCGATCTTGCCCTTCCAGTGGAACTCACCCTGAGCCGCGCCGAGCGCGGGGACGCTGGCGAACGCGAGCAAGCCGAGCGTGGAGACACGCGTGATCATGGGTCCTCCGGGTCGTGGTCCTCGTCTCTGTCCTTTTCCTTGTGCCAATTCTTGTCGCTGTCCCTCATCACGGCTCCCGGCCTGCAGATCTTGATGTCGCCATTGAAAGATTCCAGCTCGAGCCGGGCGCTCCCCGAGCCAATCGTGAAATCGAACCGATGCTTGGTCTTGTGGCTGAGCTGCACGGGGAAGCAGGAGCTGAAGTCGCCGTCGAACGTCGAGACCGACACCGATACGTTGGCCTTCTCAGGGACCGACACCCGCAGGTCACCGTCGTGCGTCGAGAAGCGGTAGCGACCCCCGTCCTTGGTCGTGCCGTCGTACACGATGGTGCCGTTGACCGTGTTGGCCTCCGTGTTGGCGGATTCGATCTGCGTGAGCGTGATGTCGCCGTTCACCGTCTCCACCGAGAGGTCGCCCGAGATGTCCTTCGCCGTGATCGCTTCGTTTACGCTGCTCAGATCGATACGGCCGCGGGCCTTCTCGAGTGTCACCTCGCCCTGGACCGACTTGAGGGAGACGGTGCCCGCCCCTCCCGACACTTTCACCGCCCCTTCCACCGTCTCGGCGGTGATCTCTCCCTGGGCTCCCTCGACGCTGATGTCGGTGTACACGCCCGACAGCGCCAGCGCCATCGTGGTCGGGACGGTGATGTCGTATTCGACCAACTGGGAAGGCCCGCGCCGGCCCTGGGATTTGATCCGCACGACCTGATCGGAGGCGTCGATCGAGATGTGGTCCCGGCTCGAGTGGCTGGCGGCGATGCGCACGGCGTTCTTGCTCCAGGTCTTGATCGCGATCTCGCCGCCGAAGTTGTTGACCTCGAGCCGGGCTCCGGCCCGCACCGGGAAGGTCGTGTCGGTCTGCTGCATCAGGCCGACGGCCGCGAGCGTCACGAGGGTCGTGAGCATGCTTGGTTGTGTCCTCTCTTAGCTCCGCGCCCCGGCGAGCGTCGCCGCCTGGCGCAACAGCTCCAGCTTGCGTCGCATCTCCCGGGCGAGGTGCAGGTTCAGATATGCGTTCGCCGGGTCGGCAGCGAGCGCACTCTGCGCATCGCGGATCGCCCGGTTGATGATTCCCAGATTCTTCTCGATCACGTGCACCGTCGCAGTGTCGAGCCGCCCGCGCCCGCGCTCGAGCGCGCGCTCGAGATCGGCCACCTGCGCCGCGTAGCGCGCGTCGCCGGCATAGTCGGTTACATTCGCGACGGACGGCGCGGGACTGCCGCCGGCCGTCGTGCTGGGCGCCGCCGCCACGGTCCCGCGCCGCCCCAGCAGCCACGCGGCGCCCCCACCTGACAACAGGGCCACCGCCACCGCCGCGGCGGCGAGCTGCGGTACCGTAAAGGAAAGCCGCCGCTGCGCGCGCCGTGCCCCGAGGCTCACCACCGCGCCGACGCCCACCTGTCGCGCGATGCCCGGCCACAGGTCCGTGGTCGGCGGCCGGTCGTCGAGCGCCTGCGCGCGAGCGACGACCCGACGCAGCTCGTCCAGCGTCTGCCGGCAGGCACCGCACTCGCTGAAGTGCGCCTCGAGCGCGATTCGCTCGTTCGGCGCCAACTCGCCGTCGAGATACTCCGAGAGTCGATCAGTCCAGCGGTCCTTCATACGTCCCTCCATTTTATCCCGAACCCCAGGTCCCGAGGCCCTACTCCCGGAGATGTTTGCGGAGCGTCATACGCGCGTGATGCAGCTGCGACTTGGATGTCCCCGGCACGATGCCCAGCATATCGGCGATCTCGTCGTGACGATACCCTTCGATGTCGTGCAGCACGAACACCTCGCGCGCCCCGCTGGGCAGTCGCCCGATCGCTTCCTCGAAGTCCAGCGACAGCTCCGGTGCCGCGGCGCGACCGGCCACGCCGTCGAGCGCCGCCTCCGAGTCGTCGTACCGGCCGCGCTCGGTGCCGAGCGTGGTGCGCCGCGCCAGGATCACGTTCACGGCCAACCGGTGCAGCCACGTCCCGAAAGCGGCCTCACCACGGAACGTCGAGATCTTGGTCCAGGCGCGGACGAACACATCTTGCGCGATGTCGTCGGCGTGGTCCGGGCCGATCATGCGGCGCACCAGGCTGTGAATCCGGTTGACGTGCGTTCGATACAGCCGCTCGAACGCGCGGCCGTCGCCGGAGGCGGCGAGCGCCGCGTCGGCTGTCTCCGCGTCTCTCGCCGCCTGGTCCGGATCTCTGCGCAGTGTCGCTACCCCGGGAGTGGTGAGCTCCATGTGACGGCTTGGATAGAACTTACGCGTGGAAGGTTGTAACGGCTTCGGCTAGATTGCGAGCCTCCATGACCCCAAGCCTCGTCGCCCTGGCCGGCCTCGGCCTGCTGCTCGGCTTCCGGCACGCCTTCGAGCCGGACCACCTGGCTGCCGTGTCCACCCTCGCCACCCGCCAGGGGCGCCTGCTCGACGCCTGCCGCCTCGGTGTGGCTTGGGCGGTCGGCCATACCGGGAGCGTCGGCCTCGTGGTGGGCGCGATCATCCTGTTCGGGTTGCATCTCCCCGACCGCCTCTGGCCCGCGGCCGACTTCCTGGTCGCGCTGCTCTTGATCGGGCTTGGCGCCACCGTCATCCTGCGCTATGCGCGGGGGCGCTGGCACCTGCATGTCCATTCGCACGAGGGGGCCTCCCCCCAACTGCACCTCCATAGCCACGCCCATCCCGCCGGCCCAGGTCACGAACACCCCCACACCCACGCCGGAAGTGACGCTCGCCGCTCGCTCGGCTTCGGCTTGTTGCACGGGCTCGCCGGCAGCGCCGCGATCCTGGTGCTGCTCGTGGCCGCCGCGCCCACCCGCGCTGCCCAGCTCGCCTATTTCGTCGCCTTCGCCACCGGCACCATGCTGGGCATGCTCGCGGTCTCACTCTCACTGGCCGCGGTGGTGCGGCTCGCCGCCGGGCGCGGCGACCGCTGGGCCACCGCCCTGCATGTGGGGAGCGCCGTCGCGAGCGTGGCGGTGGGAATTGCCCTGGCCTGGCGGTCGGTCGGATAAGCTGAATCGTTAACGGCCTTCCCTCTCAGGAGGCCGCTTGTGGGTCTGCTGCTTCGGTCGCTCGCCGTTATCTCGTTCTCGTCCGCCAGCATCGCTTCCGCCCAGGTCGCCTCGACGCCCGCGCCGCCCGCGCCGCCCGCGCCGCCCGCGCCGCCCGATACGCTCCCGTTCCACCATGGCCAGTGGGCCGCGCAGTTCGGCGCCGGAACGAGCTTCGCGAGCATCGGCTTCCTCAAATTCACGACGCCGTCACACGCCTGGCTCATCGACTTCCGTTTCAACGGCGGCCACTCTCACAGCACCACCAGCTCGGGAGATACGCTCACCGTCCAGAACTTCTCGTCGAACGCGGTAGTGAGCGCCCGCCTGGGTCGCCGGTTCTACCAGGCCCGAGGGAAGACGGTGGCAAGCTTCCAAAGCGTCGGCGCGCTCGGCGGCTACACCCATCACTGTTCTGGAAGCGGCAACTTCGCGGCCGGCGGTTGCCAGAATGGATGGAACGCAGGCGTCTTTGGCGAGTTGGGTGGCGTGTATCTCGTCACGCCGCGATTCGGCGTGGGTGGATCAGCCGATGCGTCTTTCTCGTACGGGCGGACTCATGAAGAGGGGAGTGGCTTTAAGAACACAAATTGGGACTACAGCGGGAGCATTCAGGGCCTGACGTTCATGGCCACGATTTACTTCTAGCAGGATGCGGAAAAAGTTCTGGTTTGTGAGGTCTGACGTGGAGTCAGCCCCGCGCGGGAGGTAAAGGTCGCCACTGTCCGGGGCCGCGCTCTGGGTGTCGCACAGGTGGTCGTGCGACCGCGGTCCGTCGGCCGGGGGCTCACGCGACCCCTCCGGCCCCGAGGAGCCGCTGCATCCGCACCAGGTTGTAGACGGCCGTGGCGAAGGTGAACATCCAACCCACGCGGCCCACCCCGCGGAAGCGCGTCTGGCGCTGCAGCCCGACCGTTTTCAACCAGCCAAAGATCTCCTCGATCCGTTTGCGGCGACGCTGACTGATGGCGTAGCCCGGATGGCGGGTGGTCCGGTCATCGACGGCACTGCGCCGATGCAGTTGCCGCGCAATGTGGGGCGTGACGGCGTGGGCGCGGAGCGTGGTAATGCACGCGCGAGCATCGTAGCCCTTGTCCGCCCCGAGCGTGATGCGCTGGTGCCGGTGCCGGACAGCGCGCACCAAGGCGACCGCCGTCTCCCGTTCCGCGAATCCCGTGGCCGCCGTCACCCGGGTCGCCACCGCCAGCCCGTGCCGATTGTCCATCAACACGTGGCCCTGGTAGGCGAGCCTCGCCTCCTGCCCCGGCGCGCGCTTGATGAGGCGGGCCTCGGGATCGGTGGTCGACCTGTGCGTCACGTTGGACCGCGGCTGGCGGTGGAAGTCGACGGTGGGATTGCCGGGGTCGTCGTCCCCCGGGGAGCGATACCGCCCGTGGCGCGGCCGAAAACTCTTCTGCCCCGCCCACGCTTTTACCAGCGTCCCGTCCACCGTGAAGTGCTCTTTCGAGAGCAGCCCGGCCCGCTCGGCTGCGCCGAGCACGGCCTGGAAGAACGCCTCGGCCACGTCGCCGCGGAGCAGGCGCTCCCGGTTCTTCGTGAACACTGTCACCGCCCACACCGGTTCGTCGAGATTGAGGCCCACGAACCAGCGGAACAGGATGTTGTAGTCGAGCTGCTCCATCAGCTGGCGCTCGCTGCGCACCGTGTAGAGCACTTGCACGAGCAGCGCGCGCAAGAGCTGCTCCGGCGGAATCGAGGGGCGGCCCAGCCGCGCGTACAAGCGCGTGAAACGCGGGGACAGGTCGGCCAGTGCGTGATCCACGAGCTGGCGGATGGCGCGGAGCGGATGGTCGGGGGGGACGCGGTCTTCGGGCGAGAGATAACTGAACATCGCTCCGTGCTGCCGATCGTCACCGCGCATCGCGGGGCTCCCGGGCTGAGGTCGGCCCAAGATAGGAGACAGATGAGCGGCGCGAAATACCATTTTTCAGCATCCTGCTAGGTCACCGATCTGCGAGCTGCTCTCCCTCCACCGCGGCCACCACGGTCGCCCCGGTGAGTGTTCCCAGCACGTTGGTCATGGTGCGGAACATGTCGGGGATGCGATCGAGACCGAGCAACAGCTGCAGGCCGGTGAACGGGAGCCCCGTGGCGGTGAACGCCGGCGCTAGGCTCACGATGCTGGCCGAGGGCACGCTCGCCACCGTCAGCGAGGTCAGGAACACCGCCGCTCCGGCGCCGACCAGGCCGCTCACACTCAGTGCGACGCCGTACAGCTGTGCCACGAACAGTACGGCGACCGCCTGGAAGAGGGCGCTCCCGGCCCGGCCCACGCTCGCCCCCAGCGGAAGCACGAAGCTCGCCACCGTGCGTGAGATTCGCAGGTCCGACTCGGCCGCCCCGAGCATGATGGGGAGCGTCGCGAGCGAAGACGTCGTCGAGAACGCCATCAGCAACGACGCCCGAGTCGCCCGCAGGTAACGGCCCACGCGGAGCCGCGCGATCAACACGACGGCCGGCAAGTAGACGACCGCGATGAAGACCGCCAGCCCCACGAGGACCGCCAGGATGAACACCCCCATGGCCGCGACCAGCTCGACGCCGAACCGCGCCACCGCGCCGGCCACCAGCGCGAAGATCCCGAACGGCGCGAGCAGCAGCACCCAACGCACGATGCGGATCAGCGCCTGGGTGATCACGTCCGCCAGCTCGGTGAGGGTGTGGCGCTGCTCGTCGGGCAGCGCGGCGGCGCCGACGCCGAAGACGGTCGTGAACACGATGAGCGGCAGCAGGTTGCCGTCGACCGCGGCGGCAACCGGGTTGGCCGGTATCAGATCGACGATGACGCGGACGCCGGTGTGGAGCTGCTCCGTTGCGTGCTGGACGAACGACGGATCCGCTTGCGCCGCGTCGCGCAGCGCCGTCTGCTGCGCCGGCGTGACGGGGGCGAGCGGCAGGATTAGCGCCGCTACCGCGAACCCGATCAGAATCGCCGCAATCGCGGTCGCCGCGAAGTAGCCCACGCTCCGCGTGCCGAGCCGGCCGACCCGTCGCAGGTCGCCGAGCCCTGCGATCCCCGCGAACACGGACGTGACGACCAGTGGAATTACGACCATGGACAGCAGGTTCAAGAACACCGTGCCCACGGGCTGGAGCCACCGGGTCAGGGCGACGAGCGCGGGCAAGCCCGTCACGGCGGCGACGAGGCCGAACGCGAGCCCCGCCCCGAGGCCGGCCGCCATCGCGGCGTGGCTTCCGATCGGTCGCACGGTTTTATTTCCGGCACAATGATCACCGGCGCCACCACGCTCCGCAACGGTTGATTCCCTGGCGACTCCAGCGGCGCGATCGTTCCGTCTCACCGAAACCGCGGGCGATCCCGTCTCCGTCACAGTCACGTCGGCCGGGGGCCGGCGCCCGGTCGTCGTGCTGTCGAGCGCTCTGCCGAACATGCCCGGTACGATTGACCGGCTGGCCCGCGCGGGGTTCGCCGTCGTTTCGTTCGCGCCGCCTCCGGGTGGGGGAGGGCTCGACGTCGTGCTGGACGGGATGGGACGTGGGTTGTTGGGCGTGGAGGCCGACCGCTATGTGCTGGTGGAGCCCGGACCGGCTGGCTCCCTCAAGGTCGCACGGGGCACGGGCGCCGTCCGCATCGCCGCGGCGACCGCGCCCGGCGTGGATGGGCTGGTACAGTGGCTCGCGGCGAACCACGTATGATCACGCTCGCCGCGGTGCGGCGGGCGGTGCGCGATCACCGCCCGGAACCCGTCGACGCTCCCGACGCCCGTCCCGCTGCGGTCGCCGTCGTGCTAGTCCCTGAACCTGGGGGGGGACTCGAGCTGCTGCTCATCCGGCGCGCCGAGCGCGCCGACGATCCCTGGTCGGGACAGATCGCGCTCCCCGGCGGCCGCCGGGAGCCGGGCGACCCCGATCTCCTGAACACGGCGATACGCGAGACGCGAGAGGAAACCGGTGTGGACCTCCGGGGCGCGGAGCAACTGGGAGCGCTCGACGACCTCTACCCCCGTACGCCGACGCTGCCCTCCGTGGTGGTGCGCCCCTACGTGTTCGCCCTCGACACTCGTCCCGCGCTCGTTCCGAGCGATGAGGTTCAGCGTGCCTTCTGGCTGCCGCTCGCGCGGCTGACCGAGCCCGGCGTGCGACGCGAGGTCACACTCGCCGTGCGCGGGGTACAGCGAACCTTCCCCGCCTATGCCGTGGGGGACGAAGGGGATGAAGTCATCTGGGGGATGACCGAACGCATTCTCACGCCCTTTGTCGGCCGTATAACCACAAATCTGTAGCTACCAGAAATCCACATATTCGCTTGACAGTATCTTCACATTAGGTTAGTCTAATCTAGTTAGTAGGTTGTATGTGAACTCGTTGCTCTGAAGCATCATACAGAACAAACTCAGCGCTGCCTCCGCGGCAGGGAGACTCTGCATGCACGCCCTGCGTGATGTGACGCCCCCCTCTCTGACCCCATCGGTAGAGGACTATCTGAAGGCGATCTATCACCTCTCGAGTCAGGGAGGCTTTGCGGCCACGAGCGACATCGCGGCGATGCTGGAAGTGGCCCCTCCCTCGGTCAGCGGGATGGTGAAGCGGCTGTCGGAGACGGGACTGATCGAGCACGTGCCCTACCGCGGCGTGCAGCTCACGGCGCAAGGGCGCCGCGCGGCGCTCCGAATGATTCGTCGTCACCGCATTCTCGAGCTGTATCTGACCCAGCGCCTCAATTACGACTGGGATGGCGTGCACGCCGAAGCGGAGCGGCTCGAGCACGCGGTCTCCGATGAACTGATCGAGCGGATGGCGACGGCCTTGGGCCAGCCGCTGTACGATCCGCACGGCGACCCGATTCCGACGGCGGCCGGCGACATCGAGGAGGCGGAGCTCGTGTCGCTGGCGGACGCCCGCGTGGGTACGAAGCTCGAGCTCCGCCAGGTCGGGACGCAGGACGCTCCGCGGCTGCGCTACTTCGCCGAGCAGGGGCTCACGCCGGGTGTGCTGCTCCAGGTGAACGAGCGACAGCCGTTCAATGGACCGACCACCATCGCGCTGGTGCCGTCGGGGGACACGCGGGTGGTGGGACGCGAGCTGGCGCTGCTGCTGTGGTGCCGCGAGGTCCCGGTGGAGCGCCGCTGATGGCGACGCCGCAACGGGAGATTCCCCAAACCCTCGCAGGACCGGAGCCCGGGTGGCGTCGGCCGCGCCTCGCGCCCAGCCTCGCCGAGGTCTACCGCACCATTCCCGTCGACGATGGGGGGCGGTGGTGGCGCAAGGCGGTCGCGTTCGCCGGCCCGGGCTACCTGGTAGCCGTGGGCTACATGGATCCAGGAAACTGGGCCACGGACCTCGCTGGGGGCGCGCAGTTCGGTTACGCGCTGCTGAGCGTGATTCTGCTGTCGAACCTCATGGCGATCCTGCTGCAGGGGCTCGCCGCGAAGCTCGGCATCGTGACCGGACGCGACCTGGCACAGGCGTGTCGCGACCACTACTCCCGGCCGGCGTCGCTCGCGCTGTGGGTGATCTGCGAGCTCGCGATCGCGGCCTGCGACCTGGCGGAAGTGATCGGCTCGGCCATCGCCCTGCAGCTGCTCTTTGGGATCCCCCTTCCCTGGGGGATCGCGATCACGGCGCTCGACGTGTTGATCGTGCTGTACCTCCAGCACAAGGGATTCCGGCTCCTCGAGGCGCTGGTCGTCGCCTTGATCGCAACGATCGCCGCCTGCTTCCTATTCGAGATCGTGATATCGCGTCCCGAGCCGGGCGCGCTGCTCAGAGGGTTCGTGCCGACGCCCGCGATCCTCGCCGACCGCGACCAGCTCTACATCGCCGTCGGCATCCTGGGCGCGACGGTCATGCCGCACAATCTTTACCTCCACTCGTCTATCGTGCAGACCCGCCGCTACGAGGAGAGCCCCGCGGGCAAGCGCGTGGCGGTGAAGTACGCGTTCATCGACTCCACCATCGCGCTGAGCTTTGCCCTGTTCATCAACGCCGCGATCCTCGTCGTCGCGGCAGCGACCTTCCATCGCACGGGACACACCGGCGTGGCGGAGATCCAGGACGCGTACCAGCTGCTTAGCCCGCTGCTCGGCGTGGCCGGGGCGAGCGCGGTATTCGCGCTGGCCTTGCTCGCGTCCGGGCAGAACTCGACCCTGACGGGGACGCTGGCGGGCCAGATCGTGATGGAGGGGTTCCTCAACATCCGGATTCGCCCCTGGCTGCGACGCCTCATCACGCGCGGCATCGCCATCGTGCCGGCCGCGGTGACCGCCATCTTGTTCGGCGCGAGCGGAACGGCGAGACTTCTCATCCTGAGCCAGGTGATACTCAGCCTACAGCTCTCGTTCGCCGTCTTCCCGCTGGTGCGATTCACGTCCGACACGGCCAAGATGGGCGAGTTCGTGAATCCGATGTGGCTCAAGCTGCTCGCCTACGCGGTGGCGATCGTGATCGCCGCCCTCAACGTCTGGCTGCTCTCGCTCACCGTTCGCGGCTGGCTCGCCTGATGTATCGGCGCATCCTCGTCCCGCTCGAGCACTCGCCGGCCGACGAGACCATCCTCGAGCACGTGCGGTGGTTGGCGCGCCAACTCGGCTCGGCCCTGGTGCTCGTGCATGTGGCGGACGGGTGGGTGGCGCGGAACATCAAGGAGCTCGAGCTGCGCGAATCTGAGGAGATCCGCGACGATCGCGTGTACCTCGAAGAGCTGTGCGCCCGGCTCGCCGCCGAGGGATTCGATGCCGATGCGGTGCTCGCCGCGGGCGATCCCGCCAAAGAGATCGCGGCGGCCGCGGAGCGGGAGGGTTGCGACCTGATCGCCATGGCCACCCACGGCCACCGGCTGCTCGAAGATGTCGTCAGAGGCAGCACCGCGACAGCATTACGACATCAGACGCGCATCCCCATCCTCATGGTGAGGGCGGAAAGGACCTGACGAGCTCGCGAGGCGTCCTTGCGTGACGTGTTTAGGAGACGCCTGAAGCAGTTCGAGCTTGTTCCAAGGCCCGCAGGATGCCCCCCAGCCGCCGGTCGCGAGCCGCGCGCAGCTCGTCGATCTTGCCCTTATACGCCCGCTCGATGCTGTTGATGAGGGCGCGCTGTTGCTCGGGCTCGAGCCGCTGCCACGTGGCGAGCTCTCCCCACCAGCTCTCGAAACTGCCGAGCAGCTGCTGCAGGAACAGCGTCACCCCACCGTCTCCGGCGGCGAGGTGGTAGCTGAGATGGGGCCCCGCCGCCGCCCACCCCAGCGCGGGGCCGAGCGATACGGCACGGTCCAGCTCGTCCACGTCGATCACTCCCTGCAGGACCAGATCGATGCACTGCCGCCAGACTGCGGCGGCGATGCGTCCCACCACGAAGCCGGGAACGCCCTTTTTCACGAGGATCGGCATGCGGCCCAGGGCGCGCAGCCGCGCCTGCGCCAGGGCGACGGTGGCCGCGGTGGTGCGGCTCCCCGGCACGACCTCCACGAGCGGGATCAGCTCCGGCGGGTTCAACGGATGCAGCACGACACACCGGTCCTGCCGCCGGCAGCGCGCGAAGATGTCGTTGGGAAGCAGGCCGCTCGACGAGCTGGTCAGGAGCGCGTCGGGTGTGGCCAAGCGCTCGATCGCGTCGAACAGCTTTTGCTTGGCCATCAGATCTTCGGGGATGGCCTCGATCACCCAGTCGGCGTCCTGCACCGCCTGGAGCAGGCTGCGCGCCTGGGAAAACTCGAGCAGGCCGCGCTCCACGATCCCTTGCGTCGCGCGCCCCAGCGACACGAGGGCTCGCGCGCGCCGCGGCACCTCGACCGTGGCCCGATCCAGTCCCTGCGCGCTGGCATCGAACACCATCACCGGCCAGCCCGCTGAGGCGCACAGCGCTGCCCAGCCGCAGCCGATGTCCCCCCCACCGATCACCGCGACCTTGCGCGGGAGCTCGGTCACGCGTGGGCCTCCTCTCCCTCGACCACGCTCGGGGTGGACGCCGTGCGTGTCGCCCAGCGGAACACCCGCTCGGAGAGCAGCGACCGCACCTTCGCCACGTCCACGTGAGTGGCCACCTGCACCCGCGCGCCCTTTTCGGGATCGACGCGGGTGTGCCCGCGGTGCTCCCCGTCGTCCAGGTCCACCCGCAACCGCCGCTCCTCGAACGTGAGGACGCCAGGCTTCACGAGCGTCGCGATCGGCAGCACGTCGTTCACGATACAGCCCTCCAATCCTTCCTGCCGCCGGTGAAACTCTATATAGAAGCGCAGCGCGCCCTCGATCCAGCGCGCGTTCGCGGCGCTCGAGTGCGTCAGCCGCGTGACCTCGTTCGTGCCCAGCACCATCTCGCGCGTCACGTCGAGACCCACCATCTCGGTGGGCAGCTCCGCCCGCAGCACCTGGTCGAGTGCCTCGGGATCACACCAGGCGTTGAACTCCGCATAGCGTGTCGTATTCCCCTTGGCCGCCACGTTGCCGATCATCGCGATGTGACGCGCCACTTTGGCGCGCACCAGCTCCGGGTCCCGGCGCAGCGCGAGCGCCAAGCTCGTCACCGGTCCCAGCGTCACGAGCGTCACCGGCTCCGGCTGCTCGGCGAGCATCCGGTCGAGCGACTTCAAGAAGTCGAGGATCACACCGGCGGGGGGCACCTCGGCGTACCCGATGCCCGACTCGCCATGGGTTTCGGCGGCCACCTCGAGCGCGCGCTTCAGCGGGCGGCGCGCCCCCACCCCCAGCGTGGTCCGCTTGCCAGCCCGGCGCAGGATCGCCACCGCGTTGCGAAAGGCGTTCTCCACCAGCGTATTGCCGTACGACACCGAGATGCCGCGCACGTCCAGCTCCGGCGACGCGAGCGCGAGAAACAGCGCCAGCATGTCGTCGATCCCGGGGTCGGAGTCTATGATGAGAGGAAGCGGGGGACGGGTAGCGGCCTGGGCGTTCACGGCTAAACGCTAGGGAGCACGCACCTCGTTTGCAATAGTCTCGTGCAGTTTTGTGAACTCCTCGGTCCCGCCAAACCCGAAGATGCGCTCGATAATTCGGCCGCGGCGGTCGAGCAACACCGAGTAGGGAAGCCCACGGTAGTGGTACGTCTGCTTCATTCGCCCCCCTCCCACCAGGACGGAGAAGGGCGGGCGGAACCGCCGCACGAACGCGAGCATCCTGGCCCGGTCCACGTCGTCCGACACCGCGGCGATCTCGAAATCCGCGCGACCGAACTCGCCATACAGCCGGGCCATGAGCGGGAACTCGTCGCGGCACGGGTCGCACCACGAGGCCCAGAAGTTCACGAGCGTCACCTTGCCGGCGAATCGCGACAAGGTCACCGTGTCGCCCGCGAGGTCGGGCAGCGCGAAGGCGGGAGCAAACGGCTCGCGCGCGGCCGGGGACGGGACTGCTCCCTTCAACAGCGCTTCGCCGTCGAACACCGATATGGCTCCCGCCCTGTCGACCGCGACCGCGGTCTCACGCGGGCCCAGGTGCCGCATCGCCACGATCGCGCCCGTTGCGGTGTCCAGCACGTCCACCCGCAGGCGGGTCGCCGCTGAATCGTCCGAGCCCAGTACGTACAGCCGGCCGTCGGGTCCGAGCGCGAGCGCGAGGTTCACGAGGGCGTTCCGCACGCGCAGCTCGGTGCCCTTCACCGGGAGGAAGACCGGGTCGGGCTCGCTCGCGAACAAGCGGCGCTTGCTGGTCCACGCGAGGGCGCTGCTGCTCGCGTACTTGCGGATCTCGTCACGCACCAGCGGCGCGTAGTACACCGCCCCGCCGCTCGCGACGGCCACTGCGGCAGCATTGACGAGGTGAGTGAGCAGCGGTACGGCGGGGCGGCGGATCGTCGCGAGCCCGCCGATCGGACGGCCCAGCGTATCGAGCAGGCGGACGAGCGGGACCGTGTCGGCCTCCGTCGTGCCGAGCTGCGGCACGTAGTAGGGGGAGCGCGCCGCGGCGATCACCGGCCCCGCTCCCAAGCCCGTTGCGTACAGCGACGCGACGTCGGGGCTCTCCCACTCGCGCAACACTCGGCCCGACGTGTCCAGCACCACGCCGTCGCCTGTTCGCTCGGTCACCAGCAGCTCGCCGTGCGGCAGCGCGGCCACGGCCATGGGCGTCTCGAGCCGCGGACTGGTGAGCTGACGCACCACGTGCAGCTCGTGATCGAACTCGATCAGCCGGCTGTTTTCGGGATCGGGCGCCCACGCGTGGCCGCCCAGGGAGGCGACCGGCGAGCGGCCGAGAAAGAGGAGCGTGAGGCCGGATGGCGCCGGGGAGCGGCAACCGAGCAGCGCCATAAGCACGGCGCCGCTCCCCAGAGCGCGCCGCATCAGGTCGCGGCCGACACCGTCTTGATCTCGATGGTGTGTAGCCCGCCCGCCACGCGATGCGTGCCGGTCACCTTGACCTTGCCTTCGACGTACTGCTCGAGCTTCGAGTTCTGGGGATCACCCGGCTTGGAGCTGACCGGCAGATAGATCGTGCCGTCGCTCGCCAGGATCCCGAGCGGCACGCCCGCCTTGGCGCACGCCTGGGCGCATGCCTTGTGCCCAGCGCCGGACGCGCCATTCGTCGTGTGACAGTTCATGTCGATCACCTGTCCGGTGATCGTCATCTCGTTGCCCGCCACCGCCGCGTGCCCCTGCGCCGCGAGCGGCAGCGCGCACAACGCCAGGACAGCCGTGGTGGCCAGGATGCGCTTCAACATCGTGAACCTCCTGTGAACGGATTGCATGAAAAACGGTCGGTGAACCGAGGAAGCGGCCCACCGCCGCTTCCAGTTTACCATACGCTTCGGCCCGCGGTTCCGGATTGGCGTATATTGGGCGCCATGAACGACGCGTATCGTGCGTTGCTGGATACATTTGGACGCGGTTGGGAGCGTGGGGCGGTCGACGACATCGCCTCCGTGTTCACGCCCGATGCCGCGTTCCTCGAGACCCCCTTCAGCGACAAGAGCGTGGGACTCGACGCGATCCGCGCCTACTGGAAGGACGTGCCGGCCAACCAGGCGGAGGTGACGTTCAAGGCCGGCGAGATCTACGCCGCCGGTCCCTGGTTCGCGACCGAATTTCGCTGCACCTATCGCCGGCGCCGTAGCGGCGACTGGGTGGACGCCCGGGGCGCCATCTTCTGCGAGACGAAAGGCGGGAAGATCAGCGAGATGCGGATGTACTGGCATCGCCATCCGTGAGTCGGCCGCGGGCGTAGTCGATCGCCCGCTCCATCAGCTCCGCGCTGCGGAGCCCGACCTGCAGCGCCAGCGCGACGGCATCTTCCTCGTCCATCCCTCGATCGAGCATGAAATAGGGGAGCAGACCCGCTCCCACGCGATTGCCGCTGGCGCAGTAGATGAAACTTGGCTGCTTGCCGGCGAGCTCGCGCACGGAGTCGAGCACACGGCCGAACGTCGCGTCGCTCACGGCGCCGTGTCCGACGGGAATGCTGCGATACTCGAGCCCCGCCTGGGTCACGGCGTCCGGCGTGCGAAACGGCTGCGGCTCCATGGTCTCACGGATGTCGATCACCACGGCGCACCCGGCGCGCTTGAGCGCGGCGAGATGCTCCAGCGACGGCTGCCCCCCCGTGACTATGCCGGGGATCGGCTCGCAGGCGTTCGCGACACCGGCGATGGCGTCGAGCAGTTGGCTCACGGCCGTGGTCCGCGATAGGTTACCCGGCATAATCTACCCGATCCCGACCGGCATGGCTTCGCCCCGCCCCCACCCCCGCCCCCGCCCCCGCCGTCCGGCTGCGCTGCGCGCGCACTTGAAGCCCCACAGCAAGCTGTGGCTCAATTGGGACGGCGCGTTTCTGATGGGCCCTCGCTACCTGCGCTTCCTCGAGGCGGTGGAACGTACCGGGACGATCCGCGCGGCGGGCAGTGAGGTAGGGTGGAGCTATCGCACCTGTTTGAATCGCATTCGGGAAATGGAGCGGGTGTTGGGCGCCAAGGTGCTGGCGACGACGCGCGGTGGCGCCAGCCGCGGCGGCGCCCGCCTGACTCCGGCGGCGCGCCGGCTGGTACAGCTGTTCGAGCGCTGGCGGCGGGAAGCATTACGGCTGAGCGACGTCGCATTCCGAAAGATCGTGGGCCGATAGGCATCGGCTTGCCTATCGGCTGGGCGCGGCGTAGCTTCGGCCGATGCGAACTCACCATCGGTCGGACGGTCGGACGATCGGACTGTGCGTCCTCGCGGCGACACTCACCACCGCTGCGCCCGCCCAGACGCCCACTCCCGCAGTCTCCACCACGCCCCGTGTCAGCGGCTACCTCCAGCCGCGGTTTCAGGCGGTGGGCGACAGCGCAGGGGTTCCGCCCGGCGCGCCGCGCGCCACGTTCGTGTTGCGCCGGGCGCGCTTCGCGCTCGATGGCAACATCAATCCGTGGGCGTCGTACCGTGTGCAGGTCGAGATGCGCACGCTCGGCGCCCCACTAGTGCCGGCGAGTTCGCCCCTGAGCCTTTCCGCCACGGACTTGTACATCAAGCTGTCGCAGGGTGGTTGGGGTGCCACGCTCGGACAGTTCCGGGTGCCGTTCTCTCTGGAATCGCTGCTCAGCTCCACCACACTGGAGACGACCGAGCGGTCACGCGTCGTCAACGCCGCCAAACGCGACATCGGCGTTCAAGCCGAATGGAGGTCGCCCGACCGGGTGGTCTTGCAAGGCGCCGTGGTGAACGGTGAAGGCCCGAACCGCGGCAGCAATCCCGACAATCGGATGGCCTACTTCGCGCGGGCGGTGTTCACGCCTGTGAAGGGTCTCGACGTTGGAGGCGCATTCGAAGGGTACACGGACTCCACTGGGGTCGACGCGCAGGCGGTGTATCGCCACGGCCGCTGGACCGGCCGCGCCGAATACATCCGGGAGCACAACCGCAACACAGACGTCCACGCCACCGGGTGGTACGCGCTCGCCGGATATACCGTAGTGCCGGATCGCGTGCAGATCGTCGGACGCGTCGAGCAGTTCGACCCGAGCGACAAGGTCGCCACCGATCGCGAGACCGGCTATCTCGTCGGTGTCCAGTACTTCATCCGGGGCGACGCCTTCAAGGTGGTCGCCGACTACGAGGCGTTCAGGGAGCAGGTGGTGCAGGTAAAGAACGATCGCGGCGTCGTCCAGATGCAGGTGCGCTGGTGATGGTCGGACTGTCGGACGGTCGGACCGTCGGACTGTGGCTCCTGGCGGCAACCGCCTTACTGTCCGACCGTCCGACAGTCCGACAGTCCGACCAGGTCATCCTCGCCACCACGACGTCCACGCGCGACGCCGGCCTGCTCGACAGCCTGCAGCCGGTATTCGAAAAACAGACCCACTACAAGCTGAAGGTCGTCGCCGTGGGGAGCGGTCAGGCGCTCGCGCTCGGCCGCCGCGGCGACGCGGATGTCGTGCTGTCGCACGCGCCCGAAGAGGAGCGCGCGCTCGTCGACTCGGGTTACTTCGTGCACCGTCGACTGGTGATGCACAACGAGTTTCTCGTCGTCGGGCCCGCGAGCGATCCGGCGGGGCTGCGCGGCCTGAGTGATCCGGTCGCGGCGTTCCGGCGGCTTGCCGAGCGGCACGGCCCGTTTGTGTCCCGCGGCGACCGCTCGGGCACGCACCAGCGCGAGCTGATCCTGTGGAAGCGCGCGGGGTTCGCCGCGCCACCCCACGCTGACTGGTACATCGAGTCGGGGCAGGGGATGGGCGCCACCCTGCAGCTGGCCGACGAGAAGCGCGCTTACACCCTCACCGACCGCGCCACCTACCTCGCCTGGCGCGACAAGCTGCAACTCGTGCCGATCGTCGAGGGTGACGAGCTCTTCTATAATGTGTACCATGTGCTGGAGCTCAATCCCCGCAACGCTGCCCGGATCAACCTCGCCGGCGGCAAGGCGTTCGCCGACTTCATTGTGTCCCCAGAGGCCCAGGCGCTCATCGGGCAATTCGGGAAGGCGCGCTTCGGCACGAGCCTGTTCGTGCCGGATGCCGGCAAGGAAGACCGCTGGTGATGTCTCGATAAGAGACAGAGTCTGTCTCCCACGTAGGTCAGCATGGCGTAGCGTGGCTAACAACGGGCCGCTTGGCTCCGTCTAGGGAACGGGCACGCTTCTTGATTCCTTAACGGGGCTGAGGGTATATAGAGGATAGGCCCATGTTACTCGCTCTAGTCATCTCGTTGGCCGGCACCGCGCTTCCCACCCCGGGCGCCGCCGCGCTTCGTAGCGACGATCCCCCGGTCAAGGTCTGGCTCAATCACGACAATTACTTCAGGCGGGGCGATAAGGCGCGCGTGAACGTGCGGCTGGCCGAAGACGGCTACCTGCTGGTGCTCCGCGCCGACGTCGACGGGCGGGTGCGCGTGCTGTTTCCACTCGATCCCTCAGACGATGCCTTCGTGCGCGGCGGTGAAACCATCGAGGTGCGCGGCCGCGGCGACCGTGAGGCGTTCTTTGTCGACGACCGTGAGGGCTCGGGCGTGGTGGTCGCCGCACGCTCGGTGGCGCCGTTCAAGTTCGACGAGTTCGTGCGTGGCGATCACTGGGACTACCGCGTGCTGTCCGCCCGTGACGCCGGGGACGACAAAGAGGAGGCGCTGGTCGATCTCGTGCAGAAGATGACGCCGGACGGTCACTTCGACTACGACGACGTCAAGTACGTCGTCTCCTCCGGCCGCGACTCTTACTACGACTCGTATTATCCCCGGTACTCCGCCGGGTTCGGGTACGGATGGGGCTGGCCGTACCGCTACGGGCTCTACAGCGCCTGCTACGACCCGTTCTTCTACGACCCATTCGTCTGCGACTACGATCCCTTCTTCTTCGCACCGTACCGCTTCAGCTTCGCGTTCGGGTTTGGATACCCGTACTTCTACCGGCCGTTTTTCTACAATCCCTTCTTCTACCGGCCATTCGGCTTCGGTGGGTACGCGTTCTACCGTCAGCCGCGCAACCTCTTCATCAACCGTGTGCGCGGGGTGGGCAGCGGCTGGGGCATGTACTTCAAGGACCAGCCCGGCACCAACGTCGGCATTGGGGGGATGGGCCCGCGGTTCCGCGTCCCCCAAGGGACGCTCGCGACGGGCGCCACGCGCGGCCGCAGCGGGATCGCGATTCGTGAGCGCGACGTGATGCGGCCTGGCGTATCCGACCGGGGGCGCGCGGTTTCGTTCCCGGAGCGCGATGGTGTGGTGCGTGGTCGAGGAGACAGGCCGTCCGACTCGCGCACGCCTGTCGCACGTGAGCCGGAGTCGCGCGGGCGAGATGGTGGACGGAGTGCCGATCGTCCCGCGCCGGAGCGCCGCAGCGGTGGCGGCGGTGGCTGGAGCCCTCCACGTTCCTCCGGTGGTGGTGGAGGAGGCGGTGGCGGTGGGTGGAGCAGGCGCAGCGGCGGTGGAGGCGGAGGCGGTGGGGGGGGCGGGTTCAGTCGCGGTGGCGGTGGCGGGGGCAGTCGCGGTAGCGGTGGTAGCCGGGGGGGCGGAGGCGGCGGTCGTCGCGGGCGCTAGTTCGCGATAGCTCACAGGATTTGCGAAGGGCGCAGCTCGAGGCTGCGCCCTTTCGCGTTTCGGTGCACATTCCCCGCCCATGACGGACCTCACACGCTCGCTCCGCCTAGCGGATGGCCTCGCGATGGTCGTGGGGATGACCATCGGCTCCGGCATTTTCCGCACGCCTGGCCTCGTCGCGGCGCGACTCGGCCGCCCCGGTCTCACCTTCATCGCGTGGGTACTGGGTGGGGTGGTGGCCTTGCTTGGGGCGCTCTGCTTCGCGGAGCTGACCACCCGTTTGCCACGGGCGGGCGGCCGCTACGTCTACGTGCGCGAGGCATTCGGGCAACGCGCGGGCTTCCTCGCCGGCTGGGTTGAGTGCCTCGGCACCAACGCCGTCGCGATCGCGGCGATCGGCGTCGCGGGCGGCGAGTTCCTCGCGCGTCTCGTGGGCGCTCCCCCTGGCCGCGCAGCGGCGTTGGGCGCCGCGCTGGTTACCGGCTTCACGCTCATCAACCTCGTGGGCGTAGCCTCGGGACGCTGGGTTCAGAACGTCGTGACCGCCGCCAAGCTGCTGGCGCTCGGCGGCGTCGTCGTGATCGCGTTCGCGCTCGGCAGCGGCGCCGGCTGGCAGGCATCGCTCCCCGCGGCGCCGCGCGGCTGGGCGGTGTGGCCCGCCCTCGCCGTCGCATCGCAGTCGGTGATCTGGTCGTACTACGGGTACGCCGACCTCGCGAAGATCGCGGGCGAGGTGGTGCAGCCGAGCCGTACGTTGCCGCGAGTGCTGTTGGGCGCGATCGCGATTGCCGCCACGCTCTATCTGCTGCTCAACGCGGCGTTCGTTCAGGTGTTGCCGTTCGACCGGATCGCCGCGTCGAACTTGGTCGCCGCCGACGTCGCCGGCGCGCTGGTGGGCGCCAAGGGCGGCATCGCCGTGGCGCTGCTGGCCCTGCTCGTCGTGCTCGCGTCGTTGAACGGCAACATCTTCGTAACTCCACGCGCGCTGTTCGGCCTGGCGCGCGATGGGCTCGCGCCTCAGGCGCTGGCGCGGGTCAATCCCGGTGGCACGCCGTGGGTTGCGATGCTCCTCGTTGCCGTCTTCTCGATCACTCTCGCCGCCACCGGGGCGTTCGAGCCGCTGCTCGGCTTGGCGATCGTCCTGGTGCTGGTGGTGGACGGCTGGGCGGTGATCGCCCTCTTCTTGCTGCGCCGGCGAGGCGGGGCCGCGCCGTTTAGCGTGCCGCTTTACCCCTGGGTGCCGGCCGCGCTGCTCGCCGTGTACGGCGCCGTGCTCGCGGGGACGGCCGTGGCGCAACCGCGCCTCGCAGGGCTTGCCGCGGTCGTGCTGGCGGGTGCGTACGCTTTGAGCTGGACGGTGAGGAGCAACGAGTCGAGCTGAGTGAAGGAGGTGCTCACTACTAGCCGCCCGAAGTGCGCGAGTGAACTCGCGGCTCGGCGCGCGCCCGTCAACGGGCGTAGCGGCGCCGCTTCAGCGGTGGATGCCGAGCCGCGGCTTTTTCCGCGCCTCACGCGCGCCGTCGGAGAGCTCGCCTGCGCTATTCCGGCTCGAGACCCTCTATCCGGTGCATCTCCTGCTGGCTGGCTCGCACGTTCGCCGGTCTATAGAGAATTACGCGCGCACGCTCCAGCGTGATCAGCCCGCCGCCGATCATCTCGTCCAGGTCGGGGAGCACCGACTGGATCGCCTCCTCCGTCTCCACCACTTCGATGATGAGCGGCAGATCGAGCGACAGGCGCAGCACCTTGTCGGTGTGGACCACACTCGACGCGCCGAAGCCCGCCACACCGCGCAGCACGGTGGCGCCGGCGAGCCCTTTGGCACGGAGCCGCTCGAGCAGCGCCTCGTATAGCGGCTTGCCGTGATACTTGTCGCTCTCTCCGATGAAGATGCGCATCAGGGTGCGCTCGCCCTTGAATCGGTGAGGCATGTTGCCTCCTGTCACAGCAATTTGCTCGCCAGCGCCGTCCCGGCGATGACCGCGGCCAGGCAGCCGAGGATGGTGCCACCCATGTAGAGCCCCGCGTACCAGTACTCGCCATCACCGAGCAGGCGGACGCTCTCGTAGCTGAAGGTGCTCATGGTCGTGAACGCGCCGCAGAATCCGATCGTCAACCCGCCGCGCAGCTCGGGGGAGATCATCGTTGAGCCGGTCGCGAAGCGGACGAGAAAGCCCAACAGGAACGAGCCGGCGATGTTGATGGCGAGCGTCCCGGTGGGAAAGGTGCCGCCGCGTGTCTGCGCCCAGCCCTGCAGAAAGTAGCGGGCGAGCGTGCCGACGATGCCCCCTAGTGCGATGTAAGCGATCATCGGCCGGTCGCTGGCAGACGTAAGGCTGCGTCGGCGAGCGCTTCGAGGCGCCGGCGCAGCTCCTCGACGCCGGGGTCGAGTCGTCTGGCCAGATCGGGGTGCACCGCACCGTAGCCGGCGAGGCGGCAGGCCCGCACGTCCTCGACGCGCGCGGCCCACACTTCGGCCACCGCGGCGACGCGGCGCGCGAGGCTGGGGCTCACCTCAGGCGGGAGCGCGAGTGCCGTCTGCATCTCCTCCACGGCGCGCCGGGCCGAGGCGATCGTCGAGGTCGGATACGAGCAGACGCAGATGAGAGCCGAGCCGCCGTTGCTGGTTTTCATTGAGCAAGGTCACGAACATAAAAAGACTCCTGCCGCGGGGATTCTGGTAGGAGTCATCAGCCCGATAGCGGGCGGTTGAGGGCGAACTCCATCGCCTCAGTGAAATCTAGACGGGAAGACGTTCGGACGACAGTAATCCGCGAGTGAACTCGCGGCTCGGCACGCGCCCGTAAACGGGCGTAGCAGCGCCGCTTCAGCGGCCGTGGCTGAGCCGCGGCTTGAGCCGCGCCCTAATTGCGGGACCTCTAACCACCTATCTTTTCTTCATGCCCCGCGTCGCGATCGCTCAGATCCGCCCCACGAAGGGCGACTACGCCGCCAATCTCCAGAAGATCGGCGGGGTGCTGGCACAAGTCGCCAAGCTCCAGCCGACAGTGGACCTCGTGATGTTCCCCGAAACCGCGACCTCGGGCTACTTCGTCGAAGGGGGAGTGCGCGACGTGGCGGTCACGGCGGGCACACTGTTCCGCGACTTGACGCTCGCGCACGCGGCCGCAGGGGGCCCGCCCATCGACGTCGCTATCGGGTTCTACGAGGTCTTCCAGAACCGCTTTTACAACTCGTGTCTGTACGCCTCACTCGGGAACGCCTCACCCGGCATCAAGCACGTCCACCGCAAGGTGTTCCTCCCCACCTATGGCGTGTTCGACGAGGAGCGCTTCGTGGAGCGCGGGCGCGAGTTTCGCGCGTTCGACACTCGGCTGGGCCGGGCGGCGATCCTGATCTGCGAGGACGCGTGGCATTCGGTGAGCGCCACGATCGCCGCGCTGCAGGGGGCGCAGCTCGTGATCGTGCCGAGCGCGTCGCCGGCCCGGGGCACGGGAATGGATGAAGAGGGCAATCGCCTGCCGGCCAGCGTGGTGCGGTGGGAGCGCATCCTGAAGGGCATCGCGGACGAGCACGGCGTGTGGGTGGCGTTCGCGAGCCTGGTGGGATTCGAGGGCGGCAAGGGCTTCCCCGGCGCCTCGGTGCTGGTGAACCCGAGCGACGAGATCGTGTTGCGTGGGCCGCTGTTCGAGGAGGCCGTGCTCACCTACGACCTCGACTTGGACGAACTAACGCGGGCCCGCGCTGAGGCGCCCCTGCTGGCGGATCTGGAAGTGAACTTGCCGCATTTGATCAAGGGTCTGGGGACCGGGGACCGGGGACCGGGGACCTCCAAACGGCCGGGCAGAGTAGTCAAGTATGACCCCGCGACGAATGGCGCGTCCGACGAATCCGCAATCCACAATCCGCAATCCGCAATTCATATAATCGGGCGCGGCGTGGAGGAGGGCGACCCCCTCCAGATTGACCCCGACCTCGCGCGCCGCTGGCTCGTCAGCTTCCTCAAGGACGAAGTCGTCCGCCGCCGCGGCTTCACCAAGGCGATCGTGGGGCTGTCGGGGGGCGTGGACTCCTCGCTCGTCGCGTTCCTCGCGGTGGAGGCGCTCGGCAAGGAGAGCGTGCTCGGGGTGCGGATGCCGTATCGGACCTCATCGCCCGAGAGCCTCGAGCACGCCCAGCTCGTGATCGACACGCTGGGCATCCAGTCGCTCACCGTGGACATCACCGCCGCGGTCGACGGCTACCTGGCTCAGGTCGAGAAAGACGGCCCCGCCGATCCCACCCGCCGCGGCAATGTAATGGCGCGCGAGCGCATGATCGTGCTGTTCGATCTCTCCGCGAAGCACAAGGCCCTGCCGCTCGGCACCGGCAACAAGTCGGAGCGCCTGCTCGGCTACTTCACCTGGCACGCCGACGACACGCCACCCGTGAATCCGTTGGGCGACTTGTTCAAGACGCAGGTGCGCGCGCTGGCCCGCCACGTGGGGGTCCCCGAAGTGATTCTGCGCAAACCGCCCACCCCCGACCTGGTGCCCGGCCAGACCACCGAGGGCGACTACGGCATCAGCTACGACAAGGTCGACCGGATACTCTACTACCTGATCCGCGGGATGAAGCCCGCGGAGGTCGTGGCGCGCGGCTTCACGGCCGAGGAGGTCGCCAAGGTCGCGAACCGGCTCGACTCCACGCACTGGAAGCGGCGGCTCCCGACGGTCGCCATGATGTCACAGACGGCGATCGGCGAGTTCTACCTGCGGCCGGTGGATTATTGATGCAGCCCAAGCATCCACGCGACTCCGAAACCGTGATGTCCGAGCTGATGATGCCACAGCACGCGAACATCATGGGCAACGTGTTCGGCGGCGTGATCCTGGCGCTCGTGGACCGGGTGGCGGCCGTGGCCGCGATCCGCCACGCCGGCAAGCCGTGTGTCACGGTCTCGGTGGACAAAGTGGACTTCAAGGAGCCGATCCATGTGGGGGAGCTGATCACGGCGTACGCGCGCGTGAACTTCGCGGGGCGCACCTCGATGGAGGTGGGCGTGAAAATCATCGCGGAGAACGTGCTGTCGGGGGACAAGCGGCACACCAACTCGTGTTACGTGACCTACGTGGCGCTCGACGACAAGGGCGTGCCGACGGAGGTACCGCCCATCGTGCCCGAGACGGCGGACGAAAAGCGACGGTATGATCGGGCGGCGAAACGGCGCGCGGGGCGGGTGATGGATCGGAGATATGATACGGGGGCGGGGGAGTGATAAAGTCGGAACGCGGAGCGCGGAACGCGGAACAGAAGGGAGAGGCCCGGGCGCACGATGCCCATCGTGATGTTCCGCGTTCCGCCTTCCGCGTTCCGCGTTCATGAGGGTAGTCGCGGTTTTCGGCGGCGGAGGTGCCAAATCCCTCGCGCACGCCGGCGCGTGGAAGGCACTCGGGGAAGCGGGCCTCACTCCCTCCAACATCGTCGGCACCTCGATGGGCGCCGTGATCGGCGCCGCGTTCGCGGCTGGCTCGAGCTATGACGCCCTCTTCGGAACTGCAGGGTCACTCGCCAAGAAGGACTTCGCCGCGCTCGACGTTTGGTCGCTCGCGAAGGGCGTGTTCGCGGGCAACATCTTGAAGCCCGAGCCGTTGAAGCACACGATCGCGCGTCTCGTTCCCGCGGCGCGCTTCGCCGACTTGAAGATCCCGCTCACGATCACGACCACCGACCTCGATTCCGGCCAGCTGGTGCTGTTTGGCGCGCTGGGACAGGATGCGCCGCTGGTGGACGCGTTGTACGCATCCTGCGCGCTGCCGCTCTACTTTCCGCCCCAAGTGCTCGACGGACGCCGGCTAGCTGATGGCGGCCTGCGCGCTGTGCTGCCGCTCGCCGTGGCGCGGCGCATCCCGGCCGATCTGGTCGTCGCCATCGATGTGGGACCGGGATTCGACGAGCCGCCGGCGGATCGCAAGGCGGCGGTCCCGGCGCTGGTGCGGGCGCACGGCGAGGCGATCCGCGTCATGATGGCAGCGCAGACGGAGCGCGCCATTGCCGAATGGCCGAAGGACGGGCCACGACTGGTCGTCGTGAGGGCGGTGGCGGAGCGAGAGGCGACGTTTGCGGTTGGAGCGAGTGAGCGGTATCTCAAGGCGGGGTACGAGGAAACGCAACGTGCATTGAGGGTCCATGCTCGCTCGTGAGATCATGATCCCCGAGCCGTACGTCGCGGCCGCCGGCGCCACCAGCGCCGAGGTCGCACTGTTGATGCGCGCGAAGGACATCTCGGTCGTGCCGGTGGTCGACAACCCCAAGGATCGGCGCTACATGGGCACGATCTCGGACCGGGACATCGTGATGGGATGCGTGGCCGCGGGGCACGATCCGAGAACCTGCAAGGCGCACACGCACGCGCGACAGGACACGCTCGTCGTCGGCCTCGACACGGAGCTGCAGGGATTCAGGATCGAACGGTTGGACGACAAAGACACGCATATACGATCGACGATAGTCGTGGTGGACGAGAACAAGAGAGTGGTGGGGTTCATCCCCCATCCGGAGTTCATACAGGGGATCGTGATCGTTCGGGAATAGGAAAGGCAACTACTAGACGCACAGACGCGCAGCGGTGAACAGTTTGAGTTAACAGGAATTCCTGCTTACCCGATACTGTTTTCCGTGGTGCGTCTGCGCGTCTAGTTGTTGCATTTCCGCGTATATTCTTCCCGTGCCCCCAAAGTATTTCACCCTGGCTGAAGCCAATCGCACTCTTCCCCTCGTCAAGCGCATCGTCGCCGATCTCGTGTCGCTCCATCCCCAATGGCGCGATCTGGTGGCGAAGTACGAGGTCGTGTCCGCCGGCGCCCGACCCGACTGGGGCGAGTCGACGGAGCAGCTCGCACTGCGCGGCCGCATCGAGGACGTGGCGCGCCAGATCAACGGCTACCTCGAGGAGCTCGCGCAGATCGGCTGCGTGTTCAAGGGGTTCGACGAAGGGCTGGTGGATTTCTACGGCAAGCTGCAGGGCCGGGACATTTTGTGGTGCTGGAAGCAGGGTGAAGAGAGAATCGAGCATTGGCACGAACTAGAAGCCGGATACGCAGGTCGGCAACCGATTCCGGAAGTAGTCAGTAGTCAGTAATCAGCCATCAACCTGGAGCTCCGATGCGGGGATTCTGGCTGCTCGTGCATGTCCTCGGATTCACGCTGTGGCTTGGCGGCGGGATCGCGACCATGGTTGCCGGTGTCACTGCCAAGCGACTCGGGACCGTCGAGCGTCTCTCGGCTTACAAGCTGATCGGCGCGATTCAGCGACTCTTGGTCGGTCCAGGAGCGGTTGCCGTGGTGCTCTCCGGACTGTTCCTCGCGCAGCCCTACATGAAGCAGGGTGTGGTGCCGGTGTGGCTCGGCCTCATGATGGTGTCGGGCATCATCGGCGCCATCGGGGCCGTGGCGATCAGCGTACCCACGGCGGCGAAGTTGGCGCGGCTCGAGCCCGATGCGGCGGGCCAGCTGCCCGCCGCGTTTGTAACGCTCCGCAAGCGGCAAATCGTCGCCGCTACGATCGCCGGGACATTCGGATTGATCGCGATGTTCGCCGTAACTCTCGGGAGAGGGTGACGCTCGGCAGACCTTACCTGTTGCTCCCCGCTGTTCTCCGCTGTCGGTCTACCCGTCTGTCCGCCTAGTTCTCAGCTGTCCCATTGAGCCTCGCCATCCTCGCTTTCACATCCCGGACTTGCGTCCGTAAATCCGGATCCGCGTTCCTCCAGAGGTCGACGAACCGACTGTAGTTCTGTAGCGCGCGGCCGCGATCTCCGGCCGTCTCATACAGCTCGCCGAGGCGACGATAGGTGGGGGCGAGGGTGAGGGCGACCTCGTAGAGTTTCGACATCCAGGGGGTCGTCACCGCGCGCTCGTAGACCAACCGAGCGGAGTCGGGGAGCTTCGCCTGCTCGTAGGCCCGACCCAGGTCGTACAGCCCGCACGCCGCGCAGCCGCTTTCGTCATAGAATGCCCGATAGCTCCGGATGGCGTCGTCGATCCGGCCCGTCGCCAGCGCCAGCGCCGCCAGCGCCTCGTGGCGGAACGGATTCCCCCGCCGCAACCCCTCGGGCACAGCTCGCTCGTACTCCGCGATCAGGCGCCGGGCCCGCTCCGGCTCGCCCGCCGAGGCGTAGAACCAGGCGAGCATGCTGTAGGGCCGGTCTTCGGCTGCGATGGTGGAGAGCGGGTGACGGGCGAGGAACACGCGGCTCATGCCACCGCCGCCGAGCTCGCGCTCGACGCGGTAGGCGTCACCTAGAGCAGCCTGCAGCCGATCAGACGCACAGCGGAAAACAGGTGGGAGTGAACGGGCAGCTCACGCCTATCGCAGTATTCCGCCCCATTCGACTACGGTGAATCCGCGCCGCCCCGGAGGCCGGGGGAGACCCGGCGCTGTGACGTGTTCACGTGTCCACAAGGGTTTAAAGTCCATGAGGACGCGAATGACGACGTCCGGTTTTGGGGTCACGACCAGCGGCGCGAGCTGATCGATCGTCTCTCGCGGCAGGAACGTGACGAAGTAATAAGGCGCCCCATGAAAGCGCGGCAGCCACGCCTCTCGAAAGTCGTCACTCTCCCGCTCATCGAGTCCAAGCATCGGCAGCGTCCGCTTCAGGAAGCCCGCCACCTCGTCCTGCGCGATCACGAATCCTTCCTGCCTCATAGGAGAGATGAACGAGAGCCCCTCCCAGAAGAGGTACGAGTGTCGCTTCCCATCGGTTGCGTCGGTCAACTCTCCGGTCGGCTGCGCCAGCACATCCCAACCGGCATGATAGCGGGGGATGGCGGCCCGGATGTCGTACAGCGGTTGCGCTTCGACGTGCACGCGCTGTGCGGCCGTCGGATACAGGTAAATGACGGGCTCCGCCATGGAGACCGGGAGGAAATCGTTGTTGGTGAAGCGCATCAGACGTCCGAACGGGTCGCGCCAGAAGAAAATGGGTCTCGCAGCCAGGAATTGCTCATACGATAGCTTCGGCGGTTGGACGCCCGTCGAATCCTGCCATTTGCCGCCGAACTGTGCCGCGCGCGCCTCGGCGTGCGCGAAATCGGCCTCGTAGTCGCGGAAGAATTCCTTGAGCAGCGGGTGACCGTGATCCTTCAACTCGTAGACCGGCTCCCCGCGCTGCGTGTGGCCGACAGCCTTGGCGTCTCGATCGATCTGCACGACGTCGGCGGAGACGAACGGAGCGTAACGCAGCTCGAGCGTCCCGAACTCGTCATTCTGCTTCCATGAATAGCCGCTGTGGTTCGACTCCGTCGGAGGGCTGTCCCACACGATCTCCCGTTCGGAGAAGTACGGGACGTACTCGAACGCGAGACAGCTCCCGTCTGGGCGGGTAACATAGAACAGTTTCCCATCAAAACGGACATCCTGAAATACCGCGTGACGAAACGCGACCTGCTGCGATGCGCCGCCACAGGTACGGGAAACGAACCGAAAGGTGCTGGAAGTGTACGCGATCGTGTCCCTAGGAAAGAACAGCCGCACGGCGAACGTCGAATCGGCGACGAGCGAGAGCCCGGTGGCGGCGAACGCATCCGTCCAGCGCTGCCACTCGGCTTTCTGCTGCTCGAAATACGAACCAGCATCGGAGTTGCGGCGGAGGTAGACGACCTTGGCGCCCAGCCGCAAGAATCTGAGGTAGAGGGGCTCGTCACATCCCTCGCCCTTGCACGGCTCATCGGTTCGCCGCCGAGCCGACACGAAATCGGCCCCACGATACGGACTAGCGAGCAAGGTGCCGATCTTGTACCCCGGCCCGATGCTGTCGTAATAGTCGCCAGACGTGATGGCAAGGGCGCCGAACGCCAGCGTCGGCGCGGCAAACTGCACGAGGCTGTCGGGGTTCGGCGACGCGGGGGCGGGGGCTCCCGCTTGAGTGGGAGGCGGAGGGGCGGAAGACGGAGCACTCGCGTCGCGGGCCGCTGGTCGCTTGCAGGCCGGGCCGATGATGGCGACTAAGAAGACCAATGGCAGCGAGCGCGTTGGCATTTAGTCGTTCCCTTTCCCGGTTTTGCATATCGGTCGTACGGGGCACTCTGGGCATTTGGGCTTCCGTGCCACACAGATCAGCGCCCCCAATTCCATGACCGCCTGATTGTATTTCCATGCCCGCTTGCCGTCGGTGGGCACCAACGTTGTCGCGAGGGACCAGATACGGCGTTGCCGGTTGCCGGAGGGGCGTTGTCGGTGGCTCCCGAGAAATACCCGGCCGATCACCCGCGCCACGTTCGTGTCGACGGCAGGTACGGGCTTCTCGTATGCGAACGACGCTACCGCTCCCGCCGTATACGGCCCAATTCCGGGGAGCTTGATCAGTTCGTCGGGATCATCTGGCAACGTGGCGTCGTGGCGTCGGGCAACGTGTCGCGCCAGCGCGTGGAGATTGGAGGCTCGCGCGTAGTACCCGAGCCCCTCCCAGGCTTCCCGCACTGCGCGCGGCCGCGCCCGCGCCAACGTGTCGAGATCCGGGAACCGCGCGAGAAACCGCGGATAGTACTCCTCGACCCGGCTTACCTGCGTCTGCTGCAGCATGAACTCGGAGACGAGCACGCGGTACGGATCGCGCGTGCGGCGCCACGGCAGGTCGCGCGCGGCGCGAGACCACCAGGCCAGGAGCCTGCTCGTAAAGGCGCGTGCGTTCTTGGGTTTAGCGGCTCGGGGGGTAGACGTACGGGCCATGCGTACCCAAGATACAGCGCATGGGTAACGGTGCGGAGCTCACCCTCGGCCCGCTACGCCTGGTCGCGCGCTCGAGTGTCCGCTCGTTCGACCACGTAGGCCGCTTCACCTTCCTCCTCATCGACATGCTCCGCGGCCTCGCGGAGTGGCGCATCTGGGTCCCCCGCACGCTCGAGCAGGCGACCGCCGTCGGGTACGGCTCCCTCTTCATCGTGCTGCTCGTGGCCGGGTTCGCGGGCGCGGTGACGAGCCTCCAGACCGGCTATCAGTTCACCGGCACGCTGCCGCTCTATTACGCGGGCGCCGTGATCTCAGAATCGATGATCCTCGAGCTCGGCCCCGTGCTCACGGCCCTGATCCTCGCGGGCCGCATCGGCGCCCGCTACGCCGCCGAGCTGGGGAGCATGCGCGTCACCGAGCAGATCGACGCGCTCGACAGCCTGGGGCGGTCCCCGGTGTCGCATCTCCTGATTCCGCGCGTCATTGCCGGGCTGCTCGTGATTCCCGCCCTCACCATGTTCGCGAACGCGACTGGGATCATCGTCGGGTATCTCACCGCCAAGGGCTCGCTCGGCCTCACCTACGCCGACTTCGAGTACGGGGCGCGCTACTTCTTCCGGCCGCTCGACCTGTGGTACTCGTTAGTCAAGAGCTACTGCTTCGCCGTCGCGGTGACGACGATCCCATGCTATCTGGGCTTCAACACGCAGCAGGGGGCGGAGGGGGTGGGGCGGTCCACCACGACGGCGGTGGTGGCGGCGTCGGTGGCGATCCTGATGCTCGACGCCCTCACCACCAAGCTGCTCCTGTCCGGGGCCAAATGATCCAACTGATCGACGTCTCCAAACGCTTCGTCCACAACGTGGTGCTCGACGGCGTGAGCCTCGAGGTGCGCGACGGCGAGACGGTGGCGCTGCTCGGCCCTTCGGGGGTTGGCAAGAGCGTCACCCTGAAGACGATCAACGGCCTGCTGCACCCCGACTCGGGTGACGTGATCGTGGACGGGCTGCATGTGCCGCAGCTCGGTCGCAAAGAGCTGGCGCGGCTGCGCTCGGGCATCGGCTACGTGTTCCAGTACGGCGCGCTGTTCGACTCGATGAGCGTGCGCGACAACATCCGGCTGGGCATCACCGACGAAGACTGCGCACGCGACGACGGGTACTGCATGAACCGCGTGGCGGAATGCCTGCGCCTCGTGAATCTCCCGGTCGAGGTGGCGGACAAGTTCCCCGCCGAGCTGTCGGGCGGGATGAAGAAGCGGGTGGGGATCGCGCGGGCCATCGCGGGAAAGCCCAAGTACCTGCTCTATGACGAACCGACCTCAGGGCTCGACCCGGTCAACGCCGATGTGATCGACGGCCTGGTCGAGCGGCTGCAGCAGGAGCTCGGCGTGACGAGCGTGGTGGTTTCCCACGACGTGCGCGGCTCGTTTCGCGTCGCCGACCGCGTGGCGCTCCTGTGGCAGGCCAAGATCCGTGCGGTGGGGCGGCCCGAGGACATTCTCGCGTCCAAGGATCCCGCGGTGCAGCAGTTCCTGGAGCGCGACCTCGAGATGGCGCTGATCCAATCGGAAGGCGAGGGGAATGGAACTCACGTATAAGCAGGAAGTCACGGTCGGAGCGCTCGTGCTGGTCGGCTTCGTCGTGTTTACCGGCTTCATGTTTTGGCTCACCGGGCGGTCCATCGTGTCCAAGGCGGTGGCGGTGCCGGTGGTATTCAAGAACGTGAGCGGCCTGAAGGAAGGCGATCCGGTGCGCGTCTCGGGCGTGAAGAAGGGCCGCGTGGGCCAGGTGCGGCTGCAGCGGGTGGGGCGGGTGGTGGTGTTCCTCGCCCTCGATCCCGAAGTGCGCCCCCGCAAGGACGCGCGCGCCACCGTGGCCTCGGCCGACTTCCTGGGCGCCAAGTACGTGGACTACGACCCCGGCGTGAGCGACACCATGCTCGCGGCGGGCGCGGCGATCCAGGGTCTCACCGAGGAGCAGTTCGCCGACATCGCCCAGGGAGCGGCGAAGAGCGCGCAAGAGCTGATCACCAACGTGAACAAGGGACTGAACCCGGGACAGCTCGCCAACGACATCCACAACACCCTGCTCGCGACCCAGCGCGGCATGAATGCCCTCACCCTGGCCACCAACGGCCCGGCGATCCAGCAGACTCAGGCGACGCTCAAGTCGCTCGAATCCGTGATGTCGCGCCTCGACACCCTGCTCGGCAGCGCCAATGCGGTGAGCACCGGCAAACGGCTCGACACCCTTTCCACCAACCTCACGCAGCTCACCGGCCGCCTGGCGGATGCGACCGGCTCGCTCAAGGGATTGCTCGACAAGATGGACCGGGGGGAAGGGACGCTCGGCAAGATGGCGAGCGATACGATGCTGTACAAAAATCTCAATGCGACGCTGAAGTCGCTGACGGATTTGCTAACGGATCTAAAAGAGAGGCCGGGGAGGTACCTAACCGTCAAAGTCTTCTAAGAAAGGCGTGGTAGGTGGTGAGTGGTTCGATCCGGTGCACCCCTTCACCACGCCTACTTGAGCCAACCACACACCACTCACCACGCCTTTCTGTTTCTCACCAAATGGTCGCCTTGACGGAATCCGCCCTCACCATCCCGTCCCCCTCCTTGCATCCGAAAGCTTTCGCAAACTCTGCGAGGTTCGACAGCGGTCCCATCACGCGCCACCGGGCCGGCGCATGGGGGTCGGTGACGACCTGATTGCGCAGGTACTGGTCCGTCTGCTTGGCGCGCCAGATTTGGGCCCACGCGAGGAAGAAGCGCTGCTCGGGCGTGAGACCGTCGATCTCGGGCGGGCGGGGCTTGCCGGCGAGCGAGCGCTGGAACGCGGCGTAGGCGATCTTCAGCCCGCCCAGGTCGGCGATGTTCTCCCCCAGCGTGAGCTTGCCGTTCACGTGCGTGGCGCTGTCCACCACGGTGTAGGCGTCGAACTGCGCCGCCACGCGTGACGCGCGGTCCTTGAAGCGCTGGGCATCCCGCGGCGCCCACCAGTCCGTGAGGTTTCCCTGCGCGTCGAACTGCCGTCCCTGGTCGTCGAAGCCGTGGGTCATCTCGTGCCCGATCACCGCGCCCATGCCGCCGTAGTTCACCGCGTCGTCCGCCGCGGGATCGTAGAACGGCGGCTGCAGGATGCCCGCCGGGAAGGTGATGTCGTTGTACGATGGGTTATACGTGGCGTTGACGGTGGGCGCGGTCATGCGCCAGTCCTTCGGGTCGAGCGGCTTGTCGATGCGGCGCAGGTCGCGCGCCGCGTTGAAGGTCTGGGCGCGCACCACGTTGCCCGCGAGATCGCCACGCTCGATCTCGAGCTTGGAGTAATCCCGCCACTCGTCGGGGTAGCCGATCTTCTTGCCGAAGGCGCGCAGCTTGGCGATCGCCCGCATGCGGGTGCTGTCGCCCATCCACTCGAGGGTGTGCAGCCGAGCGTCGAGGGCGGCGACGAGGTCGTCCACCATGGCGAGGGCGTGGCGCCGCGCCTCCGGGGTGAACGTCTCGTGCACATAGGCGTGGCCGAGGGCGTCGCCCATCATGAAGTTGGCGGTCTGGATGCAGCGCTTCCAGCGGGGCTGCTGCTCCTTGACGCCGGTGATCGCGCGCTGGAACTCGAAGCTCGCGCTCACGAACGGGCTCGAAAGCCAGGGCGCGAGGTGGCGGGCGAAATGCCAGCGCAGGTACGCGCGCCAGTCGCCGGGGGGCACGGCCGTGATGAGGCTATCGGCCGCACGGAAGAAGCGCGGCTGCCCGAGGTTGATCGCCTTGGTTGCAGGCGCGCCGGCGTCCTTCAGGAACGCGGCCCAAGCGAAGTGCGGCGTGACCGAGTCGGCGGCGGCGAGCGACAGCTTGTGGTAATTGGCGGTCGGGTCGCGCCGCTCCACGCGGGTGAGCGACGCGTGAGCGAGCGCCGTCTCGAGCGCGAGGATGCGCTGCGCCTCGGAGTCGGCGGCGGCCGGGGAGTCACCCAGGAGCTGCAGCCCGCGGGAGGCGTACGTGAGATACGCGGTGCGCAGGGCGCGGGCGGTCGAGTCGTCGCGTACGTAGTAGTCGCGGTCGGGGAGGCCGAGACCGCCCTGTGAAGCGGCGGCGATCATCATGGTGCTGTTCTTGAAGTCGGGCGTCGAGCCAAAGTTGAACAGCGGGCTCCAGCCATGGTGTTGCGCCCGGGCGAGCGTGCGCACCAGATCGTTCGTCGAATTGATCGCGGCGATGCGGTCGAGCTCGTTCTTGAGCGGCGCGGCGCCGGCCGTTTCGACTGCGGCCGAGTCCATGCACGACGCATAGAAGGCGCCGAGCTTCTGGTCGGTCTGCTTGGGCCGAACGGGGGCTTTCGCGGCGAGGCTGTCCACTATGCCGCGGAGGGTGTGGTTGTTGCGGTCGATCAGCTCCACGAAGCTCCCGTAGCTCGGGTACTCGGGAGGGAGTGGAGTGCGGGCGAGCCAGCCGCCGTTGGCATATCGATAGAAGTCCTGGCACGGCGCGCAGCTAGTATCGAGGTTAGCAGGATCTAATCCGTGGTGTTCCTGTGCACCTAGTCCCGTTGCAAGCGACGAGAGCACTGCAAGCACGAGCAGACGGCTGTGTGTGAGCATACGGTGCGCACTCTCGAGGGGAGTGGATTGCTGAGAAATACGCGCGGTGAAGGTGGGGCGTTAGGGGGTGCGCGAGAACAGAGGCGTGGTGCGTGGTGAGTGGTTGCTGACGGTGCTAGGAAGAGAGCCCACGCCGCCGTGCTGCTAGTGTTCGAGGCAACTGATCAAGCGCGCCATCCCCGCGTCGGCGGTAGGTCACCGGATCGAACCACTCACCACGCACCACGCCTCTTATATTGGCTGCCATGCTTTCGGTGACCTTCCTCGGAACTTCGGCGGCGCGACCAACCGTCGAGCGCAACGTCTCCGCGATGGCCTTGGTGCGCGAGGGCGAGACGCTGCTCTTCGAGTGCGGCGAAGGCACCCAGCGTCAGATGATGCGCTACGGGGTGAGCTTCGCGCTGTCTGAAATCTTCTTCACGCACTTCCACGCCGACCACTTCCTCGGCGTGATCGGGTTGATCCGGACACTGGGGTTGCAGGCGCGCGCCGAGCCGATGTGCCTGTATGGACCGAAGGGGGCGAAGAAGGTACTCGGCCAGGCGATCCAGCTAGGTGTAGAGCGAGTTCCTTTCGACGTCGACATCCAGGAAGTCAAAGCGGGCGACGTAATCGGGTCCGACAGCGGCAGCAACCGCGCACCGCGCACCGCGTACCAAATCGAAGTGTTCGCCACTGAGCACGGAGGTGGCTCAGTCGGATACGCGCTGCGGGAGCACGAGAGGCGGGGTCGGTTCGATGCCGAGAGGGCCCGGGCGGCGGGCATTCCGGAAGGCCCGCTCTGGGGCAAGCTCACGAAAGGCGAGAGCGTCGGACTGACGGACGGTCGGACGGTCGGGCCGGAAGGCTTTGTGGGGCCGCCGAGACCGGGTCGCTTGGTCGTCTTCACCGGCGACACGCGTCCGTGCGCCTCCGTGGTGGATGCCGCGCAGGGGGCGGACCTGTTGATCCACGAGGCGACGTTCGGGGAGGAGGAGAAGGACCGGGCGAAGGAGACGGGGCATTCGACGGCGCGTGAAGCGGCGCAGGTGGCGCTGGCCGCGAAGGTTCGGCGCCTGGTGCTCAGTCACGTTTCTGCTCGGTATTCGATCAGTGCGGATGAGCTGGTGAAAGAGGCGCGAGCGGTGTTTCCTGAAACGGCGGTGGCGAAGGATGGGATGACGATAGAGGTCCCGTTCTCCGATTAACGCGAAAGTGTTCCGCGTTATCTCGTCCTCGTCAGCGCCTTTCTCAAGTTCTGCAGTAGCCCATCAAACATCTTATGCGCGTTTCGTCTCCGGTAGAACTGGCCGAGTAGCCAGGCGCGGAAGCCAGAGGGGACCCAGACGTACTTCATGGTGATGCGCGTGACGCCGCCCTGAAACTCGAGCTTGAAGTAGGTCCTCGAGCCACGGCGGTGTACGATCTCGACCCAGGCGTACGTGGTGGGGGGGACGTACTCGATGATCTCGATGACGGCATCGGCCTTGCGGCCGTTGTACTCGAAATGGAGCCGGTGGCGATCCCCTTTACCGCGATTGGTGGGTCCCGGGACGGCGAAGGTGCAGTTGGGGAACCACTCGGGCATGCGCTTGGCGTCCGAGATGAGCGCGAACACCTCGTCGATGGGGACACCGACGAGGCCGGAGTAGGTGAGGGACTGGGGTCGCATGGGACTAAAGTACTAATACTGGGTGCGCGGTGCGCTATACTGAGTGCGCGGTGCGCCGTTCGCGCTTGCTCCCGGTGCCTTGCCCCACCCCGCTGAGGGGCGCTTGCCATCGGTGGCAACCGCGCAGGGCGCACCGAGTACCTTTGCCCGTCGGCGAGTCCCGGTTAGGTTGCAGGGGTTGTTCATGAGGGGGGCGGCGTCTAAGTTCAGCCTCCCGCGAGGGGCTGTAGCTCAGCTGGGAGAGCGCCTGGATCGCACCCAGGAGGTCAGGGGTTCGAGCCCCCTCAGCTCCACTGGAAGCTGCGTCATCCGTTTTCAGTCTTCAGTCGTCAGTCTTCGCCGTCAGCCCTCAGCACGGAATGGTCTGATCGGTCGGCCGCGATGGCGAAGGCGGCGACACTAGCGATCGCACTCCAGATCGGTGATCTCCCAGTCGTCCAGGGCCGCGAGGCACGCTTCACCGGCGGGCGTCAACGCCTTGGCAAGAATGGGGATGGTGTCGGGCCGGCGAACGAACCCTGCCTTCCGCAGCGCGCGCCCGAACGTCGACTCGGCGATGGTGGAAATCTGCAAGCGCCTGCAGCCGCGGCGCCGCAGCTCTGCGATGAGCCCGGGAAGCGGCACGCCGAGCTCGACCCCCCCCCGCGCGCGGCGCCACGCCTTGAGGGTCGCGGTGCCCGACGCGTCCGGGCCACGAATCATTAGCGCCGCAGCGGGCGGGCCCGACTGTTCGTGCGACGTGTGCAGAGTGAGCCACCAGTCCAGGGTGGTGGGATAGCCCGCCAGTCGGCTGGTGTAGAGCGTGGGGTCGTGGTAGGCGGCCACACTCGGTCCCGCGAGCCATGGCACCGCCACGCCGGCGACGGAGAAATCCTGCGCTGTGTGCGGCACCGCGGCCATCCCGGCAGCGGCGCCGTTTGTCGCTCGCAACCAGACGTGGAACAGGCGGATGCAAGTGTCCAGCACCACGTGCTGATCGGCGATGGGCAACGCGTAGCGCTGCAAGGTGCCTACGCGCGTGAAGCCGACGGCCTCGAGCAGCACGCCCCCGCCCACGTTCGGGTCCGCGTATAGGAAGTCGATGCCACCGCTCGCGACGATGTCCCCCACGGCGCGCTTCAAGAGCGCGACGCCTGGGAAGAACGAGCGGTATTGCATCGCCACCACCAGGTTCGTCATGAGGCCCGCCACCACGTCTCCGTGCGGAGACCGGAAGCGGCGCGGCAAGCACGCCTGGTGCATGACGATGCGTTGCTGCTCGTCGCGGCCGAGCCAGCTCCGGGCGCCACTGCGCACGGCGGCGGGGTAGGTGCGATCGAAGAAGTCGGGAAAGGTGGCCAGTCCGTGCGCGACGAACAGCGCCTTGATCTCGTCGGCGTGGTCCAGGGGGTTGACGCTCGCGATGGCGACCGCCGACGTCCGCCGCCCCGGTTGTGTTGCCGCACTCATTGCCGCTCTCAACCGGGGTGGCGGGCGTGGCCGGGGTGGCCGTTCGACCGGGCGACGATGAACGTCGCGATCGCGGCTATCGAGCGGAACTGCTCGATCTCCAGGTTCTCGAGCTCGACTCGGATATGGAATCGGTTCTCCAGCTGTACGAGCAGCTCCACCATCCCCACGGAGTCCAGCCGCCCGGTTTCCAGCAAATCCGTTTCCGGGGACGGTACGTGGACGTTCAGATCGCGCTCGAACAGTGCGGTCAGCTGAGCCTGCACTGTTTCGATCGTGCCCGTCATGACGTGACACGCGCGGCGGCGGTGGCGACGATCTTGGCGACGTGGTAGGGGTGCATGTAGGGTCGCGGGCGGCATCTAGTGACCAGGCATGACCCTGCAAGAATCGGGCAGCGGGAGAAAAACGGTGGTCGCGCGGCCGCAACGGGGCGCAGCCGTGTGAAGGCTTGGCAGCCTCGCGTACGCTTCTTGCGAAACTCTGACGGCCGTGAAGATCCTCGGAATTTCGGGGTTCGAAGGGGCGATTCCCTTCAAGCGGGCCCACTGGCCGGGCTTGGACGAGCGGGAATACCGCATCTCTCAGGGGCACGACTCTGCGGCAGTCTTGGTCGCAGACGGAAACATCGTCGCCGCAGTCGCCGAAGAACGGATCAACCGCAAGAAGCACACGGGGGACTTCCCGGCGGGCGCGATCCGGTATTGCCTGCGGGAGGCCGGGGTGGCGCTCGAGGAGATCGACGAGCTGGCGCACGGGTTCGACTATGCGCCCTATCGCACCGTGTACGCGCTCGATCCCGTGGCGCGCGAGCTGTATCGCGAGGTGTACTCGCGGGAGGCGCTGCTCGAGCTGGTGCGGCGCGACCTTCCGGGGTTCCCGGGCGAGCGGGTGCAGACCGTGAATCACCACCTGGCGCACGCCGCCAGCGCCGCGTTCACGTCGGGGTGGGATGAGTGTTTGGTCGTCGTGATCGATGGGACGGGGGAGGCGCACAGCGCGTCAGTTTATCACGCGCGTGGGACCCAGCTCGACCGGTTGTTTCAGATCTCGGCGCTGGACTCGATCGGTATCCTCTACTCGCTCATCACGTTGCACCTTGGGTTCGACTTCAACGCGGACGAATACAAGATCATGGGGCTCGCGCCCTACGGGGACCCGGCGCGGTTTCGGCCGTTCTTCGAGGAGGCCGTAACCCTCACGCCGGATGGGGGTTTTCGCATCCCCGCATTGAAGCTCAATGAGGGTGGGGAGGCGCGGGAGCGGTACCTGGCGACGAGGGCGTTTCTCACGGCGCAGCTGGGCCCGGCGCGCGCGCCCGAGGACGAGATCGCCGATGTGCATCGCGATGTTGCGGCGGCGCTACAGGAGGGCCTGGACCGAGCGATGCTCCACCTGTGCGGTCGTTTCGGGGCGAGGACGGGGCAGCGCCGCCTGGCGCTGGCGGGCGGGGTGGCGTTGAACTGCACGGCCAACGGGCGGCTGCTCAAGTCGGGGATGTTCGACGAGATCTACGTGCAGCCGGCGGCGGCGGACGACGGAGCGGCGTTGGGGGCGGCGCTGTGGCGGGCGGCGCAAGCCGGAGAGGTCAAGAACGAGCGCCTTCCGGTGCCGTTCCTGGGTCCGTCCTATGGAAGGGCGGAGATCGACGCGGCGCTCGCGGCGGTCGGCGAGCGGGTGGAGGCAGTGGAGCTCGAGTCGTTAGCGGCGGCGTGTGCCGAGGCAGCGCGGCTCATCGCGGCCGGCCGCGTGGTGGCGTGGTATCGGGGGCGGATGGAGTTCGGGCCGCGGGCGCTGGGTCATCGCAGCATCCTGGCGGATCCTGGTGGGGCCGAGATGCGCGATCGCATCAACGCGATGGTGAAGATGCGGGAGGCGTTCCGTCCGTTCGCGCCGGCGGTGACGGTCGAGGAGGTAGACCGGTGGTTCGATGTGCCGCCGCGGACGGAGCTGCCGTACATGATCATGACGGTGGACGTGCGGCCGCAATTCCGCGGGGCACTGCCTGCGATTACTCACGTCAATGGGTCAGCGCGCGTCCAGACGGTAGCGGCCAGCGACAACGCGGAGTTCCATCAGCTGCTGCGGGCGGTGGGCGGGACCACGGGACGCGAGATGGTGCTGAATACGAGCTTCAACGTGAAGGGCCAGCCGATCGTCAACACGCCGCGCGAGGCACTGGAGACGTTCCTCGGCACGGGAATCGAGTACTTGTTCCTCGAGAATATCCTCGTCAGGCGGGCGGGCTCGGTCCCTGCCCATATAGCCGGCGCGGCACTGGCCGCTGCGACGGGGTCAGTCTAAGTTTCAGCCGCTCTCACTGCCCCTTGGTGTAACTGGCAACACGCCTGACTCTGGATCAGGAGAGTCCTGGTTCGATCCCAGGAGGGGCAACTCGAAACGCGATGCGCGGATA
>DATLKF010000016.1:0-53641 GCA_035538515.1 Gemmatimonadales bacterium
CGCGGTCACGATCACGTCGTTGCTGGTCGGCGTCGCCGCCGCCGTGGCCACGTGGGTCCTTCTCAACGGCTCCAACCCGCTGCACCCCGGAACGCCGCCCGGCTAGACCCTACTGACAGGGCGCGAGCGCCCGCGACCGACGTTCCGCCGCTGCGCGGTCCGCTACCCAGGGAGGCAGTGGAGCCGCTCGCACAGCTCGAGCGGAACCCCGAGGGACCGATGGTCGGCGACTTGCTGGCGGACCTGGTGGGGCACGTGGAAACGGCGATCAAGCTGAACCGCCTCGAGCAGCTGCTCGGCGTGGTCGTGGGCGTTATCCACGTCGAGCAACGAGTACCGGAGACCAGCGGGATGCGGCGTCAATATAGCATCGCCCTACGACGCATTTATACGAAGCCCGTTCTCGAAGCGCTGACACGCCTGCTGAATGCGCCAAAGCACCGGGCTGCGGCGGTGATGGGGTTGCAGCGCGGTGGGGCAGCCGCCGTAGAGGTACTGATCGACATGCTCGTCGCGGCGCCGACGGTGCACGAGCGCCGGGCCGTGTTCGATGCGCTACGGCAGATGACGGAGGGCACCGAGCAGCTCGTGCACATGCTGGATCATCAGGAATGGTTCGTCGTGCGCAACGTGGCGGAGCTGCTCGGGGAGCTGGGGATGGAGGAGGCGGTGCCGGCGTTGGGGAAGCGGCTCGAGCACTCGGATGAACGGGTCAGGAAGGCTGTGGCATTGGCCCTAGCGAAGATCGGTACCCGCAGTGCCGCGGAGCCGCTACGAAGGGCACTGCGGGACCGCTCGAACGAGGTCCGCATGCAGGTGGCGGTCGGGATCGGGGGGCGCAAGTCGAGTGCGCTCGCGATGCCGCTCGTGGTCGCGATGGAGGAGGAGAAGGACGAGACGGTGGTCCGGGAGCTGATTCTCGCGCTCGGCCGGATCGGCAGCGCAGAGGCAGTCCAGGCGCTGATCAAGTGGGCGCAACCGTCCGGCCGCATCTTCGGACGCCGGCCGAGCGCGCTGCGGGTCGCGGCCGTGGACGCGCTGCGACTCGCAGCCACTCCGGCGGCGTTGGGAACGCTGGAGGGTCTAATGAGCGACGGCGACCGTCATGTCCGCGAAGCGGCGAAGAGCGCTGTCGAGGAGCTCAAGCGGCCGCGGCCCAAGTAGTCAGACGGGGATGAAGTTGACCTTCGGGTCGAGCCGCCGCGCGAACGCCGCCAGCAGTCGGGCGACGCGGTCGAGGTCGTCCCGCGCCACCATCTCGTTGGGGCTGTGCATGTACCGGTTGGGGACGCTCACGAGCCCCGTGGGAATGCCGCGCAGCGCGTTGTAGATCGCGTCGGCGTCGGTCCCGGTGTCGTGCGGGGCCGCCTGGACGCTGTAGGCGATCTGCTCGCGCTCGGCGCACTCGACCAGCATTTCGAAGACGACCGGGCTCACGGCCGAGCCCCGGGCCAAGACGGGTCCACCCCCCAGCTTGTGCTCACCCGCGCGCTTTTTCTCGGCCCCGGGCCAGTCGGTGGCGTGCGTGACGTCCACCACGAGGGCGACGTTGGGGTCGATCCCCACGGCGCTGGTGCGCGCTCCGCCCCCTGTCCAGGCGATCTCCTCGCGCGTCGTGGCGACCGCGAACACCCCCGCGTGCTGCGGTCGCTGTTGCGCCAGCAGGCGAAGCGCCTCGGCCACGACGTAGGCGCCGATCCGGTTGTCGATGCTGCGCGACACGATGCGCCCGTTGGGAAACTCCTGCACCTGCGCATCGAGCACCGCGGGGTCACCCAGGCGCACGCGCTCTAAGGCCTCCACCTTGCTCGCGGCGCCGATGTCGATCCACAGGTCGGTGATCTTGGACACCTTGTCCATGTCCTCGCGCTTCATCAAATGCACCGCCTGCTTCCCGATCACTCCGGCCACGGGGCCCTTCGGTCCCGCGATCACGACGCGCTGTCCCACGAGCACCTGCGAGTCCCACCCGCCGATCCCGGCGAAATAGAGATAGCCCTCGTCGTCCACGTGGGTCACCTGGAGGCCGATCTCGTCGATATGGCCCGCGAGCATGAGCCGGGGTGCGCCCTTGGGGTTCAACGTGGCCACCGAGTTGCCGTGCACGTCGGCCGTCACTTGATCGGCAAATGTCTTGACTTCCTCGCGCCACACGCGGGCGGGCGCGGTTTCGAAGCCGGAGGGCCCGGGCGTGTCGAGAAGTCGCTTCAGGAAATCGAGGGTGTCTCGGGTCATGGGTCGAGCGTCGTTGTCGACAGAGGTACGCGGAGCCGGGCGTGGACGCTATCGGCGGCCGCGCCGGTGGCGAGCGTCGGCTGGTGGCCCACGCGGATCGGAATCGCCGAGAGGCGTAGCCGCCGGTTTGGTGTCACGACGATTTGCAGAATCGCCGACAGGCGTGTCCATGGGTCGCCCTGCAGGAACACGAAGTTGCCGAGCGACTGCACGATCGGTTTGTGCTTGTACCACACCACGGGTTGCAGCACGTGCGGGTGGTGTGCCAGGACAATGTCCGCGCCGGCGTCCACGAGGCCGTACAGGAGATCGGTGTGATATTTGGGGGGCTCTTCGGCGTATTCCTTGCCACCGTGTACGGACACGACGATCAGATCGGCGCGGTTATTGGCCCGCAGCGCGCGGATGGCGGGAAAGATCCAGGTCGAGTCGCCCCAGGCGATCCAATCGGCCCCCTCATGCTTGTAGAACGTGTAGGGCGCGGGGTTCCAGGCGCGGGTGATTGCGAAAAATGCGACGCGCCAGCCGCGGCGCGCGAGAATCACTGGCTGCTGCGCCATATCCCGGCCGAACCCGGAGCCGACGAAGCGCACGCCGGCTCGAGTGAGCTGTCGCATCGTCTCCTCCACTGCCGCGCGGCCTCCGTCCCAGGCATGGTTGTTCGCGGTGCTCACGATGTCAAAGCCGGCCCGCGCCAGGGCGACCGCGGCAATCGGCGGCGCGCGGAAAGTCACGAGCTCCGAGTCACCCGCCAGACTCGAGTCCGCCGCGGCGCCCGTGTCCGGCGCGATCGGGCTCTCGAGGTTTCCGAACGTGATGTCCGCCCGCGCCAGAGGGTCACGCACCTGGCGGAACGAGTACAGCGTATCGCCTTGCAGCAGCCGCTCCCGCGCCACCCGCCGCCCCAAATTGATGTCGCCGACCGCGCACAGCCGCAGGGTATCGGTGGGTCCCAACCGCCCCGCTTGGACCGGAGCCGGCGAGCCGAGCTGCCACGCCACGACCAGCAGAGCGATCACCCTAGTCTCGATCCGACCGTCAACTGACCATCAACCGTGACAGCAGCTCAGCGGCATCCGCGAGGCGCGGTCCGGGACGGGAGGTGTAGGCGTTGCCATCGATCACCTCGACACGGCGCCGGAGGAGTGAAGCCGCATCAGAATCCGTGACCATAGCCAGCTCGGAGCGCGCGCGGGGCACGTCAAATCCGCACGGCGCCACGACCACGAGGTCGGGTGCCAGCGCCGCCAGCTCGCTCCACGGGCGGGCGCTCGACCGGTCGCCGGCCGTGCCCCCGACATCCTCCCCGCCCGCCAGTGCCACCAGCTCCGGCACCCAATGGCCCGCTACGTACGGGGGATCGAGCCACTCGAGGACTAGCACGCGGGGCGCCCGTACACTGCCCCGGTCGTGTGATCGGGCCGCGACGCGGGTCAGCCGGTAGCGCAGTCCCACCACGAGCTCCTCGGCTTCGTCCCGCAGCTCCAACGCCTCCCCGACCTTCTGGATGTCCGCGAACACCCCCTCGAGCGTATGAGCGTGCAGCGTCACGACCCACGGCGTGGGTATGAGGCTCGCGACGAGCCGGGCCAGGTCGCCCTCGCCCACGGCACACACCTCGCAGACCGACTGCCCGATGAGCACGTCCGGTCTCAGCTGCGCCACGAGCTGGAAGTCCACCTCGACCGGGGGCGCGCCGGTGCGCTTGGCTTCCGCCATGGCGCGATCGATCGCCGCCGACGGTAGCGCCGGATCGAGCAGTGAGCGCGTGACCCGAGGCAGGGTGCGTACGCCGGGCGGAAAATCGCACTCGTGCGACACACCCACCAGCTGACCCATCGCCCCCAGGGCAGCAACGATTTCCGTGGCCGCCGGCAGCAGCGACACGACGCGCATGCCGAAATGTAGGGCCCCAACTGAGCTGCAGGGGCATGGCGGGCCAGCAGTCACTGCGGCCGCAGGGCGACCCGGTAGAGCAGCACGCCAAGCGCCGCGAACAGCACGTAGGCGAGCAGGCTCGACTGAGCGAGCCCCCCCAATGCATGGAACAAGGCCACCTTCTCGGACAACGCGTCGGCTGAGCCGAGCACGCCGGCGATCGCGGCGAGCACGATGCCGCAGATCGCACCGCCCGCGATGAGGCCGCTCGCGAACAGGACTCCCGGCCCGGACTCGACCTCGGCGATCGACTGCTGCCGCGCGCGGGCCCGGCGCTCGATGAGCCAGCGTACCACCCCGCCCGCGAACATCGCCGATGACGTCGAGATCGGGAGGTATACGCCTACCGCGACCGGGAGCGCTTGTACGCCCATCAGCTCGATCGCGATCGTGACGAATACGCCCAGCAGCACCAACACCCACGGGAGCTTGTGGGTCAGGATGCCGTCCGTAATGAGCGCCATGATCGTGGCCTTGGGCGAATCGAGGCGTGGGATGACCTTGCCTTGATACTCGTGCACGCGCCCACCGATGCCGGGGTCGAGTACGTATCGCAGCTCGTGCGTCGCCGGGTCCATCAGGTACTTACCGGCGGCGACGCCCTCGGTCACGACGTAGACCCGGACAACCTGGTACGTGCTTCGATCAACCGAGTCGGTGCCCGCGATACGGAAGCCGGACATGGTCTGCGGCAGGATCTCGACCGGCGCCCGGCCTTGGGCGGCGGGTCCCGACGCCAGCGCCTGGGCACTGAAGCCGGGATGGCTCTCGGGGACGGGGTACGTATAGGCGCCGTTGAGGAGGGTGAGGGTCCATCCGACCACGAGTGCCGAGCCGAGCGCCCCCACCAGGATCGCGATCTGTTGGCGCCGCGGGGTGGAGCCGACCAGGAATCCCGTCTTCAGGTCCTGGGAAGTGTTGCCGGCGTTCGCCGTCGCGACCGCCACAACCGCGGCGATCGAGATCGCCTGTACCCGGTGGTCCACTCCCGTCCATCCTATGGCGACGAAGATCAGGCACGTTCCGAGCAGGGCTGCGATCGTCATGCCGGAGATCGGGTTCGCCGAGGAGCCGATCTGGCCGGTGATGCGGGAAGACACCGTCGCGAAGAAGAAGCCGAAGATCACGATGAGGATCGCGCCCAGCAGGTTCACGTTCAGCTGCGGCAGCAGCGCGAGCACGATGGCCAGGACCACGGAACCACCGGCGGTCAGGGAGATCGGAAGGTCGTCCTCTGTGCGTAGGCGGGCCGCCCCCTGTCCCGTCCGAGCGTCGCGGAGATCCTTGAGGCTCGAGGCGAAAGAGCTCACGATCGTCGGCAACGACCGGGCGAGCGCGATAATGCCGGCAGAGGCTACAGCGCCCGCGCCGATGTAGAACACGAAGCTGGCCCGAATCTCGGCCGGGCTCATATCGCGGATCAGCTTTACGGCCGGAAATCCGAACGGCTCCGTGAGGCCCGAGCCCACCAGCTTGATCGCAGGAGCGAGCACCAGGTACGCAAAACACCCACCGGCGAACAGGTAGCCGGCGATGCGCGGACCGATGATGTAGCCCACCCCCATGAGCTCGGGCGACGCCTCCGTGAACACCGCGGCCCCGGGGTAGAAGCCGAGCACCTTGCCGGGAACGTCAGGCCAGAACTTGAGCCCCGCTTGGAGGAACTTGTAGACGAAGCCCAGGCCGAATGCCTGGAACACGCGTTTGGCTTGGAGCCCGCGCTCCTCTCCCGCGATCAGCACTTCGGCGCAGGCGGTGCCCTCCGGATAGACCAGCGTGTCGTGCTCCTTCACGATCAACGCCCGGCGCAGCGGGATCATCATCAGAATGCCCATCAACCCGCCCGCCGTCGCCAGGATCGCCACCCGGCCCACCTCGAGGTCGTAGCCCATCAGGAGGATCGCCGGGATAGTGAAGACCACACCAGCCGCGACCGAATCGCTGGCCGACCCGGTCGTCTGCACGATGTTGTTCTCCAGGATCGAGGTCCGGCCCAGGGCGCGGAAGATCGTAATCGACAGCACTGCAATGGGGATCGAGGAGCTGACCGTAAGACCGATCTTCAGGGCCAAGTAGACGCTCGAGGCGCTGAAGATCAGGCCGAGCAGCACACCCAGGATCAGGGCGCGGGGCGTGAGCTCGGCGGGCGACTGCGAGGCCGGGACGTAAGGTTGATGGTCAGGCATAGGGGGCAGAATTTGAACCGGGGCGGTAGAAGTCGGTAGAGGTCGGTAGAGGCTCCTCTACCGTCTTCTACCGACTTCTACCATCCTCTCTCCCATGTCCGACCGTTCCGACCGCCCCGACCAACTCTTCCTCGACTTTCAGGCGGCGCTCGCGGGGCGCTACTCGCTCGAGCGCGAGTTGGGACGGGGCGGGATGGGCGTCGTCTACTTGGCGCGCGAGGTCCGGCTCGACCGCCCCGTGGCGATCAAGCTGCTGCCTCCCGGCAAGGCCGGCGATGCCAAACTGCGCGAGCGCTTCCTCCGTGAGGCCCGCACCGCCGCGAAGCTCAGTCACCCGCACATCATCCCGATCTTCGCGGTCGACGAAGTCGGCGGGTTCGTGTTCTTCGCCATGGCCTACGTCGCGGGGGAGACCCTCACCGAGCGCGTCCGCCGGCGTGGGCCGGTCGCCTCGTCGGAAGCGGCGCGGATTCTGCGCGAAGTCGCCTGGGCGCTGGCCTACGCGCATTCGCAGGCAGTCGTGCATCGGGACGTGAAGCCGGACAACATCATGCTCGAGGAGGGGACGGGGCGCGCCCTGGTGGCCGACTTCGGTATCGCGGGCTTGGTGCGCGGCGCCGCCGGGCTCGACGGCGGCGAAGTGATCGGGACGCCCGAGTTCATGAGCCCGGAGCAGGCGTTGGGCGAGCACGTGGACGCGCGGAGCGATCTCTATGCTCTGGGCGTGGTCGGCTACTTCGCGCTGTCGGGGAAGTTGCCCTTCGAAGCCGAGAAGGCGGCCGACGTGCTCGCGAAGCAGGTGACGGAGCCCGCTCTACCGCTCGCCAGCGTCGCCAGCGTGCCACGGCGCCTGTCGCACGCGATCGACCGCTGCCTCGCTAAAGACCCAGCCGATCGTCCGCAGACCGGGGAAGCGCTGGCGGAACAGTTTGGCGTGGCACTGGAGCAGCGGCGCGAGCTGCCGGTGGGGCTGCGCGTGTTCGTTAAGCGTAACGCGCGGCTGGGAGGTGCGGGCGGCTTGCTGTACGTCCTCTCGATCCCGTTCCTAATGGGGTTCGTCGCGTCGCTGTTCGGCCGCCGCGGCGCTGGGGACGCGGCGCTTTGGACCTTCGTGGCCTCGGTCACCGTCGTTCCGTTCTCGATCCTCGTGGCCCGCGCCCGGCGGTTTCTCGCCTCGGGGTTCGGTCCCGAAGAGCTGGGTGTCGCGTTCCGAACGGAGCTCGAGCAGGGACGCGAGGAGCGCCAGTTCGAGTACGGCCGGGGGCCATCGTTGTACGAGCGGGTGCTGCGGCTCCTCGGCGCCGGCGGTCTGGCGATCGCGACGTTGTCGGGAATCATTCTCTTTAGTTCGCCTTTCAACGTCGGCCTGGCGCCGGTTTTTGGTTGGTCGCTCGCCGGTGGTCTCGTGACCGGCTTCCTCGCGTTGGTACGACTGCAGCGGCGCATCGATCTCGATACGCGCATCTGGTCGTGGTTGTGGCAGGGACCCGTCGGGCGGGTGTTATTCAGCCTGGCCCGGCGGCTCGTGCCCCAGACCTCGTTGCCCCCTCCGGCGACGCACCGCCCCACCGAGCTCGCGCTCGCGATGGCGGCGGAGCAGCTGTTCGAGGACCTGCCCCGCGAGACGCGACAGCCGTTGCGCGACCTGCCCGACGTCGTGCGCCGCCTGGAACAAGATGCGCAGCGCATGCGCCACAGGCTCGAGCAGCTGAACGACGCGCTCGCGGGGACGGAGGACGTGGGAAGGCAAGTTCCGGACCGCATCGTGACCGACCTCCAGGCGGAGCGCGATCTCGTACAGCGACGGCTCGGGGACGGTGTCAAGGCGCTCGAAACGATCCGCCTCAACCTGCTGAAGTTGCACGCCGGGTCGGGGAGCGTTCAGAGCCTCACCACCGACCTCGGGCTCGCCCTCGAGGTGGCAGCGGAGATCGATCTGCTGCTCGAGGGACGCCAGGAAGTGGACCGAGACTTGACCTGACTCACGACCAAGCGGGTCGGATGTGAGCGGAACCCGCGCGGAACCCGCCGTCACCCCCCGGGGGTACTTGGGCCCGGTGACGGGCGACCCGCTACTTCCGGATCTCCAGCAGGCACTCGCCGGGCGCTACGTGCTGGAGCGACGCCTGGGGCGCGGCGGTATGGGAGTCGTCTATCTCGCTCGCGAGCTGCGGCTCGATCGGCGCGTCGCCATCAAGCTCCTGCCCCCCGACCGCGCGGTGCAGCCCGACGCTCGGGACCTGTTCCTTCACGAAGCCAGAACGGCGGCCCGGCTTTCTCACCCGGGCATCGTGCCGATCTTCGCGGTGCACGAGGTGCGCGACTTCGTGTTCTTCGTGATGGCCTACATCGAGGGGGAGACCCTGGGACAGCGGGTGCGGGACGGGGGCCCACTGCGGCCCCCCGCCGCCGGGCGGGTGCTCGAGGAAGTGGCGCGGGCGTTGGCCTACGCCCACGCCCGGGGCGTCGTCCACCGCGACGTGAAGCCCGACAACATCCTGCTCGACCGGACGACCGGCCGCGCCCTGGTCACCGACTTTGGGATCGCCCGCGTCGATGCAGGCATCTCCTCGGCGTCCCGCCGCGTTGTAGGAACCGCCGAGTTCATGAGCCCCGAGCAAGCGGTCGGCGGTCCTGTGGACGCGCGCAGCGACCTCTACTCACTTGGCGTGGTGGGATTCTTCACGTTGTCGGGCACGTTGCCCTTCCAGGCTTCCGACGCCATGGCAGTGCTCGCGCGCCACGTCGCCGACCCTCCCCCTCCGCTCGCCAGCGTGGCGCCTGGCATACCGCGGCGGCTGGCGGAGGCGATCGACCGCTGCCTTGCGAAGCGTCCGGACGCGCGCTTTGCGGACGGCGCGGCACTCGCCGAAGCTGTGGGCGCCGCGCTCGACCGGCGTGCGGCGGTCGCCGTGCGGGCCTTTCTCACCGAGGCCCGACACCTCTCCCCCACCATGCTGTTCTACGGTGCGGTCGCGGGCGTGGTGGTGCCACTTCTGACCATGCGGTTCCTCGAGCTGGCGGACCCTCGAGCCCGCGTGGCGACCGCCGTGGCCGCGGCGGTGATCGTGCTCGTGCCGGTGGCGATCACCGCGAGGCGGGTGCGCCGACTGGTCAAGGAAGGGTACCGTCGGGAGGATCTCGTCGACGCGCTGCGGGCGGAGCTGGCGCACCGGCGCGAGGAGCTGGCGTTTCTGTATGGGGATGGCCCGTCTCGACTCGAGCGGACGCTGCGGCGAGTGGCGTACGTGAGCGTCGCGGCCGCCGGCGCCGTGGTCGGCGCCCTGGAGCGCTTCCCGGGGGCGTTGGACGTGACGGCCGCGCGCTGGCTGTTCGGGGTCGCGGCGGCGACCGCCCTGCTCGCCGCCGCGTTTGCCCGCTGGCGCACGGAGCACCGCACCGACCTGACGGCGGAGCGTCGGCTCCGCTTTTGGAGTGGCCCACTTGGCAAATGGCTGTTCAGCCTAGCGGCCCAGGGCCCTGGGCCGCGTAGCCAGCCGCAATCGGACGTGATCCCGATGTCGCCGGTGCCGGCGATTACGCCCGTACCCGGGGGGGGCGGACCGGACGCTTGAGCCGCGCCAGTCGGTGCGCGGCTTCCCGCAGCAGGTCTTCAGTCTTACAGAAGGCGAACCGCACCAGCCGTCGCCCGGCCTCGGGCCGGCTGAAGAAGCTCGACCCCGGTACCGGTGCGACACCGATCTCTTTGGTCAGCCAGACCGAGAACTCGTCATCCGGCAGCTCGGAAATCGCGGAGCAGTCGGCGAGCACGTAGTACGCGCCCTGCGGCGGGGTACAGCGGAAACCGGCTTCCACCAGCGCACCGCACAGCAGATCGCGCCGCGCGCGGTAGTCGCGCGCCAGGCCTTGGTAGTAGTCCGGCCCCAGCGTCTCCAGCCCGACGGCGATCGCTTCCTGGAGCGGTGCGGGGGCGCCCACGGTGAGAAAGTCGTGCACCTTGCGGATCGCGTCGGTCGCGTCCGGGGGCGCGACGATCGTCCCGACGCGCCAGCCAGTGACGCTGAACGTCTTCGAGGCGCCGCTGATCGTGACAGTGCGCTCGGGCATGCCCTCGAGCGTGGCGATGGGGATGTGCTCGCCCTCGTAATAGATATGCTCGTAGATCTCGTCCGTCACGGCGTAGGCATCGTGCCGGCGGCACAGCTCCGCGATGGCGCCGAGCTCGCGGCGCGACAGCACCCGCCCGGTGGGGTTGTTCGGGGTGCACACGATGATGGCGCGCGTCCGCCGTGAGAAGGCGGCGGCCAGCCGGTCGAGGTCCAGCTCTCCCTCCGTGGCGAGCGGTACGTACACGGGCTTAGCGCCCGAGAGAATCGCGTCGGGCCCGTAGTTCTCGTAAAACGGCTCGAACACGATGACTTCATCGCCGGGATCGACGATCGCGAGCAGCACCGACGCCATCGCCTCGGTGGCGCCGCAGGTGACCGTGATCTCGGTCTCCGGGTTCACGGTCATGCCGTACCACTCGGCATACTTGCGGGCCAGCGCGTCCCGCAGCCGCTTGGCGCCCCACGTGATGGCGTATTGATTCATGTCGTCGCGGATCGCCCGCGCCGCCGCCTCCTTGAGAACCTCCGGAGCCGGGAAATTGGGGAACCCCTGCGCGAGGTTGATGGCGCCGTGCTCGGTCGCGAGGCGGGTCATCCCGCGAATCACCGATTCGGTGAACGAGTGGGTGCGCTTGGCGGTGTGCATCGGCTACTTCAGCAGCTGCTTCGCGATGGTATTGAGCTGCATGTTACTGGTGCCCTCGTAGATCGCGCCGATCTTCGCGTCGCGGTAGAACTTCTCCACCGGAAACTCCTTGGTGTAGCCGTACCCGCCGAACAACTCGACCGCGAGCGACGTCACCCGCTCGGCCACCTGAGATGCGAACAGCTTCGCCATCGCCGCCTGCGCCGTATAGGGCTCTCCCGCGACCTCGAGCCGCGCCGCGTTGTAGACCATGAGGCGTGCCGCCTCGAGCTCCGTCGCCGCCTGGGCGAGCTGGAACTGCACCGCCTGGAAGTCCGCGATCGGATGCCCGAACTGGCGGCGCTCCTTGGCGTACTGGAGGGCGGCCGTCAGAGCGCCCCGCGCCACCCCAATCATCTGCGCCCCGATCCCGATCCGGCCCGTGTTCAAGGTTTCGATGGCGACTTTGTAACCCACGCCGACGTCGCCTACCACGTTGGCGGCCGGCACCTCGCAGCCGTCGAGGATGAGCTCGCAGGTGCTCGACGCGCGTATACCGAGCTTGTCCTCCTTCTTGCCGACGCTGAACCCCTTGAAGCCCCGCTCCACCGCGAAGGCGGTGATCCCCTTGTACCCTTTGGTGAAGTCGGTGTTGGCGAACACCACGAACAGTCCCGCTTCCGCCCCGTTGGTGATCCACAGTTTGCGGCCTTCGAGGATCCAGCGGTCTCCCCGCCTTGTGGCCCGCGTCTGGAGCCCGAACGCATCCGACCCGGATTCGGGCTCGGACAGGGCGTAGGCGCCCAGAAGGTCGCTCGCGAGGCGGGGGAAATAGCGCCGCTTGAGTTCGTCGCTCGCCCACTTTCGGAGAAGCGTGTTGACGAGGGTATTCTGGACGTCGACGAAGATGGCGACTGAAGCGTCCACCGCGGACAGCTCTTCCACGGCGAGCACGGTCAGGAGCAGGCTGCCACCTGCGCCGCCATACGATTCGGGGATGTCGATGCCCATGAGCCCGAGCTCAAAGCACCGGCGGAGCAGGGTGGGGTCGATGGCGGACGTCTTTTCCATGGCCACGACTCGTGGCCGAACCTCGCGCTCGGCGAAGTCGCGCACGGTGTCGCGCAACAGCGCCTCTTCTTCGGAGAGTTTGGTGAGCGGCGGGTTGGTCATGAGTTCGGCCATTAGGGCCCCCAATTTAGCGCCGGGCCGCCGCCCCGGGCGGCTGCCCACCAGCCATAGCCGGATTCGGCCGTCCCTCCGCGTGGTTTCAGTGGGGAACCTTGTCTTCCCAAGCGAAGGGCCTCGTTGCCAGATATAGGCACCAGGACAATGAGCGTAACCGCCAGCTTGCCGCCGTCGGAAGGCAGCGGTCGGAGAGTCGCGACGCAGCCCAGGAACGACGTGCTATCGCCGTCGGCGCTTGCTTACGGCCACCGCTCCCCAATCCCTCTCATTCCACTACTTAGGAGGCGACATTCCAATGTTACGTCCGCTTGTAGGCATGGCGCTGCTCACCGTTGTGTGGAGCGCCACCGGTTTCGCGCAGGCCCAGCGATCGCTCCACGGGACCGTGAAGGACGCGCAGACGGGCTCCCCAATCGCGGCAGCCGAGGTCTCGGTCCGCGGGACTAAGGCCTGGGCGTCGACCACGTCAGATGGTCAATTCACGCTGGGCGCACCGGCGGGAGCCCTAACCCTCGAGGTCCGCCGTATTGGTTTCACTACGGCCAGCCTTCCCGTCGCGGCGGATCAGAACGAGCTCGAGATCACACTCAGGGCGAGCGCGCTCGAGCTCAGCGAAGTCATCGTAACGGGCCAGGCGACGGGTGTCGCCCGCCGGAACCTCGCGAACGACGTGGCCTCAGTCAGCAGCCAGGACCTCACACAGGTTCATACCCAGACCCTCGAGAACGCGCTTCAGGGGCAGGTGGCTGGTACGATCATCACCGCGAACTCGGGAGCCCCGGGGGGAGGTCTGCAGGTCCGGATGCGGGGGGTCACGTCAATCTTCGGCAACTCGCAGCCGCTCTACGTCGTGGATGGCGTCCCCGTCTCGAACAGCATGATCGAAAACGGCCTCAACGCGGTGTCGAACGCTGCCGCCGGCGGCACAGTCGGTTTGGGAGCGTCGAATCAAGACAACGGCGTTGACCGCATCGCCGATCTCGCGGCCGAGGATGTCGACAACATCGAGATCCTGAAGGGTCCGTCGGCAGCGGCTATTTACGGCTCATCGGCGGCGAATGGCGTGGTCATCATCACGACGAAGCGAGGCCTCCCCGGGCCCACGCGGTTCTCGTTGACGCAGCGCATCGGGACGAACGCGCTCTCGAACGAGATCGGGGAACGGCGGTTCACGCTGGCGAGCGCCATCGCGTATGCCGCGCCCCTATACTGCGCGGGGACGCCGACGTGCAGCGCTGACAGCGCCGCGGTCAATGCGATGTTCCAACGGAGCGGCGGCTTTGAGGATTTCGAGAAGGATGTCTTCGGTGACAAGAGTTTGTCGTACCAGACCGACCTGAGCATCAGCGGCGGGAGCGAGCGCACACAGTACTTCGTCAACGGGCTCAACCAACACGACAACGGGACGATGTACGGCACGGGCTACGACAAGCAGGGGCTCCAGACCAACCTCACGACGCTAGTCGGATCGAAGCTGCAGGTAAGGGCCAACGTGAACTTCACCCACACGCTGACGCGACGGGGGTTCTCGAACAACGACAATGTCGGCGTGACGCCGTACTTCGTGATCTCGTTCACGCCGAGCTTCTTCAGCTTCAAGCCGTTTGCGGACGCTGCGGCGTGCAGCGCGGCGATCGGGGCAGCCAACTGTACGGACAAATACCCCTTAGACCCGTTCGCCGGCCCGCCCTTCACGAATGTGATCCAAACGCTCGATCAGTTTTCGTTGCCGGAGGACGTGTTCCGCTTCCGCGGATCGGTCGAAGCGACATACACCTTCTTGAACACGGAGCAACAGAGTCTGCGGGCCACGCTCAATGCAGGGGTCGACAACTACTCTTACAAAGCGAACATCTACGCACCTGCGACCCTCACGTGGCAGCAGGCGACCGGCCTGCCGGGCCTCGCGAGCGATCTGACGCAGACGGAGACGCAGGCGCCGGCGGCCCTCACCATTACCCACAGCTACACGCCGAACTCGAACGCGTTTACCGCGACGACCTCGGCGGGTGTGCGCAGCGGCTTCGATAACATCCGCAACAACAACGTGGTGACGCAAAACCTCCTCGCCGGCCAACAGAATGTGAACCTGGGGACAGCGACGGTGGTGTTCGAGAACCGGCAGCGCGTACGTACGCTGGCACTGTTCGGCCAGGAGGAAGTGCTGCTGCTCAACCAGCGGCTGTTCCTCTCTGCCGGCGTGCTCGGACAGCGGAGTACCAATAACGCCGACGTCAACAAGTTGTTTGCCTATCCCAAGGCCGCGGCGTCGTACCGCTGGCCGACGCTCGGGCCCTTCCAAGAGCTCAAGCTGCGTGCCGCATTCGGCGAGACGGGGAACGAGCCGCTGTACGGCCAGAAGTTCACCGCGCTCACCGGCTTGACCTACACGGGCCAGAATGCGGTGGCGATTCAGGGCAACCTCGCCGACCCGACGCTCCACCCCGAGCGCGAGCGCGAGATCGAAGCTGGCGTCGACGCCGGGCTGTTGGATGGCCGGGTCGCATTCTCCGGAACCGTGTACCAGAAGAACAACACCGATCTCTTGCTCCAGGCGACCCTGGCGCCGAGCACCGGCTACGCCACACATGTCTTCAACGGCGGCGAAATCCGCAACCGTGGGATCGAAGCGGAGGTCTCGGGCTTCCCGGTGCGCACGAAAGACGTGAGTTGGCACACCCGCGCCACGTTCACTCTGAACCGAGGCATAGTGTTGAGCCTGCCCGCGAGTGTGGCACCGGCCTTCAATCCGCCGAACTTCTTCGCCTTCATCTTCGGCGCGGGCCGCATCGAGGTGGGACACTCCCCCTCGCAGATCTACGGATATGACACCGATACGATCGCGTACCCAACGCGTTCAAAGTCGCTGCATCAGATAGGGGACTACGAGCCCAGGTTCACGATGGGCTTCTCGAGCGAAGCGACTTACCACAACTTCCGGTTGTTCGGACTGTTGGAATGGCGGCATGGCGGCAACGTCGTGAACCTCACGCAGAACGGGTACGACGAAGCAGGCCTCGCGCCGGATAGCGCAGCCTCCGCGAACCGGCTCCACCTCTTCAATGACTTGGCGCGATCCCCGTACATCCAGGACGCCTCGTTCGTGAAGCTGCGAGAGGTCACGCTCTCGTATCAGATTCCAGATCAAATCATCCGCTCGGCCTTCAGCGGACGGGTCACGGGCGCCCGTGTGGACGTCGGTGGTCGCAATCTGCTCACATGGACCCCGTATGCGGGGACGGACCCTGAGGTGTCGAATTTCGGCAACCAAAACATCAATCGCGGTCAGGATGTAACGCCGTATCCGCCCTTCCGCAGCTTCTTCCTCACGCTCGCGGTGGATTTCTGATATGACCGCGCTCACGAACACTTGGACCGTGCTTCGGCACAGCGGGAGAGCCATGAAGACTACGTACTTTGCGCTGGCAATCGCGGGGCTCGCCGTCGCCGCGTGTAACGAACCCAACGAGCCAAATCTGAACGGGCCAAACGTATCGGATTTTTCCACGATCACCACGCTGGCGCAGGTTCAGGATCTCGTCACGGGCGTGCTGCGCGGTGACCGCGTGCAAGCTGAAAACGAGATTATCGAGGGCGAGATCATGGGTCGGGATCTCTTCAATCTCACGTCGTCGGAGTTTCGCTGGGAGACGCAGCTGCTGGGGCCCGGGATCGATCCGAGCGGCTTTTTGGGGAACCGGATCTGGCCGTTCGCAAATATTCGGCTCGCGAACATCGGTATTAGCGGCGTCAGCGCGGCCGCGGCCTCGCTGCTGAACGCCCAAGATAAACCGGCCACGCTCGGCTTCCTGCGGACGATCAAGGGACTCGAATACCTTCGCGCAGTCGAAACCCGCGACACCGCGGGAGCGCCCATTGACGTGGGTGCCGACCCGTTGGCCCCACCCGCCCCACTGCGGTGCAAGCACGACGTCCTCAACTACATCGCAGCACTACTCGATTCCGGGGCGGTAAACCTCGCGGCAGGTGGATCCAGCTTCCCATTCACTGTACCGGCAGACTTCGTTGGCTTCGATTCCCCCGCCGGTTTCCTCACGTTCAATCGCGCACTGGCCGCAAAGACCTTCGTCTATCTCGCATTTCGGAATTATGCGAGCGGCGGTATTCCCGATGTGGTCGCGCTCGATTCGGCCAACGCGGCCCTCGCTGGATCGTTCATGGTCGCCAGCTCGGCCCTCCTCAATCTGGGTCCGGCGCACGACTACAGCACCAGTACTGGCGACGCGCAGAACACGCTGTTCAGCGGGAGTCCTTCGAATACCACGTATTTTGTGAATCCGCTCGTTCTGTCGGAGGCGGACCCCGGCGACCTGCGCGTCAAGCAAAAAACGGACTCGGCCCAATCCCCCACCACGGTGGCTGGAGCGGCGTCGAATGGCACCGTCTATCTCCTGTATCTCAGTCCCACGTCGCCCACCAAGATCATCACGAACAAGGAGCTGCTGTTGTTGCAGGCAGAGGTCAATTGGGGGCTCGGGGGACTGGCCAACGACACGAAAGCGCTCGCGGAGGCAGATTCGGTCCGCAAGTGGGACGGCGGCCTGGCGACGGACACGACTGCCGCGACCGACGTGCCCGGGATCCTGAACCGTATTCTCTATGAGAAGCGCTATTCGCTGCTGTTCCAGGGCGCCGACCGGTGGCTCGATGCGCGGCTGTTCGGGAAGCTGAATGGTGCCCGTCCGCCGGCAGGCATCGACTCCGTGCGAGCCTACCCACCAGTGCAGAACGTGCCGCTGCCGTTCAACGAGCAGAGCGCTCGGGGTGGGAACCTCGCTCAAACCTGCACATCGGGCCCTTGACTGGATGAGGTGACCGCTGATCGAGCGGCCCCGGCCGGACGCCGGGGCCGCTTTATTGCAGTTCACGCCGAATCATCGATCCTTCACGCGCCTTACGAACTTGAGTCCCGACCACACCTTGTCGATCGCGGCCACCTTCACGTCCACCAGGCCGTGCGCCAGGCCGATCGCCCGGATCACGTCCTCCGTGAGATCGGTTGCGACGCCCGACGATTGCTTGGGCCAGGAGATCCACAGCATACCCGCGGGAGCGAGCGCTCGCGCCAGAGCCGCAAAGCGTCGCTCGAGTTCCCGCTTCTCGGTCGTGAAGAACTGGACGAAGTCGAGACCACTTTTCGGATTCGCCTGGCGCTTGACTCGCGGGAGTTTCCCGAGCGTGCGCTGATACCCCGGCGGTGCGTTCAGGATGGCGATGCTCTCCCCCGCCTTGATGCCAAGCTTCTCGACGAGCGAACGCTTTGAGTAGCCCGCCACGCCTCCCGCCCTCTACCGCCCATTACCGCCCTCTACCGCCCTCTGTACATCACCCTCCAAATCCGCCCCGCCGCGTCGTCCGTGACGTACAGGGAGCCGTCCGGTCCCACGGCGACTCCCACGGGCCGGTGTTTGGGCCCGCTCGGGTCTTCCTTCCAGAACCCGTCCGCGAAGGTCTCGTACGTGCCGACGGGCTTGCCGTCCTTGAAGGGCACGAACACGACGCGATAGCCGGCTTGTGGGAGGGGTGCGCGATTCCACGAGCCATGGAACGCGATGAACGCCCCGTCGTGGTAGCGCGCCGGGAACTGCGTACCCGTGTAGAACGTCAACCCGTCCGGCGCCCAGTGTCCGGGGAACGCGACCGCCGGCTCCTTCTTCTGGGCGCAGCGCCCGACCTGCTTGCCATCGCCGCCATATTCCGGCGCCAGCACGAGATGCCCAAGCTCGAGGTCGTGATAGCAGTACGGCCAGCCGAAATCGTCGCCTTCGTGCACGGGGAACAGCTCTTCCGACGGCTTTTCCGCGCTCTGCGCGAGGGTGTAGAGGTTGGGCCAGTTCTGGCCCAGCTGGTCGCGGCCGTGCTGCGTGGCGTACAGCTCGCCGGACGGGGCGAATGCGAGTCCCACTGCGTTGCGGATTCCGGTGGCGTAGTGCGTGCCCTCCGTCTCGGTCTGACCCTGCTTGGTGGCGTCGAACCGCCAGACACCGGCGCGGTAGCCCAGCTCGCCGCAGGGGTCCTTGCCGGGCGATCCCTGTACGCGGTCGGCAACCTGACAGGAATTGGTCGCCGAGCCGACGTTGACGAACAGTGTCCGGCCGTCGGAGGACAGCGCGAGATTCCTGGCACCGTGGCCGCCGGTCGGCAGGTCCTTCACGATTACGTCGGGCGGGCCGACGGGAGCGAGCGCGCCCGCCCGTAGTGCGTAGCGATACACCGTGGACGTGGTGCTGAAGTACAGGGTCCCTCTCCCGAGCGCGATGCCAGTGCCTCCTCCCTCGCTGCCGATGCTCCGGCGCACGTCGGCGCGGCCGTCGCCATTGGTGTCGCGCAGCACGAGCACCCCGCCCCCGCCCCCGGCGCCCCCCCCGCCGCGCCCGCTCTCGAGCGCCACGAACACGTCGCCGTTCGTGGCGACCGCGAGGTGTCGGGGGGCATCCACCTGGTCGGCGACCACGACGGCACAGAAGCCTTGGGGGAGCGTGATGCCGCCGTTGTCGGGATCACAGGCGGGTAGACGGCTAGACGGATAGGCGGATAGCGACAGGCCTGCAAGCACGCCGACCGCGATGGTCTTCCAGTTCATCACCGTTTGTCTCCCTTGTCCGGCCCCGGCCCCGGCCCGGCTGCCAACATTTCGCGAATACCGCCCAGCGACGACAGCACGCCCGTGGCCTCGTAGGGCAGGTAGATCACCTTGTTGCTCTGCGGGCTCGTGACCATGTCCTTGAGCGCCTCGATGTACCGCACCGCGATCAGGTAGCGGGCGGGGTCACCACCCGTTCCCTTGATCGCGCCGGTGATCCGCTCTATTGCCTGTGCTTCGGCGTCGGCGACCTTGAGGCGCGCCGTGGCCTCGGCCTCGGCGGCGAGGATCTTCGCCTGCTTGTCCCCCTCGGCCTTGTTGATCTCCGACTGCCGGATGCCTTCCGCCTGCAGGATGCGCGACTGCTTCTCGGCTTCGGCGGTGAGGATCGCAGCGCGGCGGTCGCGCTCGGCGCGCATCTGCTTCTCCATCGCGTCCCGGATGTCGCGCGGCGGATTGATGTCCTTGAGCTCCACCCGGCTCACCTTGGCGCCCCACTTGTGTGTCGCCTCGTCCAGGATCTCGCGCAGCTTGGCGTTGATCGTGTCGCGCGACGACAGCACGTGGTCGAGCTCCATTTCCCCGATCACGTTGCGCAGGGTGGTCTGGGTCAGCTTCTCGATCGCGTCCGGCAGATTCGCGATCTCGTAGGTCGCGCGCACCGGGTCGGTGATCTGAGAGTAGATCAACGCGTCGATCTCGACCACCACGTTGTCCTTGGTGATCACGTTCTGCCGCGGGAACACGTACACCGTCTCACGCAGGTCGATCTTGTCGGTACGGAAATGGCGTGCGAACGACTCTCCCGCCGGGGTCTGGATCACCTGATGCCAATCGATGGCCCGCGGCTTGTCGAGCAGGGGGTTGATGAAGTTGAGGCCAGAGCTGAGCGTCTTATGGTACTTGCCCAGCCGCTCGATGACCATCGTCTGCGCCTGTTGCACGATGCGAATGGCCTTCGAGACATAGACCACGACGACGAACGCCCCCGCCAGCAGGACGAGCTGGAAGAATGATACCGACATCGCTCACGCCTCCTTGTCCACGTAGAGAGTCGCCCCCTCCACCCGCACGATCATCACTCGAGTCCCAGGCTCGAGCGCCGAGTCCATGAGCGACGCGGCGCGCCAGTCCTCTCCTTCCACCAGCACGCGTCCCTTGCCCGTCGCGGGATCGATACGCTCCGACACGATCCCGACCCGGCCGGCGAGGGCATCCACGTTCGTCCGGATTTCGGTGCCGCGGGGGTGCAGATGCCGCAGGAGGAACGGCCGGATACCGACCAGCGAGAGCAGCGTGCCCGCCGCGAACGTGATGGTCGGGATGAGCGCCCCTGGGGCGAGCAACGACGCGACTCCCGCGGCGACGCAACCCACGGCCACGGAGAGCAGCCAGAACCCCGGGGCGACCATCTCGGCCACGAACAGCAACAGCGCGGCGACAAGCCAGACTTGCCATTCGTGCATGACAGAAAAAGTTAGCGCGCGAAGGCGAACCTGGTAATCCTGGAGGGTCGTCAGTCGTCAGTCGTCAGTCCTCAGTCCTCAGTCCTCAGTCCTCAGTCCCCAGCCACCCGCCGCCCTGCAACGTTCGGAGCCGGGTCGCAAGAATCGGAGTGCGATTAGGGAATCACCAAAGGCGAAAGTTCGGCTCCACCTCACGAGAAAGACCGATGCAGAACTTTCGCAATCTCGCGGTGTGGGCCAAGGCGCACCGGCTGACGCTCGCCGCGTACGGAGCCACGCGGTCCTTCCCGAGCAACGAACGGTACGGATTGACCGCACAGATACGACGATCAGCTGCAGATCGCGTTCGGGTCTGCCAGCGAGCTGGAGTACCATCTCTTACTCGCCGCTGACCTTCGACTCATGGAGCGCACGCTCTACGATTCGCTCGATCACTCCGTGGTGGAGGTCAAGCGTATGCTCGCAGGCCTCATTCGAAAGCTGCAGGCTCGCGAACGAGGACTGCCTGACGACTGATGACTGACGACTGAGGACTGACGACTGAGGACTGGCCTTCAGTCCGCCGGCGCCGGCATCGGGTGCGGCGCCCGGCCTCTCCGCCGCTCCGCTCGCCGCGCGAACCATTGCTGCACCCAGTCGAGCGACGTGTAAATCACCGGCGTCACGTACAGCGTGATGAACTGCGAGAACGCGAGCCCGCCCACCACCGCGATGCCCAGCGGACGCCGCGACTCGGAGCCCTGACCCACGCCCAGCGCGATGGGCAGCGTGCCCATGAGCGCGGCCATCGTCGTCATCATGATCGGCCGGAATCGGATGCTGCAGGCTTGCAGGATCGCCTCGCGAGCCGATTTGCCCTCCTTGCGTTGCGCCTCGAGCGCGAAGTCGATCATCATGATCCCGTTCTTCTTCACCAACCCGACGAGCATGATGATGCCCACGAAGGCATAGACACTGAGGTCGACCCGGAAGACAAGGAGTGTCAGCAGCGCCCCAAACCCCGCGAACGGCAGCGCCGAGAGGATCGTGAGGGGGTGAATGAAGCTCTCGTACAGGATTCCCAGCACCATGTAGATCACGAAGACGGCGAGCACCAGGAGCATGAGCAGTCCCGACTGACTCGACTGGAACGCCTGTGCCGTCCCGGAGAAACCGGTGGTGATGCTCGAGGGCAAGGTCTGCCGCGCCAGTCGTTGTACGTCAGCCACCGCGGTGCCGATGGAGACGCCGGGCCGCAAGTCGAACGAAATCGTGACCGACGGCAGCTGGCCGGCGTGATTCACCGTCAGCGGGCCGACGCTCGAGGTGATCGTCGCGAGGGACGCGAGCGGCACCAGGGTTCCGCTTTGCGAGCGGATGTAGAGCAGGCCGAGTGCCGACAGGTCCTGCTGGTACGCGGGCAACAGCTCCATGACCACCCAGTACTGGTTGGTGGGCGTGTAGATGGTCGAGACCTGGCCCGAGCCGTACGCGTCGTACAGGGCGCGCTCCACCTGCTCGGCGGTGACACCCAGAGCGGAGGCCCGGTCCCGATTGATCGCCACCGTGGCCTGAGGGCTCGAGATCTGCAGGTCGGTGGTGACGTTCACGAGCCCGGGCAGCGCGCGCATCTTGCCCTCGAGCAGGTTGGCGTTGTCGTACAGCGCGTGGAGGTCGGGGCTCTGCAGCGTGAACTGGTATTGACTCTTCGAGAGACGGCCCCCGATGCGGATCGCCGGCGGGTTCTGGAGAAACACTTGGATTCCCGGAATCCCGGCCAGCCTGGCGTTATAAACCCGGATCAGCTCGTCCACGCTCAAGCGCCGCCGGGAGCGAGGCTTGAGCTGCAGGAAGACGCGCCCCTGATTGATCTGGCCGCCGCCCAGGAACGACATCATGCCGTCCACGTTGGCGGTGTCCTGCTGCAGGATCGCCATGACCTCGAGCTGATGGCGCACCAGGTCGTCGTATGACGTACCCTGCACGGTCTCCGTGGTCCCGAAGATCTGTGAGCTGTCCTCGCTCGGCAGGAATCCTTTCGGTACCACGCTGAACAACACCACGGTCGCGGCCAGGATCGCCCCCGAGAAGGCCAAGGCCGCGGTGCGGCGCTCCATGACCCAGGAGAGCGTGTCCTCGTACCAGTGGAGCACTCGCTCGTACACGCGCTCCGAGGCCTCGTAGAACCGTCCGTGATGCGCCTCGCGCGACCGCTTTAGGAAGCGGCTGCACAACATGGGCGTCAGCGTCAGCGAGACCACCCCCGACACGAGAATCGCGGCGCCGATCGTCACGGCGAACTCGTGGAACAACCGCCCGATGATACCGCCCATGAACAGCACCGGAATGAAAACCGCCGCGAGCGACAGCGTCATCGACAGGATGGTGAACCCCACTTCGCGCGAGCCCGCGAACGCCGCCTCCATCGGTGGCGTGCCCCCCTCCATGTGACGCACGATGTTCTCGAGCATCACGATCGCGTCGTCCACCACGAACCCGACCGACAGCGTCAGCGCCATCATCGACAGGTTGTCGAGACTGTAGTCGAGCGCGTACATCACCGCGAACGTGCCCACCAGCGAGAACGGCAGTGCCAGGCTGGGGATGATCGTCGCCGAGAGGTTCCGGAGGAACAGGAAGATCACCAGAACGACGAGCGCCAGCGTCAGGGACAGCGTGAACTGCACGTCGGCGAGCGAGGCGCGAATCGAGTCGGACCGGTCGAACCGCAGCTGCAGGTCGACCGACGCCGGGAGCAGCACCTTCAAGCTCGCCATGACGTTCCGCACGCGGCCCGCGACGTCAACGGTGTTCGCGCCCGGCTGGCGTTGCACCGCGAGCACGATCGACCGATTGCCGTTGAACCAGGCGGCGCTCTTGTTGTCCTGGACGTCGTCCAGCACCTGTCCGACGTCCTGGAGACGCACCGGCGTCCCGTTGCGGTAGGCGACGACGAGCGGCCGGAACGCCGCCGCGTCCTGCAGCTGCCCGGTCGCCTGCACGGTGTACGCGCGGTGCGGCCCCCACAGGATGCCCGTCGGCAGATTGACGTTGCCGGCCGCGACGGCATTCGCCACTTCGTCGATCCCGATGGCCCGCGCCGCGAGGGCCTTGGGATCGAGCTGGATGCGGACCGCGTACTTCGCCGCCCCGTACACGTTGACCTGGGCAACGCCCTCGACCGTGGACAAGCGCTGCGCGATGAACGTCTCGGCGTACTCGTCCAGCGCGGACAGCGACATCGTGGCGGAGCTCATCGCGTAGTAGATGATCGGCTGGTCGGCCGGATTCACCTTCTGGTAGGACGGCGGCACGATGCCGGTCGGCAGCTGGCGTAGCGTCTTGGAGATCGCCGCCTGCACGTCCTGCGCGGCCGCGTCGATGTTCCGGTCCAGCGTGAACTGGAGCGTGATGTTGGTGCTGCCGAGGCCGGACGACGACGTCATCTGGTCGACGCCCGCGATGGTCGAGAACTGCTTTTCCAGCGGGGTCGCGACCGCGGAGGCCATGGTCTCCGGGCTGGCCCCCGGGAGCCCGGCGCCCACCTGAATCGTGGGAAAATCGACGTTGGGCAGGTTGCTCACCGCCAGCAGCCGGTACGCCATCAGCCCGAACACGAGAATCCCCAGCATGACGAGCGTGGTCATGACGGGTCGCTTGATAAACAGCTCGGAAAGGCTCATTTGTCCCCCGCCGTCTGCGCCGGGTCGCCCGCGGCGGCCCCCTTGATCTCGACCGTGGCGCCCGTCGTCAGGCGGAGCTGGCCGTCCGTCACGACCTGGTCGCCCGGGCGCACACCCTGGGCGATCACCGTGTACGCGCCGGCGCCACGCTCGACGGTGACGGGCTGCGAGCGGGCCGTGCCGTCCTGGTTCACGACGAACAGGTAGGTACCCTGTTGGCCGGTCATCACGGCCTGCGACGGAACCACAACCGCTTTGTCTTCCACGTAGAGCTGTAGCCGCACGTTCACGAACTCGCCGGGCCAGAGCGCGTTGTCGCGGTTGGCGAACTCCGCTTTGAGCAGCACCGTGCCCGTCGCTGTGTCGACCGCGTTGTCCACGAACGTCAGGATCCCGCTCGAGAAGACGGTATCGGCCTTCCCGGGGCTCACCAGCACCGGCAAGCGATTGCTCCGGTATCGCTGGATATCGGCGAGATGCTGTTCGGGAACCGCGAACCGGACGAGAATCGGGTGCGTCTGGTTGATCACGACGAGCGGGTCGGTCGTGTTCGCGCGCACCAGGTTGCCCTCGCGGACGAGCAGGCGACCGGTGCGCCCGCCGATCGGCGCGCGGATGGCGGCCCAGTCGAGGTTGAGGCGGGCGTTCGCGACCAAGGCCGAGTCCGCGCGCACCGTCGCTTGCAAGGCGTCCGCGGCCGCGCGCTTGGCGTCGTAGTCGGACTTGGTCACGTAGTCCTGCTTGACCAGCTCGGCGTAGCGCGCGGCGTCGAGGGTGGCGCTCTGCGCCTGCGCCGCGTCGCGAGCGAGCACGGCCTGCGCCTGCTCGAGCGCCGCCTGAAACGGGCGTGGGTCGATCTGGAACAGCAGCTGGCCCGCGGCGACCTCGTCGCCCTCGTGAAACGCCACGCGTAGCAGCACCCCCGTCACCTGCGATTCCACGTTCACCGTCTGCACGGGCTCCACGGCCCCCGTCGCCTGGAGCTCGAACGGCACCGGGCGCTGCTCGGCGCGAGCGATGGTCACGGGCACGCGCGCGGGGCCCCCCGCGCTCCGGCGCGAGCAGGCGAGGGCGGAGAGGAGCGACAGGCCAGCGGCGGCGGCGGTCGTGAGCTTCATCTATTTGGGCGTTCCGGTGGTGTCGGGTTGCAGCCGGAGCGGGCTCTTGCCGTCTAGGCCGAGGATCCCCACATCGTGAGCAAGCTGGGCCAGGGCCGTGTTCCATGAGAAGCGCGCTTGTATGGCTTGGGCCCGGGCGCTCGCGAGCGCCGCTTGCGCGGTCAGCAAGTCGAGTAGGCTTCCCGCGCCTGCCTTGTAGCGTCCCAGCGCTACCTGCTCCGACTCGGTGGCGCTCGCGAGCAGGTCCCGGCTGGTGCGTACCTGCTGCGTGGCGGTGCGGAGTGCGTAGTAGGCGCTGAACACCTCGTAGATCACCTGCTGCTCGAATCCTGCGGCGCGGCGCGCGGCCGCAGCGGCGGCGGCTGACGCCGCCTTCACGTTGTAGATCTGCGACCACCCGGAAAATAGTGGGAACGACAGCGTTAGCGTGGCGCTGTAACTGTTGCGATACGGTCCGAACGACTTGCTCGAGTCGCTGTAGAGAGACGTTTCACCGGCGTTGCCACCCAAGCTGAGCGAGGGGAGCGCCTGGGCCCGCGCAACACTCAAGCGGGCGCGGGCCTGTTCGGCCTGGGCCCGCTGGGCCGCGAGGTCCGGCCGTTCATGCACCGCCCGAGCGATCAGCGAGTCGGCATCTTCCACGATCCCGAGGGGAAACGATGTGTCTGGCGGCACGTCGATGTCGTAGGGGAGATTAGCCGGCAGCCCCATGGAGAGCGCCAGCGCGCCGCGTGTCGCCTGCAGTTGACCCTGCGTGGCTTCCAGCGCGAGCCGCGCCTCCGACAACGCCGTCCTCGCCTGGAGGTCGTCGGCGATGGTGGCGAGTCCCACCTTGTGTCGCTGCTGGGCCGCCTCGAGGTTCGTTTGCGCTTCCGCGAGCGTGGTCTGTTGGGCGGCGAGGAGCGCTTTGGTCCCGAGGTACTGGAAGTACGCCTGCTCGACCGCCAGCACGACGTTCTGCAGGGTCGCGTTGTGGGTCCAGTCCGCCGCGAGCAGGGCTTCGCGCGCCACGCTTACCGTGCCCGTTCGACCGCCGAAGTCGAACAGGAGCCAGGATCCGGTGACGGTGCCGCTGAGCAACCGTCGGGTGACGCCAAACGGGGTGTTCGAGGGCACGGTCTTGAGCGTCTGCGCGGCGCCGCTCAACGCGATCGTGGGATAGTATTGTCCCTTCGCGGCGCCGTAGCTCGCCGCGGCAGCGCGAGCGTCGGCCCAGGCAGCGCTGGTGGCCGTGTTGTTTCGGAGCGCCAGGTCGATCACGTCCGCGAGCTGCAGCTGGCCGACCCGTGCGGCGAGATCGGGCGGCAGGATGAAACCCTCCGCCCGGGGCGGCGCCGGGGCCGCACCGCGCGGCGGCGTCCACAAGACGTTCGGCGCGGGCGCCGTGCCGGCCACGCCGCGCACACCAGGGGTGCCGCAGGCCGCAAGCAGGGCGACGCCCGTCAGCGCGGCCGTTGCGACCCGCAACACCTCGAGGGGAGCGCGACGCGAGACGACTAACGGGCATAAGGGCATGGCAGCGAGCATTGGGCTCTGGGTGAAGGTACGGCCGGGTGGGCCTTGGCTCCGGGTGTATACGCACAGCCGTCCCGACGTGTGGAGCTTGCAGGAGGACCGGGCGTGACGCAACTGATGCGGGTGCGGCTCGATCGCTGGCTCTGGGCGGCGCGCTTCTTCAAGACTCGGGCGCTCGCCGCGGCGGCGATCGGGGGCGGCAAGGTCGAGGTGAACGGCGAACGGGCCAAGCGCGCCAAGCCGGTGGCGGTCGGCGACCGGCTGAGGATCCGGCGCGGCCCGTTCGAGTACCTGGTGGTGGTGCGGGAGCTGGCCGAGCACCGCGGCTCCCCCGCCGCGGCCGCCGCGCTGTACACCGAGGATGCCGAGGGCAAAGGCCGGCGGGAGCGGCTTGCCGAGCAGCTGCGAATGGCGCCTTCGCTTCGCTACGAGGGCAAGGGGCGCCCCACCAAGAAAGATCGGCGGGACATCGAGAAGCTGCGAGGGGAATGATGACGACCCAGCGCGTCATTGCAAGCCGATCGCTACCCCGATCGCGACCGCGGCGGCGCCGAGGCCCAGCAACAGGGCGAGTAACGGGGTCGCGAAGCGTAGCCACTCGTCGTAGCGCACTTGAGCGGCGGCGAGGATCGCCATGAGGGCCCCGTTGGTGGGTGTGAACAGCTCGCACAAGCCGCCGCCGTACTGATAGGCGAGCACGGTCACCTGCCGCGACAGTCCAAGCAGGTCGGCCAGCGGCACGAGGATGGGCAGCGTCAGCACGGCATGGCCGCTGGGGCTGGGCACGGGGATGTGGACCAGGGCGTGCACGGCGATCATCGCGAGCGCTGCGAGAGTGAGCGGTAGGTGGGCGACCGGCGTGAACAACCCGCGGACGATCGTATCAACGATCCGGCCCTGCTCGAGGGCGACGAAGATCGCGCGTGCGAAGCCGATGAGCAGCGCGGCGTATGCCATGGATCTGAACCCGGCCACGAATGCTTCCGCGGTTCCCGCGGCACCCAGGCCGCCCACGACCCCCGCGACGATCCCCATCAGGAAGAACACGGCCGCCATCTCGTTGAACCCCCAGCCTGCGCCGCGCACAGATCCAGCGACGAGGACCGCGAAAGCGACGAGCACGATGGCCAACACGGCACCGCGTCGCCCGTCCAGTCTGTCGCTGTCGGTGGCGTCGCCGCCGGACGGCGCCCCCGCCGGCGCTGTCCGAGTGCGGACCGCGTAGCGCAGCGTACCCAGGATCCAGATCGCGAGCGCGACGCAGAGGACGACCATGCGGAACAACCACCCGGACAAGAGAGGCAGCTCGGCGAGCCGCTGCGCGATGCCCACCTGAAAGGGATTGATGGGGCTGAACGACGCCCCGATCGCGGCGGCGCCCAGGCTCATCGCCACGGCGACCGCCGGCCGGTAGCCGAGCCGCCGCGCCAGCAACAACGTCACCGGCACGAGCGCGATGATCTCCTCCTTCATGTTGTCGAGCACGCCGCCCAGGGCGAACGCCAGCGAGGCGATGGGAATCACGAGCCGTTCGGAGCGTCCGAACCGTCGTACCAGCCAGTCGACACCGCCGCGCAGCGCGCCCGTCTCGTCCACCACGGTGAAGGCGCCGCCGATCAGGAACACGAAGAAGATGACCCCGGCCGCATCGACCATCCCGCGCGGGATCGCCACGAGCGCCTGGAACGGCCCCATCGGCCGCGGCGGCACCGGGTGATAGGTGCCGGCGACCACCACCTGGCGGCCCGCCGCCGGGTCGTCGCGCCGATCGTACTCACCGGACGGGAGCACGTGGCTCGCCGCGGCGGCGAGCAGCACGCACCCGCACAGCAGCAGCAGGGGGTGGGGGAATCGCACGGGGAGGATTATCGCCCCGCCAGCAACCCTTTCGCCACCACGCGTGTCCAACCGTGGACGGTCCACTCCGACTCGGAGGATCCCATGTCGCCACGTGTCATCTGCGTCGTACTCCTCGCCCTGCCGCTCGGCGCGCTCGCCGCGCAGCGGGCCGGCGACGCGCGCTGGTCGGAGGAGTGCCTGGAACGCGAGCGCGATTGGGGCGTGAAGCATTGCGAAGTGCGGGTCCTTGGCCTCGGCAAAGGCGCGGGGCCCATCACCATCGATCCAGGAACCAACGGCGGAGTCGCGATAGAGGGCTGGGACCGCGACACGATCGAAGTTCACGCCCGCATTCAGACGGTGGGGACGACCGAAGACGAGGCGGTCGCGCTGGCGCGCGACATCCGAGTGGTCGCCGCGGGAAGGACCATTGGTGTGGAGGGGCCCGACGTGACTCGGCACCGGACGTGGGGGGTGAGCTTCGTGTTGTATGCGCCGCAACGCTCCGACCTGAAGCTCGACACGTACAACGGGCCGATCGCCGTGCGGGACGTGTCGGGCCGCATGATCCTCACGGCGTATAACGGACCCGTGTCGCTCGACCACGTGAGCGGTGACGTTCGGGCCCGCACGACCAACGGACCGCTCGACATCGAGCTGGGGGGCGATCGCTGGGAGGGCGCTGGACTCGACGCGGAGACCACCAACGGCCCGGTGAACCTGGCGATTCCCGAGCGCTACTCCGCGCGTCTCGAGTTCGGGACGGTGAATGGCCCGCTCACGATCGACTTTCCACTCACCATCACGATCGAGGGCAGAGTGGGGCGCCGGATCGCGACGACGCTGGGCGAGGGTGGAGCGTTGGTTCGCATCGTCACTACCAACGGGCCGGTGGACCTCCGGCGCAATTAGCGGCGTCCGAGTCGCCTGATCTGATCCCCCTCGTACACGTGCGCCCCGCGTGGCGCCTCGCGCGCCACTCGGACCAGGGCGCGCGCCACTCGGGCGGCCCCGATCGGCCGGTAGCGGCCGAGCGGACCCCTCATGGCCCACGAGACCAGCGGGCTGACGATCATCGCCAGCAGCTCGAGCGGCCTGCCCTGTGCGCGCCTGCCGACGAGGAGCGAGGGATGGAAGATCTGCACTCCGTCGAAATGGAGGCGTTGCACCGCCTCGTCCACTTCGCCTTTCACGCGGCTGTAGAAGACCCGCGACCGTGGGTCGGCTCCCACGGCCGTCACCACGAGGAACTGGGACGCGCGGTGGCGCAGCGCGAGGCGCGCGAGCTCGACGACGTAGGTGTAGTCGACCTTGCGGAACTCGGCTTCCGAGCCCGCCCGTTTGATGGTGGTACCGAGGCAGCAGAACACGGCGTGCACCCGGGGAAAGTCGGGGAGGTCGGACAGACGGTCGAAGTCCACGATGCGCTGGACGAGCTTCTTGTGCGCGATGGGCAGGTCGCGGCGGCCGAACACGGTCACCCGCTCCCACTCGGGGTCGCCGAGCAGCAGCCGCAGCACGTGGCGGCCCACGAGCCCCGATGCCCCGGCGACGAGGGCGGTGCGGCTCACGCGCTCAGCGCCAGACCGACAGCAGCCCCCCCATGATCAGGAGGTAGGCGAGCTGGTATCCCGCGTCGATGACCCACGCCGCGATCGGCTTCTCGGAGAACATGTGGCCGGTGAGTCCGATCGTCGCCGCGAACCCCAACCAGGCCAGGAATCCCAACCACAACCCCTGCGCCAGCGTAGTCGAGTTCGTGTACGAGGCGAGCAGCGCCACGACGTAGGCCATCACCACGTAACACAGCGCCGAGACGATGTAGGCTCGGGTCACTCCCCGTTGTTTCATCGCCGCGAGCTTTTCCGGCGTGTAGCCCTGGGCGGCCACCCACTGCTTGGCGAACAGCACGGGCGAGTACCAGAACGCGCCGAGCACGAAAGTGAGCAGGGCGGCGACGAGGACGGCGAGGACGTTGACGTTGGCGGTGGGCATCACGGCTCCTTGGTTGTCGATGCAGCGTAGGTCCACCCCATGACGCACGACCAGGCGTAGACGAGCACTCCCAGCAGGCGCACCACGCCGCCGATGACGCGGTCCCGGTTCAGCATACCCAGGCGCCCGAGGAGGTAACTCCAGTCGTGCTCGCCGCCACCGACGAGCGGCAGGTCCTGGGCGCGCGCGTCCTGCACGTAAACTGCCACGTTCCAGAGGTTCTGCGCGACCCACCAGAGTGCGACCATCGCGGCATGCCGGTCGCCGCGGCGCCAGAAATAGGCCACGAACAACGTCGGCATGAGGAGCTGCATCAGGGTCCCTCCGAGGAAGCCAATGAACTCTCCGAAGATCCCGAACAGAGGGTGACCGGCCTCGTGGATGGCGAGGTCGACGCCGTCGAGCCAGCCGTAGTGGCCCGGGTTGAAGATGAGAAACGCGCCGTACACCGCCAGCAGGGTGGTGAGCGCGAGCCGGGCGCCGCGTTCGGTTATGGCGCGCGACTCGCTTCGCCTGGCCGAGCGCGGTGCCGGACGGCCTCACCAATGCCCGTGCATCCGGGTGGTGTCCCCCAGGTGGCGAACTGGATCGCCGTCATGTGCAGCCCGGGAGTCCGGCGTGACGTGCCGCGCAGACGCAACAATTCAGTGGCCTTGAGTGGCCACGGGCCTCCGCCGGCGTTGCGGCGACGCAGCATTTCTGAGCTTCTCATCCCGTGTTCTGCAGTCCTTGAGCGATGCCTCGCACGGTGGCGAGCAATGCCGCAAACAGGTCGTCGTCCGGCCGCCCGGCCGCGCGCCACCGGGCCAGCAGCTCCACCTGCAGCAGGCTCATCGGGTCCACGTACGGGTTCCGCAGTCGAATGGAGCGCTGCAACACGGGGTCGCCGTCGAGCAGCGCCGCCGTGCCCTTGAGGCGCAGCACCAGTGCGACCGTGCGCTCGAACTCGGCCCGAATACCGGGGAAAAAGATCGCCTCGAGCGGTCCCGCGAGCCGCGCGTAGCGGGCGGCGATGCCGATGTCCGCTTTGGCGAGGACCATCTCGACGTCGTCCACGAGCGCCTTGAGGAACGGCCAGTCGCGCAGCATCTCGGCCACGACCGTCTCCCCGTGGCGCGCCACGGCGCGCTCGAGCGCGGTGCCGACGCCGTACCAACCCGGCAGCACGTGCCGACTCTGCGTCCAGGCGAATACCCAGGGAATGGCGCGCAGCTGCTCGATTCCCGCCCCCAATCGGCGCGCCGGTGGCCTCGAGCCGATGGGCATTCGCTCGATCACGTCGATCGGTGTCGCCAACCGGAAGTAGTCGAGGAACCGCGGGTCGTCGTACACCAGGGCGCGATACGCCCCGTGGCTGGAGGCGGCGATCTCGTCCATCAGCGCGTACCAGTGCGGCGTACGGTCGTCCGGCGCGGCTGGGAGCGCGGTGGCGAACGCCACCGCGCTGACCGCCTGCTCCAGAGTGCGCAGCGCGATGCCGCGGAGCCCGTAGCTCGCGCTGATTGCCTCTCCCTGCTCGGTGATGCGCAGCCGGCCACGAACGCTCCCGGGCGGGGCGGCGAGCACGGCGCGGGCGAGCTTGCCCCCGCCGCGGCTCACGGTGCCGCCGCGCCCATGGAAAATGGTGAGGTCGATGCCCGCCGGTTGCAGCGTTGCGACGAGCGCCGCCTGGGCACGCTGCAGCGCCCAGCGCGATGCGGCGATCCCGGCGTCCTTGTTGCTGTCGGAATACCCGATCATGACGATCTGGCGCCGATCGCGGGCGTCGAGATGCGCGCGATACACCGGGTCGGCGAGCAGTGCGGCCATCACCTGAGGGGCCGCGGTCAGGTCGTCCTCCGTCTCGAACAAGGGCGCGACATCGAGGGGTATGGGGTGAGGAAGCCCGGCCCACTGAGCGAGCAGTAGCACCGTGAGCACGTCGTCGGCTCCCTGCGTCATACTGACGATGTAGGGCCCGATGGCGCGCGGGCCATAGCGCGCCCGGCACTCCGCGATCGCGCGAAACGCCTCGAGGGTACGGCTCGCGTCCTCGTCCGGGGAGGTGACGGGCGGCTCTGCCGCCGCGATCGCTCGCGCCACTCGGGCCGCGCGCTCGGCGCTCGAGCGCTCGAGCCACGTGGCATCGCCGAGCAACCGACCGACCACGGTGCGATGGACCAGCGCGTCCTGGCGCACATCGAGCGTCGCCAGGTGAAAGCCGAACGTCTCGACGCGCCAGAGCAGCCGCCGGACGCTGAACAGTCCCGCGTGGGCGCCGCGGTGCTCCGCGAGGCTTCGGCTCACGACGTCGATATCTCGGGCGAACTCATCCGCGCTCGCATAGCCGTGGGTCTCGTCTCGCAGCGTCGCGGATAGTCGTGCGGCCATCAGGTGCAGCAGTACGCGGTAGGGCATGTCGCGGTACCGGACGGGGACGGCCGCAAGGGCGGCGGGGAAGCAGGCCGCATAGTCAGCGGACCGCCGCACCACGCTCTCGTCCACAGCCGCTCGCGACGGAGATTGGGTGAGCCGGTGCGCCAACTCGAGGGTCTCTCGCTGGTAGCGCTCGAGCACGAGCGCGCGGTGACGGGCCAACGCCGCGCGGATCGTGTCGGCTGTTACATTGGGATTGCCGTCCATGTCCCCGCCTACCCAGGATGCGAAGCGCAGCACCGGCGGCACCGGGATGTCCGCTCCCGCTGTCCCGTATACCGCCACCAGGGAGTCCTGCAGGGCTTCGTAGAACGGCGGCAAGACGCGATACACGACATCGGTCAGGAAGAAGAGCACGTGCTCGAGCTCGTCCAGCACGGTGGGGCGCGCGCTGCGAGTCTCGGTCTGCCAGGCGACCGTGATCTCTTCGCGGATGCGCCCGAGCGTGGCGCGCTCCTCGTCGGGGGTCAGGGATGGATCGAGCCGTCGCGCGAGCAGCCGACCGATGGTTTGCTGCTTCTCGAGCAGCGTGCGGCGGGTGGCTTCGGTAGGATGGGCCGTGAATACCGGCTCGAACAGGAGGACTTGCAGCAGCGCACCCACCTCCGAAGGGCCGTGCCCGGCCGCGGCGAGGCGTCGGACCGCGTCTTCGAGACTGCCTTCCTGAGGAGGGGCGCCAGTGCTTCCGGCCCGCAGGTGGTCGCGGCGGCGCCGGATGCGGTGGATGCGCTCGGCGAGGTTGACGGCCTCGAAATACGTCGCGAAGCCGTGCACCAGCTCGCCGGCCTCGCGTGGCGCGAGACCAGCGACCGCGCCCTGAAGCTCCCGCTCCGCCGCGCCGTCCTCCCCCGACGCCTCGCGCCGCCGGATCGCGGCGACGCGCGCTCGCTCGACGTGCTGAAACAGCGTCTCGCCGCCTTGCTCGCGGATCACGTCGCCCACCAGCGCACCCAGCGTGCGTACGTCGTCCCGCAGGGCGGCGTCTTTCTCGGTGAAGCGGATCTCTCCGCGCGAGCGTCCGGTCACCGCGCTACCCGAACACCTGCAGCGCCACCTCGACCCTTCCGAACGGGGCGCTCACCTGCACACCCTGCACGGTGCCCTTCACCTGTTCGAACATCTCACAAGCGATCTTCACGCCCTCGGCGAGGGCGGCCTCTTTCCCCTTCTCCTGCGCTCGCCGCATCCGCTCGAGCACCTGGGCGGGCACCACGACGCCGGGTACCTCGTTCGCCAGGAACTCCGCATTGCGGAGCGATACGAGCGGCCAGATCCCGGCCACGATCGGGATGCGGTATGCCTCGACGCGCGTCAGGAAGCGCTCGAGCTGGCGCACGTCGAACACCGGTTGCGTGACGGCGAACTCGGCGCCCGCGTCCACCTTCCAATGAAATCGCGACAACTCGCGATCGATATCCACCGCCCCGGGGTTCACCCCGACCCCAATCGCCCATCGGGTGGGCGCGCCGATCGGATTGTTGCCCGGGTCGAGCCCATGGTTCAAGCGATACACGAGGTTCGTGAGCCCGATCGAATCGATATCGAACACCGCCGTGGCCTCCGGGTAGGGCCCCATCTTCGGCGGGTCGCCCGTGATGATCAGGATGTTGCGCAGCCCCGCGGCGTGGGCGCCCAGGATGTCAGACAGCATCCCGAGGAGGTTGCGGTCGCGGCAGCAGTAATGAATGACGGTCTCGATCCCCACTTCTTTCTGAATGAGGATCGCCGCGGGCAGCACGCCCATGCGGCTCTGGGCGCGCGGACCGTCGGGGACGTTCACCGCGTCCACCCCCGCCGCCTTGAGCGCCCGGCATTGCTCGAGCATTGGGGTCGGGTCGACTCCCTTGGGGGGGACGATCTCGACGCTGGTGACGAGTTGGCCTTTGGTCAGCTTGTCGCCCCAGTGCGAGCGTGCCGCGAGCGGCACCTCTTCCACGCCGACCGGCGGCGTGATCGTCTCGCGCGACACGACGACGGGCTGATGGCGCGGGACCACGCTCGCCACGTAGTCGCGGATCTTCTTGATGTGCTCGGGCGTGGTGCCACAGCAGCCGCCGACGATGCGCGCCCCGGCCTCGATCATACGCCGCGCGTAGCTCGCCATGTACTCAGGGGACGCGAGGTAGATCTTGCGGTCTCCCACGTCCTTCGGCAGACCGGCGTTCGGGACGGCGGAGATGGGTCGATCGGTAGCCTTGACGAGCGTCTCGACGGCCTCGAGCACGCCGGCGGGGCCCACCGAGCAGTTCACGCCCACGGCATCCGCTCCCCACGCCGTGATCTGCTTGCCGAACGTCGCTGGCGCAGTGCCGTAATGGGTGAGCCCGTCCTCACCCACCGTCATCTGCGCGATCACGGGGAGATCGGACACGCTCTTCACCGCCCGCAGCGCCTCATGGATCTCGTCGACATCCGAGAAGGTCTCCAGGATGAACCCGTCAACGCCGCCCGCGAGCAGGCCCTTGGCCTGGCGCTGGAAGTGTGCGCACGCCTCGGCACGCGAGGTGGGGCCGAACGGCTCGATGCGGACGCCGAGCGGCCCGATTGCGCCGACCACGCTGGCACGCCCGGCCGCGGCCTTGCGCGCCAGCTCCGCGGCCGCCTGGTTGATCTTCTCCGTGTCGTCCGCGAGCCCGTAGCTGCCGAGCTTCAGCGGGTTCGCGCCGAAGGTGTTGGTCTCGAGGATTTCGGCGCCGGCGCGGACGTAGGCCTCGTGCACGTCCTGCACGAGCTTGGGCTGCTTCAGGTTCAGCTCGTCGTAGCAGACGTTGAGGAAGAAGCCCTTGCTGTAGAGCATCGTGCCCATCGCGCCGTCGAGCACGTGGACTTTGCCGTCGGCTAGGAGATCGCGCAGAGTAATCGTCATCCGTTGTCCGTTATCAGTCCATCCGTAAAAGCGAAAAACCCGTTCGGCCGGCAGTCGCCAAACGGGCAGGGGCTTTTTAGCGACTTGTTTAACGTGGCTGCAATAGGCCGCAAATCGCCACGAACCGTTGTCAGTTGTCAGTCTTCCGTCGTCAATAAATCTATGCACCACGACGAGTCAGCACCAGCGGCCCCGCCACCGTCAGTCCGTTACGGACATCTGATAACTGATAACGGATAACGGATAACTTTGTCGTCATGCCCGACCTGCTCGCCGCACGCTCGCAGATGGGCGTCTCGCTTGCCTTCCACATCGTGTTCGCCGTCATCGGGATCGCGATGCCGGTCATGATGGTGATCGCCGAGCGACGCTGGCAGGTGACGGGCCACGCCATCTATCTGGACCTCGCGAAGCGGTGGGCCAAAGGCACGGCGATTCTGTTTGCGGTGGGCGCCGTGTCGGGGACCGTGCTCTCCTTCGAGCTGGGGCTCTTGTGGCCGGAGTTCATGCGGCTCGCAGGGCCCGTGATCGGGATGCCGTTTTCGCTCGAGGGGTTCGCGTTCTTCACCGAGGCGATCTTCCTGGGTGTCTATCTGTACGGGTGGGGGCGCATTTCCTCGCGCGCGCACCTGTGGGCCGGCGTGGCGGTAGCGGTGAGCGGCGCCGCGTCGGGCATCTTCGTCGTGATCGCGAACGCTTGGATGAACGCGCCCGCGGGTTTCGCGCTCGTCAACGGACAGGCTGTAGACGTGGATCCCCTCGCCGCCATGGGGAACGCCGCGGCCCTGCCGCAAACCATTCACATGACGCTCGCGGCGTACGCTGCAACCGGTTTCGCGGTCGCGGGAATCCATGCCTTTTTCCTGCTCAGGGACCCGGCGAACGCGTTTCATCGCCGCGCGCTCGAGATCGCGCTCATCGTGGGCGCGCCGGCGGCGGTGCTGCAGCCGGTCTCGGGCGACTTCGCCGCGCGTCACGTCGCCGTGCACCAACCCCTGAAGCTCGCCGCCGCGGAAGCCCTGTTCCACACGCAGTCCGGCGCGCCGCTCACACTGGGCGGGTGGCCCGACCTGACCGCGCGCCAAACCCACTTCGCCCTCGAGCTCCCATACGGCCTCTCGCTGCTCGCCTTCCACGACCCCGACGCCGAAGTGCGCGGCCTGGACTCGGCGCCGCAAGACGAATGGCCGAACGTGCCCGCGGTGCACTTGTCGTTCCAGCTCATGGTCGCCCTGGGCACATACCTCGCCGTGGTGGCGCTGTGGGTGGCGTGGCTCGCCTGGCGGGGGAAGGATCTCGCGCACCACCGCTGGCTGATGCGGGCGATCGCGCTGGCAACGCCCTTCGGTTTCGTGGCGATCGAGGCGGGGTGGATGGTGACCGAGCTGGGCCGGCAGCCGTGGGTGATCTACCGTGTGCTCAAGACGAGCGACGCGGTCACCCCGATGCCGGGACTGGTCGTGCCGTTCATCGCGTTCACGCTGCTGTATTGCTTCCTCGGCGTGATCGTCGCCTGGCTGCTGTACCGGCAAATTGTTCGAAGTCCGTCTGTTGCGGAGTGGCGGGGGTTCTACATGCCCGAGGGAGAGGTCCGATGACGCTCGCCACCCTCCTCGCCGGCACGATTTTCATCGCGCTCAACGTCTACGCGCTGCTCGGCGGCGCGGACTTCGGGGGCGGCGTGTGGGAGCTGTTCGCGAGCGGTCCGCGCCGCGAGCGCCAGCGGGAGCTCGTGGCCGAGGCGATCGGCCCGGTGTGGGAAGCGAACCACGTATGGCTGATCCTCGCGGTGGTCTTGCTCCTCACCTGCTTTCCGCCCGCGTTCGCGCGGCTCGGTACGCTGCTCCACATTCCGCTCTCGCTCGTCTTGATCGGGGTCGTGCTGCGTGGTTCGGCCTTCACGTTCTGGCGCTATGGAAGCCCAGGGGACGAAGAGCAGCGCCACTGGGGCACGACCTTCGCGATCGCGAGTCTCATTACGCCACTCTTGCTGGGAACGACCGTAGGCGCGATCGCATCCGGCGCGCTCGGCGACGCGGGACGGGCGCCAGGGTTTTACGAGAATTACGTCGCACCGTGGCTCACGCCATTCACCCTGTCGGTTGGGTTGTTTGCGGTCGTCGCGTTCGCCTTTCTCGCGGCGGTCTACCTGACGCTCGAGACGCAGGAGCGGGATCTACGGGAGGATTTCCGCCGTCGTGCGCTCGCGTCGGGTGCGGCGCTGTTCCTGGTGGCGGGGCTGGCGCTGCTGCTGTCGGGGGCCTACGCGCCGGTGGTGCGCACCGCGCTCATCTTCGCCGCCTGGGCCGTCCCGCTGCACCTCCTCACGGGCGCCGCGGCCATCGCGGCCCTCTGGGCCCTTTGGTCGCGCCGCTGGCGCGTGGCGCGCATCGCCGCCGCCACCCAGGTATCGCTCATTCTGTGGGGGTGGGCGCTCAGCCAGTATCCCTACGTGGTGCCACCCGACCTGTCGATCGGTGCCGCCGCGGCTCCCGCCGTGACGCTGCGACTCGTACTCGCGGCAGTGGTACTGGGGGCGGTGATCTTGCTGCCCTCGCTGTACTACTTGTTCCGAGTATTCAAGAGGAGTCCTCAGTCATCAGCTATCAGTCATCAGTAACTGACGACTGATGACTAATGACTGATGAGTGCTCAAGATCCCACACCAAGCAGCAGAATCTTCTCAAGCACCACCAACGCCAGCCAGGCAGCCAGCGGGCTCCAGTCGAGCGCGCCGAACGGAGGGAGCACGCGCCGGATCGGCTCCACCACCCAATCCGTGAGAACGTAGGCCGGGCGCAACCAGCGCGTGTAACGGTGGTACCCGAACCACGAGGCGAGCACGCGTACCACGAGCGCGGCGACGACGATCCGGTAGGCCAACACGATCAGCGCCGCTGCCATCGCTCGTGGGCCGCCCGCAAACGCGGCGATCACGCCGTACAACACGCCCGCGACCCAATTCCACGCCGCCAGCACCGCCACGCCGATCGCCGCAACACCGACCACCAGCCACCATCCGGCGTGCGTCGGGTTGCCACCCAATCGCACCAGGCGCGTCTCGACGGGACGGATCAGGGGGTCGCTCACCGCGCGGAGCGTGCGTCCCGGGAACCCGAACGGGGAGACCCGGCGGGTCCGCACGAGCCACGACGCCAACGCCACGAGCGCACTCCCGGCGAAGGCGACGAACACGACGTAGCGGGCGAGGGTGTACGCTTCGATCATGCGGTAACTTAGCTCGACGTCCGGCGGTGAGAGACCGGGGCTGATAGCCCCGGCTCGGCGTCAGGTGCGCCCCTAAGGGGCGCACAGGGGGCCCAGCGCGCCCTTTCAGGGCGCGTACACGTCGACCGCATCCGTCTGAGAGAACCCCGCCCGCGGCCCGCCGCCGATCACATATAGCTTGCCACCGACCGCCGCCGCCGCGAGGCCGTGCCGGCCGACGGGCAATGGGTCCAGCGCGATCCAGTGATCGGTCGCGGGCTCGTATACCTCGTGGTTTCGGAACACCGAGTTCCGCGTCTCTCCCCCCACGACATGAATCCGGTCGTCCAGCACTGCCGCGGCGAGGCCACCGCGGCGGCTCGGCATGGGCGATCGCTTCGTCCAGCGATCGGTCACCGGGTCATAGACTTCCACCACGTCGTAGTTGCGGTCGGGGTTGAACGGCCGCCCGCCGATCACGTACACCAGCCCGCCGACCGCGACCGCCGTGAGATGATCCCGCGCCGTGGGTATCGGCGCGGCCTGGTGCCAGGCGTCGGTCGCCGGATCGTAGATCGTCGTTGCGGCCACCAGCCGGCGTCCCGTGCCCCAGCCGCCCACGACGATGAGCTTGCCGTTCACGGCGCCCACGCCCGACGCTCCGCGCGGCGCCGGTAGCGGTGCCCGGGGCTCCCAGCGGTTTGCTCGCTCGCGGTACAGCCAGAAGGTGCGCACCGGCTCGAAGCTCTGCCCGGCGAGCCCGCCCACGGCGTACAGCGTGTCGCCGACGACCGCGAGCGGCATGTGGTGGCGGGGGGCGGGAAGGTCGGCGATGCGCTCCCACCGGTTGGCGGCCGGATCGTAGCGGAATGCAGCGGCACTGGGTCGGCTGGTCCCGTCGATCCCGCCGGCGACGTAGACCGCGCCGTGCAGCACCGCGGCGGACAGCTCCTGGATGGGCTCGGGAAGGGGGGCGGCGGAGGACCAGTGGCCTCCGGTTTGGGCCAAGCCGGCGCTGACGATCAACAGGAGGGTCGGGTAGCGCATCGGGTGGCACCGCACGTGCGCGCGAGTAACGCGCGACTCGGGCGACTACTTCACGGTCCAGGTACCGTCCCGGCGGAGCAATGCTCCGAGATCCGCAGGCTCGCGTCCCAGGCCCGCGTTCCGCGCCTGCGCGTACAGCTCCGCCTCGAACGACGGGGCCGGGTTGCAGTACAGCACGCCCAGCGCTACGGGGAAGGCCGGTGGCTCGAGCCCAGCCAAGAGCTGCGCGAGCACACGGTTGGTCTCGTCGTGTATCAAGACATCGTCGGCTGGCGTCACCACCTCGAGCTCCAGCGTCCCCGGCTTAAGGCGCAGCCCGCGGTCGCGTTGCGCCCCGAAGATCAGCGGCTTGCCGTGCTCCACGTGGATTTGCGTGTCCGCCGCGACATCCTTCGCGGTGAAGGCGTCGAACGCTCCGTCGTTGAACACGACGCAGTTCTGGATGACTTCGACGAACGACGCCCCCCGATGGGCATGAGCGCGCTGCAGCACGCCGACGAGGTGGGGCTGGAGCGTGTCCACGGCGCGCGCCACGAACCGCGCTCCGGCGCCCAAGGCAAAGGAGCAAGGCGACACCGGACTTTCGATCGATCCCTGTGGCGTCGAGGGTGACCGGGTGCCACGCCGCGAGGTGGGGGAGTACTGACCTTTGGTGAGGCCGTAGATCTCGTTATTGAAGAGGATGATCTGGAGGTCCACGTTGCGCCGCAACACGTGCAGCATGTGGTTCCCGCCGATCGACAGGCCGTCGCCGTCGCCCGTCATCACCCAAATGTCGAGCTCGGGATTGGCGAGCTTGATACCGGTGGCGATCGCGGGGGCCCGGCCGTGAATCGTGTGGAATCCGTAGGTGGACATGTAGTACGGGAAGCGCGCGGCGCACCCGATCCCCGACACAAACACCGTGCGCTCCCGCTTCGCTCCCAGCTCGGCAAGCGCCTTCTGGACTGCCTTGAGAATCGCGTAGTCGCCGCAGCCGGGACACCACCGCACCTCCTGGTCGGAGGCGTAGTCCTTGGGTTGGAGCTCCGCGTCGGTGATCGTCGTGACCGTCATTGTATCGCCTCGAGGATGTGCCGGCTCTGAAGAGCCGGCTCGGTCGCGAGAGGCATCCTTAAGGTCGCGTATGCGCCGAGCACGGGCTTCACTCCGTCATACACGAGCATTGCGCGCTCCAGGGGATTCGATCGCTTCCAGGATCTCGGACACTTTGAACGGCTTCCCCTCAACTTTTGAGAGTCCCTCAGCGGGAATGAGATATGCCGCCCGTAGCAGATTGACGAGCTGGCCAGCGTTCATTTCCGCGACCACGACCCGCTCGAACCGTTTGAGCAAATCGCCGAGGTTCTGCGGGAACGGGCTCAGGTAGCGCACGTGGATATGAGACACGTCGCGGCCGTCCTCGCGCGCCTCGCGCACCGCCTGGTGGATCGCACCGAACGTCGACCCCCAGCCCACGACTGCCACGTCTCCGTGATCGTCGCCCACGGCGACCGACTGGCGCGGAATGTCGCGAGCGATCCCGGCGATCTTATCGGCGCGCGCGCGTGTCATGCGCGCGTGGTTCTCGGGATCGTAGGAGATGTGCCCGGAGTCGTAGTCCTTCTCGAGCCCGCCGATCCGGTGCTCCAGGCCGGGCGTCCCGGGGCGCGCCCAGGGACGCGCCAGAGTCTCGGCGTCGCGCAAGAAGGGGTGGAAGCCCTGGGGATCCGTTCGAAACGTCACCGGGAAGCGGGGCAGGTCTTCGAGCGCCGGAATCCGCCACGGCTCCGCGGCGTGCGCGAGGAAGGCGTCCGTCAGGAGGATGACGGGCGTCATGTACGTGGTGGCGAGCCGAACGGCCTCGATCGCGACGTCGAAGCAATCAGTCGCGGTCGCGGCCGCGAGCACGGCGAGCGGGGCGTCCGCGTTCCGCCCGTGGACTGCCTGATAGAGGTCTGATTGCTCGGCTTTCGTCGGCATTCCGGTCGACGGGCCGGCGCGCTGCGCGTTCACCACCACGAGCGGCAGTTCGGTCGCGATCGCGAGGCCGAGCATTTCCGTTTTGAGCGCGAGGCCGGGCCCCGAGCTCGAGGTCACGCCGAGCGCGCCGGCATAGGCCGCGCCGATGGCGGTCCCGATGGCGGCGATCTCGTCTTCCGCCTGGAAGGTGATCACACCGTACTGCTTGAGGTTCGCCAGCGTGTGCAGCAGCAGCGAGGCGGGGGTGATGGGGTAGCCCGCGAAAATCATCTGCTCGAGCCCGGCCGCGCGCATCCCCGCCAGGAGTCCCCAGGCGATGGCTTCCGTCCCGCTCACGGTGCGATACACGCCCGGCCTGACGGCGGCCTTGTGGACTACGTAGCCAGCGACCTGTTCGGACATCTCGGCGGTCTCGCCGAAGGCGTGGCCGGCGTTCAGCGCCGCGATGTTCGCCTGGGCGAGCCCCGGGTGCGCGGCGAACTTCTGTTTCAGCCACGCAACGGTCACGGCGCGCTCGCGTCCGTACATCCACAGCATCAGGCCGAGCGCCCACATGTTGCGGCAACGGTGCGCTTCGCGGGCGCTGAGGCCAAGGTTCTTCACCGCGTCGAGCGTGAGCTTGGTGATGTCGAGCTTGAGCACCTGATACGGCGCCAGCGACCCGTCCTGGAGTGGGTCGGATGCGAAGTCGGCCTTCGACAGGTTGCGGGCGCTGAACGCCGCCGTGTCCACGACGATCGTCCCACCCACGCGCAGATCCTTCAGATCCACCTTGAGCGCGGCCGGGTTCATGGCGACGAGGACGTCCACCTGGTCGCCCGGCGTCATCACGTCGGAACCGAAATGGATCTGGAACGCGGAAACGCCGTACGTGGTGCCGGCCGGCGCCCGGATCTCCGCGGGGAAATCGGGAAAGGTGGTGAGGTCGTTGCCGGCGAGTGCGGTTTCCAGCGTGAAGCGGGACCCGGTCACCTGCATGCCGTCGCCCGAATCTCCCGCGAACCGGATGACGACGGAGTCGCGCTCTTGCCGGTGGTGGGGTGGGGTGACGGTAGCCATTTGTGACAAACTAGCTGGGGTGTGCACTGAAGGGGTAGCCAATGTGCTCGTCAGAGCGCCCCGCCCTGCGCAATTCAGCTGGGGGCCGCATAATTTCGGTTCCGGTCGGTCTCAGCCAGCGGATGATATTCGGGCGTGAGGCGAGTGTCGTTCTGTCACCCAAGGACGTGACCCCGGGGCGCCGCCCCGGGGTTGTATCGGTCGTTACCGAGGTCATCCTCGAAGCCGCGCGTCGTTGCCGCGTGCGCGTCCACGCCCAGGCCGTTCTCGCCGACCACGTGCACGTGCTCGTGAGCTACCCGCCGGACACCACACTCAGCTCGTTCATTCGTCATGCCAAGTGCCCCGGGTTATGACGACGGCAGCGGCCAGTTTTGACGGGGCCGGGGCGATGCCCCGGGGTTATGACGACCGCAGTGACAGTTTTGACAGGCGCGGGGCAGGCGTACCCCTTACTGGGCGAGCGCCGCCGCGACGATCCGCGCTTGCTCCGCCTGGTGGGCCGCCGGGTAGCCTTCCGCGGGGCTCGACCGCTCGGGACGGCCGATGTCGCGGATCGCTACCTCCGGGCCGACCAGCTCGCGGAGCTGCGGCAGCATGAACTTCTGCGGCCCCATGTTGCGCGGCTCCTCCTGCACCCACACGATCTCCCGCAGGTTGGGATAGCCGCGGATGAGCGTCGCCAGCTGCTCGTGCGGGAAGGGGTACAGCAGCTCCACGCGGCCGATCGCCACGTGAGCGGCCTGAGCCCGGGCGGGCGCGAGCGCGAGGTCGTAGTACACCTTGCCGCTGCACAGCACGAGCCGGCTCACGGCGTCACGGCGCGTCGCCCTGTCGGGGTCGTCGAGCACCGGACGGAACCGCCCGGCGGTGAGGTCGTCGAGCCGCGAGGTCGCCTGTGGCAGCCGCAGCAGGCTCTTGGGGGTGAACAACACCAAGGGCCGCAGCTCGGTGTGGCGCGCCTGGCGCCGCAACAGGTGGAAGTACTGGGCCGGCGTCGTGCAGTTCGCGATGCGGATGTTGCCGTCGGCGCCGAGTGCCAGGAAGCGCTCGATCCGCGCGCTCGAGTGCTCCGGCCCCTGACCCTCGTACCCGTGCGGCAGGAGGAGCGTGAGGCGCGACGTCTGCCCCCACTTGGCGAGTCCGGCGATGATGAACTGATCGATGATCACTTCGCCGCCGTTCGTGAAGTCGCCGTACTGGGCCTCCCACAGGACCAGCGTGTCGGGCGCGGCTGCGGCATACCCGTACTCGAAGCCGAGACAGGCAAACTCGGACAAGGGACTGTTGTGGAGCTCGAACGGCGCCCGTGCGCCGGGGAGGTTTTGTATGGGCGCGTAGCGACGGCCATCCCGAGCATCGTGCAGCACCAAATGACGCTGGCTGAACGTGCCACGCTCGGTGTCCTGACCCGTGAGCCGGATTGCCGCACCCTCGACGAGGAGGGACGCGAAGGCCAGCGCTTCGGCGTGCGCCCACTCGATCTGGCCTTCGGCCAGCGCGGGGCGGCGGCGCTCCAATTGTTTCATCAGCTTCGGAATCACCGTGAATCCACTCGGCACGGTGAGCAGCTGCTCGTTGAGCGTCGTGAGCAACGAGGCGGAGACGACCGTGTCCGGCTCCGTGATCGCGGTGAGCGCGCCCGAGATGCGCTGCGGCTCCTCGCCTGCTCCCCCCGCTCCCTCGCGCAGCTGGGCCTTCAGTGACTGCTGGACGTCCGCCAGGCGCTGATACATCTGTTCGGCCTCGGCGGCTGCCTGGGCCTCCGACACCGCGCCCTCGCGCGCCAGCTGCTCCGCGTAGCGCTGGCGTGCAGTGGGAGTCTGCTTGATCCGCTCGTACATCAGCGGCTGCGTATACGCGGGCTCGTCCCCTTCGTTGTGCCCGTGGCGCCGGTAGCCCACCACGTCGATCACCACGTCGCCGTGAAACTTCTCGCGGTACTGCATCGCCAACCGGGCCGCCGCGAGACAGGCCTCCGCGTCATCGGCGTTGACGTGAATGATCGGCGCGTCGAACCCCTTCGCGAGATCGCTCGAGTAGTCGGTGGAGCGGGCCTCCTTAGGCTCCGTGGTGAAGCCGAGCTGGTTGTTGGCGATCAAATGAATCGTGCCGCCGGTGGTGTAGCCCTTCAGTCGCGCGAGGTTGAAGGTTTCGGCCACGACGCCCTGCGCGGCGAACGACGCATCGCCGTGGATCAGGACGGGGAGCGCCACCGACCCGTCGTGAATCGCGTCTTTGCCGCGGCGGTTGGTCTGGTTGGCGCGCGCGCGCCCTTCGACCACCGGATTCACCGCTTCGAGATGGCTCGGGTTGGGGGACAGCGTGACGTTCACCGGCTTCCCGGCGGCGGTCTGGTACACACCCTCCGCGCCATGGTGATACTTCACGTCCCCGGTGCCGCCCTCGGGCGTGAGCGTTTCCTCCACGTGCCGGCCGCCTTCGAACTCGGCGAAGATCGTCTCGTACGGCAGCCCGACGACGTGCGCCAGCACGTTCAAGCGGCCACGGTGCGCCATGCCGAGCACCACCCGGCGGGCGCCGCTCACGCCGGCCAGCTCGATGGTCAGGTCGAGCATCGGGACGAGGATGTCGAGGCCTTCGATCGAGAATCGCTTCTGGCCGAGGTAGGCCCGGTGCAGGAAGCGCTCGAGGGTCTCGACGGCCGTGAGGCGGGCGAGCAGCTGGCGCTTCGCGTCGGGCGAAAGCGGTTTGCGGTGCTCCCCCGATTCTATCACCTGTCGTAGCCACACGCGCTCCTGATGGCTGCCGATGTGCTCCACCTCGTAGGCGATCGTGCTGCAGTACGTCTCCTGGAGTCTGGGATACGCTTCGGCGAGCGTACGGCCGGAGACGTAGATGCGCAGCACGTCGGCCGGGATGCGGGCCATGATCTCGGGCGTGAGCCCGAGCGGACCGGGGTCGAGCGCGGGATCGCCCGGGGGCTCCGAGCCGAGCGGGTCGAGGCGAGCCGCCATGTGGCCGAAGTTCCGGAACGCCTTGACCAAGGCCATCGCTGCGGCGACATGCTTGAGATCGGGGCTCGGGGTTAGGGGCTCGGGGCTCGGGAGCACCCGTGCCGTTGCCATCCCGAGCCCCGAGCCCCGAGCCCCAAGCCCCGCTATCTTCAAGTCTTCCGCCACCCGCTCGTAGAACCCGTCCGCTCCCTGTAGCAACTCGTCCAACCGCCGCAAGAACATCCCCGACTCCGCCCCCTGGATCACGCGATGATCGTAGGTCGATGTGATGGTCATGACCTTCACATCGCCGATCGTGCGGATCGCGCCGGTCGCGATGATCGAGCCCTGACCCTTCGGGAGGCGCGGCACGGAGGCGACCGTGCCGATCGTGCCGGGGTTGGTGAGCGTGATCGTCGTGCCGGTGAAGTCGTCGGGGAGCAGCCGGTTGGTCCGCGCCTTTTCGACCAGCGTCTCGTATGTGGCGCGGAACGTCGCGAAGTCCATCGCTTCGGCGTTTCTGATGACGGGCACGACCAGGGCGTGACTGCCGTCCTTCTTTTGGACGTCCACCGCGAGGCCCAGGTTCACCCCCGGCGGGTCGACGCGGAACGGTTTTCCGTCTACCTCTTGGTAGGCGCGGGTCATGATCGGCAGCTCATGGGCCGCTCGAACGATCGCGTGGCCAATCAGGTGGGTGTAGGAGACCTTTTCGCCGCGCGCGGCGAGTTGCGCGTTCAGCTCTTTCCGCCGCGCGTCTAGCACACCGACGGCGATCTCGCGGAACGAGGTCGCCGTGGGGACGGACAGGCTGTCTGCCATGTTCTGCGCGAGACGGGCCGCCGGCCCGGTCAGGGGGGTGAGGCCGGGGGCCGGGGCTCGGGGGTCGGGGGTCGGCGCCTTCGATGGCACGTCCGTCCCAGACCCCTGGCCCCCGAGCCCCGATCCCTCCCCACGCTTCGTCGGGATGACCGGGAGATCGGTGGACTTCCCGTTATCGAACAGCTTCCGCCACTCCTCGCCCACGGAGGACGGATCCTGCAGGTACTGCTCGTACATCACCTGCACGAACGCGGCATCGTAGGTGCCGAACACAAACTCGCTCACGGGTGCAATTTAATCAGCGGGCAGTCGTCAGCCATCAGTTAGCAGTATATTGTCCGCCCATGTTCCGCCGTCCCTTCATCTTGCTCGGCCTCGTCGTATTGGGACGGTCGGCCGGCGCGCAAGACCTAGCGAGCTTGCGATCCCGCCTCGACGAGCGAATCCGACAGACCCCCGCGCGCGCCGTAGGGCTCTATTATCGCGCACTCAGCCAGTCCGACTCGCTCCTCATCGGCGCCAACCTCCGCTTCCATGCGGCGAGCACGATGAAGGTGCCCGTCATGATCCAGATCTTCCGGGACGCGGACGCCGGGCTACTTGGTCTCGACGACTCCCTCACGGTGCACACCGCCTTTCCGTCGCTGGTCGACGGCGGAGCGTTCGTGGTCGACAAGGGAGACGACTCGGACTCGACGCTGTACGCCCTGGTGGGACGGAACCGGTCGGTGCGCGATCTGCTCGAGCGCATGATCACGCGTTCGAGCAATCTCGCCACCGATATCCTGATCGAGCGGGTCGGCGCGGCGCGCGCGCAGGCGTCCGCGCGGGCACTCGGTGCCTGGGGGATCCAGGTGTTACGCGGCGTGGAGAACGGTGCGGCGTATCGCGCCGGGCTGAACAACACGACGACTGCCCGGGACTTGGGCGTCCTGTTGGAAGCCATCGCCGAAGGCCGGGCCGCCAGCCGCCCAGCTTGCGACTCCATGCTGGCGATCCTCGGCCGCCAGGAGTTCAACGAGGGGATTCCGGTGGGCGTGCCGCCGGGGACGCGCGTGGCGCACAAGACGGGCTGGATCGGCGAGGTGGTCTATCACGATGCGGCGATCGTGTACCCACCGTCCGGCGGGAGCTACGTGCTCGTGGTCCTCACCGGCGGCATCAAGCAGGACAGCGTCGCCCACAACCTCGTCGCGGATCTATCGCGCTTCGTGTTCGTGGCCGCGACGCGCGAGTGAACTCGCGGCTCGGCACCTACCCGTAAACGGGCGTCGCCGTGCCGCTTGAGCGGCGGCCGCCGAGTCGCGGCTTCAGCCGCGGCTACTCACGACGTTGGAGAACGTGACCAATTCCCAGTCATCGACGGTTGCGTGAGCCCGGCAGCCAACGTCCGACGCTGCGCGTGTACTCCTCGTACGCCTCGCCGAAGCGGCGTCGCAGCAGGGGCTCCTCGACGAAGACCACGAACATATGGAACAGCACCGCCAACGCGACGCCATACTCGACTAGCGGGACCGAGCGAAAATAGACTGCCCATCCCGCCACCACCGTGAGCACCCCGACGTACATGGGATTCCGAATCCGCCGGTACAAGCCGCGAACTACGAGTCGTGTCGGGGGATCGATCGGGGCCGGTGTGCCGCGTCCGGCCACCGCGAAATTCCAGAGGCACCAGAAGTAGACGGCGGCGCCGAGCAGGAACAACGGGGCGGCAACGAGCAGGCGTGCGGCGTCGAGCGGCAGGCGCCCGCCGCCCGAGCCGATAGCGTAGGGCAGGTACCCGGCGACCGTGCCGGGGACCAGGACCGTGAAGACCAGGTTCCGGAGGAACAGCGACACGTCGGTCCCCGCGTGCTACAGCGTTGTGTAGACGATCTGCACGAACGTGTCCCCGTTGAAGCGCCCCTTGCCCCACACGGGGTCGAGATCGCTGAAGGGTTTCACCGCGACCGCCTCCGCCATCGTCTTCCCGGCCGACTTGAGCTTCTGCACGCGATCGCGCGCCGTCGCCAGCATGTCGCGGTACTTGGCCAGGTCGGCCTTGGTCGCGAGCGCGCCGTGACCGGGGACGATCTTCGTGTCGTTGTCCGCGAGCGACAGCGCCTTGTCGGCGGCGGCGACCATGCCGTTGACACGGCCGCCGGTGCTGCCATCGATAAACGGATAGCGGCCGTTGAAGTAGGCGTCGCCCACATGCAGCACGTTCTGCTTCTGGAAATGCACGTAGATGTCGCCGTCGGTGTGGGCGGGTGTGAAGTACGCGAGCTCCAAGGTCTGCCCGCCGAAGCTCAGGGAATGACGGTCGGTGAATGTCTGTTGTGGAAGCGCGGCGGCCGGTGACGGCGGCACGTCGAGCTCGAGAAACGGCATATGGTGCGGCTGGGACAGACGTTTCTTGGTATTCTCGTGCGCGAGGACCGTCGCGCCGGCGGCGTGCAGCGGCGCGTTGTTGTCGGCATGATCGAGGTGCCAGTGAGTATTGATGACGAGGCGCACGGGCCCGTTCCCCAGGCCCGCTAGCGCTTCTTTCAGCTTGGGCCAGGCGGGGCGCACGAACGTATCGACGACGAGCATCCCGTCCGCACCGTGAAGGGCCACGACGTTCCCGCCAGGGCCCGAGAGCAATGTGAGGTTCTCGCCGAGCTGCTGAGTTTGAATCGGATTGGCGGCGATCTGCGCGCGGAAGGCCGCGAGGCGCTCGGCCGGGGGCGCGGCCGGCTGCTGCGCGGTGAGCCTGGTCCACACCACGCTCCCCACCGCCGCCGCGCCGGTCAGCAGTGCCTCGCGCCGGGTCATCAGCCTATTCATGCGGGTGGTCTGCATGTCGAGTCGCCTCCTTGCTCGTCGCCACTCCGAAACAATGCGAATACCCATCGTCATCCGTCACGAAGAATTCAGTCTGGCCGTAGTCTCGATCAGTAATGTCGGATACCGAGTAGCCCAGCTCTTTCAAACGGTGTCGCAGGGCGGTGATGTCGCTTGGCGCCCAGTAGAGCCGGATGCCCTCGTAGTTTGCTGGCTTCACCGGCGAGCCCGCTCGCTGATTGAGCCAAAAACACACACGCTCGTTGTGCACCATGCAGCCGACAAGCCTTCCGTCTTGCCGCATCGCTCGGTCCATGGTGAGCCCCAGACCAGCGACCCAGAATCGGAGACTTTTCTCGAGATCCAAACTAGGAATCACGGGCATGCAGGACTCGACCAACATGACGCTCTCCTTGCCGCCTAACGGATCGCGTCTAAGCTGCGGGCGAGGTGCGGGCGGCCGCAAGGAGACGGAGCAGTCTTCGCCACCCGCGGCACAGCTAATCCTTGTACGGATCGAACTCCTTCTCTCCCGCCATTACCACGATCAGGGGCGTGAGCGTGTGCAGCAGCGTCACGGTATTGCCCTGGGCCGCCAGGACGTCGGGCAGTCGCCGGTAGGCGTGGGGCGATTCGTCGAGCCCACCGCCGCGCAGGATCACACCCTTTCCGCCCACCCACTCGTTGAGCATGTCCCAGGTGACCTTGCCGGGCGAAATCACTTCGCCCGTCTTGCGGTTCACCTTGCCGCGCGCCGCGGTCCGTGACATCACGCGGCCGGCGCCGTGCACCGTCGAGTAGAGCGAGGCCCGCTGACGCTCCGAATCGTGCCGCGCGCCCTCGATGATCACGGCATTGTCGCCCATCGAGCCCCCGACGAACCCCTTCTGTCCCGGAAACGCCGGCGTCGCGCCCTTCCGGACCACGACATACTCGGTTCCGTCGTGCGTCTCCTTCCAGGCGAAGTTGTGATGATTGTGCACCAGCTCCAGTTCCTTCCCGCCCAGGAGCTCCACCACCTTGCGCGCCACCCACTCTCGGCCGGCGTACGCGTACTGGCCGGCCAGCGACATCAGGTGCCAGTAGTCGTGGCCCAGTGGCTGCGCCAGGTGGAGCAGGGCCTCGACCTCCGGTACCCGCTGTCCCCACTTCTTTCCTTGCGACAGCGCGAGGAAGCCCGACGCCACGGTGTGCCCGAAGCCGCGCGATCCGAAGTGCACGCCCACCCAGATGTCGCCGCGCTCGTCGGCGAACACATCCACATAGTGGTTGCCGCTGCCCACTGTCCCCAGCTGGTTCCGGGCCTTGGCGCGCAGCCCATCCCGCTCGTGCTTGCCCGGCAGCGCGTCCCACGCGGCGTCCTTGAACAGCGGATGATCGGTGGGCGCGTCGTCCGCCCGATTGGTGCGACCCATGCCGAACGAGATCGTGTGCTGGATCTCGTCCGCCAGGTGCTCGAGGTCGGGGCGCGCGAAGCTCTCGAGCCGTCGATCGGTGCGGATCGCCGCGTTGCCGCACGCGATGTCGAACCCCACGCCGACCACGCTCACCTTGTCGCGGTACGCCGCCACACCGCCGATCGGCATCACGTAGCCCAGGTGGCCGTCGGCCATCAGCGCCACGCGCTCGGCGCGGCTGGCCACGTCGCGCAGCTGGGCGAGCGTCTTCTCTTCGTGCGTGCCGAAAATCACCGGCTCGTTCATCGTGCCACCACCTTCCCGTCTTACGGCTTGGGTGAGCCCCTCTGGTACTCGCTTCTCCTGCAGTCGCACCGCCCTGACCGCGGCCGCGAGCGGGGCGGACTCTCGCGCGGAGCCGCTCGCGGCCGATCTGCTACTCCCGCATCCGGTGTGGCGGGCGACACTCACGATCGGGTACGTGCGCCTGCCCGGATTTGAACCGGGACGCCGAGGCACGGCGTTCTGAGCGCCGCGTGTCTGCCGATTCCACCACAGGCGCCTATGAAACGACCAGCACGTCAAACATTCGACAAGTGCGCCCGGAGGGAGTCGAACCCCCAGCCACCGGGTTCGTAGCCCGGCACTCTGTCCGGTTGAGCTACGGGCGCGTCGCCGCGTGCGTAGTGTCTGGACCAGGAGTCGAACCTGGGACGCGCGGCTCTTCAGGCCGCCGCTCTACCGGCTGAGCTATCCAGACCGAGTCGAGCAGGCGGGATTCGTCCCGAACCACGTGCGCTACCGGCGGCGCCACTGCTCGGACGAATCCTCATCGTAGGCCAGCGGACGCGGGGCCGCCCGAGGACTCGAACGGGAGTCGCGTCCTCGTCGCGGCCGCCGGAACGGACACCCGGCCGCTGACCTCACGATCTAAACACGTCGCCCCGCCTGGCGTCATGCGTTGCGCAGGCGGGGCGAATCGTCCGTCCCTGGACCGTCGGCGGAGGATTACGGTCGCATGCCGCCGAGGCCGCGCAACGCGAAGTCGGAATCGAGGCGCTGAAACGCGCCGGGGGCGACGACGCTTGGGCCGACGCCCAGACGCGTAGCCCGCCTGGCGCCCCGTAGCGCCACGCAATAGCTCGATCTCGGTGAACAGGTGAGTAGCATCGGTTGCAGGACCCTGGTGAATCGTTCGACGTCACATCTGCCTCGAAACAAAAACCGCGTCGCCGGCGGCACCGACCGCCTGGGACGCGACTCCCGAGCGCCAATATGCCCTGGGGGACCGGGCTGGTCAAGGCCGGTCAGGCGTCAGGCCGCGCTATCTACGAGCCCAGCGTTGCCGGATCCCAGTGTTCGTCCGCTTTGCCATCCTTGAAGCGCCACATATCGAACCACGTGGTAGTGTAGCGCTTCGACGGATCCTTGGCCTCCTTCACTTCGCGCACGTATGCGACGATCACAAGATCACCCTCGGCCAACACCGAGACGACCTTGGTCTTCATCTTCTCCGCGATCGGCGTGGGTTTCACCTTCCTGATGACGGTGAAGTACTTCACCACACCCTCGCGTCCGGACGCGGCGTTCGGATTGTGCTGGATGTAGCGCTCCGTCAAATACTTGTCCGCCAGCTCCCAGTGCCCTGCCTCGAGCAGATCTCTCACGATGTGGTAGGTGACCTGCTTGTTCGCATCCAGTTTCGGGTCGCTGCTGTGGAATAGGGCGTCCGGATCGCTCGCGCCGAGAACAGGTTCTTGTGCCGGCAGGGAAAGGCTACCCGCCAATTGTGCCGCGGCGAGCAGCAGGTGCAGACGATAACGCATGTCAACCCTCGTTTTGTAATCGGTTCATTCTGAGGTCTCTGGATGAGCGCTTCGCGCGGTCTAACGGATCGCGCTTGAGCTGCGGGCCGAGGGCTCACAGGCGCAAGGCGGCGGAGCGGTAGGGGCAGCTGGGCGGGGAGGGCAACGCAATTCTTCTCTACTTGCGAGCGCCCGCCAGCTTCAAGCGCATGCGCCGCCTTTGGAGATCCGTCGTGGACGCGGGACCAACTCGCCACCGCAATTCGGGCACACGCGGGCCATGGCAGCGGCGCACGCCCCACAGAAGGTGCATTCGTAGGAGCAAAGGAATGCCTCACCGTCGGGCCGGAGCGTCGCCCCGCAGCGTTCACACCGGGTTCGCATCTCAAGAGCCATCAGATGGGCGTACGTTTTGAGGAGGCGTCGGCGCCGGCTAACGGATCGCGCTTAAGCTGCGGGCGCAACGCGCGCGGGCGCGCCAGCGCCCGCCGGGTCTGGGTGTGGAAGGGCGCACAAAAGGAATTCTACCCCAACACAGGGCGCCCGCCAGCTTCAAGCGCATGTTAGGCAGCGTTACGTGCACGGGGCCTGGTACGCGATAAGGCGGCGCTTCCGTGTCGTGGGATCCGTGAAGCGCTCGCACCTGGTGTAGGCAGAACGTACGAAGACGGCGATCGGGGGGCACTGAACCTGTTCGGGAGACGTCTCGGTGGTGGGGCCCTCAACGACGTGAAATCCGCCAGAGGGGTGGATGGCCAGATCACCCACTATGGGACTCTCGGCGTCGATCCATGCTCGGTACGGAACGAGTAATAGGTCGCCCTTGACCCCGTCGATTTGCGTGTCAAGAGGCAGCGG
>DATLKF010000017.1:0-206481 GCA_035538515.1 Gemmatimonadales bacterium
CCCGCATCCCTAACCCATGCCCGACGCCAGGCGCGACCTGCTCCGTCATTTCCTCGCGGCGCTGGCGTACCGCACCCAGAAGGCCCTCCGCGGCGCGCCCGCTGCATTCGCTGCGTTCCGTGCCGGCCCGCAAGTGCGGACGCCCGCCGAGCTCGTACGCCACATGACCAGCGTGCTGGGATACGCCCGCACCTATTTCCTCGGCGGCGCCTACCGGCCCGACGAGCTGCCAAGCTTTGAAGCCGAGGTGGCGCGCTTCCACGAAGTGCTGGGCGACCTGGCGCGCCTGATCGAGAACGGCATCGACTGCCGGGTCAGTCCGGAGCAGCTGCTCCAAGGGCCCCTCGCCGATGCGATGACGCACGCCGGCCAGCTGGCGCTATTGCGCCGACTCTCCGGATCCCCCGTTCCCCCCGAGAACTTCATCTACGCCGACATTTCGGCGGCGAACCTCGGCCCCAACCAGCCTGCGCCGGCGCGCCCCGACGAGTCCTGGCCCGACGCGCCCAAGGCATGACCAACGTCCGCGTCCGCTTCGCTCCCTCACCGACGGGTTACCTCCACGTGGGAGGCGCTCGCACCGCGCTCTTCAACTGGCTGTACGCCCGCCGCGCGGGCGGAAAATTCCTGCTGCGCATCGAGGACACGGACAAAGCCCGCTCCACCGACGAGCACACCAAGGTGATCCTCGACGGCCTCACCTGGCTCGGCCTCGATTGGGACGAGGAGCCGATATTCCAGGGTGCCCGCGTCAAACGCCACCAGGAAGTCGCCGACAAGCTCCTCGCCGAGAAGAGGGCGTACACGGAGGAAGGAGCGATCCGGCTGCGCGTCCCCCCGGGCGAGATCGCCTGGGACGACGCGGTGCACGGCCGGATCAGCTTTCGGGGTGAGGACATCAAGGACTTCGTGATCCTGCGCGCCGACCGCTCGCCGCTATACAACTTTGCCGTGGTTGTAGACGACATCGACATGACGATTTCGCACGTGATCCGCGGCGACGACCACATCTCGAACACGCCCAAACAGATCGTCGTCTACCGCGCGCTCAACGCCGCCCTCCCGATGTTCGGTCACGTTCCGATGATCCACGGCATGGACGGCAAGAAGCTGTCGAAGCGTGAAGGCGCCGCCGCCGTCGGCGACTACCAGGTGAAGGGCATCCTGCCCGACGCGATGCGCAACTTCCTCGCCCTCCTCGGGTGGAGCCCCGGCGGCGACCGCGAGATCCTGAGCATGAAAGAGCTCGTCTCCCTCTTCTCGCTCGAGGGGATCCTCAAGAAACCGGCGATCTTTGACCTGACGAAGCTCGAGTGGATGAACGGCCAGTACCTCTCGTTGGCATCCGCCGAGGAGCTATATCCGCTCATTGCCCCCCAACTCGAGCAGCTCGGCGTGAACGGCAACAAGGAGGCGGTGCTAAGGGCCGTCGCCGCCGTGAAGACCCGCTCGCGCACGACAATCGACGTAGCACGGCAGGTCGCCGTGCGGCTCGATGCGAAGCAGGTGGTGTTCGACGAAAAGGCAAAGAAGGAGATCGGGAAGGATCCCGCGGGTTACCGGTCGTCGCTCGAAGCCAGCCTCGCGGAGTTGCGGACCGCCGACTGGACGCCGGAAGCACTTGAGAAAACGTTGCGCGCGCTTGCTGACAAACAGGGTGTGGCGGCCGGCAAAGTCTTTCAGCCGATCCGCATCGCCCTCACGGGCGGGACGGTCTCGGAGCCGGTGAACGAGCTGCTGTTTGTGGTGGGGAAGGAAGCGGCGCTGGAACGGCTCCAGGCCGCCTCCCGTCAATCCCCGGGCTGAGAGCCCGGGCTCGGCTCAGGGCGCGACTGGACCGATCACGGAACCGCCCTGACGGTGTCCGCCTTCACCGCGGTCGTATCTCCCTTGGCGCGCCGCGCCGCATCCCGCTCCGCTTGCTTTCGCGCTCGGATCTCCTTCACGTACTGCCTGAACATCTGCAACGTCTCGGTGCGCCGCGCCGCCTGCATCAGGTCCTCCCGCATCTCGTCCAGTTGGCGCGCACGCCGCTGCTCGTCGTAGTTCCCCTGCGGCAGGCTGATCGGTAACAGCGCCAGCGCCGCAGTCGGGATCTTGATCCCCGCCACGTGGATGAACTGCGAATCGATTCCGAACACCTGGCCCGCGACCTCCGTCGTCCACACGGGGCGCTGGCGCGACCGCTGCTCCTGGTCGATCACCACGTTCAACGAGTCGACCATGGCCCGCAGTCGGCGCACCACGCCGGAGTCCCGGACTTCGTGCGGCTGGTACAGGGCGTCCGCCACTTCTGACGGGAGGGCGGGACGGGGCAGCACCCACAGACGGCCGTCGCCCACTTGTGGCGGCGTGACCATATGGGGACCGACGCTCGCCGGGCTCGCCGCGAGGGTGGTATCGGGCTTGCCCACGGGCGCGGGTACGGGTGGCGTGGTATCGGGGATCGCGGCGTCCGGGAGCGGCCGTCCCAAACCACCGCTCGGTCCCAGGCCGCGGCGCGTGCCGCCGTACGGTGGCAGCTCGTGCAGCTGCGGGACCGAGGGCGGAATGATGACGATCAACCCTTGGTTCCGGTCGATCCGCCACGAGCTGGTGATCGCGAACACGATGAGCGCCGCGTGCGCCACGGCGCTGGCGATCCAGGTGAATCGCCGCTCCGGTCGCGAAAGCTTGCGAACCTCAAACAGCGGCGAGCACCTTTCCCAGCCGCTCGGCGGCTTCGACCAGCCGCGGCGTGCCGACCGTGAGGGCGACGCGGAAGAACCCTTCCCCACCCGCCCCGAACCCGGTGCCGGCGAGCGTCACCACGCCCGCCTCCGTCAGCGCCCGACGCGCGAACCCCGCCGACGCCACGCCCTCGGGGAGCGGCACCCAGATGTACATGGTCGCTTCCGGCGTCTCCGGCTCGAACCCCTGGGCCCGGAGCGCGGGCAGCATCGCGTCGCGCCGCTCCTTGAAGCGTGCCACGTAGCCCCGGGCCAGCGTCTCCGCCTGGGGCAGCACCGCGGCACCCGCCGCCTGCACCGCGAGAAACGCGCCCGTGTCCACGTAGTTTTTGACGCGCGCCAGCGCGGCGATGAGCTCCGGCCGTCCCACCGCCCAGCCAAGCCGCCACCCCGTCATGCAAAATGTCTTCGACAGCGAATGAAACTCGACGGCCACCTCGCGTGCCCCGGGGATCTCCAGGATGCTCGGCGCCACATACTCGTCGAAGGTGATTTCGCAGTAGGGATTGTCGTACGCGATGACGATGCCGTGCTCGCGGCAGAACGCGACAGCGCGCTCGAGATACTCGCGCGGGGCGGCCGCGGCGGTCGGATTGTTGGGATAGTTCAAGTACACGAGCTTGAGGCGCCGCCGGATCTCGGCGGGGATCTCGTCCAGCTCGAGCAGGAAGGCCGTGCGCGGCGTCAACGCGTAACGATACGGCTCGGCACCCGCGAGGGCAGTGCCACCTTCATATACGGCGTAGCCTGGCTCCGGGACCACGGCGACATCCCCCGGATCGAGCAGGGCCATGGCGAGGTGGGCGATGCCTTCCTTCGATCCGATGAGCGGGTGCAGCTCCGTGAAGGGATCGACGCGCACCCCGAAGCGGCGCTTCATGTACGCCGCCGCCGCCGCCCGAAACGCCGGGAGGCCGAGCTGAAACGGATAGCGACTCATTGCCGGATCGCGCGTGGCGCGCGCCAGCGCGTCCACCGCCAGCTCGGGGGGTGCGAAGTCGGCGTCTCCCGCCCCCACGTCGATGACGTCGACGCCCTGCTCGATCAGCCGGCGTTTGATCGCCGGGATCTCTGCCATGGGATAGTTGGGCAGCGCCGCGAGACGCTTGCTGAACTTGGTCACCCGGTTCTCCTCACCAGAATCTACGCTCTGGTTTCGCCGCCCGTTACCGCCTCTCCCGACCTCTACCGCCCTCTACCGTCCTCTGCCGCCGTCTCTTCTGCTCCGATCCCGTGCCGGGCAAAGAACTCCTCGCACGCCCCCCGCACGTCGGCCCAGTGGCCCACCACCCGCCGCGCCGGGGGCAGGCCCTGGAGCATCAGGGCGCCATAGCGCTTTGTGACGACCCGGCGGTCGAGCAGCACCACGGCGCCCAGGTCCTCCCGGCTGCGGATCAGGCGGCCGAACCCCTGCTTGAGCTTCAGCGCGGCGTTGGGGACGAGGTAGTGGGCGAACCCGTTGAGGCCCCGCGCCTCCAGCCGCTCGAGCCGCGCTGCGGTGAGGGGCTCCGTCGGCACCCGGAACGGCAGCTTGGCCAGGATCAGCACGCGCAGCGCGCGCCCCGGCACATCCACCCCTTCCCAAAACGAATCGGTGCCGAGTAGCACCCCCGAGCCGGCCTCGCGAAACCGGCGCAGCAGGTGATCGCGCTGTCCTTCGCCCTGCACGAACAACGGCCAGCGGCCGCCGATGGCGTCGCGCACCGCGTCCGCGGTGCGCCGCAGCGCCGCGTGACTCGTGAACAGGACGAACATTCCCCCGTCCGACGCATGGGCCAGCTCCACCAGCACCCGCGCGACCGCCGCGCCGTGACCCGACTCGTCGTCGCGCGGCTCGGGGATGTCGGTGGGAATTCCGAACAGACACTGCGTCGCGAAATCGAACGGCGACGCGTGGATCTCGCGTACCTTGGTTCGGGTTGGCGGCAGGTCGAGCCCGAGTCGCTCCTCGAGATACGAGAAATCGCCCCCGGCCGCGAGGGTCGCGCTCGTCAAGATCACCGTGTCGACGCGATCGAACAGATTCTCCTTCAGGATCGGGGCGAGGTCGAGGGGAACGGCCGCGAGCGAGAGATTCGCGACTTTGCGGCCGCGTCGCTCGAGCCAGCGCACGGCGGCACCGCCCGGTGGCGGCCGCAGCGCGGCGGTGAGGCCGGCGGCCGCGGCGTCGAGTCGCCGTACCACGCCGCGCAGCTCGCCTACGAGCTGGGCCCGCCGCTCGGATGGATCGTCCAGCGCCAGGCGGTCGGCGATCATCGCCGCGCCCTCGGACAGGCGCGAGAACGCCAACAGCAAGTTGTCGAGCGCCACGCCGAGGCCCTCTTCCCAAGCCGGGTCCTCGAGAAATCCGTCGGCGAGCCGCAGCACCGGCGTGGCTCCCGGCTCGGCGTCCAACCGCCGTGCCAGGCGGGCGAATACGTCATCCGCCGCGCGCCGCGCCGCCACCAGCGCGTCCCCCATGCTTTGCTGCACCACGTCGCGGCTCGCCGCGGACAGGAGATCGTCACGGCGGAACAGCACCGAGCGCAGCGTCGGGAGCAGCCCGCGACCGTTCTTCTCGAGTCGCGCGAGCAGTCGCTCGACGCCCAGCTTGCTCACCTGCGCTCCCAGGTGCATGGCGGCCACGTCCTCCAGATGATGCGCCTCGTCGAGCACCAGCCGGCGATAGGGCGGGAGCACGGCCGCCTCCTGCCAGTTGTCCGACGCCATGCGCACGGCGAGGTCGGACGCGAGTAGGTGGTGGTTCACGACCACCACGTCCGCCTCGGCGGCGCGGCGGCGCGCCTGGAACAGAAAGCAGCGGTCGAAGTGGGGGCACTTGAGCCGCGTGCACAGGTCGGACTCCGCCGCGACCGCGTCCCACACGTCGCCGCTCGGCTCGGTGGGCAGGTCGGCAAGCGAGCCGTCGCTGGTGCGGGCGGCCCAGCCCACCAGCGACTCGAGCTCCGCGCGCCGCTCGTCCTCGAACAGCGAGTCGCTCTGCTCGCGCGCCTGGGTGAGGCGCGACAGGCACACATAGTTCCGCCAGCCCTTGAGCAGGGCGAACGTGGGTGAGTGATCCCCGCTGCCCAAGGCGCGGGCCAGGATCGGCAGGTCCTTGCCGACGAGCTGCTCCTGCAGATTGATGGTGTTGGTCGACACGACGGTGCGCTCGCCGTTTTCCCGGGCCCACACGAGCGCGGGCACGAGATACGCGAACGACTTCCCTACCCCCGTCCCGGCCTCGAGCAGGCCGATGCCGCCGTCGTTGTAGAGATCTGCGACGTAGGCCGCCATGTCACGCTGGCTGGGGCGATCCTCGAAGCTGCCCAGGGCGCGGGCCACGGAGCCCCGGAGGGACAGGAGGGCAGCGACGTCGATCGGATCGATGCGCGAGGTGGCGCGTGGCCGTGGGCACTCCACCACCACGTAACAGTCGGTGACGTCGTTGTCCACGATCGCGAATCCGACGCCGCCGTCGTGAAGACGCGCCGCCACCGTGAGATCCGCTCCGGACGGTTCGAGCACGCCGCTCGGGTGGTTGTGTAGCAGCAACTCGCCGCGGACCGCGATCCCCGGCAGGGCGAGCACCGCGTCCACCGTGCCGCGCGCCACCGGGCGTGCCTCGACGATCAGCCCGTTGGCGTCGGGCCGCGCCACGAACGACACCTCACGCCCGTGGGCCGCCGCGATCTCGGCGCGTACCAGCTCGCGGACCGCGGGCGCGAGCCGCTCGACGCTCACGTCTTGAACTCGCGCTTCTTGGCGGCGGGGAACAACACGTTGTTGAGAATCAGCCGGTACCCGGGCGAGTGGGGATGGAGCGACAGATCCGTCGGTGGGTCGCCGATCTGGTGCTGCTGGTCCTCGGGGTCGTGGCCGCCGAAGAAGGTCCAGGTGCCCTTGCCGTGGTACCCGTTGATGTACTTGACCCACGGCGCATTCTCTTCGTCCGCGAGCACCAGGTCGGGCGCTTTGAGGCGACTGCGCATGAACGACGTGGTGAGTCCGTAGAAATCCGGGATCACCTGGCGGTGGTTCTGCACCAGGATCGTCGCCAACGGGTCGATTTTCGCGCTGAAGTTGAACAGCTTGAAGGCACCCAGCGGCTGGCGGCGCGGGCCGGCGTTCACCTGGTGGCCGTCGATGTCGGAGAAGCTCGCCACCTGCGGGTTGGGCTCGACGTGGGCGCCGCTGAACGCCAGGGCCTTGGTCCAGTCGAGCTTGCCGTCAGCCTCGGGGTCCATCGGCGTGCCGTCGGCGAAGGCCGCGGCGATGTCCACGTGCTCGGCCGCGAGCGCCAGGTCGAGCGTCTCCGTCGCGGTGCACATCGCGAACAGGAAGCCTCCGCCGGCGACGTAGTCCCGGATGCGACGCGCCACCGCCTTCTTCAGGTCGGGCACCGTCGCGAACCCCAGCCGTTTCGCGGCGTCGGCGTTGAACCGCACCATCTCGGCAAGCCATGTGGCGCCGGCGTAAATCAGATAGAACTTCGAGTACTGCCCGGTGAAGTCCTCGTGGTGCAGGTGCAGCCAATCGTAGCTCGGAAGCTTGCCGCTCTGCACCTCGAAGTCCCACACCTTGTCGAACGGAATGCCGGCGTACTGCAGGGCCATCGTCACCGCGTCGTCCCACGGAGGCGCGTTGGGGGGCACGTACACCGCCACCTTGGGCGCCCGCTCGAGCGGTACCGCGTCCATGTTGCTGGCTTCGATCTCGCCGCGGATGGCGGTGACGCGAGGCTCGTCCGCCGGCTCGAAGCTCACGCCCGCCAGCGTGGCGTCGCGCCGGATCGCCGCCCCGTCCGGCAACAGGAAGGAGCCCCCTCGAAAATTGAGCAGCCATTCCGCCTTGATGCCCGCCTGCACCACGCGATAGGTGACGCCGTACGCTTTCAGATGATCGGACTGAGAGTCGTCCATGGGGAGCAAAAGACTGTCGGACAGTCGGACGGTCGGACGGAAGCCTGCGATGTGCAGACCGACCGACAGTCCGACCGTCCGACCGACCGACTGGACGAACTCTCTCCGCTTCACGACTTGGGTATCGCTCCCTTCGCGCGCTCCAGCTCGCGGCGGGCTTCCGGGACGACTGCGCTCCCCCGGTAGGTCAGGATGAGATGCTCGAGGTGCTGTATCGCCTCCGGGATTTGCAATCGTCGTTCGAGCAACCGTGCCCACTCCAGCTCGGCGGCGGGCGCCGCCGCGCCCTGCCCTCCGGTGCGCACGACTTCGTCGAACAGCGCGAGCGCGGCCTGCTGTTGCTCGACGCCCAGCCGTGCCGCGACCCGGCCGGCGAGCAGCAGCACGTCCGGCCGCCCGCCGCCCACCGGGCCGACGCCGATACCGCCGGCGGCGACCAGCAGGGCCTGGCTGGCGCGGGCCGAGTCGCCCCGCGCCAGCAGCAAGAGCGCCGCCCCGAGCTCGGGCGATGAATCGAGGGGGACTTGTTCGAGGAGCGCCACCATCGCGGTGCGCTCGGTCGCCTCCCGGCGATCGCCGGCGTAGGGTCCGGCCGCGAGGAACAGCTGGTGCGACCGCGCGAGCGAACCCCGGTACAACGCGATCCAGCCCCGGAGCGCCAACGCCTCGACGCTCGAGTCCCGCCCCAACGCCGAGTCGGCGCGATCGAGATCACCGGCCGTCATGCGGGCGCGCGCCAGGCGCAGGCGTAGGGCGGCGCGATCCTCCGCGGGCAGCCGGCTGTCGGTTTCCAGTTCCTTCGCCGCCGGATCCAGCTGGCCGTCGTCGATCAGGGCCTCGATCACGGCGCGCTGCGCGAGCTGTTGTGCCTCGGCGGGCGCGGTCGGGTCGCGAGCCACCCGCTCCAGCACTGCGCGGGCGGCTACCCGGTCACCGGCGGCGATGAAGGCTCGAGCGGCGTCGGCACGGGCCCGTGCCGCCATCGGCTCCGGCGCCAGGTCGGCGTAGCGAGCCAGCGCCAGTGCCTGAACCCGGCGCGACTGCGGCGTCGCACGCGCGCCCGCTAGGTCGGCGAAGCGTTTCACGGCGAAGGCCGCATCGGACGACGCCGTAGCAATGCTCTGCTCGAACACCGCCCACCCGCGCTGCGGCTCTCCCCAGCCCAGCAGCAGCTCACCCGCCAGCCGGCGGATGATCGGCGCCGGGTCGCCCGCCGTCAGCAAGCCGGCGATGCGCTCGCGCTCGGGCCCGGGAGCCTCGGCCAGCACACTCGCGGCGTTGGGCAGCAGGACGGGCGCGTCGGGCAATGTTGCCGCCCACTCTCGCGCGGCGCCTTCCCAGTCGCCCGACATCCGGCTCAGCTCGGCCATCTCGACCCCGAATGCGCGCGGCCGGTCGAGCGCCCGACGGCCCGCCTCGAGCACAGCGCGCGCTTCCCCAGCACGGTGCGCGTCCTCGAGCGCGATCGCCCACTCGCGGAACGGCGCCTCGTCGTGTGGTGACGCCGACGCCCAACGCAGCGCAACGGCGCGCGCGCTGTCCGGCTCGTTCAGCTCGACGTAGGTGCGGAGCAACACGGCCCGGAGCGCGACGTTGGCGCTCCCCGCCAGTGCCGCCGCCCGTTGGGCCACGGGCAAGAGCTCCGGCAACCGATTGAGCGGCGGCAGGACGCGCTCGAGACCGAGCAGCGCCGACAGGTTGGTCGGCTCCGCTCGCAGCGTGGCAAAGTAGATGTTGGCGGCCCGCTCGAGCTGGCCGGCGCGCTCCAGCTCGAATCCCTGCCCGATCGCCTGCGCCGGCAACGCGCGGGCGGTGAGCGCGAGCAGGGTGAGCGCGACGATTCCCACGATTCCCATGCTGAAGCCTGGCCGAGCCCGCCCTTCAGGGCGGGAACCAAGGTACGTGTTCACTGGCGACGTGACGGCGACCCCGGCTCATTAAGCAAGCGGAAGTACTCGAGCACCAGGCGACGTTGCTCGGGGGTGAGTGCCTGGAGCTGCTCCCAGGTCGGGTAGCGGAGGCGTGGAACCAGGCCCGTCGCCCCGGGCCGCAGCACCTCGGGCAGATGGACGCTGTCTCCCGTCGCTGGCCGGCTCACACGCTCCTTGTCCTCGTCAGGCTCGTCGGTCGAGAGCGTGCGCCCGGCGTCGAGCAGCCGGTGATACAGCCGCTGCTGCCGCTCGACGGTCTCTCGGTCGAGGCGTCCCGCCTCGAGCTGACGCGCGAGCTCCTTGGCCTCCTGCGCGAGCGCCCCCGCCGCGGAGTTCGCCCCTCCCGCCTGGAGGCGCTCGAGCTGCTCGGCCAGGGCGCGCTGGCGAGCCGCGAGCGCGCGCAGCTGCTGCAGCACCGCCTCGCCGCCCATGCCCATCAGCGGCAACAAGCCTTGCGCCTGCGCGTTGAGGCCCTGCTGGTCGCCCGCCAGACGGGCGAGCTGCTCGAGCGCTTCGGCGAACCCGCTCCCCGATTGCGCTCCCAGGACGTGACGGCGAGTGCGCGCCAGCGCCAATGCGGTCGCATTGAGGGCATCGACCGACTCATCCGCGAGGGTGGCCGCCTCCGCACCGTTGGGATCCGCTTCTTCGAGCTGCTCTCGGGTCGCGGCCATCTGCCGCTTCGCGTAGCCGAGCGCGGCATCGAGCTGGGGCGAGACGAGCGCGTGCTTCCCCGCGGCTGCGCGGATCTGTCGGGCCACGGCGTCCGTCCCTTCCTCTACGGACGCCTGCTGCGAGCGCGTCCCGCCCCCCACCTCTCCCCGCCGCAGGGCCTCCGCTACGCCCTGCTGCCGCTCGGCGAGATCCGCCGTTTCGGAGAGCGCGCGGTCCAGGGCGGCCAGCGTTTCGCGCCGCCACTCCCGCGCCAGCGAGTCGCGCCGGCCACGCAGCGCACTGGGCACCCCCGCGAGCCGCTGCTCCGCCTCGGCGCCGGCCTGCGCCGCCGCCGGGGCCTCCCCGCGGTCAGCGGACCGCGCCGCGCGCTGCATCGCCGCCTGCGCGTCGCGCGTCGCCTGCGCCGGCGCCCCGAGCGGGCTCGCCGTGGGAGACTCTTTGAGGTCCTGCGTCACCCGATCGATGCCACGCGCCAGCGAGTCGGCACGCTCGGCGAGGGCGCGCTCGAGCGCGGCGGCCGCGCTGTCGGGGTGCGGCGCTCCCTCGCGGTTCCACGCGGCCTGGCGCCGCTCGAGTTCCTCGGCGTCAGCCGCGAGGGAGGCGAGCGCGCCTTCCACGGCGGCCCGGCGGAACAGCTCATCGCTGCGCTCCAGCTCGGCCTTGAGCTGCTGCTGCGCCTCGGCGAGGCGCTCGAGCGCTCGACGCATCGCCTCCGAGTCGAGCCGGGCGAGCGCCTCCTGCAGCTCCCGCAGTCGCGACGCCAGCTCGGGCGTGATCGCGCGGCGCAGCAGCTCCTGAACCTCCCGCAGCCGCGCCTGAAAGGCGGTGTCGTTGATTCCCGCGGCTTGTGCCGCCTGCGCGATCTGCTCCACCGCGCGTGCCAGCTCCTGCACCCGTTGCTGCAGCGCCTCCTGCTCGCGTGCCACCGCCTGCGCGCGCTCCGTCGCCTGGAACGGAGCTGTGGGGTCGCGCGCCGTCTCTCTGGGGCGGGAGGGACGCACCCCGCCGTCGCGCGCGCGTTGCTGCGCAAGATCGCCCGTGCGCCGGCCCAGCTCGGTTTGGACCTGGGCGAGCGATTCCGCCTCGGCGGCGACGTCGCGCGTCGCCGCCCGGGTCGCGGCGCGCAGCTCCTCGAGGCTCGGCAACCGCAGCGCGATCTCCGGACTCCGCCCCACGTGAGGAACCGGCGCGTTGTCCCACGCCTCCGCCACGAGGCGCAGCGTATCACCGGGCAGCAGCCCGCGACGCTCGGCGTCGATCTCCCCCTGGACGATGGCCCGCTCGCCGGCGCCCGACACGTCGAGCGACTCGCGCACCGCCGCCCCCACCTTCCCCGTCTGACTCACGCGCCAGCTCACCAGCTCGAGGCGGGTGAGGCCGTGATCGTCGCGCGCGTCGACGACGAGCGGTTGCCGGAGCGAGAGGGGCAGCGTGGTATCACGCCCGGGAACGGGCAGGGCGACGACCGGCGCCGAGTCGGGCACGACTCGGAGCCACAACGCCGGCGCCTCACCTTCGAGCGGCTCCCCGTCCGCCGTCGCGAGCTCCAGGCGCCAGACACCGGAGGCAGTCGGAGCGAGCCGACCAGAGAACGCGCTACCTCGCACGACGAGCGGTGTCCGGCTGCCGGACGCGCCAGCGCGATCCCGTCGCCAGGATGCCGCGGCGAGCCGCACGCTCGCCCCGCCGGTGGTGAGCACCACGGTGCCTTCGGGAATCGTGATCGAATCGCTTCCGGGAACGAGCGGCTCGTCGGGACGGGCGAGGTAGCCGGGATAGCGCGCCGTGAGCTGCAGGCCGGTCACGAATGCAGGCAGCGCGACGGTGACGCGTTGCACGGCGCTGTGGCGACCGCCGCTCGACGCGCGAAGATACAGGTCGGCTTCCAGCGGTCCCAGCCGTCGGGTTGCGCGGCCCATTGAATCGAGCGACAGCACGGCGGCGCGCCACGGCTCGCCAGGCCCGCGCGTCCACAGGGTCGCCTCCGTCCCCGCGGGCACCTCGAGCATCACCGTGACGCTGTCGCCCCGCCGAACGGTGGAGCGGTCCACCGCCAATCGCACCGGCGCCCAGACGTCGACGATGGTCCGCCACGGGTGCCAGAACGCCGCCCCGCGCGGTCCGCTCGCTCTCGGGGCAGCGGCGAGAAACAGGGCGCCCCCGAGCGCTACCGCGGCCGCGCTCAGGCCGAGCGATGCGCGTGTGCCGCGTCGCAGCGCCTGCCCGACGGCCGGCGCGGCTTGGGAGACGAGATCCGACGCGCGGCGGTCCGCCAGCCCCCACAGCTCGGCGCTGCCCAGGGGGGGGGTTCCGAGCAGCCCCGCCACCGCGCCGTCTCGCGTCCCTGAAGCCGTCTCGACCAACCTGGCGACGACGCTCGCCGCGGCTCCACACCCTGCGCGGCGTGCCAGCCACAGGGCTGCCACCACCACCCCCGAGATCGCCACCCACGCGGCGACGATCGCGGCGACGCGAGGCGTGAGGGCCAAACCGAGCCCGGCGATCGCGAGTACTGCGCCCGCTCCCGTAAGCAGCACTGCCGCAGCCCGCGCCCACACGTGCGGCCCGCCGAGCCGCCGTAGCCGCAGCGCCGTGGCAGTCACCGGGTCGAGCTCACCGCGTAAGCGAACAGATTCACGCCCATCCGTAAGGCCGCCTCGTGGAGCTCCGGCGGGTCGTGGTGCACCTCGGGATCCTCCCAGCCGTCGCCCAAGTCCGTCTGATACGAATAGTATACGACCAGCCGGTCGCCCAAAAAGATGCCGAACCCCTGCGCCGGCAGCCCGTCGTGCTCGTGGATCTTAGGGACCCCCTTGGGAAAGTCGTACACGAGATGGTAGATGGGGTGATTCAACGGCACCTCAACCAGGGGGTGATCCGGGAAGACCCGCCCGATCTCGCGGCGGAACGATTTGTCCATGCCGTAGTCGTCGTCGGCATGTAGAAAGCCGCCCTGCTCGAGCCAGCGACGCAGCTGCTTCACCTCTTCGTCCGAGAAGTGGACGTTGCCGTGCCCCGTCATATAGAGGTAGGGGACGTCCCACAGCTCAGCGCCGAGCAGCGTCACGACCCGCTCGCGGTCCGCCACAGGAAAGCTGGTGCGCTGGCGGATGGCGGTGAGGAGGTTCGGGAGCTTGGAGGGGCCGGAGTACCAATCGCCGCCGCCGTCGTAATGAAGGCGGCCGATGGTGAGAGAAGCGTCGGACGGTCGGACAGTCGGACGGTCGGACAGCAGCACCGCCATCCCGACCACGATTGCCAGTCCGGCTGTCCGACTGTCCGACTGTCCGACCCTCATAGCTCGTTTACCAACCGATACGCGGTGTTCCTCGTGATCCCCGTCTCGGCCGCAAGCTGCTCGGCGACATCGCGGCGCGTCATGCCCTGCGCGAGCAGCGCCCGGGCACGCGCCTCCGGATCGGGCGGGGGCTCCTGCCGCGCGGGCTTGCCCGTGCCTGCCACGATCACGGTGACTTCGCCCCGCGGCGGGGCTTCGGCGTAGTAACCCGCGAGCTCGGTCAGGGTCCCGGCGCGCGTTTCCTCGAACACCTTGGTCAGTTCGCGCGCGACGACCGCGAGCCGCTCGCCACCGCAGGCGGACTTCAGGTCCTCGAGCAGCTCCGCCACGCGCAGCGGCGCCTCGAACAACACCACGGTCCACTCGCTCCGCGCGACCGTTTCGAGCAGCCGACGGCGGTCGCCGCCCTTGCGCGGCAGGAACCCGAGAAACACGTAGCGATCGGCGGTGAGTCCCGACACCGAGAGCGCCGCGGCGACGGCGGTGGGGCCCGGCACGGCGACCACAGGGACGTCGCGCGCCCGCGCCGCCGCCACCAGCAGCGCGCCGGGATCGCTGACGGCTGGCGTGCCCGCATCGGTCACCAGCGCCACGTCCTTGCCGCTGGCGAGCAGCTGGAGCACGCGGCGCAGCGCGGCCGCGGTCGAATGCGCGTGGAAGCTGACGAGCTCGGCCCGCGCGCCCACGTGCACGAGCAGCGGCTTGGTGTGACGCGTGTCTTCGGCGGCGACGGCGGCGACGCTCGTCAGCGTAGCCACAGCGCGAGGGGACAGGTCCTCGAGATTCCCCAGCGGCGTTGCGACGACGTACAGAGTGCCGGACATCTCACCAGGAGACTTGCCATGGCAGCCGGCTGTAGTAGCCGGCGGATTGCAGCACGTACCGGTGCTCGCGTGTGGCCTCGCGCAGGATCTTGGGAGCCGTGCCCGGCATCATGACCTCCACGCCCTCCAGCAGTTGCAGCGTCCAATCGGTGAGCGCGTTGGACAGCTCGTCCGGCTGCACGACCGCTTCCGGTGTCTCGGCCCCCCGCGGCGCCGACAGGATGGCGATCGCCTTGTGCGTCGATCGGATCCCGGCGCTCACCTTCTGGGCGCGGCGCTTCGCCTCTCCCGGGAACTCCTTGTCCACCTCGTCGACGATGCGCCAGTACAGCTCGCGATAGGTGTTGATCAGCGCGTTCGGGGCCTGCTGCGGCAGATCGGCGGCATACGGATAGAGCGCCGCCGTGAGCACGGGCGCGTGCCCGTCCGGGCCGGCCTGAAACTGCGCCTCTAGAAATTTCGGGATGGCCATCGTGTCCGGCTTATCGCAGAAATAGCCGCTGTGATAACGGCCGCCGTCGAACCGCACGTACGACACGCGCCCGTTGGACATCAGCTCCAGGATGCCGCTGCTATTGTCGCGCGCGAGGGTTGCGAAGAAGACGCCCGGCTGCGCCGCGTCCACGCCGCGCATCTCGATCGGCACGGCGCACGACTGGTACATCCAGGCGAGCTGCTCCATCGGCGCGGCCGCATACACCAGCTCGCCGCGCTCCACCTCGGCGCGCATGCGCTTCAGCGCCTCCGTGATCGTGATCACCTCACGTCCCGCGGTGTGGAGCGTGGCGGCGTTCACCGCTTCCCCCTTGCGGAAGAACAGCAGTACACACTCATCGGGCAGGTACGCCGTGATGTAGCCGTCCACGCGACCGTCGCGGTCACGTTTTCCGAAGGCGAGCAGATTGTCGAGGTGGATGAAGGCGAGGCGGGTACGATGAATCAGCCGGTTCACCTGCGGGAACGTCAGGTCCGCGAGGCGAACCGGCGAATTCATCAGGCGAGCGGTGCTCGCGCGCATGGTCCTCCGCGGAGGATGCTACGACAAGTGTTGCTGGATCTTTTGCTCGAACACCGGCTTGGGGTACGCGCCCACCAGCGTATCCACGTGCCGTCCGTCCTTGAAGAATAGAATACTCGGAATCGAGCGAACGTTGAAGCGCATCGCCGTCTTCTGGTTGGCGTCCACGTCGACCTTGGTGACCTTCAGCTTGCCCTCGTACTCCCCGGCCAGCTGATCGAGGATCGGGGCCACCATGTGACACGGGCCGCACCAGGCGGCCCAGAAGTCCACGATCGTGAGCCCCTGCTGCTGCTCGACTTCCGCCCCGAAGGTGTCGTCCGTGACTGCCGTCAGATTTATCGCTGCCATGACCTCTCCACTCCCTCTTGCGTACTCATTATGTTGACGGGCGACATGAACACGTCACGTGCCCGCGTCGCCCACATCGGCATCGCCGTGCCGTCCATCGACGCCGCGCTGGGATTCTACCGCGACGTACTCGGCGTCCAACCGGGCCCGCCGGAAACGGCCTACGGAACGACGATCGTCCCACTCGCGCTCGGTGACGTCCAGGTCGAGCTGCTCGAGCCACGCGACCCTGCTGGCCCCGTCGCCAAGTTTCTCGCCAAGCGCGGATCCGGCATCCACCACGTCTGCTATCGTGTGCCAGACCTGGATCGCGCTCTCGAGCGCTGCCGCGCCGCGGGGTACCGGCTCATCGACGAAGTACCGCGCCGCGGCGCCGGCGGCCGGCGCATCGCGTTCCTCCATCCCTCCGCGACGGCCGGCATCCTGCTGGAGCTGACGGAATAAAGCAACACGCGACCGGCCCGAGTGGTTCCCCCCTGCCGCCCTCACCGCTGGCATGCGGAGCCCGGCGTAGACAGGCTGGCGAGGTGCACGTCGTTCACGACCCAGCCGCCGCCTTTGGTGCGCACGAGGTCGAGGGGAAACACCACCGTGCAGGAGCTGGGCCGCTGGATCTCGACCCGGAAGCTCTGCGCGTCCGGATGTCCCGGTATGGGCTGGGGCCCATCGACGACGCGATACTGGGCGTGATCCAGATATTTCTGAATGACGGTGAGGCGCTCCTTCATCACGTCGCCTTTCATCCACGTCACCGCCGGGCCGCGATCCGAGCCCCACAGCTCGCTCATCCGCTTCAGGTCGTTCGCCTTCACGGCCGCCATGAACTGCGCGATCGTATCTTGAAGCGACTGAGGAGCCGGCTTGGACGGCCCCGCCCCCCCGCCGCACGCGAGGGAGCCCAACGCGACGAGCAGGGTCAGTCGTGGTCTCACGGGCGCGACCTCGAGTATTGGCGGAGTGACCCGAAGGTAAGACGGCATGCGGCTGTACGTCAACATTGATCACGTCGCGACGCTGCGCGAAGCGCGTCGCACCGCCGAGCCCGACCCGGTGCGCGCCGCGGCGGCGGCCGAGCGCGCAGGCGCGGACGGAATCACGGTGCACCTGCGCGAGGACCGGCGTCACATTCAGGATGCCGACGTGCGGGCGCTGCGCGCTTCGGTGCGCACCGTTCTGAACCTCGAGCTCGGCGCCACGTCCGAAATCGTGCGGATCGCCGTGCGACTGAAGCCGTTTCAGGCCACGCTGGTCCCGGAGCGGCGGCAGGAGATCACGACCGAGGGCGGCCTCGCCCTGCGCGGCCGCGACGCCCGCATCCGGACCGCCATCGCCCAGCTCGGCGCCGCCGGCATTCGCGTGAGCCTGTTCATCGACCCCGACCTCGCGATCATCGATCGCGCCGCCGCGCTCGGCGTCCCGGCCATCGAGCTGCACACCGGGCGCTATGCGCATTCGTGGCGCAACAGCGACGCGGCGCTGCGCGCCCTCCGCCGCGCCGCCGCCCACGGTCGCGCGAGCGGGCTCGCCGTCCACGCGGGGCACGGCCTCACCTACGAGAACGTCCAACCGGTGGCGGCCATCCCCGAGATCGAGGAGCTCAACATCGGACACAGCATCGTGTCGAACGCCGTCTTCTGGGGCCTGGAGGAAGCCGTTCGGCGCATGCGCCAGTTGGTCGATGACGCGCGAAAGCTTTAGCTTGCTAGCACCATGACCGAATCCCCTAAGCCGCTCGGCATGTCGGATTTCTTCGCGCTCGAGGCGGGAGAGTACCTCGAGCGGCTCGATGGCGCGCTCGCGGCCGGTGACCCGCCCAACGCGGAGGAGCTGGTGCGGCTGGCGCGCGCGCTGCGGGGCAGCGCGCTGATGGCCAGCCAGCCGGCGATCGCGCGCACCGCGGCCGGGCTCGAGGGCCTGGCGCGGGCCGTGCGTGAAGGGCGGCGGGCCTGGGATGCTACCACCAAACAGGTCGCGGTGCGCGGCGTGGACGATCTGAAAGTCTTCGTGCGCCGGGTGGCGAGCTGGACCGCCGCCGACACCGCCAGGGCCGAAGCCCTGGCCCAAGAGCTCGAGCAGCTCGGGGGCCGGCCGTCGGCCCCACCCCCGGTCCGGGCCGCCGAAGCCATCAGTCTCGACGCGGGGGCACGCGCGTTCGTGGCGCGTGAAGGCGCGGCCATTGCGAGCGCACTCGACCGCGCCGCCCAAGCGTTGCGGACGAATCCGCAGGCGCACGACCCCCTCCAGCACGTGCAACGTGCGCTGCAGCCGCTTCGCGGGCTCGCCGCCGTGAACGATCTCCCGCCGCTCCCCGATCTGCTCGAGGGTATCGACCGCGCGATCGGGGAACTGTCGCGTTCGGGGCTCGAGCTGCCCGCCAACCTGGGCGAGCTGCTCCAGGCGGCCGCCGTGGCCATCGCGCGCGCCGCCCGCGAGGTGGCCGAGAAGGGCCGGCCGGATCCGGAAAGCGCGCAGTTCCGGCAGTTCGCGTCGCTGCTCGTGACCTTCATGGAGAGCGAGCCCGATGTGGTGTCCATCGGCTCGCTCTATTACAGCGACTCGGGCCCGCACATCGTGTCGCGCGGTGTGCCGGCGGCGCGACCGTCAACCCTCGGCCGGCTCGAGCTAGTGAGCCACGGCGAGCACCTCCGGCAGGCGGCCGACTCGCTCGAGCGCGCGCCCTCCGCCACGCAACGCGAGCTCCGGGCGCACACCCTCGCGGCCACGTTCCGTGCCCTCGCCGATGCTGGCGGCGGGGCCGGCGTGCTGTCCGATCGGGTGGCGCAGTTCGCGACCGCGGCGCGCGAGGCGGTCAGCGCGGGCATCGCCGCGAGCAATCCCGTCGCATTCGCCGCCGAGCTGCGTCGCGCGGGAGACCTGCTGACGCGCGCGGGCAGCGCCGAGGAGGACGCGCTCGCGGGCGAGTTGGACACTCTCTCATCGGCGATCCGGGCCCTCCGAGCTGCTGGCCCGCCGGCGCCTTCAGAACCGCCGCCGCCGCCCCCGCCCCCGCCCGCCGCGCCCCCGCGCCCGGCTCCAGCCGCCACAGCAACGGCTCCGCGTATGGCTGCGCCTCCTCCCGCAGCTCAGCCGGCGGCGCCGCGGACTAGTGGAGGGAGCGATCCTTTGCCCGAGACGCCTGATCTCGTCGGCTCCTGGGCGATGTATCAGCGGTTGGCTCAAGGCGGTATCGGGCCTGCCTCGCTCGAAGAGCTGATGGCGGGAGCGGGGCGCGTTCCGCCGCCCGCGCCCTCACGAGATACCGCCCGGCCCGCTCCGCCCGCCCCTGCGCCGCCGGCCGCGGCCGCGCCGCTCGAGCTACCCGTCGTGGACGTGCGCACGCTCCTCTATCGCGGCGATCGCGCCCTCAAGCGCGCCTTGGAGCTGCGCGAGACGGCCAAGCACGTGTCCGGCGACACCCTTCGCGCCCTCGTCGACGAAGTCTGCGACCTCGTTGCCCTCGCCCTCGAGCCCCCCCCCACCCCCAACCCCTAGCAGGACCACCACTCGCCCGACCCCCGCGTCCCGTTGGGCGTGGGTCGTGGGGCTCGGGGTCACGATCGCGCTCCTCGCCTGGGCGCTGCACGGCGTCGACCGCGTCGCGCTACTCGGCTACGTGCGCCGCGCCGACCCGTGGCTCGTGGGGGCCACGATCGCCCTCGCCACGCTCACCTTCCCGCTCCGCGCCGTGCGCTGGCAGCTGATCCTGCGCGCCGCGGACGGCAGGCCGCTCCCGCTCGCGCCGCTGTGGCACGCCACCGCTATCGGCTTCATGGCCAACAATCTGCTGCCCATGCGCGCGGGTGAGTTCGCCCGCGCGTACGCCGCACGCCAGGCGTTGCCCGTGCGGTTCACCACCGCGCTCGCCTCGGTCGGCGTCGAGCGCATGTTCGACGGGCTGTTGCTCGTCGGATTGCTGACCGTGACCGTGGCTGCTCCTTCCTTCCCACGCCATGCGGCTATCGGCGGCACGTCGCTCTCGGGGCTCGCCACGGGAGCGGCCGCCGTGTTCGTGGGACTGCTGGTGATCGCGTTGCTGGTGGTGCACCGTCCCGCCGTCGCGCTCGCCGTGCTCGGCCGGATCACTCGAGCCGTGCTGCCGGCGCGCCTCGCCGACCACATCGCCCACGCCGCCGCCGGACTGGTCGCCGGGCTCGAGGTGTTGCGCAGCCCGGGGCGCTTCCTGGGGGTGCTGGCCTGGTCGCTCGTGTTGTGGCTCGTGAACGCCAGCTCGTTCGCGCTGTGCTTCCGAGCATTCGGGCTGAGCGTGCCGCCGGAGGGCGCCTTGCTGTTGCAAGGCATCATCGGATTCGGTGTCGCGCTGCCCGCGTCGCCGGGATTCGTCGGCGTGTTCGAGGCGGCGACACGGGCCACGCTCGCGATCTACGGGGTGGATGCCACGCGGGCGGTGGGGTATGCGCTGGCGTATCACGTCGGCACGTTCTTTCCGATCACGCTGCTCGGCTTGCTCTCGTTGTCGCGCGTGCGCTTGCACCTGAGGGAGCTGCGCGCGGTAGCGGGCGCGACGGACTGATCCCCCGTGAGCGCGGCACCGGACCGCGTCCGCGTCGCGGCGCACGCCAAGGTGAACCTCTTCCTGCGCATCCTGGCGCGGGAGGCGGCTCCGCACGACTACCACCAAATCGAGACCGCGTTCGCGCTGCTGGAGCTCGCCGACGAGCTGGTGGCGACGCGCAAACCGGGGGGGGGGGAGGTCACGCTCACGGTGCATGGGCCGGACCTGGGCCCCGTGGAACAGAACCTCGCGGTGCGTGCGGCGCGCGTGGTCCTCGAAGCGACGGGCAGCCGGTTCGGCGTCGCCCTCGAGCTCACCAAGCGCATCCCCACGCGGGCCGGGCTGGGTGGCGGCTCGAGCGACGCGGGGGCGGCGCTGCACGCGGTGAGCGCGCTGGCGGGGCAGGCCGTACCGCGCGCCGAGCTGCTGCACTTCGCCACCCGGCTGGGGGCCGATGTCGCGTTCTTTGCGAGCGGCGCGCCCGCGGCGCTCGCATGGGGTCGCGGCGAGCGGCTGTTTCGGCTGGCGCCTCCTGCGGCGGCGCCCGCGCTCGTGGCCGTCCCGGCCATCGCGGTCGCGACACCGGACGCGTACCGTTGGTGGGACGAGTCACACGCCCAGCCGGCCGCCCGGGGACCAGTGGTGTTCGACGCAGACGCGTTCAGCGGCTGGGGGAGCATCGGGCGGTTGGGGGGAAACGACTTCGAGATCCCGGTCTTCGCGCGGCAGCCGCCGATCCGCGCGCTGTTCGAGCGGGTCGCCGGGACACATCCGTACTGGGTTCGGCTGTGCGGCTCGGGAAGCGCGGTCGCGGCCGTGTACGCGAGCGAGCGCCTGCGGGACGACGCGGCATTGGTGCTGGGCGAGAAGCAGCAGCAGTTGATCCGGACGTCCTCGCGGGCGGCGCCGGCTCCCGGGCCGGAGCCCCTTCCCTAGGGGCCGATGGCGTCGCTTCTTTGAGACGGAGGTCGCCATGCCCGAGCAACCCGTCGGTACCGTGGTCCATTACTTCAAAGGACCGAATGTCGCCGTAGTGCATCTGACGGACGGCACCCTGGCGGTCGGCGACCGCATCCACTTCCGCGGCCACACGACCGATTTCACCGAGCAGATCGCCTCGATGGAGGTCAACCATCAGAAGGTGCAGCTCGCCAAGGCCGGCGACGAGGTCGCCATCCAGGTGACCGACCGCGCGCGCCAGCACGATCAAGTCTTCAAGGTGACGCCATGAACGAACAGGCTTTCAATCTCTCCGTCCGCAACTTTCTCAAGCACTTCGGCGTCACGGCGCAACGCGAGATCGAGAAGAGCGTCGACGCGGCGCTTTCGGCCGGAAAGCTCAAGGGAACCGAGACGCTGAAAGCGCGGGCGCGCCTCGAGATTCAGGGCTTGCCGACCAACCTCGTGGTCGAGCAGGACATCACGCTGGCGTAGATGGGCATCCGGCCGGCGTCGATCGCCGCGGCGGTGCTCGCGTGCGGCTCCTCGCACACCGAGACCGTTTCGCCCGCGGCCGCGGCGCCGCCTGCCACCGCCGCGGCCCCGGCACGGCCCACGATCACCGCCCGGGAGCAGTACTACGACATCGATGGCTCGAGCGCGGGGGCGCTACGCGATCAGATCCACCGCCTGGGCCCCAAAGACGAGAGCGGCCAATCGCGCGATGCGCTGACCGTGTGGAATCTCGAATGGAGCTATGGGACGCTACCGCGCGGCGACAGCTGCGTGCTGCGGGACATCAAGGTCACGCTCGACGTGTCGATCACGTTGCCGCGCTGGAAGCCGCCGTCCACCGCCACGCCGCACCTCAACGAATCATGGCGGAACTACCTGGAGCACGTGAAGCTGCACGAGGCGGGGCACCGTACGATCGCCGAGCGCAACGCCCGCGAGCTGATGACGGCGCTCGGCGCGATGCGGGGGACGTCATGCCCGAAGCTCTCGGACGATGCGGCCCGTCGCGCCGAGGAGATCGTCGCGGACGGCCGCTCGCGTAACCGCGCGTACGACGTGGAGACGAAGCATGGCCAGACCCAGGGCGTGGTGCTCAATCCCTAGCCTCGTGACGGCGGCCACGCTCGCCGTCCCAGTTCCCCCGGCCCAGGCTCCGGCCCCATCCGCGGCGCTCACCGATGGGTGGTTCGTCACGAGCGATAGCGTGCGGCTTCACTACCTGACCGGCGGATCCGGTCCCACGATCATCTTCGTGCCCGGGTGGACGATGCCCGCCGAGATCTGGGAGCCGCAGCTTGCGTACTTCGCCCGCGCCCACCATGTGGTCGCGCTCGACCCGCGCTCCCAGGGCCGGTCGCAACACGCCACGGAAGGCAACTTCGTCGATCGGCGTGCGCAGGACATCCACGAGCTGGTGCGGCATCTGGGGGAGCACCACGTCGTGCTGATCGGCTGGTCCCTCGGCGTCGCCGAACTGCTCGCGATGATCGAACGATTCGGCACGGACGATATCGCCGGCCTCGTGTTGGTGGATGGCCTCGTCTGGGTCACGCCCCATGCGAGCACCGCCGCGTTCTTCGACTCGGCGCTGGTCGGCATGCTGCGCGATCGTCGCACGTTCACGAGCGCGTTCGTGCGGGGCATGTACCACACGCACCAGGACGCACAGTACTTGGAACGGATCACACGCGCCGCCCTCTCGACCCCGACGCCGACCGCCTACACGCTGCTGGCGAGCGCCTATGCGGTGGGACGTCGCGACTGGCGGCCCGCCCTCCGTCGCGTGGACCGCCCGGTCATGTTCGTCGGGACGGGCTTCACGCGCGAGACGGCCGACACCGTGCGCGCCCGCGTACCCGGTGCACGGGTCGAGATCCTGGAGCACGCCGGTCACGCGCTGTTTGTCGACGACGCCGACCGCTTCAATCGGATACTCGAGAGCTTTCTACAGGGCCTGCGCTGACCACGGGTGCGGAATGACGCTACGACGGCTGCTCACGTTCTCGGTCGTTTGCGCGGCCACCACGGCGACGACGGGCGCCGCGCAGCAGCGTTCCATCGTCGGCACCTGGCTCCTCCAGAGCATCGTCGACACGCTCCCGGACCACTCCGTGTACTACTGGTTGGGGCGTCATCCGACCGGGATCATCATCTACGATTCGAGCGGACATGTTGCGGTACAGCTCGTGCGCGACCCTCCCCCGCACTTCTCGGGTGATGCGAGCACCGCTGCGTCGGCGGTGCTGCAGGATGCCTACGAAGGTTACTACGCGTATTTCGGCCACTACCGGTTGAACGCTCGCGGCGACACAGTCACGCACATCATCGAGTTCAGTCAACGCCCGGACGAGAGTGGGCGGGTGTACAGGCGCGGGGTGCACGTCGTGGGGGATCTGCTTGTCCTAATCGGCCCGATGGAAGCGCACGGCGTCCCGTATCGGCGGGTGATCACGTGGAAGCGGGCGCGCTGAGAACGCGGGGGGGAAAATCTCGGCGCGGTCTTGGACGTATTAAGGCAACGTCTATTAGGGTTGGGGAAGCGTAAAGAGCTGGGACCAGCCGCGCGACCGCAGCGGGGTCGTGATCGCCGCTCCCTGCATCGCCTTCAGTATGGCACAAGACGAGTAGCCGACTTGGGCGTTCGTCGTCCCCAACAGCGTATCGGACTTCGTCGTGATCGATGACTTGGATCCGCTGAGGATCGTTCCCAAGAATTTCGGATCGCCCTGGTTGTTCCCGCTGAACTTCGTGCCGTTCGAGGCGATGACGATCCCGAAGTAGCTGAACGGCCCCCTCACTTCGAACTTCCCGTCGACGACTAGGATGCCCTGGCCTTGCACGCCCGAGCCGGTGTTGATTTTGAGATCCCCCGTCACGTGAACGAGGGGGAAATACGCCCCGCACGGCCCGGCGGGGTTCAGGCCGTCGCCCCAGTTCGTCAGGACCCTGTGGTCACAGCTACCGCTCGTAACCGCGGGCTGTGGCCCGTAGCTGCCCGCGGGAAGGGTCACGGCCGCCATAGCCGCGAGGCTACTGTCGGTATACGGCCCGAACTTCGTGAAGGTGGAATCCTGCACGAGGTTGTCCGTGACCACCGAGGGGTTGCCGAGGATCCGGGCGGGGGAATTGACGACGATCGTCTCCCCACTGTCGGCATGCACTCCCGGTACGGCGCTATCCGGTGGGGGGCACCCACTCCAGCCGGCGGGGGCTTGATCGTTTCCGTTGATCGTGACGTTCTGTTGAATCTTGGCGCTCCCTCCCGTGATCAAGGCGCCTTTCGCGGTGAACGTGATGGGCAGAATCTTCGTGAGGAGCCCGAGCTGCTGTCTGGCTCCGCCCCCGGCACCGCTGGCCGCGGCGCTGTTCTTGTCGCTGCCCGTGATGGAGACGAGGTAGATATTGCCGTTCATCTTATAGACGGTGCCGCTGTAGAACCCGGTCCCGCCGGGTGTGGTCGTCGCGTTGACCGTGCCCGAGTCCGATGGATAGAAGCCCTTGGAGTTCCGCGTCGCCGGCGTCCACGTCCGAAGTTGCTCCACCGACCCTGCCTCCGCGACGCCGAAGGACGCTTCCAGGCGACGCGAATTGTCGGCGAGCCGCTGTTCTTGGGTGCCGGAGAACAAGGCCCCCACCACCAGGACGCCGACCAGGACGATGACCAAGAGCGCCAGGCCCAGCGCCATGCCGCGTTCGCGCTGCATGAACGACGCGCGCCTCAGAAGCGTGGGTTGTTCCGTAACGTCACCTGGGTTGTAAAGCTGTCCACCTTGGCGATCATGGCGCCGCCCGCTCCGCCGCTCCAGACCTGTTGGGCGGTCTGCGCGCGCACGGTGATCCCGATGTGGGCGACGTTCGCCGCTACGCCCGTCACGGCGCCGGTCGTGTCGTAGTAGGTGAACGTCAGACCGTTGCTGCCAATGATCGGCCCGATCATCGGCTTCGTGCCGCTCGCGTTCACCAGTGCGATGTACCAGCTGGAGTCGCTGTCCTGGTACACCCCGTACGTCACGACCTCGAAGCCGCGGACCGGTGAGCCTGTGGTGATCGCGCCCGCCTGGTTCACCTGTCCGGGAGGGCCGGGGAACGGAGCCAGGTTGACGGTCAACTGCTGACCGGCTGTAGCGTCGGGGCAGGGCTGATTCGTCGGCGTCGCGACGATCTTCGCCAGGTGCCACCCGTCATCTGCCCGGGACATTTGGTCGCCTTCGTAGAAGACGAGCAACGAATCGCCGCTCGCGAACCTCCGAAACCCATAAAACGGCGTGGACCGCAGCGTCATGGTCAAGCCGTTGACCCCCGCTCCCAGCACGGGCGGATTGCAGATGAAACCTAGCTGCCGCATGGCGCGCACCGTCAGGAAATTCGGCGCCATGGCCTGGATGTCTCCCTCCCTCGCGTCGAGCTCGCGAAATTCACCGTCGAAAATCGCGACTGCAGCGCGGATGTTCTGCTGCAGACCGATGCGCTGCGTCTGCGCCTGGTACACGCGCTGGTTGCTCACGAGGATCTTGTAGATCGCCGTACTGACGATACCAAACAACACGAGCGACACCATCAGCTCGACGAGCGTGAACCCCCGGCGTCCTAGAACAGGCATGAGATCTCCGTCTCGAGGCGCTCTGCCCGTTTGACCCGGTAGGTCGTGTACGTGCTCGTCAACACGATGCGCCAGGTTCGGTTTCCCGCGTTGGTAAATGTCCAGCTGTTGATCGCCGCCACGCCCCCCCGGTACAGCGTGTCCGCGCCCGCCGCCTGCGTCGTGCAGGCCGTGAGCCGCAACCGCTCCAAGCGGCGCTGGGCGAACATCATCGCCGTCGCCGAGCGCTCACCCCGCGCGATCATGCGCGTCGTCAAGGCGGCCGTGGTCGCGAGACCGGTGACGCCGACCGACAGTACCATCACCCCCACGAGCACTTCCGTGATCGTAAAGCCGCGTTCGCCGCTCATCAGTGCACCACCTTGCCGAGCTCGTTGATCACGGTGGAATCAGTGTACGGCACGCCGCTCGCGATCGAGGTGAACACGACCGTCATGGGCTGGTACCCGACGCTCAAGCCGTGCGGCTGAAATTGCAGCGAGGTGATGGTGGCGCTCAGGGACACCCCGAACCGGGTGGCAAGCGGTTCCACGCGGCCCACGGTGTCGGTGCCTGCCTGGTTGATGTTACAGGCCGTGACCCAGACCGCACCCGCCGGGCCGGTCGTCACGCGCAGCGTGGCGACGCAGCCTCGCTGCACGGCCACGGTGCGGGCCCGTGCGACCAGGTTGGCGAAGGCCACGCGCGCCGAGCGGACGTTCGTCTTGTAGACTGCGTCGATCAGTCGGGGCAAGGTCAGCGTCGTGACCAGACCGACGATCATCGTCGTGATCATCAACTGGAGGATGGTGAAGCCGGTCCGCCGCATTTGCTCTTGTGTGAGGCCTCAGGTTGGTGATCCCGCGCCCACGGAGCGTCGGGTCTTGACGAGTGCAACATGCGTGCGACGCGGTGGCTCGCGATGCATCATCTAATATCTCGGACATTTGGGCAATTGCGAGGGGCGACGCGCGTTGCGCGTTGATGCGTTGGGTCCACAGTCTTCCACGGTGTCCTCCCCCGCCGTAAGTTCAAGCCCGGCAAAGTCGCTGGCCCCTCGTCCAACGGCAGGACACCAGACTTTGGATCTGGGAATGGTGGTTCGAATCCACCGGGGCCAACTCGAGTCATGATTGACGACCTCACCCGACGCGACTTCATGACCGCGGCCGGCGCACTCGCCGGCGCCGCGCTGTGGCCTGGCGCGAGCGCAATCACTCGTTCCCCGACCGCCCCATCCGACGCCACCGTCGTCCTGTTTCAGGGCGATTCCATCACCGACGGCGGCCGGGACCGCGCCGTCGCCGATCCGAACCTTCCGGGCGGCCTCGGCTCGGGGTACCCGCTGCTCGTCGCGGCGGCCGAGCTCGCCGCGCACCCCGACCGCGGCCTGCGATTCTACAATCGCGGCGTGAGCGGCAACAAGGTGCCAGACCTGCAGAAGCGCTGGGCCGACGACACCCTCGCCTTCAAGCCGGATGTGCTCAGCATTCTCGTAGGCGTCAACGATTTCTGGCACAAGCTGGGGCTCGGCTACACCGGAACGGTCCAGGACTACGAGAACCAGTATGCCGCCCTGTTGGACGACACGAAGCGAGCCCTGCCGCAAGTGCGACTCCTCGTGCTCGAGCCGTTCGTGCTGCGTTGTGGCGCCGTCGACGATCGCTGGTTCCCGGAATTCGATCAACGCCGGGCGGCCGCCGCGCGCGTGGCGCAGCACGCCGGCGCCACGTTCGTGCCGCTCCAGGAAGTCTTCGACGACCTGGCTCGAAAGGCCGCACCGCAGTACTGGGCGGCCGATGGCGTCCACCCGACACCGGCGGGCCATAGCGTCATCGCCGAGGCGTGGCGACACGCCGCCCACCTCTAGTCTCGATCGAATGACTCGCTCTGCTCTGCCCGCAGTCGCCGCCGTTTGCCTGACCGTCCGACTCGCGGCCCAGACCGCACCGCTCGACGCGTTCCGCAGCAACATCGCCGCCATCCACGCGCGGGACCGGGCCGCCTACCTCTCGTACTACCTGCACACCCCCGCGCTGGCCCGCGTCGGCCCCGACGGCCTCCATCAAGGCTACGATGACTTCGCCAAGGGAGCGGGTGCCGGCTGGCCCGACACCCTCGTGGCGACGCACGTCCGCATCGTGCCGGTGACGCCCGACGTGGCCTTCGGTGTGTACCGATACCGTGTGGTGGATTCGAGCGGCAGCGTGCGCGGCGTGAGCGAACGGGTGCTGGTCCGCACGCCCCAGGGATGGAGAGTCGCCGTGACCACCGCGTTCGCGGCGCCCGATGCGGCTCCGCCGCCGATGGCGATCGTCGGCGCGACGCTCGTGGATGGGACCGGCACCGCTGGCCTCCGCGACGCAGTGGTCGTCATGCGCGACGGGCGGATCGCGTGCGCCGGGTCGCGGGCCGCGTGCCCCGTGCCGCCCGACGCCGACACCGTCAGCGCGCGGGGCAAGTGGGTCATGCCCGGCCTGATCGACACCCACGTGCACTTCTCGCAGACGGGCTGGGTGGACGGCCGGCCAGATGCCCTGGACCTGCGCGATCGCTACCCCTACGAAGCGGTCGAGGCGGAGCTGCACGCGCGGCCCGAGCGGTTCTTTCGTTCCTACCTCTGTAGCGGCGTCACCTCCGTATTCGATGTCGGCGGCTACCCGTGGACCCTCGCGCTCCAGGAGCGCACCGCCAAGAGCACGACTGCGCCGCGCGTTGTCGCGGCCGGCTCGCTCCTTTCGACGATCGACTTTTGGCTCAACCTTCCCGACCAGCGGCAGTTCATCTATATGGCGGACGAGGCTACCGTGCGCCGCGCCGTCCAGGCACACAAGGCTTGGGGCGCGGCGGCCATCAAGGTGTGGTACATCATGCCGCCACAGCCCCCGGATACCGCACGGATGTCCGCGCTGGTCCACGCCGCCGGCGACGAAGCGCGCAAGGTGGGGCTCCCGCTCATCGTGCACGCGACCGGGCTGTGGGAGGCGAAGGATGCGGTGCGCGCCGGGGCGCGTGTGCTGGTGCACTCCGTCTGGTCGGTGCCGGTGGACGACGAGTTCTTGACGCTCGCCCGGCGCCAGGGCACGATCTACGTCCCGACGCTGATGGTGCCCGACGGCTACCGCCAGGTCGCCGCGCGGCGGTTCGCCCGCGATCGCCAGCCACTCGCCTGCGTCGACCACGCGACGCGCGCCAAGGCGCTCGCCACCGACACTGTGGCCCTCGCGCGGCGCGCGAGTGACTCGGCGCTCGCGGAGCGGACGGCGCGCACCGCCCGTTCGCTCGTCCAGGCGCAGGCGAACCTCAAACGAGTGCATGAGGCGGGTATTCCCATCGCGCTCGGCACCGATGCAGGCAACCCGCTCACGCTGCACGGCGCGTCCGTGTTCATGGAGCTCGAAGCCATGCAGGCGTCCGGTCTCGCCCCTCGCGACGTGCTCGCCGCCGCGACGGCGAACGCCGCCCGCGCGCTCGGCCTCGACAGCACCGGCACGGTCGCGCCGGGCAGCGTGGCGGACCTGCTGGTGCTCGACGCCGATCCGCTCGCCGACGTCCGCAATGTCCGCGACATCGCACTGATCGTCCGGCGAGGCGAGATCTACACGCGGCACGAGCTCGAATACTGAGTACGACAGCCACCCTCTAAGAGAAAGGGTCACGTTCGCATGCGCCCCCCCCGTTACGCACGGCCGTTCCACACACTCACCGCCGCTGGCCTGCTCGTCGCCCTCGTCGCCCTCGCGCCCACTCCCATCGCCGACCTGCGCGGCTTCACCGCCGAGTCCACGAAGGCCGAGCGCGAGTGGGAAGCGAAGTTTCGTGCGATACCGTCCCCCGACTCGTTGCGCGAGAACATGCGACGCCTGTCCGCCCGCCCCCACCACGTGGGGTCGCCCTACGACAAGGACAACGCGGAGTGGATTCTGGCCAAGTTCAAGAGCTTCGGGCTCGAGGCCGCCATCGAGACGTTCGAGGTCTTGTTCCCGACGCCGAAGGAGCGTGCAGTCGAGCTCGTGGCACCCACTAGGTTCGTAGCGAAGCTCGAGGAGCCGCCCGTGCCGGGCGACCCGACGTCGAGCCAGCGGGCGGAGCAGCTGCCGACGTACAACGCCTACTCGATCGACGGCGACGTCACCGCGCCGCTCGTGTACGTGAATTACGGTGTCCCCGCCGACTACGAGCGGCTCGAGCGGTTGGGCGTCTCGGTGAAGGGAGCGATCGTCATCGCCCGGTACTTCGGATCCTGGCGCGGCATCAAGCCCAAGGTCGCGGCGGAACACGGCGCCGTCGGCTGCATCATCTACTCGGATCCTCGTGAAGACGGTTTCACGCGGGGCGAGGTCTATCCCCAGGGCCCTTGGCGTCCCAAGGACGGCGTGCAGCGCGGCAGCGTGATGGATATGCCGGTCTATCCTGGGGATCCGCTCACGCCTGGCGTGGGTGCCACCAAGGACGCCAAGCGGCTCTCGGTGAGCGAGGCCGCCACCATCACCAAGATTCCGGTACTCCCGATCTCCTACGGTGACGCGCAGCCGCTGCTCGCCGCGCTGCACGGGCCCGTCGCCCCTGTGGAATGGCGCGGAGGCCTCGGGATCACCTATCGCGTCGGCCCGGGGCCGGCGCGCGTCCACCTGAAGGTCAAGTCCGACTGGAGCCTGAAGACGCTGTACGACGTGATCGCGCGCATCCCGGGCGCCGCCGCGCCCGACGAGTGGGTGATCCGCGGTAACCACCACGACGCCTGGGTGAACGGCGCCGAGGATCCGATCTCGGGGCAGGTCGCGCTGCTCGAAGAGGCGCGGGGGCTCGGCCAGTTGTTGAAGCAGGGCTGGAAGCCGCGGCGGACGATCATCTACGCGGCCTGGGACGGCGAGGAGCCGGCGCTGCTCGGCTCGACCGAGTGGGTCGAAGCGCACGCCGACGAGCTCGCCGCCAAGGCCGTCGCCTACTTGAACACCGACAGCAACGGTCGCGGCTACCTCGGCATGGGAGGCTCACACTCCCTCGAGCAGTTCATTAACGACGTGGCGCGCGACGTCGAGGACCCGGAGACCCGGCTCAGCCTCTGGAAACGCGCGCAGCTGCGCACCATCGCCGACGCGAGCTCCGCCGACGCACGCCAGGACGCCCGCAAGCGCGCCGAGCTGCGCATCGAAGCGCTCGGCTCGGGGTCCGATTACACGCCGTTCCTTCAGCACATCGGCATCGCGTCGCTCAACCTCGGCTTCGGCGGCGAGGACGGCGGTGGCATCTACCACTCGATCTACGACGACTTCAAGTGGTATACGACGTTCAACGACACGTCGTTCGTGTACGGCCGGGCGCTCGCTCAGACGGTCGGCACCGCCGTGCTGCGGCTCGCCGACGCGGACGTCCTGCCGTACCAGTTCAGTGGCTTCGCGGAGACGGTGGGGCGCTACGTCAAAGAAGTGGAGAAGCTCCTCAAGGACGAGCAGGACTCCGTGCGCGAGCGCAACCAGGAGCTCGACGAGGGCGTGTTCGCCGCGACGCTCGATCCGCGCGAGCCGACGGTAGCGCCGCCACGGGAGGAGCTGCCCCCATATCTGAACTTCGCCCCGCTCGATAACGCAGTGGACGGGCTCACTCGCGCTGCGGAGCGCTACGAGCAGGCGTTCACGAAGGCCCTAGCGAACGGCGGCGGCGCGCTCGCGAAGCCCGGCGCGCAGGCGCTGAACGCGACGCTGCGCCAGAGCGAACGCGCCCTCACCACCTCCACCGGTTTGCCCCGCCGCCCGTGGTATCGCCACAACGTCTACGCCCCCGGGTTCTACACGGGGTACGGCGTCAAGACGCTGCCCGGCGTGCGCGAAGCGATCGAACAGAAACACTGGAAGGAAGCCGACGAGCAGATCACGATCGCCGCGCAGGTCTTGCAGGCGGAGACCGGCGTGATCGCCAAGGCGGCGGAGCAGCTCGAACAGCTGGCGCCGTAGGGCCGGGGTCCGGGGGGGGGCGTCGTCGGGCCGCAACGATTGACTCCGCGGCGGCCGCTCGCCACTATGCGCCAGGGACCGAACCCTGGAGGGTCCTGTGCACCTCACGACTCGGACAGCCGCGCTGGCTGTCAGTGCCATCGCTCCGCTCATCGTTTCCGCCCCCGCCCCCGCGCCCGCCCCCGCCCCCGCCCCCACCCCCGTTTCCGTTCACCGGGGGGCGCAGCCTGCTGGATCGTACACGTACCGAGGCACCGTTCAGGCCGTGAACGCCCTGACCGGGTCATTTGATCTGATCATCGGCGTGGGCATGTCGCTTCGTCTCGTGCATATCAGTACGTCGCCGACGACCCTGCTCGCCGCCTCCGGCGCATCGCTGCGCCTCGCGGGCTTGAAGCCGGGTGACGTCGTGCGCGCCGACTGCCGCAACACACCCACTGGCCTCGTCGCGAGTCGGATCGAGCGAGTCGAGGTCCCGCGGCCGTGAGCTCCCCGCGAGCCGTCGTCATCTTCCTTCTTCTTCTCGGCGCGGGCTGTAGTAGACCGGTGCGGCCGGGCGATGCGATTCGCGGGCTCACGCGCGACGAGCGTACTGCCTTCGCGCGCGGCAAGGCGGTGTTCGACAGCGCGTTCACCCCCCACACGGGGCTCGGCCCGCTGTTCAACGCGGATGGCTGCGGCGAGTGCCACGAGGCGCCCGCTGCGGGCGGCCACGGCGACGAAGTCGAAGTCCACGCGACTGCGTTCCGGGGCGGCGTTTGCGACCCGCTGATCCAGGAAGGCGGGCCTGTCATCCAGCAGCACACGACCCCCGCGCTCAAGCAGGCCCTCGGCATCGACCAGGAGCCATTCCCGCCGTCCGCGACGGCGCGAGCGATGCGCACGTCGCCGGCGATCTTCGGCCGCGGCCTGCTCGACCTCGTCCCCGACTCCGCCATCCTCGCCTACGCCGATCTCGAGGATAGGAACCACGACGGCGTGCGCGGTCGACCCAACCGCTTCGTGGATGGCCGCATCGGCCGGTTCGGCCGTAAGGCCTTCGTTCCGAGGTTGCGGGAGTTTAACGCCGGAGCGTTCGTCGCCGAAATGGGGATCACCAACCCCGACCAACCCACGGAGGAGACGATCGGCGGAAAGCCGATCCCCGCGGGAGTAGACTCCACCGCTGATCCCGAGATCGACCGCGAGGCTCTGGACCGCGCGGACGACTTCGTCCGCTTCCTGGCGGCGCCGACGCCGGCCAAGCTCGGCAAGGATGGGCGCCGCGGCCGCGACCTGTTCTCCCAGATCGGTTGCGCGACGTGCCACATCCCCACGCTCCGGACGGGGGACAGCCCAGTGCCGGCCCTGCACCGGCGCGAGTTCGCCGCCTACACCGACCTGCTGCTGCACGACATGGGCCCGGACCTGGCCGACATCTGCCTGGGCCGCGCGGCGCCCGCGGACTTCCGCACCGAGCCATTGCTGGACCTTCGGGACGCGGAGCACTTCCTGCATGACGGCCGGGCGGCGACACCCGAGCAGGCAATCGAGCTGCACGGCGGCGAGGCCGCCGGCGCCCGTGATCGCTTCAAGGCGCTCACGCCGGCCGAGCGGGCCGCGCTGATCACCTTTCTCAAGTCCCTCTAGCAGCTCGCGGGAGGGGACTTGGGGGGCTTGAAGAACCCGGTGACGGGTAGTTACCATCTCTCCGCCCATGCCCCTCCTTGCGCTCGATCACGTTTCGAAACGGTTCGACGGCGTGACGGCGGTCGACCAGGTGTCGTTCGCGGTGGACCGCGGTCAGGTGGTGGGCTTCCTCGGGCCCAACGGGGCCGGCAAGTCCACGACCATGCGCGTCATCACGCAGTACTACGAGCCTGACACCGGCACGATCGCCCTGGACGGCGTGCCGCTCGCCGAAGCCGGGCGCGAGGCCAAGCGCCGCATCGGGTACCTCCCGGAGAACAATCCGCTGTACGACGACATGCTGGTGTGCGACTATCTCGCATTCATCGCCGATCTGCGGGACCTGGTGGGCCTCGAGCGCCGTCGCGCCGTGGACGCCGCCGTCGCCGCCACCGGGATCGAGTCCGTGTATTACCGGCCGATCGGCGAGGCGTCCAAGGGGTTCCGTCAGCGCGTCGGCCTCGCGCAGGCCATCCTGCATCGCCCCGACCTCCTGGTGCTCGACGAGCCGACCGAGGGGCTCGATCCGAACCAGCGGGTCGAGATCCGCCGGCTGATCGGCGCGCTCGGCAAGGATCGGACGGTGATCCTCTCCACCCATGTGCTCTCCGAGGTGCAGCACACCTGCTCGCGGCTGTTGATCATCAGTCGCGGCAAGATCGTGGCCGATGGAGCGCGGGAGCAGCTCTTGGGGCAGGCCGAAGGCGCGGTGCAGCTCACCGTCGAGGCGGCGGGTACGGGCGTCGCCGAAGCGCTCGGGAAGCTGCCGGGCGTGCTTCATGTGACGTCAGTTCCGGTTCCGACCACTGACCGGGTGGCCCTCACCCTCACGGCGAGCCGCGCGAGCGACCTGCGGCCCGAGATCTTCGGTCTCGCGAAGACCCGCGGGTGGACGCTGTACGAGCTGCATCAGCAGGCCGGCAATCTGGAGGACCTGTTCCAACAGCTGACGCGCGCGCCGGAGCCGGTGACGTGAGTCCGATCCGCACCATCGCGCGGCGTGAGCTGCGCGCGCTGTTCGACCAACCCACCGCCTACATCCTGCTGGTCGTCTTCACGACGGTGAACGCGTTTCTGTTCTTCCGTCAAGCCGAGACCTACGGTGTGGCGTCGTTGCGCCCGATGCTCGACTTCCTGCCCTGGCTGATGTTGTTCCTGGTGCCCGCGGTCACGATGCGCGCTCTGGCGGAGGATGTGCGCTCGGGTACCCTCGAGGTGCTGCTGGCCCAGCCGATCACCGAGCTGGAGCTGCTGTTCGGCAAGTACGCCGCGCAGGTGCTCTTCCTGTGGCTCGCCCTGGCGCTCACGCTCACGATTCCGCTCGGGCTCGCGTTGGGAACGGCACCCCCACTCGGCATCGTGGTGGCGCAGTACATCGGGGCCGCGCTGCTCATCGTCGGGCTCGCGGGCGTCGGGGTGTGGGCCTCGAGCGTGACGCGCAATCAAATCACCGCGTTTATCCTGGCGGTCGCGGTGATGTTCGTGTTGATCCTGGTGGGGCTCGATCCGTTGATTGTAGGCTTGCCACCTCGCCTGGGCGCGATCGCCGCCTCGCTGGGCGTGCTGTCTCACTTTTCGGGCATTGACCGCGGCGTGCTGGATCTGCGCGATGTGGTGTATTTCGTGACGCTCGCGGCGCTGTTTCTGCTGCTCGCGTACGTCGCCCTGCTGTCGCGTAAGCTCACGGCGCGCGGCGAGTCCCTCCAGCGCCTCCGGCTCGGCGCGGGCTTGATCGCGGCGGCCCTCGTGGTCGTCAACCTCTTTGGACGTCACATCGCCGGCCGGATCGACCTGACACCGGGCCATTCATTCACGCTGTCGCGCGCCACCAAGCAGCTGCTCGGCAACCTACCGGACCTCGTGACCATCAAGCTGTACGCGTCCGACGCGCTGCCACCCGAGGTCGCGTTCTTGCGGCGCGACGTCGACGACCTACTCGCCGATTACCGCTCGGCGGGTCGTGGCAAGGTGCGGGTCGTGGTCGTGAATCCCTCGGCGGACAGCACGGCCCTCAAGGAAGCTCGCAGCGCGGGCATTCCGCCGATTCAGTTCAACGTGGTGGGACGGTCCGAGCTCCAGGTGAAGGAGGGCTTCCTGGGCATCGCCGTACGGTACGCCGACGCCGTCAAGACCATCCCCTTCGTGCAGCAGACGAGTGACTTGGAATACCGTCTCACGGCGGACATTCGCGCGCTGACCCACCCGGAAAAACCGACGATCGCGTTCGGCGAGATCAGCGACGCCGCGTCGGCGCGCAGCCAGCGCAGCTTCGAGGCGTTGCGCGAGCAGCTCGCGCAGAACTACGACGTACGCCCCTTCGCCCTCACCGACTCGACGATCGCGTCGGGAGTGCGCGCGATCGTGGTGGCGGGAACCCCCGACTCGCTGAAGAGCGGTGAAGCCGCGCGGTTGCGCGCCTTCCTGCAGCGCGGTGGCAGCCTTCTGCTCATGGCGAACGGCATGCAGCTCTCCCCGCAAGGGCCGTTCGCGATGGCCCGGCAGGTCGGCTGGAACGAGCTGCTCAAGCCATACGGCGTGTCGATCGGCTCGAACATGGTGTACGACCTGGCGTCGAACGCCCAGGTGGGCATCCCCTCGCAGTTCGGCCAGGTCTTCCTCGGCTATCCGCTGTGGGTGCGGGCGCTCAGCACCAAGGCGTCGATCGTCAACGGCGACGTGAATGCCATCCTGCTTCCGTGGCCGAGCCAGATCGACATCTCGGCAGGGACGTCGCCGATGGTGACGCCCTTGTTCGTCACCAGCCGCGCCGGCGGAATCGAGCAAGTGACGGCGTTCCTCGATCCCACACGCGCGTTCAGTCGCGACAGCCTGAAATCGCGGACTGTGGCGGTGCTCGTCAATCCGCTCGCCGGCGATACCACCAAGGACGGGCGGGGGCGGCTGGTCGTGGTCGGCAGCGCCGACTTCGCGAGCGACCGCTTTGCCCGTAACTCCGCCGAGAACGTCCTGCTGGCCCAGAACGCGGTCGACTGGCTCGCGCAGGACGAAGCGCTGATCGGCATCCGCTCCAAGAATCGCGCGCCGCCGCCGCTGGTGTTCGCGAGCACTACTCTGCGGACCGCCGTCCGGTACGGCAATTGGATCGGCGTTCCGGCAGCCTTGATCATGCTGGCTGTGCTGCGGCTGTGGCGGCGGCGTCAGTCCACCCGGCGGGTGTACCAGCCGCTCGCCGCGGCGGTGGCTCCATGAGCCCCAAGCAGCTCAAGCTCATCGCCATCGGCCTCGCCGTGCTGCTGCTACTCTGGGGCGGCAGCGAGCTCCTGTCCCACGGCTCGGACTCTGTGACGGGGACGGTGGTCCTCCCCGCGCTCACGGCGGCCGACGTCGACACCGTCCGCTTCGTCAAGGGCACCGACTCGATCCTGCTGGTGAAGCGCCCGCCTGCCGAGTGGACCGTGAACGGCCACCGGGTCGGGGGGGACGGGGTGAGCGAGCTGCTCGAGGCGCTGCGGGACAGCGTGCGCCCCGAGATCGTCGCGCAGGACACGTCGTCGTTTTCCCGCCTCGGTGTGGACAGTGCGGCCGCCCGGTGGCTGTGGGTGCACGGCGGGACCAAGGGGTCGGTCACGCTCATCGTCGGGACGCGCGGCCGCGATTACCAGAGCACCTACATACGGCGCCCCGGCGACCCTCACGTGTATCTCTGGCGCGGCCGCCTCGCCGCCCTGGCGGACCGCTCCGTGGACGACTGGCGCGACAAGCGCATCGCCGCGCTCCAACCCGACAGCATCACCGTGATCGATGTCGTGCGGCGTAAGGACCGCTACACGCTGGAGCGGACAGGCAAGACATGGAAGCTGAAAGGCGCCGCCGCCGACAGCGCCGCCGTGGGGCGCCTGCTCGACCACCTCAAGATGCCGATGGCAGCGGGGTTCGCTACGCCGAAGGACCTGGACGCAACCAAAGCGCGTGCCGCCCGCCAGCTGGTGGTCCGCGGCGCGCACGGCGTGCAGCTGTCACTCGCCTTCGACTCGACCGTGAACGCGTTCCTCGTGCGCCATGTCGCCGGCGTGGGCGGTGAAGGAACGACGATCTACCGCATGAACTTTTGGGACGTAGACGGCCTCACACCCGCGAGCCGCTCGCTGCTGCCACCGAAGAAGTAACCCTTGGCTTCCCGCAGGTTGCCGTCTATTTTGCAGGGCTCACATGGCGGACCTCTCGCTCTCGCGGAGCCAGCTGTTGCTCCTCGCGGGGACGGCCAACCGGCCGCTCGCCGAGGAGATGGCCCAGCAGTTGGCGCAGCCGCTGTGCGCGGTGACGATCCGGCGGTTCGCCGACGGCGAGATCTTCGTCAAGATCGACGAGAACGTGCGGGGCCGGGATGTCTTCATCATCCAGCCCACCAACCCGCCGGCGGAGAATTACCTAGAGCTGTTGCTGCTGATCGACGCGGCGCGGCGGGCAAGCGCGGCGCGAATCACGGCGGTGTTGCCGTACTTCGGCTACGCGCGTCAGGATCGCAAGGACCAGCCGCGCGTGGCGATCAGCGCCAAGCTGATGGCGAACCTGATCACGCACGCGGGAGCGGATCGCGTGCTGGGCATAGATTTTCATTCGCATCAGGTCCAGGGGTTCTTCGACATCCCGGTGGACCATCTGTACGCGGCGCCGGTGTTCGTGAATCACTTTCGCCAGAAGCAGCTGTACGATCCGGTCGTCGTGGCACCCGACGTCGGCTCCGCGAAGATGGCGCGAGGCTTCGCGAAACGCTTGAACGCGTCGCTCGCCATCATCGACAAGCGGCGCCCGTCGGCCAACGTGGCCGAGGTGGTGAACGTCGTGGGGGAGGTGGCCGACAAGGACTGCCTCATCCCCGACGATATGATCGACACGGCGGGCACGATCAGCGAAGCCGCGGCCGCGCTCACGCGGCTGGGCGCGCGCAACATCTATGCGTTCGCGTCGCACGCGCTGTTGTCGGGACCGGCGGTCGAGCGGCTGCGCGCTTCGGCGATCTGCGAGGTCGCGGTGACCAACACGATCCGGATCCCCGAGGACCGCAGCTTCGACAGGCTCAAGGTGCTGTCGGTCGCCGGGCTGATGGCCAAAGCGATCGGCTACGAGCACAGCAATCAGTCAGTCAGCTCGCTGTTCGACTGAACGGACAACGATAACGGACAACGGATAACGTATGGCGCAAACGGTTTCTCTCTCCGCAACCCCGCGCACCGCGACCGGCAAGGGCGGCGCGCGCCAGGCGCGCTTCCGCGGCAAGGTCCCGGCGGTGGTCTACGGCCATGGCCGCGCGACTCAGCCGCTCGAGCTCGAGTTCAAGGCGCTCGAGAAAGCGCTCCAGGGCATCGAGCCCGCGAGCACGATCATCGATCTGGCGGTGGACGGCAAGACGGTCAAGACGCTGATTCGCGAGATCCAGCGCCACCCGCTCCGCCCCGATATCATCCACGTGGACTTCTATGAGATCCACGCTTCGGAGAAGGTCAAGCTCAAGGTCCCGGTGCACCTGGTGGGCAGCCCGGACGGGGTACGGAACGCTGGCGGTGTGCTGGACCAGGTGACGCGCGAAGTGGAGATCGAGGTGCTGCCCGAGAACATCCCCGACCGGGTCGAGCTCGACGTGACGGCCCTCAAGATCGGCGACTCGCTGCACGTGCGGGACTTGAGCATTCCCAATGCCAAGCTCCTCACCGAGGCCGAGCTGACGATCGCCACGGTGGTGCCGCCGCGCGCCGAAGAGGTCGTCGCCCCTGCGGCCGAAGCCGCCGCCGAAGTGGCCGAGCCCGAGCTGATCCGCAAGGTGCGCGAGGGCGAAGAGGTGGAAGGCGAGGCGGCCGAAGGCGCTGCTCCCGCCAAGCCCGAAGCGAAGAGCGCCGCGGCTCCCGCCAAGCCCGAAAAAGCCGAGAAGCCCAAGGGCGGCAAAGAGAGCTGACGCTTGCGCGCCGTGGTCGGCCTCGGCAACCCGGGGCCCGAGTACGCGGCGACGCGCCACAACGCGGGTTTCTGGCTGGCGGATGCGCTGGTCGCACAGTGGAGGTTCCCCCCCTTCCGCCGAGGCGAACGCGCTCGTGTGACCGAGGGCGAAGTGGACGGCGCGCCCGTCCGCGTTCTCAAGCCCACCACCTACATGAACTCGAGCGGCGCAGCCCTCGCTTCGCTTCGCGCCGACCCTGCCTTCAATCCGGCGACCGACTTGCTGATCGCGGTCGACGACTTTCAGATCCCGATCGGCACCTTCCGGCTCCGCACGGAGGGCTCGTCGGGCGGGCACAACGGCCTGAAAAGCATCGAAGCGTCGCTGCAATCGCAGGCCTACGCCCGCCTGCGCATCGGCGTCGGTCCGCTCCCCGAGGGAGTGAGCGATTGGTCGGAATACGTGTTGGCCCCATTCACCCCGGAGCAACTGGAGCAGGTAGAAGCCCTCAGACCCCAGCTCATCGACGCGGTGGAGAAATGGGTGCGCCAGTAAGAACGCGGAAGTGGGAACGCGAAACGCGGAACAGACGTGCCTGTTCCGCGTTCCCACTTCCGCGTTCCGCGTTCTGATATGCTCCGATTGGGTATCGTCGGCCTCCCGAACGTCGGAAAGTCCACGCTCTTCAACGCCCTAACGTCCTCCAAAGCCGCGGCGGCGGAGAACTATCCTTTTTGCACCGTGGAGCCCAACGTCGGAGTGGTCGAGGTGCCTGACGCACGGCTCGAGCGGCTGAACCAGCTCGTGAAGCCCAAGAAAAAGATCCCGGCCGCGGTCGAGTTCGTGGACATCGCGGGCCTCGTGCGCGGGGCGTCGCAAGGCGAGGGGCTCGGCAACCAGTTCCTGTCACACATTCGCGAGGTCGAGGCGATCGTGCATGTCATCCGCTGCTTCGACGATCCCGACGTGGTGCATGTCATGGGACCGGTAGACCCGGTGCGCGACCACGACGTGATCACGAGCGAGCTGGCGCTCGCCGACCTAGCCGTGGTGGAGCGGCGGCTCGAAAAGACCCGCAAGACCGCGCGGGCCGGCGATAAAGACGCGCAAGCCGAGCTGACGGTGCTCGAGCGCGTGATCGCCGAGCTCAACGCCGGACGTGGGGCCCGCGAAGCGGGTGAAAGCGAGGACGCGGTGAAATTCCTGCGCCAGCTCGGGCTGCTCACCGCCAAACCGATCCTCTACGCGGCCAACGTGAACGAAGACGATCTGGCCGCCGGCGGCGGGAAGTGGCTTGGGCAGCTCCGCACCGCCATCCAGGCTCACCACGAGGAAGCCGAGATCGTGCTGTTCTCAGCCAAGCTGGAGGCCGAGCTCGGCGAGCTCGCGGGGGAGGAGCGGCGCGAATACCTCGCGAGCGCCGGCGTCAGCGAGCCCGGTCTCGACCGTCTCATTCACGCCGGCTACCACCTGCTCGGCCTGCAAACCTTCTTCACGGTCGGCGAGAACGAGGTGCGCGCGTGGACGATGCATCGTGGTGAGACCGCGTTCGACGCCGCGGGCGAGATCCACTCCGACTTCCAGCGGGGGTTCATTCGCGCCGAAACGGTCTCGTTTGACGATTTCGCGCGCGTGGGGTCGTACAAGGCCGCGCGCGAGCAGGGGTTGGTGCGAAGCGAGGGTCGGGATTACGTGGTGAAGGACGGGGACATCCTGCTGTTCCGCTTCAACGTCTGATCGCTAGTGCGGGCCGCCCGCCAACGACCCGAGAAACGGGCGGCTTACTCTCCCGAACCGGCGAGGATGCGATTGCCGCGCGGCTGCACAACGGGAGCCGCGACGCGCTTTCCGTCCGCGGGAGACAGGAGCACCTGCTGCTGCACCATATCGCGACTGATCCAGACGACGCGGTCGCCGCACATGATCGCGTCCGCGGGATACGGTTGCCGCCCGAACGACTGCGCGTCGGAGCTCGCCACCCGCGTTCCCGGGAAGTAGTACCAGCAGCGATCGCCGTCGGGATGGCTGTGAATCATCCCCACCGTACCGGTCCAACCGGCGTCCTCGCAGGTCTGCCGCGGCACGACGTGCGTCCTCGTGGACTGCTGGGGCTCCACGTCGGCGGGTGCGATCCGCCGCACGATCACCGCGTTCCCGCGGATCTCGCCGATCATGCACCCCATGAATTCAGTGGGATAGGAACGGTACGTCAGGGACAAGTAGCGCCGTGCTTGCTCGGATAAGATGAGCGCGCGGGCGTGTGATCCGCGGATCGACGCCGCCTCCATGCGATGGGCAGGCTCCGGCTGCAGCGCCAGCAGGACCGTCAGTCCTGCCGCCGCAAGCGCCGCGCGTTTTGCGCGTGTGAGTAGCCAGACACCTGCCGTCTGCATGCACCCTTCCTTCCAATGACCCACTTTCCATCGCTGGAGGTCGCATACCTGCCGTCACACCAAAGCAAGAGGGATGCCACCTGGGCGGGCTGCTCGACTCAGCGCGGGCAACCCCTTACCCATAGGATGATTGGACGGCCTCTCCGGTTCCCGTGACGCTCATCACTCCGAGGCGCCGCGAGCCTCAAAAAGCGGCGATCAGGGAGTGCCGACGTGAGGTCCATCACGTGCCGCCAGCGAGGGTTAGCCAATTGTGACCAGGCACGGGTCTCTCTATCTTTCCCCTCGGACAATCCCCTACTCGGCGCCGCACCTGCGCCGGGTCGCCTACGACCAAAGGGAGGTGGCATGGCTCGTCGTTACGAGACCGTCTACATCTTCGACCCCGCGCTGGAAGAGCCTGCGATCGGCGAAAAGCTCGATCGGTTTCACGCGTTCGTGACCAAGGACGGCAAAGGCTCGATCACCAACATCGCCCACTGGGGCAAGCGCACCCTCACCTATCCCATCAAGAAAAAGGACTCGGGCTACTACGCGGTGGCGCAGTTCGAGACCGCCGCCGAGCTGTTGCCCGAGTACGAGCGCGCGGTGAAGCTCGACGAGAGCGTGCTCCGGTTCCTGGTCGTCGTATCGGAGGGCCTGCCGGCGAAGCCCGAGGCCGCCCCGGCAGTGATCGCGGCGGATGTGGCGGAGGAGATCGAGGAGGACGAAGCATGAGGCGGCCAGCCAAGACATGCCCGGTGTGCGAGTCCGGCGTACGGGTACTCGACTACAAGGACGACCGCACCCTGGGCCGCTTTCTCACCGAGCGCGGCAAGATCCTGCCGAGCCGGCTGTCGGGGATGTGTGCGCGGCACCAGCGCCAGCTCGCGACCGCCATCAAACGGGCGCGCCAGCTCGCCCTGCTGCCCTACATCAAAGGGTACGTCGGCTGACCCGGTGGCGCCTCGCGGCCGGGGTCGTGGTATTCGTCGTCCTGGCGCCGGTGAGCCTCGTGGCCTTGCCGTTCGCCGCCCTGCTGCTGGCGGCGCGGCCCGCCTCCTGGCGCGAGCGGGTGATCGCCGTGCTCGCGGGCGGCCTCGCCGCGGCCCTGCTGCTCTCGCCGGAGCGGGGCCTGCTGGACGGCATGATGCGCGCATGGATCGTGCTGGTGAGCGTGGCCTTCGCCGCGGTTGCCAGCTTGCGCCGTGGAAGATTCTGGCCGCTCGCGCTGCGGGCGTGCCTCTACGCCGCGGCGGCCGTGGTCGTGCTGGCGCGCCTGGCCGCGGGGCCGGACGTCTGGCGGCTAATTCAATGGGAAGCGACGCGCGACGCGAGCCGCTCGGTGCGGTACGTCGTCGAAGTGGCGCCGCGCCTGTATCCCGTGTTCGAGCCGACGGTACGGCTCCTGGCCGCCAGCTGGCCGGTCTGGCTGCTGTTGGTGACGCTGGCCGGGCTCGCGCTCGCGTGGCGAGGGTCGGCGATGGTCATCGGCACGCCACCCAGCACGACGGCGGCACCGTCTTGAACCGTTGGAGGAACGAGCGACGATGGAAGTGATCCTGCGGGAAGCCGTGCAGCACCTCGGCGCGGCGGGTGACGTAGTGAAGGTCAAGGACGGGTACGCGCGCAACTATCTGTTGCCCAAAGGCCTGGCTTACCCGGCCACCGAAGCCAACAAGAAGAAGATCGCCTATGAAGCCGAGCGGATCGCCAAGCAGCGCGCCGCCGAGAAGGGGGCCGCCGAGACCGAGGCCAGCCGCTTGAGCGGCATCCATTTGAGCTTCGCGGTGAAGGTGGGGGAGGAGGACAAGCTGTACGGCTCGGTCACCGCGGGGGACATCCAGCGCAAGCTCGAGGAGCTCGGGATCCACGTGGACAAGCGCAAGGTCGACCTCCCGGAGCCGATCCGCGAGCTGGGAGCATTCCAGGTGGGCATCAAGCTGCACCCGGATGTGCGTCCAGAGATCCAGGTGAGCGTCGTCAAGGAGTAGCGGCCCGGCGTGGACGGAACAAAAGGCCGCCGGACGCGCTATGACTAGCACGCGCGGGGGACGGCCGGGGGGTCGCAGCGACCACGCGGCCGAGACCGTATTGGGAATCGTGGCGGCCGCGCTGGCCGACCGGAAGGCGATCGACCCACTGGTGCTCGACTTGCGCGGGCTGACGGCGGCGGCGGACTACTTCGTGATCGTGTCGGGAACCTCGGATGCGCACGTGCGGGGCATGGCGGAACATGTGATGAGCGCCCTGGCGCCCCGCGGCATCGCGCCACACCATGTCGAAGGGCTCACACAGGGTCGCTGGGTGCTGCTGGATTACGTGGATTTCGTCGTGCACATCTTCCATCCGGAGCTCCGGGAGTTCTACCAGCTCGAGCGCCTCTGGGGTGACGCGCCCGTGCTCGGCGCGCGCGCCCCAGAGAGCGGGTCGAAAGGATGAGGGTCATGCGACGCATCGCGGGGATGGCGGCCGCGCTCGCGCTGCTCGGCGCGGCGCCGCTCGTGGCGCAGTACTTCGGGCAGAACAAGGTGCAGTACCAGGCCTTCGATTTCCGTATCATCCAGACCGAGCACTTCGAGGTCTACTACTATCCCGCCGAGCGGGTGGGCGCGCTCGACGCCGCGCGCATGGCCGAGCGCTGGTATGCGCGGCTGTCGCGCGTGCTGCATCACCAATTCGCGGGCCGCAAGCCGATCATCCTGTACGCGTCCCAATCGGACTTCCAGCAGACCAACACCACGCCTGAGGACTTGGGCGAAGGGACGGGCGGGTTCACCGAATTCTTCAAGCACCGGATGGTGTTGCCCTTCACGGGCTCCTACGCCGACCTGGAGCACGTGATCGGGCACGAGATGGTGCACCAGTTCCAGTATGACGTCTACTCCCGCGGCCGCGCGGGGGCGGGTGTGCAGACGCTCGTGAACGTCAATCCCCCCGGCTGGTTCATGGAGGGGATGGCGGAGTATCTCTCGATCGGCCCGATCGACGCGCATACCTCCATGTGGCTGCGCGACGCCTCGTTGGAAGGCCATCTGCCCACCATCGAGGAGATGACCAGCGACCCGCGGATCTTCCCCTATCGCTTCGGCCACGCGCTGTGGGCCTACGTGGGCGAGAAGTGGGGCGACGAGGCCATCGGGCAGATCCTGCAGCTGTCGGTCTCGAGCGGCATCGAAGGCGCCTTTAAGCGCGCGCTCGGCGTCACCCTGGACGATCTCTCGGCAGAATGGCGCGACGCGATCCAGACGACCTTCCTGCCGCAGCTCGCCGACCATTACCGCGCGCGCCGCATCGCCCAGCCGCTGCTCACCGAGAAGCGCTCCGAGGGCACCTTGCACCTCGCGCCCGCTCTCTCGCCGGATGGACGAGACATCGCGTATTTCAGCGAGAAGAACTCGTTCTTCGTCGATCTCTACCTCGCCGACGCGGAGACCGGCCGGGTCAAGCGGCGACTCGTCAAGTCCACGCTCAACAGCAACTACGAGAGCCTCCGCTTCATTAACTCCTCCGGCTCCTTCTCGGCCGACGGGCGCTATTTCGCCATCGCCGCGAAGCATCGCGATCGCGACGACCTCGTCATCCTCGACGTACAGAAGGACGAGGAAGTGCGCCGCATCGCCGTCCCGTTGAACGGGCTCACCACCCCCTCCTGGTCGCCCGACGGCAAGCAGCTCGTGTTCACGGGGTACGACGGGGGTCTGTCGGATCTGTTCGTGGTGAACGTGGATGGCTCAAACCTGCACCGCCTGACCAACGACAAGTACGCGGACCTCGAGCCCTCGTGGTCGCCCGACGGGAAGACGATCGCGTTCGTCACCGACCGGGGACCGGCGACGAGCTTCGACGACCTGAAGTTCGGCAACCTCCGCGTCGCGCTGTTCCACCTGGACAAAGGGACCATCGAGATGCTCGGGCACATGGACCAGGGGAAGAACATCAACCCGGTCTGGGCCCCGGACGGCCGCTCGCTCGCCTTCGTGTCCGATCGCACCGGCATCAGCGACCTCTTCCTGTACGATTTCACGGACGGAAACATCTACCAGCTGACCGACGTGTTCACGGGGGTCTCGGGCATCACGCCGCTGTCGCCCTGCCTCTCGTGGGCCCATGAAGCGGACCGCCTCGCCTTCGCCTACTACGAAGACGGCGAGTACAACGTCTACGCGGTCGACAACCCCCGCTCCCTCAAGCGGCAGCCGTTCCGCGGTCCCGCCCCGCCCCCGCTGACGTCCCTGCTGGCCGCGCAGCGTCGCGCCCTGGCGGGCCCGACGGCGGCAGTCGCGACGACGGCCGCGGCCCCCGACGCTCGCGCGTCCACGTCGGTGTATCGCTCTCCCAGCGGGTTCCGCTCGTCCGGCACCACGCAGGCGTCCGACTCCGGAGCGTCGGGCACGGTCTCCGTGAAGACGTTGCTCGACTCGTCCCCCGCGCTGCCCGACACGAGCGAGTTCACCTTCAAGCCATACCACACACGCTTCACTCCTGACTACGTCGGGCGCCCGACCATCGGCTACGAGCGCGACAACTTCGGCCGCGGGTTCTTCGGCGGCACCGCCGTCGAGCTGTCCGACATCCTGGGCAATCACACCCTGATCTTTTCGGCCTCGATCAACGGCCGTTTGGCGGAAGCCCAAGCGTTGGCCGCTTACGTCAACCAGTCGCATCGGATGAACTGGGCGATCGGCGGATCGCAGCAGCCGTATTACTTCTATGGGCTGACGGGCTTTACGGCCACCCAAACCGGGGTCATTCAATCGAACCAGCTCATTCGGTACGTCGTCCGCGATGCATTCGGGCAGAGTATTTATCCGTTCAGCCGCTTCACGCGGGTCGAGCTGGGCGGACATTTTTCGAACATCGGCCTGGACACGCTGAAGCAGGACTTCGCATTTGACACGAGCACCCACAACGCCACCATCGACTGTCGGCGGCCCAACCCCGCATGCTTCGTCGGCGTATCGGACCCCTATACCGCCTCCGGTGGATCGATCACGTACTACGGTCCACAGGTGGCGCTGGTCCACGACAACTCGCTGTTTGGGTTCGTGGGACCGTTCTCGGGGTCCCGCTGGCGGCTCGAAGTCTCTCCCACCTTCGGCTCTTGGAGGTTCACCAGTGGGCTGGTCGATTGGCGGCGCTATCTCTTCGCGCGCCCCTTTACGCTCGCGGTCCGCGGAGTGTTCTTCGGCCGGTTCGGACGCGACGGGGACCTGTTCCCGCAGTTCCTGGGCAGCACCGAGCTGATTCGCGGGTACACGGCAGGCTCGATCTACAACCACGAGTGCATTCAACCGGGCAACGTCACTAACACGGGCTTGACGGGCTGCCCGGAGCTCGATCAGCTCATCGGCTCACGCATCGCGGTCGCGAACGTCGAGCTGCGCTTCCCACTCACTCGCAGCCTCGTGCTCGGCTTCCTCCCCGTCGGGTTCCCGCCGATCGAGGGCGCGCTATTCTACGACGCGGGGCTCGCGTGGGACTCCCATTCGACGGTCAGGATCGCCTGGGACCGTAACCCGGGCGAATCGCCGGAGACGGTCAGGATCCCGCTGCGCAGCTGGGGCGGGTCGATCCGTGTTAACGCCCTTGGCTTCATCGTGCTGCGGCTGGATTATACCAAGCCGCTCTCCCGGCCGCACGGCAACCCGTACTGGACGCTGAGCCTCGGCCCAACGTTCTAACTCCGTACGGCTAAAACACTTGCCCTGGCCTCGCCGGTTGCCTATCTTGTCCGGCGAGGCCATTTGCGAATCCGCAGATCCTGCTTCGTCCTAGCCGGCCTAGCGCTCTGGGGCTGTCGCTCTCGGGCGCCCGCCGCGCCGTCGTCGCAACCACCCGTCAAGCAATCGGTTAGCAAAGCTGCCGCGGGTGCCGCGCGCACCGGCGGCGTAGCTATCCGCATCCCCGCTAAAGGGGGCGTCCCCCGCGTCTATCGCCTTCCCGGCCTGGTCGAGATGCCGTCTGCCATCCGCGGCAAACTACCACCCGTGGTTCGCGTCGTCGGGCTCGACCCCGAGGCCGAGGTCTTGTACGTCATCAGCGTCAGGAAGGATACGACCGCGAAGAAGAGCCCCAAAAAGAAGGAGACGGCTCCCCCTAAGAACGATGTCCTCGCCCTCGATCTGGGCAGCGCGCGTGTCGACACTGTAGCCACCACCATCGAGCAGGCGACGCTCGGCCCGGACGGCACGCTCTACGCCGTCGAAGCGAAGGGGCACGTCGTGTCGGTGGCGCGCCGGCTGCGCGTCGCGTGGCCGCAGCCGTTGCCCGGCGTTCCCCAGCAGTTGTTCGCCGCCGCCGATCAGCGGCTCGTCGTGGCCGATCCTCCGTCGCTGGTCACCGCCGCCGCCGACCAGCCGCCGACCAGCCGCCCGATGCCCACGGGGAGCGACGTCGCGGCGACACGCTGGGGCGATCTCGTCGCCATCGCCGCCGACTCGGGTGTGGTGCTGATGGACCCGTTGGGCCGGCGGGATGCCGGATTCATCCGGCTGTCCGACCACCCGCGCGCCCTAGTGTTCTCGCCTTCCGGCCATCGCATCTATGTAGCCCGGCGCACTGAGCCCGGCCTGGCGGCGATCGACCGCTATGATCGGGAAGAGATCGACGGGATCGCGCTCCCGCTTCCCGCGGCCGCGATCCGGCTCGATCCCCTCGGCCGGTTCCTGCTCGCCAAGCCGAGCGTGGGTGACTCGGTGTGGGTCGTCGATCTCCCAGTCAAGCGGTTCGTCGGATCGGTGCCCTCGGCCTGGCGCGTGGACCTGCCGGCGGTCGCGCCTGACGGCGAGCTGCTGGTCCGTCAAGGGGACGACGTCGTCGCGTATCGATCGGACTCCCTAGTGGAGACGGGACGAGCCAAGGGAGGGGCGGCGGACATCTGGGCGCCCACGGCATGGCGGCCGCGGGGAGCCTATCGCGGGGCCTTTGCCGACGCCGACGCGACGCCGACGCAAACCGCCGACAGCACGGCTCCCGAGGGGCAGATGTACGTGCAGGTGTCCACGTCGCAAAACGAGGCCTGGTCGTCGGAGATGGCGCGCCAACTCACCGGGGCGGGACTCGCGGCGCGCGTGCTCCAGCCTAAGAACCCTGACGACGGCTACCGCGTAGTGCTCGGCCCCTACCCCACGCGCGCGCAAGCGGAGGCGATCGGTCGCAAGCTAGGCCGACCCTTCTGGATCTACCAACCCACTCCGTGACCGGTCGCCCGCTCCCGCGCTCCCGTCTCGACGCCCTCGTGCCGTCTCTCGTCACCGGACAGGCGCTGGTGGCGCTCGTACCGGCGACGGGAGACCTGCGGTGGGCGGCGGGCGCCGCGTGGGACGTGGCACGCGCGGCGGCGCGGGGTGAGCGTCGGGTGGCGCTGGTGGACCTCTGGCTCGAGCAGCCGACCCTGCATGAGGTCGTCGGCCTCGCACCCACCGAAGGGATCGTGGACGCGTTCGAGTACGACGTGTCGTTGACCAAAGCGGCGCACCAGGTGGACCGCGTGTTCTTCATTCCCGCCGGGACGGTGACCGCCCACGCCGGCGATCTGTTCGCGAACCCCCGTTGGAAGAAGCTGCACGGCGGGTTTCGCGTGGAAGACGCGCTGCTGCTCCTCTACCTTTCCGCCGGCGCGCTGGCACGGCTCTCCACAGTCCCAGACGGACTGATCGTGCTGTCGCCCGACGGATACGAACCGGAGTCGTCCATCGGCCAGGGGGTCACGGCGGTGATGGAGCGGGGTGTCACGCTGCTCGGCGTCGTCCGAGAGCGGTGGACGCCAGGCGCGTCCCCCCCCTCCCCCGCGGTGCCCGACCGGCGTCCCAGTATTCCCCAAATGCCAGCCCGGTCCCCGGTCCAGGGGCCAGGAATGGGGGTGGGAGCCCGTCGCCGCACACGGCCGGTGGTAGTCGCGGCGACACTGGCGGCGGGAGCGGCCGGCAGCTGGGCGCTGCTGGCGCGCGGCGCCGGCCCCATCCTGCCGTCTGCTCCGACACGGGTCGCGGCCCCCCACGCCGCCGCCCCCCACGCTCCCGCTCCCGTCGCCAACGCCGATTCACTCGCCTGGACGGTCCAACTCGCCGCCTACGCCGGGCTCGACAAGGCCCTCGCCCTCGGCGACCAGCTCAGTGCCGCGGGCACGACACCTTTCGTCACGCCGGTGGCGCTGGGTGGACGCCGCGGCAGCACCGTCTGGTACCGGGTGCTCGTGGGTGCCTACGCCACGCGCGACGCCGCGCTGGCCGGCCGTGCCACGCTGTGGAGCCGTGGGCTCGCGCCGCAGGGGCAGGGCGATGTCTTGAAGGCACCGTACTCGTTGGCGTTGGGGCGTGCTTTGCCGGCGGACAGCTTGCGGGCGCGCGGCATCCCGGCGGTCTCGTGGGACGCGACCCGCCTGCTCGTGGGTGCGTTCGAGACGCCCGAACAAGCGAGCTGGCTCGCGGCGCAGCTCCAGCGCTCCGGCATAACCGCCACGCTCGTCACCCGGATGGGGACCACGCCATGAGATTGACCCGGCTGGAGCTATCGGGCTTCAAGTCATTTGCGGGCGGGGTCGAGCTGCCGTTCGAGACCGGCGTCACCGCCATCGTGGGCCCCAACGGCTGCGGGAAGTCGAACATCTCGGACGCGGTGCGCTGGGTCCTCGGCGAGCAATCGCCGCGCCTCCTGCGGGGTGGCAAGATGGAGGACGTCATCTTCCAGGGCTCGACGGGCCGGCGCCCGGTGAACGTCGCGGAAGTCTCGCTCGTGTTCGACAACGCCGACGGGACGCTGCCGATCGCCTATCAGGAAGTGGTGGTGACGCGCCGGCTGTCTCGCTCGGGCACGAGCGAGTATCTCGTCAACCGGTCGCCCGTGCGCTTGCGGGATGTGCAAGACCTGCTGCGCGGCACGGGCTTGGGCGCCGACGCCGCCGTAGTGATGGAAGCGAAGATGATCGACGCCCTACTCTCCGAGAAGGCGGAGGAGCGGCGGGCGCTGTTCGAAGAGGCCGCCGGAATCGGCCTGTACCGCGATCGCAAGAAGAGCACGGAGCGTCGGCTGGAGGAGACGGCCGCGGACCTCGCCCGGCTCGACGACCTGATCAGCGAGGTGCAAACACAGGTGCGGAGCCTGGCGCGTCAGCGCGGCAAGGCGGAGCGCTACGGCAAGATGATCGAAGAGCGGTTCGGCATCGCGCTGACGTTGGTGCGACGCGAGCTCGAGGACCTGGATCTGGCGCTGGGCGCGTTGGGACAACGCGCCGAACAGCTGGCGGCAGCGCTGCCGGCGGAGCGGGCGCGACTGGCGGAAGCGGAGCAAGAGCGGGAGAGTCGGGTGCAGGCGCGGCACACGGCCGAGGCGCGTCACACCGAAGTAGAGCGCCGCCTGGCGGACGCCAAGCTCGAGGCGGGGCGGCTGGAAGGCGACCTGGCGCTCGCCGCCGAGCGGCTGCGCAACGCGGCACAGCGGCGTGCGGCGGCCGCCCAGCGCCGCCAGCAGGAGGAGGAGCGCGCCGCGCAGGCGGAGCGGGAGCGCGCCGCCGCCGCCGCCGAGTGTGAGGCGGCGGAGCGCGATCTCGCATCGGTCGGCCAGGAGCTCACCGGCCGCACGACGCTGGAGCAGCAGGTGCGCGACCGCCTCCTCGGCCAGCGCGCGGCGGTGCGCGAGCTGGAGGAGAGTCTGCAGCGCCACGCGGAGTCGTTCCGAGCGCTCGAAGGAGAGCGCGCAGCCCTCGAGCGAGAGCGGGCGGAGCTGCGCCAGCACGTCACAGAGGCGTCGCAGGAACGGTTGACACGCGACGCCGCCGAGCGCGCGGCCGCGGCGGACGTGCGCTCCCTGGCGCAACGCGTGGCCGCTCAGGCCCACGACGCGGCTCAGGCCGTCGAAGCCCTGGAGGGAGCGCGGCGGCACCTAGCGGAGATGAAGGCGCGGGAGACCCACGATCGCGCCGCCCGGCGGCAAGCCGAGGAGGCACTCGCGCAGGCGACCGCCCGCCACGCCGCGCTCGCCGAACTGGAGCGCGACCGGGTGGGTCTCGCTCCCGCGGCGCAAGCGCTCCTCAAGGATCGGGCGCAGTTCGGCGACGCAGTGATCGGCCCCCTCTCGGATTTCGTCCGCACCAGCCGGCACGACGCGGTGCTGGCCGAGCAGCTGCTGGGTGAGTGGCTGCATGCGGTCCTGGTTCGCGACAACGAGGCCATCGAGACGATCCGCCGCTGGCACGAGCGGGCGCAGCCGGGGCCTCTCGTGCTGCTCCCGAGCGTGCCGGGCCCCCGTGTCGCCGCCGACGGCCAGCCGCTCACCGACGCCGTGCGCGTAGACGGTCCGGCGGCCGCGTGGGTGCGCGCGCTGCTCAGCGGTCATGAAGTGCTGGACGGCGGCCGCGCCCTGCGGCGAGCGAACGGCGCGGTGTTTCTCGCGGGCACGACGGCCGCAGGGGGGGGACCGCTGGAGCGGCGCGCGGAGCTCGACGCCCTGGCCCAGGAAGTCCGGGAGGCGGAATCGCGCCGCGGGGCCGCCGCGGCGGCCCTGGAGCACACGCTGGCGGAGCTCACGGCCGCGGACGCGGCGTTCGCCGCGGCGGGGGAAGCCGCGGAGCGTGCCCGCCACGAGGAGCTCGAGGCGGGTGCGCTCAAAGGCGACGCCGAGCGCGCCGCCGCCCACGCGCAGCGTCAGGCAGCGGACGCGGCGGCCCAGGTCGAGCGGCTCACCGCACGCCTCACGGAAGTCGAGACCCGGCTCGCCGCCGTGCACGCGGAGCTCGATGGCCACGAGGTGGAACGGGTGAAGCTCGATGAGCGGCTGGGTGCCGACCGCGCCCGGCTGGTGGACCTCGACGCCCAGCAGGAGGCGGCCCGGGAGCAGCGGGTGCGCTGGCAGGTCGACGCGGCGCAGGTCGAGGCGCGCCTGGCGGCCGCGCGCGACCGCGCCAGCCGCGCCGCGGCGGAGGTCGAGCACGCCCGCCACGAGGCGTCCACTCTGGCCGATGAGACCACCGCTCTGGACCGGGAGACGGCCGCGCTCACCGCGCAACGCTCGCAATGGGAGGACACGCTCCAGGAGCGCCGGCAGTCGCTCGGCGTCCTCGAGCAGGCCGCGCGGGAAGCGGAGTCTCTGGCGGAGGCGGCCGATGGGCAGCTCACGCACGTCGAAGCAGCCGTCGAGGAGGTGCGGCGCGCCCTGGACGCACGCAGCGCCGAAGGGCACAAGCTCGAGCTCGAGCGCACCGAGATCCAAGGCCGCCGGCGGGGGGTCGTCGCCCGGGTCGAGGCCGAATGGCGGAAGCCCCTCGATCAGCTGCTCGCCGACGCACCGGTCGTTGCGGGCGATCTCGAGTGGCTGCGGCAAGAAGACGAGCGGCTGCGTGGCGCGATCGACGCGGTGGGGCCGGTGAACGCGCTGGCCGTGGACGAGCACGCTGAGGAAATGAAGCGGCTCGAGTTCCTCCAAACCCAGCGCGACGATCTCGTCGCGGCGCGCCAGTCGCTGCAGCAAGCCGCGCGGGAGATCGATCAAACGGCAAAGACCATGTTCCTCGAGTCGTTCGGCAAGGTTCGCGAGCACTTCCGCACCGTGTTCCAAACGTTGTTCGGCGGCGGAGAATGCGACGTGCGACTCGCCAACGAGGACGAGCCGCTCGAAAGCGACATCGAGATCCACGCCGCGCCCCGTGGCAAGCGCACGCAGCGCATCCACTTGCTCTCGTCGGGGGAGCGCACGCTGGTCGCCGTGTCACTGCTGTTCGCCATCTTCCTCACCAAGCCGAGCCCGTTCTGCCTGCTGGACGAGGTAGACGCGCCACTCGACGATGCCAACGTGGGCCGGTACGTGCGCCTGCTCGCGGAATTCAAGGACCTCACCCAGTTCATCGTGATCACCCACAACCCCCGCACCATGCAGGCGGCCGACGCGGTGTACGGCGTCACAATGCAGGAACCCGGCGTCTCGACGATCGTGGGCGTGCGGCTCGGACAGCTGGCGCCGGCCTGAGTGGACCTGGTCACCGTCGGCACCGGCACCGTCGCGCCGTCGGCGACCCGCACATCGGCCTGCCACTGGGTGAGCCGGGCGGGCCTCAAGATCCTACTCGACTGCGGCGCCGGCACGCTGCATCGCCTCGCCCAGTTCTCCCTGCCGTGGCATCAGGTGAGCCACGTGGTCCTGTCCCACTTCCACCCCGACCACTGGGGCGAGCTGCCGATGCTCGTGTACGCCCTGAAGTACACGACGGTACCGGAGCGGCGCGACCCCCTCGTGATCCTGGGCCCGCGGGGCGTCGTCCGACTGGTGAAGCAGCTCGCCGAGGTCTACGGCCCGTGGCTGCTCGACCCCGGGTTCCCGCTCGGCATCCTGGACGTGCAGAGCGGCGAGCCATTTCCGCTGGATGCCGACACCAGCCTCGAAACCTTCCCCGTCCCCCACACTCCCGAGAGCGTGGCGCTGTCGGTGAGCGCGCCCGAGGGCCGCCTGGTCTACACCGGCGACACCGGACCTTCGAAAGAGCTCGCCCGCTGGGCCGCGGGGGCGGACCTGCTACTGGCCGAGTGCTCGCTCCCCGCGGCAATGGCTGTGGACACCCACCTCACTCCCGAGCAGGCCGGCGAGCTGGCGCGCGACGCCGGCGCGCGGCATCTCGTCTTGACGCACTTCTATCCGCCGGTAGAAACTTCGGACCCGGCCAAAACGGCCGGCACGCGGTTCACCGGCCGGATCACGGCGGCCCGCGACGGCGACCGGTTCTCCATCGGAGTGGGAGGGAAGTAGCGGTGCTGATCGTGATGCGACACGGCGCGAGCGACGAGGAGGTGCGGCGCGTCATCGCGGTAATCCAGGAGATGGGGTACAAGGCCCAGCTCATGCCAGGGGCGCAGCGCACCGCGGTCGGCCTCGTCGGCAACGACGGACGGGTGGACGCGTCTCGCCTGGAGGGACTCCCCGGCGTCCAGGACGTCATCCACGTCACCAAGCCGTACAAGCAGGTGAGCCGCGAGTGGAAGGCCGAGAACACGGTGGTGCGGCTCCCCGGCGGCGTTGCCGTCGGCGGCACCGACGTCGTGACGATCGCTGGGCCGTGCTCGGTCGAAAGCGAGCGGCAGATCATCGAAGCCGCGAGGCTCGTGAAGGATGCGGGCGCGGTCATCCTGCGCGGGGGCGCCTGGAAGCCTCGCACCTCCCCATACGCCTTCCAGGGGCTGGGCCGGCCGGGGCTGAAGCTGTTGGCCAAGGCACGCGAGGAGACGGGCCTGCTCATCTGCACCGAGGCGATGGACCCCGAGGGCGTGGGCTACGTGGCGGAGGTCGCAGACATCATTCAGATCGGCGCTCGCAACATGCAAAACTCGTCCCTCCTGAAGGCGGCGGGACGGGCCAAGAAGGCCGTGCTGCTGAAGCGCGGCATGTCCGCGACCATCGAGGAGCTGCTCCTCTCGGCGGAATACCTGCTCGCCGAGGGGAACCACGACGTGATCCTGTGCGAGCGCGGCATCCGCGGGTTCGACACGGCGACCCGTAACGTGTTCGACCTCACCGCCATTCCGGTGGTGCACAAGCTGTCGCACCTGCCGATCATCGCGGACCCCTCCCACGGGACCGGGCTGCGCGACAAGGTGATCCCGATGGCCCGGGCCGCAGTCGCGGCCGGCGCGGACGGTATCATCGTCGAGGTGCACCCCAATCCCGATGCGGCGTTGTCTGATGGCGCCCAAACGCTCTTTCCCGACCAGTTCGCGCAGCTGATGCGGGAGATTCGCGTGATCGCGGACGTGATCGGGCGGCGAGTGGCGGAGCCGGCGGCGGTGGGGGCGTGACGGTCGGACAGTCGGACAGTCGGACAGCCGGACTGTTCATTGCCGCCCTCGCCTTCCTGTCCGACCGTCCGACCGTCCGACAGACTGTCGATCCCTGTCCCATCCTCGACCACGCCAGCCAGGTCTTCCAAACCGTCACCACCCTCTCCGCCGAGTTCGTGCAGGTCATCACCAATCCGATGATCGGGGCTTCGGACACGACGCGCGGGCGGTTGTACCAGATGCGGCCGAGCCGCTTCGCCATGCGCTTCACCAGTCCCAAAGGCGATCGCATCGTCGCGGATGGCCGCTTCCTTTGGCTCTACACGCCCAGCACCACGCCCGGCCAGGTGATCCGGTCCCGCATACCGGACTATGGCACGACCGGACCGAACCTCATCGGGCAGTTCGTCGACCGGCCGCGCGAGCGGTACACGGCGACATATGTCCGCGCCGACTCGCTCGCGGAGGGCACCATGGACGTGATCCGGCTCGTACCGAAGGGGCAGGACGAGCCGTACACCGAGGCGACGATCTGGCTGGGACGAGACGACGGGCTGGTGCACCGCCTCGACTTCATCGAGTCATCCGGCCAGAGGCGGACGATCGTCCTGCGCAACATTCAGGTGAACGGCGGTGTGCCCGGCCGCGAGCTCACGTTCTCCCCGCCGTCGGGCGTGCGCGTGGTCGATCAGTAGCGGAGCTACGCGTCGCGCTTGAGGTGACCCGGCTTCCGCAGCACGAGCGGTCGATCGGTCTCGAGCGCCGCCGCTACGCGCGCTGCCGTCGCCTCGTCCATCCCCTGCTTCTGCGCGAGCTCCAGCGCCGCCCGTCCGAGCACGCGGTACAGGAGGGCGTCGTCCTGGGTGAGCGCGTCGAGATGTCGGCGGACGGTCGCCGCGTCGCCCCGCACGACCGGGCCCGTGAGCGCGGCCGCCGGCTCTTGGCGCGTCAAGTTCTCGAGCGTGCCCTCGACCAGCGGGCGCAGCGCTCGCCAGGCGTCCGCGTCGGAAAGGCCGGCGTGCCGCAGCAGGCGCTGGGCTACCGCTTCCACGACGACGAAGTAGTTCGACGCGAACACCGCGCTCGCGTGGTAGATCGGCTTGGCGCTGGACGCGAGACGGAATGGCCGCAGCCCGAGATCGCGCGCCAGCCGCTCGGCCGCTTCGACCGCTCGGGGCATGCCTTCGACCGCGGCCCAGGCGCCCTTGAGCCGAACGGCCGCTCGCTCTGGCTCCGAGATCGTCTGCAGGGGATGCAGCGACCCCAGCGCCGCCCGCGACCCCACCAGTGGGCCGAGCGCTTCCTGGCCGTGGACACCCGAGAGGTGCAGCACGACCTGGTCGGCGCGGACCGAACCGCCACGGGCGAGCGTCTCGGCGAGCGGTCGGATCGCGTCGTCGGACACGGCGAGAATGAGGATGACCGGCTCGCCCGCCCAGGCAGGCGGTTCGTCCGGGGGACCCACGGAGAGGGTGAGGGGTCGCGGCACCGGCTTGCGGCGCCGGCCGTGCAGACGCACGTCGTAGCCTGCCGCCGCCAGCGCGAGCGCCAGCCCTAGCCCGGCGCGTCCCGGTCCGATGATCCCGACGCCGGGCGTCCCCGGCGAAGCGGTGGTCGGGCGGGCCCGGCCCGCCACCTTAGTTGCGGCCGGGGGGAGGCGTCGCGGGTTGGGCGGCGGCGAGCGCGATCAGATCCTGCGGTGACTTGGCCCGCCGCGCCAAGCCCAGCGCGGCTCGCACTTGGCGGTCTTCCTCCCGCTGGCGCCGGACCTCGGCCGCGCGACCGAACACGTAGCGAGCGATCTCGAAGCCCAGGTCTTGCGTGATCACCTCCCGCGCGCCGGTCATGACACTGTCTGAGACCGGCACGCCCCTCGACCGCAATCGCTTGACGATGTCGTCCACCATGTCGGGGGTGACGGTGAACTCGGGGCTCTTGATCCGGCCCGAGGTCTTGACCTCGAGCGCGAAGGTGGTACGAACGTCCTGATACGTGGGAATCCTGCTCCCCAAGGCCTTGATGAAGCCCCGCTCGGCGGTGTCGAAGGTGTCGGGGACCACGAATACGTCGGGTCGGATCCCGCCGCCGCCCACCAGCGCACGGCCCCGATCGGTGTGGAACACCGGCGCTGAATCCGTTTTGGCGCTGTCGCGGCCCAGCTCGGCCGCCTGGGCCTGGGCGAGCTGGTCCTCCTCGCTCTTGCTCTGCCGTTGAATGGTGCGCCCGCTGGGTGTGTACCAGCGTGCGGTCGTGATCTTCAACGCGGTTTCGGGCGTGAGCTGCCACAGCGACTGCACCAATCCTTTGCCGAACGTGGGCGTCCCGATCACCACGGCGCGATCATGATCCTGCAGCGCGCCGGTGATGATCTCCGCCGCACTCGCGCTGAACCCGTTGACCAGAACGACGACCGGCAGGCCGGGCCAGGGTTGCGGCTTGGTGTCGCGATAGGTGCGCGAAATGTTGGGTGCCCGGCCCCGCGTTTCCACCACCTCCTGACCCGGGTCGAGGAACAGCTCGCTGACGGCGACGCCTTGATCGAGCACGCCACCGGGATTGTTGCGCAGGTCGAGGATCAAGGCCCGCATGCCCTGTTTCATCAGCTGGCTGATCGCCGTGGTGAGCTCGTCCGCCGACGTTTCGCTCACGGTCGAGAGTAGGACGTAGCCCACGCGGTCGTCCAGCATCATCGACGCTTGCACCGAGCGCACGTGGATCGTGGCGCGCGTGATCTTGAAGAGGAGCGGCTGCTCGATGCCCGCGCGCCGCACCTTGAGCTCCGCGATGGTGCCCGGTTGGCCGCGCAGCTCCTTCACCGCCTGATCGTTCTTCCATCCCTCGGTGAGGCGCCCGTCCAAGGCGGTGATCTGGTCGCCGGACTGGATGCCGGCGCGCTCCGCCGGGGTGTCCGGAAGCGGCGCCACGACGGTGATCCAGCCGTCCCGCACGTCGATCTGGATGCCCAGGCCGCCGTAGTTGCCGGTGGTGGCCTCGTTCAGCGCGCGGAAGTCGTCTCGCTTGAGGAACACCGAATACGGGTCGTGCAGCTGATCGAGCATGCCGTCGATCGCCATCTGGTACAGGCGACGTTCGTCGATCGAATCCACGTAGAAGTCGGCGACGTGTGCGAGCACGTCCTCGAACAGGCGCGCCTGCTGGTACACGGACCCTGTGGGCTCGGCCTGCCGCTGCAGCAGCCAGCCGCCCGTGGCGAGCGCCAACCCGGCCGCCGCGCTGACGATGACGATGTTGCGGAGCTTCATGAGATGCCTCGCGTTGAAGGTGCGGCGACTGCCATGACCTCGCGCCAGGCCGCCTCCTGCACCAGCTTCCTCGACTGCGTCGCGTCAATATGCACGATGCCGGGTCCCTGGGCGCAACGGTACGCCTCACGCACCCGGTGGTGGAATGCGTCGTCCTGGCGCTCGAACCGATCCTGCACCTTGCGTGCCGCCCGTTGCCGCGCCCGCCCCACCTCAACCGGCACGTCCAGCACGAGCGTGAGGTCCGGCATCAGACCGCCGGTAGCGAGCCGGATCGCCGTCGCCACCTCCTCGGATGGTAACCCGCCGCCCGCCACTTGGTAGGCCATGGTGGACAAATCGAAACGGTCGGCCACGACCACTTGCCCCGCTTCGAGCGCCGGGCGGACCACCTTGCGCACGAGGTCGGCCCGCGCCGCGAGAAACAAGAACAGTTCCTCGACCGGGGACATCTCGTGCGGAAACTTGAGCGCGACCTTGCGCGCCGCCTCTGCCAACGGCGTTCCCCCGGGCTCCCGCACCAGGACTACCGACCGTCCCTCCGCCCGCAAACGAGCCGCGAGCTCGCGCGCAAGCGTGGACTTGCCCGCGCCTTCGGGGCCCTCGACCACCACGAACACCCCCGAGTCTAGAGCTCCCATTCCCCAGTCCCTAACCAAGCGTGATGATGGGGCTCGCCACCCCCTGCTTCATGCCTTCGTAAATCCGCGCGTTCACTTTGGCCATCAGCTTCTCGAAGTTGGACTGGGCGGCCACGACCTGCTGATACACCGGATTTCCCTGCACGCTTTGGAGGGCCCGATCGTATTGCTCGACCTGCTCTTTGGCGGGCTCGCGCCCCTCCTGGGAGGCGCGTTCGATGTCTTGCGCGATGCGCTCGACCTCCGCGAGCAGCTGCCGACAGGTCGCGTCCTCCTTCATCCGGTCGCTGGCCCGGACCAGCGTCTTGTACTCGTCGCTCTGTCCCAGCAGCCGCCCCAGTTCCTGCGCCTTCTGGTCGATCACGCGCCCTCCTCCAGGCGAGCCACCACGTACCGCGGCCGGCCGAACAGGTCGTTGTGCACGGCCACGGCCGTCCAGCCGTGGCTTCGGGCGAGCGCCCGCGCCGCATCGGCGCGCCGTTCGTCGATCTCGAGCGCGAGGAGGCCTCCTGGCTCGAGCAGCGGTCGGGCACCCGCGAACAGCGCCTCCGTCGCGGCGAGGCCGTCCGCTCCGCTCACCAGCGCGTCGCGAGGCTCGAACAGGCGGACGGCGGGGTCGAGGTCGGCATACTCCGCCTCGGTCAAGTACGGCGGATTCGAGACGATCACGCGGCATCGGCTGCCCGCCAGCGGCGCGAGCCACTCCCCGATGCGCACTTCGACCGGCACCGGCGGCCGCACCGACGCCACGTTTTCCCGTGCCAGCGCCGCGGCCTCCGCCGAACGCTCGACGGCGATCACTCTCTCAAAGTGTCCTTCCACGGCCAGCGAGAGCGCGAGGCAGCCACATCCCGTCCCGATATCGGCCGCGATACCCCACGTTTGCCGTTGTCCGTTGTCGGTTGTCCGTAACACATGCAAGACGAGGTCGAGAAGCCCCTCTGTTTCCGGCCGAGGGATCAGGGCACGCTGGTCTATCTTGAGGCGCAAGGTTCGGAACGCCGTCCATCCGCCGGCATAGGCGAACGGGACCCCGCCCGCACGCCGGTCCACGGCGGCCCGGAAGCAGTGCAGCAGGTCGGGCGGCGCCCTACGCTCACGACGCAGCCAGACGGCGCCGGGGTCGCTGTCTGCCAGCGCAGCCCACAGGGCACGGGCTTCGCGCCGCGGATCCGGTATCCCGGGGGCCGCGAGCCGCTGCGCCGCCTCGCTCAGCGCGTCGGCGATGGTGGGAGCGAGTCCGGCCCGCTCAGGCACTGAGGCGCTCCTTCTCCCCCGCGAGGCGCAGCGCCGTGATCAGCTCGTCAAGGCTCCCATCCAGTACTTCCGACAGGTTGTGGACCGTGTAGTGGATGCGGTGGTCGGTCACCCGGTTCTGCGGAAAGTTATAGGTCCGAATCTTCGCCGAGCGGTCACCGGTGCCCACCTGGGCGCGACGCTGGCGCGCCCGTGCGGCCTCCTGTTCCGCTACCATACGATCGAGCAAGCGCGAGCGCAGGACTTCCATGGCCTTGATCTTGTTCTGGAGCTGACTCTTCTGGTCCTGACACTGAACCACGAGGTTGGTGGGCAGGTGGGTGATGCGCACCGCGCTGTCGGTGGTATTGACGCTCTGCCCGCCCGGTCCCTGGGAGCGGAAGACGTCGATCCGGAGATCCTTGTCTTCGATCTTCACGTCGACCTCCTCCGCCTCGGGGAGCACCGCCACGGTTGCCGCGGACGTGTGGATGCGGCCCTGGGCTTCGGTTACGGGAACGCGCTGTACGCGATGGACGCCCGACTCATAACGTAAGGTGCCGTAGGCACCTGGGCCCCGGGCGGCGAAGATCGCCTCCTTCAAACCTCCAAGGTTCCCCTCCGACAGCGAGAGGATCTCCACCTTCCAGTCGTGCCGCTCGCAGAACCGCGTGTACATGCGAAACAGGGCAGCCGCGAACAGCGCGGCCTCGTCTCCCCCGGTCCCGGCCCGGATTTCGACGATCGCATCGCGGTCGGCGAGGGGATCAGGGGGCGTTAGCAGGTCGGCCAGCTGCCGCTCGAGCCGCTCGATCTCGGGGCGCAACCGTTCCACGTCCGCACGGGCGAGCTGCGATAACTCGGCGTCCCGATCCTGGAGCACCTCGCGCGCCTGGGCGAGCTCACGTTCGAGGCGGGTCAGCCGCTCGTGGGTCTGGCGGACCTGGTCGAGCCTGGCGTGCTCGCGGCCCAGCTGTTTCAGCTTCGCCGGATTCCGCGCGGTCTCGGGGTCGGCCAGCTCTCGGGCGACCTCCTCCGCCCGCGCGAGCGCCTGGCGGAGTCGGGCCTCCACGCCTTAGCCCGCGGCCTTCTCGGTCCCGTATTTCTGGCGGAAACGCTCCACCCGTCCGGCCGTGTCCACGAGCTTCTGCCTGCCCGTGAAGTACGGATGGCACTTGGCGCAGACTTCGACGTGGATCACGGGCACGGTCGACCGCGTGACGAAGTTATTGCCGCACGCGCACTGCACGGTCGCGCGGTGGTAGGCAGGGTGAATCGCAGGTTTCACTGCACTCGATCCTCGACTAAAAGTCGGACAACACGAAGCGTGGAAATATAACTGGCGCCGCAAGTTGGCGGCAAGCGCCCGAGCTTGCGCCGAATTGACAGCAGCCTCGCTTGTACGTAAGCTTGCCCCACCACCAACCCCGCCCCAAGCGCTAAAGGTACCTCCATCGTGTCGGTCACGAGCATCCTGCAGAAGGTCCCCCTCTTCAGCCAGCTCGCGCCCGCCGAGCTCGAGCGGGTCACCGAAATCACCCGTGAGCGCAGTTATCCCCGCAACTCCGTGATCTTGTTCGAGGATGATCCGGGTGATGCGCTCTTCATCGTCGGCAAAGGTCAGGTCAAGGTGGTGTTGATCGGGGAGGACGGGCGTGAGGTGATCTTGTCGGTGCTGGGCGAGGGCGATTTCTTCGGCGAGATGTCGCTCATCGACGAAGAGCCGCGCTCGGCCCACGTGATCGCGATGGAGGACGCCAACCTGCTGGTGATCCGCCGCGAGGACTTTCAGGCCATCCTGCAGCAGTCTCCGGGTATCGCGATGGGGTTGTTGCGCGAGTTGTCGCGCCGGCTGCGTCGCGTGGACGAGAAGGTGGGCAGCCTCGTGCTGCTCGACGTCAATGGGCGCGTCGCGCAGCTGCTGCTCGACCTCGCCGACGAGGCGGGGGCGGACCGGATCACGCGTCGTCTCACGCACCACACGATCGCCCAAATGATCGGCTCCTCCCGCGAGACGGTGAGCCGCACCATGCGCGAGCTGGTCGAGAAGGGCTACATCGAGATCAGCCGCCGCGAAATCCTCATCCGCGACCGCGCCGCATTGGAGGCATCCGCCGGGCGGTCGTGAGGCTCATCACGATCGTCGGGTGAGGTGCGGCTTGTTCTACGTATCGCATTTTCCATAACTTAGCCACATAGGGACGAGGCCTTGCCGGGACCGATGGCCTACACGGTGACCTTTTGGGGGACGCGCGGCTCGATCCCCACCCCCGGGGCGCACACCGCACGCTACGGTGGCAACACGCCGTGCGTCGCCGTGGAAAGCGGGCGCCCGGGAGAGGGCCAGCTGGTGATCCTCGACGCCGGCACGGGGATCCGCGCGCTGGGGCGCGAGCTGGTAGAGCGCCAGAACGGCGCGGTGCAGGCGGAGATCCTCTTGTCGCACGCCCATTGGGACCACATCCAGGGCCTGCCCCATTTCAAGCCGTTCTTCGCTCCCGGCAACGCCGTGCGCATCTGGGGCTCGCGCCAGGGGACCACGTCCCTCGAAGCGATTCTTCGTCAACAGATGGACCCGGCCGTGTTTCCGGTGCCGCTGGACGCGCTGTCGGCGCGGCTGACCGTGCAGCAGGTGGAGCCCGGCGAGTTCGCGGTGGGCAGCTTCCGCGTGCGGGCGATGCGATTGCGGCATCCGGGGACCACGCTCGGGTATCGGCTCACGCCGGCCGCGGGCGGCGCGAGCATGGCCTACGTGACCGACAACGAGCTGGGGCCCGGCGGGCACTACGGCACGTCCGCGTCCTGGCGCAAGGACTTCGTCATGTTCCTCCACGGCGTAGACCTGTTGATTCACGACGCGATGTACACGCCGGAAGAGCTGGAGGACCATCGCGGCTGGGGTCACTCGACGTTCGAGGAGGCGGTCGCCCTGGCCGGCGAAGCGGGGGTGAAGCGGCTGGTGTTGTTCCACCACGAGCCCGAGCACGGCGACGAGGCGATCGACGCACTGCTCGCCGCTGCCCGGCGGCAAGCGCGGACCAAGGGCCTGCCCGCTGAAGTCCTGGCGGCGCAGGAGGGTATGACACTGACCATCTGAAGCGAGGAGTCGACCATATGCGCTATGTGCCCGCGTGGTTGGGGCTCACTCTGGTGGCGCTGTGCACGCGCGGCGTGGCCGCGCAGGGGCGAGGCCAGGACGCCCGCCCCGGCATCGCCGTGATGCCGTTCGACAACAGCGGATCCTACGGCCAGGACAAGGAAAACTTCGACGCGCTGCAAAAGGGGATCGCCGGCATGTTGATCTCCGAGCTCGCCGCCAATCCGGCCGCCCGGGTGGTGGAGCGGGGCGAGATCCAGAAGCTGCTCGAGGAGCAGAACCTCGGGGCCTCGGGTCGCGTGGACCCGCAAACCGCCGCCAAGGTCGGCAAGCTGGTCGGGGCTCGCTACGTCATCACCGGTACGTTCATCGACTTCTACGGTGACTTCCGGCTCGACGCCCGCCTCGTCAACGTGGAAACGGGTGAGATCGTGAAGGTCGAGTCGGATCGGATGCAACGGGATCACCTGTTCGACCTCATTCGGACGGCGGCCGCGCGACTCTTGAAGGACGCGAACCTGCCGCCCCTCCCCAAGCAGGCCTCGGACCAGCGGATGAGCCGCCAGATTCCCACGGAGGCGCTGACGTTCTATTCGAAGGCGCTGCTGTATCAGGACCGTGGGCAAAAGGACAAGGCGGTGGAGATGTACCAGCGCGCGCTGGCGGTGTTTCCGGAGTACACCGAGGCGCAACAGGGGCTGCAGCGAGTCAAGAGCTCGTGACGGTCCGGCGGTTCACGCCGTGAAATACCTGCTGCTCCACTCCTCCGCGTGGGACCCCGCGAGTATCCGTCCTGTGCTCGACGGTTCGAACATCGAAGTCCGGGAGGTACGCGTACCGCGCGACCTCGCCGCCGACGAACGCCCCAGCGTGTTTCTCCTCGATTCGGAAAACCGCTCCGTCTTTCCGGTCGATGTGCTGCGGGCGTTCGTAGACGCCGGGGGTGCGATCGTCGCGATCGGGCGCGAAGGCGAGACCGACGTGCCGCGCGAAATGCCCTCCGAGCTGCTGTCGGGGTTCGTCGGTCACCCACTCGGCCCGCGACAGCTCCTCGTGGCTGTACGCGCGGGCTACCGCGAGGCCGCCGCCCGCATGGAGACGGCCCGCGCCCGCTCCGAAGCCGCGAGCCGCAGCCGCGAGATCGGGGAGCTGACGCGCATCGGCGTCGCGCTCGGCACGGAGCGCGATCTGAAGAGTGTGCTCGACCTGATTCTCACGCAGGCGCGCCGCATCACCTCTTCCGACGCCGGCAGTCTGTACCTGGTGGAGACGGGCGAGCAGGGCCAGAAGCGCCTGCGCTTTCGCTTGGCCCACACGTACTCCAAGCCTGAGGCGCCGTTCGTGGAGTTCACCATTCCGGTGGACCGCACCAGCCTCGCCGGGTACACGGCGGTCACCGGCGAGCCGCTCGTGATCGACGACGCGTACTTCCTGCCGCCCGACGTGGAGTACAGCATCAACCGCTCGTTCGACGAGCGGTATGGCTATCGCACCAAGTCGATGCTGGTCATCCCCCTGAAGGATCACAAAGAGGAGGTGCTCGGGGTCCTGCAGCTCATCAATCGGAAGCGCAACGCCGAAGCGGTCCTCACGGGCCCCGCCGACGTGGAGAGCCAGGTCGTTCCCTATTCGCGACGCACGGTCGAGCTCGTGACCGCCCTCGCCGGACAGGCGGCCGTCGCGATCGAAAACAGCCGGCTGTACGAGGAGATCGAGCGCCTGTTCGAGGGATTCGTGAAGGCCGCCGTGCACGCGATCGAACAGCGGGACCCGACCACGTTCGGGCACTCCAGCCGCGTGGCGAACATGACCGTCGCGTTGGCCGCGGTGGTCGATCGCGCCGGCGACGGCGCGTATCGCACGGTGACGTTCACGCGTGAGCAAATTCGCGAGATCCGCTACGCCGGCTTGTTGCACGATTTCGGGAAGGTCGGCGTGCGCGAACAGGTCCTGGTGAAGGCCAAGAAGCTCTATCCGTTGCAGCTGGAGCTCATCAGGCAGCGGCACGACTTCGTGCGAAGGACGGCCGAGCGGGAGTTCTGGAAGAAGCGCGCCGAGTTCCTCGAGGCTCACGGCGCGCACGGGTACGAAGCGTTCCGACGCGGCCTCGACGCGGAGCACGCCGCGGAGCTCAAGGCGCTGGAGCGCTGCCTCGAGGTCGTGCTCCAGGCCAACGAGCCGACCGTCTTACCGGCTGGACGCTTCGAGGAGCTGCTCCAGCTGGCCCGCCGCACCTACGCGGATGTGGCCGGCCAACGTCGTCCCTATCTGACCGACGAGGAAATGCGCTATCTCACAATCCCCAAGGGCTCGCTGGACGAGGCGGAGCGCCAGGAGATCGAGAGCCACGTCACGCACACCTATCGCTTCCTGCAACAGATTCCCTGGACCCGGGAGCTGCAGCAAATCCCCCTCATCGCCTACGGACACCACGAAAAGCTCGACGGGGGTGGCTACCCGCGCCGGGTCACCGGCGACGCGATTCCCGTCCAGACGCGCATGATGACCATCAGCGACATCTACGATGCCCTGACCGCCGCCGACCGGCCTTACAAGGCCGCGGTGGCGTCCGCCCGGGCCCTCGACATCATGGCGGAAGAGGTGCGGATCGGGCAGCTCGACCAGGAGCTGTACCGCCTGTTCGTCGAGGGCAAGGTGTACGACGCGAAGGGTTAGCCGAGCAGCAGTTTCCCGGCGACCAGCAACAAGAACGCGCCGAACGCGCGTCGCAGCATGGTGTCCGACAACGAGCCGGCGAGGTGCGCTCCCACGAAGGCTCCGACGAACAATCCCCCAGCGATGATGGCGGCGTATGGCACGTTGACCTGGCCGCGGCGGTAATACTCGATCGCTCCCAGGAACCCGACGGGCAACAGGAGCGCCGCGAGCGACGTGCCGCTCGCGGTGTGCTGCGACAGCTTGACCAAGAGCACCAGGCCGGGGATGATCACGACCGCGCCACCGATTCCGAACAGCCCCGACACCACACCTGCCACCAAACCGATCAGCGCCACCAGGAGCCAGGTCATCGCTCGTCTCCGTGTTCGGGGTCACCCCACCCACCGCCACCCGGCGTCGCGATTCGTAGGACATCACCGGGAGCGAGTGGCGTGCTCACTTTAGGCGCGAGCGGCGCACCGTTCAAGAGCGTCTCCCCCCGCTGCGCGTCGCGCCCCCCCGCCACGCCATGGGGGGCGTGTCGACGGCGCTCGGCGAGGATCGCCGCGGTCGTGGGGGCGAGGGCTTCGAATTCGCGCACCACGCCGTCCCCACCCCTCCAGCGCCCGTCCCCTCCGCTCTCCCGGCGCAGCGCGTAGGTGCGCACTCGGAGCGGACACTCCATTTCGAGGACCTCGACCGGCGTGTTGCGGGTGTTGGACATCCCCACGTGGACACCGGACGGCCCCGGAGCTCCGCGACTCGCCCCCTGCCCGCCTCCAATGGTCTCGTAGTAAGTCCAGGCATCCGCGAGCCCCGAGCCCCGAACCCCGAGACCCCCGAACGTGACATTGTTCATCGTCCCTTGACCCTGGGCGGGCACAGACACGCCACCGCGCGCCAGCGCAAGAAATACCGTGTCCGCGATACGCTGGGACGTCTCTACGTTTCCGGCAGCGACGGCGCTCGGAAAGCGCGCGTTCACGAGACATCCAGCGGGCGCGGTCACGCTCACGACCCGTTGCACGCCGCCGTTGGTGGGTACGTCGTCGGGGAGGAGCGTTCGCACCACGAACAGGACGGCCGAGCGCGCGACCGCAAGTGGGCAATTCACGTTGCCAACAGCGGCCGGCGCCGTGCCCGTGAAATCGGCCGCGAATGTGCCGTCACGGATGTCGACCCGGACCTGGATCGCCAAGTCCGTGTCGTCCACGCCGTCGCCCTCGAGGAAGTCCGACACCGTGACGCCGGCGACTGTCCACCGACGGAGGGCCTCGCGGGTGCGGCGCTCCGCATAGTCGAGCAGGTCTCGGGCGGCTGCCTGCATCGCCGCCGCTCCGTAGCGCGCGGCGAGCGCCCGGATGCCCTCCCCGCCCCGCTCGACCGCGGCGCGTTGCGCCGCGAGGTCGGCGCGCCGGATCTCCGGCGTGCGCACGTTCGCGAGCAGGAACCGCTCGACCTCCGACGTGAGGCGCAGCGGTGGGACGATCACGCCTTCCGCGAACAGCTCGCGGGTGCCCGCAGGCATGCTCCCGGCCTGCACACCGCCCACGTCCGAATGATGGGCCCGCACGACGCTGTAGCCGCCCACGGCGCCGGCGAGATCGATCGCCCCGACAAGGGTGATGTCAGGAAGATGGGATCCCCCGGTGTAGGGATCGTTCAGGATGAACACGTCGCCCGGCGCGGGCCCGAGCGCGCGCACGGCGGCGACGGACTCGTGCATCGCGCCCAGATGCACGGGGATGTGCGCGGCTTGCGCGATCATCTCGCCCTCCGGGTCGAACAGCGCAGCCGAGCAGTCGCGCCGCTCGCGAATATTGGGCGAGACGCTCGAGTGAATCAGGACGAGCCCCATCTCCTCGGCGATCGAGGCGAAGGCATGCCCCATGACCTCGAGACCCACCGCGTCGAGACTCATGCCCGCTCCAGCAGCACCGCGCCGCAGGCGTGGACGGTGCCCCGCCAACCGGGTTCGACCAGCGCCGTGGCATCGCGCCCCGCCAGGATCGCCGGGCCCGCGAGTGTGACGCCGGGCGCGAGCTCGTCGAGCGCCCACACCGCGGCGGTCACGCGCGCCCCGCGCACCCACGTCGGACGGCTGGCCCCGGGACGCTGCAGGATGCGGCGCGCCGCGCCGAACCGCACCGCCCGCCCGGGGCGCGTGACCACCACCCGCAAGTTCACGAGCTCGACTCCCTGCCCCGGGTCGGCATGACCGAAGCGCGCGCGGTGCTCCATCAAGAACGCATCGCGGATGCGCGAGGGGTCGTCATCCGTCACCGGCACGGTGATCTCATAACCCTGTCCGGCGAAGCGGCAGTCGGCGTAGCGCTGCGCGACCCCGCCCGGGAGCTCGACCGCCCCCCCTTCGAGCAGCGGAGCGAAGGCGATCGCGAGGTCCTGCCCCGCGAGCCCATCGAGCGTGCGGTGGAACGACGCCACCAAGTCTACGCGCTCCGCAGCCGACGCGAGTCCCAGCGCCGAGAGCGCGCCCGGGTGCGGTGGGATCACGATGGCGTCCATCCCCAACGCGTCGGCGAGCTGGCAGCCGAACAACGGTCCGGCGCCGCCGAACGGCAGCAGTGTCATGCGCCTGGGATCCAAGCCGCGCGCCACACTCACGCGCTTGAGCGCGCGCGCCATGACGGCGGTCGTCACCGCGACGATGCCGGCGGCGATCTCGGGCGGCTCATTCCCGGCGAGCGAGCCCAAGGAGCACAGGGCCCGTTCCGCGGCGCGCGGATCGAGCCGCACATCGTCCGCGAGGGGATGCTGCGCGTCGAGCCAGCGCAGCGCCAGGCACGCGTCCGTGACCGTCGGCCGCGTGCCGCCACGCCTGTAGCACGCGGGGCCTGGATCGGCGCCGGCGCTCTCGGGCCCGACCTTGAGGGCCCCTCCTTCGTCCAGGTGCGCGATGCTGCCGCCTCCGGCGCTCACCGTCTCGATCAGGATCGCCGGGAGCGCGATCGGGATGCCCCCGACGCTGCCGCCGCCATCGGGCCGCGGAACGCCGTCCGCGATGAGGCTCGCATCGGCGCTGGTGCCGCCCATGTCGAGCGTCAAGAGGTCGGGTCGTCCCACGGCCGCGCCGACCAACTGGGCCCCGACCACGCCGCCCGCGGGACCGGACAACGCGAGCGACGTCGCGCGCGTCGTCGCGGCTCCGGGTTGCAGGGTGCCGCCGCTCGAGGTCATCACACGCAGCTCCGCCACGCCGCGTTCCCGCGCGCTCCGCTCCAACCGCCCCACGTACACCGCGACCTTGGGGCGCAGGTACGCCTCGACCGTGGTGGTACTGATGCGCTCGAACTCGCGGAATACGGGAAGGACTTCGTGGCTCGCCGCGACCGGCATATTGGGGAGGGCGACGCGCAGGGCGGCGGCGAGGCGCCGCTCGTGCTCCGAGTGGCGGAAGGCGAACAGCAGCGCAACGGCGATCGCTTCGGCCGGAGGATCCAGCGCGCCCACCGCAGCGACGACCCGCGCGATCTCCTCATCGTGGAGCGATTCCACGACACCGCGGGGGCCAACCCGCTCGGCCACGCCGATCACCGCAGACCGCGTCACTAGCGGCGGCGGATGGTCGCGTGCCAGGTCGTACAGCGCGGCGCGGTCCTGGCGCCGCAGCCACAACAGATCCTCGAAGCCGCGGGTGGTGACCAGGGCGATGCGCGCTCCGCGGCGCTCGAGCAACGCGTTAGTCGCGATGGTCGTGCCGTGAACCAGGACCTCCACGGGCGCGCGCAGCGCGTCGAGCGCGCGAAACACTCCCACCGACGGGTCGGCCGGCGTGGTGGCCACCTTCATCACGGCAACGCCGCCGTCGTCATCCAGCGCCACGAGGTCGGTGAACGTGCCGCCGACGTCGACGCCGACCCTCATCCCCACCCCACCTCGAAGTCGGAACGCGGAACGCGGAACGCGAAACAGAACGGCGAAGGTCGCAACCCGAGAGACCTTCCATTGCTGTTCCGCGCTCCGACTTCCGCGTTCCGCGTTCTCACGAGAGGCGCCTCAATCTCCACCGCTCCACCACGAGCACGCCTGCGAGCGCGAGCGTCGTGAGCACCACCAACGTTCCCACCCAATCTCCCCACCGCACATACAGCGGGATGACGTCGCTGGTGCGGACTGGACCCGACACGGCGGCTTCCTGCTCCAACCCGGTTTCCGCGTAGCTCCTTCCGAGCGGGTCGATCAGCTCGGAGATACCATCATTGGCCGCGCGGGCGATGCCCGCCCGCGTCTCGATCGCGCGCATGACCAGGTGAGTCACGTGTTGGTACGGACCGGCGGTGTGCCCGTACCAGGCGTCATTCGTGATGTTCACGAGGAAGTTCGCGCCCTCGCTCCGGTAGCGGCGGCTCAGGTCTTCGAACGCCGACTCGTAACAGATGATCACACCGAAGCGTCCCAACGGACTGGCATACAGCGGCAAGTCGCGGCCCACTCCGAAGCCGCCGAACCACTTGAGCTTGAGCCACCGCGGCGGCACGAACGGCACGCGCTCGACGATCGGAACGAGATAGTGCTTGGCGTACACCGGGTAGGGCCGCCATCGGCCCAATGAGTCGAAGGAAAATGCGGCGTTGAAGTAGTCGTACGAGCCATCTCGATGAAATTCCGCGTGCAGGCCGCCACTCAGGATGGGCGTGTCGCTCTCGCGGGCGAGCCGGGCGATCGTCGTGTCCCATTGTGGCTGCTCGAGGAGATAGCCCGGGATGGCCGCCTCCGGCCAGATCAAGAGCTGCACGCGGCCGCGCGCCTCCAGCGCGCGCGACATGGTGACGAGCTTGGCGACCACGCTGTCCGCGTGCCGCGGGTCCCACTTCTCCCGGAAGCCTTCGTTGGGCTGGATCAGACCCACAGTGCCGAGCTCGCGGATCGGGAGCGTGCGCTCGCGCCAGGCGCCGTATCCCCACGCGACCGCGATCGTCGCGAGTACGAGCGTCAGTCGGCGCGCCGAACCCCACCGTCCCACGGTCCGACCGTCCGACGCCTCAACAAGCAATACATTGCACCACGCGAGCCACAACGTCACTCCCCGCGCCCCGGCGATGTCGGCCCACTGCACGAGCACGGAAGCATCCGCGAGCGACGTACCCAAGCCGAGCCAGGGAAAGCGGATGTCGCCCTGGTGGCCGACGCCCCATTCCACCGCCGTCCACACGATCGGAAACACGAGCCACAGCGGCAAGGCGGGCAGGCGCAGGCGCACGCGTACGACGAACCAGAAGAGCAGCGCATGCCAGAGCCCGAAGATCGTGATCGTGGCGAGGTAGCCAAGCGCCGAGAGGGGGGTGAAATGCCAGAGGGCCACGACGAGCCAGTAGAGCACCGCGCCCTGGCTCGCGAAGCCGAACCAGAAGCCCCACCGGAGCGCCCCGCGGAAATCGCGCTCCCGCTCGAGCTCGCGAACCAACAGCACGGCTGGAGCGATCGCGACGAAGCTCAAGAAGGGAAGACGGAACGGAGGGTAGCTGGCGACGAGCAGGGCCGCGCCCACGGCGACGAGCGCCGCGGCGCGCTGGGTCGGAGGGGGGTGAGGAAGAGACGCCGTCACAGCCGCACGTCGTGCCCTTCCTCGGCCGACTGATACACGGCATCGAGCACGCGGTGCAGTGCCAGCTGGTCGCGCGGTGGCGGCGCGTTGACGTCCCCCCGCATCACAGCGAGAAAGTACGTCCACTCCGCCCGGTACGACTGCGCGAACGGCGTCTCGCGCCCCGTCGCCCCGGTGGGCGTCACGTCGCTCACCGTGCCGTGCTGCTCCTTGAACACGCGCAGCGGCTGAATACTCGCCGAGCCCTTGGTCCCCACCAGGTCGAACCAGAACCGCTCCGCTTCGCCCATGTGGCGCCAGCTCACGTCGATGGAGAGGGATACGCCGTTCTCACACACGACGAGTGCCGTGGCCATATCCTCTACGGCCTCCTTCGCTTGCCCCATCGCGTGGGCCGAGACCCGCTTGGCAGCCGGCCAGCCCGCGAGCCACAACCCCAGATCGAGCAGCTGCAGCCCCAAATCGAGGAAGGCCCCGCCCCCCGCCTCCTGGCGGCGCAGCCGCCACGCGACCAGGTGGCGGCTCGGCTGAAACGTGTACCACCCGCAACGGATCGCCTGCAGCACGCCGATGTCGCCACCGGCAAGAAAACCGCGCACCGCCTGGACGTCCGAGCGGAAGCGATGGTTCATGCCGACCATCACCCGCTTGCCGTACTTCTCGCTCGCCTGAAGCACGCGTTCTACGCCGGCGCGCGAGAGCGCCAGCGGCCGCTCGCACAGCACGTGCGCGCCGGCGGCGAGGGCCGAGACGACGTGGATCTCGTGGAGGTGATTCGGCGTGCAGATGGCGACCGCGGTGGGACGGGCGTACTTGAGGACTTCCTCGATGTCGTCGAACGTCTCCTTCACGTCGAAACGCGCGGCGAGCGCCTGAGCCTTTCCGATGTCCGAGTCGCAGATGGCGCAGACTTCCACGCCCGGGAGGCGCCGCAGCACCGGCAGGTGGGCGACTTGCGCGATGGCCCCCGCCCCCACCACCGCCACCCGAACCGGATCGCTCACTGCCGCGGCCCCCGGCCCCCATCTCCGATGACACCCCAGCGGTACATCACGCCGGTGCGCAGCGACACGGTCGACACGCCGCTCGACAGCACGCCGCGCCCGTCGAGCGTGACGCGCCACCGCTTGGCTCCGAACTCGGCGCCGATGGTCCCGTTCAACCCCGCGGTGATCTCGTTAAGAGCATCCTGCACGAACGTACCGTTGATCGCTGGACCGCTGCCGTGCCGAATGTGCGCCCCGAGCCCGATGCCCATGTACGCCGTCACCGAGTGGCCCTGCGGAAGCACATACTGCAGGTCCAGGTCCCCGGTCACGTCGCTCCAGGTGATACGGCCGAGGTGGATCGTGTCGTCCCGCGACGGATCGATCACCACGCTCTTGATCCGCTGCTCGAAGCGAGTGCGGGCGGATTCGCTGAAGTCCGCCTTATAGTAGGACGCCCCGAGCAGCACGCGCACATGTGGCGCGATGAACCCGTAATCGAGTCGCAGGCCGCCGGTGAGGGTGCCCCGGATGTTGTTCCCGCCCAGCGGGCCCACATCGAGTTGGAGGGCGCTCGGTTTGAGGTTCTCGTACGAAAACTGGGACAGAAAGCCTTGGCCGCACAGGCGGACAATCGGACTGATCGACAAGGCGATCACGGCGAGCGGGATCCACGGTCCGACGGTGCGACCGTCCGACCGTCCGCCGCCTTCAGTAGAGGCGTTCGACATTGGTCCCTGGAAAGTAGGTGGTGACGATCCTGCGGTAGTCCTGGCCCGCTCGGGCCCGGCCCACCGCGCCCCATTGACAGAAGCCCACGCCGTGGCCCCAGCCCGTTCCGGTCGCGACGACGCGGGTCACTTCGCCGGCGTCGCGCGTCACGGCCAGCTGGAAGGCGGCGCTGCCGAGCAGCTGGTCGGCCTGCGGTCGCAGCACCGATCGGACATCGAACCCCGGCACGCGGACGTCGCCGCGCTCGAACTGGATGCGCAGCTCGCCGACCCGTCCGGAGGCCGTGGTGCGGGTCACGGAGAGGTCCGTGACGCGTTGCACGCCGCCGGACGGGTTCGTCATCGCGGGAAATGCCCGCGACAATATAGCGCGCAGCTCGGCGCCATCCCATTCCTCGCGCCAGCGAAACCGTGGCGACAACTCGCAGTAGTAGTGGCCGCCGCCGGACGCATCCGAGACGGGCCGCAAGTACGGTCGAGGTTGCGCGCCCCGGAACACTTCCTCCACTGCGGCCGTGGACGAGCCACACGTCGAGTGGAAATACGCCTCGACCAAGTCGGCGCGATAGCGCACGACCTCCCCGCGCGTGGCGCGCAAGGCCTCCCACGCGGCGGGCGTCTCGCCCGCGACACCGGCGTACACCTGATCGCGCACGTCGGCCCAGGCGTCGAATCCCTGCGGCTCCCAGCGACCGCGATTCTTGAGGGCGAACGTGCGGGACACGACAGCCTGGGCCAGCATCGCCTGGCGCTCGTCGGGTCGACGCGCCCCCATTTCGCCGCCGATCACGCCCGCGAGGTAGCTCTCGACCGGCACACGGTTCACCACCGTGAGCCCCGAGGGATCGCGGATGACGTTGAGACGTCCGCGAAACCGGCGCCCATTCGCCATGGCGAAACGGCGCTCGCTGACGCTCACGGCGGAGATACCCCCCCCCCGTCCGGCGGCGCGAGAGCCGTCGGGCTTGAGCAGCGCCACTCCCGACGAGTCCGGAACGACCGTCCACGCCGTGCCGGCGGGAATCGAGCCGATCGGTACGCCGTTGGCGTCGTCGCTCACGAACAGCTCGCCATCGCCTCCCAGCGTCACTCTGGCGGCGCCGGCCACGAGCCCGATGCGCAGCTCGGGCTCCGCGCCGGGAGCAAGCGATGGCCTCGGCGGCCGGCCGCAGGCGGCGGCGACGGCGAGCCAGCTAGCGAGCCCGTGCTTCGCCCAACGCCGCGTCGAGTTGTGCGATCGTGAAGTCGATGTCGGCATCGGTATGGGCGCTGGAGACGAAACCCGCCTCGAACGTCGAGGGGGCGAGAAATACGCCGCGCGCGAGCGCCGCCCGGTGCCAGCGCGCGAACAGTGCGCTGTCCGACGCCTTCGCCTCGGCGAAGTTCCGGATCGGACCGGGCGCCCAGTACAGCCCCCACATCGATCCCGCATGCCCCGTGGTGGCCGCGACTCCCTGGCGGCGCGCGGCGTCCCGTATACCCGTCACGAGCCGCGCGGTTCGGGCCTCGAGCGCCTCGTAGAAGCCGGCTCGCTCGGTCTCCCGAAGCGTGGCGAGCCCCGCCGCCATCGCCACCGGATTGCCGGAGAGCGTCCCCGCCTGGTAGACCGGGCCCTCGGGCGCAATGCAGCGCATCAGGTCCGCGCGACCGCCATAGGCCCCGACCGGCATCCCTCCACCGATGATCTTCCCGAGTGTGGTGAGGTCGGGGCGCACGCCCAGCCGCTGCTGCGCGCCGCCCGGCCCCACGCGGAACCCGGTCATCACTTCGTCGAAGATCAGCAGCACGCCGTGGCGGTCGCACAGCGCCCGCAGCGCGGCATGAAAACCCGGCTCGGGCGTGATGAATCCCGCGTTGCCGACGTACGGCTCGACGATCGTCGCCGCCAGCTCTCCGCCGCGGCGTTGGAACACCCGCTCCAGCGCGTCCGTGTCGTTGAACGGCACCGTCACCGTGAGCTCGGCCAGGGCCGGGGGCACACCCGGGCTGTCGGGCAAGCCCAGGGTGGCGACGCCGCTCCCCGCCTTCACGAGGAAGCTGTCACCATGGCCGTGATAGCATCCTTCGAACTTGAGAATCGCGTGCCGGCCGGTGGCGGCGCGGGCGAGCCGCACCGCCGCCATCGTCGCCTCGGTGCCGGAGCTCACGAACCGCACCATTTCGACTGACGGCATGCGCCGCCGCACCAGCTCGGCGAGCTCCACTTCGCCCGGGCACGGCGTGCCGTAGCTCCAGCCTCGCTCCGCTGCCGCGCAGATCGCCTCGAGCACGGCCGGATGCGCATGTCCGAGGATCAGCGGACCCCAGGAGCAGACGTAGTCGAGATAGCTGCGGCCGTCTACGTCGGTGAGGCGCGCCCCCGCCGCAGCGGCTACGAAAAAGGGCGTTCCGCCGACCGCCCGGAACGCCCGCACCGGCGAGTTCACGCCGCCGGGTAAAACTGCTTTCGCACGCTCGAAGAGCGCCTCCGAGCGATTCACGTCAGGGCCACCGCCCGGAAATCGTAGTCCTCGCTCGCCGTGAGCCGCGCGCGGACGAAGCCCCCGGGCTCCGCCCACCCTCCCTTTTCCAGGTAGGTCACTCCGTCCACATCGTCCGCCTGCCAAGGCACCCGGCCGACGTGCGTCGCCACGGCGATGTCGGGGTCGGCCATGCCGTCCACCAGGACCGATACCTCACGTCCTACGAACCGCCCGAGCCGCTCCGCCGAGATGGCCCGCTGCACTTCCAGCAGCTCCTCGAGGCGCTCGCGCTTCACGGCGTCGGGCACATCGTCGGCGTATTGGGTGGCGCGAGTGCCCTCTTGCGGCGAGTAAGCGAACGCGCCCAGCCGGTCGAACTGCGCCTCGTCGAGGAATTCCAACAGCTCCCGGAAATCCTGCTCCGTCTCTCCCGGGAAACCCACCAAGCACGTGGTCCGAATTGCGAGGTCGGGGACGGCGCCCCGCAGCCAGCCGAGCTTCTCGCGCAGCGTGCGGCGCCGCTCGGGGCGACGCATGCGCTCGAGCATCCGATCGGAGGCGTGTTGGATCGGCATGTCGATATAGGGAACGACCCGCGGGCTCTGGGCTATCAGGTCGACCAGTCGATCGGTGAGACCGGCCGAATAGACGTACAACAGCCGGTACCAGGGTACCGACGTCCCCGCGAGCAGTGCCTCGAGCAGGTCGGGCAGCTTGGGGCCTGCGAGCCCCAGGTCCCGTCCATAGTGCCCGAGGTCCTGAGCCACCAGGTTGATCTCCTGCGCGCCCTGCGCTTCCAGCTGCTGGGCCTCACGTACCACTCGCTCGACGGGCTCCGAGCGATGCTTGCCACGCATCAGCGGGATCGCGCAGAACGCGCAGGTGTGGTCGCACCCTTCGGAGATCTTGAGGTAACGGACGTGGGCCGCCGTCCCCAGGAACTGCCGCACCCCGGGATGCCGGGCCACGGGGTCTGTTATCAACCCCCGCTCGGCGAGGGCGGGCACCAGGTGATGAAGATCGGAGAACCCGAGAAAGAGGTCGACCTCGGGAATCTCCTGCTGCAGCTCTTGCTTGTAGCGCTGCACGAGACACCCCACCGCCACGACCGCCTTGACCGTCGCCGTTTTCTTTAGTTCAGCGGCCGACAGGATCGCTTCGATCGATTCCTGCTTGGCGGCATCGATGAATCCGCAGGTATTGACGAGGATGACGTCGGCGTGCTCCAGGTCCGGCGTCACGACCGCGCCATGGCCCACGAGCTCTCCCACCAGCCGCTCGGAATCCACGGTCGCCTTGTCGCAACCGAGGGAAATCACGCCCAGCTTCATCCGCGGTAGTTCCCGAATCGCAGCTCGATGCCCCAGTCCTGCTCACGCAGGAACGCGATCACCTCCTGGAGCTCGTCTTTCGACGGCGCCTGGACGCGGATCTCGTCGGCCTGAATCGAGGCCTGGGCCTTCTTGAACTTCCGGTCCTTGATCGCCTTGACGATGGTCTTCGCCTTCTCCTGCGGGATGCCCTGCGTGAGTTTGATCTCGCGCCGCACGGTGTCGTTGGCGGCGGGGGTGATCGCGCCGAGCTCGAGGTTCTTCACCGGGACACCGCGCTTGATGAGCTTCGACTGCAGGACGTCGAACAGCGCTTTCATCTTGAAGTCGTCATCGGCGACGAGGGTGAGCGTCGCCTTCGCGCGGTCGAAGGCGATGGAGGCTTTGGAGCCCTTGAAGTCGTAGCGCTGCGCGACTTCCTTGCTGGCCTGATTGACGGCGTTGTCGACCTCCTGGAGATCGGCGCCGGTTGAAATATCGAATGACGCGAGGCTGGCCATGGGGAGAGAATATAAAGAGTCGGACAGTCGGACAGTCGGACAGTCGGACAGTCGGAGCGGTAGGCGTTTACAGTCCGACTGTCCGACCTAGAAGAGGAAACTCTCCAGCGCCCGGGCCCTCGAGACGTGACGGAGGCGGGCTAGCGCCTTCTCTTTGATCTGGCGCACCCGCTCCCGCGTGATGCCGAGGAGCGACCCGATCTCTTCGAGGGTCATCGGCTCCTGGCCTTCGAGGCCGAAATACAGCCGCAGGATCTTGGCCTCGCGCTCCTTCAGCATCCCCAGCACCTTCTCGATCGACTCGCTCAGCGCGCGCTCGAAGATTTCGTCGTCGGGGCCGGGATTCTGCGTGTCGGGGAGATAATCGAGCAGTTTGTTGTCTTCGCCGGGCGTGAGGGGTGCATCCAACGAGAGGTGGGCCTGCGAGATGGACAAGGTCTTCGCGACCTCCTCCTCGGAGATGTCCATCCCTTCGGCGATCTCCTCGACGGTCGGCTCGCGGCCCAGCTCCTGGAGCAGCGCGGAGGAGCGCTTACCGATGCGGTGCAGCGTGCCCGCGCGGTTCAGCGGCACGCGCACGATGCGCGACTGCTCGGCCAGCGCCTGGAGGATCGCCTGGCGGATCCACCAGACGGCGTACGAGATGAACTTGATCCCTTTCGTCTCGTCGAACTTGTGGGCGGCGCGGATCAGCCCGAGGTTGCCCTCGTTGATGAGATCCGAGAGGGATACCCCTTGATTCTGGTACTTCTTGGCCACGGAAACGACGAACCGCAGGTTGGAGCGCACCAGCTTATCCAGCGCCTCTTCATCGTTCAGCTTGATGCGCTGGGCGAGGGTGACTTCCTCCTCCCGCGTGATCAGGGGATACTGGCTGATCTCCCGTAGGTACTGATCGAGTGATCCCTCGTCGAACGAAGCGCGCTTCGCTGTATTGAGTTGCATGGCCTCGTCACCCCCCAGGCGAGTCCTACCGCACGATGCCTATCGGATGATGGATCCCAGCCGGTGCCAGCGAATATCCGTCAGCCACGGGAGCGCGTCGCGCGCTTCCCGGTCGTAGCTGAAGTACACGACCAGCGGTCGGCCCTTGACGGCCGCCGCGTCGACGAAGCCCCAATAGCGCGAGTCTGCGGAATTGTCGCGGTTGTCGCCCAGCACGAAGAACTTCCCGGCCGGCACCGAGATCGGACCCCAGGTATCGCGGGTCGGATGATAGGTACGGGCCGCAGCCGTCCCCCCGACCAGATAGTCCCGCTGCCAGTTGAACTCGGGGTCGTAAATGTCGCGCGGATCGACGCGCTGGACGTACGGCTCGACTAAGAACCGGCCGTCGACGCGCACCTCGCCGCCGCGCATCTCCACCGTGTCCCCGGGTACGCCGATGACCCGCTTGACGTAGTTCAGCTCCGGATTCTTGGGGTAGGCGAACACGATGACGTCGCCACGATGCGGTGATTCGAACCCCGGGAGCCGCGCGTTAGTGCCGGGGATCTGCGCGCCGTACACCGCCTTGTTCACGAACAAGAAATCCCCGGTGAGCAGCGTGCGCTCCATGCTGCCGGAGGGGATTTGAAAGGCCTCGATCAGGAAGGTGCGGATAATGAGAAACAGGACGAGCGCCATGCCGAGGGAGCGCATCCAGTTGTCGAACCACCGCCCCAACCGCGAGCGGCCCGGTTTGGGAGGGGCGAAGGGAACCGGCGCGTCGTGCGCGCCCGTACCCTCCCAGGGGGCCCCCAAATGATGCATGTCTCTTACTTTAGCGACGCAGTCCGTCCGGCGCAACGGTTGCGGCCCATCCCCGGGCCGCGGCCCAATGCCGAACCCGCTCGCGGAAATCCTCCGGCGGGTCGGCGTGACGCACCCGCGCGGCGAGGCACGCCGCGTCACCCTCCCGCTCGACGCGCACCCATGCCACCACGACGTCCCTGAGCGCCTCGAGGGCCGTGCGGTCGAGCGGCGAGCCCCCGGTCGCGAGAACGATCACCAGCGATGTGTGGTCCACCGAACGCACGGTAATGCGTCCGGCGTGATCCGCATCACCGTCCCATTGCAGGGCGGCGCAATTCTTCGCGAGACGTCAGGTGTCAGTATCGATCTGCGCGCGTTGCAGCTTCCCCGAGAAGTCGACGTAGGCCACCTTGGTCTCGGAGTAGAAGTCGTACACCTCCCAGCCGCCTTCGCGGTGGCCGTTGCCCGTCTGCTTCACGCCCCCGAACGGAAGGTGCGCCTCGGCGCCGATCGTCGGCGCATTGACGTAGGTGATGCCCGCGTCGAGCTCGTGCATCGCCCGGAAGGCCGCATTCACGTCGCGCGTGTACAGTGAGCTCGACAAGCCGTAGCGCACGTCGTTGTTCACGCGGATCGCCTCGTCGAGTGAGCTCACCGCGATCACCGAGAGCACCGGGCCGAAGATCTCTTCCTGCTCGACCCGCATGCCGGGTCTGACGCCGGTCAACACCGTGGGCTGGTAGAACCAGCCGCGAGCCAGCCCCTTGCCCGTCGCCACCGTGCCGCCGATCGCCACCTGCGCACCCTCGTCCCGTCCGACGCCAACGTAGTACTCCACTTTCTTGCGGGCCGCTTCGTTGATGAGCGGACCGACGTCGGTCTTGGAATCGAGCCCGGGGCCGAGCCGCAGCCCCGCCGCGCGATCGCACACCATCGTGACGAACCGGTCGTGAACTCGCTGGTGAATCACGAGCCGGCTCGTCGCGGTGCAGCGTTGCCCGGTGGTGCCGAACGCTCCCCACAACACGCCGTCGAGCGCCAGGTCCAGGTCGGCGTCGTCCATCACGATCATGGCGTTCTTCCCGCCCATCTCGAGCGACAAGCGTTTGTGCATCCGGCCGCAGGTCGCCCCGATGATCGAGCCCGTTTCCGTCGAGCCGGTGAACGAGACGACCGGAATGTCGGGGTGCTCGACCATGGCCTTACCCACAACGGAGCCTTCGCCGTGGACGAGCTGCACGACCTCGGGGGGCAGGCCGGCCTCCAGCAGGATCTCGACCAGCAGGTGCGCCGTGTGCGGTACGTCCTCCGCGGGCTTGAAGATCACCGCGTTCCCACACAAGAGCGCGGGAAACATTTTCCACGTGGGGATGGCGAGCGGAAAGTTGAAGGGGGTGATGAGTCCCGCGATGCCGATCGGACGGCGAAAGCTCATCGCCCACTTGTTGCGGAGCTCGGAGGGCACGGTGCGGCCGAACAGGCGTCGGCCTTCGGTGTGCGCGTAGTGCGCGGTGTCGATGCCCTCCTGCACGTCTCCCCGCGTCTCCGCCAGCACCTTTCCCATCTCGCGCGTCATCGCGCGCGCGATGTCCTCCTTGCGCTGCACGAGCAGGTCGCCCACCCGGTGCAACACCTCGCCCCGCGCGGGCGCGGGCGTCCGCGACCAGACGGCGAACCCTCGCTTGGCGGAGGCCACGGCACGGGCCACGTCGTCGGGACCGGAGCGCGGGAAACAGCCGATCACCTCGTCCCACGCCGCGGGGTTGCGGTTCTCGTAGTAGGCGCCGGTCGCTGGGGCGATCCACTCGCCGGCGATGAAGTTTTGAAAGTTGTCAGTCATCAGTCGTCAGCGTCGAGGTGGCGTAACGTCCGGGCAGAGCAACACGGCCGCCGCGTCGCCGCGCATCCGCGGCAGCACTTCCCCGGCTGCAAGGAGAATGCCCCAAATGATTAAGATCTGCGAAATCACATGCGCGAAGCCGAGTCGGCGCTTCCACGACGAGAGGCTGGTCCACACGCCGGTCGCGATCAGCGTCGTCAGGCCGAGCAGATAAAAGATCAGCCGCAGGCCGCAGCCGTGCGTGTAGGGCCACACGCCGGGAGTCACCCCGACGCCGATCAGGACGCCGAGCACCACGCGCACCCACGTGCCGAGCCTTCCGCCGCCCGGCGCCCGGCCGCCGGGGACCGTGATGACTCCCCCAGAGACGGCCGGCCGGCGCACCGTGGGCTCCGCGCCGCGACCGAGCGTGGGATCGGCCCCCGGCAGCCGCTTGAGCAGCCGGTCCACCTCGGCCATCTCCTTGTCCCAGTCGCGCTCTTTCTCGGGTCCCGGCACTATGCCTCCCGCGTCAACCCATAGCGCTCGATCTTCTTGTACAGATTCGAGCGCGGCATTTCCAATGTGCGTGCGGTCTCCGACACATTCCAGTCGTGCTCCTTGAGCTTTGCCAAAATGTAGGTGCGTTCGGCAACCTGCTTGAACTCTTCGAAGGTCGCGCTGCGGAGCCACGGCGCTCCCGCGACGTCGGCCGCGCTCAGCGGCCGTACGCCCCCCCCACCCGCGGCCGCGGCCGGCCCGATGCCGGCCAGGCGTTGCACGTCGTCGGCGGTCACCAGTGGGCCGGGCGCGAGGATGAACAAGCGCTCGATCGCGTTGCGGAGCTCGCGAATGTTGCCCGGCCAGTCGTAGGCCCCCAGGCGCTGCACCGCCTCCGGATCGAATCGCTTGGGCGGGAGCCCGCCGGAGCGCCCGAGCTGGGTGGCGAAATGCTCCACCAGCTGCGGCACGTCGGCCCGGCGCGTGCGCAGAGGCGGCACCTCGATAGGAACGACGTTAAGCCGATAGAGGAGGTCCTCGCGAAATCGGCCCGCCGCGATCTCGGCCTGCAAGTCCTTGTTGGTTGCCGCTACGACCCGCACCTCGACCTGGAGGGGCTTCCCCGACCCGACACGCGAGATCACGCCCTCCTCGAGGGCGCGCAGCACCTTCGCCTGCGCGGACAGGCTCATGTCCCCAACCTCATCGAGGAACAGCGTTCCACCGTCCGCGAGCTCGAACTTGCCCGCTCGGTCGGCGAAGGCGCCCGTGAAACTCCCCTTCACGTGCCCGAACAGCTCGCTTTCGATCAGCTCGGTGGGAATCGCCGCGCAGTTCACCTCCACGAACGGCCCGCGTGCGCGGGGGGAGAGGGCGTGGATGGCGCGCGCCACGAGCTCCTTGCCCGTCCCGTTTTCTCCCGTGATGAGCACCCGGGCGGGGGTGGGCGCGACCTTCTCGATGCGCCCGATCATCTGTTTGACGGCGCGACTCGAGCCCACGATCTCGTACTGCGCGTGCACCTCGGCTTTGAGCCGCACGTTTTCGCTCGCCAGATCCACGTGCTGGAGAGCGTTGCGGAGCGTCAGCAGGATGCGATCGGTGTCGAGCGGCTTTTCCAGAAAGTCGTAGGCGCCGAGCTGCGTCGCCTCGACCGCGGTCTGGATCGACCCGTGACCCGAGATCATCACCACCTGCGCGTGGGGATCGAACTCGCGTAGCTTGCGCAGCGTCTCGAGGCCGTCCATCCCCTGCATCTTCACGTCGAGCAGCACGAGATGCGGCCGGAACTCGGAGTACCGCTGCAGCGCCTCCGGACCCGAAGGGACCGCCTGCACCTCGATCTCCTCGTACTCGAGCAGTTGCTGCAGTGCCTCGCGAATGCCCTTCTCGTCGTCGACCACCAGGACGCGGCGGCTCACGAGCCCTTCCGCCGCTTGCGGTACAGCACCACCCCCGTGGGATGGATGGCTACGTCGACGAACGCCGGGGACACGCGCAGCGGCACCGCGCCGCTCGAGTCGGCGCCCGCCACACGCTGCGACAGCTGTTTCACGAGCTGCGGGGGAAACGGGAAGCCGCGCAGCGACAGCTCCTGCACCGTGAAGCGCGCCGTTCCCGGCGAGCTGATCCGGATCGGCCCCGCGATGCGCAGCGGCTCCATGGGATTGAGCATGCCGGCGAGGGGGCCGATGGCGTCGGGCGGGATGACCCGAGTGTCGAGCCGACAGTGTACCGCCAGCTTGTCCTCGAACAGCTCGACCCGTAGCGAGTCGAAGCTCTTGCGCACCGACCAATCGATCCCACTGCCGATCATCGCGGCGACCTCGTTGGCCGACAGCACGACCGAGTCGGGCGCCGCGGGGCCCTTGAGACGATCGAACTTCGTCTGGCTAGAGGACAGGGCTTTCGGCGAGGGGGCGCCCACCGAGGTATCGGTCACCGGCGGCAGCTTGGTGGAATGCGGCGGCAGCAAGCGGTTGGCGGCGCGCAGGATCGGCTCACGAAACCACCAGGCCACGAGCGCCACCACCAGCGTGGCGGCGAGCAGTGCGAGCCGAAACAGTCCCTTAAAGCAGCCGTTCACTGTGTCTCACCTGGTACACCGCGCCTCCAGATTGGAGCGTGCTCTGCATCAGGTCGACCGCGCCGATAAGCGCCGTCCCTGTGAATTCGAGCTGGGCGAGTGCACCCTCGAGGGGCGCCAGGTCGCGTGGGCGCGCTTCCCGAGCGGCGCGGCCCAGCGTTACATGGGGCCGGAACGCGCGCGCCTCAGTGGGGAAGCCGAGCGGGGCGAACTCCTGCTCCACACGGTGCTGCAGGATCTCGAGTGCGGGCTCGGGCGCGATGCCGGCCCAGACCACCCGCGGCCGCCGGAAGTCAGGGAACACGCCGAACCCGCCCAGGGCGAGCGGCAACGCCCGGCCCCCGGCCGCCGCGCGTGCCAACGCGGCTACCAGCTCAGCCTCCCGCTCCGGAGCCACGTCACCCAGGAACTTGAGCGTCAGGTGGATGCCCTCGCCTCGCACCCATTTCACCGGAAGCCCCAGATCGCGCAGCGGCTGCGTCGCCGCCCACAACGACTCGCGCACCGCCGGCGGCAAGTTCAGGGCGATGAACAGCCTCACGCGCGCTCGGCGCGACTGGGGGGGCCGAGCAGGCTACCGCGCCGGTAGCCGCGGGGATCGACCTCGACGTCGGCGAAACCGAGGCTCAAGAGCCGTTCACGGACGGCGGGCAGTCGCTCGATGAGCCAGGCGATCCATGCCGGCTCCACTTCGATAGAGGCGCGATCGCCGTGGTGGCGGACGCGCAGGTCACCCGTCACCCCTCGCCCGCGCAGATACGCCTCCGCGCGCTCCACCTGCGAGAGACGCTCGGCGGTGATGGAGACGCCGTACGCCACGCGACTCGAAAGACAGGGCGCGGCGGGCGCGTCCCACACTGGCAGCCCCAACTCGCGCGCCGCCCGCCGCACATCCGCCTTCATGAAACCGGCCTCCGCGAGCGGCGAGCGGACACCCGCCGCGCGACCCGCCGCGTAACCAGGGCGATGCTCCCCTTCCGCGAGGTCTTCCGCATTGGTGCCGTCACACACGACCGCGAGGCCCCGGGCACGCGCCTCCGGAATGAGCCGACGCCACAGTTCCGTCTTACAGAAGAAGCAGCGGTTGGTGGCATTCGCGAGGTACTGCGGATCCTCGAGCTCGTGTGTGTCGAGCTCCACGAGGGGAATGTCGAAACGCTGGGCTACCGCGCGAGCGGCGGCCCATTGCGCCGCGGGATATGAGGCGCTTCGACCCACCGCGGCCAGGACCCGGCTCGGGCCGAGCTCCTGGCGGAGGACCACCGCCAGCAGCGCCGAATCGACGCCGCCCGAATAACCCACGAGGGCGGAGGGAAAGGCGCGAACGAGGTCGCGCAGGGGGTCAAGAGATGTCGGGGGAGCAGGCGGGATCGGGGGCGACACGGCGGAATACTAGCGACTTGCACTGTCACCATCAAAGGACAATTCACCCACCGAAACCGGATAGATCGTAGGCCGGGAACGTATTACTCTTATCATACGTTGAAAGATCAAGCCCAACGTTGACGTCTAGTAGGCCTCCACGCAATCAGGGCTCCGAAATGACGCACAAGACTGAGCTGGACGTCGTGGACCGCAAGATTCTGCGGCTGCTGGCGACGGACGGACGCTCGAGCTACCAGGCCATAGCCGACGACGTTGGATTGTCGCGGCCCGCCGTGATGGAACGGGTGAAGCGGCTCGAAGAAGCCGGTTACATCACGGGCTACGGCGCACGCATCGATCGCGGCAAGGCGGGATACCCCGTGACGGCGTTCGTCGCGGTCCGCTACCCGACCTCCGACTACGTGGGCGACGAGCCGCGGATGCGCGAGATGGAGAAGCACCCGGGCGTGCTCGAGTGCCACCATGTGGCCGGCGAGGATTGCTACATCCTCAAGGTCGCGGCCCCTGATCTCGAGCGGTTGCAGGAGCTGCTGCGCGACCTGCGCGGTCCGTCTCCCAGCCCAAACATGAGCACGCGGACGACGATCGTGCTCGGCACGGTGTTCGAAAAGCCGGGGTTCGTCCCCGCGGAGCTCGACTGATGGCCGGGTTACGCGGCAAGGCGCTGATCGCCTATCTGATCGTCTGCGTCTTCTGGGGCTCCACCTACCTCGCGATCCGCGTCGGTGTGGGCGTGCTGCCGCCGTTTCTGTTCGCGGGGATGCGGTTCCTCATCGCGGGGGCGTTACTGCTCGTCGTGGCGCTCGCGCTGGGCGACCGGCTCCCGCGCCGGGCGGTGGACTGGCGCACCCAGGCGATCGTCGGTGTGCTGCTGCTCGCCGGGGGCAATGCATTCGTGGTGTGGGCCGAGCAGTACACGGCGTCGGGGATCGCCAGCATCTTCGTAGTGACCGTCGCCCTGTGGATGGCGTTTTTCGACGCGATCATCCCGGGTGGGTCCGGCGATCTCAATTGGCGGGTCGTGGCCGGATTGCTGCTCGGGTTCCTCGGCACCGCGCTGCTCGTGGGCGCGAGTCCGGCCGAGATCCTACGGGCCGACCTGCGCGGCCCGATCGCGCTGACGTGCGCCAGCGCCGCATGGTCAATCGGCTCCGTGTACGGCAAGCGGCACCGCACCGAGACGAGCCCGTACGTGGGCGCGGCTTTACAGATGATCGCGGGCGGCGCCGCGGTCGCGGTGGTCGGGACAGCGCTGGGCGAGTGGAGCCGCTGGCACCTGACGCCCAGGGGCGCCGGGGCGATCGCCTACCTCGTGGTGTTCGGCTCGATTTTCGGCTACAGCGCGTACACGTATGCACTGCGGCATGCGTCGCCCACCATTGTGGGTACGTACGCGTACGTGAACCCAGTGATCGCCGTCCTGCTCGGCTGGCTCATCCTGCGGGAGCCGGTCACGGCCCGGACGTTCGTCGCCATGGCGCTGATCGTCGGAGCGGTTGTGTGGATTCAACTCAGTCGGACAGTCGGACGGTCGGACAGTCGGACCGAAGGCGCCATCACGTTCCGACCGTCCGACCGTCCGACTGTCCGACAAGGGGCCTAGCATGCAGCGCGTGAACCTCGCCGAAAAGTTCGGGCGGTTCGGCGACTATTGGAGCCCGAAGATCGTCGGAGAGCTCAACGACCACCAGGTAAAGCTGGTCAAGCTCAAGGGCGAGTTCGTCTGGCACCACCACGACACGGAAGACGAGCTGTTCCTCGTCGTGCACGGCCGGCTGCTCCTCAAATTCCGCGACCGTGAGGTCTGGCTAGAGGCGGGCGAATTCGCGATCGTGCCGCGGGGAGTCGAGCACCTGCCGGTCGCGCCCGAGGAAGTGCACGTCGTGCTGATCGAGCCGCGATCCACCCTCAACACGGGGAACGTCCGCAATGAGCGCACGGTCAGCAAGCTCGAGCGGCTCTGAGCGTCCCCCCTTGATCGCGCGGCTGTGGCACGGCGCCGTGCCGGCGGCGAAGGGCGACGCCTACGCCGCCTATCTCCGCGGCACCGGCGTGGCGGACTGCCAGGCGACGCCCGGGAATCGAGGCGTTGAAGTTCTGCGGCGCACCGCAGGCGGCGAGACACACTTCCTGTTCATCTCCTTCTGGGATTCGATGGACGCGATCCGCGGCTTTGCCGGAGAGGACGTCGAGCGGGCGCGCTACTATCCGAAGGACCGGGAGTATCTGATCGCGCTCGAGCCCACCGTCATTCACTACGAGGTAGTGGCGCGGTAGGAGGTCGTTACTCGACGGTCTCCTGTGCCTGCCCGGATCGCTGCGCCCCGCGCCGTGAGGGCGGAGGACGTACGCCCTGCTTCCCTTCCTCGGTCAGCTTGAAGGAGCGCACCGTATGATACGCCAGGTCGACCTCCGGACAGCGGTCGAATTCGAGGAGGATGTCCTCCCAGATCGCGTGCTCGGTGCCGCGCCGCTTGCGCGGCTCGATCAGGTAGCGCATGGTCAGCTGCACGCCGCTGTCGGTCACCTTGGTGTACACGATCGGCGTGAGCTTGGTGTAGTTGATGAGGTACTGGCGTGACGCGGTGAGCAGGTCCTGCTCCGCCTGGGCCGTGAGGTGCGCGGCGTGCTTGAACGCGATCGCCGTGAGGATCTCCTTCGCCTTCTTCCAGTCGCTCTCGAACGTCACCAGCACGGGGACCTCGTTCCAGATGTAGCGGAAGCCTCTGTCGTAGTTGGCGACCGGCTCCGTGAACACCTTGCCGTTGGGTAAGTGGATGATCCGGCCGCTCGACTGGTCGGCGTCCACCCAGTTGCCGATCTCGTTGAGCGTGAACTGCTGCAGCCGGATGTCGATGACGTCGCCCTTGTGACCGCCCATCTCGACCCGGTCGCCGACTTCGAAGGGCCGGCGCCACACGATGAACACCCAGCCGGCGAGGTTCGTGACGGGATCTTTGAGAGCGATGGCGAGCCCCGCGGACAGGAGGCCGAGGAAGGTGGCGAGCGCCGCGATGCCGACGAACCACGTGCGCCCCACGAGGATGACCCCGACACCCGTCCCGATGTAGCTGATCGCCTTGCGCCAGCGATACCGGCTCCAGGGATCGGTCACGCGGCGGTACACGAGCGCGAGCACCACCCGGTCCAGGAGCCAGAGGCCGAGCACGATCGCCGCGGTGGCGAGCAGCTTGGCCTGGAGGTCGGGACTCAACCCCAGTCGAGTTTGCAGCCATTCGGTCATACGCGGCGCCAAGGTAGGGGGACGCCGGGCGGCGCGCCAGTCAGCAGCGTATAATGGAGGTGCCGATGCACGCGCGTCACCCGATCCTGCTCCTCGCGCTCGCCCTCCCCGCCTGCCACCGCGGTGCTCCGAGACCCGTCACGCCCAGGGCGGAAGTCGCCGTGACCGTCGACAACCAGAACTTCCTCGACATGGATGTGTTCTTGATCAGCACCGGAGGGCAGCGCATCCGCCTCGGCATGGTGCCGGGCTTGTCGAAGGCCATCCTCATGGTGCGACCGGAGCTGATCGGCTTCGGCACGGACGTGAGGTTCGAGATCCACCCGATTGGCGGTCGGGGCAACTCGTTCAGCGAAACCATCCCGGTCAGCCCCGGCGACGTCATTCAGTTGATCATTCCGCCACACTGACCCCGCGCGAGGGAATGACTCGGTCGGCGCACCGCGTCGCCTCGCCCCGCGTGGTCAGTATCGAGGACCTGCGGTCCCTAGCGCGGCAGCGGTTGCCGAAGGTGGTGTTCGATTACGTCGACGGCGGCGCCGAAGACGAAGTTACGCTGCGCGCCAACCGCCGCGCCTTCGTGGACGTGACCTTTCGGCCGCGTCACGCCGTCGCGGTGTCCGAGTGCGACGTGCGCACGCGCGTCTTGGGCTCGGAGCTGTCGTTCCCCGTCCTACTCGCTCCGGTAGGCTACAGCCGCCTGTTCGATCCGGGCGGTGAGGTCGCGGCCGCGCGAGCGGCGGGAGCGGCCGGCACAGCGTACATCCTCTCCACCGTCTCCGGGCACCGACTCGAGGAGGTGAAGGCCGCGTCGTCTGGACCGGTGTGGTACCAGCTCTACCTGGTGGGCGGCCGCGACGCGGCCGAGGCGGCGATTCACCGCGCGCGGGACGCGGGGCTCTCCGCCCTGGTGGTCACCATCGATACGCCCGTCGCCGGCATGCGGGAGCGGGACTTCCGCAACGGGATGCGGGAGCTGTTGAGTGGCGGGCCGTTCGCGAAACTCCCGTATCTACCGCAGCTCGTCGCGCGCCCAGCCTGGCTCGCGCGTTTCCTCCTCGACGGCGGCGTGGGCGTGCTGCCGAACGTCGTCGTTCCCGGCCGCGGGCCGATGCCGCTCCTCGACGTCACCGCCGCGCTGGCGCACGCGGCGGTGAGCTGGGACGACCTGCGGTGGATGAGGGAGCTGTGGGGCGGCCCGCTGGTCATCAAGGGCGTCTTGACCGGCGATGACGCCCGGCGGGCCGTCGACGCCGGCGCCGCGGCGGTGGTGGTGTCGAATCACGGCGGCCGCCAGCTCGACGGCGTCGCCGCATCACTGCACGCGTTACCGGAAGTGGTGGCGGCCGTCCGCGACCGGACCGAAGTGTTGATGGACGGTGGGATCCGCCGTGGAGCCGACATCGTCAAGGCTCTTTGCCTGGGCGCTCGCGCGGTCCTCGTGGGTCGGGCGTACGCCTATGGCCTCGCGGCGGCGGGAGAGGCAGGGGTCGTGCGGGCGCTCGACATCCTGCGAACAGACGTCGAGCGCACCCTTCGGCTGCTGGGCTGTCCAGCGATCAACGCGCTGGACCGTTCGTACCTGGATTCGGGACCGGCTGCGACTGGCGGGTGAACACCGCGCGCCAGCTGTGGTCCAGGGCGGCGGAGCGGAAGTGGTCGTCGTCCAGCATCGTCACGGCGAAAGACCTGTCGGCTGAGTCCGTGATCGGGCGAAACGTGACCAACGGCTCGGCGGGGTCCAGCGTGCCGATCATGAATTCGGGTGCGGCGGCCGCGCTCGAAACCGAGCTCCAGAAGAATCGACCGCTCCCGGGGTCGAATCCGATGATCCCACGCGTCTCGATCTGGGAGTGATCGAGCGCCTCCGTCCACTGAACCCGAAGGTCGTCGTACAGGGTCGTCACCACCCGTGTGCCGGTCACGTCCGGAGCAGCGCCGAAGTTCCCCGCAAACCAGATCTCGAACCGCCACGTGCCCACCAGGGTGTGCACGATGCCTCGGGCCGCCTCGAGACGTGACGATTCGGGAGACGCGGCCGTCGTCGCACCGACCGGACGGGCGAGCGTGCGCCCGCCCTGGGCCAGCAGCGCTGGTGCGAAGGCCGCCGAAATGACAGCCAAGCTGATCCCGAAATATCTGGCGCTGTAATGAGCTGCTATCGTCATGGTCACTCCGTTGGTGGCGTGCGGTCTAGCACGGGCCGTGCCGCGTCCGGCTGCTGCTGCAAGATCCCGCCAGGACAGGTGTCGTGCGTCTGCGTCTCGCATGCACCTCTTGCATCCTGCGGGTGTCGAGAAACCGTGCGGCGAGGCCCCCCCGACTCACGCCAATCCCCGCCGATCGAGGCTGCGGTATTGAATGGCCTCACTCACGTGCTTGGGTTGGAGATCCGCCGCAGCGTCGAGATCGGCGATGGTGCGAGCGATCTTGAGAATTCGATGATACGCGCGGGCGGAGAGCGCGAGCCGGGTGATCGCGGTGCGCAGCAGCGCGTCGGCGCGGTCCGAGACGCGGCAGAACGTGCGGATGTCGCGCGCCGCCATGTGAGCGTTGGCGTAGATCCCGGCGCGTTGCGCGAACCGCTCCCGTTGCAGCGCACGCGCCCGGTCGACGCGCTGCCGCACCGCGTCGCTGGGCTCGCCGCCGCCCTGATCGGCGAGGGCGCGGTATTTCACCGCGGGCACCTCGAGGTGGATGTCGATGCGATCGAGCAGCGGTCCCGAGACGCGGGCGAGATAGCGCTCCACGCCGAGCGGGCCACATACGCAATTGTGCTGGGTGTCGCCGAAGTACCCGCACGGGCACGGGTTCATCGCGGCGGCGAGCATGAAACGCGCTGGATAGGTGAGGCTCATCGCGGCGCGTGCGATCGTCACGACACCGTCCTCCATCGGCTGGCGTAGCACCTCGAGCACGTTTTTCCGGAACTCAGGCAGCTCGTCTAAGAACAGCACGCCGCCGTGCGCCAGGCTCACCTCTCCTGGCCGAGGGTAGGAGCCACCCCCGATCAGCCCGGCGTCGGAAATCGTGTGGTGCGGCGCGCGAAACGGGCGCCGCGCGACGAGTGACTCGCCCAGCGGCAGCACGCCGGCAACGGAATGGATCTTGGTGGTTTCGAGGGCCTCGTCGAGGCTCATCTGCGGCAGCACGGTGGGGAGTCGCCGGGCGAGCATCGTCTTGCCGCTCCCTGGCGGGCCGATCATCAGGATGTTGTGCCCGCCGGCCGCCGCCACCTCGAGAGCGCGCTTGGCGTGGGCCTGCCCCTTTACCTCGGCGAAGTCGACGTCGTCCCGAGCACGCTCCGCGAGGAGTCCGGCGAGATCCACCTCCGCCTCGGGCAGCTCTGCCCGGCCGTCGAGGAAGTCCGCCAGCTCCGCGAGATTGCCCGCGCCGAGCACGCGCACGCCGGAGACGACGCCCGCCTCGGGCAGGTTCTCGCGCGGGAGCACGATGGCCTCGAGAGCGGCCGCCCGGGCCGCGAGCGCGACCGGCAGGGCGCCACGCACCGGCCGGATCGCCCCCTCGAGCCCCAGCTCGCCCAGGACGGCCACGCGTCCCAATCGCTCGCCCGAGATCTGCTCCGTGGCCGCCAGGATGCCGACGGCGATCGGGAGGTCGAATGCCGAGCCCTCCTTGCGGATGTCGGCCGGGGCGAGGTTCACAGTGATGCGCTTCAGGGGAAAGGTGTAGCCGGTATTCGCGAGCGCCGCGTACACGCGCTCGCGCCCTTCCTTCACGGCGCCCTGCGGCAACCCCACGGTCGCGAAGGTGGGGAGGCCGTTCGCGATGTCGGTTTCGACGTCCACGAGATAGGCGTCGATCCCGAGGATGGCGGCGGAGCGCACGCGGGCGAGCATGTGCTCACCCCCTGACCCTCTCTCCACGACGTGGAGAGGGGGAACGACGAAGCCTCGGCTGTTTCGCTCGGAGCCGCATTCGAAACAGGTTAGCATCAAACGCAGCCAGCGCGGCACCGAATCCACGCCGCCCGGATCGGTTTCATGCAGCGTTGTTGCGTCGACGTGAGCGCACCCGCAGGTTTAGCCCACCCCTAGTTCAAAGCGAGACGGGCACCGTCACCATGACGCTACCGAACTGGATCCGCCCGATCGGACTGATCGAGCACGTCCTTGTGGGTGCTCTCGTCGCCGTCCTGCTTGCGGCACTCGGCACGCCTGCGGCGGCGCGAGTGGTCGCCGTCGCGGCGGTGGGCATCGCGCACGAGTGGGGCGACGGCGATTTCACCACGGCTCCGGGGGCGCCGTGGAACGGGATCCTCGATGTGTTGGCGTTTCTGCCGGTTCCCGTGCTGTGGTGGCTGCTGTAACCGTCCGGTCGGCGCCGGCGGCGCTCCTCCTCTTCGCCACCGCGCTCGGGGCGCAGGGTACGCCGGCGAAACCGATTAGCGGATTCGGCGCCGCCGCTGCCCAGCGGCAGTTTCAGCTCGAAGAGCGGTTGAACGCCTTGCTGAGCCGCGACTCTACCGCCGCCTATTTCAAGGAGCTGACCACCCAGCCTCACCCGGCAGGCTCCGAGCGTAACCACCAGCTCGCGCTGTGGATGGCCGAGCGGTGGCGCGGGTTCGGGCTCGAAGACGTCCGGCTGCGCCGCTACGACGTGCTCCTTCCCTGGCCCGAGCGGGTGAGCGTCACGCTACTAACGCCGACCCGGTTCGAGGCCACGTTGAAGGAGGACTGCTACCCCGAGGATCCCGACGCCTGCGTCGGATCCGAGCTCACCTATTTCGGCATGTCCGCATCGGGCGATGTGACTGGCGAGCTGGTCTACGCCTCGAGCGGCAATCCCGCGGACTACGATTGGCTCGAATCCCAGGGTATCGATCTGCACGGCAAGATCGCGATCGTTCGCTACTCGAATCCTTACAGCTACCGCGGCTTCAAGGCGTTGACAGCGGAGCGGCGTGGCCTCAAAGCGCTGTTGATCTACTCCGATCCTCAGGAAGATGGATATCGCCGGGGGCTCACCTTCCCCACCGGTCCGTGGGGACCGGAGAGTCACATCCAGCGCGGCGCCATTACCTATGACTTCATGGTCCCCGGCGATCCGCTCACGCCGGGCTGGGCCTCGGTCGAGGGAGCGCGGCGGATTCCCGTCGCGGACGCCGCGTCGGTGCCGAAGATCATCGCCGTTCCGATGTCGGCCAACGACGCCGCGCCCCTGCTCAAGGCGTTGACCGGATCCGTCGCCCCACCCACCTGGCAGGGCGCGCTGCCTTTCACCTACCGCGTGGGCGCCGGTCCCGCCATGGTGCGCGTTACCGTGAAGATGGACGACAGGACCCGGCCCATTTGGGTCGTGGAAGGACGCATCGGGGGCAGTGAGCATCCCGAGCAAATGGTGGTGCTCGGCAACCACCGTGACGCCTGGGTGTTCGGCGCGGTGGATCCGAGCAGCGGAACCGCCACCGAGATGGAGCTGGCACGAGCGCTCGGCGTGTTGACCCGTGACGGTCAGCGCCCCAACCGTAGCATCGTGTTCGCCAGCTGGGACGCCGAGGAGTGGCACCTCACCGGGTCAACCGAATGGGGCGAGCAGTTCGCGCAGCAGCTCGGTGCCGGGGCGGTCGCCTACCTCAACGTGGACGGCTCGGTGAGTGGCCCCGACTTCGAAGTCAGTGCCGTGGCCTCGCTAGATCCGCTGATCGTCGAGACGGCGCGCGATGTGACCGATCCCAGCGGAGGTAGCCTGTTCGACGCCTGGTGCCGGCACGCGGGTTCCCGCCAACCGGTCGAGAACCGGCTCGGCAGCGGCTCGGATTACACGGTGTTTCTGAACCGCCTAGGCCTGCCGATTGTCGACATGGCGTTCGAGGGCCCCTACGGGGTCTATCATTCGCAGTATGACAACGCCTATTGGATGACTCATTACGGCGACCCGGGTTTCCGCTACATGACCACGATGGCTGATGTGTGGGGCCGCATGGCGTTGCGGCTGGCCAACGCGCAGGTCCTGCCGTTCGATTTCTCCCGCTATGCGGACGTGGTTGGCGGATTCCTGAACGCGCTCGACTCGGTTCCGGGCGTGAGAGAGCATCTCGATCTGTCCGCGGCCCGGGCCGCGCACCAGCGGTGGACGATCGCCTCCGCCGGCCTGGACAGCGCGATGCGTCGCGTGCTCGAGAGCCAGGACAAGCAGGGCCGCGACCGCCTGAACCGGGCACTGCGCGGCGTCGAACAGGCGTGGCTCCTGCCCCAGGGGATCCCGGGGCGACCGTGGTTCCGGCATGCGCTGTACGCGCCCAAGTACACCTACGCAGCGATGGAGCTGCCGGGCGTTCGTGAGGCGGTCGATCGCGGCGACTGGAGCACGGCCGCGCGCGAGCTGGTGCGGCTGACGGAGCGCATCAGCGCCGTGGCCGACGCCGTGCAGACCGCGGCCGCATACTCACGATGAAGAAAAAGGGGACTACTGCGTGACGTCGAACGGCGCGCTGATCTCGGGGTGGATGCTCGTGCCAGCACAGGACAGCGTGTACCCCGTGCCCACCTTGTCGATCCTCAGGTCCTCGTATGTGACGATGCCGGCGTTCGGGGCGCGCCCAGTGCCGCTGGCCGCCAGCGTCGCGTTCTTGCCCGGGCTGCCGTCGTTCGCCATCACACACCACACGACGTAGTTGTAAGAGGTCGCGACGTTGTCGTACACGTCGAGGATCGCAAGCTGCACCGGCGGCGTGATCGCCACGTTCGACTTCGTATTGCTCGGCTGCACCAAGAACTTGGGATGATTGCCGGGGCCGGGAGCGATGCCGAAGGACGAGCTCGTGACCGGCCCGATGCCATCGGCAGTAGCCTCGAGCCGATACCCGCTTCCCGCCTTGGTCATTATCAAATTGGAGAACGTCGCAACACCGGCCACGGCGTTGACATCCTGCTGCCCCCCCAAGCCCGCGCCGCCCGGATTCGCGTTGGGCGAGATGTCGAGATGGATGTTTCCGGTGAAGCTCGTGAGTGTGCTGTTCTGGCCGTCTACCATGGTGACGGCGACTGGTGCCATGGTCGCGCCGGCCCCGGTCGACGTCGGCTGCTGGCTAAACACCAAGTGCTTCGTGGGAGGAGGAAGCGCGACGCGAAAATCGACGACGTTGGCGCCGCTGCCGCTGTAGGGCCGCCACGTCGTCTCGCCTTCGAGGCGCGCCTGCCAGTGATAGCTCGTGTTGTCCGCGAGCCCAGTGACGGACACATACGCGGTCTTGCCGTCCGACGTCGGGTCGCTCTGGCCTGTCGGCTGATCCTGGAAGGGAGTGCCAGCAGGCTGCAGCTCGATTTCCATGTGGCGTCCAGTCGAAGCCGTGTCGTGGACCAGCGCGCGCAGCACGATGCTCGCCGCGGGAGCCGATCCGCCGATCGGGATCGGCGTGACCGAGTCGCTCTGCACCTGCTCGAGCTGGTCGATTCCCACTCGTGCCTGCCCGGGGCCACCGCCCGCCCCGGGACCACCACCGCCCGTTGGCGGATGGAGTACCGCGTCCAGGTGACACGCAAGGCCCAGCGCGAGCAAGGCCGAAACAGCCGCAGTGGGCGCTCTCGACAGCACCCTTTCCATTGAATGGCGCATGGTCTGACGACCGTTACGCTGCATCCCGCGTACCCGGGGATTCCGCTGGTCCTGGAGCGTCGTCCCGTGAAGTGCGTCACGCGGGCGCGTGGCGCCCTCGCCACGACGCGGCCTTGGGCCTGCCGCCGCGCGCCGACGTTGCAGCGCCGCAACTCGCGCAAGAGATTCCCGCATGCCGCACATCACCTGGGACGACTTCGCCAAGGTCGACATTCGCGTCGGCCGCATCGTGCAGGTGGATGACTTTCCCAAAGCCCGGAAGCCGGCCTACAAGCTGCGCATCGACTTCGGCGGCGAGCTGGGGGTGAAGACGTCGAGCGCGCAGATCACCAGGTACTACGACAAGGCCGCGCTCGAGGGAAAGCTGGTGCTCGCCGTCGTGAACTTCCCACCGCGTCAGATCGCCTCGTTCTTTTCCGAGGTGCTGACCTTGGGCGTGATACTAGGAGAGGGAGATATCGTCCTCGTGCACCCCGACCGGAACGTCCCGCCGGGGAGCCGCATCGGATAGGCCGTACCGACGTTCGACGTACTGCTCGAGGATCTTCAAGAAGTCGGCGACGATCGTGTCGCCCTTCAACGTCACCTTGAGTCGCCCGTCCACGTACACCGGCGCCTTGGGCTCCTCGAAGGTTCCCGGCAACGAGATGCCGATGTCGGCGTGCTTCGATTCACCGGGACCGTTCACCACGCACCCCATCACGGCCACGCGCAGCGACTCCACCCCGGGGTAGCGCTCGCGCCACGCGACCATCTGCGCCTTGAGGTGCGCCTGGATCTGCTCGGCCATTTCCTGGAAGAACGTGGATGTGGTGCGGCCGCACCCCGGGCACGCCGACACCTGTGGCGTGAAGCTGCGCAGCCCCAGGGATTGCAGCACCTGCTGCGCCACTTGCACCTCTTCGGTGCGGTCGCCGCCCGGCCGCGGCGTGAGCGACACGCGGATCGTGTCGCCGATTCCCTCCGCCAGCAGAATCGAGAGGCCCGCAGTGCTCGCGATGATGCCTTTCGCGCCCATCCCGGCCTCGGTGAGCCCGAGGTGCAGCGGGTAATCGGAGCGCTCCGCCAGCCGGCGGTACACCTCCACCAGGTCCTGCACGCCCGACACCTTGGCCGACAGGATGATGCGATCGTGTGGCAGCCCGCACTCCTCGGCGAGCTCCGCCGAGCGCGTGGCGCTCGCGACCATCGCCTCGATCATCACGTCGCGCGCGTCCCACGGATCGGGTCGCCGCGCGTTCTCGTCCATCAGCTCGGTGAGCAGCTGCTGGTCCAGGCTGCCCCAGTTGACGCCGATCCGGACCGGCTTGCCGTGCTGCAGCGCGACCTCGATGATGGTGCGGAAGTTCTCGTCGCGGCGCTTGGCGCCCACGTTGCCGGGGTTGATGCGGTACTTGGCGAGTGCGGCGGCGCACTTCGGGTACTTGGTGAGCAGCAGGTGGCCGTTGTAGTGGAAGTCGCCGATGACCGGGACGTCCACGCCGGCCACGATCTCGGGCACGGCCTGAGCGGCGGCCTCGTTGTTGACGGTGACGCGCACCAGCTCGCTCCCCGACTGATGCAGGGCGCGCACCTGCGCGGTGGTCGCCGCCACGTCGGCGGTGTCGGTGTTGGTCATGGACTGCACGACGATTGGATGCGTCCCGCCAACTCGGACGCCACCCACCTCAACAACGACCGCCTGCCGACGCTGATGGCCGCTCATGCGTCAATATAGCGTCGCGGAAAGACGTCCCGGAACGACGTCGCGGGATGACGCCTTTCCGAGACGTCTCTTGTATCAGAAAATCTTGTCGTTAATGAACACCGACAGCCTGAGGGACGTGAGATCCATCGTTCCCGTAAGCAAGGTGGCTCCGGTGTTCGTGCCGTGCGCGGCCACGCGAACCCACAGCTGGGACTTGGTGAACAGCGAATCCGCGTTCGGCAGCAGCTTCCCCTGCACGGTGTCCGGCACCGTTTGGTTGCCCGCGACCGCCTTGGGGCTCACGGTCAGGACCGCGGACGAGGGGTTGTACGTTCCGGCCGAGTCGGAGGCCATGAAGAGCTGCAGCCCGAGCGTGCCCGTGCCCCCTGTGTTGACGAGATTGAGCGTTCCGAACATGAGGATCGAGTCGACCACGGAAGACCCGACGCCCGGCAGGGAGATCTTCTGCGGCACCGTTCCGGTGTCGGCGGTTGTGCTCGGTGGAATAGCATACGGCGTCGAAGTCTGGCTCGGGGACAAAAAACTGTAGACGTTGACGTTGAAAATCGCCTCTCCCCTCCCGCAAGCTGCTACGAGGGCGACGAGCCAGGCCGCACAGAACCACTTCACGCGCATCCGACCTCCTAGTAAATCGAGACCGACGTCGCCATCGTGATGGCGCGCTCGTTCGAGAGCGAGTTGGTGTGGGTCCAGAATCCCACGTCCAACCCGAGCCCGCCAAACCGCAACCCCCCGCCCCACCCGAACTCGAGCCGCTTGCGCTGGTCACGCGCCACTCCGCCCCGCAGCACGAACGTCCCGACCTGCTGCTCACCGCCGACGTGCACCACGGTACCGCGACCGCTGTTCAGGACGTCCGCGCCGAGCGTCGTCTTGCCGACGGTATACGCGAGGTTGGCGATGTACGACACCGGCAGCTTGGTCTTGGTCTCGATGTGATTCGGGCCCGGCCTGGAGTACGCGACCGCTGGGCCGTTTCCCGCGGCGGTCGAGTCTCTGTAGAACGCGGTATCGGTGCGCGTGTCGGGCCACGTGATCGTTGCTCCGATATCGTTCACGCCCACGCCGAGCTCGATGGGCCCGGAGACCCAGGCTAAACCGATGTCCCCACCCACGCCGTGCCCGAACGTGTTCCCGGCCTTGGAGTACTGCGTGAGGGTTTGGGCCACCGGGTTCAGGGGATTCGCGAAAATCGGGGTGCCGACGCTGTCGCCCGCGGTGCCGTCGGTGCGGAAGTACCCGACGCCGAGGTAATAATGAAGCGCGCCCCCGACGTAGAATCCCGTGCTGCTGTCTCCGGCGATGCGCCCTGCGTAGCTGACGGTGGGAGCGAACCCCCCCTGCACGATCCCATGAACCAAGACGTTGTACTTGGCGTTGTGCTGGGCCTGCACCGAGTCCCGCAGAAAGCCGAGCAACGTGTCGCCCAGCTGCAACTCTAGCTCGTCATGCAGCCACCCCATCACTCCCACTCGTACGCCCTTGATCTCGATCCCAGGATCAAGCGGCCGGCTCGACCCGCTGATGCCGAACTGGTCCTCAGGAACGAGCTTCGCCGTCTCACCGAGGTTCACTCGCAGCGAGTCCTTCCCGATTCCGAAGATGACGTTGTTCTCCGGCGTCGGTGCTTTCTTCACCTCCAAGAACAGCGGCAGGTTCAGGAAGGTGTTGAGCACGACGACCGGATTGAACGCCGGGGAATTGGGCTTGAACGTCGAATCCAGATGCGGGTGGTCGTGGAGGTACTGGATGATGCCGAGCGGGATCGGGATCGTCACCTTGGGCTGGCCGCGCCGGTCGACGGCGGCCGGCACGGCCCGATAGGCGGGGTTATAGCGCACCAGGTTGCCTGAGCGGCCGAGGCTCAACCCGCCCATGCCGATGCGGCGCGCGTCGGTGACGATCCACTGCGCACGTGCCGGGGTCGCATACCCGACGACGAGTATCGCCAGCCAAGAGCCCACGACGAATGTCCGCACGGTCTCCCTCGTGAAGGGGCTGCACAACATTGTGAATCATCGTGAATTACGCCACAGGCAGGCGTGAGCCGCGTCACGCGCTGCTACGGTCGGAGGCTCCCTGCAGAGTGATCGTCACGGTAGTGCCCTTGCCCAGGCGGCTTGCGAGGGTAATCGCGCCGCCCCAGCTCTCGACCAGCCGGCGGGCGATGGCGAGCCCCAGACCCGACCCGCTCGACGTGGTGGAGAAAGCCGGATCGAACACGTGCGGCAGCACATCCGGCGCGATCCCGCGACCGTCGTCCTCGACCCCGAGCCGATGGCCGCCGTCCGCGACTCGGACGGTGACACGCCGCGCCCCCGCGTTGCGAGCGTTTTCGAGCAGGTTGACGAGCACTTCCTTCACCTCGTCACGGCGCGCGGACGCGGGCGCACCCGCCACGCCCGCGAGCTCGACCCGCGCGCCGGCTTCGGCACCACCCAGCGTGTAGAGGTGCACGACCTCGCGCGCAATCGCGTAGAGATCGACCGCCTCGAGCGGCAGTGCCGCTCCCTCGGGGCCTGGCGACGCAAACCGGGAGAACGCGCGCGCGATGGCATCGAGCCGGTCGATTTCGGCCAGGATGCGCTCGGCCGTCTCCGCGAGCGTCGCGTCGAAGTCACGCCCTTCCTTTTTCTCGCGCGCGCGCTGCAGGTGCTGGATTCCCAGGCGAATCGGGGTGAGAGGGTTCTTGATCTCGTGCGCGACCTGGCGCGCCATCTCCCCCCACGCCAGTACGCGGGCGGCGCGCGTCAGCGCGGTCGCGTCGTCGAGCGCCACGACGCAGCCGTCCGGCGCCGGGCCGAGCGCCGCGAGTTGCACGCGAATTTGCCGCCCGCTCATGGTGAACTCCCGTTCGGCGATCCCCCCGCTCGGGGCACTGAGGAATTCCGTCACCGCATCCCAGACCGGGCGCCAATCCGGTGGCGCCGCGCGCGGGAGCAGGTCGCCCGGAGCGAGGACCCCTCCCCCCAGGAGCTCTGCGGCCCGTGGGTTGGCCATGGTCACGCGCAGGCCATCGTCCACCGCGATCACACCGGTGGCGACGTTGGCGAGGACCTGCGCCGTGCGACTGCGCGCCTCCTCCAGTGCGGCCTGACTGCGTTGCACATCGGCCGCCATGCGCTCGAACGCCGAGAACACTGGCTCGAACTCGCGCGGCGCCCCGGGAGGAAACGGGGGCAGCGACGCTCCGCGCCCGACCGCCCGGGCCGCCTCGCGCAGCGCCGCGACCGGACGCGCCAGGCCCCCGGCCGCGAGACCTGCGAGCAACACAGCCGCGATGAGGCCCACGAGCGTGGCGAGCACGAGCGCCAGCGCGAGGTCTTCCTGCTGCTGGCGCACACGCTCATCGTCCAGCAGCTGCGGAGCGGCCAGGACGTCTTGGCGCTGGGGCGACTCCGCGAGCACGACCAGGTACCCGATGCGGATGGAGCGACCGGCCGTGCGGTCGTCGTCCGTGAGGTCGAGCTCGTCCCGCAGGGCCAGCCGCACGAAGGCATCCGGCGCCAGGAACGGATCGACCAGGCCGAGCTCGCCCAGCACGGGCGCGCTGAGGCCGGCCAATACGCCGTCGCGATACAGCCAGAGATCGGCGTCGAGCCGGCTGCCGAGCTCTTCGACTGACTGGCCGAAAAAGGAAGGGCGCGCGGCCTCGAGGGCGCCGGCCGTGGCCGCGGCATCGCGCAGCGTCTGCGCGATGAGGAGGTCACCGTCCTGGCGCGCGTCGTCGCGGAGCCGCTGGAAGCTCCACAGCGCCAGCGCCAAGAGCGGCATCACGAAAAAGCCCGCCAGCGCGGCGGCCAGGCGTGCCCGATAGCTGGTGCGCAGCACGGTGCGCACCGGAGGCAGGCGCGGGCGCCAGCGTCCCCCGACGGCGAGACTCAAGACCCAGCCGGCGGCGAGGAGCACCACATCGATCGCTACCACGAGCACGCCGCGCACGACGAGCGTCCACGGGCCCCGCAGATCGACCGTCAGATGAACGTGGTGCACGCCGTCCCGCAGCTCGATCCGCTGCTCGCCGCGCGTGGACCAGTCACGCCGGGTCCAGACCACGCTGGCACTGGGCGTCACTCGAGGCGCGGCGGGCGGCGACAGCGTGATCCGGTATGGCGGCTCGACCGGGGCGGCTCCGCGCAGGAAGCGGGCGACGCGCGCGACGGGAATCAGCCGAGTTCGCGGTCCCACGCCTACGGTGAGGACGTCGCCGCCCGACAGCGGGAGCACGAGGACGTAGTGCACGCCGGGGATCCGCTCCACGCGCTCGATCCGCGGGCCCCGCCCCGTCTCCGGGGACCGCACGTACGCCGCGACGAGCGGGGGTGGCAGGTCCACGCTCGCCAGCCGGATTTCCGCCTCCTGGTCGCCCCCCCGCGTCCAGATGGCGAGGCTCGCCGGGTAGTCGTCCGTCGCGAGCGGCGACGCGCGCCACCAGGCGTACAGCTCGCCGGCGGTGCGAGGGGGGGGCGCGGGTGGGGCGGTCCCGAGCTGCTGGAGCAGCGACACCGCGCGCGGATCGGTCGCGCGGCCCAGACCCTGCGCGTCCCGCTCGGCGAGCCCCAGACGCCCTTCCAGCGCCGCGCCCCAGGTGACGAGTGCCGCGGCGGTTCCCGCCACCGTCGCGATGCCGAGCAGCGCCCACCGGTGCGGCGCCGGGACCAGCACGCCGACCAGCGCGGGCAGCCACAGGAAGGTGTACCATTCGGGCCAGGCCCCGTACGGACTCCAGAGCCACAGCCCCGCCAGCGCGGCGAGCGCCGCCCAGACGCACGCGGCCGGGAGCGTCCACGAGACGCGTTGCGGCTCGCCGGCGCCACGCACCAGCGCGGTGGCCGCGAGCACCAGGGCCATCGCCGACATCGCGACTGCGGCCTCCCACGCCATCCACAGGACGAAGCCCACGCCCGCCGACGGGGGTGCGATGCCGCGCCCGAGGTAGCGCACGAGATAGGGCGCCGCGAGCACCAGCAGCCCCGCCCCGGCGATGTGCGACCAACGCCGCTCCAGCCCGCGCCGCCACAACGCGCTGGCGGCGCACAGCGCCACGACACCGAGCACGGTGAGCGCCGCGGTCGATGTGCTGAAGATGCCGAGCAAGGGACGGTAGAACACGGCGGGCGAGAACAACTCGGCCACACCGGGGGAGGAGCCGAGCGGCGCGCGCGCCAAGCACCACGCGGCAACGAAGAGCACGAGCCAACGCCACCGGCCCGCCGGTGCGGCGACGAATACGAGGAGCAGGGTGATCACGAGCGCCGCCGCCGCCCGCCGCGCCGTCAGGTGCAGCGCTAAGAGCTTCGCGTCGCTCTGTGTGGACGGCACGGGCTGAACGCTGAACAACGTGTCGCCGTGCTCGCAGTCGATCGGGCAATAGTCGAACACGTCCGCGTCGTAGGGGGCCAGGCCGGGGGTGTAAAACCGCAGGGCGACGCCGTGGGCGTCCGCGAAACGCGCGCTCACCGCGCCGCCGCGATCCGGTACCGCCGGGACGGCGTCGAGCAGCACGGTGCCGATCGCGCTGCCGCCCGACAGCGTCTGGCGCCGGGCCTCGAGCGACACGTAGAATGGAGTGATGACGGCGCGCAGCTCTGCCGTGTCCCGCGCGGGGACGAACCGGTGGCGGCCCGCCCAAGCGAACGGCTCGCCGGTGGAGTCCAGGATCGCCACGCCGCGCTCGAGCGGCGTCCATGGCCCCGCGTGCACTGCCTCCCTGAGCCGCTCGAAGGCAGCCTCGCGGGGCAGCAACGCCGCGGTCACGCCCCGCTCGGCCAATCGGCGCGCCACGGCGACGGCCGCCGACAGTGCCCCCTTCAGCTCGGAGGAATCCGTGGGGAGCCGACCCGCGCGCACCTCGCGCCAGCAGCACTCGATGCGTCGCACGTCGAGCACCCCTGTCACGAGCGCCGCCCCGAGGACCAGGCAGGCTAGCCCGGTCAGCGACGGCGCCAGCGCGCGCCGGGGTTGCAGCCCGGCGACCACCGCCGTGACCGCGGCGCCGCCGCCGGCGAGCCACGCCCAGACGGCCGCGTTGTCGTGCAGCCACTCCGCGCCCGCGACGACGACCACACAGGCCGCGAGCGTTACGTGAGCGGCCCGCTGCATCTCAAGACCCTGGTTCCCGACGAGGTCCGTTTCATTCTCGAGCGCGATGCCCGCCTCCTCGTCCCTGTCGGCACCTGCGAGCAGCACGGGCCCCACCTTCCGCTCGGGTGCGACACGATCATTGTCGAGCGCCTAGCCGACGACCTCTCCGCCACCTTCGAGATCCTCCGCGCACCCACCATCGAGTACGGCGTCAACACCGCCACGGATCGACCCTTCCCGGGCAACGCCGCCGTGCGCCGCAAGACGTTACACCGCTGGATGAACGATCTGCTCGGGTCGTGGGAAGCAGCCGGCGTCGAGAGCTTCATCATTCTGACCGCCCACGGCCACGATCCGCACCAGGAGGCGTTGTCCACCCTGCGCACCCAACGCGCCCGCGTCTTCACCGTGGACGTCTTCGCCCTGGATTTCGTGGGCCACCTCGAGGACGCCGACGGACCGATGCACGGGAGCGAGCTCGACACCTCATTGCTGTTGTTCCTCGCTCCGGAGCTCGTCCGCATGGAGCGCGCGAAGGACTTCGTGCTCCCGGAACGGCAACGGACACGGTATCTGCGCACGGGGCGAGGCTCTCTTCCCAAGCACTCCCCCGGCTCGTTGGGACGACCTTCCATCGCCACGCCGGAGAAGGGCGAGCGGTTGTATAAAATGATTCGCGAGCGCCTCGCGACGCGAGTGCTCGGGGCCCCGGTGGCATGAGTCCCGTTCTCCTCGCACTGCTCGCCCTGCAGGCGCCTATCGACGAAGGCTCGCTCGTCGTGCGCGAGGACACGGTCGTCGTCGCGCGCGAGGCGTTCCGGCTCGGCGCAGTGCGCACCGGCGTCGGCCTCACCCGCTGGACCCTCGCGACCACCGTGCGCTACGACCGCGCCCGCCCCGTGGTCGTGCTCGATCCCATCGTGGAGCTCGGCCCCGATTCGAATCCCGCGAGCCTGGAATACACCGTGGCGGACCCGCGCGAGCCGCTGCGCATCCTGGGGCAGTTCGCGCACCGGCGGTTCACCGTGCGCATGCTCGGCCGCCGAACCGAGCGGGCCCGCGAATTCCCTGCTCCCCCTCCCACCGTCGTGCTCGACGACTCGGTGTTCGCGCTGTACCTCGCGGCCGCGTGGCAGGGCCGGTCGCGCGCGACAGCCGTGACCGCCATCTTCCCGCGCGGCGGCCGCCGCGAGCTCCTGATGGCACAGGAGCTCGGCAACGAGGGCGCACTGCGCCACATCACCATCACCGGCGGCGCGAACCGCCTGGTGCACGTCTGGCTCGAAGCCGACGGCCGGCTCGCGAAGGTGGAGATTCCATCACGGCACCTCGTGGCGGAGCGGACCAGCGGGCCATGACTTCCGGGGGTTAGATTCGTCGCGTCTCGAAACCTGTGGCGGCCGCTTCACGTATGAAGACGCTCATGAAGCCCTTGGTCCTGTCCGTCGGGCTCGTCTTCTGCCCTGCGCTCGCCGTCAGTCAACAACCCGTTGCCGCCACCCTCTCCCTCGCCGACGCGATCGCGCTCGCCCGGCAGCACAACCCGGCGTACCGCCAGGCGATCCATGACCGCTCGCCGGCGGCATGGGGGGTTCGCAACGCCTGGTCGAGCCTCTGGCTCCCCACCCTGACCGCATCCGGCGGTGTGGGATACGCGGGGCCGGGCCAGCAGAACTTCCTGACCTCGAGCTTCTCGCAGAGCGTCTCGACCTGGTCCTCGAGCTACGGCTTCTTCCTCGACTGGACGTTGAACGGCCAGACCCTGAGCCAGCCGGGGCTCAAGAAGGCGCAGCTCAACGCGGCCGACGCGGACTTGAGCGGCGCCGAGACGAACCTGGTGACCGCGGTGACGCAGCAGTACCTGACCGTGCTCCAGGCGCGCGACAACAGCGAGGTGGCGCGGCAGCAGCTGGAACACGACCAGGAGTTCCTCAAGCTCGCCCAGGCGCGGTACGACGTGGGTCGCGCGTCGCTGATCGACGTACGGCAGGCACAAGTGGCGCGGGGCGCGGCGGAAGTGGCGCTGCTGCGGGCGCAGACCGCGTTCCAGGTCGAGAAGCTGCGGCTGTTCCAGGAGATCGGCGTGCCCGCGCCGGTGGACCTGGCGACGGTACAGCTGACGGACTCCTTCAGCGTGCAGACCCCCCGCTGGAAGCTGGACGACCTGTTGACGATGGCCGAGCAGCAGAACCCGGCGCTCAGGGCGCTGCGCGAGCGCGAGCGTGCGGCCGGGTGGGGCGTGAAGGCCGCGTCCTCGAGCTATGGGCCGTCGCTGTCGCTTGCGGCCAACTGGTCCGGGTTTACGCAGAAACTCTCCGACGTGAATCCGACGATCGCCGCGATCCGCCAGAGCGCGCAGAACGACTCCCTCGCCTGCGCCTACGAGAACAGCCAGTGGCTCAACGCCGGCGGCACGCCGCTCAATTGCGCCCTGCTCATGAACACGACCGCCCAGGAGCAGGCGGTGCGCGACCAGACCGCTCGTTACCCGTTCCACTTCACGCCGCAGCCGTTCCAGGCGCGGCTCACGCTCTCGATCCCGCTGTGGGGCAACTTCCAGCAGCCCCTCCAGGTGTCGCAGGCCAAAGCGACGCAACAGGACCTCCAGGAATCGGTCCGGGCGCGGGGGCTGCAGGTGCGGACCGACGTGAGCCAGGCATATTTAACGCTCGAGACGGCGTTTCAGACCATCGCGATTCAGGACACGAATCGCACGGCGGCGCGGGAGCAGCTGCAGCTCGCTACCGAGCGCTACCGGGTGGGCTCCGGAACGTTCTTCGAGCTCCTGGATGCCCAGGTGGCGGCACTCCGCGCCGAGACGGATTACATCAACGCCGTGTACGACTATCACAAGGCGCTGGCCGCGTTGGAAGCGGCGGTCGGCCGGCCGCTGCGGTAACGAGAGGATCCGACGGTCATGTCCAAACGGGGCAAGATGCTGGTAGGCGCGGGCGCGGCGGTGCTGATCGTCGGGCTGGTCGTGGTCAGCGCCGGCGCGCGGCGCGAGCGGGGGCAGGAAGTGCGGTTCGAAAAGGTGACCACGCGCGACCTCGTCGCCGCCGTCACGGCCAGCGGTAAGATCCAGCCCAAGAAGAAGGTGGACGTCTCGGCCGACATCACGGGCCGCATCACGAAGATCGCCGTGCGCGAGGGCGATTTCGTGAAGGAGAGCCAGTTTCTGTTGCAGATCGACCCGACCATCTACCAGGCGAACTTGCAGCAGGCGCAGGCGACGATGGCGTCGGCGCAGGCGGCGGCCGTACAAGCCAGGGCCAATCAGGACCAGTCGGAGCGCGCCCTGCGACGCACCAAGGAGCTGCACACGACCAGCCCGAACCTGGTCTCCCAGGAACAGCTCGAGCAGGCGCAGACGGCGTTCGACATCGCCCAGGCGAACCTCACCGCCGCCGAGCATCAGGTGGAGCAGGCCCGCGCGGCGGTCCAGTCGGCGCGCGACAACCTCCGCAAGACGACGCTCGTCGCGCCGATGAGCGGTCGCGTGACGCGGCTCGCCGTGGAGGAAGGCGAGGTGGCGGTGCCGAGCACCTTCTCCAAGGACATCGGGCTGCTGCTCACCGTCTCCGACCTCTCGGTGATCCAGGCGAAGGTGAAGGTGGATGAGACCGACGTGGTGCGCGTCCACCTCGGCGACTCGGTGGACGTGTCGATCGACGCCTTCCCCGACACCTCGTTCATCGGCCGGGTGACGAAAGTGTCGAATTCGAGCGTGCGCGACGCCGCCTCCACGGCGACCGGCCAGAACGATCGCGCGGTGGATTACGAGGTCGAAATCACGCTCGACAAGCCGCCCGCGGACATCCGGCCCGATCTCTCGGCCACGGCGCGCATCGTGACCGCCACCCGCAAGGACGTGTTGTCGATCCCGATCATCGCCCTCACGGTGCGGGAGAACAAGCCGGTCTCGACCGAGCTGCGACCGGTGGACACCACCGCCGCCCGCCGCAAAAAGGAAACCGAGGGTGTGTTCGTGGTGAAGGAGGGCGTGGCGACGTTCCGGCCGGTGAAGGTGGGCATCGCGGGCGACGAGTACTTCGAGGTGTCCGATGGCTTGAAGGCCGGTGAGACCATCGTGGCCGGACCGTACCAGGCGATCCGCGACCTCAAGGAGGGCACCCGGGTGCGGCCCATGAAGCAGTCGGCCGACTCCACGAAGAAGAAGACGCCCGCATGAGCGAGCTGCAGCCGTTCCGGACGGGCGACACCCCGCTGCCCAACATCGTCATCCTGACGCACAAGCTGACGCGCGACTACGACATGGGGGGGGAGACCGTTCGGGCGTTGCGGGGCGTGAGCCTGCAGATCAAGCAGAACGAATACGTGGCGGTGATGGGCCCGTCGGGCTCGGGAAAGTCGACGCTGATGAATCTGATCGGTTGTCTCGACACCCCGACCGCCGGCGAGTACTGGCTCAACGGCCAGCAGGTGTCGAATCTGGATGACGACCAGCTGGCCCGCATCCGCAACAAGGAAATCGGCTTCGTCTTCCAGACATTCAATCTCCTGCCGCGCGCGACGGCCCTACACAACGTCGAGCTCCCGCTGATCTACGCGGGGCTGCCCGCCCGCGAGCGGCGGGTGCAGGCGACGCGCGCCCTCGAGCGCGTCGGCCTCGGCGATCGCATGGAGCACCGTCCCAACGAGCTGTCGGGCGGGCAGCGCCAGCGTGTCGCCATCGCTCGCGCCCTCGTGAACCAGCCGTCGATTCTGCTCGCCGACGAGCCCACGGGGAATCTCGACTCCGCCACCAGCGCCGAGATCATGGGCGTGTTCCGGGGCCTGCACGGCCAGGGACAGACCATCGTGATGGTGACTCACGAGCACGACATCGCGGCGCACGCGGCGCGCGTCGTCACGCTCCGCGACGGCGTGATCGCCACCGATCAGCGGCAAGCCGCCTAGATGCCGGTCTTCGAGGCGGTTCGACTCGCCCTGCAGACCATCCGCGCACAAAAACTGAAGAGTGGTTTCTCGCTGCTCGGCGTGTTCATCGGCGTCGCCTCGTTGATCGGCGCGTGGTCGATCGTGAACGGGGTGAACCGCTACATGACCGTCAAGTTCGCGCAGACGCTGTACGGCGTGAACACGTTTCAGCTACGCCGCCGCCCCATGTTCACGCCCAACGTGCCCGACTCGGTGTGGCGGGCGTGGCGGCGGCGACCCCGCATCCGGTTCAGCGACGCCGAGGCGGTCACGGCCGCGATCACCGCGCCCGTCATCACCGCCTGGCAGTCCGACGACAACGTGTCGGTGTTCTACGGCGGCAAGGAAGCCCGCGACATCCAGCTCACGGCCGCCAGCGAGCGCTACTTCGACATCAAGAACCTGCGGCTCGCCGTGGGGCGGGCGTTCACCGCGCAGGAGAACCGCTCCGGCGTGCCGGTGGTGGTGCTCGGCGACGCCGTGGCGAAGCGGCTGTTCGCGGACCGCAACCCGCTCGTGCACAGCGTGCGCATCGGCGGGATCGCGTACCGCGTGATCGGCGTCGTGGAGAAGCAGGGCAGTGTGCTCGGCTTTCCGCTGGACCGCTTCGTGGTCGTGCCCGCCCTCTCGCCAGCGCAGGGCCTCGTCAATCCGCCGGGGGTGGTAGACGCCCTGCTGGTCAAGGCCGGCTCCGACGAGGAAATGCGCGAGGCGATGGACCAGGCGGAGGGGGTGATGCGCAGCCGGCGCCACCTGCGCCCCAACCAGGACGACAATTTCTCGCTCGACACCTCCGAGGGGGTGCAGCGCTTCTGGGCCGGCATCAGCCGCATCCTGATCGTGGTGCTTCCCGGCGTGGTGATCGTGTCGCTCGTCATCGGCGGCATCGTGATCATGAACATCATGCTGATGTCGGTGGCGGAGCGCACCCGTGAGATCGGGCTCCGGAAATCGCTCGGCGCCAGGCGCCGGGACGTGCTGCGGCAGTTCCTGGCCGAATCTTCCGCGATCGCCAGCGTCGGCGCCGCGTTCGGCATCGTCGCCGGCATCGGCCTCACGTTCCTGATCAACGCCGTGAGCCCGCTGCCCGCCAGCGTGTCGCCAGTGTCGGTCTTGCTGGGCGTCGTCATGGGGACTGGCGTGGGCGTGCTCGCCGGCGTGTACCCGGCCAGCCGGGCCGCGCGCCTCGACCCCATCGCGGCGCTGCGTCAGGAGTAGCCCGGTGACCGCTCTGTTCGAAGGCGTCGGCATCGCGCTCGCGTCCCTGCGCGCGCACAAGATGCGCGCGGCCCTCACGATCCTCGGCGTCGCGATCGGGGTCACGGTCGTCATGGTGATCGGCGCGCTGATCAGCGGATTCGACAAGGGCATCTCGGACATGCTGGCCTCGCTCGGGCCCAAGACGTTCTGGGTCGGCCGGTACTGGGGGGGACAGAACGACGTGGATCCCGAGGATCCCGATCCCTGGCGGCGCCGGCCTCCGATGACCGTCGAGGAAGCACGCCGGCTGGAACAGCTGCCGAGCGTGGCCTTCGTTGTGGTGGACGAGAACACGCTCGCCGACATCCAATTCGAGGGCCACCTCCTGTCGGCCATCAACATTCGCGGCCGCGACGCCAACTGGCCGATGATCGAGGGCGGCCATGTGCAACCCGGCCGCTCGTTCAGCCACCTCGAGGACGCCGCCAACGCTCACGTGGCGGTGGTGAACACGAAGCTCGCGGAGAACCTGTTTGGCCAGCGGGAGTCCGTCGGGCGGCGCATCAAGATCGGCGACGTGCCGTACGACGTGATCGGGGTGTACGACCCTCCGCCACGCCTATTCGGTGAGGATCGGCCCGAAGCCATGATCCCGCACGGGACCTTCGTCAAGGAACTCCCGTACTTCCATGGGTGGATGGACATGTTCGTGGTACCCGCGGACTCCGTGAGCACCGAGCGCGCCATCGACGACGTAACGATGGCGCTGCGCACGACGCGGGGCTTGCGTCCGGGCCAGCGCAACAACTTCGACGCCGTCACCCAACAGGTGTACACGCAGGCGGTGGACAGCTTCACGCTCGTCGCCCGGGTGCTGATGATCGTGCTGTCGCTCGTGGGCCTGCTGGTCGGCGGCATCGGGGTCGTCGCGATCATGATGATCTCGGTCACGGAGCGCACGCGGGAGATCGGCGTGCGCAAGGCGCTGGGGGCCACGCGGCGGGAGATCCTGTGGCAGTTCCTCGTCGAGGCCGCGACGTTGACCCTCGTGGGCGGCGTGATCGGGATGGCGGTCGGCTGGCTCGTGTCCTTCGTGCTCGCCCACGCCACGTCGGTGCCGTCGTACGTCCCTGTCGGATCCATCATTCTCGCCCTGTTCCTGGCCGCGTTCACAGGACTGCTGTTCGGCATCTACCCGGCGAGTAAGGCGGCGCGGCTCGATCCGGTGGAAGCGTTGAGATATGAATAGGACGGTGGAGGACGGTGGAGGTTCTGGAGGATGGTGGAGGTTGACCTTCACGGACCTCCACCGTCCTCGTCCGACCTCCACCATCCTCTAGGGTCATGGCTTTTTTCGAAGCCGTCCGGCTCGCCCTTCAAACGATCCGAGCTCAGAAGTTGAAGAGCGCCTTCTCGATCATTGGGGTGTTCATCGGCGTGATGTTCCTGATCGCCGTCGTATCGGTCGTGCAGGGGATGAACCGTTACATGACCGAGAAGTTCGCGGGCACGATCTTGGGCGTGAACACCTTTCGGTTGCGGCAGTTTCCCGACGTGCAGCTCGGCAACGTCACGGACTCGACCTGGCGGGTGTGGCGCCGACGCCCGCACGTCACGTACGAGGATGCGGAGGCGGTGATGCGCGGCGTGACGGTGCCCGTGCTCGCGGCCTGGGAGTCGAGCACGCGCACCCCGCTCGCGACGGGACGGCGGCAGGTCAAAGACGTGGAAGTCACGGCGGCCACCGAGGCGTACTTCGACATCCGCTCGCTCGGGTTGGAGCGGGGCCGCGCGTTTACCGCCCAGGAAGTGCGGGCCGGCGTGCCGGTGCTGGTCATCGGCCACGAGCTGGCCGAAAAGTTGTTCGAAGGCCAGGATCCGATCGGGCGGGAGGTGAAGGTCTTCGACCTCCAATATCGGGTGATCGGGGTGGTCGAAAAGCAGGGCAATCTGTTCGGGTTGTCGCTCGACAAGTTCGCGGTGGCGCCGGCGAGCGCGCCGCTCAAACGCTACGTCAACCAGCCGCGGGTGGTCGACGCGGTGGCCATGAAGGCCCATTCGCAGCCAGAGATGCGCGAGGCGATGGCTCAGGCCGAGGCGGTGATGCGCAGCCGGCGCCACCTGCGGCCGCGGGAGCCGGACAACTTCGCGCTGGAGACGGCTGATGAAGTGCTCGATTTCTGGGGCAAGATCAGCCGCGTGCTGTTCGTGGCGCTCCCGGGCCTCGTCGCCATCTCGCTCGTCGTCGGCGGGATCGTGATCATGAACATCATGCTCATGGCCGTGGCGGAGCGGACCCGCGAGATCGGCATCCGCAAGTCGCTGGGCGCCCGGCGCCGCGACATCCTGCGGCAGTTCCTGGTCGAAGCCGCGACGCTCGCCACGGTGGGCGCGGCGGGCGGCGTGGCGCTGGGCATCGGCCTGGCCGGTGCGGTCGCCTCGCTGACTCCCCTCCCCGCCGCCGTCGCACCCTGGTCCATCCTGGTCGGCGTGATGCTCGGCGCGGGCGTCGGGGTCGTGGCCGGCGTGTACCCCGCGAGCCGCGCCGCGCGCCTCGACCCCATCGCCGCGCTGCGGCACGAAACATGACGCCCGTATTCGAAGGCGTCGGCATCGCGCTCGACTCGCTGCGCGGCAACAAGGGACGAGCGGCGTTGACGATCCTCGGCGTCGCGATCGGCGTGATGGTCGTGATGGTGATCGCCGCCATGATCAGCGGGATCAACCGCAGCGTGTCCAACATCTTCGAGTCCATCGCCCCTCGCACCTTCCTGGTGTGGCGCTTCTTCCAGCCGGGTATCAACGTGTCGGACGGCTCCGACGAATCGAGCCCGTGGCGCCGCAACCCAGTGATCACGGAGATCGAGGCGGACCGCATCGCCGTCCTGCCCTCGGTGCTCTACGTCACCCGACGTGACGAAAGCTCCGCGACCGTCGAGTACGGCGACCGGCGGCTCGAGTCGGTCGAGGTCGCGGGGCTGTCCGCGCAGTGGGTGGAGGTGAACGGGGGCGACGTCCATCCGGGGCGCACCTTCACGCGGCTCGAGGACATGGCCAACGACGCGGTGGCCGTGATCAATCGCAAGCTCGAGGACCAGCTGTTCCGCGGGCGAGACCCCATCGGCCAGGCGGTACACGTCGCGGGCGCGCCGTTCACCGTCATCGGCGTCTACACGCCGCCACCCAGCCTGTTCAGCGGCGCGACGCCGCCCTTCATTGGGATCCCGCACGGCGCGTTCGCGAAGCACGTTCCCTACGTGAAGGGATGGATGCGGCTTGCGGTAGCGCCGGCGCCCGGCTACACCCAGCAGCAATCGATGGATGAGGTGATCGCCACGCTCCGGTCGCTGCGCGGGCTCAAGCCGGGGCAGGAGAACAACTTCTCCATCGTGACCCAGGACAAGCTGCTCGACTCCTGGAACCAGGTCACCGGGATGTTTTTCCTCGTCATGCTCGTGCTCTCGTCCATCGGGCTGATGGTCGGAGGCGTCGGGGTCGTCGCGATCATGATGATCTCGGTGACCGAGCGCACCCGCGAGATCGGCGTCCGCAAGGCGCTCGGGGCGACGCGGCGCGAGATCTTGTGGCAGTTCCTGGTCGAGGCGGCGACGTTGACGCTGGTCGGCGGCGCCGTGGGCATGCTGGTGGGCGGCGCAGTCGCGTTCGCGATCGCTCAGCTCACCCCGATCCCGGCGCACGTCCCGCTCGCCTCGGTGATCGCGGCCCTCGTGGCCGCGGCGCTCACCGGGGTCGTGTTCGGCTTATACCCAGCGAACAAGGCGGCGAGGCTGGATCCGGTCGAGGCGTTGCGATACGAGTGAAACGCTGAAGTCGGAACGAGGAATGCGGAACTGACCCGCGCCGTTCCGCGTTCCCACTTCCGCACTCCGCGTTTCGTTAAGTTGTAGTCCCATGCAGTTATCCGAAGCGATCCTCCAAGCCCTCCTGACCGCCTGGAGCCACAAGCTCCGCTCCTTCTTCACCCTGCTCGGCATCATCGTCTCGGTCGGATTCCTCGTGGCCGTCGTGGCCGTGATCCAAGGCATGAACGCCTACGTGCGGGAGCGGCTCGCGGGGGCGATCGTGGGGATCAACGCCTTCCAGGTGCGCCGCGACCCGATCCAGTTCGGGTTCGTCGACGAAGAGGAATGGAAGAAGATCCAGCGCCGGCCGATCATCTCGCCCGAAGACGTCGCGTATGTGGAACGCGGCCTGCGGGACGCGCAGGCGATCTCCCTCCAGTCCGGCTGGCCCACACCGATGGCGGACGTGCAGTGGCGCAACCGCACCGTGGGCGACGTCCTGGTCTTTGGCGTGACGCCTCCCTTCGTCGTAGTGCAGGACTATGCCTTCGCGGCCGGGGGGCCGTTCACCGACGTGGACGAGCGCCAGCGCCGGCTCGTAGCGGTGCTCGGCTTCGACGTGGCCGAGAAGCTGTTCGGCACCCCGGACCACGCCGTGGGCGCCGCCATCCGGGTGCGTGGCGCGCAGGTCATGGTGAAAGGCGTCATCGCCAAGAAGGGGACGGTGCTGGGGCAATCGTGGGACGGGTTCGTCATGCTGCCGCTCACCACCTTCGAGTCGCTGTACGGGCGCCGCCAGACCACGGTGATCTCGGTCAAGATGCCCACGGCGGCGAGCGTCGCCGACGGCATGCTCCGCGCGGAAGAGGCGATGCGGATCGCGCACCGGCTGCGCCCCGGGCAGGAAGACGACTTCACGGTCGACACGGGGGAGGGGTTGATCGCGTTCTGGGGCAAGCTGACGCGCGTCATCTTCACGGTGGTGCCCGCGGTCGTGGGGATCGGGATCGTGGTGGGCGGCATCGTGATCATGAACATCATGCTGATGAGCGTCACGGAACGCACCCGCGAGATCGGGATTCGCAAGTCGCTGGGCGCGTCGCGACGCGACATTCGGCGACAGTTTCTCGCCGAGTCGGCGATGCTGTCGCTGCTCGGCGGCGTAGCCGGATTGATCGCCGGTGGCGTGCTCGCGGCCCTGGTCGAGGTCGCCTCGCCCCTGCCCGCGCGGGTGACCGCCTGGTCGGTGGCGGTCGCGCTCGGTCTCGGCGTCACGGTTGGCATCGTGTTCGGCGTGTACCCCGCGCATCGCGCCGCGCGCCTCGACCCGATCGAAGCGCTGCGCTCCGAGTAGCATGGCCCTCCATTCGATTCGCGAAGGCTGGGTGATCGCGCTGGACCAGCTGCGGGCCAACAAGCTGCGCTCCGGACTCACGATCCTCGGCGTGGTCATCGGGATCGCGACCGTGATGGCGATGGCCTCGATCGTGACGGGCTTCCGCGAGCAGATCGTCAACACGCTCGAGGTCGTGGGTCCCACCACGTTCCGGATCCTGCGCTTTTTCTCCTCCACGCCGCTCAACCCCGACGCGCTGCCGCGCGAGGTCCGCATCCGGCCGGCCCTCGCCCCCGAGGAGGCCGAGGCCATCGCTCGCCTGCCCGAGATCCACTACGCCGCGATCTGGACGCAGGTGTTCTACCGCTTCGAGTACGGCGGCACCCGCACTCAGCTGCTCGGCGTGTTCGGCGCCGACGACCGCTACATGGAAATCCTCGGCGGGGCGCTGGTCCGCGGCAGGGTGTTCACCGCCGCTGAGCTGCGGAGCGGGGCGCCTGTGGCGGTGATCGAGCAGCGCACCGTGGACCGGCTGTTCGGCGCCCGCGACGCGATCGGCGAGGTCGTGCGCATCGGCGGCCGCCCGTTTCGGGTGCTGGGCGTGTGGCAGCGACCCACCAACATCTTCGAAGTGCCGGGCGCGCCCGAAATCGCGGCCGTCGTGCCGTTCGAGGCGGCGCGTGCGCGCTTCAAGATCGACCAGGTGAACGGGCTCATTATTCTGGTGAAGCCGCGGCCCGGGGTGACCGTGGCGCACGCCATGGATGCCGCCACCCTACAGCTGCGGCGCATGCGGGGGCTCCGGGTCGGCGCCCCCAACAGCTTCGACATGCTCACGTCCGACCAGGTGCTCGGCATCTTCGACAGCCTGACGTTCGCGTTCTTCTTCGTGATGCTCGTGCTCTCGAGCATCGCCCTGCTCGTGGGCGGTATCGGGGTAATGGCGATCATGATGGTGTCGGTGACGAGCCGGACGCGGGAGATCGGCCTGCGCAAAGCGATGGGGGCCACGCGGCGCGAGGTGATGTGGCAGTTCCTGGTCGAGGCCGCCACCCTGACCCTGATGGGCGGCATCCTCGGCATCATCCTAGGCACTGGGACAGGGGAGGTCCTGAAGCGGCTGCTGGACTTCAACACGACGGTACCGGTGTGGAGCGCCGTGATCGCGACCGTCGTGTCGATCACGATCGGCCTCGTGTTCGGAATCGCACCCGCGGCGAGAGCGGCGAGGCTGGATCCGGTGGAGGCGTTGAGGTACGAGTGAAACGCGGAAGTGGAGAGCACGTGACTCAGCACGTGGACCTGTTGGCCATCGCAGCGCACAGAGATGACGTCGAGCTGACCTGCGGTGGCACGCTCGCCAAGGCCGTGCGCGCCGGCCACCGCGTGGGAATCCTCGACCTGACCCAGGGCGAGAGCGGCACCAGAGGGGACGCGGCCACCCGTGCCGCCGAGGCCGACCAGGCCGCGCAGGCATTGGGCGTGCAGCTGCGGCTCAATGCCGGTCTCCCCGACGCCCACCTCCACAACGACGAGCCGTCGCGCCTCCGCCTCGTCGAGATGATCAGAGCCACCCGGCCCCGCGTCGTGATCCTCCCCTACCCCGTGGGTCGCCACCCCGACCATCGCATCGCGTCGGAGCTCGGCCGCGACGCCTGCTACCTCGCGGGGCTCGCGAAGTACGGCGGGACGGGGGAGGCATATCGTCCGTTCAAAGTGTTGTACGCCCTCGCTTACCGTGAAGACCCCGTGAAGCCGTCGTTCGTGGTGGACATCTCCGACACGTTTGAGACCAAGATGAAGGCGATCCGTTGCTATGCCTCACAATTCCACGGCGCCAAGGCTGCTGGCGAGATCCATCCCACGGGACAGGATCTCTCCGAGTTGATCCGCGTCCAGTCGGCACACTATGGCTCGCTCATTCGCCGCGCCTACGGAGAGCCGTTCTTCACTCACGAGACGCTCGAGGTCCAGGACGTGCTGGAGCTTGGCGTGCAATCCCTGTAGTCTCTAGATTCCCCGCATGGCGAAGCGTCTCGTCTACCTCGACAATGCCGCGACCACCCCGGTCCGCCCGGAGGTGCTGGACGCGATGTTGCCCTATCTGGGGCGCGACGCGTTCGGCAACCCATCGTCCGCGCACCGTTTCGGCCGCGCGGCGCGGGCGGGAGTGGAGGAGGCGAAGCGGTCGATCGCCGACGCGCTGGGCGGCGGCGTGGAGCCAGGTCAGGTGATCTTCACCTCCGGCGGCACCGAAGCCGACAACCTGGCGGTGATCGGCAGCGCGCTCGCGGCCCGAGCACGCGGCGGTCCATTCCGCGTCGCTGTCTCGGCGATCGAGCACAAGGCGGTGCTCGCCGCGGCCCACGCCGTCACCCAGCTGGGCGGCGAGGAGATCATCCTGCCTGTGGAGGCGAGCGGCGTGGTCACGGAGCAGGCGTTGAACGGCGCGCTGGCACGCGGAGTGGCGGTGGTGAGCGTGATGTGGGTGAACAACGAGGTCGGCACCGTGCAGCCGGTCACCCCGTTGGCGGCGCGATGTCGCGAAGCGGGCGTCCCGTTCCACGTCGACGCGGTGCAGGCATTCGGGAAGGTCCCTATCTCGCTGCGAGACGTTCCCTGCACCTTCCTCACGCTCTCGGGCCACAAGATCGGCGCCCCCAAGGGCATCGGCGCGCTGATCGTGCGCGACCGCCACGCGCTCGAGGCGATCATCCACGGCGGCGGCCAGCAGTACGGCATCCGACCGGGCACGGAGAACGTCCCCGGCATCATCGGCCTCGGGAAGGCGGCTGAGCTCGCGGCGCGCGAGCAGGCGGAGTTCGCGAGCCGCGTGGCCGCGCTGCGCGACGCGCTCGAGCGACAGCTGCTCGCCATCGTCCCCGACGCCACGGTCCATGCCGCCCAGGAAAAGCGCGCGCCCCACGTGTCCAACGTGTCGATCCCCGGCACCGATAGCGAGGCGCTCCTGATGCACCTCGATCTCGCGGGCATCGCCTGTTCCTCGGGCTCTGCCTGCAGCACGGGGACAGTCGAGCCGTCGCACGTGCTGAGCGCGATGAGCGTGCCGCCCGAGCTAGGCGTGGCCGCGCTCCGGTTCTCGTTCGGGCGCGACAACACGATGGAAGACGTGGAGGCGGTTATCGGGGCGCTGCCGAAGATTGTGGAGAAGGTGCGGGCGCTCTCGGCGGTGCTGCACCGATGATAACAACGCGGAACGCGGAACGTGGAAGGCGGAACAGACCGCTCGATCGTCGAGTGGCGCGGCAGTCATCCGAAATCAGACCTAATCCTGCTGTTCCGCGTTCCGACTTCCGCGTTCCGCGTTTGGGGTGGGGGGTTTAGGTGGCGGAGCGCGTCCTCGTCGCCATGTCGGGTGGGGTGGATTCGTCGGTCGCCGCCGCGCTGCTCGTCGAGGCGGGGTACGACGTGGTCGGCGCCACCATGAAGCTGTTCTGCTATGGTGACAGCGTCCCGGATCGTCCCTGCTGCTCGCTCGATTCGATCACCGATGCGCGGCTGGTCGCCCACAGGCTGGGGATTCCGCACTACGTCCTGAACCTCGAGGACCGGTTCGGCCGCGACGTCATCGCCGACTTCGTGGCCGAATACGCGCGCGGCCGCACCCCGATTCCCTGCGTCCGCTGCAACTCGTTCACCAAGTTCCGCGATTTTCTCTACCACGCCGACGCGCTCGACTGCGCCTACATCGCGACGGGTCACTACGCGGTGGCGCGCGACGGCGCGCTGTTCCGTGGGCGCGATCCCCAAAAGGATCAGTCGTACTTCCTGTGGGGCATCGACCGCGGTGTGGTGCGCCGCATGCTCACGCCGGTGGGATCGCTCACCAAGCGCGAGACGCGCGCCATCGCACGCCGCCTGGGGCTCGCCACCGCGGACAAGGCTGAATCGGTGGAGATCTGCTTCGTGCCCGACGACGACTACGTGAGCGTGCTCGAGCGTCACCTCGCCCCCGATGCGCCGGCGCTCACCCCGGGACCGCTCGTGACAGTGGGGGGAGACGTGGTGGGAGAACACGCTGGCTTTGCCCGCTACACCGTCGGGCAGCGCCGCGGGCTTCCCGGCGGCTTCGCCGAGCCGATGTACGTCGTGGCCATTAGGCCCGAGACGCGCGAGGTGGTGATCGGCACGGGTGACGAGCTGTTCGGCCACGCTCTCACGCTCGAAGCCGTCAACTGGCTGGTGGACAGCCCGCTGGCACCGGGGGACGCCGTCCTTGTCCAGTGTCGTTATCGCGCCGCGGCCGCGCCCGCTCGAGTGCGGGAGGTGGAGAGCGGCACGCTGGGGCTCGACCTGGCGCAGTCCGTCCGCGCGATCACGCCCGGGCAGTCGGGCGCGTTGTACGACGTGCATAACCGCTTGCTGGGTGGTGGGTTGATCGCCTAACACGCAGCGTGTGAGTACCGGCCTGCGGCAGACGTGCGCGGTATCACAGTGTGGCCGACCGGCGGCAGGGTACGTTGTGCACCCCAGACTTCCCCTGTCACCACCGGAGGCCGCAGTATGTCGGCACATCGTGGCACATGGTGCGCCCTCGCCGCCGCCGCGCTGATCGCGAGCGCGTGCAAAGAGGCGAACGCCCCGCAGCTTTCCAGTCCACAGCAGCTCACCACGAATCTTACGACCGTCTCCAGCGTGTTCGCTGCGCAGGCGTACCAGTCGTTCACGGCGTTGGATAGCGCGCCGGGGTCGCCCGCCGCGACCACCACTCCCGCCGGCGCGTTGCTGTCGGCCGCGCGGGTCGGGGCACCCCTGACGCCGCGCCAGCCGTACGCCGACGCACCGACGCGGCTGCAGGCGTTCCGCACAGCCGCGTCCACCATCCGCAGCGGGCTGTTGGCTCAGGTCATCCCCTCGACCGTATGGGGCAAGACCTACGTCTGGAACACCACGACGCATCAGTACGCCGAAGACCCCAGCCCGGCGGTGGCCGCCCCCAGCACCGGGGTGCGAATCATCCTCTACGCCATCGATCCGATCACCGATCACATCGTGGAGAGCCCCTTGACCCCCGTGGGCTACCTCGACCTGATCGACAAGAGCTCGGGGAACACGAACCAGCTGGAAGTGATCGTCAAGGACGGGACGCCCCCGAACGGCACCACCTACGTCGACTACACCGTGACCGCGACGGTCACGGGGTCTCCGGCCTCCGCCTTCGATGCCAGCGCGCTCGGGTTCGTCACCGACGGCACGCGGCGCGTCGACTTCACGGCGACGTTCTCGGCGACGAACCTGACGACCACCAGCCCAAGTGCCCACGCCGTCGTTCACTGGGCTCTCGATAACCCGGCGCTCACCATCGACATGGACGAGCGGCTGGATAGTCAGAACGCAAATCAGGCCACGATCACGATCGACTTCACCTACCAGTACAACGGTGAATCGGTACGTCTCACGGGCACGGTGACGGTCGTGCAGTCGCCGCAGTCGGTCACGGCCGACCTCGCGGTGTATGAGAACGGCGGTGGGACGCCCGTCGCCCTGATCCGCGGCACGGCCGACGCGACGCACGACGGCATCACGATCACGGACAACAACGGCCACGCGCTCTCGCCCGACCAGCTGCAGGCGCTTGCCAAGCTGTTCGAGGTGCCGGACCAGCTCGAGGCGGAGCTCGAGCACTTCTTCCACCCGTGCGAGCACTTCATGGGCGCCTGAGCGGCGTCCACGCGACTCCAACCCCCGCTGGGCTCTGGCCCGGCGGGGGTTTTCGCTTTGGCGACTGCCTGCCCCTGTCCGATCGGGTCCCTAGCAAGTACGTTGCAACTTGGAGCAGGCAGCGCCCGGCCTGGAACGCGCCCCCCAATCCCGACCCCTGGGAGGAATCGCATGCTCGCTTCACTGCGTCGCCCTAGCTGGCACGTCGCGCTCGCCGCGGCACTGGTCGTTACCGGCTGCAGCAATAACGCGGTTGGACCGACCAAGCCGGCCGATCCCGTCGCCACGGCCGCTCGCGTCCAGGCGATCCATGGAAGCTTCAACTCCAACATCTTGAAGAGTTTCGAGTTTGCGACACCGTACGCGCCGACGGCGACGAGCCCGCTCGCGACGCTGCGACCGCTCTTGAACGTCGCCCAGTCGACGTTCGGCGCCCGGCGGTCCAGCTCCCTCGCCGACGCCCGTCTGGCCGCCGCCGCGCTGCGTGCCGGGCTCCTACCGTCGAGCGGAGTCATCCTGGCCTCCATCTTCCCACCCGGCGTCGTGCTGGGAACGACGTATACGTGGGACGCGGCGACGTCGCAGTATGTGGCGAACGATCCGGCGGCGCTGCCGGGGGCGCCGGCGAACGGCGTGCGGTTCATCTTGTACGCCCTCGATCTCAGCGGCATACCGATCGCGACGCAGCCGATCGGCTACGTCGACTTCATGGACGAAAGCAGCGGCAACGCCAAAACGCTGCACGTCGTCGTGGTGGGCACGACCACGACTCCGCCGGTCACTTATCTCGACGACACGATCAGCGTCACCGCGGTGACGTCGTCCGCGAACGCGACCGTGATCGGCTTCGTCACCGACGGGACCGAGCGATTGGCCTTCGACATCGGCGTTGCCGAAACCGCCTCCCATGCCGTCATCGACATCCAGTTCGACGTGACCCCTGCGGATGCGCACGTCAAATTCCATGTCACGCTTACCCTGCCCAGCGCGAGCACACTGCAGTACGACATCAGCGACCGCATCGAGGCCGGTGGCGAACTGATCACGGTGACGGGAACCATCACGGTGAACCTGAGCCCTTTGACCGAGTCGGGGTCGCTCGCCGTGGCCATCAACGGTGGCCCGTACGCGACGATTACGGACTCGAACGGCTCCTTGACATACGCTGGCGGCGGAGGCCAGAGCCTCACGGCCGACGACCATGCTGCGCTGCTGGCGATCTTCAATGCCGTCGCAGAATCGCTGCAGCACTTCAACGAGTTGGTGGCCCCGGCGACCTCGCTCGGCCTGTAGCATCCCACGGATTGATGCACCACCCCGCCCGGCCTGGCCTGGCGGGGGTTTTCGCTGTATTAAGAGAAGCTTGAACGTGGCCTCACTGGGGAGGAGCACCGTGCCAGCGTACCGTTTTCGTCGGTGGGTAGCGCTCGCCGTCGTCAGCGCGCTCCCTGCCGCCTGCACCAGCATGGACGCGCCCCAGTCGCATCTCGCCGACCCAGTGCAGCTGAGCGCCGACCTGCGGGCCATCTCGGGTGTGTTTCAGTCGCCCGTATTCGAGAGCTTCGCCGTGATCGACTCGGCGACGGGATCACCTGCAGCCGTGGCACTGCGCGCGGGTGCCTTGCTCGACGCCGCTCCGATCACCATGCCGGGGACAGCCGCTCAGGCGTATGCCAGCGCGCTCCGAAGCCTCCACGCGCCCCGCACCGCCGCGTGGGTGCTCGGTCCCGGGAACTTCACCGGCGTCATTCCCGCGCCGTTGCTCGGCACCACATTCGTGTGGGATGTGGCAACGCACGCCTACGTCCAGAGTCCAGGCGCTACCCCGCCCGCCGCAGCGAACGCCGTGCGCATCATCCTGTACGTCATTGATCCGGCCAGCCGTCACATCGTGGAGTCACCACTTACGCCCCTCGGCTATGTCGATCTGGTGGACAAGAGCAGCGGCAATACCAACTCGCTCCAGGTCACTGTCTTCGGTGGCACACCCGGAGGCTCGGGGAATACGACGTACGCCGATTACACGGTGACCCCCACCGTGACAGGATCGCCAGTCGTCACGGGGTTCAACGCCTCCGCGACCGGGATCGTGACCGACGGCACCCACACGCTCGACTTCAGCGGCACCGTCGCGTCGACGGGTCTGGACACCAATCATCCAGACCTCACCATCGACGGCACGTGGGACCTCGACAACTCCGTGATCCACATCGTCTCGCATGAGACCCTCACGAGCCCGGACACGAACGACAACCAGATCGCGCTCGCGTACAGCGTGACGCGCGGGAACGAAACTGTAACCGCGAGTGGATCGATTGCTCAGGTCGTGTCACCCCAGACCTTGACCGTCAACGTGGGGTTCGTGGTGAATGGCGTTCCCTTCGCACGCATCGCCGGCACCAACAACGGCATCACGTTACTGCATGCCAACGGCAGCCTGTTGTCGGGGGACGAAACGCAGGCGGTAAGCGATCTGTTCACGCTGCCGGCTAACGTGCAAAGCGCGGTCGAGACCCTGTTCAACCCCGCCCGACACCTCATGGGCGGCTGAGCCCCCCATGGTCGGCGAGAAGCCCCCGTCGGGTCTGGCCGGGCGGGCCGGGGCGGGGGCTTTCGTCGCATAAGGAGTCCCCAGAATGCTCTACCGCGTGCTCGCCGACCTGGTCGTGCTGCTGCACGCGGCGTTCGTGGGCTTCGTGATGCTGGGCGGGTTCCTCGCGTGGCGCTGGCGTGCGTTAGTCTGGGCGCACGTGCCGTGCGCGGTTTGGGGCACGCTGATCGAGTACGGGGGGTGGGTCTGCCCGCTGACGCCGCTCGAGAACGAGCTGCGACGCCGTGCCGGGCTCGAGGGCTACGCGGGCGGGTTCGTGGAGCACTACGTGATTCCCACACTCTATCCTGCGGGGCTCTCGCGGCCCACGCAGACGGTACTCGGCACGCTCGTGGTCGTCGTGAACGTCGTCGCCTACGGCGTGCTGCTGCGCCGCCCGCTGCGGGGAGGATGAGCCAATGCTGACACGCCGAGGCTTCCTCGAGGCGGTGGTCGCGGCGGGTGCAGCCGCCCCCTCGCTCAAGAATGACGGTGTGGAGCGCATCTCGCGCCTGGTGGGGGCTCTGGGGAGGCGGGCACCGGGCGACGTGGCCCAGGACGAAGACTTCTGGCGCGAGGTACAGCAGGCGTTCACACTGGACCGGACGCTTATCAACCTCAACAACGGCGGCGTGAGCCCGAGCCCGCGGATCGTGCAGGAGGCGATGCGGCGCTACCTCGAGTACTCGAACACCGCGCCCGCGTACACGATGTGGCAGATCCTCGAGCCCGAGATCGAGGCGGTGCGGCGTCGGCTCGCCGCCAGCTTCGGCTGCGATCCCGAAGAGATGGCGATTACGCGCAACGCCAGCGAGGCGCTCGAAATCGTACAGCTGGGCCTCCCGCTCGAGCGCGGCGACGAGGTGCTCACGACCGCGCAAGACTATCCCCGCATGCTCACGACCTGGCACCAGCGCGAGCGACGCGAGGGGATCGTCGTCAAAGAGATCAGCTTTCCGGTGCCGCCCCCCTCGCTCGACGATCTCGGCGACCGGATCGAGCGCGCCATCACACCGAAAACCAGAGTCATCCACGTCTGCCACATCACGAACCTCACCGGGCAGATCTTCCCGATCCGGCGCCTCGCGCGGCTCGGCCGCGCGCGCGGGATCGAGGTCATCGTGGACGGGGCACACGCGTACGCGCACTTCCCGTTTACCCGGGACGAGCTGGACTGCGACTATTACGGCACCAGCCTGCACAAATGGTTGCTCGCGCCCCACGGCACGGGGTTTCTGTACGTCCGCAAGGAGAAGATCCCCAAGGTCTGGCCGTTGATGGCGGCGCCGCCGGAGATGAACGACAACATTCGGAAGTTCGAGGAGATCGGCACGCATCCCGCGGCGAACCACAACGCCATCGCGGAGGCGCTCACTTTCCACGAAGGGGTGGGCGCCGAGCGCAAGGCCGGGCGGTTGCGCTTCCTGTTCCAGCGCTGGGCCAAGCGGCTGGAGAAGCTCCCCGGAGTCAAGATCCTGACTCCGTACGACCCGGCGCAGTCATGCGGGCTCGCCAGCATAGCGATCGCCGGCATGGACCCGAACAAGCTCGTCGCCTACCTATGGGACAAGCATCACATCATCGTCACGCCGATCGTGCACAAGGAGTTTCAGTGCGTGCGCGTGACGCCGAACATATATACGACGGTTAGTGAGATAGACCGGTTCGGAGACGTGATGGAGAACGTCATTCGAAAGGGGTTGCCCCAATGAACGGCGTTGCCCGCTGCCTCAGTGTCGTCGGCATGTTGATCGCCGCCTGTTCGAGCGGCGACTCCGGCAAGTCCGCCGGGCAGAGCGACTCGCTCACCGAGCGCCAGCGCGACTCGATCCTCGCGCGATCGCGCATTCCCGGAGCCGCCGGCGTGGGAAGCGCCATGCGGGCCGCCGATTCGACGAGCGCACACATCCGCGCGGCCGACACCGTCTCGCAGTGACCGCTCGGGTCGGCGCCGCCCTGCTCACCGTGCTCGTGGCGTGCGGCCCTTCGAATCCCTGCCGCGCCGCCGAGATGCACCTCCGCGAGCGATACGCGCAAGCGTATGTGGGCCATTGGAAGGTGACGCGCGGAGACACGCTCACGATGCCGCAGCTCGGCGACCGGTTCAAGCTCAACGACGTCGTGCTCGACACGGCCCGAATCGTCGTGGGTGGCGCGTGCCACTTCCGGGGGACCCTGGTGTTCACGGTCCCGCGCGCCGAGACCCTCGCCGTCACGTGGTCCGGCGTACCGGAGCAGGCGCTGATCTACGGCTGGCCCGCCGACCTGGGACCCTTCGCTGGTATCGGCGCCTCACGCGTGGGGGACTCGCTGGTCGGCGCGATTCTGTTCGACTCCCGGCTGGGGATCGAGGTGCGTCCCGGCGTGACCGCGCGGTTCGTCGCGGGACGGGCGCCGAAGTGAGCGCTCCGGCTATCTTGTAGCGGGAGGGGGGGCGCCCATGAAAGGATTCTTCTTCCGACTGGTGATCACGGCCCTCGGCCTGTGGGTCGCGAGCAAAATCGTCGGCGGCTTTCAGATCACCGGTTGGGACCATCTGGTCGTGGCCGCCCTGCTGTTGGGTATCGTCAACGCCGTGATACGGCCCGTGATCCTGATCCTCACGTTGCCGCTGACGGTCCTCACGCTGGGGCTGTTCATCCTGGTGGTGAACGGGTTCTCGCTGGTGCTGGTCTCGTGGATCGTGCCGGGCTTCACGCTCTCGGGATTGGGCGCCGCGATTCTCGCCTCGATCGTCGTAGGGCTCACGAGCTGGCTCGGCACGGCGTTCGTCGGCGGCTCGGGTCGGATCGAGCGCTACCGGCGCATCGAAGTGACGGGGAAGAGCCACCGTCTCGATTGATGGAGCTTACCCCGCGGGCGCGCCGCACGCTGGTGGCGCTCGGCGTCACGTACGCAGCCGTGAACGCGTTCATCGGCGTGCGCCAGGGCGGCGACTTCGTGTTCCACCTGCGACTCGCCGACCGCTTGTTGCGTGGTCAGCCGATGTACACCGATTTCCCCGGCGAGATCGGGATGCCGTGGCCGCCGTTCGCGATCTTTTCGCTGATGCCATTCGCCCTGGTGGCGCGGCTCAGCCTGCCGCTCGTGAAGGCACTGTGGGCGGTCGGCAATGTCGCCCTGTTCGGCTGGTGCCTGGTCCAGGCGTTTCGTCACGCCGGACGCTGGACTCCGGTCGTCCTGGCGGTGGCGGCCGTCGCCCAGCCCCTCCAAAGCAACTTTCAGTACCTGAACATCAACATCGTGTTGCTCGCGCTGATCGTCCTCGCGATCGACCAAGTCGAGCGCGGGCGTGAGCTGCAGGCGGCCCTATGCGTTGCCGTCGCGACCGCGCTGAAGGGCTACCCTGGAGCGGTGTTTCTCTACTTCCTGGTGCGCGGCCGGTGGCGGCCCCTGATCGCGGGGGTGGCAGCAGTGGTCGGGCTCAGCGCCCTGGTGCTGCTGCCGGCCGGACTCGCCGGAGCGGCGATCATCCCCGATTACGTGCATCTCGCCTTCACCGCCAAGAGCACACAGGGACTCGCCGGACAGGCGATCGGGGGATTGGTGACGCGCCTGGGCGGCGACTTCGCGGTGATCGTGACCCTCGATCTACTTGCCGTCGCGGCCGTGTCAGCGGTCCTGTGGCGCGGACGCGGCTTGGGTGAACCGATGTACGATTTCGGAACGGCGGCCTTGCTGGCGGTACTGTTGTCGCCGCTCGACCGCCTGCACTACTACGTCCTCGCATTCCCGGCGTGGAGCGATACGTTCAGCCACGCCGCGCCCCCACCCGGCGGGAGCAAGGGGGGAGGACCGAGAGGACGGGGTCGCGCGGTCTGGGTGAGCGCGCTGGCCGCGACGGCATTGCTCACCTCGGGGATGCTGAGCTTCATCCGCCACCTGCCGGAGCCGTTCTGGTTCATTCGCCAGAATACCTACACGCTGGGCGCGTTCATCTTCCTCCTGTTGCTTGTGCTCCGGCGTGCTCCCCTCCTCGTCCCTCAACCTGCGGTCGCACAGCCCTCATGACATTCACTGCCTTCGTGGTTTCGACGCTGGTGCTCCAAGGCCCCCAAGGCCCCCAAGGCCCTCAAGGCCCCCCGCTTCAACAGACCCTCACCGCGACCTCCACACGCCCGCTGGGGACGCTGCGTGAGCAAGCCGCCATCCAGCAGGAGTGGCTGCGCTACCGGCTCGACTCCGTGCTGCCGCGCCTGATGCGCCAGTTTCACGTCGCGATGTGGGTCATCCCGATGCGCGAGTACAACGAGGACCCCGTCTTCTGGTCCCTCGTATCGGCGACGACGTTCTTCGCCCGCCGCCGCACGATTTACGTGTTCTACGATCGCGGCCCGGCGCAGGGAGTCGAGCGACTCGCGCTGGGTGGCACGTCCCAGGGGGGACTGTACCAGGCGTACCACGCCGCCGAGGCGATCGATCCCTCGATCGGCCGCCGACCGGAGCTCGTGGGCCAGGCGCAATGGGCGCTGCTCGCGCGGGCGATCGTGCAGCGCGACCCGGCGACGATCGCCGTGGACATTTCGCACACCCACGCCTTCTCGGACGGCCTATCGGCGGGCGAGTGGGAACAACTCCAGGCGGCGCTCCCGCAGCGCTACCGCGCCCGCGTCGTGCGCGCCGAGGGGCTGCCCCTCCAGTTTCAGGAGATCCGCGCGCCCGCGATGCTCCCCGTCTACCGTCGGCTGATGCAGGTCGTCTGGGGAACGATCGATACCGCTTTCTCGAGCGCGGTGATCGTGCCGGGTCAGACGACCACCGACGACGTCGCCTGGTGGATGCGCCAGCGCGTGAACGACCTCGGCTTCGGGACCTGGTTCCATACCGACGTGGATGTGCAGCGACGCGGCGTCGATCTGTCCGACTCCACGAACGTCGTGATCCAGCGGGGCGACGTGCTGCACTGCGACTTCGGGATCACCGCCATGGGCTTGAACACCGACACCCAGCACATGGGTTACGTGCTCCGCGCCGACGAGCAGGACGTGCCGGACGGCCTCAAGCAGGCCCTAAAGAACTCCAACCAGCTGCAGGATCTGCTCCTCGCCGAGATGCGGCCGGGCCGGACGGGGAACGAGGTGCTGGCCGCGACGCTGGCGCAGATGCGCGCGGCGGGAATCACGGGCACCGTGTACACTCATCCGATCGGCGATCGTGGGCACGGCGCCGGACCGCTGATCGGGCTGTGGGACCATCAAGAAGGTGTCCCGGGACGCGGCGACGAACCGCTGATCCCCAACAGCTGGTTTTCCATCGAGCTTCAGGCCACGACGCCGCTGCCGGAGTGGGGCAATCAACCGGTGCGCTCCGCCCAGGAGGAGGACGCGGAGGTGGGCGCGGACGGAAAGGTCCGGTGGGTTCTGAGACGGCAGACGGAGTTCCACGTCGTGCGGTAGGGGGGAGAGAGGGGGGCATGCACGACCTCGAGACGCCAGCGCTGTTGCTGCACCTCGACGTGGTGGAGCGGAACCTCTGCTCGATGGCGGAGCGCGCCCGTCAGTTGGGCGTCGCGTTGCGGCCGCATGCCAAGACCCACAAGTGCGTCGAGCTCGGCAGCCTGCAGCTCGCGCAAGGCGCGCGCGGGCTCACGGTGGCCACCCTGGTGGAAGCGACCACGTTCGCGCGCGCCGGCGTCGGCGACATCACGTGGGCCTTTCCGATCGATCCCACCCATCTGGCCCACGCCCGCCGCATTCCCGAAGAAACCGGCGCTACCCTGAGGGTCGTGGTGGACGACCTGCGCACCGCCCACGCGCTCGCGGGCTCCGGACTGCACGCGTGGCTCAAGGTCGACTGCGGGTATCATCGGGCGGGTGTGGACCCCGCGTCGCCATATGCGCTGGAGGTCGCTCGCGAGCTCGGGCGCGAGCGGGGGTTGGTGTTCGACGGCATCCTGAGCCATTCAGGGCATGCGTATCGCACCACCGGCAAGCCGGAGGCGGCCCGCGTGGCGGAGCAGGAGCGGGGTGTCATGGTCGGGTTCGCGGAGCGACTCCGCGCGGAGGGCATCCCGGTGCGCGGGGTGAGCGTGGGGTCTACCCCGGCGATGGCGGCCGTGCGCGATCTCACAGGCGTGACCGAGGCGCGGCCGGGGAACTATGTCTTCTACGACCGGACGATGGTGCTGATCGGCTGTTGCGAGCCCGCGGACGTGGGCGTGACGGTGCTGACGACGGTCGTGTCGCACCAGCCCGGCGCGGCGCACTTCATCGTCGACGCGGGCGCGCTCGCGCTTTCGAAGGATCCGGGGCCCGCGCACGTGGGCCCGCCAGCGATGGGCGCGGTCCGCGGCTTCCCCCAGCTCACCGTCGCCACGCTGTCGCAGGAGCACGGACTGATCCGTGCCGAGTCGCCGGCGGCGCTGGACGGCCGGTTCGACGTCGGGACACAGCTCGAGATCGTTCCCAACCATTCCTGCCTGACCGTCGCCCACTTCGACGAGTACCATGTGATCCGAGGGACGGGGGATGGGCGAGATGGGGGACGGGTCGTGGATCGCTGGAAAATCGAGCGAGGGCGCTGAAAGCGAGCGGCGCGGCATGTGACCCGCCTGTGTGTGAGCGACGTCATCGAGGCGACTCGCGTGTTCGACTTCTATGTGATGCGCTCCCGATGAAGACCTTCTTGCGTTACGTCGTGCTGTGCGCGTTGCCCGTCCTGTTCGCGGCGGGCGCGGGCCGCTACTTCACCAGGATCCAGGGGTCATGCGGCGCCATGGTGGGGGCGCTGTTCTCGGGGAAGTGCGCCGGATTGCAGCGGCAATACCACGTGCGCTTCCAGTTGGGTGGAGCGGCCGCCGGGTTGCTGATCGCCGCGGCGCTGGGGACATGGCTGGAACATCGCCGGCGGAAGGCCGTACAACCGACAACCGTACAACCGACAACCTCTGCAGGAGAGCCGTCATGAACCGAATCGGCCCCTTGGTCGTTCTGGCGCTGCTCGCGGCTCGGGGGAGCGCGGCCCAGGACACGACGAAAGCCCCGCCCGCCACGCCCGCCCCTGCCCCCGCGGCCGCGGCGACGCCGGACGTAACGGTCGACGAGGCAGCCGTCGCGCGCTCGGTCGTCGACCGGCAACCGCAGGACACCGGGAGCACGTTCGCCCCCGACGTCGGGCAGCTCATCTGTTGGAACAAAGTGACGGGCGCCGGCGGCAGCAGCATCCATCACGTCTGGTTCCATGGCGACACTCAGGTGGGCGACGTCGAGCTACAGGTCGGTGGGTCGCCGTGGCGCACGTGGAGCCGCAAGACCGTCCCGGCCGACTGGACGGGCGCCTGGCACGTCGAGATTCGCAACGCGGCGGGAACGGTGCTCAAACGAATCGATTTCACAGTCGGCCAGTAAGCGATTTACGACACCCTGTGCGCGGTCCGCAGTGCGCGGTTATCTCCGAGGAGGCAACCGCGCACCGCTTACCGCGCACAAGTTTTTCTTAACGTAGCGTCGTAGTACCGTATAAGGTATTCTAGAACCCATGGATCTCGTCGCGCAGGTCGCCGCCAACCTCGGCGTCGATGCTTCCAAGGCTGAGAAGGGCATCGGCGCCATTCTGACGGCGTTGCGGGCGAGCCTCGATCGCGAGACGTTCGAGACGGTGCGGCGTGCGCTGCCGAACGCGGATCGGCTGATGGGACGCGCGTTGATGAGTGGGGCACGCACCGGCGAGATGGCGGCGTTCGTGGGGCCCGCGAGCCTCATGGCGGCGCTGGCCGCCGCGGGCTATCAGAAGGACGACATTCCGCGACTCGGTCGCCTGGTTCTGGAGCAGCTGCGGCCGGCCATCGGCAGCGAGAAGCTCGAACAGTTCATCCAGGGCGCGCCGGCGCTGCGCTGATCGGCGTCCTCAGCGGCGCCGCATTCCTACCCCGCTGCGCGCCTGCGCCCCGCGGAACACCGCCGGCGGCAACGCGATCGACTGGCCGCGAGTTGGCGTTGGTGCCGCACCTTCCCCCCTGGTTCCTCCCGTTACCGCTAAAGCGCGCGCACGAGGCTGTGCGTCGGCAGATGGGGCGTGTGGTTGTGTGACTGGCTCCCGAGCGCGTGGGACGATGCGCTCCGGGGATGGGGGGTTCTCACGCGCGGAAACGAGAGCCACCGGGCGCGTGACCGTGACTCCGGTCAGGACGACCGTGCCCGTGCTCGGCGCGCGCTCGGGTTCGTCCCGGACGGCGGTGGGGGAGAGCGTTAGTCGCGCAGTTTGCGGAGCTGCGGCTTCGGGCGGTGCGCTCGTATAACGACGCCGCGTGGCCACGTCGCGAGACCGGGTCTCATGGGCGACCGGAGCGCGACCCGGGCGCAGGGCGATTATCGGGACAACGGCGCCGGACCCGGGCCGGGCCGCAATCGGCTTACGGCTCCGCGGTCCCACGGGCGGCCTCACGGGTGCGGAGTTCTTTCGCACGAATCCCGTGGGCGCGCGACCGTTTTGCGGGATGATTGGCCGACCGGACGGGGTACGCATCGCCAGCGCGATCGTGCTCGTCGTCGCCGGTGCGGGGGCGCCATTGGCACGGCCGAAATGGTGGACCGGCGCGCCCAGGCACCAGGCGAAGAAGGCGTCACAAAGAGTCAGCGGCTCGAAGACGTTCTCCTGGTATCCTATGAACGTGCAGTCGGTGCAATTCGGGTACGTCGGATACGAGGCACTCGAGTCCTGCTGCATCGCGTAGACGGGTGGTGCGACGGTATAGGTCGCGATGTCGTAGTTGAAGTAGCCATCGCCCAGCATGCGCTGCACGATGTCCGAGAGCACGCCCTCGCCGTCCGCGCCGTTCCACGTAGGCGCGAGTGCGTCGGGGTTCCAGGCTGCTTCGCGCACGAACTCGTCGAACCGGTACCGCGCGGGCGCCAGCGCCGCGAGCACCAGTCCCGAGCCATCGGGCTCCGCCACCGTGAAGGCGGCGCGACCCGCGGCTGCCTGGATCTCGTAAGTGCCGGCGGTTACGTACGGGTCGTCGCTCGGGGTGCTGGGGAACAGGACCTCGAGGCGCCCGTCAGTGCGGCGGTGCAGCACGATGAGGTTGCCGTCCTGGGCCGCGCGCACGAAAACGCGGGCCGACGTGCCGCGGGTAAGAACGGTCGAGCCGAGCCAGACGCGCACCGGTCGCGGGTAGCCCGCTGCCGCGGGAGCGGGCGGGGTGGACAGCTGCAGCGCAACGGCGAGGATCGGAAGGAGCATGATGGCAACCGCCTTCTTAGGTGCCTACGCGAAGCTAACCTCCCGCGCTGAGGGGCGGTCAAGGGTCGGCGCTTAGTCGATCAGCGAGAGTCCGCTACGGCGCCGCCCAACGCACTGAACTCCCGTACCGCCTGCGCGCGATAAGGATGGTCGCGGGCCGCATGGGCGAAGAAACTGGCATACTGCTCCCGGGCTGCGGCAGCATTGCCCCGCTTCTGGTAATTCACGGCGAGCCAGTAGTAGGGCGCGGCGTAGTATGGATCGAGCTCGATCGCATGTCGCAGCTGCACCTCGGCGTCCGCGAGCCGCCCCGCCTCCTGCAGCACGACTCCGTTGTAAAGGCGGAGCACAGGATCGCGACCCTCGATCTGGACCGCCATCTCGAGCTCCGAGAGCGCAGTAGCCGTGTCGTGCAGCGCCAACGCCGACCCTGCCAACCGAGTGTGTGCCCAGTAAAAAGCGAGGTTCTGCTCTAGCGCGCGCTCAAACGCAGCCCGCGCGGCCGGGAAATCGTCCTGCTGCACCCGCGCGACCCCGATCGCGAAGTCGAATATCTCGACGGGGGGGAGCAACGGCGAAAACCGGGCCTCCGCACGGCGACGCACTGTGTCCCGAGCCATCTCGAGCTCGGCAACCGCGCTGTCGTAGCGTCCAAGCTGGAATAACGCCCGCGCGCGATAGATCCGGACGCCGACGTCTTCAGGATGCTCTTGCAACCCGATGGCAAGCAGGCTGTCCGCAGCTCGAAAGTTGCTCAGGGAAAACGAAGATAAGCCGAGTCGGACAGGGTCTCGGAGGCGCCCGCGGCGCATCGGGCCACGTTCCAGTCCGCGGAATTCCAGGTCCGTGAACATGAACGGGTTGCGCTGCCAGGCGATTCCCTGCAGGGAGTCGACCACTTGGAGCTGCCGGGGCGTGAGGGCGAGTCCCTTGACCGCCCGCACTGAGCGCGTACGCAGCCAGGTTTCGAACGCATCACGGCGGAGGGCCCTCAGGGGGATGAGGGACCGCACGAACAACGGCTCCGCCCAAGAAGGATCGAGCTGAGACGCCCAATACAGCGCCATCTCGGCGGTGTCGAGTTTTACGTCGAAGCGCACCAGCCGTGTGCCCAGCTGGTAGTAGGCGCTCGCGGAGTTCGTATCCGCGTCCGGAGGCAACGTGGGACGCGGCAGCGTCCTTCCAGAGTCTCGCATCGCCTCAAGGCTTTCGAGGCGCGACAACGTCGGCGTCACCGGCGGTGGAGCGCTGCTGTTGCAGCGCGCGAGTGCGAGAATGAGAACGAGGGGGACCCAACCCCCCTTCGGACACTGCATCCGTCCGCACCTGCTTTGCGAGAGCCTAATAGGTGAGGGGACGCGGACTCTAGTGTCAACCCTCGTCTTGGGCGCTGATTGCAGCCAGCGCGAGCAAGAAGGTCGCCACGCCCCCGACGAGAATGGGTCGCTAATCTACTACCGCTTCCTGCCCTGAGGTGATACCGGGGGCTGCGCCTGACCGGTGCTTATTAGGGCGTGACTTGCGCCGAGACGGTTAAGGATCGTTCGGGCTCGATCAGCACGACGGCGCACGCTCCGGTTGCCGCCGAACAGGTGAGAAGCGCCTTTCGCGGCAGCTTGATGGCGGTCGAGTCCGGGAACTCGACCGGGAACGTGGTCTGACGAATCACCTCTCCGAGGCCCCGCACGGCAGCGGACCCGCCGACGAAGCGTACGTCCTCGACTTTCGGTCCTGGACCGAGCAGCACACGCACTTCGCTCGAGACGTCTTCGTGAAGTCTCGTGCCCAGGCGCACGGTCCGGAGCGTCACGAGCTCCGAGCGAGCCCCCTCGACCAGCTGATCCGCTGCCGACGCCCCGCCCGCGAGGGCCACGAGCCGCCCCCGCGTCTCGAGAGGTGGACTCGTCCCGTTGAGCGCGAGCGCATACGCATGGATTGCCTCCTGTTTGCGGCCGAGGCGCTCGTAGATCTGCGCCAGGTGATCTCCGATCTCGCCATGTTGCGCGAGGAGCCACGCGGCGTGGACGTAACGCTCCGCGCGGACGAGATCGCCCCTTCTGAAGTAGATCCAGCCAAGCGTATCCCAGTACGCGCCGAGGCTTGAGACGGCGCCCGCCTGTCGGATTCCGAGCGAGTCGATCGTGGCGTCCCGCAGCGGAGTCGCCGTCGCTTCGATAGCGGCGCGGACGTACCGCTCGGCCCTATCGAGGTTTGTCCCGAGCTCGGCGAGGGCGTAAGCGATGTTGTTCTGCACGGGAGGAATGGGCGCAAGCTCGACCGCGCGATCGAATTCGGCCGTTGCCAGGTCCGACCGGTGAGTCGTGAGGTACGCCTTCCCGAGATCAACGTGCAGGAAGGCGTTCCGGGGGTTGATCGACACCGCCTTCTCAAGCTCGCTCACGGCGTCCGAATCGCGATGCAGGGCGACGTACAAGCGGCCCAGATTCGAGTGCGCGTCCCCGTCCAACGGAGTGACCTCGATCTGTTTCTTGAACGCCGTCACGGCGCCCTCGTAGTCGCGTCGGCGCCACAAGGCCCGGCCCAAGCTGTTATAAGAGTATTGATCGTAGGGATTGATGGCGATCTGTTGCTTGAAGCACGCCACCGCGGAGTCGAGAAGCCCGAGCTGCAGGTAAGCCCGCCCGAGGTTGTTCCATGCAAACTGGTGGCGCGGCTCGATCTGGACTACCTGCCGGAAGAGCCGTACCGCGGTGCGGGCGTCCCCGGCGCGCAGGGCGTCGTATCCCGCCTGGTGCAGCTCGGCGACGTTCGCTGTCGCGGGGATCGGGGCGTCGCCCGCGCGCGTGAGCTCCGCCTCCTGATCCTCGTCAGCCCGCACGCCGCGTACGAATGCCCGCAAGTCGGGGGCGCGTTCAGGGGGGAGGTCCTGGTGCCGCCAGGCGAGCGACCGGTGCGCGATCAGCGAGCGGCCGACGAGCTCGTAGGTCGAATGATACGTGGCGTAATCGCGCGTCAAAGTGACCGGCACGGGTAAGCTCGCGGTGATCGCAGGAGGCAGCTCGAGCTGGAGGTCGGCAGACTCTTCGGCGAGGTCGAGGGGGGTCGTGTCCCGCACACTGCCCGTATCTTGCTCGACGGCGGGAAGGTCGAGCTTCGGGAGGGGGATCGCATACTCGGCTCGATGATCCTTCCAACTCAAAGCGGATCCCTCGAGGTGCAAGCTCAACTCGAACGGCATCGTGGTGGCCTGGGGATTGGCCACGCTGGGCGAGGATGCCGTGCCGTTCAGGCCCTCCTGCTGGGCGAACGTCTGAACGAAACTCGGCAAGCGCTCCGAGGGGATCTGGCGAAACAATTCGCGCATGGCGACCTCGGCATCGCCGCGAAGCGTATAGCGCACCGTGGCCGAGAGTTTGCCCAGGTCGTCGAGCGCGCCTTGCACCACTACATGCTGGAACGGCGCGACGGGCGTCGTGGCCGGCGTCCTGACGAGGCTCGGGGCGCCGTCCAGGGGCATCAAGAGAGCGCCCTTGCCGCGTAGCGCGCTCCAGAGGAACCCAAAGGGCGCACCGGCGGGCGTCGCATCGAGCCACAGCGTATCCGCGCGCGCGCGCACATAGGTGATTAGGTGATCGAACTGGAGCGGCGAGGGCATCTCGGGGTCCAGTTCGCGCTCGCTCGAGATCAATACGGGCGCCGACTGGACTCCGATCGCGCGCAGCAGAGCGGCGAGCAGGGTGTGCTTGTCCTTGCAGTCACCGTACTGATTCGAGAGCACCTCGGCGGCCGCGTGCGGCTGATAGCGCCCCAGGCCGAAGGAGAGGCTGACGTAGCGGAACTGGTTCGTGACGTAATCGTACAATGCGGCAACCGAGTCGCGTAGCGTCTTGCGCCCCGCGACGAGACTCTCGGCCTTCGCCCGGAGCTCGGGCGTCACCGTCTCGCGCTCGCGTTCGAGGCCTGCGTACCACCGCCCGACGTCCTCCCAAGTCGGGAAGCTCGAGATTTCCACGGCGTACGGCTCAGACGCCAGCCGGCCCGGGCGGCTATGGCGTTCCCCCGTGGTGTCGACCTGCAGGTTCGTGAAGTGCCACTCGTACGTGCGCCGCTCCCCGGCCTCCGATGTGTTGGGCGGCGCGAGCCCGCGCGTTTTGACGTGCAGCGCCCGAGCGCGCGGCACGCCGAGCGTCAACGTCTGGTTGAGCACGATCGCCGCGCGGCTGAACGTGCGGACCCACCAGAACTGTCCGGGGGCAAGCGGTGTGTGGACGGTCCACGTGAGATGGTACTCGAGGGTATCGCCGGGTCGGAGACCGGGGACCGTGACGACCTTCGCCCGGAGGTCCGAATACACGGGAGCCTCCCGGGCAATCGGCGTTGTCACGTCCTGGACAGCGCTCGCAGGCGCGAGCACGACGCCTCCTCCTGCTTTGCGGACCCGAACGGTATCGACATCGAGGCGCTCGTTCGCTGCGCTGTAGGGGAGCGCCAATTGTCCCAAGGCCTGGAGCCCGGCCTCAGTTTGTACGCGCACGCGCACGGCGACGGTGAGCACCCCTCGGCCGTCATCGTCGAAGCGTAGAACCTCTCTGATCCGCTCGAATACCAAGGGCTGGCCAGCGTAGTCCGCCAGGGCGGGGGAGCGCTGGGGAGGCTGCTGAGCAATCGCCCCAGCCTGGACGGCAAACGCCGACATGCCGGCGAGGAGAGCGCGAATGAAGATCGGCGCCTGAGAGCGCATCCAACCGCCTCCCGATCGGGGACGACCAGCATGAGAGCCGCAAGTCAGAGGCCACCCGCCGCTACGGCATCGCCCCGCCCCGCAGGGTGTGCGGTACCAAGACTTAGATGTACGCCTTAGACGAGCGGACCGTTATGCCCTGCTGCGTCAAAGCAGCACCTAAGCGTAAAGCTCGCTCTCGATTGGATCGGCGAAGTGGATCTAGGGATAGCCCGTCGTACGTGCGTGGGAGGGCGATTCGGAACCGTCGGGCCAACTTGAGCCTATCGAACTGGGGCGGGAGGACTCGAACCTCCAACTTCCCGGTTAACAGCCGGGCGGTCTGCCAGTTGACCTACACCCCACTGACGGCGGGTTTCCGGGGTCCGGCGTCCGTGCATCAACACCGGACACCTGACACCAGACACCGAACACCCAGTCCCAAAAACAATCACGCCCCCGGATCCGGTCACGGGGGCGCGTTCGAAATCACTTCACAGAACGCTACGCCCCGGCATTCCCCGCATTGGGGCCGGAGTTGCGATTAGCGCCCAGACCAGCGAGTCTCCGCATAGCGCCTACAGACTACTACGTGCCCCTGCCTCGAGCAAGGGTCGAAACGAACATGACTCCCGACATCACACCCGCCGCCGCGACCGACCTCTCCGCGATCTTCGCGCTGCTCGACGCGAACAAGCTCCCTCGGGCCGGGCTCGAGGAGCACGTCGCCTCGACCCTCGTGGCGCGAGAGAACGGCGACATCGTGGGCACGGCTGCGCTCGAGTTGTATGGAAGCGCCGCGCTGCTCCGATCGGTCGCGGTGGCGAACCACCTGCGGGGTCGGGGCCTGGGCCACGCACTGACGCGAGCCGCGCTCGACCTCGCCCAGCGCCGCGGCGTGCGCACGGTGTATCTCCTCACGGAAACCGCAGCCGGATTCTTCCCGAAGCTCGGGTTTCGCCCGATCACGCGGGAGCACGTGGAGCGTGCAGTACTGGCTTCGACGGAATTCACGACCGCGTGCCCTGAGAGCGCCCTGGTGATGGTGAGGTCGCTGACCCCTGTACCCCGATCCCTGACCCCCGACCCCTAGTATTTCATTCCCGCCCTTTCCGCGAACTCCCGCATCGCCTCTTCCTGCTCCGTCGTCAGCTTCTCAGGAATCTGGACGTGAATCTCGACGAACTGATCGCCGCGCCGCCCGTTCCGCTCGATCCCGAGTCCGGGGATCCGGAACCGCTGACCATGCTGCGTGCCGGGCGGCACCTTCAATACCACGCGCTTTCCGTCGAGCGTCCTCACCTTGATCTTCGAGCCCAGCAGCGCCTGGGCCAAATTCACCGGCACGACGCCGATCACATCCAGCCCCTCACGCCGGAAGAACCGGTCGGGCTCGACGCGCACCACCACCACCACGTCGCCGCGACCCCTCGCGCCCTGCCCCTTGAGCCGCAGCCGGATCTCGTCTTCAGTTCCGGGCGGGATCGTGATCGTGAGTCGTTTCTCGAGGCGCACCTCCCCTGCGCCTTGGCAGGTCGGGCAGCGCTGCGACGGCACTTTGCCGCGCCCGCGGCACACCGGGCACGGCCGCTGCACCGCGAAACCGCCTTGCCCGAATGAGATCGTGCCCTTGCCCCGACACTCGGGGCAGGTCGAAAACGTCGCCCCCGGCGCGCCGCCAGAACCGCCGCACGTAGGACAGACCTCGGGCAGCGTAAGCGTGACCGGGACCTTCCCCCCGAGCGCCGCCACTCGGAACGGGATCGAGATGGTGGTTTCGACCTCTTCCTCATCCTCGGTCTTGGTCTCGCCGCGCCGCCCGAAAATGGACGAAAAGATGTCGCCCAACCCGCCGAACGACCCCAGGTCCGACAGATCGAACGGCGCCTCGGCGCTCTGAGAAAAGCCGCCACCGAAGCCCCCCCCTCCTGCTCCGCCCCTCCCCCCGTCCGCGAACGCGCCGTAACGACGCAGCTGGTCATACTTCTTCCGCTTGTCGGGGTCGCTCAACACGTCGTGCGCTTCGTTGACCTCCTTGAAGCGCTCGGCCGCCTGGGGATTGTTGGGGTTACGATCCGGGTGATACTGCTTGGCCAGCCGGCGGAACGCCTTCTTGATCTCGTCCGTGCTGGCGCTCTCGGAGACGCCGAGCGTCTGATAATAGTCCCGCGGAGCCGCCATTTACGCGTCCTTCTTCCCCCGCCCGTCGTCCCCCCGCACTCCCTGCCAGGTCAATACCATCACCCGCGCCGGCCGGAGCAGCGTGCCACTCATCCGATATCCCGCCTGCAACACCGCCCCCACCGTATGATCTTTGGCTGGATCGTCGGCCGGCTGCGTGGTCACCGCCTCGTGCACGTTGGGATCGAAGGGCACGCCGGTCTGATCGATTCGCGTGACGCCTGCCGCCTCGAGCTGTTTCCACAGTTTCCGCTCGACCATGTCCACGCCGTCGTGGATCGTCTTGGCATCGGTCTCGGCGGGGTTTACGTGCGCGAAACGCGCCAGGTCGTCGAGCCCGTCCACCAGCCGCTGCACGAGATCGGCTTGGGCACGTCCCCACACCTCGGTGCGCTCCCTGACAGTGCGCTTCTTGAAATTGTCGTATTCGGCCGCGAGCCGGAGGTATTTGTCCTTCAGGTCGGCGACTTCCGCCTCGAGGCGTTGCACCGCCTGCTCCGACGGCTCGAGGAGCGCCCCGGGCTCAGCGGGTTGCGAGGGCTCGAGCGGCTCCTCGGGAAGGTCTCTTTTCTCATCCATGGTCCTGCGCTTCTTTAGCAATCGGTATGCCGCCTGGCGTGCGCCGCTTTGGCCGGCGCGCGTCTCGCTAAAGTCCGGAAATCGCTATGAGACAATAAGATAGCCTCGTAGAGCGACCCTGTCGAGCCGGCGGCTCGGCGTGCCGCGCATACGAGAGAACTAGCTCCGCGGTTACAATCGCCCGGCGAGAAACGCGACCACATCGTCGAACGCGGCGTCGCGCCCGGGATCGTGCAGCACCTCGTGGTACATCTCCGGGTACCAGCGCACCCGAACCGCGCCCTTCAGACTGTCGGCGAAGGCGCGCGCCAGATGCGCGTCCACTACTCGATCTTCGCCTGCGAGCAAGAACAGGAGCGGGGACTCGATGCGATGGGAGTCCGCCGGCACGGCACGCTGCGCCCACTGGATTTCGCGCCATGCTCCCGGCGTCATCACACCGTGGACGGCCGGGTCGTTGGCGTACGCTTGGTTCACGGCGGGATCGCGGCTGACGAGGTCCGCGTCGACTGGGGCGGGGATCGGCAGCGTGGGCCACAGGTCCGCCAGCGCCCGGCCGGCGAGGAGCTTCCAAGTCGGGGGCCGGGAGGCAAGCCCGAGCCACGGCGACATGATCACAGCGCCGACGATCGGGTCGCTCGGTTGGGTTTCCAGGTAGCGCAGGGCCACGAGCCCGCCGAACGAGACGCCGAGCAGCATCTGCGGTCGCTCGGTGCGGAGGCGCACCACCCGCCGGAAGGCCTGCAGGTCGCCGAGCAGCTGGCTGAAGCGCGAGAGATGGCCCCGCCGCCCGCCCGAGCGACCGTGCCCGCGCAGGTCGAGCGCGTATGTCGAGTAGCCCGCGTCGCGCAGGCGCTCGCCGGTCTCGCGCCAGCGCCCGGCGTGGTCGGACCAGCCGTGGAGCAGCAGCACGGCGGCGCGGGGCGCGGCGGCCTCATAGGAGTCGTAGATCAGTTGGGTGCCGTCGGGCGCGGTGAGGCTGGGCATCTATGGCTCGGCCAGCAGCCGGCGCAACAGGTCCAACCCCCCCTGGGCGGCGCGAGCGCGGATCTCGCGCCGGTCGCCGGGGAGCACGCGCTTCACGGCGCGCGTGGTCGTGTGCACCCGCGCCGCGAGCCACACGGTCCCCACCGGCTTCTCCGGTGTCCCACCTCCCGGACCGGCGATCCCCGTGACCGCGATGGTGCAGTCGGCCGAAAACAGCCGCTGCGCACCTTCGGCCATCGCGCGCACCGTTTCCTCGGAGACGGCGCCGTACGCTTCCAGAATTTCGAGCGGCACCTTGAGGGCCGCGGTCTTGACCACGTCGGCGTATGCCACCACGCCGCCGATGAACGTGTCCGACGCGCCCGGGATATTGGTGATGCGCTCCGCGACCAGGCCGCCGGTGCACGACTCGGCGACGCCGAGGCGGTGCCGCCCGACTCGTAAGCGATCGAGCACGACGGCGGCCAGATCGACGTCGTCGGTGCCGTAGGCGTGCTCGCCCGCCGCCGCCGCCAGCCGGTCCACGACGCTGGTGAGCCGCGCCGCCGCCTCAGCGGGCTCAAGTCTCCACGCCGTGACGCGCAGGTCCACGCCCTCCACCGAGGGGAGGTATGCGAGGGTGAGCGGCGCGATCTCGGGCTCGATTTCCCCGACCCGTTCCGCAAGGGCGGACTCCGGAATGCCCGTCGTGCGCACGGTGCGTGACAGCACCACCGCGCGCGCGTCACCCTGCCGCTGCACGAGCCGCGGCACCAGCTCTTCGACCAGCAGGCCGCGCATCTCGCGCGGTACGCCTGGGAGCAGCACCGCCACACGTCCGCGATCGTCCTCGATCCAGAGGCCCGGGGCCGTGCCGCGCGGGTTAGGAAGGATGGTGGCCCCGGTGGGGATCTCGGCCTGCGTGCGATTGCTGGCCGGCATGGGGCGGTTCATCCGAGCGAAGCGCGCCTCGAGGCTCGCGAGCAGCGGCTCGTCGAGCGTCAAGGGTTTGCCGACGAGCTCCGCGATCACAGTCTTCGTCATGTCATCGCGCGTGGGCCCGAGGCCACCGGTGGTAATGACGAACCCCGTGCGCTCGAGCGCTTCGGCGACCGCCGCGCGAATCGCCTCGGGCCGGTCGGCGACGGTGGTATGACGCGTGATTTCGGCGCCAGCCGCGGCGAGGGCCCGGCCCAGCTCGGCGGCGTTTGTGTCCACGGTGTGCCCGAGCAACAGCTCGGTGCCGATGGTGACGACTTCGAGCTTCACCCGCCGCTCTTGAAGAGGGCGCGGTAGCGATACAGGTACACGATCAGCGAATACACGGTGAGCAGGATAGCGCCGGCCAGCGTGAGCGCGACGACTGCGCCGTGGAACTGGTCCCAGAACGTCCGGAACCAGCCGGCCCACGGATGCGTGGCGAGCGCGTCCTTCCACGCGAACCAGAACAACGTCGCCCCGATGAACACGTTCTGCACCACCGCCTTGAGCTTGCCGGCGCCCATCGCGGGAATCACAACGCCGCGCCGCTTCGCGAAGAAGCGGAACGCGGTGATCAAGAGCTCCCGGCCCACCAGGAGCAGCGCCACCCACACCGGCAGGCTGCCCCACCACGGGATGCGGTAGTCCACCAGGATGGTGGGATGCCGGGTGAGCCAGAAGATGGGGATCAGCGTGGCGAACAACAGCAGCTTGTCGGCGATCGGGTCGAGCAGCTGGCCCAACTCGCTCACCGCGTTGTAGCGGCGCGCGAGGTAGCCGTCAATCACGTCCGAGGCGCTGGCCGCGAGGAAGATCACGAAGGCGATCACCTTGGGCCAGTATCCCTGGATGAACGGGAGCAAGGCGATGACGGGGGTAAGGCAAATGCGCGCGAGGGTGAGGATGTTGGGCAGGGTCCAACGCATGGATCCTCCCTTTAGCTCAGCGTCTTCAACACCATCTTGCTGATGGTCTTCAGGGTGTCGAACACGCCGTCGCCGCGAATCGCGACGGCCTCGAGGTAGGGGGCGCGCCCGGTCCACTGGCTGTTGACCTTCTCGATCAGGTTCTCGCCCGGGTGCAGCGAGTCGGGCACGATCTTTTGCTGCGCGCCGTCCTCGACGGGCCAGCCGGGATTGAGCGACGCCTGCAGGTCGCGAATCGGCGCGGCGTTGGGCAGATCGCGCTTGTTGTACTGGATGACGAAGGGGATCCTGGTCAGGTCGTAGCCGTACTCGGCCATGTTGTCGTACAGGTTCTGCATCGATTCCACGTTCGCTTCCATCCGCTCGATCTGGCTGTCGGCGACGAAGGCGATGCCGTCCACGCCCTTCAGGATGAGCTTGCGGCTCGCATTGTAGTACACCTGGCCCGGCACGGTGTAGAGGTGGAAGCGCGTCTTGAAACCGCGAATGGTCCCCAAGTCCACCGGCAGGAAGTCGAAGAACAGTGTGCGCTCCGTCTCGGTCGCGAGGGAGATCATCTTGCCGCGCGTATTGGGCGAGACTTTCCCGTAGATGTGCTCGAGGTTGGTCGTCTTCCCGCCCAGGCCTGGCCCGTAGTACACCAGCTTACAGTTGATTTCGCGGGACGCGTAGTTGATCATCGACATGGGACGCGCGTCCTCTCAACCGAAGAGTTTGTCAATTTCGTCTTCCGCCCCCTCGAGCACGCTCTTCTCGGGCGTCGCCGGGCCGGCGCCCACGCGGTTGAACATCTCGACGAACACCTTGTTGAGCTTCTCCACCGCCCCTTTCCCCTTGAGCTTCACGAGGCCGAGCGTGGTGCGCTGGTCGAACAGCACGACGAGGATCACGCGCTTCGCCACGTCGGCGAGGTACATGGACTCCTTCTCTCCCTGGTGGACGAGGGAGGCGAACTCGTGCTCGCCGATCATCTTGGCGAGCTGATCGTTGGCGCTGAAGTCGGCGGCGGTGAGGGACGCGAACGCGGTGGGATCGAACTGCGGCTGCTCGCCGACGGTCGCCACGAGCTGCCCGGTGCGGTCCACCAGCAGCGCGCAGCGGGCGTTCGCGTCGTGCAGGAACGCCTGCAAGTGCTGCTGGATCTGCTTGAAATCGCCTTCCGAAAACGACCAGCTCGCGGCACCCGCCATCACGTGTCCTCGTGTCGTGTACCGGTCAGTCGGACTCGGTCATATCTCGCCGCGCCAGCAGGGCCTGCGCGATCGTCACGCCGTCCGCGTACTCGAGATCGCCGCCGACGGGGAGTCCCCGCGCAATCCGCGTCACGCGGACGCCCGTCGGCTTCAGGATCTGTTGCACGTACGTCGCCGTGACCTCGCCTTCCATCGAGGGGTTGGTCGCGATGATCACTTCCCGCACGCCCGCGCCGTTCGCGACCCGGCCCACCAGCCGGTCGACTCGCAGCGCCTCCGGGCCCACCCCGTCGAGCGGCGAGATCCGCCCCCCCAAGACGTGGTAGCGGCCCCGGAATCGGCCCGCCCGCTCGATGGCGGTCACGTCCGAGGCCTCCTCCACCACGCACAGCAGGGTCGCGTCGCGCCGCGAGTCCCCGCAGATGGCGCAGGGATCCTCGTCGGTGAGCGTGCCGCACACGCCGCACGTGGTGATCCGCTCACGCACAGTGCGGATCGCGTCCGCTAAGCGCGTGGCGGTGTCGGTCGGCTGCTTCAGCAGGTAAAACGTGAGCCGCTGCGCCGTCTTCCGCCCGATCCCGGGGAGCTTGGCAAGCTCCGCCACGAGATCTTCGATGGCCGACACGGGGCCTACAGGGGCAGCTGAAACGGAAGCGGCAGGCCGGAGGCGAGCTTTTTGACCTCCGCCTGGTACAACTCCGCGGCGCGCTGTTGCGCTTGCGACACCGCGGCGAGCACGAGGTCCTCGAGCATTTCCACGTCCCCCTGTGCGAGCGCCTGGGGGTCGATCTTGATGGCGCGGATGTGGCCCCGCCCGTCCGCCGTCGCCGCCACCATCCCACCGCCGGCCGTGCAGGTCACCGTCTGCTGGGCCAGCTGGGATTGAATCTCCGTCAACCGGAACTGCATCTGCTGCCCCAGCTGGAGCAGGCTGGATAAATCCGCCATGTGTCGAAAGTTACCCCTCGTTGAGATGCCTGGCAAGCTACTCCAGAAGCTCCAAATCTAACGCGTCCACGGCCGCCCCGAGCGCCGGGTCCTTGGTGCGCAACGCCTTGAGCCGCTCCGCGCGCGCCCCTTCCTCCGTGAGCCGGGTCGGCCGCGTCGTAGCCCGCTCGCCCCGGTCGCTCTCTCCTCCCCGCAGCCCCACGCGCACCGGCTCCGTGACGTACCGTCCCACCAGCTGGCTGAGCGCGTCGCGCTGCCGCTCGAGACCCTCCGCGTGCACTGCATTGGTGTCGCGCAACTTCAGGATCACCATGACGCCAGTCACCTCCGCCACCTCCGTCTGCTCGAGCAGCGCGCCGAGGAGCGGGCTCTTGGCACGGGCATCTTCGATGACGCGAGGCCAAAGCCCGCGGAGTCGATCGAGCGTCAAGGGACCTTTCTCCGCTGGACGGTCGGACGGTCGGACGGTCGGACTGATAGGCGCCGTCGGCGCGATGTCCCGGAGTACCGCGTCAGTGCCCTGACTCCGCACTACGGTCCGACTGTCCGACTGTCGGACGCCGCTTGATTGCTCCGGCGCCTTGCCCAGCGAACGGATGACCGCCTCGAGCTCTACCGTCCGCCCCATCATCGCCCATCGGAGCAGCAGGACTTCGACGCCGAGGCGCGCGTTACCACTCGTGCGCAGCTGCGGCTCGAGCTCGGTCAGGATCGCCAGCAATCGGACCACGTCAGGAGCGGGGAGCGAGGACCGGGACCGCTCGATCAACGCCAACATTCCTTCGGTGAGCCCTTCCGGCGTGCCGCCGAGATTCCTGAGCAGCACGGCGCGCAACACCTCCCCCGCACCTGCGACCAGCTCGCCCAGGTCGCCGCCGGCATCCACCACTCGCTCCACCAGCGGGAACACCGCCGCGGCGTCCCGCTCCGCGACGAGCCGCAACAGGTCACCGTACACGTCCTCCGGGATCAGGCCCAGCACCTCCCGCACCCGCTCGGTCGTGATCGGTCCCGACCCGAACGCCACGACCTGATCGAGGATCGAGAGTCCGTCGCGCATGCCGCCGTCGGCACTCCGCGCGATCAGTTGAAGCGCGTCGTCATCCGCGGTGAGCCCCTCCGCGCGCATCACCTGGCGCAGGCGCTCGACGATGGTGTGCGGGCCGATGCGACGGAAGTCGAAGCGTTGCAGGCGCGAGAGGATCGGCGCCGCGCTCTGCGCGATCTTCTGCGGCTCGGTCGTGGCGAAGACGAAGACGACGCGCGGCGGCGGCTCCTCGAGAATCTTGAGGAGCGCGTTCCAGGCCTCGCGCGTGAGCATGTGGGCCTCGTCCACGATGTAGACCTTGTACCGGCCCTCGGCGGAGGCGGCATACATGGCGCGCTCTCGCAGGTCGCGCGCGTCGTCCACCCCGCGATTCGACGCGGCGTCGAGCTCTACCACATCGAGGTTGACCGAGCCGTTCCACACGCGGACGCAGGAGTCACACTCGCCGCAAGGCTCCCCGTCTCCCGCCGCGCGCCGCTCGCAGTTCAGCGCCATGGCGAGGATGCGGGCCGCGGTGGTCTTCCCGACGCCCCGCGGGCCGGCGAACAGATAGCCGTGCGCCACGCGCCCGCCCGCCACGGCGCCCCGCAGCGCGGCCGCGATGTGATCTTGCGCGAGTAGCTCGGCGAACTTCTTGGGACGGTATTTGCGGGCGAGAGCGATCATGGGAAGCAATCTAATTGCGGATTGCGGATTTCGGATTGCGGAATCCAAAGGGGGAGCTGTTCACCGAATCCCTGTCTCGCTAACTTTCGGTGCCCCAGGTCCACAGGGCACCCAGTCGCGAACCGCGTCAGGCCCCCGCGGGGAGCAGCGCTAAGCGATGTCGGGGGTCGCTGTGGGGAGCCTGGGGCATTTTGCTCACGACCGGCGGCATCCCGTCTGCTCGAAGCGGCGCTCTACGGAGTCGACCCGCGCGTAGAGCGCCTGATCGTGGACCGCGTGGGTGGCATCGAGCACCCCGGCGCTCTTGCGCGCCGCATTGTACGTAGTCCAGCGCTTTTCCACCGCCAACAGACTGCCCGCCAAGCCGGCACACGGTAGCTGCCCGCGACTGAACTGCGCCGCGCGCTCGCCGAAGGCGCGCACCGATTGCGTCAGCGAATCGCCGACCAGGTCGAGCGCTGCGAACGGCGCTGGGGCGGGCGGGGGGGACGGCACCGGTTGGGGCGACGGGTGCGCCGACGCCGCCGGTGCCGCGGCAACCGGCGCGGCCTCGGGCTTCGCTGGCGGTTTCGTGGCGACGGCGGGGCGGGCGGCGGGTGTCGGCTTTCGCTCCGTGCGCTGAAACTTGGTCTTCCAGGCGGAGACCTTGGCGCCCAGCCCGGACAAGGACGCCGTGAAGGCCGACCACTTGCTGGCGATCGCTTTGCCGGCCGTCGCGGACCACTCCGATACCGGAATCTCCGGCTGAAACCACCAGTACGCGCCTGCTGCCACCGCTCCGATCACGAGTACGAGCAACGCCTGCTTCAGCCGGCGCGGGAGCTTGAGGCGGAGCCGGGGCGCGCGCGGCGGCTGCTCTTCGGACTCCCCGAGCGGCGCCGACTCTGGCTCCGGTGGCGCCTCGAACTCCTCGGGCCACACAGGCGGCTCCCCGGCCTCGCCGGCCGCGGGCTCTACCTCGAGCCCTGCCGTAGCCTCGAGCTCCGGCTCCGGCTCCGGCTCAGGCGGTGGCGCCGGCCGCGGGCGGGGGGGCGGCGTGTGCCGGCGCGGTGGGGCGGGCGGTGGGTGAGGCGCGGACGCGAAGTCCTCGGCGGCCGTGAGAAACTTGAGCTCGTTGCTGCGTTCGGGCTCCGGCTCCGGCGGCCGGCGCGCGGGAGGAGGGGGGGGAGCCGGCGGTTCTCTCGGCTTCGGCGGCGCCGGTGTGAACTTGGGCTCGGCGGGCCGTGGAGGCGACACGGTGGCGTGAGGCCCGGACTGCGTCCCGACGGGACTGTACGCGCGGTAGTTCTTCCACGTGACCACCGAGCGTTTCTTACCGTCGGGCCGGATCGAATCGGGGTTCAACAGCTCGTAGAATGGCTGCGGGGCACTCACCCAGCCTGCGTCCGAGGTGGCCCTGAAGAACGCGCCGGCGGGCTCGGCCGGATCGGTGCCCATCAGCAGGGAGACTTGCCACGGCTCGCTGAAGTATTGCTCGTGCGTCTCGACGTCGTGCTCGGTGAGGCCCAGCGGCAGCGGCGGATGGCTGTGATACCAGCCAATGAGATGCGCCTTCTGCTCTTCGAGCTGCGCCTGCACACGATCCCACAAGCGGGTCACGACGTCGCGGGTGCGGTCGCCGTAGATCGCCTGGTTCAGCCGCAAGGCCGCGTCGACCACCAGGTAGGAGACGTTGGTGTCCGGGCACTCGCAGAGGTCGCCCAAGAGGAAGCCGAGCATGCCCTGGCCCGGACGCGGCGGCGCGGCGAGATGCTCGTAGATCGCCGCGAGCGCGGATTGCAACAGAAAGACGGGAAAGGAGATCTCACCCGGTCGGCGAGCGCCCGCGGCAACGGGGCCCCACAGAATCGACCGGGCGACGGGGATCGGCTGGCGCAGCGGACCGCCGGTGGCCATCGCCCCAAGATAATGCGAGGCTCAGCCGAGTGCCGACCGGATGACCTCCCCCGCGCGCATCACATCGTCGCGAGAGACATCGAGATGCGTCACTGCGCGCAAGCGGCGCTCGCCGAACGGCACGACCAGAACCCCAGCGCGCGCCAGCATGGGAATGACGGATTCGACCGTATCGCCTTCCCGCACGAGGTCGATCATCACGATGTTCGACTCCGGGAGGGACGGGCGCGCGCCGGGGCAGTCGAGCAGTCGCTGCGCCAGCAGGCGCGCGTTGTCGTGGTCCTCAGACACGCGCGCGAAGTTGTGCTCGAGTGCGTACAGCCCTGCGGCGGCCAGGATACCGGATTGGCGCATCCCGCCGCCCAGGCGCTTGCGAATCTCCCACGCGCGGGCGCGCTCCACCACGGCCGTCGCGAACGCGAGGCACGACCCGACGGGACAGCCGAGCCCTTTGGAGAAGCTCACCATCACGGTCGCGGCGCCGCGCGCCAACCGAGCCGGCGGCAGTCGCAACGCGGCGGCCGCGTTCCACAGGCGGGCGCCATCGAGGTGCACGGGCACTCCGGCGGCGCGCGCGGCCGCCACGATCCCGTCCATCACGTCGGGCGCCATCACCTTGCCGCCGGCCGCGTTGTGGGTGTTCTCGACGGCCACCGCGCCGGTCCGCGGCAGGTGCGGCGAGGGCGGGCGCACGGCCGCACGCACCAGCGCTCCCGTCAAGAGACCGTCCGACGTAGTCACCGGCCTGATCTGCACGCCCCAGTTCGCGGCCACGCCCGCGAGCTCGTAATGCACCAGGTGCGCGTTGGCTTCGAGCACGAGCTCGGTCCCGGGGCGCGCGAGCAGCGCGACGGCCGTTTGATTCGCCTGCGTACCCGAGGGGAAGAACAGGGCGTCGTCCGAGCCGAGCAGCTCGGCGACACGCTCCTCGAGGCGGCGGGTGGTGGGGTCCCGGTCGAGGACATCGTCGCCCACCTCGGCGTCGGCCATGGCGCGGCGCATCCCGGGCGACGGCCGCGTGACGGTGTCGCTGCGGAGGTCGATCGGGCCGCGCGTCATCCCAGCTGTACCCGCTGCGAGCGTTGCATGCGGACCAGGTCGTACATCTCCGCCACTTCGCCGCCCAGCAGGAACAAATAGGCCGTGTAGTAGACCCAGAGCAGGAACAGGAACAGCGCGACGATGTTTGCATCGGAGGCCACGCGGTCGAGGGTCGCGAATCGGACCACGTAGAGGGCGTACAGCCGCTTGGCGACCTCGAAGCCGAGTGCGCAGAACACTGCCGCGACCAGCGCGGTGCGCCATTGGATGCGCCGGCTGGGGAGCAGCTTGAAGACCGTGAAGAACAACGCGACGCCAAGCCCGAAGGCGATCAGCTCGAGGCTGAGGCGCCACAGCCAGTCGAGCGCGAAGCTCCGACCCAGCAGCCCCGCGTTACGCGCCTCCCACGTCGTCAGGAGCGCGCCGAGGACCAACAGCGTCCCCGTGCAAAACACCATCGCGAGATCGAGCAGTTTGGCCGTCGGCCAGGAGCGCCGCTCGTCCGTATCGAACACTTCGTTGAGCGCTGCGCGCAGCCCGCTGAACAGACGCGTGGAGAACCACAAGAACAGCGGCACCCCGACTGCGGTCAGCCGTACGCGTTGCCGCACCACGCTGGCGAGCGCTCGCTCGACTTGGGTGAACGCCGCCTCCGGCACGTCGCCCGCCGTGCTCGGAAGCAAGCGCCCCACGAGCTGGTGCAAGTCCACCTGCTGTGTCGTGACCTGGTGCTGGACGAGGAAACCGAGCGCGGCGAGCAGCAGCGCGACGAACGGGATCATGGTGAGGAGCAGGTCGAACGACAGCGCGCTGGCGAGGAAGGGGATGTTGTCTTCGAAGGCCGCCTCGAAGGTGCGACGGGCGATTCCGGTCAACGACCGATGCCACCCGCCCTCGTCCCTCACGCGACGGGTTCGTCCTCCTCGTCGAGACTCGCCTTCGGAGGCGGCAACCCGCGCCTGCCGGCGGTGCTGCGGCGTCGCTGCTTGGCCTCGTTCAGGCGCCGCTCGAGCGTTGCGCGCGCAGCGGGCGCCTCGTCCTCACCCGCCTGCGCCGCGTCCAGCAGCTCGGCCACTTCACCGGCCTTTTGTGCGGCGAGTCCGCGCAGCCCACGCAGCCGGCGCGCCAGCCGGCCACGGGCCGCCGTCCCGGGCTCGGGCGCGAACAGAAAGCCGAGCACCGCGCCCAGACTCACGCCGAGCAGGAAGGGTCCGAATCCCGAGCCCCCAGCCCCCTCAGCCCCCCCGGCCCCGCCGGCCCCTTCGCCCTCGCTCATTCCCCGGCCTCGAGGTCGTCCGGCGCCGCGACCGCCACCGGGCGCGGCTGCGCGTGCGACTGCAACGGCGGCTTGACGTAGCGATCCGTGATGCCGCGCGTATCCGCGACGCGCAGCTGCTCAAACAGGAAGGCGAACGTCCTTTCGAGATCGGCTGCGATGGCGGCCCGCGCGTCCTCCGCCATATCCCAGAGCCGGCGCTTGAACGGGCCGATCGCCTTCTTGCGGCTCTTGTAGATGAACTGCTCCTCCGTGTCTCCCTTCTTCCACTCGTCCTTGCACTCCGCCTTGACCCAGTCGTTGATCTCGCGGCGCACGTCGGGCGGCAGCCGGGGATGGTCGAAGACGATCGTTTGGAAGTTCGTGGCCAGGTGGATCTCGATCGCTTCGCACGTGGGGAAGTTGCCGAAGGCGTCGGGCGGCAGGGTGGAGGCCCCGTGCTGCACCGCACCGCCCAGGCCATACCGCTTGCGCGCCTCGGCGGACAGGGCCCGCAGCGCGTCGAGGTCGAGCTGCACCTTGGCTATCGAGCCGTCGGGGAGCACCACGCCGCCGTGGCTGGTGCCGGTCTGGACGGAAATCTTGCTGATGCCGCTGTAGGGCCCCCCTCGCAGACGCGCGAGCGTGCGAGTGTATCCCTCCATGAACGCCTTGAGCTCGTGCACGTCGGAGTTCTTGCCGCCCACCTCGCCGATCTCTGCTCCCACAGACACGGTCACGCCCTTGGGCTCACGCTCACGAATGAACTTGGTGAACTCGGCCGCCCGCTCGTAGTTGACGCGCTGCTGCTCGTCGAGCGTCGGTTTCGACAGATCGACGAGCGTGGAGGTATCGATGTCGATGTTGTAGAACCCGGCGTGCAGTTCTTCCTCGACCAGGGTGCGGATCGCCTGCGATTCGGCCTCGGGATCGGCGGTGTACTTCTTGGCGTTCACCTGGACGTGATCCCCCTGGATGAACAGGGGTCCCATGAACCCTTCCCGTAGCGCAGCGGCGGTCACCACCGCCACGTACTCCGCAGGCCGCTGGTCGGTGTAGCCGATCTCCGAGCGTGCGATCTCGCAGATCACCGCCCCGACGTCGAGCCGCTTGGCCGCCCGGAAGATCGCGCGGGCCGAATCGTAGGCGAGCACGCGCACGTTGATGGCGGGCGTGGTGAACGGACGAACCTCGCCGCGGCCCCGCGCCAGGTAGAGCTCGTGGATCGAGGCGGGCCGCACGCCCGCGCGCTGGCCGATCTCCCAGATCAACCAGCGTGCCTGCTCGCGCTCGTCGGGCCCGGCGAACACCGCCTGGCGCACCAGTTCGTCCATCGCCACGCTCTGGCGAACGGACGGGCTCTGGAATCGCTGCAGGGTGGTGTCGGATGCGGTCGTCATCGCTGCTGCCCTCCTCGCGACGAATCTAGTGCCGTTCCAACACGTTTGCCACGATACTCGATAACACCGCTCTCGTTGGTACGAACAGTTGGAACGGCACTAGACCGCGTCCACCTCGATGACCAGTCCGTCGTAGGCGGGCGCGATGGTCGCGGGGAGCCGCGCCGCGAGCTCCGCGTGCGGCGCGTCGTGCGTGAGATGGGTGAGAAATGTCCGGCGTGCGCCGATCCGCTGCGCCGCCGCGACCGCTTCAGGAATCGAGAGATGCAGCGGATGCGGTCGCGGGAGCAGCGCGTTGAGCACCAACACCGTGAGCCCGGCGAGCTGGAGGAGCGCCGCTTCCGGCACCGACTTCACGTCGGTCAGGTAGGCGACCGGGCCAACGCGATAGCCGAGCACCGTGGCATCGCCATGCGGCAGGGCGAGGGCACGCACCGTCATCCCGGCGATCTCCGTCTCGCTGTCCGGCTCGAGCGGATGCCCGACGAGCTCCGGCTTGCTCGTTCCCGGAGCCGCGGGCGTGCCGTTGAAGATGTAATCGAACCGCCGCGCCAGCTCGGCGAGCGTGCTCGGCGCGCCATAAATTTCCAGCGGACCGGGTCGACGGGTCGAAACAGCGCGCAGGTCGTCGATCCCGTGCACGTGATCGGCGTGCGCGTGCGTGAACAGCACCGCGTCCACGGACGTCACCCCCGCGGCCACGAGCTGCAGCCGCAGCTCAGGCGGCGTGTCGATAAGCAGCCGCCGGCCGCCGGCTTCGATCAGCGCCGCGGTACGGGTGCGGCGGTCGCGCGGGTCGGGCGACGTGCAGGTGCGACACCCGCACCCGATCTGGGGAACGCCGTAGGAGGTGCCCGTGCCGAGGAAGACCAGCCTCACGTCACACGACCTCGACCTTGAGCAGGTTCGTGGTTCCGGACACCTCCCACGGCAGTCCCGCCGTCATCACGATGCGGTCGCCCGCCCGCGCGTAGCCACGCCGCAGGATCAGGTCGCGTACCAGGGCGAGCATCGCGTCGTAGCCGGGCACGCGGTCGACCAGGACGGGGATCACCCCCCACACCAGCGCCAGCTGTTGATAGGTCACGGGCTCCGTCGTGACGGCGAGGGTGGGCACCGGCGTGCGCAGTGCCGCCACCTTGCGTGACGTGAACCCACCCTTCGTGAGGGTCACGATGAGCGGCGTCTGCAGCATCCGCGCCACCGCGCTCGTCCCGAGCGCGATCGCATCTTCGACCGACACGGTCTCGCCGTGGACCGCCCGACGCTCGTCCCGACTGGGGCCGACCGTGGCCGCCACGCCCGGTCGCTCCATCTGGCGGATGATGCGATCCATGGCCCGCACGGATTCGAGCGGGTACTCGCCGGCGGCCGTCTCCGCCGAGAGCATCACGGCGTCGGTACCGTCGAGGATCGCGTTGGCCACGTCCGAGGCTTCGGCGCGGGTGGGGCGCGGGTTGTGCACCATGGACTCGAGCATCTGGGTCGCCGTGATCACCGGCTTGCCGTGACGATTCGCCTCGCGAATCAAGCGCTTCTGGACCACGGGCACTTCCTCGAACGGCAGCTCGACGCCGAGGTCGCCCCTGGCGACCATCACCGCGTCGCACGCCTCGAGGATGTGCGTGAGGTCCTCCAGGGCGGTCGCCTTCTCGATCTTCGCCACCAGCTTCATCTCCGGTGGTACGAGCGTCCGCAGTTCGGCGAGGTCCTCCGCCCGGCGCACGAACGAGAGGGCGAGGTAGTCGGCCCCTGTGGCCACCGCGTGCGCCGCGTCCTCCCGGTCCTTATCGGTCAAGGCCGGGGCGGAGATGTGCAGACCGGGGAGGTTCATCCCTTTGTTGGACGTCAGGGTCCCGCCGTCCACGACCCGACCCTCGACGCGGGGCGGCGCGATCCGTATCACCTCCAGTGATAGGAGGCCGTCGTTGAGGAGGATCCGGGCGCCAAGTTGGACGTCGGCGGCGAGATTCGCGTAGGTCGTGGGCAACTCGTCACCGCGCGCGAGGTCCTCCGGCGCGAACACCACCAGCTCGCCCGGGTGCAGCTCGCGCGGCTGCTCCAACCGGCCGACCCGAATGCGGGGTCCCTGGAGATCCACCAACACCGCTACGGCGACGTCGGCGGCCTCCGCCGCACGCCGCACCGCGGCGATCCACTCGCCGCGGAGCTCCGGGGTGCCGTGCGACGCGTTGACGCGCACGACGTTCACGCCCGCAGCGATCAAGTCGGCGATGCGCTCGGGCGTTCCGGTGGCGGGGCCCAGCGTGGCCACGATCTTGGTGCGGCGGATCAGACACCTCCTCTCTGTGTGCGCGCCCAGAAAAAGGAAGCGCGCCGACGACCAGCACCAGCCCCGGCAGACGCACGACGCTCAAGCTTTGAACTTTTCAACATTCGAGGTGAATTCTCGATCTGTGGAAAACTCGGGGCGCGTCCGCGCGTCTTAGACGCATCGGACGGGCTGGCGTGAGAGCTGGTGAGCACCGGTTACGTGGTTCTCAAGGGAGCCAGTATACGCGAGACTTCAAGTGATACCTCAATCATGCCGCGACAGCAGACGGGCTGTCTCATCGTGCATAAACATACGCACACATTTAACCCCCACCCCTAGCGCCTAGCCCCTAGCCCCTAGCCCCTAGCCCCTAGCCCCTAGCCCCTAGCCCCTAGCCCCCAGTTTCAGCGCACGATTCCGAGCTGCTTCTCCGCCAGCCGCCGGTCGAAGTCCTCCAGCACGTGAATGGTGCGGGCGATGCTCAAGGCGGGAAGCCCATCGATGGCCCGGGCCGCGAGACGTCGCTCGAGCTGGCCGGCCCGCAGCAAGACCTCGAGGCCATGGCGGGTCAGCGCTACTCGAACGCCGCGGTCGTCTTCGGGGTCGGGGGTGGTCTCGACCAACCCCTTGGTCTCGAGCCGCTGGATGAAGGTCGTCGCGGCGGGGCGGGACACATGGAGCTGCGCGGCGACGTCTTTGGGACGGGCCCCGTCGGGCCCGCCGGAGTCCACCGCCACCAGCGCGGCGTGCGCGCGGTGGGACAGGCCATAGGCGCGAAACGCCCGATCGCCAGCGTGTTGCACCGCGGCGTGCGCGGCGCGGATGGCGTCGGTCAACTGGAGGGCCAGCTCGGAGCGGTCACCCATGGCCGGAAAATAGTTAATATGTTCACAGTAAACATATTAATTAAATTCCCACCACGCAAGGTCCCGCGAGGCCGCTCGAAAACCCCTGCCCTGCCCCGCCCGGGGCTAGCACCAGGGAAGACCTCTGCACAACGGGAACGTGGCGCTGGCCACGCGACGTGGGCAGAGATTCCCTAGATTGCGGGCGATGATCGAGGTCCGCGCCCTCACCAAGGTGTACGGCACCGTGGAAGCGGTGCGCGATCTCTCGTTCAACGTGGCGCCCGGAGAGGTGCTGGGACTGGTCGGGCCGAACGGCGCCGGGAAGACTACGACGCTGCGCAGCATCGTCGGGATCGTTCGCCCGACGAGCGGGGCGATCAGCGTCGGTGGACACGACGTCGAGCGCCAGGCGGTCGCCGCCAAGCGGCTGCTGGCCTTCATGCCGGACGAGCCCCACCTGTTCGACTACCTGACCGTCGAGGAGCACCTCCGCTTCACCGGGCGGCTGTATCAGGTGACGGATGTTGACCGGCGCCTCCCCGCCCTGCTCCAGGAACTCGAGCTATCGGAGAAGGCAGGGGTCCTCCCGGGGGAGCTGTCGCGCGGCATGAAACAGAAGCTCGTCATCGCGTGTGGACTGCTGCATGACCCCCGAGCCCTGCTCCTCGACGAGCCGCTGACGGGACTCGATCCCGCCGGCATCCGGCGCATGAAGGAGACCATCAAACAGCGCGCGCGCGAGGGAGCGGCGGTGGTCTTGAGCTCCCACCTGCTGAATCTAGTCGAGGAGGTGTGCACGCGCGTGCTCATCATGCAGCGCGGTCGCAAGGTGGCGCTCGGAACGATCGAGGAAATCCTGACGGAGCGACCCGACCTCCGGGGCCGCAGCCTCGAGGAGATCTTCCTCACCTTGACCGGCGCATGATCGGCGCGGCGCTGTACCTCATGTCGCGATCGCTGGTCAACGCCACGCGTCGTCGCCTCGCGCGACTTCGCCAGCCCAAATATCTGGTCGGCTTCGCCGTGGGGTGCCTGTACGTCTACTGGCTGGTGTTTCGCCGCAGCGGTGGGTCGGCGCTGGGCCCGGCGAGCTCGGCGGCCGGCGAGGTCACCGCCGTGGGGGTGCTCGCGGGACTCGTCGTCCTCAACTGGATCTTCGGGAGCGCCGAGACGCCGTTCAACTTCAGCCTCGCCGAGACGGACTTCCTATTCACGGCGCCCCTGACCCGACGCCAGGTGATCGACTTCAAGCTGTTGCGCTCCCAGCTGCCGCTGCTCATTTCCGCCGCCCTCTCGGCGTTGTTTCTGTCGGGCGGGCATCTCGGCGGACTGCGGCCGTCCCGCGTGATCGGCCTGTGGCTGGTGTACGGCACGCTGCAGCTCCACTACGGCGGGATGGCCCTGTTGCGCGCGAGTCTCGCGCAGCATGGCGTGACCGGGCTGCGGCGGCGGTTGGGAACGCTGCTGCTGCTCGGAGCCGTGCTGGGCCTCGCGGGCTGGAGCCTCGAGCGGCAACTCCCCGATCTGGTCGCGGCGTTCCAGCGCGACGCCGCGCAGGGTTACGGGGCATTGGCGCATACGCTCCATTCCGGCCTGCTCGGTGTGTTGGTGTGGCCGCTCGCGGCCCTGGTCGCCCCGCTCCGCGCGGCGGGCACGCCCGCGTTCGCGTCCAGTCTGCCGACGGCGCTGCTGGTCTTCGCCGCGCACTACGTCTGGGTCGTGCGGTCGACGCTCGCCTTCGAAGAAGGGGCGGTGGAACACGCAGCGAAGGTGGCTCGCCGCCTCGAGGCGCTCCGGCAGGGGCGCTCGCCCAGCCGCGCGATCCGGGCGCCCCGGTCGACCCGCGCGATCCGCCCGCGACTCGCCGCTACCGGCGCCCCCGGCGTGGCCATCCTGTGGAAGAACACCATCGGGGCCACGCGCGACGCAGGCCCGCGCTGGCTGCTGCTGGCGAGCGTGCTCGTCGCCGGCAGCGCGATCGTCCTGAGCGGCGGGCCGATGGGGGTCGGGGGGCGGGACGTACTCGCGGTGATGCTGCTGGCCCTCGGCGCGGTGGCGCTCTTGTTGGGCCCGCTGTCGGTGCGGTTCGACCTGCGACAAGACCTCGAGATGCTCGACGTCCTCAAGAGTTACCCACTCAGTGGGCGCGAGGTCGTGAGCGGGGAGATCGCGGCACCGGTGGCGCTGCTGGGAGGCGTCGTATGGAGCTGCCTGATCGGGGTCTTCGTGGCCACTGTCGCTCGCCGCGGCGACGGCCTGCCGCCGCTCGGCGACCGCGTCGCGCTGCTGCTCGCCTCGCTTCCCGCCACAGTCGCCATCCTCGGCGTGCTCGTGGTGCTCCAGAACGCGGCGGTCCTGCTCTTCCCCGCGTGGATGAGCGTCGGTCAAGGCCGCGCCGTGGGACTGGAGGCGACGGGTCAGCGCATTCTCATGACCGCGGGGAGCCTGGTGGCGCTCGTCGTCACCCTCGTTCCGGCGATCCTCGTTGGCGGCGTCGGACTTGCGGCCGCGGCGGCGGCCGGGGTGCGCCAGGGATGGGCGGTGGCGCTAGGGACGGTGTCGGGCTCGGCGGTCGTCGCACTCGAATTGGGCCTAGCCGTGCACTTCCTCGGTCGCGTGTTCGATCGGATGGAGCCCGGCGCGGGGGTGGGGCCGGGAGCCTAGGGAATCTCTGCCCAGCGCCGCGTTGCATGTTTCGGTGCGCCCTCGCGCGTAGGCGCCCAGCGTCCCACGCCAGCACCACGTTCCCCTTGTGCAGATTCCCTAGCAGGTCTCCGACCAGTCCACGGGGGAGGATGCGCCGCAGCGGACGCACTTGAGCGATGCCGGCTTGCCGGCGAAATCCTGGCGGTAGTGACACAAGGGGCACACCGCATAGGTCGTGGCGACGTCCGTACCGCCCGTCTGTCTCCCGAGGGTAGGGCGGAGCACGCCGGTGCGGACCACGACGCTCCAATGGTCCGGCGGCTCGCTGCGGATCGTGACGTCGCGGCGGCCCAGACGGACGCGCTGCTGCCGGACCTCGACCACGACGTGCCCGTCCGCCGACTCTTCGACGACCGGATACCAGGCGCCGCGACGGAGGATGTCCGCGACGTTGTCCGCACACCGGGCCCAACCGAGAGTCACACGCATGGGATGCTGGCGGCCCCCATGATACACTGTTTTGCTAGATTTGGTTATGCGCGACCTCGGCCGCATCGTCCGCCTGCAGATCCAGCGGAACTCTCTCAAGACGGGCGAGAAGCCCACCCGCGTTTACGACCCCGGACCACTCCTACCGGTGGAGCGCCTCGCGGTGGGCCCCGACGGAGCGCTGGGAATGGCCCCCGACGGGTCTTGGGTCGTGGACGTGCATCACCGCTCGCACCCCCACACGAAAAACGAGGACGGCGTGCATGGCCTGTCGCTCGGCTTTACGTCCCATTACGACCAGATGCGCGAGCGGTTCGGCGAGCGCATCACGCCGGGCTGCGCCGGCGAGAACATTCTCGTCGCCGCCCAAGGCCGGTTCACCCTGGAGCACCTCGAGAGCGGCGTCACGCTGCTCGATGTCGCGGGCCGGGAGCTCGCCCGGCTCGACGTCCTCCAGGTCGCTCACCCCTGTCGCCCCTTCAGCGGTTGGGCGCTGGGGAAGATGGTGGACAGCGATGTCTTGAAGGAGACGTTGCAGTTTCTCGACGACGGTATGCGGGGGTTCTATTGCCAGGGCCTCGGGGCGGGCATCCTCTCGGTGGGCGATCGAGTGGTAATACCTGGACCGTGACCCCTTAGCTCAGCTCATCCCACGCCAGCGTCGCCGCCTTCTTGCAACGCTCGCACGCCATTTCCTTGACATCCGACTCGAACGCCTGGCGGTGGCGGCAGGCGGGACACACGGCGTACGTCAGGGGAAACAGTCGCCCGACCCGCTGGATCTCGCGTGGCTCACACCGCACGATGCTCCAGCGCTCGGGGGGATGGTAGCGGATCTCCAGGAAGCGCCGATCGACCGGGACATTGCGGCGGTTCACGTCCAGGACGACGATGTGGCTCGAGGAGATGCGGACGACGGGATACCATGCGCCGCGGCGCAGCAGATGGGCGCCGGGCCTACCGACCCGGGCCCAGCCCTTGGCCTGAAGGCGCGTCGGAGTTATCGGGCGAACGGGCATGGTCACGGTGAAAAAATAACACGCGCAAAGCTTCGCAAGTCGTGACAGCCGTCACACTTGGGGGGCCTGGCGGGTGTGTGACCGCCGTCCCCACGGGACTGCGCGCTAGCTCACCCGCACTCCGAGAACCCGCACACGTGGCACTTGGCGCAGCCCTCGGCGAACGCGAGCTGCGAGCCGCAGTCGGGGCATGCGCCGATGAACGTCTGCGGATCGGCGCCAGGGGTGGGTGCTCCCCGCTCGAGGGCCGTCCCTTCCCCACCCGCGACCACGACAGGAGCGGCGTTCGCGACACCGCCCAACAACTCCTGTTGGATCCCTTGCTTCTCCTGCATCCACTTCTCGATCGCGATGCCGATGGCATCCGGCACTGAGAGTACCTTGTTCGGGCCCAGGCCCACCACGCGGTCGGAGGAGATGCCGCGCAGCTGGCGGTACACCTCACCCAGGGGGACCCCCGAGCGCAGCGCCAGCGAGATGAGGCGACCGATCGCCTCGACGTCGGCCATCAACGCGCCGCCCGCCTTGCCGAGCGAGATGAAGACCTCGAACGGCTGCCCCTTGTCGTCTTCGGTGATGTTCACGTACATCGTGCCGAGCGGCGTCTCGACGCGCCGCGTGGCACCCTTGAGCAGGTCGGGACGCGAGCGCTTGGCGCGCCGCTGCAGGTTCTCCGCCTCGGCGTCGTGCAGCTTTTCGCGGGTGCGCGCGAGCTCTGCCTCGAGCTCGGCGATCCGTCCCAGGGCTTCCGCCAGCGCGTCCTTTCCCGACCCAGTGGTCTGTTCCTGCACCTTCTTGGCCGTCGCTCCGGTCGAGAGCACTTGCATCTCGCGCGCGCCGTCGCGGTACACCGTCACACCCTTGCAGCCGAGCTTGTAGGCGTAGCGGTAGATCTTTTCTACGTACTCTTCCGTGGCGTCGTTCGAGAAGTTGCACGTCTTGGAAATCGCCGAATCGGTGAACTCCTGAAACGCCGCCTGCATCTGGATGTGCCACTCCGGCGTGACGTCGTGCGCCGTGACGAACACGCGCTGCCACTTGGCCGGCACGCGATCGAAGTGGATGTGGCCCGCCTCGGCGATCTCCTGCATCAGCCCGTCCGTGTACCACCCCTCGCGCTTCGCGATGGCCACGAATTCCTCGTTGACGTCGGGCATGAGCACGCCTGCCTGGTTGCGCATGAACGCGACCGCGAACAGCGGCTCGATGCCCGACGAGCACCCGGCGATGATCGAGATCGTGCCGGTGGGCGCCACCGTGGTGAGGTTGCAGTTGCGCAACCGGCGCATGGGACGGATGCGCTCGCCGCCCGGACCGCGCGCACACGTCGCGTCCGGACCCCAGATCGACCACTCCCACTCGGCGAAGACCCCACGCTGCTCCGCCAACTTTTCCGACGCGACCTTCGATTCCTCGTCGACGAACTCCATCACCTTGCGGCCCAGCGCCACGCCTTCGTCCGAGTTGTAGGAGATCCCGAGCCGCACCAGCAGGTCGGCCCACCCCATCACCCCGAGCCCGATGCGGCGGATCCGCTTGGCCAGGTCGTCGATGTCTGCGAGCGGATACTTGTTCGCGTCGATGACGTTGTCGAGGAAGTGCGTGCACAAATGCACCACCGTCCGCAGGCGATCCCAGTCGACGTCGCCGTCCTTCACGAACAGGCCGAGGTTGACCGAGCCCAGGTTGCAGACATCGTACGGCAGCAAGGGCTGCTCGCCGCACGGATTGGTGGCCTCGTAGCTGCCCAAGCGCGGCACCGGGTTGTAGTAGTTCGCGCGGTCGATGAAGTACACGCCGGGCTCTCCGGTCTTCCACGCTCCATGGACGATCTTGCGGAACACGTCGCGAGCGTCGAGCTGCCCCACCACCGCGCCGGTGCGCGGGTGGATCAGGTTGTACGTCGTCCCCTCGTCGACGGCCTTCATGAACGCATCCGTCACGGCCACCGAGATGTTGAAGTTCGTCACCTGCGTGAGGTCGTCCTTGCAGGAGATGAACTCCAGGATGTCGGGGTGGTCGACGCGCAGGATGCCCATATTGGCGCCGCGACGGGTGCCGCCCTGCTTTACGACGTCGGTCGACGCGTCGTACAGCTTCATGAACGACACCGGGCCCGACGCCACGCCCATCGTAGACCGGACGACGTCGTTCTTGGGCCGGAGCCGCGAGAACGAAAAACCGGTGCCGCCGCCCGACTGGTGCACCAGGGCCATGGCCCGCAGCGTGTCGTAGATGCCGCTCTGCCCGTTCGAGAGGGCGTCCTCCACCGGAAGCACGAAGCAGGCCGACAGCTGTCCGAGGGGCCGGCCGGCGTTCATCAAGGTGGGGGAGTTCGGCATCCATGCGCGGGTCGCCATCAGCTCGAAGAACGTTTCTGCGAGCCCTTCCACCGCCCGGTCCGATGCCCCGTACACCCGGTCCGGCTCCGCGATCGTCCGCGCCACGCGCCAGAACAGGTCTTCCGGTCGCTCGACCGGCTTGCCCTGGTCGTCCTTCAGGAGATAGCGGCGCTCGAGTACCGTGATGGCGTTCGGGCTCAGATCGAGCATCCCGGAACGGATGGAAGCAGTCATGCGGGCTCGTCCCTCGCGGAGGTGAGCTTCCTCACCAGACGTGTGGTATGATGAAATTTAAACGCGCAGATCAGAAAAGCGCGGAGGGTCAAGGTAGACTCAACTGCCCGTTCGGGCAACACCTCGCGGCAGCCGCGCGCTCGCTGCACCTTCGACAATTCACATCACAAACTTGCTCCGGCGATCGGGAAGGCTCCGCTGCGGTGCCGCTCCGCCTCCGCCACATAGTGCTGCCACGTCGTCCGAATCCGCTCTCGCAGCGTGGCGTCGACCGGCCGGGTGACGCGCCCCGGCACGCCGACCACGAGCGAGCCGGGGGGCACGGCCGTGTCCTCCGGTACGACGGCGCCTGCCGCCACGACACTGCCTGCGCCGATGTGCGCGCCGTTCAGCAGCACGCTCCCCATGCCGATCAGGCAGTCGTCCCCGATGGTGCAACCGTGCACGATGGCGCGATGCCCCACCCCGACCCGCGCGCCGATGCGCGCGGGTCGGCCCTCGTCCACGTGCACCACGCAGCCGTCCTGCACGTTGGTCGCCTCGCCGATGACGATGGCATCCATGTCGCCGCGCAGCACCGCGCCGTACCAGACGCTGGCGCGCGGTCCCAGCGTAACATCGCCCAACACCACGGCACCGGGCGCGATGAACGCCGTCGGATGGATGTTGATTACTGCCTCACCGGCTGGAACGGCCACTGCACCCACGCGTCCACCGGCTCGCCGTTCTTCTGCGCGGGGTTCCAGCGGAGGTTCTTGGCCATGTCCAGGGCCTGGTTGTTGAACGTCTCCAGGTTTGAGGGAACCCCGAAGACGCGGGCTTCGAGCGTCGTGCCCTCACGCGACACGTGGACCAGCAACGTCACGGGACGCGGGAAGACTTGCGCGTCAGCCGGGACCGGGATCACGGTCGTCGAGAGGGGAACGGGCCGGTTGTCGAAGCAGATGTGATCTTGGTTGTACGCGGGCCCGTACAGTTCGCACGGCCCAGCCCCTGCTCGCCCGTCGGTCGACGCCTCATCAGCGGACGCGGGCTGCAGATCCAGCTTCACCGTGGACGGTGCTCCCGGGAGGATCACGATCTGCCGTTGGAACGGCGCGTAGCCGGGAGCGCGGACCGCGAGGGTATACGTGCCCGGCGGCACGTCACCCTGCGAGCGGGGGAACGCGAGGCCATTGAGCGTGACGTGAGCGCCTTGAGGTAGACCTTGCAGCGTGAGGTGTCCCGGGGTGCCGGCGGGCACCGGTCGCGCGCGCATCGTGTCCACCGCGTGGACGGCAGGCCGCGTCGTATCGGCCTGCAGGGAGGGGAGCGGGGCACCCGTATCGCTCAGCAGGCGCAGGGCCTGCGTATCTCGGATCTGCGTCGCGGTGGTGTCGGGGGTCGCACCACGCGCGAAGAAGAGGAGCCCTTTCCGGTACGCATACACTCCCGGCGCGCCGAGGCCAATGATCACGACGACCACCCAGAGAGCGATCCCCGCGGCGACCGAGCGCTTGTGGTGTTCCTCGACCGGCTTGCCTGGCACGCGGGGCAAGGGGGTCGTGGGCGCCGATGCCATCCGCACCCCGGCGAGGGAGGGAATCGCCTTGGTGGGTGCCGTCGCGAGCCCGACGGCGGTGAAGCCCCCGCCCGCCTCAAGCGCCTGGGCGAGCTCTTCGGCGCTCTGGAAACGATCGTCGGGAGCCTTCGCCATCATCTTCTTGATGACTTCGAAGAGCGTCCGCTGATCGTAGGTCTCGAGCGGGGGGCTAGGGATCTCCTCCATGATGTGCTTGTAGCCGATGGAGAAGGAATCCTCGCCGTCGAACGGCACGTGCCCCGTGAGACACTGATAGGCCACGACACCGAGCGAGTAGACGTCCGAGCGCCCGTCGAGCGCCTGGGCGCGGGCCTGCTCGGGACTCATGTAGTGCGGGGTGCCGATGGACATCCCCGTGCCCGTGAGCTTACCACCCGAGGCCGCCTTCGCGATTCCGAAGTCGGTGACGACGGCCAGCCCGTGCTCGTCGAACATGATGTTGTCGGGCTTGATGTCGCGGTGCACGATGCCGCTCTTGTGCGCGTATGCCAGGGCGCGAGTCACCTGGATGAGGATCTGCCGGATCTCGCCGGGCGGCAGGGTTCCACGGGCCGCGAGCACGGACGACAGCGGCTTGCCGCGCAGGAACTTCATGACGAAGTAGATGACGCGGCCCGACCGACCGACGCGATAGATCGGGATGATGCTGGGGTGCTCGAGCTTGGCGGACGTGCGGGCTTCGCGCTGGAAGCGCTCGACGAATTCCTTGTCGAAGGCGAGTGAGAAGGGCAATACTTTGATCGCGACGTCGCGGTCGAGCTGCTTCTCGCGGGCCTTGAAGACGATCGCCATCCCGCCCCGGCCCAGCTCTTCCAGGATCTCGTACTCGTCCTTCAGCTGCTCGCGGACGAGATCCAGCTCCGTCATCTCGGCGGGAGGGTGTTGGTCGCGCGCGGGCCCGGTCGGAGTGGTCGCCGTGAGGTCCAGCCCACAGGAGCGACAGAACTTACTGGCGTCGTCGTTTGGCGTGCCGCAACGGGAACAGTACATCAACTCTCCGAGGGGTCGCGGAAACTTAGGGATGGGCCGGAGCAAGTGTCAACTTGTGCCGTTCCACTCTCCATTACAAGTGATATACAGCAACCGTCCATCGGGCCGACTGTTTTCTCTCGATGCTAATTCGTCGCGGGGCGGAACGGCACTCGCCGAGGTGCGCGACGGCTTAAAAGTCGGAGGCGAGCCCGACGTACACCTGCGGCCGGCGCGCGGCACCGGACGGCGGATCGGTGAGCGGCGTCGCGACGCCGAGCCGGACGGACAACGGGAAGTCGTAGCCGAACGTCACCACGCCCGCCAGCTCGACTCCGGTGGACCAGAGACGACTGAGCCGCGGTGACACGCCGGGCGCCCACGCGTCCCCCGCGTCGGTGAACGCGTTGAGCCAGAGTCTGTCGACGCCGACCGGGAGGTGACCGATGGCGTGCCCCACGAGCGCGAGGGGCAGCCGGTACTCGACGCTGCCCGCCAGGGCGCGCTCGCCACGCACTTCGTCATCGGCGTACCCACGCAACGGAAAGGCCCGCGTCGCCGTCAGCGACATGGGAAAGAAGATGTTCACGCCTTGGGGCGCCACGCCCCCGACGCGAAACAACGTACCCAGCGGCCCGTCCGTGGCGCCGGCGTAGAGACGCAGCGCCAGGACGTGGTGTGCGAAGCCCCCGACACCCGGGACGTGCGCGTACAACGCGAGCCGCGAGCGCAGCTCATTCGACCAGCGCGTCGTTCCCTCCTCCTCGCGCCGCCGATACGTCCCCGACCACGCAAACCCGTCCTCGGGCGAAACCGACAGCGCGCCCCTCACGAGGCGTGTCACCGTGACCGTTGCCGATCCGCCGTACGTGTCTAGCCGGCCGCACCCGGTGCACACCATCGCGAGTGATGTATCCGGGATGGAAGCGAAATCCGTCCGCTCGACCTCCGCGGCGAGACGTAGGCTCGTCACGCCACGCCACCGGAGCGCGACGAACGAAGCACCGAGTGCCGCCGACTGGTCGAGCTCCGACAGCGTCACGTTGGGCACCGCGAGCGGTCCCAGATCGCTCCACGAGCTCGATGCCGAGAGGTCGAACACCGGGCTGCCGACGCGGGAGACCACCAGCACGAAATCCCCCGCGAAACGGGACCGTTGCGGTGAGAAGAACAGATCCGCGGCATACGCGTAGCGCCCGACCGCATCCGTCCCAGCGATGAGTCCCCCGCCGAAACGCCCGGTCGATCCCTCGTCCTGAAGGAGGGGCAGCCAGAAATGCGGGCGCAGCGACGGCCACAGGGAATACCCGGTCTCGCGCGTGGCGACGGCCGGTGCCGAATCGAACGGCAGGGGCGCCGCAAAGGTGACGGGGCCGTTCCGCCCAGACCCGCGTGTCGTGGTGCGGCGCAGCTCCCATCCCCGCGCGGTGAGCCCGGCGTAGAGCATCGCGCCGTCCGCGAGGGGCGCCGGAGCGCGCGCCCCCAACCGCTCGGCCGTCACGCGCTCGACAACGGCGGAATCGGTCCAGCGGTACACCTGAGGGAGCCCGGTGGGGTCGGCCACGAACCAGAGCTCCCCGTCGGACGTCCACACGAGGTCGGCGATGGTCCCCCCCGTCTCGAGCAACACCGCCGCCGCCTGGGGCGCTGCAGCGGGCCACAGCATGAGTGACCACCGTCCGGCTAACGAGCGGATGCCGGCAACCCACCGCGCGTCGGGCGACAGGGCCAGGTCCGTCCACACAGCCTGGCTCCTCCCCGAATCGTCAGGGGTTGGCACCGTGGGTCGCCCGGACGCCGGTCCGAGCGTGATCGCCGCCAATCGTCCCCCACCACCGGCGGGCCCCACCAGGCGGGCGCCGTGTGTCGCGCGTCGCCACGCGCCGGTAGCCGGGACCCAGCGGTACAGATCGCTCCGCAGACGCCAACGAGACGTGAAATCGAGCTGTGCCAGCACCAGCGTGTCGGCGACCCAATCGTAGTCGACGCCGCCGTTCACGTGATGGGTAGCGAGCGTCCGGAGGCTCGCGACGTCGATCACCCGCAGCTCGCTCGCGCCCTTGCCGTCGTCGCGCACGTACGCGACACGACGGCCGTCCGGAGACACGCGCGGGACGGGCTCGGCGCGCAGCAGCGAGTCGATCACACGCTCGGGGAGCGGGCGCGGGTCGCCCGCCTCGGGCGCGGGCTGGGTGCCGCGGCGCCAGTCGTCAGCGAATGACCGCCCGTCCCCCACGACGCGGGACACCTGGCGGCCGACGCGAAATGGGATGAGTTGCGCCGACGTCGCTTCGACGAGCCGTGGCACCACCGAATCCCCAGCCGCCGCCGCGAGATGATGAAGGAAGCGGCTGCCGTACGCGTAAGGCACCAGTCCGTCGGCCCAGCGCGAGAACAGCGTCGCATCCCAGGGTGACCGCGACGCACTGGCGGCCCGGTCCGCCTCCAGCAGCTGTGTGTGGAAGCTTCCGCGCACCCGGCCACCGTTGGTGAATTTGGACTCGTAGTACGTCGCCAGCCCCTCGATCGCCCAGCTCGGTTGATACTCGTTCGGGAACAACCCCGGAGCGCGCCCGAACACATGCTGGAGCGGGTTCCAGATGCCTTTGGTACGGTCGAGATGAAAGACGTGGGCGAGCTCGTGCGTGGTGACGAGGCGAAGCCAGCTGTCGTAGAACAGCAGCCCGTGGTCGCCCGCCGGCGGCGCGGCGAAGATCGTGATGCGATTCGACGGAACGACGCTCGTGAACCCGTTCGACGCGTCGATATCGTCGGCGAGCGTGATGTCCACGATGCCGCGTGGCGGATGCAGCTCGGTCGCGAGCAACCGGTACGACCGCTCGGCTTCACGCGCCTCGGCCAACGCTAGGGCGCGATACGCTGGAAGGAAGTGAATGCGAAAGTGGGGCGTGTGCAGGGTGCGCCAGGAGCCGGAGGGGTCGACCTGGGCTGCGGCTCGGCTGGCGAGCAGAAGGAGCGAGAGGAGGCGGACCGGTCGCACAGGACGCGCAAGGTAGCATCGGCCCTTTCTGCCCGCCAATTTCGCGAATAGATTGGCATTCCATAACTTCAGCGTCCTGTGGAGCCTCTCCGCCAGTGACCGCCTGCACTTACTGCGGCCGCGACAACGATGCGAGCGCGCAGTTCTGCATGGATTGCGGCAAGCCGATCGGCAGGCCATCAGGCCACAAGGCTGTAGCAGGAAGAGGAAACGCGACACCAACGCCCGCCACGCGTGCGGTCGCTCACGCGCCGGCGGCCTCGCGGACCGACGAGTCGGTCGCCTGCCCGTTCTGCGGGGGGCCCGCCGGCGCGCTCCAGCCCTTCTGCCCGCGTTGCGGCCGACGGCTGTCCGCACCGGGCTCCGGCCCGACCTGCCCGCGGTGCGCGTCCTCCGTGACTGCCGGCGACGCGTTTTGTGCCACGTGCGGCGCGCCGCTGGTCGAGGCCGGCGCGCCCCGCCGGGTCGCGGCAGGTCCGACAGGAGGGGGGGGGAAGCGCACGGCGGTCACCCTCGTGCTGCTCGACGATCTTGGCGCCGCGGTGCAGCGCTTCGAGCGCGCCACGCCGGACACGACCATCGGACGCCAGGACGGGGACATCCGATTTCCCGAGGATGTCTTCCTATCGCCGTTGCACACCAAGATCTCGTGGGAGCGGGACGCGCTCATGGTGCGCGACCTCGGAAGCCGCAACGGGACGTGGGTGTTTCTCGAAGCGCCGCATCGGTTAGCGGACGGCGATCTGCTGCTGATCGGCTCCCAGGTGATTCGATTTCGGCGGCTGGGCTACCCTGGGCCCCATCCCCCGGACGCCGACTCCACCAGGCGCATGGGAAGCCTGATTCCGAGCGCCGACATCGCGAGCCTCACCCAGCTTCGCACCGACGGCAGCGCCCGCGACGTGATCCAGCTGTCGCCGGGGCGGGACATCGTGATCGGGCGTGAACAAGGCGACTGGATCTTTCCGTATGATCCGTCGATGAGCGCCCGGCACGCGCTGGTGCGCTCGGAGGACGCCGATTTCGTGGTAATGGACGCCAACAGTCGTAATGGGATCGCCATCGCGGCACGCGGCGACATGTCGCTGGTGCACGGCTCGCGCATCCTGGTGGGTGACAAGCTGCTGCGCATCGAGCTCCCCACGTGAAGATCTGTCCGGTGTGCTCGGCCGAGTACGCCGACGATGTGCGTTTCTGTCCGAACGACGGGCAGACCCTGCGATCCTCGTCACCGGGCACCGATCTCGTCGGTCAGGTCGTGGCCGACCGCTACCACGTGGTGAAGAAGCTCGGCGAGGGAGGGATGGGTCAGGTGTATCTGGCCGAGCACGTGAAGATGGGGCGGCGCAGCGCGATAAAGGTCTTGAGCCCCTCGATGGTCCACGACACGGAGGCGGTCGCCCGATTCAACCGCGAGGCGGCGAACGCCAGCCGCATCAGCCATCCCAACGTGTGCGCCATCTACGATTTCGGCGAGACTCCCGACGGGCTCATTTACCTCGCCATGGAGTTCGTGGAAGGCGAGCCACTCACCGACCTCTTGGAGCAGCAGGGCGCGCTGCCGCCCGAGCGGGCGGTGGCCATCGCGCAGCAAGTGGCGGACGCCCTCCAGGCCGCGCACGACCTCGGCATCGTGCACCGCGACTTGAAGCCCGACAACATCATGATCACGCACGGCCGCGACGGATCGGACGTCGTGAAGGTGGTGGACTTCGGGATCGCCAAGGCGGTCGGACGAGGTGATACGCAGAAGGTGACCAAGACGGGCCTCGTGGTGGGGACGCCCGAGTTCATGAGCCCGGAGCAGCTGTCGGGCGACCCGCTCGACGGCCGGAGCGACCTGTACGCCTTGGGCCTCGTCCTGTTCAAGATGCTCACCGGAAAGCTCCCGTTCGAGGGGAGCACGGTGCAGGATACGATGGTGAAGCGGCTCACCGACGAGCCCTTGACGCTCGCTGACGCCCGGCCCGACCGGCGGTTCCCGCCCGGGCTGCAAGCGACGCTCGACGCGGCGCTGACGCGCAGCCCCGTTGATCGCTATCAGTCGGCCGCGAAATTCGCCCACGACCTGGCAGTGGTGCTGGGAGTGCCGCGCGGCCCCGCTGCTCCGCTGCCTCCGACTCGGGCCGACGCGGAGGCGAAGACCGAGGCGCTGCGGCGCACCACCCCCATCCCCTCGCTCCATCCACGAGCTGTACCGAAAAGGCGCTCGCGCGTGCCGCTCGTCGTCGGCGTGGTGGTGATCCTGGGCGGGGCCGGGGCGGCGCTCGCCCTACGAGGGAGCGGGAAACGGGTGAACGGCGCGACCCCTCCCGACACCGCGGTCTCCCTCGCGGTCGATACCGGACGAGCTCGAGACACGGTTAGCCCGCGCCAGCCCGCAGCGCCGCCGTCCCGCGCGCCGGTGAAGCGACCTGCTCCTGCCACCGTCGCCCACCCGGGTATTGACGTAACTCGGGCGAGGGACCTGCTCGACGATCTCCTGCTCAGTCTCTGGCCCCGCAATGCCGCCATGGTGCGAGACTCGGCGAGGCACATCTACAACGCGCCGGGAATCGCCCCGAACGACAAGGCCCGCGCCGCGTTCGTCCTGGGCAACGCCTTCTTCCAGCTGAACGATCGTGCTCAGGGTTGTCGGTGGGTAAGGACCGCCATGGAGCTCGATCTCGCCGATTCGACATACGGCAAACTGTTTGCCCAGTGTCAGCGCTGAACATGTTCGGACGCCCGAGCCCTAAGCCGATTCGCGTCGAGGTCTTCGCCAAGACCGATCTCGGCAAGACGCGCGACCACAACGAGGACCGGTTCCTGGTCGCCGACCTGACGCGGGGCGCCGCGTCGCTGCAACCCGATGTGCGGGCGCATGTCGTGGGCAAGCACGGCTCGTTGTTCGTCGTGGCCGACGGCATGGGCGGCGCGGCGGCGGGCGAGCTCGCGAGCGAGATGGCGACCGAGACGATCTACCGGCAGCTGGTGCGCGCGCTCTCAGAGGAGCGGGAGGTGACGCCCCAGCGGTTCGCCGCCCGGCTGAAGGAAGCGGTGGAAGCGGCCAACGAGCAAATTCACTCGTACGCCAAGGCCCACCCCGACGTCCGTGGGATGGGCACGACCACCACAGCCGCTGGCCTGCTGGCCGATCGCCTATTTCTCTCACAGGTGGGCGACAGCCGCGCCTACCTGGTCCGCAACGGAGCCGCGGTTCAACTCACCAAGGATCAATCGTTGATGCAGCGTCTGGTCGAAGCGGGCGAGCTGACGGAGGAGGAGGCCGCAAAGAGCGAGCGCCGCAACATCATCTTGCAAGCGCTAGGACCCGACGCGCGCGTCAAGGTGGATCTCACGCATCAGGAGCTCCGCCGGGGGGACATCCTGGTGCTCTGCTCCGACGGATTGTCCGGCCAGGTCTCGAAGGGGGAGATCGCCGCCATCGCCTCCCGGGAGCGCGATCTGCAGACCGCGTGCGACAAGCTCATCGCCCTCGCCAACGAGCGGGGCGGCCCAGACAACGTCACCGTCGTGCTGGCGCGCTTCGACGGCGAGGGCTTGCGGCCGCCGGAAGCGAGCGCGGAGGTGGGCCATCAGGTGTACCCGTTGATCGATACTGAGACCAGCACGGAGCCCGTACCAGTGTACCGGGGGAGCCCAGCGCCGGAGTCCGCGGCCCGGGGTCGCTGGCGGGTCATTGCGCTGCTCGCCGCCGCCATCGCGGCGGCCTGGGCGCTCTACCTGGCGAACCGGAGCCAGTGACCGTCGTCGTCAAGTTTCTGTCGGGCGCGCGCGTCGGACAGGTCGAGTCGTTTCGCAAGTCGTACATCGAGCTGGGCCGCCACCCCCTCTGCGACGTTCGCTTCGATGCCGAGCGCGACCTCGACGTCTCCTCCCGTCATGCCGGGATCCTCCGCCAGGGCGATCGGTTCGTCGCGCGAGATCTGGGCAGCACCAACGGCACGTTCGTGAACGGCGCGCGCATCGCGGGCGATGTCGCCCTCGCGGACGGCGACGTGATCCGGTTCGGGCAGCACGGGCCCTCGCTGGAGTTTCACCTCGTGTCAGACGGTCCGGACCGGCCGGAGGTCCCGGCAGCCGTTGGGAGGTCCGCCGGGCCGGTGGCGTCGCCCCGGGAGGAGCATGGGGTGGTCGCGGTGCCGCGACGGGCCAGCACGGTGGTGCGGATCGCCGCGGAGGTGGCCCGCCTGCGTCGCACCACCAAGGCCCTCATCGCGCTCCTCGTCCTCGTGCTCGTCGCGTTCGGCTGGGTGCAGTGGCGGGAGGAGCGCGATGAACGTGCGACGGCGCGCTTCCAGTCGGAGCTCGCGAGCGTGCGCGAGGCGCTGCACGAGTCGCAGGCCGAGGTGGCGCGACTGTCTCGCGAGCTCGCCGCCGTGGGCGCGAGCGGCGATGCGGGGGCGGTCGCCCGGCTGCGCGCCGCACTCGACAGCGCCGAAGCGCGCCAGCGCCGCCTCGCCGGCGCGGCGACGATGGACTACCGCTCCATTTCACGAAACAATCAGGACGCGGTAGCGCTGTTGGTCGTGCAGTTCTCCGACACCGAGATCTTCAGCGGCACTGCGTTCGCCGCCGACTCACACGGCACGCTCGTCACCAATCGGCATCTCTTGGTTGGAGAAATGGGTGACCGGCGACCGCTGCGGATCGCCGTGAAGTTTTCCGGTAGCCGGCAGTGGTTCCCCGGGGAGCTCGTAGGGGTCGCGGACTCGGGTGGGGGAGACGTCGGTGTCGTGCGGGTGGACATCATGGGAGGTACGCCCCGCATCGTCGGGTTCGCCGCCGATGCCGGCGCACTGGCGCGCGGCGATCCGGTGGCGATCATCGGCTACCCGCTCGGCGAGGACCTTCCGATGCAGCGGCTCGGCCAGAGCGGGGTGATCGCCGACCCCACGCTCACCGTCGGGACGATCAGCAAGGCGCTACCGACGGTGGTGCAGGTCGACGGGTACGGCGCCCCCGGCTCCTCGGGGAGTCCAATCTTCGATCGCTCCGGCCGCGTTGCGGCGGTGTTGTACGGCGGCAATCGGGAGTCGAACGGCAAGATCATCTTCGCGGTGCCGGCGAGCCTGGTCGTGGCGTGCCTAAGGAGGCTGGGGTTCCAGACCGAAAGACGTAAGCCGTGAGCGGTGAGCGGTGGCGTTTTTCGGAACGCAACGCGACGATTTGATGATGCACTGCCGTCCAGGCCGACTAATCTCATCACGTGCGCGACCACAAGAGCATTCTGGCGTGGCAGGAGGCGAACAAGGTCGTTGACGCAGTGCTCGAGAGTTCGCGAACGTGCTGGAAACCATTTGCATCCGCGGTTTTCGCTCAGCTACAGCGATCCTCCCTCTCCGTTCAGCTAAACATTGCGGAGGGATATGCTCTTCGCTCTAGGCGCCGCTTCGTAATCATCTCGAGATCGCTTACGGATCTGCAGTGGAGACCGGCGAGCTGCTGGAACTGCTCGTTCGCCATGACTTAATGCCCGAGGCTCTGTCCCAGAGGGTTATCAAGAACTGCGCTCGTTCTCAGAGGTTGCTGCTCGGCTTGATCAAGCGGTACCGCGAGCGTGAGTAGACCTACTCACCGCTCACCGCTTACTGCTCACGCTGTGAATCACCCACCTCGCCGCGGCCCTCTGCATCAATCCCTGTCCGTGCCAACACATGAGGATCGGGACCGTGCCCGTGATCTGCGCCGCGAGGCGCGGATGCCCGAACAGCACCACGAGGTGCGCTCCAGGCACGAGCTGCCGCAATGCCTCACGGGACCGCCGGCCCAGGTCTGCCCGTCCCTTCCACGAGCGGGGCTCGGCGTACACCAGGACCACACGTTGCACCTTGCCCGTTGCACGACGCACGATCGACATGCCTGCGTCTCGCAGCGTGTGGTGGAAGACGTCGCGCGGCGGGATCGCGTACGGCCCCCCCACGTCGTCATCCACGATCGAGATTGCCACGGGACCGTTGAGGTGCGGCGGATCGCCGCGCACCAGGTGCGCGGCGCGGTCCGCGATCCCATCGGCGAACGTCGCGTGGTCCACGAGATCGGGCTCCCCTTGATCGGGCAGTGAGCCCCAGGCGCTGAGCGCGCGGTCGTAGCGGGCGAGCGCGTCGTCGGCACGCGCCGTCGGGATCTCGGTCCCGACGGCGGCGTCGAGTGCCTTGATCACACTGTCGAAGTCACTCGGGTAGAGCAGCGCGTCGCACCCGGCGGCAACCGCCCGCACTGTCGCCGCGGGCACTGGCTGCGCGGCACTCGCTCCCGCCATGATCAAGGCGTCCGTGACGACCAGTCCCGCAAAGTTCACTGTGCCCCGCAAGTAACCGAGGATCGTATCCGAAAAGCTCGCCGCGCGGCCGGAGGGATCCCAGTCGGGATAGGCCACGAACGCACTCATCACGCTCCCCACGCCGGCGCGCACCGCGTACTCGAACGGCGTCCCGTCCACCCGCTGCAGCTCATGCGCGGCGGTCAGCACCACGGGCAACGTCTCGTGCGAGTCCTGAATGGTGCGACCGTGGCCGGGATAATGCTTGGCGCACCCTTGCACGCCGTGGTCCTGCAGCCCGCGGATCCATGCGGCGGCGTGCTCCCCTACCCGGACGGGATCGGTCCCGAAGGAGCGTGTCTGGACGATCGGGTTCCGAGGCTCGAGGTCGAGGTCGCAGACCGGGGCGAACGCCCAGTTGATCCCGACGGAGCGCGCCTCGGCACCGGTGATCATGCCGCTCGTCGCGGTCGTGTCGAGGTCGTCCAGCCAGCCCAGCGCCGCAGGCGGCGGCAGCTCGGTGAGTCCCTCTATCTGCTGCGCCGGGCCGCGCTCAAGATCGGCGCCCACGAGTAGCGGGCGCCCGGCCTGCGCCCGCAGCTCGCGCGTCAGGTCAGTCACCGCGTCGCGCCTTCCGCCGAACACGATGAAGCCACCGACGCCGGCGGCGAGCGCGGCGTCGATCTTCGGGCGCTCGTGCGCGAAGCTCCCCCGTCGCCATCGCAGCGAGGGGAACACGAGACGCGCGAGTGAGGGGGAGGCCGTCACGCCGGCGTGATGTGGCCGAGGAGGCGCGGGCCCCGCGCACCCGTGGCCGCGGGCAGGTTCCCCGGGCGGCCGAGGATCGTGAGAAACCCGAGAAACGCGAACACCAGCGCTTCTTTGGCTTCGCCGTCGAAGAACCGCTGCTCGAACGGCGCGACGGCGCGCGGCTGCACCCGCGTGGTGAGCAGCTCGAGGAGCCGCGGGTTGCGCGCGCCGCCGCCGGACACCACCAGCTCGTCATCGGGCTGGGCCGGCGTCCAGCGTTCGACGCCGCGGGAAATCGCCTCGACCGTTAACGCCGTGGCCGTCGCCACGGCGTCGTTGTCCGAGCCACCGGCACGCCGCACGTCTTCGAGCAGCCGCGCGGCGTACTCCGGACCGAAGTGCTCGCGCCCGGTGCTCTTGGGCGGCGGCGCCGCGAAGTACGGATCGGCCAGCAAGGCGTCGAGCACCTTGCGGCTCGGTTTGCCGCGGCGGGCCCGCTCGCCGCCGACATCGAACCGGGCGGCGGGGTCGATGCGCCGCGTAACGGCGTCCATCACGGCCACGCCGGGGCCGGTGTCGAACGCCACGGCGCCGGCGATTTCACCACGGCGCGGCGCCCAGGTCACGTTCGCCATGCCGCCGATGTTCAACAGCAGCCGGCCGCGCGTCGGATGGCCGAACAGCAGCACGTCGGCGAGCGGGACGAGCGGCGCGCCCTGCCCACCCGACGCCACGTCGCGCGACCGAAAGTCGCTCACCACCCGCACGCCCAGCCGTTCGGCGATCACCGCCGGGTCGCCCAGCTGCAGCGTCGCTCGGCCGGGCTCGTGCCAGATGGTCTGCCCGTGCGACGCCACGAACGCGAGCTCGCGAGGCGCCACCTTCGCCGCCGCGGCGAGCTGCAGCACCGCGGCTGCGAATCGCTCGCCCAGAGCCACGTGCAACAGCGCCAGGTCCTTCGCGCCACCGTGTGCGATCGCGTCGATGATCTGCCCGCGCTCCGCCGCCGAGTACGCATCTTGATGGAACGCGACCAGCTGCGCGTCGAGGGGTTGCTCGGTAAGGCGGACGAGAGCCGCGGCGACGCCGTCGAGCGAGGTGCCCGACATCACGCCGACGGCGAGCATGCTCGTCACGTGACCGGCGGTGGGTCGCCCGCGGCGCGGCGCACGAACCCGCCCGCCCCGGCGAGGAGTCGCTCCGCCGTCGCCCTGTCCACGCCCCGCTTGGACATCACGATGGCCAGCTTCACGCTGCCGCCCGCGGCCTCGATCGCGCGGCGTGCCGCCGCCCGGTCCACGGCGACGGACTCCATCACGATGCGCTCGCCGCGATCCCGCAGCTTGTCCGACAGCGCCACCAGGTCCACCATGAGGTTGCCGTAGGCCCGTCCCAAGCGAATCATCGCGCCGGTCGTGAGCGTGTTGAGGACGAGCTTGGTGGCAGTGCCGGCTTTCATGCGGGTGGACCCGGTCACCGCTTCGGGGCCGACCTTGGGGAGGATGAGCACGTCGCACGTCGCCATCAGCAGCTGCGGCGGATCGGAGCAGGACACGAGCCCGGTAGTCGCGCCGAGGGTCTGTGCTTTCCCCAAGGCGGCGCGCACGAACGGCGTCGTGCCGCTCGCCGCGATGCCCAGCACGAAGTCCACCGGCGCCACACGCGCCTCGTCCATGGCGGCCATGCCGGCGTTGACGTCGTCTTCTGCGCCCTCCGCGCTCCTCACGAGCGCGGGATACCCCCCAGCAATCACCCCGATCACCATCTCCGGCGGCGTGCCGAACGTGGGCGGGCATTCGCTCGCGTCGAGCACGCCCAACCGCCCCGATGTCCCCGCCCCCACGTAGATCAGCCGACCTCCGGCCCGGAACGCCTCCACCACCAGGTCGATGGCGCGAGCTAGCGCTTCGCGCACCGCATGCACCGCGGGCGCCACGAGGGCGTCCTCCGCGTTCAGGAGGTCGACGATCTCGAGCGATGTGGCGACGTCGATGCGCTGAGTGCGGGGGTTACGCTGCTCGGTGAGCCGCGGGTCGCGGTACGCGGGTGGAGAGCCGGTCATGAGGAGATTGGATGGCCCCAAGTTAGGCGTTGACCCGAACTCGGGTCAACGTGCACAATTCGGCATGCGCACACCCCTCGCCCTCTTTGTGCTGCTCACTGCCTGCGGCGGTGGCGTCAAGCTGCCGGAGACGATTCCGATCACACCCGGACCCAGCCCCCTTCCCATCGGTATGGCTCCCATCCCCGACTCCATCGCGGCCGCGGCGCCCACGGGGCGACGCGCGCTGATCGCCCCCGAGTGGCCCCTCGAGCAGCGCGTCAAGGCGGTCGCGGGTGAGCACGCCATGGTGGTCACGTCCCATCCCCTCGCGAGCGACGTCGGCGTCGAGGTCTTGCGTCGCGGCGGCAACGCCGTGGACGCCGCGGTGGCCGTAGCGTTTGCGCTAGCGGTGGTCCACCCCGTCGCGGGGAACATCGGCGGTGGCGGCTTCATGGTAATCCGGCAGCGCCCGGGGGGGGCCGTGTATGCGCTGGACTTCCGTGAGGCCGCGCCGTCCGGCGCCACGCCCAACATGTACGTCGACTCGGCCGGGAACATCAAAGAGTCCTCGCTGACGGGTCACCTCTCGGCCGGCGTGCCGGGGAGTATCGCCGGGCTATTCGAGGCGCACCGCAAGCTCGGCAAGTTGCCGTGGCGCGACCTCGTGGCGCCGGCGATCGGCCTGGCGCGCGACGGGTATCCGCTCGACGGCCCGCGCAGCCACCAGATTGCCCGGGAAGCGGAGCGGCTGGCGCGATTTCCGGCCTCGCGCGCCCAGTTTCTCCTCAACGGCGAAGCGCCCGCCCCGGGCACGCGCTTCGTCCAGCCGGACCTGGCGCGAACGCTCGAGCTCGTCGCTGACAGCGGCCCGGCGGTCTTCTATCACGGCGGCATCGCCGACTTGATTGTCCGGGAGATGGCCCGGGGCGGCGGGCTGATCACGCGACAGGACCTCGCCCAGTATCGCGCGAAATGGCGAGACCCGATCGAGATCCTCTACCGCGGCTACGCGATCTATAGCATGCCGCCGCCGTCGGGCGGCGGAGTCACGCTCGCGGAAATCCTCAATGTGATGGAGGGGTACGCCCCACTGGCCCCGTTCGGGACTCCCCGGCTGATGCACCTCCAGACGGAGGCGATGCGGCGGGCCTACGTCGATCGCAACACCCTCCTCGGAGACCCGGACTTCGTCAGCATGCCGCTCGGTCGCCTGCTCTCGAAATGGTACGCGGCCACGTTGCGAGCAGGCATCGATCCCCACCACGCCACGCCGGCGACACCGGTCGCCGGCCTGCGCTCCGAGGGAACGGAGACTACGCACTTCTCGATCGTCGACGCGGACGGGAACGCGGTATCGTGCACGACCACCCTGAACAACGATTTCGGCAGCGCCGTCACGGTGACCGGGGCGGGATTTCTCCTGAACGACGAGATGGACGATTTCGCTACCGCCCCAGGCCGGCCGAATCTATTCGGCTTGGTGCAGGGCGAGGCGAACGCGATCGCGCCGGGGAAGCGAATGCTCTCGGCCATGACGCCGGCGATCGTCCTCGACACCGCCGGCCGGTTGTTCATGGTGCTGGGCAGTCCTGGCGGCTCACGCATCCCCACCGCCGTCTATCAGGTACTGAGCGACGTGATCGATCAGGGCATGCCTCTCGCGGGCGCCGTCGCGGCGCCGCGCCTTCATCACCAGGCGTTGCCGGACACCACCTACCTCGAGCGCGACGGCTTCGTCCAACCGTCCATCGATTCGCTGATCGCGATGGGGCACAACGTGAGCGTGTGGAACTACAAGACCGAGGTGAATGCCATCGGGCGCACCGCCGCCGGCTGGGTCGGCGTGGCCGACCCCCGGCGCGGCGGCGGCGCGGCGGGATACTGACGCGGCTGTCAGGCCGCCTTGGCGGACTTCACCGTCAGCGGCTTGTTCAGCTTGATCGCGATCGCGGCGCCCTTGGGAATCACGACGTCAATGTCACGCGACGCCCGCGCCGCAGCCGCACCCGCAGCAGCGCCCGCGGCGCCACCGATGATGGCGCCCTTGGTGTTCTTGCCCAGCAGCTTCCCGACGATGGCGCCCGCTACCGCTCCACCTGCCACCTTCGCGGCGTCGGCCTTGGTCACCCCACGGCCTTTCATGACCGTGTCCATCGAGACCACCGAGGCGTCGATCGGGTAGCTCGTCCCGCGCACGCTCACGCTCGTTACTGAGAGCTCGAGCCTTCCGGTAGAGTTCGGGTTCGGCGCCGGATCCGCGGCGGTGATCGTCCCCGACGCCACGGCGCCCGCCGGAATCACCACCCGCCCGGAGGCGTCCTTCACGTCCTGGCTCACGGTCGCGGTGAAGGGATCACCGGCCTTGGCCGCCCGGGTCGTGATCGTATCGCTGGCGGCGAGCGGAACGCGCGTCCCGGCCCCGAGCATCAGGGGCGCCGGTGGCGCGGGGGCTTTCGACTTCTCTGGTTGCTTGACCGCCGTCTTCTTCTCGAGTCCGGGCTTGGCAGCCTCACTGGCGCGGGCCGGCACGTCCTTCATGGCCGCCGTCGATTCCGTCGGGGCGAGCGTTAGGTTGCGTGCCGTGGAATCGGCCGATTGACTGGTCTGTTCGCCCTTCATGCAGGCGAACAGGGTCGCGACGGCCAACGCGGCGGCCAGGGACAGACGGTGATGACGGGTCATATGACGGGCCTTTCCTTGTGTCTCGGAGCACTAATATAGGGCCTTGCCTCCCGAAGTTCCCAATTGAGACCTGGGCTGCTTCAGTCGGTCCGACCGTCCGACCGTCCGACTGCCTTACAGCCGGCTCTTCAACCCTGCGGGCGTGAGCCCCTGCAACCAGCTCGCGAGCAGGGTGAAGCGGTCGGTGAGGAGGAGGATGCCGAGGAGGACCAGCAGGACGCCCGCGATGCGATCCACCCAGGCGATATACGGCCGGAACCGCTGGAACCAGACGAGGAAGCGATCGAGCGCCAGCGCTGTGATGACGAAGGGAATGGCGAGCCCGAGCGCGTACGCGCCGAGGAGGAGCATCCCCTGCCCCACCGTCGCCTCAGTGGCAGCGAGCGTAAGGATCGCGCCCAGAATCGGCCCGATGCACGGAGTCCAGGCCGCCCCGAAGGTGACACCCACCACGGCCGACCCGAGATACCCGGACGGCTTGCGCGCGAGCTGGAGCTTGCGTTCCCGCATGAGGAAGGCGGGCCGCACGATGCCCAGCAGGTATAAGCCGAAGAGGACGACAATCGCACCGCCGACTCTTCCGATCCACACCTGAGAATGCAGCAGGGCGACACCCAGCGCCGACGCGGTGGCACCGAGGGCCACGAAGATCAGCGAAAATCCGGCGACGAACCACAGCGCGTGAGCGAGCGCGGTCCCGCGGCGCACCTGCAGGTCTTCGACGGACAAGCCCGTCAGGAATCCCACGTAACTCGGGATGAGCGGCAGCACGCAGGGGGAGAGGAAGCTGAACAGGCCGCCCGCAAATGCGCCGGGCAGGGACGCGCCGTCTCCGAGGCTCATCCGCAAAAGCAGACCGCCGACACCACCGTGGTCCAGCGCCCGTCGTCACCGCACTCGGCGGTCGAGGTGATGTTCATGGTGCGGACGATCTCGCCGGACAGGAGCCACTCCTCGCGCCGCTCGTCCCACGCCTTGTCGGAGTCGAAGGGCACGCCCAACACGGTCGCGAGCATGGAGGCGGCGAGGTCCTCGGCGTACTCCCCCGAGGTCAACTCGTTTTGCCCGTAGCTGTGGTGCTCGGAGATGTAGCCGTGGTGAGAGGCGTCTGCCGGCATCGCCACGCCGATCGATGCCGCGACGAGGCGGCTCGGCTCGTTGGTCGACGACTCGGCGATGACCGCGAAGACGACCTGGCCGGGCTTCATGAGCGAGAGGCCTTCCTCACGGTCGACCAGCTCGCAGTGAGGCGGAAAGATCGAGCTCACCCGCACGAGGTTGAAGTTGGCGAGGTGAGCGTCCCGCAGGGCCATCTCGAAGCTGGTGAGCTTTTCTTTGTGCCGACCGACGCCTTTGGTGAGGAAGGCCTTGGTAGGCACGAACATTCGTGAGTCGATCAACCCGTCACCTCGCGCGCGCTAGAGGGTTGGCCTGCTGACAGCTGCGGCACAATCCGTAGATCTCCAACCGGTGGTGGTGGGGCCGGAACTCCACCTCGTCCGCGAGCAGTGCGATCATCCGCTCCAGCCGGTCGTTCGCGAACTCGGTCACCCGCCCACACGACGAGCAGATACAATGTTCGTGAACCTGGCCGGGCGCGAGCGCTTCGTAGCGCTTGAATCCTTCGCCGAAGTCGTGCTCCTTGGCGAGCCCGACACGGACTAGTAGCTCGAGCGTGCGGTACACAGTCGCGGTGCCGACCGCGACCCCCCGCTTCACCACGCGCCGTCCCACCTCGTCGACCGAGAGGTGCTCACCGGCAAAGAACACGACGTCCGCAACGGCGAGGCGTTGGTGCGTGGCCGGGAGGTTGTGCTCCGCGAGATAGCGCCGAAACTCCTCCAGCAGCTTGGCCCCGTCAACCTTCATACCACACCGCCGGACCGACGGCGACGGGCGGCTCGGCATCGCCGGTCCGATCCGCCGCGGCCTGCATCACCCGGGCGATCACGTCCGCCGGCGAGAGCCCCGTCTCCTCGACTGCGATCCTGGATTGGCCCCGGTCCTTGCCGCGCACGACCAGCATGTAGCGCGCCGTGTAGACGCGCAACCGACCGCCGGCGTCGGCGGCACGACAGGCGACCACTGCGGTCCCCCACTCCCGCCCCTCCCGCTTCCAGGGCCGGAACAGGTAGATGGTTTCGATGTCGGCGGGGAGCACCCGCTGAGCGACCGCTTCGGCCAGCTTCGCCCACCCCGGCCCTCGCCCCGGCTCTAGCGGAGGACGGTGGCCGGGGCCTGCGCCTGCTCCCATCGCTCCACGTAGAAGCGCAGCACGTGCATGAAATCCTGTGCGTTCGTGACTACGCCGTACGCTTGGTGCGTCCCCCGGTCTCGCAGCTTGTTCACCACGAACTCCGTCTGGTCGACGCAGATCGTCGTAAGCGGCCGGAGCTCTTCGGGGCGCTCGGCGTCCACGAAGGCGGGCAGCATGTTGCCCACGGCGATGGCGTGCAGGGCGGTCGCCACGAACACTGCGAACGTCGCCTGTGCCGTGAACTGCCGCATCGCGTCCTGCGCGGCCAGGGTGTCGGCCACCACTTCCGGCAGCGGCCCGTCGTCGCGGATCGAGCCCGCGAGCACGAACGGCACGCGTTGCGTCACGAGCGCGTGCATGATTCCCGAGCTCACGAGCCCCTGATTCACCGCCGCGGTGATGCCCCCAGCCCGCCGCACCCGGTTGATCGCCCGCATATGGAGGGCGTGCCCCCCCTCGACGCCCTGTCCTGAGCTCGTCATGCCGAGGGTGGTGCCGAAGATCGCCGCTTCCAGGTCGTGCACGGCGACGGCGTTGCCGCCGAGCAGCGCCTGGACATAGCCGTTCTTGATGAACCAGATCATGTCCTCGCGCGCGCGCGCGTGCACCAGGGCGGGACCCACCACCCAGATGATCTTTCCGCCGCGCTGCTTCTCCTCGCCCAGGAGCTCGGCCAGCACGGTATAGTCCACCGGCCGCTCGCGCGACACCTCCGTCTGCATGAACCCGAACTCGTTGGCGCTGTGGCTCCCACCGAGGAACCCTTCGGCATGCACCAGGATGCCCTGGCTGCCGTCCTCCTCGGTGCCGACGGCGACCGCCTCTCCCTTGCGCACCTTGCGCGGCTCCGTCGCGACCAGATCACCCCCGGCGTGGAGCACGATCACGCAATCCATGCGCGGCAGGCGGGGGCGGCGCCACCTGCCAGCGGTCTTGACGTAGGTTGGCAGGTTCGTGGTCGAAAAAAAACCGTCCGGGAGGACGCCGTCCGCCGGTGCGGGCTCGAAGCGCGCCTCCGGCGCCGGGGCGAGAGGAGCGGCGCTGAAGTCGGGCGGCCGGTACTGAAACCGGGGTCGGGGCGTCACGGGAAAGAAACCTAAGGATGAAAGACGTCACGAGAAAGGCGTCAGGGAGCGGCGTCCCGGGACGACGTCAACGATTCCCCGCGACGACTCTCCGTGACGACTCTCCGCGACGCATTTCACAACAGCGATACCGGATCCCGATCCACCACCACGCCCCGCGCCCGCGCCAGCGCGCGCACCACTCGGCCGATAGCGCGCGGCTCGGCGGCCTTGACGAGCACGTGCCAACGCCACCGCCCCTTGAGCCGCTCGATCGGGCATGGCGCCGGACCGAGCACGACGAGCGCGCCGCCCAGCCGCTCCGCATTGGCGCGCGCCAGCCAAGCCGCCACCCGCTCGGCCGCGCGCTGAGCGCGAGCGGCGGCACGGTGCGAGGTCACGAAGCGCGCCAGCCCGACGTACGGCGGGTACGCCGGGTGCGGGGGTCGCCGCAACGGCAGCTCCGCCGCCGCGAACTTCGCCACCGAATGCGCCGCTGCCGCGTGGATCGCGTGATGCTCCGGTGCGTGGGTCTGCACATACACCCGCCCCCCCTTCGGTCCCCGCCCCGCCCGACCCGCCACCTGGGCGACGAGCTGGAAGGTCCGCTCCGCCGCCCGAAAATCGGGCAGATGCAGGCCCGTGTCCGCATCCACGACGCCGACCACGGTCACGTTGGGAAAGTCCAACCCCTTCGCGATCATCTGCGTGCCGAGCAGGATATCGACGCTCCCCTCCGCCACGCGCTCCAGCACGCGGTGGTGCGCCCACTTCGTGCTCGTCGTGTCGAGATCCATGCGGGCGATCCGAGCCTCGGGAAAGCGCAGCCCCACGAAGTGCTCCAGCTGCTGGGTTCCGAGCCCCCGCATGCGCTGCGTCTCCTTGCCGCACACCCGGCACGCGGTCGGGATCGGCTCCTCGTGCCCACAGTAATGGCACCGCAGGGCGGGCGGGGTTCGATGCACCGTGAGCGCAATCGCGCAGTGGGGGCAATCCCGTACGTCGCCGCAGGTGGGACACTGCAGGTAGGTCGCGAACCCGCGCCGGTTCAGGAGCAGGATCACCTGTTCCCGTCGCGCCAGCGCGCCCCGGACGGCGGCGTCCAGCGGTTCGCTCCAGGGCACGCCGCGCGCCTCGGGCACGCGCGCGGCGCTGCGCAGGTCGATCACATCCACCGGCGGCAGCGGCCGCGCCCCGATCCGGTCCGGCAGCTCGAAGCGTGCAATGCTCCCCACGGCCGCGAGGTGCAACGTTTCAAGCGAGGGAGTCGCGCTGCCGAGGATCACGCGTGCAACTCCCGGCTCGAGGCGAGCGCGCTCCAGCGCTACCGCGCGGGCGTGATACCGCGGCACGGTTCCCTGCTTGTAGCTCGACTCGTGCTCTTCATCCACCACGATGGCGGCGAGCCGCTGCACGGGCGCGAACACCGCCGAGCGCGGCCCCACCGCCACACGCCGCGTCCCGCGCCGCAACGCCCGCCACGCCTCGGCGCGCTCGCCCTCCGACAATCCCGAGTGCAGCACCGCCACCTGGTCGCCGAACACACCCCGCACTCGGGCAACCGTCTGGGGCGTCAGGGCGATCTCGGGAACGAGGAGTATGGCCCCGGCCCCCGACGCCACGAGGCTTCGCAGGACCTCGAGATACACCAGCGTCTTTCCCGAGCCGGTCACTCCCTCGACCAAGATGGGTGTCCCCACGGGCGTGGCCAGGATCCCCGCGACCACCTGCCGCTGACCGGCGGTGAGCTCGGGCGGCGGCGGAGACGACAGCCCGGCGAACGGGTCGCGCGGACGGGCCTCCGCGCGGTAGCGAGCCAACCCCTGCGCCACGAGGCCGTTGAGCGCGGACGGGGACAAGCCCAGCCGCGCGATCAGATGGCGGACCGGTGCCGAGCCGCCGATCGCTTCTAAGGCCTCGTAGGCGGCGCGCCGTTTGGGGGTGCGGGTGAAGACACGCTCGCGCTCGAGGAGCGAGGGTAACGACGCGGTGAGCGTCAACATGCGCTCCGTGCGCTCCGGCGGCCCCGTCGGCCGGCGAACGCTCCAGAGCGCGCCGGGAAGCAGGGGGCGCAGCGCCAGACCCAGCGGTGCTCCGTAATAACGACTGATCCAGACGCCAAGCGCGAACAGCGGCGGCGTGATCGCAGGCTCGGCATCCGGAGCAGTCATGATCGCCCTCGCCGTGACGGCGGGTGGGAGCGGCGGCACGTCCACCGCCGCGACGACACCGATCACCTGACGCCGCTGCACGGGCACGACCACGCGAGCGCCGGGCACGACGCGCGGTTCCAGCTCGGCGGGAATCTGGTAGGTATAGGTACGCGAGACGGGGAGCGGGAGCACGACTTCGGCGTAGCTGGTTCGCGTGCGGTTTTCACGTAGGGGCGCAGCCTGCTGCGCCCCTACACGCCCGTCTCCACCGCGACCTTCAGTAGGGACCACCGCCATCCGACCGACGCCGCACGCCGAGCCCCGGTTCGCTGGGGAGCCGGATCTGACCGGCCTCGATCGTCGCGCCGACGAAGGGATCGTTCGCCGTCAGCGCGGCACCATCGAGGTCCGCGGCATCCACAAGGGGCGTGAAGTGCGCCGCTGCCGTGATGCCGAGGGACGACTCGATCATGCACCCCACCATCACGAGCATGCCGTGGGCGCGGGCGGTGGCGATCATCCGGAGGGCTTCGCGCAGTGAGCCGCACTTCGCGAGCTTGATGTTGATCCCGTCCACCGCCCCCGCGAGCCGCGGGATGTCGGCGGCCACGATGCAGCTCTCGTCCACGATGATGGGCAGCACTTCCCGCCGCCGCACGGCGGCGATCCCTTCGAGATCATCTGGAGGAAGCGGCTGCTCCAAAAACTCGACGCGGTATTCGTTGAGCACCGGGAGCATCGCGAGGGCGCGCTCGCGGGTCCATCCCGCGTTCGCGTCCACCCGCAGGGGCTTGTCGGTCACGTCGCGCACCGTCCGCAGGATCGTCTCGTCCCGATCGGTGCCGAGCTTGATCTTGAGGATCGGATACGACGAGGCCTCGAGCACCTTCTGGCGGATCTTCTCGGGGGTGTCGAGCCCAATCGTGAACGACGACCGCGGCGCCCGCGCGGGGTCCAGTCCCCACAGCCGCCACACGGGCTGGCCCACACGTTTGCCCACGAGGTCGTGCAGCGCCGCCGACAGGGCGGCCCGCGCGGCGCCGTTCTTCGGGACCCGCTCCGCGAACTTCGCTTCCGCCGATTCGAGGTCGAACGGGTCGCGCGGGAGCAGCGGCTCGAGCTGCCGCAGCACGGCACGCACGGTATCCGTCGTCTCCCCGTAATAGCGCGACGGATCGGCTTCTCCCCACCCGTCGACGCCATCGGCGTCGGTGAGCCGTACCCACACGACCCGAGTGTCGTCGTCGCCGCCGCGGGCGATCACGAACGGATGCTTGGTCCTGAGGGTGATCACTTCGGCAGCGAGCTTCAGCGACATCGAGTCCTCTTCACGAGGCCAACGCATGCACGTGTGCGCGCGCCCCCGCCGCGAGCAAGTCGAGCCGGTAACCGCCTTCCAGCACGCTCACGACCGGCGCCGGCGCGACACGCTCACGCAGCGCCTGCGTCCAGTGTACTACGTCCTCGGGCGTGAGCGTGAAGCCACCCAAGGGATCACCGGCGAGCGAATCGAAGCCCGCCGACACCAGCAGCAGGTCCGGCTTCCAGCCCTCGAGCGCGGCGTCCACTGCCGCGAGCAGGTCGCCCACGTACGTTTCACGCGCCAGGCCGGGCGGTCGTGGTACGTTGAACACGTTGCCGACGCCACGCTCGTCTTCCGCCCCCGTGCCGGGATACCAGGGATACTGATGGAGCGACACGTAGCGGACCGATGGGTCCTGCTCCACGAGCGCCTGGGTCCCATTGCCGTGATGCACGTCCCAGTCCACGATCAGCACGCGCGGCTTGCCCAGATGCTGCGCGTGCCGCGCCGCGACGACCACATTGTTGAGCAGGCAGAACCCCATAGCGCGGGCGGCGAGCGCGTGGTGACCAGGAGGGCGGAGCGCGCCGAATGCGGAGCCCCGCTCGATCCCCTGCTCGACCGCGGCGATCGCCACTCCGGCCGCCGCAAGGGCGGCATCCCAACTACGCCCGTTCAGGATCGTATCGGCGTCGAGCGCACCTCCGCCCGCAGCCGCCAACCGCTCGAGCAGGTCGAGATGGCCCGCAGGGTGAACCCGCTCGACCTGTTCGCGCCTCGCCGGGCGCGCCTCGCACCACGAGACCGCAGGCCCCAGGTCCGGCTGCCGGAGCGCCCTGAGCACCGCCTCGATCCGTTCGGGGCGCTCGGGGTGACCAGGACCGGGGTCGTGCAGACGGCACGCGGGATGCCAGACGACGGAGGTCGTCACTAATTGTGCAGGTTCTTGCCGTGCAGCAGCTGTCGAATCGACTCCACCTCGGCCCGCATCTCCCGTCGCGCCCGCTCGAGATCGGTCAGCACCCGGCGGTAGCGCCGCCACCAGAGGACGACCAGGAAGGCCACGACGAGACAGACTCCACCCCACAGCACGAGCAGTGGGCGGCGCAGCGCGAGACCGCCGTAGCCCAGCAGGACCGCGTCCAGCAGCAGGAAGCCCACGGCGAACGTCGTCAGCGTGCGATGCGGCGTGGCGGTCACGCCCGGCGCGATCAACGAACCGCCTGGCGCCGCGCGGGCAAGATGATGAGCGGAGAGTTCGGCACGACGCCGAGCGCGAGCAGAGTGGTGGACTCGTCGAGCACCTGCGCCCCGCGGAACTTGACGACGTAGTCCTCGAGCCGCACGGGCGCGCGCTTCAGCGCCTGCGCCAGCGCCTGCCGCTTGAGCTCCGCCACGGTCATCGTCGGCTCGACCGCCAGAAACACCTGGTCCCAGACGTCCGTCACCATGACCCGGACCGCGAACTTCGAGCCGACGACCGTCACGCGACCTCGACCGCCGCCTCGAGGGGCAGCGTGGACAGGAAACGATCGACCGCCTGATCGAAGAACAGCGTGGAGGCACGCACTCGGGTCTTGCCCGCTTCCTCCCATGCATGCAGGGCGACTTCTTCGCCGCCCTGCCCGCGCAGCACGAGAAACTGCGGGCCTTCTTTCTCGACGAATGCCGCCGCGTGTGGCACGCGCTCGGCGAAGAACCGCTTCGCGCGCGCGAGCACTTCCGCCGGCGGCAGCGCGACGCTGGTCGTGTGGGTCACGGCAAGGTCTTCACGGATCGGTCTTGGGCGAGCGCTGAGAGAGAAGAGGTAAAGATAGACCGCTCGAGGACTCCCAAGAACCCCCACGACCCCGCGGCCGCAAACCTGACAGGGGTGTTTGCCAGTCTTGCGGGGTCTGGGCGCCGCAGCTTGTCAGAGTGGCAACATGGAGGCCGGTTCGTTGGGCATGCCCGTTGCATTGCCGCCGGGCGGACCCGGGGCCGATGGCCGGTCCCGGGCCACAACCCGATAACGATAAAGGAGGCGGTAGTTATGGCACTCATCACTCGCAGCACGACGAGAGACCCGGTGCTCGCCGATGTCTTCAGCATGAGTAGCCGGCTCAGCCGTCTGTTGAACGACGGCCTCGGCGGCCTGGACTGGCAGCTGCGTGACAGCGCCAGCGCGTCCTGGGTACCTCCGGTGGACATCTTCGAGGAAGGCGACAGCATCCGGATCATGACTGAGGTTCCAGGTGTGAAGCCCGAGGATGTGAAGATCTCGCTCGAGAACAATGTGCTCACTATCCACGGCAGCAAGCAGCAGAATGCCGAGGAGCGCACCGAGCGAGTGCACCGCTACGAGCGGACCTACGGCGCGTTCGAGCGCAGCTTCACCCTGCCGACCACGGTGGATGCCAACGCCATCAAGGCCAGCTACGAACACGGGGTATTGACCGTGACGCTGCCCAAGGTGGAGAGGGCGAAGCCGCGGCAGATCGAGGTGCAGGTCGCGTCGAAGTAAACCCGGCTGTTCTGCTTTGTAGGGGCGCAGCATGCTGCGCCCCTACGGATTTAACATGCCGGCCAGCCGTTCCACGACCTGCGAGTTGGGCACTGCCGTCGCGCCGGCGGCGCGCGCGGCCGTCAGCAGATCCGGCCGGACATGCGAGCCGTAAGCGAGCACCGGCACTCCGCTCCGCACGAGCGTGGCGATGCGCGCTCCCGCTTCAGGACCGTGCAGCTCGACGACGGCGAGATCGCACGTCGCTTCGTCCCGTGAGACTTCCGCTCGTCCGGCGCGGACCACCGCCTCGAGCTTGGAGCGGAACAGCAGGTCACCCGTTCCGAGGTAGACGCGCACACTAGCCTTTGAGGCGCTCCGACAGGTAGGGGGAGAGACGATCGGCCGCGATGCGGACCTGCTGTAAGGTGTCCCGATCGCGCACCGTCACCGTGCCGTCTTGCGTGGACTGGCCGTCGATCGTGATGCCGAACGGCGTGCCGGCTTCGTCCTGGCGGCGGTAGCGCCGCCCGATCGAGCCGCCGTCGTCATAGAACGTGTTGTGGTGCTTGCGAAGGTCGTCGAAGATGCGGCGCGCCAGCTCGGGCATTCCGTCCTTGTTCACGAGCGGGAAGACTGCGGCCTTCAGCGGAGCGATCGCCGGATGGAGCCGCAGGACGACCCGCGTCTCGCCCTCTACCTCTTCTTCGTGATATGCATCCACCAGCACCACGAGGGCGATGCGATCGGCTCCGGCCGACGTCTCGATCACATACGGGATAAACCGCTCGTTCGTCGCGACATCGAGGTACTCGAGCTTCTTGCCGGAAAACTCCTGATGGCGCGACAAGTCGAAGTTGGTGCGATTGTGGATGCCCTCGAACTCCTGCCAGCCAAAGGGGAACTCGTACTGGATGTCGTATGCGTCCTTGGCGTAGTGCGCGAGCTCCTCTTTCGTGTGCTGGTGAAAGCGCAGTCTCTCAGGCTTGAGCCCCAACCCCACGACCCATCGCATACGCTCGTTCCGCCAGAAATCGAACCATTGGAGGTCCGTTCCGGGCTTCACGAAGAATTGCATCTCCATCTGCTCGAACTCGCGCGTGCGAAACGTGAAGTTGCCTGGTGTGATCTCGTTCCGAAACGCCTTACCGATCTGCGCGATGCCGAAAGGGATCTTCTGGCGCGATGACTGCAATACGTTCAGATAGTTGACGTAAATGCCCTGCGCCGTTTCGGGGCGGAGGTACACCACCGCGGCCGCGTCCTCCACCGGCCCCATGAACGTCTTGAACATGAGGTTGAACATGCGGGGCGCCGTGAGGGTCCCCTTGCTGCCGCACACCGGGCACTGGGCCGTGGGCTCGCCGGGCGTGCCCTTGATCCGGGGATCATCGGCGCGGAAGCGGTTCTTGCAGTGCTTGCAGTCCACCAGCGGATCGGTGAACCCGGCCACATGACCCGATGCCTCCCACACACGCGGGTGCATGAGAATCGCCGCGTCCAGGCCCTCGATATCCTCGCGCTCGTGCACCATCGAGCGCCACCACCGCTCCTTGAGGTTTTTCTTGAGCTCGACCCCGAGCGGCCCATAATCCCACACCGAGCCGAGACCGCCGTAAATCTCCGAGGATTGGAAAACGAAGCCGCGCCGCTTGGCGAGCGACACCAGCTTCTCCATCACTTTGTCGGGGGTGGGCATAGGGGGCGGAAGATAGACGCAGCGCTAGGCGGCGGGCAACCCGAACGCCTCGCGCACCGCACGCTCGGCGAGGGCGGCGATGCCCGAGGCATCGAGGATTTTCCCGTCTCCGTCGAGCGCGTGCAGGCCCGCGAGTCCATCGACCCTTCCGGCGACGACCGCCACGCGCTTCCGCGCCGCCTGGGCGCGCCGCACCACCTCGCCGGACGCCTTGCCGACCAGGGAGGTACGGTCGAATGCGCCCTCGCCGGTGATCACCAGGTTGGCCCTGGCGAGCGCCGCATCGAACCCCACTCGCGCCAACACCCAGTTCGCACCCGGGGTGATTTCGGCCTTAGCGAAGAACGCCAGCCCCGCCCCCAAGCCGCCGGCGGCCCCTCCCCCTTTGAGCGTCGCGAGCTCGGGGCGGCCGTGACGGGCCATGATGTCGGCGAGCCGCTCGAGCCCACGGGACAGCAGCTTCACTCCCTCTGCCCCCGCCCCCTTCTGCGGCCCGAACACCGGTGCCGCGCCGTCCGAACCGACGAGCGGCGTGCTGACGTCAGCGAGGGCCACCACGCGCGCCGCGAAGGCCCAGCCTCCGCTCAGCTCGGCGAGCTGAGTCAGGGCGCCTCCACCCTCCGGAAGCTCGACGCCGGCGGCGTCGAGCAGCGACCAGCCCAACCCCCGCGCCGCTCCCGCTCCCCCGTCCACCGTCGCCGATCCGCCCAGACCGACCACGACCGTCTTGGCCCCGCGCTCCGACGCCTCCCACACCAGCTCGCCCACTCCGCGCGTGGTCGCTCGTAGCGGATCGAGCTGATCGGGCCGAAGCAGCGCAAGCCCGCAGGCGGTGGCGCTCGCGAAGATCGCCGTCTCCGGATCGATCCAGCCTAGCTCTCCCGAAACCGGCTCGCCCAGGGGGCCCGTGACATCGAGGCGCTCGCGGAGCGAGCCGGGGAGCAGCACGGCATCGAGCAGGCCGTCACCGCCGTCTGAGATCGGGCACAGCAAGACGGCCGCGTCGGGCAGCGCCCGCCGGGTCCCGACTGCGATCGCATCGGCGACCTGACGGGGACCAAGCGTCCCCTTAAAGGCAGCCGGTGCAACTAGAACAAGTCTCGACACATGCAATACACAATAACAATTGCAATATGCGGTGGTACGCTCTATGCGGGCTGGGAGCTATCTGTTATGGTGATGGCGCTTACAGCACGGGCACCGTTCTTGCTCAACTCACGCACGGCTAATCTCTGTCTCAGGGCAAACCGCTGGCGACAGCGGGGCGCAAAGCCAAGGGGTCTCGGTCTCACCGAGACAGCCCGGCTGCCGGAGGTCGGCGCCGGCCCCACGCCCTGAACGGAGCGCGGGGCCGCTCGTTTGGCCCCCCGAGCACAGCGTCGTCCGGCTCGCATCGGGTTCTAGGGCGCACGATGTCGAGCAGGCGATCACCCCCCAGGGGCGACTCTGGGGGGTTTGCTTTTGATGTGGCGGCAGATCCTGCCGCCGTGCTCGCGCCCGTTCTCGATAAAGATCTTGTTGGCATCGAACCCGGACGCAAGGACGCCCGCGATGTAGGCACCCGCGATGTTCGTCTCCATCGAGTCGGGCGAATGCTGCGGGATCCCGCTCGCCTCGTCCACCACCACGCCGATCGAGCGCAGCAACGTTGGGTCGGCGGTATAGCCGGTGAGCGCCAGGACGAAGTCGGCGGGGAGGAGGTCGCGCTCGCCACCCGGGTCGCGCCGCAGCGTCACGTGCGACCGCGCGATCTCCACCACCCGGCTGCACCACCGCACGGCGACCCGCCCTTCTTTCACGCGGTTGGTGATATCGGGCAGCACCCAGGGCTTCACGCCGCGGTCGAACTCGCTCAGGAAGTGCACGATGGTGACGCGCGCACCGACCCGACATAAGTCGAGCGCGGCCTCGACCGCGCTGTTGCCACCGCCGACCACCACCACGCGTTGCTGCCAGTAGGGGTGCGGCTCCACGAAGAAGTGCGATACGTGTGGCAGGTCCTCTCCGGGCACGCCCAGCAGGTTCGGCGACTCGAAGTATCCGGTCGCGAAGACCACGTGGCGGCAGCCAATCGTCTCCGCTTCGGCCGTTCCCGGATGCTCGGTCAGGAGCTCGAATCCGTCTCGCACGCGGTTCACACGGCGCACCGTGTGGTATTGGCGCACGTCGAGCTCGAAAAACTCGGCCACCTTGCGGTAGTACGTGAGGGCTTCCCGCCGCGTTGGCTTGTCGCCCGCGGTGATGAACGGCACGCCGATTTCCAGCTTGTCGGGCGTGGAGAAAAACGTCATGTACAAGGGATACCGCATCAGACTCGCGGCCACCGGCCCCTTGTCGAAGAGAGAGCACGTGAGGCCGGCGCGCTTCGCCGCGACTCCGACGGCCAACCCACAGGGGCCTCCACCGATCACCGCGAGATCGAGCATCAATGCAACAGTGTCACGTCACTTCGATGATCTGGTCACGATACGAGCCGACACTCACGTAATGGATAGGCGCGTGGGCCAGGTCCTGGAGCCTGTCCAGATAGGCTCGGGCTGCCGGGGGCAGATCGGCCAGCCGCCGCACGCCGTTGAGCGACCTCTGCCACCCCGGGAGTGACTCGTACACGGGCTCTACCCGGCCCAGGCGCTCCACCTCAGCGGGCATGGCGTCGAGCGACTCACCCTCCAGACGATAGCCCACACACACCGGGATCTCTGCGAGCGAGTCCAACACGTCGAGCTTCGTCACCGCCAAGGCGGTGAGGCCGTTGACGCGCACCGCATAGCGCACCACGACCGCGTCGAACCAGCCGCAGCGCCGTGGTCGGCCGGTGGTGGCGCCGAACTCGTCGCCTAGCTCGCGGATCCGCTCGGCCAGCGCCGGGGGCGCCTCCGTGGGAAGCGGGCCGTTCCCAACCCGCGTGGTATACGCTTTCACGACTCCCAACACGGCGTCGATGGCGGTGGGCCCGATGCCGGCGCCCACGGCCGCGCCGCCCGCGGTGGTATTGGAGGAGGTCACGTAGGGATACGTCCCGTGGTCCACGTCGAGCAAGGCGCCTTGGGCGCCTTCCAACAGCACGGACTCGCCGCGTTCGAGCGCCTCCCACACGACGCGCCCCGCGTCCACCGCCAACGGCAGTAACCGCGGGGCCAGGCGCTCGAGCAACCGCACGTGCTGCTCCGGGTCGGCGCGCTCGGCGGAGCCGAGCAGCTCGAGGAAGTCGTTGGCGGCCTGCACGCGCGTGCAGACCAGCTCTTTCGCACGGCTGAGGTTTCGCAGGTCGCCGACACGGATCCCCCGCCGCCCGTACTTGTCTTCGTAGGTCGGACCGATGCCGCGGCCCGTGGTCCCGATCTTTTCTTTGGCCTCGCGCGCCCGGTCGAGCAGCTTGTGGAACGGCAGCGTCAGGTGCGCGCGATCCGACACGTACAGCTTGTGGTCGGTGCGGACGCCGCGCTTGCTCAGCGCGTCCAGCTCGGTAAACAGCGTCTCCGGATCGAGCGCGACCCCGTTGCCCACCAGGCAGACCGCTCCCTGGATGATCCCGGACGGAATCTGGTGGAGGACGAACTCGCCGGCGGCCGCATGGACGGTGTGCCCCGCGTTGGCACCGCCCTGGTAGCGCACCACGAGATCGGCGCGCTCGGCGAGCACGTCGACGATCTTGCCCTTGCCCTCGTCGCCCCATTGGGCGCCGACCACCACGACGCAGTGGGTCTTCGGTCCGAACATGGCGCTCCAGAAAAAAAACGCCCCGAGAGGGGGCGTTGGAGTATCCTCTGCGGAAAGCTAACCGGGGCTACGGCCACGTCAACGAGCGCGCGAGGGCTCGGGCCACTGCACGCGCGCCGTCCAGGGTCAGCCGCTCTGGCGCGTCCGCCGCCGTGTGTACGACGCGCGCCGTCTTCCAATCGCCCCGCATGATCGTGACGGCCTCCCGTGCGCCACGCCCCAGCACCGCTCCATCCACCACGACCGGCAACCAGCGCGCCCGCTGGGCACCGACCGCGTCTGCCACGCGGTTCACGATGGGGCCGCCACGATGGACCAGCGCGATCGTGCTCCCTCGGTCGTCGATACCGTCCAGGTTGACGATCGCGGTGTCGGCCAGCAAGTGGGCGCGCTCCCGCAGCAGCGCGCGTGCGCCCACCAGGCCGTACTCCTCGGCGTCCGGGAAGATGACCCCGACGGGTGCGTCGGCCGGCAGCGCGTCCACAGTGGCGAGGGCCGTGACGACGCCTGACGCGTTGTCCACGGCGCCGGCCGAGCGATCCGTCACCCGGTTCACCGCGAGCAGGAGGAGACCGGCCAGACCGGCGACACCGAGGCACCCGTCGAGCCACCCGAGATGGAGCGGTCCCGCCATGCTCCGCACGCCCAGGCCGAGCAACTCGAGGCCACCGGAGAAGGCGAGCGTGGCGGCCACGAGACGGCCGGCCATCGACAAGGGCTGTCCCTTCGAGTCGTAGTGCGCCACGAGCCAGGTGCCGACGCGGGCGCGGGGCCGCACGCCGATCAGATTCACGCCCTCGAGTGGGGCGCGGCCGAGCCGGTGGAGCAGGGAGCGGCCCGTGAACGCGTGCTCCATGGCGACGAATCCCCGAGCCACGAGCTCGCGCTTCAACAGCTCTCGCACGCGCACGGCGGACGCGCTGCCGGCGCGGCGCGGCGTGGCGACGGCCGCGAGCAGCGCGCCGTACTCGGTCACGCGGCGACGAGCTTCGCGACGCGCTCCCGGTCGGCGGGGGCCACCGGTGCGAGCGGCGCGCGCACCGGACCGCCGTACAAGCCCCCGCCCACGGCGTCCATCGCGGCCTTCACGCCCGCGGGGCCGAGCCGGCCCACGACCTCCTTGTCGAGCGGCCCGAGCCGCTCCTGCAGGCGCCCCGCGGTCGCACGGTCGCCGGCGCGGAACGCGGCAAGCACCTGCGCGCACAGCTCCGCCGCAAAACAGGCCGCCGCGAGGATCCCCCCCTCGCAGCCGAGCTCCAACGCCTGGTACAAGAGCGAGGCCGAGCCGACGAACACCGACCAGCGGGGAGCCGCGTCGCGGTAGGCGGCGAGGTTCTTCGCGTCGCCCGACGAGTCCTTCACGCCGACGATGTTGGTGTGGCTCGCCAGGCGCTCCAAGAGGCCGGCGGCGATCGAGAGGTGCGTGTACTTGGGGATGTTGTAGACGAGCACGGGCACGGGGCTCGCATCGGCCACCGCCCGAAAGTAGTCGACCAGAGTGACGGGGGAGACCGCCGCCGCGAAATAGCTCGGCGGCCGCACCAGGACGGCGTCGGCCCCCTCCTCCGCGGCGGCGCAGGTGAGCGCCACGGCCTGGCGGGTCGACTCCCCCCCGGTCCCGGCGAGGAGCCACCGCCCCCCCGCTCCCGGCAGCACGTCGCGCACCCAGCCGACCATACGGCGCTGCTCGTCGGGGTCGAGCAGCGCTGACTCGCCCGTCGAGCCCGCCACCACCACGCCGTCGAGCCCAGCGGCGACCAGGCGCGTGACATTCTGGCGCAGGTGCCCCGGTGCGACCTCGCCGGTCGCACTGTCGAACGGCGTCGTGATCGGGGCGAGCACTCCCCCGAGCCGCCGCTCCGTCACGGCTCGATCACTGACCGGGGGTCGTCTCCGCGGGCTCCTTCACCCGCGAGCGGCGGTGCAGCGCACCCATCTGTTGCTCGAAGTCTTTGGGGTGGGTCGCCGCCGCGAGCGCGATCTCGTACGCCACCACCTCATCGGCGACGAGCTCCATCAGGTGCTGATCGAACGTCTGCATGCCGTACTGGTCGCCGGCATCACGAATGTAATGGGGCAGCTCGGACGTGCGATGCGGGTCCGCGATCAGGTCACGCACCGCCCTGTTGCAGATGAGGATCTCCATTGCGGCGACCCGGCCATGGCCGTCGGCCCGGGTGAGGAGCCGCTGCGACACGACGGCTTGCAGGGCCTCCGACAGCCGAGTCCGGGCGACCTGCCGCTCGTCCGGCGGGAACATCGACACGAGGCGGGTCACCGTCGTCGCGGCGTCGGGTGTGTGCAGCGTGGAGATGACGAGATGTCCGGTCTCCGCGGCCTTTATGGCAGTGTCGATCGTCCCGGCGTCCCGCAGCTCCCCGATCAACACGACGTCGGGATCCTGTCGCAGAGCCGCGCGAAGTCCGGCGTGCAAGTCGTCCGTGTCGACGCCGACCTCGCGTTGCGTCACGGAGGAGTTCAGGTCCCGATGCAGGAACTCGATGGGATTCTCGAGCGTGACGATGTGCTTGTTCTGCGTCTGGTTGATGTGATTCACCATCGCCGCCATGGTCGAGCTCTTCCCCGAGCCCGTGACCCCCGTGACCAGGATCATGCCGTGTTCCGCTCCGGCTAGGGACGTGAGCACCGACGGCAGCTGGAGCGATTCGAGGGTGGGCACATCGAACGGGATGACCCGCATCACGATCATGAAGGAGGAGCGCTGCCGCAGGACGTTGACCCGGAAGCGGCCGACACCCGGCATGCCCCAGGAGCAGTCATAATCGCGCAGCCGGTCGATGCGGGCACGGTCCTCTTCGGTGGGAATGAGGTGCTGCGCGATGGCCCGGGTCTGCTCGGGCGTGAGGCGCTGCTTGGTGAAGGGGACGAGCTTGCCGTCGATGCGGGCGCGAAACACGTCGCCCGCCTTGATGTGGAGGTCGGACGCGCCGCGGTCGATCGCCGCCTTGATGATCTGCTCGATGCCGCGCTGCTGCGTTGCGGCGCCGCCACCGCGAGCCTTGGCCTTCTCCTCCATTAGTATCCCGCCTCCGGGTCAACCGTGTTCACGAGCGGTGACCCTGCAAGATAGCGTCTGATATTGTCGACGATCAGCCCCGTCTCGCGCTCCCAGAAGCGGGCCGTCACTGCGGCCACGTGGGGGCTCACCAGCACGCGCGGGTGCTGCCATAACGGGTGACCGACGGGCAGCGGCTCCACCGCGAAGACGTCGAGCGCGGCGCCTCGAATGCGTGCAGCGTCGAGGAGGTCGAGCAAGGCCGTCTCGTCCAGGAGCGTCCCGCGCGAGACGTTGACCACGATCGCGTCCCGGGGCAGGCGCTCCAGCACGGCGCGCGTCACGGCGCCCTTCGTCGCCGGCGTGTGGGGGGCAGCGATGACCAGGCAATCGCTCTCCGCCGCCAGGCGAGCGAGATCGGCGAGCCCGCCGACCCAGCGCACTCCCGGTGGCCCGCCGCGCGCCGGCCGCCGCCGCACGCCCGCCACGCTCATGCCCAGGGCCACCGCCCGCCGTGCGACCGCGCCGCCGATGCCGCCCAAGCCGAACACGCCAAGCCGTAGCTCCCCGAACTCACGCACCGGTATCACGAGGTCCGCGAACTCGGCGCGGGCCCAGCGCTCCTCCGCCTGAAAGGCCCGCAGCCGGTCCAGCCCGCGGGCGAAGTAGCCGATCGCCGCGATCGTCCAGTCGGCGATCGGCTCGGCGTGGACGGCCGCGGAATTCGTGAGCACGATCCCCGTCCCCGCGATGTGCGGTAGGGTCGCTCCGACGCCTGCCGTACCGCTGTGCGCCCACCGTAACGTCTCCCGCCCGGCCGCCACCACGCCGGCCGGTACCCCGTAGCCGAGGTAAACCTCGGCGCCGCGCGCGGCGGCCGCCGCTTCGGGTGTGCCCGTTCCCCCGTCACTGTCCGAGGCCGCCGGCGCCTCGACCGGCACCACCTCCCATCCCGCCCCGAGCGCCTCGCGCACCGCCCGCAGCGAGGCAGCCGGCATCCGCCACGCGGCGCGCGGCGACGCGAGATCGACGACGAGGCGCCGACTCACTCTCCCGTGGACACCGTGCGGACGAGGGGATGATGCAGGATCGAGATCATCGCCTGCTCGTGCAGCCGACGCGGTCCCCGCAGGTCGAGCTCCACGACGAGGTCGACGTTCTCGCGGCGGGATTCCGTTCGCTCGACCTCCACGCCGGCGCGGCGCACCAGTGTTTCGAGCTCCTCGAGCGCGGTCGGCTCCGGTCGCGCATGAATCAATAGGTGGGACCGGGTCGAGTGGCGTCCGGCGAACCGCTCGACGTAGCCGAGTCCGTACAGCACCACCATGACGAGCGCGGTCGTTCCCAGGGCGTCGATGTAGGCGCCGGCGCCGATCGCGATGCCGATGGCCGCCACCACCCAGATCGTCGCCGCGCTGGTCAAGCCCGTCACGGCACCACGCGCATGCAAGATGGTGCCCGCGCCGATGAATCCGACGCCCGTGGCGATCTGCGCGGCGACGCGCGTCGGATCGCCGTGCCCAGGACCTTCGAACGCGAGCTGAACGGACATCAGGGTGAAGAGCATTGCGCCGACACAGATCAGAATGTTCGTGCGCAGGCCGGCGGGCTTGCCCGCGAGCTCCCGTTCGAGCCCGATGGCGCCGCCCAGCAGCACGGCCAGCCCCAGCTTGAGTAAGACGTGGAGGTGGAGCATCTCTATGAGTCCGGTCATCTCGCCCCCGTTGCCTCCAAGAACCCCATTCTCCGGCGCACATGCTCCAAGGTCCGCCGCGCGATCGCGCGCGCGCGATCCGCGCCCGATCGCAACAGATCCTTCACCGTTCGCGGCTCGGCCCGCAGGGCGGCCGCCCGCTCGCGGATCGGGGTGAGCGCCGCTATCATGTTGTCCGCGAGCACCCGCTTGCAGTCGAGGCAGCCCCAGCCAGCGGTGCGGCAGTTGCGTGCTACGAGCTCCAGTGTGTCGGGCGGCGAGAAGCCCTGGTGGATGGTGAAGACGTTGCAGATGTCCGGATTCCCCGGGTCCTTCCGGGTGACGCGCGCCGGGTCCGTCGCCGCTGGCTTCAGCTTCTCCCAGATGGTGTCCGGGGAGTCGAGCAGGCCGATCGTATTGCCGAGACTCTTGGACATTTTGGCCTGGCCGTCGAGCCCGAGCACGCGCTTTGCGGTTGACAGGAGAGCCTGGGGCTCGGGAAACGCGAACCCGTTCGCGAACCGCGCGTTCCAGCGGCGCGCGATTTCCCGCATCAACTCGAGATGCTGGAGCTGGTCTTCGCCAACGGGCACGAGCGTGGCCTCGTACAACAACACGTCGGCCGCCTGCAGCACGGGATAGTTGAGCAGTCCGGCGGGCACGCTCTCGTGGCGTTGCGCCTTCTCCTTGAACTGGGTCTGGCGCTCCAGCTCGCCCAGCGGCGTGATGACGTTGAGCAGCCAATTGAGCTCGGTGTGCTCGGGAACGTGTGACTGGACGAACACGATCGCCCGCGTGGGATCGAGCCCAGCGGCGAACAGCCCGACGGCCATGTCGACCGTGCGCTGCGCCAATGTGGCGGCGTCGTACGGCTGCGTGATCGCGTGCAGATCCACGATGCAGAACAGGCAGTCGTGCAGACGCTGCAGCCGGACCCAGTTCTGCACAGCGCCGAGGTAGTTGCCGATGTGCAGTTCGCCGGAGGGCTGAATGCCGGAGAAGACGCGCGCCATGGGCCCACAACCTACGACGCTGGAGCTTCGCGACGCAAGGTGCGAGAACTCAAAGACTTAGTCGATGTCGCGCGACGCGCCGCCGCCCACGCCGCGGCGGAGCTGCGGGGGTTCACACCTCAACCCGCCCGCTATTGGGTCGAAAAAGGTCCTCATGACTTCGTCACGGAGGCGGACCGGCACGCGGAGGCCGTGATCACCGAAGCACTCAGGCGCGACGTCCCGGGCTCCGCGGTAGTGGGTGAGGAGCTGTCACCCCACGGCGATCGCACGGAGGAAGTCGTGTGGATCGTCGACCCGCTCGATGGCACCACCAACTTTTTGCACGGCTACCCGCAATACGCCGTGTCGATCGGATGTGTCGTGCGTGGGACGCTGAGCGCCGGCGTGGTGCATGATGTGGTGCGCGACATCGTGTACTGGGGCGCGACCGGCCTGGGATCCTGGGAGGGAAGAGCGGGGAGCGAGGAGCGCCGGCTCCACGTGTCGCAGCTCAGCCAGCCCCGCCATGCCCTGGTCGGCACCGGGTTTCCTTTCAAGCGACTAGCGATGTTGCGGCAATACCTCGACCAGTTCGCCGCCGTGTTGGGCGCGACGAGCGGCATCCGGCGCGCCGGCGCCGCGGCGCTCGACCTGGTCGATGTGGCCGCCGGCCGCCTCGATTGCTTCTGGGAGCTGTCGCTCGCTCCCTGGGACATCGCCGCAGGCGTGCTCCTGGTCCGCGAAGCGGGCGGCGCGGTGACGACCCTCGAGGGGTCACCCGACGTGTTGCGCCACGGCTCGGTGGTCGCCGGAAACGCGGCCATGCATGCGTGGCTGATGGGGCTCCTGAAAAGCTCATGAGAACGCGGAACACGGAAGTCGGAACGCGGAACAGCAAGGCGCCCCTCGGGATCGGCGTACGCCCTTCCGTTCCGCGTTCCACGTTCCGCGTTCCGCGTTGAGGTTCACCATGCCCGCGCCCCTCGTCGAGTGCGTCCCCAATTTCTCCGAAGGTCGCGACACCGCAACCATCGAGGCCCTGCGCGTGGCGCTCACCAGCGTCCCCGGCGTCCAGCTCCTCGACGTCCAGGCCGACGTGGCGCACAACCGCTCGGTGTTCACATTCGTGAGCCCTCCCGACGCGGCCGTCGAGGCGGCGCTAAGCGCCATGCGGGTGGCCACTGAACGCATCGACCTGCGGCGTCATCGCGGCGAGCACCCCCGCATGGGCGCGACCGACGTGGTTCCGTTCGTCCCAGTGCGTGACGTTACCATGGACGACTGCGTAGCCCTCGCGCGGCGGCTCGCCGAGCGTGCGGGGGCGGAGCTGGGCATTCCCATCTACCTCTACGCGCGCGCGGCCACGCGACCGGATCGGGAGCGCCTGCCGGACATTCGCAAGGGCGAGTTCGAAGGCCTGCGCGAGCGGATCGGTACGGATCCGGCGGCAGATCCGGACTTCGGACCCCGGCGGATTCATCCAACCGCGGGCGCAACCGCCGTGGGGGCACGGCCGTTTCTGGTCGCGTTCAACATCTACCTCGATTCCGCCGACGTCACCGCCGCCAAAGACATCGCGAAGCGCATCCGGACGTCGAGCGGCGGTCTCCCTGCGGTACAGGCGTCGGGGTTCATGGTGGAGGGGAAGGCGCAGGTGTCCATGAATCTGTTGGACGTCGATACGACGCCACCCGCCGCCGTGTTCGCCGCCGTGGAGCGGGCGGCGCGGGAACGCGGCATCGAGGTCCTGAAGAGCGAAGTCGTCGGGTTGATCCCGGAGCGCGCTCTAGTGGGCGCGGGCGGGGCCTACCTGCGGCTCCCCGACGTCGAGTCGCACGTGCTCGAGGCGAAGATCCGCGCCGCCGCCGGTCCATCGCTCGACGGGTGGCTGGACGAGCTGGCGAGTGGCGCGCCGACGCCGGGTGGCGGCAGCGCGGCGGCGCTGGCGGGGGCGCTCGCGGCCGCCCTGGTCGCGATGGTGGCGCGGCTGACCATCGGACGCAAGGCGTACGCGTCCGTGACCGAGCGTGTGGAAGCGACTCTGCGCGAAGCGGAGGAAGCGCGCAGGGCCTTCCGAGCGCTCGTCGAGCTGGATGCGGCGGCGTACGGAGTCGTAATGGCGGCCTATGCCCTCCCCAGAGGCCTCCCGCAGCGTACCGCGACAATTGACAACGCCCTTCTCGAAGCGACGAAGACGCCCCTCACCACGGCACGCAGCGCTGCCCGCGTGCGTTTGCTGGCGCGCGAACTGGCGCAGATGGGCAACAAAAGCGCGCGATCCGACGCCCGGGTCGCGGAGGCGCTTGCAGCCGCCGCTGTGGTTGGTGCTATTGAGAACGTACGGGTCAACGTCGCGGGCCTGTCGAATCCCGCCCTCGGGAAGGCGCTGTTGGAGGAGGCGGAGGGATTGGCTAACGCCCCGTAGGGGCGCAGCATGCTGCGCCCCTACACATCAACTGGATTTTGTCAGAATGCGGGGTGGCGCGTCGGGCTCCGCCACCGCCACCGTGTGCTCGAAGTGCGCGGAGAGCGAGCCGTCTTCGGTCACGACGGTCCACTTGTCGTCGAGGGTGCGGATCTCCGCGCCGCCGACGTTCACCATCGGCTCGATGGCGATCGTCATCCCGGGGACGAGCCGGGGCCCGCGCTTCGGCTTGCCGTAGTTCGGCACCTGGGGGTCTTCGTGGAACGCCGAGCCGATGCCGTGCCCCACCAGCTCCCGCACCACCGAATAGCCCGCTTCCTCGGCCACTTCCTGCACCGCGTGCCCGATGTCGCCCACGTGGTTCCCCGCGCGGGCCTGGGCGACCCCCGCAGCCAGAGCCTGCTGCGTGACGGCGAGCAGCCGCTCGGCCTGTGGGCTGACCTTTCCGACCGGGAATGTCGCCGCCGCGTCCGCGTGCAGGCCGTCGAGCCACACCCCCACGTCCACGCTCAAGAGGTCGCCCTCCTTGAGGACGCGCTTGGGAGACGGGATGCCGTGGACGACTTCCTGGTTGATCGACGTGCAGAGCGTGGCCGGGAAATCGTACAATCCTTTGAACGAAGGGCGGGCGCCCGGGTGCGACCGAATGAACTCCTCTGCGACGTGATCGAGCTCCTCGGTCGATACACCCGGCCGTACGTGGCGCGCCACCACGGCCAGCGTCTCGGCGACGATGCGGCCGGCGGCGGCCATCGTCTCGATCTCGCGCGGCGACTTGATGGTGATCATCGGCCGATCACGCGCTGGATCTCGGTGGCGATCGCGTCCACGGCACCCGTGCCGGGTACACGGTGCACGATGCCGCGCTGCGCGTAGTGGGCGATCAGGGGAGCGGTGTCACGCTGGTACACCTGCAGCCTGGTCTTGATGGCCTCGGGCGAGTCGTCGCTGCGACCCTCCTGTGCCGCCCGGGCCGTCATCCGGCGCACCAGCTCCTCCTCGGGCACGTCGAGCAGCAGGATGTGGTTTAGCCGCTGGCTGCGCTCCGCGAGGGTGCGATCCACCAGCTCCGCCTGGGGGGCGGTGCGGGGAAAGCCGTCGAGCACGGCGCCTTGCCGCGCCTCGGGCTTCGCCAGCTCTTCCTTGATCATGGAGAGGATGACGCTGTCGGGCACGAGCGAGCCCTTGTCCATGAACTTCTTCGCCTCGACGCCCAGCGGCGTCCCCGTCCTGACCGCAGAGCGGAGCAGGTCGCCCGTCGTGATCTTGGGCAATCCCAACCGCTCGGCGAGAATCTTGCCCTGTGTGCCCTTCCCCGAGCCCGGTGCGCCAAGAAAGAGGATGAACACCGCGCGCCTACATGTACTGCCGGCGGCCGCGGAACTTGACGCGCCCTTCCTTCATGAATCCGTCGTAATGTCGCAGCAGCAGGTGCTGCTGCACCTGCTGCACGGTGTCGAGCGCGACCCCAACCACGATCAAGAGCGCCGTGCCACCGAACCCGAACGGCATGTTGAGAATGTTGGACACGACGATCGGCAGCATCGCGACGATGGTCAGGAAGATCGCGCCCGGGAACGTGATCCGGGACAGCACCTCGTCGATGTAGTCCGCCGTGGCGGTCCCGGGCTTCACCCCAGGAATGAAGCCGCCCTGCTTTTTCAGGTTCTCCGCCAGATCCACCGGGTTGAAGATGATGGACGTGTAGAAGTAAGCGAAGAAGATGATCAACACGGCGCTCGAGATCAGGTACACCGGCGACGTGACGCTGAAGTATTCGGCGAGGTGTTTCAACGTCTGATTGCCGCTGAACGCTGCGATGGTGCCCGGCACGATGATCAGGGACTGGGCGAAGATGATCGGCATCACATTCGCGGTGTTGAGGCGCAACGGGATGAACGTCTTCTGTCCCTCGCGGATCCGTCCCCGACCCATGACCTTGCGCGGGATCTGGATGGGGATGCGCCGCGCGGCGACCGTGACGGCCACCGTCCCCGCCACCACCAGCACCATGACGCCCAGCACCAGGAGCAGCATCGGGAACGTGAGGCTCCGTGCCTTCAACGCGTCCAAGGTACGAATCGACTCGGGGAAGATCCGTTCCACGATCGAGAAGAAGATCAACAGGCTCGCGCCGTTGCCGATGCCGCGCTCGGTGATCTGCTCGCCCAGCCACATGACGAAGATGCCGCCGGTCGAGAGCGTCAGCACCGTGGTCAGCCGGAATAGGAAGCCCGGACTGGCCACGGCGCCGGGGATCTGCTCCGTGAACAGGGCATAGCCGTACGCCTGGAACAGGCACAGGACGACCGTGAGGTAGCGGGTCCACTGCGTGAGCTTTTTCCGGCCTTCCTCGTCGCGCTGCATCTTTTCGACCACCGGGAACACCGGGGCCGCGAGCTGAAACACGATGCTCGCCGAGATGTAGGGCATGATGCCGAGGGCGAACACCGTCGCGCGGCCGAAGCTCCCGCCCGCGAACAGGTCGTACAGACTGAACAGCGTGCCTTGGCCCTGATTACGGAGGAAGTCGGCGAGCGCTTGCACGTTGACGCCCGGCGTGGCGATGTGGGCGCCGATGCGGTACACCACGAGGCACAGGAGCGTGAAGAGGATCTTCTCCTTCAGCTCCGGGACCTTGAAGAGATTGGGGAGGCGGGGCGCGGTCATTGGCTCAACTCGCGATCGTGCCGCCCGCCTGCTCGATCTTGGCGCGCGCCGAGGCGGAGACGTTCACGCCCTTCACGCTGAACTTCCGTTGCACGTCGCCCATCCCGAGCAGTTTAACCGGACGGTCGGGCCGGCGGACGAGCCCGGCGCCGAACAGCGTCTCGGGCGTCACCTCGACACCTTCCGCGAGCCGCCCCAGGTGCCGCACATTCACCACCTGCGCGGCCTGCTTGAAAGGATTCGTGAAGCCGCGCTTGGGAATGCGGCGAATGAGCGGCATCTGCCCGCCCTCGAACCCGGGGCGGACGTGACCGCCCTGGCGCGCCGTCTGTCCCTTGCCGCCGCGCCCCGCCGTCTTGCCGATCCCGGAGCCCGGCCCCCGCCCCTTGCGGATGCGCGCGCGATGTGAGCCGCGTGGCGGCCTCAGGCTCGACAACGTGAGGTGGACCGGCTCGGCCTTGGGGGGACGCCTTTTAGCGGCCCGTGGCTTCCGCGGCGCTTTGGCCTTCGTCTTCGCCATCGCTTACTCCCGTGCCTTCGCGGGCGTCACCTCGATGAGGTGCCGCACCTGATGGAGCATGCCTCGGATCGACGGGTGATCCTTTTTCACGACCACGTCCTGGTGGTGCTTGAGGCCGAGCGCTTCGAGCGTGCGTCGCTCGAACGCAGGCCGGCCGATGCCGGAGCGAACCTGGAGGATCCGCAGGTCACCCTTGCCGACGGGCGGCAGCACGCGATGGCGACCCGGCTTGCGCTTGCGGTATTTCCGGGTCGGCGGCTTTCTAGCCACGGACCACCTCTTGACGCGCCCGATACTGGATGGCTTCCAGCTCGACGCCGCGCTCCTTGGCGACCCGTCGCGCGGTGGTGAGATGTTGCAGGGCGTCGACCGTCGCGCGCACCATGTTGTGCGGATTGGTGGAGCCGAGGCTCTTCGTCAGGATGTCGCGCACGCCCGCGCACTCGAGCACGGCGCGCACCGGACCGCCGGCGATCACGCCCGTCCCCGACGCGGCGGGCTTGAGCAGCACGCGTCCGGCGCCGTGATGGCCGACGATCTCGTGCGGGATGGTGGTGCCGGTGAGCGGCACCTCCACCAGCCGGCGGCGCGCCGCTTCCACGGCCTTGCGGACCGCCTCGCTCACTTCGTTGGCCTTCCCGGTCGCGATCCCGACGCGTCCCTGTCCGTCCCCCACCGCGACGAGGGCGTTGAACCCGAAGCGCCGGCCACCCTTCACGACCTTAGCGACACGGTTGATCGAAATGACGTTCTCGATCAGCCCGTCGCCTTCACGCTGCCGCTCACCCGAGTCGCGCAGCTCGCCTCCCCCCCC
>DATLKF010000018.1:0-153778 GCA_035538515.1 Gemmatimonadales bacterium
CCTTGACCCCGTCGATTTGCGTGTCAAGAGGCAGCGGCCACCGCCGCAGTTCTCGGCCAGTTGAATCGAATTCGACTGCCAGTTCTACAGACAGGGGGTGTGTCGTGAGGGGCAGTCGGGACACGAACACGCTAGCCACTACGCCACACGGCGCATAGTCGAGCGGGTATTGCGCTGAATCGACGCTCGAATCTGCCCAAAGAGTGAAGAGCAGGCCGCTCCGCGCCCGGACGGACTCCAGCGCCGCAGCGACTGTTGCGGGAGCAGAAGGCAGGTGCACCAGAAGAGAGTCCCAGCTATCTCGCAGGCGGCCAGTGGCTGGGACCTGAGCAACGCTTCTCGCGGCAACGAGCGATGCTGCTGCGGCAAGGGAAACCAACTTTATCATTGGTCGCGTAACGCTGTCTAACTCCTTATTGGGTTGCAGCTCACGTGCTCAGAAACGTAGACACCTAACGACCCGATTGGAGGCTCATCGCGGCACGCATGAGCGACAAACACGGTTCCTGGCTGCAGCCTAACGCTCTCCCCGCCTCAGACCCCGAGACTTGCGCGTCCCGGTCATGTCACCCGCCGCGTCTTCCTTCTCATGAAGTCCATCAGGATGAACTGGCCGAGGGTCATCGTATTGGTGAAGTACGCCTTTCCGCGGCAGATGGCGGAGACCTTCTTGACGAATTCCACGAGGCTCCGGTCGCGGGCGAGCATGAAGGTATTGATCATGATCCCCGAGCGGCGGCACAGCGCCACCTCGCGGTACGTGGCCTGGAGGATCTGGGGGTCGAGCCCCATCGAGTTCACGTAGATGCGGCCGTCGGGGAGGGTCAGCGCCGACGGCTTGCCGTCCGTGATCATGATGATCTGCCGCATGTCCTTGCGCTGCGACATGAGCATCCGCCGCGACAGTTTCAGCCCCTCCGCCGTGTTCGTGTGATACGGCCCGACCTGCGCCCGCGCCAGCTGGGCGAGCGGGATCTCCTCGGCCGTGTCGTGGAACAACACCACGCGCAGCGTGTCGCCCGGAAACTGAGTGCGGATCAGGTGCGTGAGGGCGAGCGCCACCTTCTTGGCCGGCGTGAAGCGATCCTCGCCGTACAGGATCATCGAGTGCGAGCAGTCGAGCATCAGCACGGTGGCGGAGGACGAGCGGTACTCCGCCTGATGCACCATGAGGTCGTCGTACTCGAGGTTGATCGGGACGCCCAGCCCTTCGCGCTGTAGCGCGTTGGTGAGGGTGGCGTTCACGTCGAGGTTGAGCGTGTCCCCGTAGGCGTAGGGCTTGCTCGCCGCTTCGGCCTCGACGCCGGTGGCGAGGTGCTCGGTGTCGTGCGCGCCGAAGCTCGACTTGCCGATGCTGCCGAGCAGGTGCTTGAGCGTGCGGTAGCCGAGGAAGTCGATGCCCTTCTCGGTGAGGTTGAACTGCACCTGTTGGGCGGCTTCCTTGGCCATGCCACCGGGTCCGAACAGCGGCTGCTGTCCCGCCGGGACCTTAGGCGCCTCGGTGACGTTGAGGTAACCGTCTTCGATGAGCTTCTGCACGATCTTGTCGAGCAGCTCGGACAGCTGGCGCTCCAGGTCGGCGTCGCGGGCCGCGTCACCGCTGGACTCGCCGCGGAGCAGCTTGAGCATCTCGGGCGTGAGCATTCCGGAGTCGACGAGCGCCTGCAGGATCGCCTGGCGCAGGGCGTCGAGCGAGCGGTCGGCTTCGTCCTCGCCGAACTCGCCCCAGAAGGGATGCGAGTACGCGCCTCCGGCGAAGCCCGATTGCAGAAGAAAGTCGGCGAGCTGATCGAGCAAGGCCTGCAGGTTGATCGTGTCGGCCAGCTCGGGGAGATAGCGGCTGTACGTCGTGTATTTCATCGGCTCCCTATCCGAAATATCGGGCGCGGGCGAGCTTTCCCGCAATGGACGCAGCCCTGCGCGAAGCCCGTTTCGGGGCGCTCGCCTTCCGCAACTTCCGGCTGTTCTTCCTGGGACAAGGCATTTCGCTGATCGGCACGTGGATGCAGAACGTGGCGCAAGGGTGGCTCGTGCTCGAGCTCACCAACTCGCCCTTCTACGTCGGCCTCGTGTCGGCACTCGCCTCGCTCGGCGTGCTGCTGCTCACGATCTACGCCGGCGTCATCGCCGACCGCATCAACAAGCACCGGCTGGTGATCACGACCCAGGCGGCTTCCATGATCCCCGCCTTCGTGCTCGCGGCGCTGGTGTGGTCGAGGACCGTGGCGGTGTGGCACGTCGCCCTTCTGGCCGGGGTCCTGGGCGTCGTGAACGCCTTCGACATCCCCGCCCGGCAAGCGTTCATGGTCGAGCTCGTGAGCCGGGAAGATCTGGTGAACGCCATCGCCCTCAACTCGTCCGCGTTCAACGCGGCCCGGGTGGTGGGCCCGGCAGTGGCGGGTGCGCTAATCGGGCGGTTCGGCGTCGGGGTCTGCTTCTTCCTGAACGGCGTGAGTTACCTGGCCGTCATCGCGGGGCTCGTCGCGATGCGGCTGCCGCCGCACGCTGCAGCGCCGCGCGCCACCTCGCTGTCGGCCGGCCTGCGCGAGGTCGTGGCGTTCATCCGTGGCGACCGCCGGGTCGCGACCGTGGTGGTGCTCATGGGGGTACTCAGTATCTGCGGGTTCCCGTACCTCGTGATGATGCCGGTGTTCGCGCGCGATGTGCTGCATCGCGGCGCGGTGGGGTACGGCGTCCTGATGACGTCGGTCGGCCTCGGCGCGCTCGTCGGCGCCCTCGCGGTGGCACTCTTCGGCCGTCGCATCCCGACGGGCCGCACGCTGGTGGGCGCGGGCGCGTCGTTCGGCGTGCTGCTCGTCAGCTTCGCGCTGTCCCGAAGCTATTTCCTCTCGATCGCGCTGCTCGCGCTCACCGGCGGGACGATGATCGTGAACAACGCCCTCGCGAACGCAAGCCTTCAAACGGTCGTCCCCGACAGATTGCGCGGTCGTGTCATGGGCTTCTACGCGTTCGTCTTTGTCGGCCTTGCGCCAATCGGCTCGTTCGCGGTGGGGGCGCTCGCGGAGCGGATCGGCACGCCCGCGGCCGTGGCCACCGGTGGAGCGCTGAGCACGCTCGCCGTCGTGCTGTCGGTGTGGCTGGTGCCGGAGCTCGCACGGGACGTAGGCTAGGGCATCTCTGCGCAAATCGCGTGGCGCTGGGGTGGGACGCTGGGCGCCTACACGCGAGGGCGCACCGAAACATGCGACGCGACACTGTGCAGGTCTGGCCAGCCTTCGGCTTGGGAGTTCCGCCTCTGGCGTGCCCTCGCGTGTAAAGCGCCCGAGCGTCCCACCCCAGCGCCACGTTCCCCTTCCGCAGAGCTACCCTAGAGCAGCTTTCGCAGCTGCAGCGACACCCGGACGGTGTCACTATCGCGCAGCAGCACGAGGCGGCGCCGCGCTCCCTCCTCGCGCAATGTCTGCCGCACGGCGCTCAAGTCCGTGTCGGCGACCCGCCGGCCGTCGATCGACAGCAGCTCGTCTCCCACCTGGACCCCGGCGTCCGCGGCGGGGCTCCGCGGCACCACGTAGTCCACCACGACCTGCTCGAGCCTGGGTCCCCGCGCGATCAGGCGCAGTCCGCTGTGATCGTAGTCGCAGGCCCAGCCGGCGTCCTTTGACGACTCTACGATGATGCGGCGACGCTCATAATCGACGATCAGCCGCGCATCCTGGAATACCGAGATGCCGATGACGCCGTCGATGTCGGTTCGTCCCAAGAACCCTTTCAGCTCACCTCCCAAACCGGTGGTGGGGGACCGCACCTTGAGGCCGCCGAGGCGCAGCTCCTGGAGGCGCACGATGGTTCCGTGGAGGTCGCCCGCCAAGCCCGTTCCAATCGGGGCCGCGATGGCGGGCGTCAGGTGACCGAGATCGTGCTGCTCGACGAACGGCGTCGTCAGGATCAGGCACAGCCCGGACGCCCCGGTGTCGAGCAACAGACGGGCGGGGATGGCTCGCCGTCCTGGGGCCTTGAGCTGCGCGTGCACCAGCGGCAGGTCCGCGTCCGCCGTGAACGGCACGGAGGTCCCGCGTCCAGCGTAGCGATAGCGCGTGGGGTCGAGCAGAAGGACGCGCCGCGCGCGGTAATCGATGTCCACGGTGAAGCGCTGCAGCACGTCATGCCCCAGGAGGCCGCGCTGCGACCGCCCACTCGCCTCGCTGAGCCCCTGTAGCAGATACAGGGCCACCCCGACGCCCCGCAGCTCGAGCTCGCCGAGCTGAAACCGGTCCAGCACGGTGGCCGATGCGCTGTCCGCGCCGGGGAGCTTGATCGTCCGCGCCCAGTCCCGGTCGAGGCCCGTGTGGGAGAGCCCAGTGTCGAACATCAGCCAGGCGGAATCCCCGTTCACCACCGCGGGCACGTAGATCGCGCCCCCGGCCGACTCGAGCGGCAACGATGCCACGAGCAAAGGGCCCTCGGGCACCAGCGCCGGCGCGCAGGCCGATACCCACGCGGCCAGCGCCACGGCGCGCAGCGTGAGGCCTAACGCCATCCGCGCCGCCGGGCCTCGGTCACGACGAGGTGGGCGGCGCCTTCGATCCCGAGTCGTTCGGTGTTCACGATCAGATCGTAGTTGACGAAGTCCTGGCGGTGACGGCGATAATAGGTCTTCACGTACTGATCGCGTCGCCTGTCGGTCTCGTCGACCACCTTGTCGGCCTCCTCGGCGGCGACGCCGAGCCGCTCGACGGCGAGCCGCACGCGCCACGGCTTGGAGGCTACCACGTACACGTGTAGCGCGTCCGGCCGTTGCGCCAGCACCGCCTGCGCGCCACGTCCCACCAGCACGATGCGGCCGTGCGCAGCGGCCTCCGCGATCACCCGTTCGGTGAGGCGTACGATCGTGGCCTCGTCCTCCGCGACGGCGGGCGGGGAGGGAGGGGCGACGCCACCCGGCGCGACGAACAGTTCGGGCGACGCGGCGGCGAGAGTCTGGGCCAGCCGCTCCAGCAGCCCGGGCGCGCGCTCGTCGTGCTGGGCCACCTCGGCGGGGGCGAGGCCGGCGCGCCGGGCGACTCGATCGACGAACTCGTTGTCGATCACCTCCCACTCGAGCTGCACCGCCACCCGGCGCGCCACCTCCGAGCCACCGGAGGCGTACTGCCGCGTGATCGTGATGACGGGAGGCGCCATCTCAGGGCTTCAGGTTCTTGCGCAGCTCGCCGATGTTGAGCAGGGGCAGACCGCCCTCGGTGGGAACGAAGATGATGAGGTTGTTGGAGCTCTTCATGTCGTGCAGCACTTCGATCCACTGCTTGGTGAGCGCCTCGGGCGAGAGGGTCTGGTTCAGGAGACGCTGTTGCTCGGTCTGGAGGCGGGCGACCTCGACGCGGTGGCGCTCCGTCTCGATTTGCTGCTCCTGAGCGATCTTGGCATTGATCGCCTGCACGACCGCGGCCGGCGGTTGCAGGTCGCGCAGGAAGAATGCCGTGACCGTAGCGATGCGGAACTTGCCCCCGCCGGCGCGGGGCGTCGTGACGAGCGCAGAGTCGACCAGCCCCTCCATCGTGTTCGCGATCTGGGTGCGCTTGGCGATGTCGTTGATGGAATACTGCACCATGCCGTCGCGCACGCCCTTGCGAATGGCGTTGAGCACGGCGCCGCGAATCTGATTCTCGTCCCCGATCTCGGTGAAGATCTTGGGCGCCTGCATCGGGTCGATCTGCCAGCGGATCGACACCTCGACGTGCATCCCCATCTGCTCGCTCGAGAGCGCCTCGATCGCTTCGATCTGCTCGCCGCGGGTGGGCCACTGCTCCTCGCGTGTGGAGTACCGCTCGATGGATGACCAGGGGGGGACGATCCGGATGCCGGCGAGCAGCGGAGCCGGGTCCACGTAGCCGAACGCGTGGCGCACGCCGACTTCGCCAGGGTCGATGACCACGAGCAGGGCGCCAAAGCCTATCGCCAGGCCGATCGCCGCGACGCTATACCCGATGAGGCGCAGCAGGTTGACGACCGGTCCAGGACGTTGGGATCGAACCGTGGCGGCGGCGATCAGCAGAACGAACGCGATGACGACCAGGACGGCGCCGGCGACGAGCTTGCCCATGGGAGCTCCGGAGGGGTGTCGCGGGAGAAGATACTTCTCGGAGTCATCAGTCGTCAGTCGTCAGTCGTCAGTCATCAGTCATCAGTCCTCAGTCATCAGTCCTCAGTAACTGACGACTGATAACTGACGACTGACTACTGGAATAAGTTCGGTCCACCTCCGCCGGTCTTGCCGAACCCGGGTCCCTTCGGCTCGGCGCGCGCCCGCACGTAGCCGAGCTCTTCGTTGCGGGAGATGCGCTTCGCGGCCACGAGCCCTTCGAGCACCAGCTCGCACGCCGCCACCATGGTGCCGGGGTCTTTCCGTGCGGCCAGGCCCACCTGGTCCACCAGGTCGAGCAGGCCGGGCACGACGCTGAAGCCCTTGAGGCAGGTCTCGGAGCGCTCGTCCATCGAGATCTTCAGGGCCCCGCCTTCGTCGAACCAATGGACGATGTCGTCCACGTTGGCCCCGCCCACGCGGGCCTCGAACGTCTTGCCCGCGGCCCGTCGGATCAGGTCTCTGGCGATGGACTCGGGACCCTGGAGCTCTCCCTCGTACTCGAGCTCCAGCTTGCCGGTGATGGCGGGCAGCGCGGCGTAGATGTCCGAGATGCGCGGCACGACGGTCTTTTCCTTGGTCGCGATGGTGCGTCGCTCGGCGTTGGATGCGACGTTCTCGAGCACGCTAATCGGCAAGCGTTGCGAGACGCCGGAGCGCCGGTCGACGCGCTTGTCTTCCCGCGCCTCGAAGGCGACGCGCTCGATCAGCTCCCCGATGAAGTCGGGCAGCTTGAGCGGCCGGCCACCGCGGTCGAGCCACGCCTCCTGGCGGGTGATCGCGGCGCCGAGGTCGACGGTGTGCGGATAGTGGGTGCCGATCTCCGATCCGATGCGGTCCTTGAGCGGCGTGATGATCTTGCCGCGCGCCGTGTAGTCCTCGGGGTTGGCCGTGAACACGAGCGCCACGTCGAGGTTGAGGCGGACGGGGTAGCCTTTGATCTGAACGTCCCCTTCCTGCATGATGTTGAACAGGCCTACCTGGATCTTGCCGGCCAGGTCGGGGAGCTCGTTGATCGCGAAGATGCCGCGGTTGGCGCGCGGCAGCAGGCCGAAATGCATCGTCAACTCGTCGGAGAGCAGATGCCCGCCGCGCGCGGCCTTGATCGGGTCCACGTCGCCGATGATATCGGCGATGGTGACGTCCGGAGTGGCGAGCTTCTCCACGAACCGTGATTCCCGTGGCAACCAGGCGATGGGCGTGCGGTCGTCCTGCTCGGTCACGAGCTCGCGGCCGAACTTGGAGACCGGCGCGAAGGGGTTGTCGTTCACCTCGCTCCCCGCCACAATGGGGATCTCCTCGTCGAGTAGCGTGACGAGCTGGCGCAGGATCCGGCTCTTCGCTTGGCCCCGCAGGCCGAGCAGGATGAAGTTGTGGCGCGAGAGCACGGCGTTCACGAGCTGGGGGATGACGGTGTCTTCGTAGCCCACGATCCCCGGGAACAGCGTCGAGCCGTTCTCGAGCAGGCAGACGAGATTCTCGCGGAGCTCGTCCTTGACGGTGCGGTGGATGCGGGCGGGACTCGCCCACTCGGTCTGTTTCAGTTCGCCCAGCGTGGTCGGCTTGGTCATAGGCCCATACTTAACCGGCCCCCTGCGGGGGTGTAAAGAGTCGCAGCGCCCCGGTGCCCCACGCCGGCAACTCGACGGTGACATGGCCGTCCGCGGCGGCGGGGAGCAGGTCGCCGTTCATCTCCCCGAAGTTCACGCGCCGCGCGCCGCGGAACCGGTAAGCCCCCGGCCAGACCGTCACGCCCCGCGCCACGCCGGTCACGTCCAAGAGCTTCAACACGGCGCCGGTGCCGTCATCCGCCGGCTTGGCGCCCACGACCGCCACGCCGGAATCCATGACGAACAGGGCGGAGTCGTTACGGGCCAGCGGGCCCGTGCCCGCACTCGCGTACGCCGCGCTGACGTATAGCGGGTCGCACGCCGCCCAACCGCGCCGCACCGGCTCCGCGCGGTCCGCGCCAACCGCGAGGGGCGATAGGCGAAACTGGAACGTCAGCTCGCCCCCCTGGCTGGGCGCGAAATTCGTGAACCAGTAGTTGTGTAACACGTAGGCGAACAGTGTGCCGTCGGGCTCGAGGGCGCGACGCCACTGCCCCCGGAAAATGTCGTTCAGCGTGAAGAGCGGCGTGTCGGGTCCGCTCCAGAGCATGGCGCCGTGGGCATCATGCAACCAGACCCAATGAGCGTGACAGTACCAGTCCCGGCACCCGCCGGGCTGCTGGTCGTGCTCCACTGTCATCCGCCCGAGCGGCACCTCGACTTCCACAGTGGGCCGCGTCAGCGCGAACGGAAACGCCGCGTACAGGGCTTCCTTGTCGAGCGTGGCTGGCTTGGCAATTCGGTTCTCGATGTCGATCCATGGGAGCTCGTCGTACAGCGTGACGACGCTCGCGACGCTGGTGCAGCCCTGCAGCCTGCGCTCGACGAGCAGGCGAGTCCCGATACCAGGTAGCCGCTCGCGGCGCGACGACACGAGCTCCGCACGGCTCACCGTGAGGTCGGGCGCGGCGCGCAGCTCGTCGCGCGCCGGGCTGGTCCACAGGGCGCTGTGCATGCCGCCCTGCACGTACAGAAGCTGGTTCAGCCCTCCCCAATCGGCGGGTCGCACGCGCTCCACGCCGTCGCCCGTGGTGAGCGACCGGATGGCGCCGCTCGCGGGGTCGAGCACGACGTGGAACCCGCCCGCCTGCGCCTCGAGCGCGGCGCCCTCGTCGCGTGGAGCATTGGGCGGGCGCTCACCTTCTACGAGTGCCACATAGCCGAGGGCCGGAACGTCCCGCGCCACAACGAGGGCCGTGCCGTCGGGGAGGTCCACCGCGGGCCAATCGCGGCCGCCGGCGGAAAACCGGTGGGAGGCGCCACCGGGCACGCGCAGCAGGTCGGTTCGGGCCCAGCTCGAGGCGTTGAACACGACGCGCCCCGGCCCGGCGGCGGTGCTGAGCCCGATGCGCAACAACGCGGCCGCGACCTGGCCGTCCACGGCCGCGGTGGCCTCATCCAGCATCCGCCGCTTGTACGCCCAGGGTGCGTCCGACTGCCCCGAAGCGGCGCCCCAGGTGTGTTCCCCGAACAACAGCAGCTGCCGCCAGGCGCGCCGCCGCGCCTCGACGCGTTGGGCGATCCGCGCGGCGGTGCCGCCGTCGCGCGGCTCGACCCGCTCGTCCCACAGCGCCAGGAGCTCCGCGGCTCGCGCGGCGAGCTGTGCCGCGCGGAAACGCGCCAGCTCCGCCGCGGTCGACAGGGCCCCGTCCTCGCGGTAACACCCGCTCTCGCCCCGCCGTCTCGGGATCTTCGTGCCCCAGCGACGCTCCACGTCGCGAAAGAAATCCTCCGGCCGGGCGGCGAGCAGCCGGGGATAGGCATAGCGCCGATTGAACTCCTCGATGTTGGCGACGACGGCGTCGTCCATCCGGCTGTTCGCGCCGGTCCCACCCAACAGCAGGGCCACATCGTACGGATAGTCCCGGGAGAGAAACACCGGATGGGCGAGCAGCCAGTCGGAGAGCCGCCGCGCCATTTCCGTCGGCCCCACGTCGAAGCCGAAGCGTGCGGCATCGGCGTACTGGTCGGTTCGCCAGTGCAGCACCCGGCTGCCGTCTGGTCCCTCCCACCAGTAGAGCTCCGGGTAGACGGTCCACTGGCCGGAGAGCTGTGCGCGCGCGGCGTCGCCCGGGTCGAGCAGTGGGAGCGCGCGCTCGGCGTTGACGCCGCTCGCGAGATAGCGGACCCCACCCGCGACCAGCATCGTGGGAAACGTGACCACCTGTCCCGGGACATCGGCGATCACGGCCGCGAGGTAGCCGAGACCGTGCTCGCGCGCGAACAAGCCGGCGGGCCAGACTGCGCGCGCTAGCGTTTCGTGATCAAGGATGCCCGTCAGGAGGTGGGCGAACATGGCGTTGAGGCCGACCTTGCCGTCGCGAATGGCGTCCACCAGCGCCTGCCCCGCTGCCGGGGCCCGGTTCTCGACGTACGAGAGGACCTGCAGGGCGCAGTCCGCGGTCCAGTGGAACTCCGGGGACGCAGCCAAGCGGGCCAGCGCCGCATCCAGATTGGAGCGGTGGATCTCGCGCGCACGCTCCGGCGGCTCGCCGAGCGCCACGTCGGTATGACTCGACGCGATCCAGTACAGCGTCCAGCGACGCGGCGATGTGAGTCGCACGCGTCGTCGCGCGACGCGCTGCTTCGCCACCTCGAGCTCGATCTGGTAGTCGGCGCCGGATGACGGTAGCGGCACCCATACTTCGCCGGCGAGCCCGGCGTCGGTCGGGAGCAATCCCGCGGTGCCGACCAGGGTCCCACGGCGGTCGGTCACACGCGCGCGCGCCGCCGGCGCGTCGAGGCCCGTCACGGCCACGCGCACCAGATTGTTGCGGCCGTCGGGCTGTTGGTACAGCGCTGTCGGAAGTGCCTCGATGGAGATCGGGGCCGCCCGGCCGTGGCGCGCGAGCGGCAGCGTGCCGAGCCAGGCGACGAAGCGACGGCGGTCAATCATGTCGGCCTAATACACCCGCCGGCGCGGCCTTGACTCCGCCGGGCATGCCGTTAGGTTTTCCCCCGCCGACGCCCCTACAGCTACTATTCCATCCAGGAGCTCGCATGAAGCGCATCGCAGTGGTCCTCGCCCTCGTGGCGTTGGGCGCATGTCAAAAGGCCGAGCAGAAGCCGGCGCAGACGACGACGGCGGCTGACACCTCGCACATGATGATGGCGGATACGTCGCACATGATGATGGCCGACACGACGAAGAAGATGGCTCCCGCTGCGGCTCCTGCAGCCAAGCCAGCGGCCAAGCCGGCAGCCAAGGCGCCCGCGAAGAAGAAGCCGTAAGCGGCTCGCGAGACGGAACGACGACGCCCGGGTCTAGCGCCCGGGCTTTTCGTTTTCCAGGAACCACGCAACCGTGCGTGCGATGGCTCGCGGTGCCGGGTTCGGCGGGCACCAGCCGAGCTCGCGCCGCGCGCGGTCGTCCGCGTACGGGTTGTCCCCGCTCAGAAACGCGACGCCGGCGCTCGCCAGGCGACGCGCGGCGAACAGGCCGATGACGAACCGCGCCAGCGGGCGGGGAATCGGAACCGGACGGTACCTTCGGCCGAGGGCCGCCGCGAAGGCGCCGAAGAACTCGCGCTGCGTGAGGGCGGGTGGCCCGTCGCTCGTGATGTTGAATGCGCGGAACCCCTGGACCGGCGCGTCGAGCGCCGCCAGCGCGGCGGCCGCGACGTTGCCGGCGTATACGCACGACAATCGGTTCGTGCCGCTGCCGATCTGCGGCACGAAGGGGAGCCTGAGCGCCCGCAGCACGCGCGGGGTGAACAGCCGGTCGCGCTCGCCGTAGATGACGGTGGGCCGCAGCGCCACCGCGACGAGGTCACCTCCCGTCGCGGCCTCGCGCAGCACGTCCTCCGCCATCCGTTTGCTGCGACCGTAAAAGTCACGCTCCGCGACCGGCTGGAATGCATAGTCTTCGTCGCGACGCTCTGGGGCCGCCGGGTAGGCGGCCGTCCCCCCGTAGACGGCCACGGATGAGATGTGCACGAGCCGGGCGCCCGCCTCCCGCGCGGCGCCCACCGCGAGCCGGGTGGCGTCGACGTTGACGGCGACGCACCGCTCCCAGGTCCCGCGCCGTTGCACGATGGCGGCGGCGTGGACGATCGCGCGCACGCCCCGCGCGGCGGTCCGCCACGCCGCCGGATCGGTCACGTCGCCGATCACCATTTCCGCGCCAGGGCGGAGCGACGCGGCGCGACCGGGGGAGGCCCGCAGCAGCGCGCGCACCGGCTCGCCCCGGGCGGTCAGCGCCTCGACGACGTGGCTGCCGACGAGGCCGCTGGCGCCCGTGACGAGCACGCTCATGCCGGCGCGGCCGTCGGGAAGGTGAAGGGGAGATCCACCACGCGGGCGTCGCGCCCCGCCGCGCGCACCATGGCGCCCGGGGTCACCTCCCGCCTGATCACGGCGAGACCGATCCAGCGCCCCGCGCCCGGCAGCCCGGCGTCGGGCACGAACGCCAGACTGGTCACGCGGCCCACCTCGCGATCCAGGTGGGTCACCACGCTCCAGCCGCCGGCGGGAGCCGCGGGTGGCTCGGGGTCGAACACCAAGCCGCGCAGCTGGCGGTTGGTGTGCCCGCGGAAGTGCAGCCGCGCCACGGTCTCCTGGCCGGTGTAACAGCCTTTCGTGTACGACACGCCGTCGAGTTCGTCGTAGCGCACTTCTTGAGGAATGGTCTTGTCGTCGATCTCGGCGCCAAGGCGCGGCCAGCCCGCGAGAATGCGCACCAACTCGAGCGCCGCCGGACCGGCTGCGACTGCGCCCGCGGCCGTGAGACGGCTCGTGAGCAGCGCGGCCGCCTCCGCCTGCGCAGTGACCTGGAGCGCGAAGAGGGTGCCGTGGGTGGGGCGCGCCGTTTCGATCCCGTCCGGGCCGCGCTGCGCGCGACCGGGAGCCGCGGGAACCGCGAGGCCGGCCGCACTGGCCACTGCGAGCGCGCGGGGTCCCGCCACCCGGCACGTCGCGACGTCCGCAGATCGATCCGTGACACGCGCCAAACGCGGCGGAACCGAGCGGGTGAAGATCCCGAGCGCCCGGTCGCGCCCATCCGCGGGGACGGTGTAACGCACCGTCGTACCCAGCCGCGCGGCCCAGCCGTCGACCACGATCATGCCTTTGGGCGTGAGCAACGCCCCATACACGAATGCGCCGTCGCCCGGCAGTTCGAGGTCGTTGGTCAGGAGACCCTGCATGCAGGTCACGGCCCCGGTGCCGGTCAATTCGACGACCGCGGCGTCGGCGGGACACACGACGGCGCCGGTGTCCAACGCCGTGAGGAATGCGGCGCTCACCTCCCCGGGCTCAACCCGCGCTACGGGCGGCGCTTCGGTCGTGCGCTCCGTCATCCCTCAAGCATAATAGCCCGCCGCCCGATACGACTCATCGAGCAGCTCGACCGGATGCCGCACCACCATGGGAAGGCGCGCCGCGGCCACACCGCCGCCGAGCTGCATGAGGCACCCCGGATTTCCCGTCGCGACCACCTGCGGTCGGGCTGCGGCAAGGGAGGCGAGCTTGGGGGCGAGCACCGCGCGTGACATCGAGGGCTCGACCAGCGAGTAGAGCCCGGCGCTGCCGCAGCATTGCGCCGCGTCGGCGGTCGAGACGACCCGCAAGACGGGGATCGCGGCGAGGAGCCGCACCGGGGGCTCCGCGATCCGTTGGGCGTGCAGCAGGTGGCAGGGGGGATCGTAGGCGACGGTCGTGTCGAGCGGCGCCCCCGGTCGCGGACCGCGCTCCGCCAGCAGCTCGCTCACGTCCCGCACCCGCGCCGCGAGTCCCTCGCCGCCGTCCACCAAGTGCCCGTACTCTTTGAGCATCGCGCCACACCCGGCACTGTTGACGACGACGGGATCCTCGCCCGCGAAGGCGGCGACGTTAGCGCGCGCGAGGCGTCGCGCTTCCTCGGGCAGCCCGGCGTGCGCATGCAGCGCCCCGCAGCACACCTGCTCCGCCACCTCGCGCACCGCGTAACCGTTCACCTCGAGTGTGCGAATGGTGGCGTCGTGGACGTGCGCGAAGAGGCCGTCCATGACGCAGCCGCGGAACAGCAACGCGGAAGTCGGAACGCGGAATGCGGAACCGGAGGCTGCGTGAGTGTTCCGCGTTCCGCGTTTCGCGTTCCGCGTTGGTCTGGTGGACGCGAGCATGCCGAGGGCGAAGCGAACTCGCCCCCATCCCGCCAGCCAGCCGGGGACTCCCGTCGCTCGCAGGCAGCGCGCCAGCGCGTACACGACCCGCGACACACCGGGGACGGTGAGGGCGGTCAGAGCGCTACGCACCAAGGCGGAAGCGCCCCGGCGCTCCGTGATGAGGGCGCGCGCGGCCTCCAGTCCCCGGCCGTACCCCACGCCGGATGGGCACACGGGCTCGCAGCCGCGGCAGCCGAGGCAGCGGTCCAGGTGGAGGGCGACGTCGGGATCATCGGGGGCGAGCACGCCCCCCTCGATGGCGCGCATCAGCTCGATGCGGCCGCGCGGGCTGTCGGCCTCGTCGCCGGTCGCGAGGAATGTCGGGCAGGCCTGCAGACAGAAACCGCAGTGCACGCAGCTGTCCAACGCGGCGAAGCCGCCGCGATCCGTCATTCCGTGCCTTCGACCGCCACCACGAAGGCTTCGCCGGGATCGAACGTGCGCCGCAACCCGGAGACGAGGGGGCCGACGCCTTCGCGGTAGGCCCCGAAGTGCCCGACGGCGGCGCGGAGCGGCCAGGGCGCCCGCTCCAGTGTGAGGGGGACCTCCAGACCGGCCAGCGTCCGGCGCAGGCGCCGCACCCGGTCGGCGCTGGTGTCGCCACCCCAGCGGATGGCGCCGATCGCGGGAGTCGCTGAGATCCATTCGTCCCCCACCTGGTGCTGCAGTAAATCGAGCAGTTCGTCCCCCGATTCGGGTAGCCCGCCGATGCGGAATGTCACGGCTCGGGCGGCAAAGCTCTCAGCTGCGTGCGCCCATAGGGCGTGGGCCTCGTCGGCGCGCAGCGTGGTGAAGCGCCCGCCGGTGGCGGCTCGCAACCCCGCTTCCTCGGCCGCGACCAGCGCCGCCGACCCCGCGAACCGCACCGCCAACGTCCAGCGTTCCCGCCGTGCGAGGGCCGGCGAGAGCAGCTCGTGCGCCGCCGGCTGGATGCCGGCCGCGGCGATGTCTTCGGCCAGCTGGGTCAGGTCTTCGCGCGAGCCTTCGAGCACGAGCGTCTGGTCGGCGCGCGGCAGGGCGCGGAGCCGGAGATGGACCAACACAATCACGCCGAATGCGCCGAACCCGCCGGCCTCCAGCCTGGTGAGGTCGTACCCCGCGACGTTCTTCATCACGCGACCGCCGCTCTGCACCAGACGGCCGTCGCCGGTGACGAACGTGACTCCGAGCAGATGGTCGCGCACGGGGCCGAACCCCTGACGCAACGGGCCCGCGGTCGCCGTCGCAACCACCGAGCCGAGGGTGCGACCGGCGAGCCCGGGCGGATCGAGGGCAAGCCAGGTGCCTCGGTCGGCGAGCTGCTGGCGGAGCAGGTCGCAGCCGATCCCCGCCTCCGCCGTGGCGGAGAGGTCCTGCGGCTCGATGGCGGGGATCTTGTCCAGCCGGCGCGTAGTGAGCGCGAGATCGGCGGGCGCGTCGGCCGCGAGCCAGCTCCCGGCGCCCTCGATGCGCACGCGCCACCCCTCGGCACGGGCGGTGCCGAGCAGCAGGGCGACGGCGTCGGGAGAGGCGGGCGCCACGCGCGGCACCCCGTCGGGCGTCGCCGCCCGTTCCACGGCATCGTCGCCGAGCAGCGCCCGGACGCGGTCGAGGAGACTCATGGGGGCAACGCGGAAGTCGGAAGGCGGAAGTCGGAACGGCCGTCCTCGCTTTTGTTCCGGGTTCCGCGTTCCGCATTCCGCACTCCTGCCCATTCGCGACAGGCGTGTATCGGCACCACCTTCCCCGGGTTCATCCGCTCGTCGGGGTCGAACACATGCCGCACCGCGCGCATCGCGGCCAACGCATCGCCGTCGAAGATGAGCGGCATGTAGCGGAGCTTGTCGAGCCCGATGCCGTGCTCACCCGTGATGGTGCCGCCGGTGGCGATGCAGACCCGCATCATTTCGGCGCTCGCCGCATCGACCCGCGCCGTGACACCCGGGACGCGCGAGTCGAACGAAATGTTGGGATGCAGGTTGCCGTCGCCGGCGTGGAACACGTTGCTGACGGTGAGCCCGTACGTCGTGGCGATCCGTCCGATCGCCTCGAGCACGTCGGGCAGCGCGGAGCGGGGGACCACGGCGTCTTGCACCACGAGGTCGCGGGAGAGCCGACCCATCGCGCCGAACGCCTTCTTGCGGCCCAGCCAGAGGCGCTCGCGCTGCTTCGCGTCCGCGGCGGCCGTCACGGTGCGCGCGCCGTGCGCGAGCAACACGGTGCCGAGTGCCTCCGCGTCCGCCGACACCGCTTCCTCGTGCGCGCCGTCGAGCTCGAGGAGCAGCACCGCGGCGGCGTCGCGGGGGTACCCCGCCGCGTACACGGAGTCCTCCACGGCGCGAATGCAGGATTGATCCATCATCTCGAGCGCGGCTGGCACGATCCCACTCGCGATCACTGCCGACACCGCCTCTCCGGCGGTGCGCAGCGCCGTGAAGTCGGCGAGCAGCGTGCGCACCGCGCGCGCCACCGGCAGCAGGCGCGCGGCGATGCGCGTGGCGATCCCGAAGTTCCCCTCCGAGCCAACGAACAGGCCCACCAAATCAGGGCCCCAGGGCTCTCCGCCGGGGCTGCCGAGCTCGACCACCCGCCCGTCCGCCAGCACCACTTCCAATGCCAGCACGTGGTTCGCCGTCACGCCGTACTTGAGGCAGTGGGGTCCGCCGGAGTTTTCGGCGACGTTGCCGCCGATCGTGCAGGCGGTCTGGCTCGACGGATCGGGGGTGTACTGCAGGCCGTACGCCGCCGCAGCGACCGAGAGGCGCGCGTTCACGACGCCCGGCTCGACGATCGCCAGGCGATTCTTCGGGTCGATCTGGAGAATGCGGTTGAGCCGAGTGAGCACCAGCAGGACGGCGTCGTCGTCGGCGAGCGCGCCGCCCGACAGCCCGGTGCCGGCGCCCCGAGGCACGACCGGGACGCCCACCGCGGCGAGCAGGCGCACGACCGCGACCACCTCGTCCCGGCTGCCGGGCAGGACCACGACTCCGGGCACATGGCGATGCATCGGCAATCCGTCGCGCGCGTAGGTCACGCGCTCGGGGAGAGCTGTACGCACATGGCGCATGCCGACGATCTCGGCGAGGGCTTCGACGAGCGACGGGCCGCTCATGTGGCGGGCTCGATCTGGGCGTGGCGGCCGCCGCGGCCGTTGCCCCGCGCCCGCTGCCGCACCCCCGCACGGCGCTCGGCGTCGGCCGCCAGCGGCCCGAGCGCCTGGGCGAGCCGCCGCAGCCGCATGCTCGTGCTGCGGAGCGCCTGAAGCGCCCGCTTCGATTCTGCGTCGAGCTCCAGCGCCGCCGCCACCTGGAACGACAACAGCGCGGGGTCGCTGGCCAGCGCCTCGCTGTTTCCCCCCCCGCTCTCGGTGAGCATGCCGAGCGCCTGGGCGAGCCGGGCGAATCCGGCGCGCACATCGGCCGCGAGCGTACCCGCTTCGGCCCCGTCGATGGGGTCGTCATCGAACTCTTCCACCTCGGCGACGCGGTACGGCGGTCGGGGCGCCCTCGAGATCCAGCGGCGCAGCATGTAGCGGCGCTCTCCCACGGTGAGGATGTTGCAACGCCCGTCGGGGAGCGGCTCGGCCGTGCGAATCAGGGCGACGCAGCCGACGTCGCCCAGGCCCGGCGCGGCGTCCGCGCCCGCCGCCCGCTCTGGCGCGACGTACGAGATCCCGAAACGCCGGTCGGCCGCGAGACAATCCTGAAGCAGCTGGCGGTAACGGGACTCGAAGATGTGGAGCGGCTGGTGCGCGCCGGGGAACAGGACAATCGGCAACGGGAAAATGGGAAGCTCACGCGCCATACGTAATAGTATGCAGACGGCAAGGGAGGCGCCTAGACGCCAAGACGCCTAGTGGTACGCAGCAAAAAGTGGCCAGGCAGGCGTCCCTGACCACTTTCGACTGGAACCGCTGGGCGTCTCGGCGTCTGGCTCTTAGGCTGCTCTCCAAAAGCCCTTCAGCGCCCGGCCATCGGGCGACTCGCGGAGCTTCTCAAACGCCCGCTCTCGTATCTGCCTGATTCTCTCACGCGTGACGCCCATCAGCGCTCCGATCTTCTCAAGCGTCATCGCCTCGCTGCCCTCTTCGAGTCCATAGTAGAGGTAAAGGATCTTGCGCTCACGGGGGGTGAGGTACTTCTGGAAGATGCGGTCGATGAACTCCCGCATCAGCTTGCCGTCGGTCTTCTCCTCGATCTCGCCGCCTTCCTGACCGGCGAACCGCTCCCCCAGCGTGGCCGCGTCCTTGTCGCTCCGGTCCACGGGCGCGTCGAGCGACAGCTCCGCCGCCGTCATGCGGCGCGCCGTGCGCACGTTTTCGACCGTGTCCTCGAGGGCCAGCGCGATTTCGTCGTCGGTGGGTTCGCGGCCGAGCTCCTGCGACAGGTAGGTCTCGGTACGGCTCATGCGGATAAGCTGGGAGTTCTGATTCAGCGGGATGCGGACGCTGCGGGTCTGCTCAGCGAGGGCTTTCAGCACCGCCTGGCGGACCCACCAGACCGCGTACGAAATGAACTTCACACCCTGGTCCGGGTCGAACTTCTTCACCGCTTTGAGCAACCCCTCGTTGCCGATGGCGACCAGCTCGGAAAGATCGAGCCCGTGACCCTGGTATTTCTTGACGTAGGAAATGACGAAACGGAGATTGGCTGTGACGAGCCGCTCGGCGGCTTTTTCATCGCCCCGCTGGACGCGCCGCGCCAGCCGGCGCTCCTCGGCGGGGTCTTTGATCAGTGGCAGCTTCTGAATGTCTTGCAGGTATTGGTCGAATGCTCCGGAAGGACTAGCTCGAAAAAACGCCTTCGCCTTGCCTCCGTTCGACCGCGCCATAGCTAGGGCTCCGACGGTGGACGCCTGACAAAGTTGTAGCGGAAAGCCGCGAGCGCGCTCAATATAGGAACGCGTCGGCGAGGGTGCAAATCTCTATACTTTTCCACATCACAAATCATGAATCAGCTGAATGGGTGCGCAGTTTGTCCACTATCAACACCGCATGTGGAGAATTTTGTGTTGATCGGACGTTGATTACCAGTGCGACCTGATGTGGAGAGGTGCACACTTGTGTGGGAAGTTGTTGACGGATATGTGATTATGTCAGGAAGTGATGGACGACCTAGCCCCCCGCCGCTGCCACCTCCTATCGTCTCGGCCCACTCCTTGAGAGAGAGGACCGTATGAGTAGCATCATCATCGGGTTGGTTTTCATCGTGGGCGGCTTGTCGGGGCGGCTCGCCCTCATCGGGACCAACAGCGGGGTGGCGCTCGCCGTCGTGGGCGTGCTGCTCATGGGCCGCGGGATTTATCGCATCCGGAAACAGAAGGCACAGCAGCCGGCACAGCACGTCTGACAGGGCTGCGTTGAACATATGCGAGTGTAGGGGCGCAGCATGCTGCGCCCCTGCGTGTTTGTGCCGCCCCCCCCCGCTCCCCCCTAGCCCCCGCTCCCGCTCAACACCTCTCGCACGACGCGCTCCGGTGCCGCGATCGTCCAGCCGTTTCCGTCGGCGTGCATCCGCCCCACCGCTTCCGGGAGTGCGAACCGCACCGCGCCATCCCGAGCCTTCTTGTCGAACTGCATCGCCGCCATCACAGCGTCCACCGTCGCTGTGTCGGGGAGCTCGAGCGGCAGCTCGTAGCGCTCCAGCAGCGCCGTCACCCGGCGCGCCATGCCCCGCCCGGCGATCCCCAACGCCTCCGCCAGGCGTGCTTCGTAGGCCATGCCGATTGCTACCGCCTCCCCGTGGAGGGTGGCGAACTTCGTCGTGGCCTCGATGGCGTGGCCTACGGTGTGACCGAAGTTCAAGACGGCGCGCCGCCCCGCTTCGCGCTCGTCCGCCGCGACGACGTCGGCCTTGATCTCAACCGAGCGCCGCACCAGGCGCTCCAGCACGCCCGGGTCACACGCCGTGACCGCGTCGTGGTCGCGCTCGAGTGTCGCGAAATACTCTGCGTCGGCGATTACGCCGTGCTTCACCGCCTCCGCCATCCCGGAAGCCAGCTGCTGCGGGGGGAGGGAGCCGAGCACGTCGAGGTCGGCCACGACCAGCCGTGGTTGGTGGAACGCGCCGAGCAGGTTCTTCCCTGCCGGCACGTCGACGCCGGTTTTGCCTCCGATCGACGAATCGATCATCGCCAGCAGGGTCGTGGGGACCTGGATGTAGGCGATGCCTCGCAGGAACGTCGCCGCCACGAAGCCCGCAACGTCTCCGACCACGCCACCACCCAACGCGATCACAGCGGCATCCCGCCCGAACCCCGCGGCAAGCAGCCGGTCGGACAGGCTCGCCCACGTCTCCCGCGTCTTGTTCCATTCTCCCGCCGGAAACTCGAACGACTCCGCGGGGAGGCTGGCGTCGCGACAGCGCGCGACGAGTTGCTGGCCGTAGCGCTGTCCGACGTGTGAGTCGGTGATGACCGCGTATCGGCTCGCGGGACAGGCCGCCGCGACGAGCGCCGGCAGCTCGCCAAACAGCCCGCGGCCGATCAGGATGTCGTAAGAGGCGTCCCTCCGCTCCGTCAGCCGGACGCGAACAGTCACCACGGGATTTCCTGGACGCCCGCCGCATGGTTGGCGACGCGCGCCAGCACGAACAGCAGGTCGGACAGGCGATTCAGGTAGGGGACCACGGACGACAGCCCGCCGGTCTTGTGCTTGCGGTGAAAGGTGACCACCGCCCGTTCGGCGCGCCGGCACACGGTGCGTGCCAGGTGCAGGGCGGCCGCCTTGGGGGCGCCGCCCGGAAGCACGAACTGCTTGAGCGGCGGGACCTGCGTCTCGTAGCGATCGATGGTCTGCTCGAGGGCGGCGACCTCCGCCGGACCCACGCGCGGTCCTGCCAGCGCCTTTTCGAGCTTGACCGGATCGGGGGTGGCGAGCTCGGCGCCGATCGTGAATAGATCCTTTTGGATCTGCTCCAGAATGTCGCGGGCGTACGTCCGCGGCTCGAGCGCGAGCGCCACGCCGATAGCGGCGTTCAGTTCGTCTACCTGCCCGTAGGCCTCCACGCGGAGGTGGTCCTTGGGCACGCGCCCGCCGCCGAACAGGCCAGTTTGGCCGGCGTCACCTGTCCGCGTGTAGATCTTCACCCGCCCGTCGCTCCTCTCTCGCCCGACGGGAAGATATCACGATTCCGGACTCCCCCCCCGGTCCCCAACCCCTAGTCCCTGGTCCCTCTCTACCGCCCGATTTGCACCACCACCGAGTCGATCTGCGCCAGCATCTGTCCGTACGGCACGGCGTGGCCGTTGGCCTGGACGCTGAACGTGATCGTCCGTCCGTTGGCGCGCTCGATGTAGCCCGACAGGCTGTTCACCCGATCGATGCTTCCCGTCTTGGCGATCACCCGGCCCTCGAGCGGCGTACCCACGAACCTCCGCAGCAGCGAGCCGGGCTGACCGGCGTGCGGCAACCCGGCGACGAAGGGCCCGCCCTTGGGATGGCCGTGCATATAGGCGAGCAGCTTGGCGAAGGCATGGGGCGTCACGAGATTCCCCGCCGCAAGCCCCGAACCATCTTCCAGCGCGAACGCGGTGGAGTCGATCTTGACGGAGTCGATCAGAAAGCGGCGCTCGACGTCGAGGCCGGCCGCCCAGGATCCTTCGCCCTTCAGCTCACGTCCCAGAACCTTGAGCAGCATCTCGGCGAACCAGTTCTGGCTCGAGTTGAGAATAGGAAAAATGATGTCGGAAAGGGGCCGACCCGCGAACTCGAAGAGCGCCGGGGCGCAGCAGCGGATGGTGCGGTAGGCGAGGGAATCGGTCGTGCTCGACGCTCCACCCTCCACCGCCACCCCCTGCCGTGCCAACGACGCCATCAGCGCCCGCGCGGCATAGAGATTGGGGTCGGGAAGGGCTACACTCTCCTTCCAGGGCTTCTTCCCCAGGGCCGCGGTCCCTTCCGCTCGGATGCTCCACCCGCCCCCGCTGCGGAAGAAATTGTCCCCGATGGTAGAGCTGGAATCCGCGACGGTGGTGCGCGCGCGGTTCTCGAACGTGATCAGGCCAAGGTCGGGCGCCCAGGTGATCGCGGGCGGGGCGTCGACGGCCGGGCCGGGCGCGATCAGGAAGTCGACGCTGTTGTCGTGAAACCCGAGGCCCGACACCGGCGCGGCATACCACCACGTGAGATCCCAGGCGTTCCAGGCGTTGTGGATCAGCGTGGGCTCGAAGTAGGAGCCGTCGCCCACCAGCTTACCGGTGATTCTGCGGACGCCGTGCGCCCGCACCGAATCGGCGAGCGCGTCGACTGCCGTGAACGTCGAGTCGCACGCCCCGGGGGCGAGCGTGTCGACGCTGTAGCACCGCGCCGACCACGTGGGGTCGCCTCGGCCGTACAGGATCAAGTCGCCGCGCAGCACGCCGCCGTCAACCTGTCCGTTCACGTACACTCCCGTCTTGACGCGAAAGTCCGTGTCGAGCAGCACCGCCGCGGCCGCGGTCACGACCAGCTTGGTGTTGCTCGCGGGCACCGAGAAGCGATCGGCGTTTCGCTGGTACAGCACCCGGCCACGATCGTCCACGACGTAAATGCCCCAGCTGGCCCGGTCGAAGGGCGGCGTGTCCACGAGCTGCGCGACCCGATGCTCGAGCGATCCCCGCAGCGGCGTGGTGCGCGGCCGCGTCGATGGTCCCTGGGCCGCCACCGAGGAGCTAATCGTAAGCGATGCGAGGATCAGCCTTCGCATAGAGCACGTCCGTCAGGAGGTTCACGAGCAGGAACACCAGGGACATGAAGAGGATACTTCCTTGCACGGCGGGGAGATCGCGCTTTTCGATCGCCGAGAGCACGTACCGCCCCAGACCGGGCCAGCCGAAGATCGTTTCCGTGAGAATGCTGCCGGTGAGATAGCTGCCGGTATCGAGCCCGAGCACCGTGATCACTGGAATCAAGGCGTTGCGGAACCCGTGGCGCAGGATCACCGTGGCATCGCTCAAGCCCTTGGCGCGTGCCGTGCGAACGAAATCGCTCGCGAGCACGTCCAGCATCGCGGCGCGGGTCATCCGTGCGAGGAACGCAATCGAGCGCATGCCGAGCGTCAGGGCCGGGAGGACGAGGTAGACGAGGCCTCCCGAGCCCGACGGTGGCAGCCAGCGCAGCAGGACGGCGAAGACCAGGATCAGCAGCAGTCCCACCCAGTACACCGGAAACGACACCCCCACGTACGACACCAGCATCGCGAGCCGGTCGACCACGGCCCCGGGGCGCACGGCGGAGAGCACGCCGAGCGCGATGCCGCTCACTGCCGCAAGCGTCATGGCCGCCAGCGCGAGCTGGACGGTCTTGGGAAAGCGCTCCCGCAGGTCGCTGGCGATCGGCCGTTGCGTGATGTAGGAGCGGCCGAGGTCGCCTCGCACCACGCCCCACAGATAGTGGCCGAACCGCGCGGCGAGGGGAGCGTCGAGGCGCAGCTCGGCGCGGAGGCGCGCGATCGTGGCGGGATCGGCGCGCTCGCCCACCATCGCCGCCACGGGATCGCCCGGGGCGATGTCCAAGAGGAAGAAGGTGACGACCAGGACGCCCAGTAGCGTCGGGACCGTCATGAGTAACCGGCGGCCGACGACGCGCATCACCGCGTCGCCGCCCTCGTCCAGCGCTGCCCGTTGAAGATCACCGGCAGGTCCCACCCCGTCACCTCGGGACGCCGGGCCCACAGGTCGGTAGGGAACCACAGGTACAGCCAGGGCGCGGCGGCGTACACACGCGCGTCGATCCGGCGGTACAGGGCCGCGCGCGCCGCGTCATCGGTGGTGCGGCGGGCGAGCAGGATCAGTGAGTCGGTGACCGGATCGGCATAGAACGCGTAGTTGCCTCCCGGGCCGAAGCTCCCCGAGTAGAACAGCGGGTACAGGAAGTCGTCGCCGTCGGGATAGTCGGCCCACCAGTCGAGCACGACCATGTCGGTCTTGCCCTGGCGCGCCGCCTCGCGTTGGCTGGACGCGTCCCGCTCCACGAGCTCGACGCGCACCCCCACCTCCGCCAGCTGAGCCTGGATCGCCTGGGCGACGCGCGACAGCTCGACGTTCGCCGCGGTACGCCACAGCTGCAGGCTCACGCCGCTACCGTAGCCGGCCGCCTTGAGCAGTGCCCGCGCGGTGGCGGGATCGTAGCTGTACGCTGAATCGGGGCCCTCTCCCACACCCCCGAGCCCCGGCGGTATCGCGCCGTGTGCCACGACACCGCGCCCTCCGTACACCGTCGCAAGGATTGCCGGAACGTTCACCCCTCGGTTGATCGCCCGGCGCACGCGCACGTCGGCGAGGGGGCCGCGCCGGTTGTTCAGGGCCACGTACACGACGCGCAGCGCCGGTTTTTCGATCAGCTGATCGGGTCGCTCGCGACGCCAGCGCTCAGTTTCGCCGAACGGGACTTCGATCACGCTGAGCCGGCCGGCCTCGAACTCCGCGGCGCGCGTCAGCGGCTCGGGGATGATCCGCACCGTGAGCGTGTCGGCGGCGGGGGCACTCCCCCAGTAATCGGGATTGCGCGAGAACAGGAGGTAGTCGTCGTGCCGCCAGGCCACGAAGCGCCAGGCTCCCGTCCCCACCGGGTGCTCCCCGGGATCGGTCGGGAGCGAAGCCGGGGGGGGCACAACGCCCGCGACCGGCATCGCGAGGAACTTGGGGAAGATTGCGAGCGGCTCGGTGAGCGTGAAGGCGAGCCCCGAGTCTCCCAGCACTTCGATGCCGACGTCTTCGCCACGCCCGCGGCCCGCGGCGTACGCTTCCGCGCCCGCGATCGGGTAGAGCGGCCAAGGGCGCCCCCCCTTGGTCCCGGGAGCTAGGACGCGAAGCAGGCTGGCCCGCACGACACGCGCGGTGAGCGGCGTCCCGTCGTGGAACTTGACGCCGGGTCGCAGGTGAAAGACGTACCGTCGGCCCTGTCGCTCGGCGCTCCAGCGATCGGCGAGCGCTGGAAGCAGTCGACCGTCCGGATCGAATTGGGTCAGCCCGTCGAACGCCAACGTGACCATCTCGCCGGTGGGGACGTCGGTGGAGAAAGCGGGGTCGAGGGAGCGCGGGTCGTACGACTCATAGTAGGTCAGCGACACCGGACCGGTGCGTGAGCCCGCTCCACGGCAAGCTAGAGCGAGGGCGAGGGCGCCGAGGGGCGGAAGGCGGGACAGCGCGCGCATGGGTCAGGTGTCGAAAAGGTTGACAGTGCGGTGGGAGGGAGCCAACATACGGAAGCAGTCCAACCGCGTCAATTGCGCGCGCTTCCTCTGTTTCTGCTCGTCGCCGTGCTCGCGGCGGCTCCCCTCGCCGCGCAGCAAGAGACGCAGCGGGTGGTCCGCGGGCTTTCCATCGAGGGCAATCACGCCATTGACGACTACACGCTCACAGCGGCGATTGCGACGACCAACTCGAGCACGTTCGCGACCAGCCCGTTTCTCCGCTGGACCGGCCTCGGGGAGAAGCGGTACTTCGACGAGCTCGAGTTCCGGCGCGACGTTGTGCGGCTGCTCCTGCTGTATCGCCAGAGCGGATATATGAATGCGGTCGTGGACACGCTGGTCCGCCGGGAAGCTCGGGACGTGTACGTCACGTTCCGCATCTACGAGGGTGAGCCGGTGCGGCTGACGAGTCTCGAGGTGGCCGGTCTCGATTCCATCCTCGATGTGCGAGGAGTGAAGCGCGCGCTCCCCCTCCAAGTCGGCGATCCGTTCAACCGGTTCCTGTTGCAGGCATCGGCGGACACCGTCGTCGCGTGGCTCCGGAACCGAGGCTATCCCTATGCCGACGTCCTCAAGAGCTTCGACGTCGACGCTGCGGCCCTGGCCGCGACGGCGAAGCTCGAGGGAGTCCCGGGACCCCGGATGCGCATCGGGGAGGTGGTGATCACGGGAGCGAGGCGCGTCGACACTGCGACGGTGCGGCGCATGCTATCGGTCAAGCCGCACGACTGGTTTCGCCAGGACCAGCTCTACCAGACTCAACGGGACTTGTACGGTCTCGGGATGTTTCGGTCCGTGAGCGTCGGGCTCGCGGATACGGCCCCCAGAGCCACCGGCCAAGGCGACTCGACGGCGTCTGTCTTCGTGCGGCTCAGCGAAGCGCCGCTCCATCGAGTATTGCTCGGCGGGGGATACGGGTCACTCGATTGCTTCCGGGTGCAGACCGGCTGGACCGCGTACGATTTTCTCGGGGGCGCCCGTGCGCTCGACGTCACGGCCCAGCTGTCCAAGATCGGGATCGGGGTGCCTACGAATTGGGGGTTCGGCAAGAACGTGTGCCGTCCGCTGTTGTCCGATTTCACGTCGGACACTGCCAATTACAATGTCGCCGTCACGTTACACCAGCCCACGTTCTTTTCGCCCCGGCACACGGCCACCTTCAGTGTGTTCGGCGAGCGGCGGTCGGAGTTCAACGCCTACACCCGTCAGGCCGTCGGGCTCAACGTCGGCGTCACCATCAATGCCCGTCGGGACGTGCCGGTGACCGTGGGGTACAGCTATTCCGTGGGGCGCACCACCGCCGACCCGGCGGCGTTCTGCCGGTTCCTCACGGTGTGCAATGTTGCGGATCAATCGTTCTTCACCAGGAGTCGAGCGTACGGTGCAGTGACGATTTCGGGTGCGCGGGGCGGGGTGAACTCGATTCTCGATCCGACGGCCGGGAGCCTGTTCCATGTGACGCTGGCGCACGCATCGCGCTTTGTGTTGTCGGACACGTTGTACGAGTTCAACCGCGGTGAGCTCGAGTACTCGAAGTACCATCCATTGTCTCGCCGGACCGTGCTGGCCTGGCGGGTCCGGGCCGGCACTATCCTGCCGCAGCGTCTGAGCTTGCTGGGGCAGAGCGTGCAGTTCGTACCGCCGGACCAGCGCTTCTACGCGGGCGGACCTAATTCTGTCCGCGGCTTCGCGCGTAACGAGTTGGGCCCCCGAGTGTACGTCGCTGACAGCTCTGACGTTAAAGGAGCCGATACGACGTACCGGGCCTCCCCCACCGGGGGCAACACCGTGTTCACGGCCAACTTGGAGCTGCGTCTGCCGTCTCCGGTCGTTCCCGACCGGGTGCGCGTGGGTGTGTTCGTGGACGTGGGGCAGGTGTGGGAGCGGGGCGCAATAGGAACGACGGTGAGCGGCTTGCGGGTCACTCCGGGCGCGGGCCTCCGGTTCGTCACGCCGCTTGGTCCCGTGCGACTTGACGCGGCTTATAATGGCTATCCGCAGGAACCGGGCCCGCTGTACTTCCTCGCGAACAAGACCCTGACCTCCACCGGTCGCGTGGTGAGTCCCGGCCTGCGGTCGGGCTTCTGGCGTCGGGTCGTCGTCCAGTTCGCTGTGGGCCAGGCGTTCTGATGGTGCGTCGCTCGCTGGGAGCCGCGTTGTGGGTGCTGGTGGGACTGCTCGCCTGCTTCCTCGGCGCGTTGTCGTCGCTGGTCGGAACGGGAGCCGGCCGCACGCTGCTGGCGCGGGTGTCCGAGGGCGCACTGCGGCGGGTGTTTACGGGAACGATGGAGATCGGCGACGTGCGCGGCTCGCTGCTCACCGGCGTGACGCTCGACAAGGTCCGCCTGTTCGATGCCGACTCGACGCTCGTCGCGTGGCTGCCGCGCGTGAACTTGAGCTACAGCCCGTTCGACTTTGCGGCGGGGCGCGTGGTGTTCTTCGAATTCGTGCTGGACCACCCCGTGATCAACGTCGTGCAGCACCCGAGCGGCCGCCTCAATGTCGAGGAGCTGCTGCGGCTGCGCGGACCGGACAAGGGCCCCCCGCACGGGCCCGCCACGCTCATCCTGTTCCGCAACGTCCGGGTCATCGACGGCAGCGTCATCTTACGGCTGCAGGCGCGGCGGCCGGAGCCGGGCGACACCAGTCTCGAGATCGCCACCGGCGGTCCCAACGGGCGTGTGCGGGTGCGGCGATTCGAGCACTTCGACGCCCGCCTCGCCGCACTGCAGGTGTCCTCGCCGCGCGACCGCGGCATCCGGATCGAGGTCTCGAAGCTCGCGGTTGAGAGCTCCGACCCGCCCGTGCGCCTCGTGGATGTGGCGGGTCAGCTGCACGTGGTCGGCGACTCGCTGGAGTTGCGGCTCGCGCGGGTGCGGCTTCCGGGGTCGGCGCTGCGAGACGCCCGAGGACTGCTGCACTGGCCGCGCGATACGCTGCTGTTCGATCTGCGTGTGCACGCCGACTCCGCCACGGTTGCCGACTTCCGGTTCATCGACCGGCGCTTCGCCGGGCGGCCCGGTGCCGGCGTGCTCTCGGGTGACGTGCGCGTGCGCTCCCACGGGGGGCGGCTGCTCGAGGTCGGGCTCGATCCGCTACGCCTGGCGGACGGGGGCGGCACCCTGACGGGCCGCCTCACGGCATACAGCGCCGCGGATTCGGGACTCGTGGCGCTACGTGACGCCGATCTGGACGCGCATGACTTCGACCTCGAATTCGCGCGACCGTTCCTCGACACGCTCCCGTTCGCCGGGCGGCTGAGCGGACACACGGTCGCGAGCGGACCGCTCCGCGACCTGGCCCTGGAAGCCGACTGGTCGTTCCGCGACTCGCTGGTGCCTGGGTGGCCGGAGAGCCGGGTGCAGGGCAAGGGGACTGTGAATCTCAAGGCCGCCGACGGTATCCGCTTCCAGGACTTCGCCGTCGAGGCATCGAACGTCGACCTCCGCACGGTCGCGCGGCTCGCGCCTGCGGTTGCGTTGCACGGCAGGCTGGAGGCGGTGGGAACGCTCACCGGTCCGCTGCGCGACGCGCAGCTGATAGGGACGCTCGTGCACCGCGACGGCGCCCGGCCCCCGAGCAAGCTCGTGGGGAGCATGCGGCTGGACGCGCGGGCGGACCTGTTGGGGATCTACACCGACGTCACGGCTGACTCACTGTCGTTCGACGGCCTCAGGGGCAGTTTCCCGTCATTGCCGCTGCACGGCGCAGTGGCAGGTCCCGTCAAGCTCGTCGGCCCGATCGATGCGCTCGAGCTGCACGCACAGCTCCGCTCCGTCGGAGGGGGGGGTGACATACGCGGGGACGGCACGTTGGTCCTGGACCGGTCCCGCCTGGGGGCGCGCGACCTGACGGTCGCGACCCGCGACGTGGATCTCGCGGCCTGGCTCGACGACGTACCGCACTCACGCTTGAACCTCACCTTGCGGGGGGGCGTGGTCGGCGATACCGCCGGTCCCCCCACCGGTGCGGTGGCAATGGTGCTCGAGCAGTCGGAGGTCGCAGGCGCTGGCGTGGACTCGGGGCGCGCGCGCGTCCGCTTCGCCGACCGGCGCCTGTACGTGGACTCATTGCGTGTCGTGCAATCGGGTCTCGTCACCACAGGATCGGGCTCCCTCGGCTGGACGCGGGGTACGCGCGGGCAGCTGGCGCTGGACCTCGACGCCGACAGTCTCAACGCGCTCGACTCGCTCGTGACCTGGCTCGCGGGCGGCGCCGCCACCGCCGGCGATCCGCCGCCCGGCCGGCCGGGCGAGGGCGCCCTCGGCGGCTCGGCGCGGATGCTGCTCACACTCGAGGGCTCCCTCGATTCGCTGGGCGTGGATGCGCGCGCCAGCGTCGATCGCTTCGCCTGGCACGGGTGGCGCGTGCCGACCGGTCGCGCCCGGCTCGAGTGGCATGCCGGGCCCCACCCCACGGTGGCCCTCCACGCCACGCTCGACTCGGTCGCGTACGCGGGGTTCGGGTTCTCGGGCGCCGCGGCTGCCGTGCGCGGCAGGCTCGACTCGCTCACCTGGTTCGTGCGCTCGCGGATCGGAGAAGGCAGCGCGATCCTGGGCGGCGGGCGGTTCGCCACGCGAGTCGGCCCGACGGGCGGCTCCGTGGTGGCGGTCGGCGTGGACTCACTCGCCCTCCAGCTGCCCGGCGACGCCTGGGTGCTCGACCGCCCGAGCGAGCTCACGCTGACCGATTCCGCCGTGACGGTGAGCCGGTTCACCCTGCACAGCGCCTACGGGGCCGGCTCGCTCGCGCTCGAGGGTGACTTGCCGACCCGCGGCCGGGCGGACGCTCACCTGCAGCTCGAAGCCTTCCCGCTGGCCGGCGTGTACGCGTTGCTCGAGCGGGACACCACGGGCGTGGGTGGCACCGTCACAGCGACCGCGGGCTTGTCGGGGACGCGCGCGAGCCCGGTGTCGAGCGGGTCGTTCGCCCTTTCCAATGGATCGCTCGGCGGGTTCCACGCGCCGTTTGTGGACGGCACGTTCGAGTATCACGACGGGCGGCTGGGCGCGGCCGCGCATCTGTGGCGCTCGGGCCAGCAGATTCTCGACGTCCGCGCCTACCTGCCGCTCGACCTGGCGCTCGAGCCCGTCGCCCGGCGCCAGCTGCCCGACACCCTCTCGGTGCGGGCCACCGCTGACAGCGTGGACCTGTCGGTGCTGGAGGCGCTGACGCCCGCCGTGCAGCAGGTGACGGGCGTGTTTTCGGCCGACGTCGGCATCGCCGGTACATGGGACGCCCCGCGCTTGCGCGGTGGCCTGCAGATCAGCGACGCGGCGGCGACCGTCCCGGCGTTGAGCGTCCGCTACGAAGACGTGAACGGGCGATTCAACCTCTCGGGCGATTCCATCGCCGTACAGCCGCTCTCGGTCCGCAGCGACCGCGGTCGGGCGGACGTCACGGGCGTGGTGCGCCTGGAGCAGCTGACGCGCCCGGTGCTCGACCTGCGCATCGCGGCCGACCGCTTTAAGGCGCTCGATCTCCGCAACAACGTGGCGATCACCGCCAGCGGGCGGCTCGCGTTGCGGGGACCGGTGTTCGGCGCGTCGCTCACGGGCCAGGGGGAAGTCACGTCCGGCGTGCTGTATTTCGCGGATCTCGTGCAGAAGCGGATCGTCAATCTGGACGAGTTGGCGGATACCCTGCTCGCATCAATGATCGAGCGGCAGCGCCTGGGCCCCGAGTTCAAAAACGTGTTCCTCGACAGCCTGCGGATAGACGATCTCGCCCTCGACATGGGGAGCGACGTGTGGCTGCGCTCGAACGAGGCGAACATCCAGCTCACGGGCTCGGTGCGGCTCACCAAGCGGCGCAACCTCTATCTCGTGAGCGGCTCCTTACAGGCGGTGCGCGGGACCTACCGCCTCAAAGTGGGGTTGCTGTCCCGCGAGTTCGTCGTCACGCAGGGGTCGGTCAAGTACTTCGGCACTCCCGACCAGGACGCGGCGCTCGACATCGTGGCCAAACACGTGGTGCATCCAGTCCCGACGCAGAGCCAGCGCAACCCCGAAGACATCACGGTGGTCGCGCATATCGCCGGCACGCTCCTAGTGCCCAAGGTCACGCTGGAAGCGGAGAAGCGCGACTTGTCGCAAACGGAGCTCATTTCCTATCTGTTGTTCGGCAAGTCTACAGTGGACCTGGGGGAGCAGGGCGGCGGCATCGCCGACCAGCGGTCCATGGTGCAGAGCGCCCTCTCCCTGCTCTCGGGCGAGATCGAGCAGCAGATCGTCTCGGGCGGGGTGCCCGTGGACTACGTGGAGATCCGCCCCGGGGGTGGGGGGCAGGGCGACCCCCTCCTGGGCTGGCAATTCGCGGTCGGCCGCCAGCTCGGGTCCAAGACCTTTCTCGTGGTGAACGCCGGCTTTTGTGGCGGGCGGACGGTATCCGTGAGCAACACACTGGGCGTGTCGTTGCAGTTCCGGTTCAGCCCTGAGTGGCGCACCGAGGCGAGCTTCGAGCCGGCGCAAACGTGCACCGACCCGGCCGCCGACCCGCTGGGGACGACGGTCCCGCGGCAGGTCGGTCTCGACCTCTTCTGGGAAAAGCGCTACTGACCATGACGCGAGCGCTGCTCATCGCGAACCCCGCGGCGGCACGCACCGACGCGCGGGCCGTGACGGCGATCCGCGACACGCTGCGGGGCGGCGGGTGGGCGGTCGAGGTGCTCGCCACGGCGCGGCAGGGCGACGCGCGTCGCTTCGCCAGAGAGGCGCGCACCCAGGGATTCGACGCGCTGGTGTGCTACGGGGGAGACGGTACGGCGATGGAGATCGCCGCCGGCGCGATGGCGAGCGGCCTGCCGCTCGGACTGGTGCCGGGCGGGACGGGGAACCTGCTGGCCGGCAACCTCCGGCTGCCGCGGAGGCCGGCGGCGGCGGCGCGGGTGATCCTCACGGGCCGCACGGCGACGATCGACTTGGGCGCCGTGGAGCGTCCCGACGGCACGCACTATTTCGCGGTGTGCGGCGGCACGGGGTTCGACGCGCGGTTGATGGCGCGCACCCGGTCCGACGAGAAGCAGCGCTGGAAAATGGCGGCCTACGTGATACGGGCGCTCGCGAGCCTGCCGGACGTCACGAGCCCGCTGCATCGGGTGACCGTGGACGGCGTAGCGCACGAGCTGGCGGCGGCCATGGTGCTGGTCGCGAACTGTGGCGAGCTGATTCCACCGTTCCTCCGGCTGCGCGACAACGTGGCGCCCGACGACGGCTGGCTCGACGTGCTGGTCCTGCGGGCCGAAGGCGTGCTCGAGAGTCTCGGGGCGTTCTTCGAGATGATGTGGCGGCCTCGGAACGGCGCGAGGTGGCTGTGGTTTGGCCGCGGCCGCACCGTGCGCGTCGACGTGCTGGAGGGCCCCCCGCAGCCGATCCAGCTCGACGGCGAGCTCTGGGGGGACTTGCCGTTCGAGGCGCGACTGGTTCCGGCGGCGCTGTCGGTGATCGTCGATCCGCGCACCGCGCCGCTAAGGGCGTCCTCCGGTGTCTGACAGCGTTCTCCTCATCGACGAGGACGCCGAGGAGCGGCGTGCCCTCGGCGAGCATTTCGAGGGCGTCGGCTACGAGGTGGGAAGTTGCGGCACGGGTGAGGCAGGCCTCGGGGCCTTCGATCGATTGCGGCCCGACGTGGTGGTCCTCGACCGCCAGCTCCCCGACATGGGGGCGCTGGCGGTGCTCGAGCACCTCCGCTCGCGGGGCGGTTCGATCATTCTGCTCGCCAGTCCGGGCGACATCGAGACGACGGCTCGCGCCCTGGAGCTCGGCGCCGAGCACGTGTTCACGAAGCCCGTGGACCTGCGACAGCTGACCGCCGCGACGGCACGGGTGTGCGAGAAGGTCCGCGTCGTGCGGGAGAACGCGCGGCTGCGCGCGCGTGACCACGAACGAGGGGCGTCCCCCGCAGCCGGGGAGCTGGGTCGCCAAATCCAGCAGCTCGCCGCGAGTGAACGCTCGGCGGTGTTGCTCATGGGGGAGCACGGCACGGGGAAGGGAAGGGTGGCGTGCGTGATTCACCACCAGTCGCCTCGGGCCGACGGGCCGTTCGTGGAGGTGAGCTGCGCCGGCCGTTCCGTAGCGTCGCTCGACTCAGCGCTGTTCGGTCACGAGCCGGGTGCGTTCGCCGAGGCGAAGGAGCGGCGGCTGGGTCTACTGGAGCTCGCCGACCGCGGGACCCTCTTCCTCGACGAAATCGGCGAGCTGGCGCCCGAGCTCCAACCGAAGGTTCTGAAGGTGCTCGAGCATGGCGAGTTCCGACGTATGGGCGGCACGCGCGACATCTCCGTGGACGTGCGTCTCGTCGCCGCCACCAGCTGTGATCTCCCGGCCGGGGACCTCCACGATCACCTGAGCGCGATGTCGCTGCGGCTACCGGCGGTGCGTGAGCGCTCCCGTGAGGACCGTTTAGCGCTGCTCACGCGCCTCCTCGCGGACTTGGCGCCCCAGATGCCAGGCTGCCCGACCGAGTGTAGCGCCGACGCGCTGGACCGCCTCGTTTCTGCCTCCTGGCCCGGCAACGTGCGGGAGATGCGGAACGTCGTCGAGCGGGCGATGATCGCCGCTCGTGGGACGGGGCAGCTCGGCGTCGAGCATCTTCCGGTCGATCTGCTCCAGGTCGGCGGCGGAGGGCGGGGGGGAGAGGGGGGCGATGGAAGGCACCACCCCCAGGCGCTCGCCGAGGTGGCGCGCGTGCACATCGAGAAGACGCTCAGGTTCCATGGTGGCAACCGCACGCGGGCCGCTGAGGAGCTCGGGATTTCGCGGGCTACGCTGATCAATAAGATTAAGAGCTACGGACTCGACCTCTAGGGAGGGGGAGGGGCGGCGATGACCGAAAAGCCGAAACTGATGGAGCACGACGGGATGGTGTGTCGCTCATGCGGCAACGAGGAGCGGGCCTCTGAAGGCTATCCCTGCTCCGACTGCGGCACGTTCATCTGCTTGATCTGCTCGTTCCGAGGCATCACGCGCTGCAAGGCGTGCGAGGAAAAAGCCAAGGCGCAGAAGGCCTAACTCGCCGCCGCCTCCCGCCGCTTCCGGACCTCACGCGCCACGTCGTCGGCAGACGCGCCCAGCTCCTTCGCTAACTTGGCCATGGCGTCGCTCGCCCCGGGCCAGTCACCGGCTGCCGCCAGCGCGGCGAGCGCGATGTCTTCGACTACCGTCGTCCGCTCCTCCAAGTCGCGGGTGCGCACCGCGACCTCGCGCGCCAGCCACTGCTCGAGCTCGCGACGGTCGATCTCGAGCTGCCGCTGCCGCAACGCACCCTGGAGCGACAGCTCCAGCTCGTCGAGATCCACCGGCTTGATGAGGTAGTCGTAGGCGCCGAGCTTCAGACACTCGATCGCCGTGCGCGGCTCGTCGATCGCCGTGAGCATGATGATCGCGAGATCGGAGTCGACGGCGAGCGCCTTGGGCACGAGCTCCACGCCGCTCATGTTGGGCATCCGGATGTCGGACAGCATCGCCTGCGGCTGATCGGCGGCCTGGCGATCGAGCGCTTCGGCCCCGCTCGCGGCCTGCAACACCTTGTAACCGAGGCGCGAGAGAAACCGATCCAGCGCCTGACGAATCCCTTCTTCGTCGTCCACCACCAGAATCGTCGTCGGGCTCTGCGAGTCGGGGTTGGGCATGGCGCTAACGTATGTGCCCTCCACAAGCGGAGCAAGCCGAGGTATCTTCGCGCTTCCATGGCGTCGACTGTTCCCTCCAGCGTCACCGCGGTCCGAGGCATCATGGTGGGGCACTGGACCGACCTGCCGCGCGCGACGGGGTGTACGGTGGTGCTCGGACCGGAGGGCGGCATGCGCGCCGCCGCCGCGATCCGCGGTCGCGCCACCGGCACGCGCGAGCTCGACGCGCTCCATCCCCGTCACCTGGTGGATCGCGTGGACGCGGTCCTCTTGACCGGAGGCTCGGCGTACGGGCTGGGCGCCGCCGACGGGGTCATGCGGTGGTTGCGGGAGCACGGCCGCGGACTGCCCGTGGGACCGGCGGGAATCGTGCCGATCGTTCCGACGGCGGTGATCTTCGACTTCGACCTGGCCCCCGGAGGAAAGGCCGATCGCTGGCCTACAGCCGACGACGCCTACCGCGCGTGTCAGGCCGCCGCGAGCGATGTCGCCGAAGGATCAGTGGGGGCGGGCACAGGCGCCACCGTCGGCAAGGCCCTGGGACCGCGCGCGGCCATGAAGGGTGGCGTGGGCACGTGGTCGGCCACGGGCGGTGACATCGTCGTCGGCGCACTGGTCGTGCTCAATGCCGTCGGAAACATCGTGGACGGCGCGGGCGCGATCCTCGCGGGCGCGCGTGGGCCCGACGGCCGCTACGTGGATGCGCTTACGCACCTCGGAAGCGGAGCGGCGCCGTTCGGCCGACCGCAAGCGGGGGCGGGGGCGGGGGCGGGGGCGGGGCGGAACACGACACTCGCGGTCGTTGCGACGAACGCGTCGCTCGAGCGCACGGCGCTCGAGGCGCTGGCGCACGCGGCGGGCGACGCTTTGGCGCGCCGCATCGTACCGTACGGGACGCTGTTCGACGGCGACGTGGTGTTCGCTCTGAGCACCGCCACCACGGCGCCCGCGACGCCGCTTCAGGCGGAAGCGCTCGCGGCGCTCGCGGTGCCGGTGGCGGTGGAGCGTGCCGTGCGGCTGGCTCGAGGACTCGGCCACGTGCCGGGCCTCGCGGACGGCGACGGACGGTGAGCGATCGCCTCACGCGCGACGTGTCGGACGTCGCGCGCAAGTGGGTGCCCGACCCGCGCCTCGGCGTGTTCGAGGTGACGGTCGAGCCGCAGCGGCTCGCGGGGTGCACCACCAGCCGCGATGCCCTCGGGGCGTTGCGGGCCCTCGCCGCGACGACGGGCCGGGCACCGGACCTCCGCCTGCTCCCCGACTCGTCGGTGCAGGGCGAGGCGGTGGCGGTCGTGACCGCGGCCGTGGCGCCGCTGTTGCGGGAGCCGCGTATTACGGCGGACCGCGTGAGCGAGGCGCTGCCCGGCGAGACGCTCACGCTGCTCGAGCGACGCGAGGGGGGCTGGTTACGCGTGCGCGTGGCCGACGGCTACCACGCGTGGACCCATACCGGGTACGTCGTCGCCGGTCCGGACGACTGGGCGGACGACTGGCGCGCACGCGCCACCGCGCGCTCGCTCGGCGCCGAGCTGCGATTCGAGGATCAGCGCTTCCGGCTCCCCGTCGGCGCGCGGTGCGTCGTGCGACGCGGCGGCCAGGTGGAAACCGCGGACGGTCGGTGCTGGAGCGTGCACACGGGCGTGGTTCGTCCCGACGCCGAGGTGCGCGCGGAGGCGCGGCTGCTCGCCCCGCCCGAGTGGGCGCTGCGCTGGTTGTCCGGCGCGCCGTACATGTGGGGCGGCCGTACCGAGTGGGGCCTCGACTGCTCCGGTCTGGTGCAGACGACCTACGCGGCACGCGGAGTGTCGCTGCCGCGCGACAGCGATCTGCAGTCGCTCGCGGGACGCGAGGTGACCATCCACCCGGACGGGGAGGGCTACGAGGCGGGCGACGTGCTGTGCTTCGCCGACGGGCGTCGCGTCTCGCACGTGGCTCTCTGGGCCGGCGCTGGGCGCATCGTCCACGCGGCGCTCTCCCGCGGCGGGGTCGCGTCGGATGACCTGCTCGGCGACGCGCCCGGGATGAAGCGGTTGCGGGAGTTCCTGGTGGCGGTCCGGAGGGTCGGACAGTCGGACAGTCGGACGGTCGGACCGTAAAGCGCCGGACAGTCAGACTGTCCGACCGTTCGACGCTTATGTTTGTTTCATGAAACTCGTCCTCTTCGACATCGACGGCACCTTGCTCTGGACCGACGGCGCGGGCCGCCGGGCGATTCATCGGGCCCTGCTCGACGAGGCGGGGACGGCCGGGCCGATCGAGCGCTACCGCTTCGACGGCAAGACCGACCCGCAAATCGTGAGCGAGCTGCTGGCGCTCGCCGACCATCCCCGCGCCCGTGACGAGGCGACGATCCAGGCGGTGTGCCGCGGCTACGTCGACCACCTGCGCGCCGAGCTCGACCGACCCACGCAGACGACGCGCTTGATGACCGGGATCCACGCGCTGCTCGCGGCGCTCGAGGCGCGGCAGGCGGCGGGAGAGGCGCTGATCGGACTGCTCACCGGCAACGTGGCCTCCGGGGCGGCGCTCAAGCTCCGCTCCGCAGGACTCGACCCCGCGCGCTTCCCCGTCGGCGCCTACGGCTCTGATTCCGCGCGGCGTGCCGACCTGCCGCGGGTCGCGGCCGACCGAGCCACCGCCGTGACGGGACGGCCTTTCTCGGGGGCGGACGTGGTCATCGTGGGAGACACTCCGGACGACGTCGCCTGCGGCCGACCGATCGGCGCGCGCAGCGTCGCGGTGGCGACCGGGTCCTACGACGTGGCAGCGCTGCGGGCGTGCGGAGCGGCATACGTGTTCGAGACCCTGGCCGACACCGCCGCGGTGCTGCGCGCCATCTTCGCGTGACCACGTCGAAAGGCATCCCCCGCACCTCCCGCCCGCCGGCAGACGAGCTCGAGGTGAAGGCGCGCGTCGAAGACCCCGACGCGCTGCGAGCGAGGCTGACGCGCGCCGGAGCGGAGCTCGAGTTTCGCGGCGACATGATCGACCGGCGGTTCGACCGGGATGAGAGGCTCGCCCGCCGTGACGAAGTGCTGCGCCTCCGGGTGTTCCAACCGGGAGACGGCGCGCCGGCGTACGGCGTCCTCGGATGGAAGGGCCCGCCGTCGCGGCGGGCGGGCTACCGCCATCGCGCCGAAGCGGAAGTGCGGGTGACGGATCCGGACGCCGCCGTGACGATCCTTGAGCGGGTCGGCTTCCGAGTCTCCTTGCGCATCGAGCGTCGCGTAGAGACGTACCGGCTCGGCGGTGCCGTGCTGCGGCTCGAGTGGTATCCCGCGATGGACGTCCTGCTCGAAGTCGAAGGCGAGCCGCCCGCGATCGAGCGGGCGATCGCCGCGACGGGACTCGACCGGGACACCTTCGTCGCCGAGTCGCTGCCGTACTTCGTCGCGCAATACGAGGCCCGCACCGGCCGGCCGGCCCTGTTGGCCCGATGAGCGCGACCGTGAAGATCCCCATGCCATTACGGGTGCCCGAGCTCGCGCCCTCGCTCGGCCGCGTGATCGTGCCGCACCGGCTCGCGGAGCCGTGGATCCCCCTCGACGACATCCGTGAGGAGCTGGCCACGCGCATCATGGAGCTGGGCGGTGCGGCCCGCGTCGCGGCGGCCCGCGAGGAGCGTGAGGCCGTGCTGGAGGCAGTGAGCCGGCGGGCGTGGCTGGCGGGCTGGGAAGCCGCCGCCCGGCGGGTCGGTGAGCGGGTGACAGCGGCGATCGATGCCGAGATCGACCGCGCCGCGCACCGCGTGCGGATGCCGCGCCGGGCACGGCGTCGACGGGGTTTGGCGGCCGCGGAACGCCGCGCAATCGCCGCCCGGCTGGCCGCCGGCGGTGAAACGCTGGTCGCCGCCGTCGACGCGCTGGACGCGGCGGCGGCCCGGGTGCGCGGGGCGAGCGTGCTCGACAAAGCAGCCCACGCCGAGTGGCAGGACGCACTGCGTACGGCCGCGCGCCGGCTCGAGGTCGCGTGGCTGGCGCTCGAAGCAGCGGTGGCCGAAGAGCAGCGTCGCTGGGAGGTGGAAATCGATTCGATCGCGCGCTGGCGACCGCCGCTCTGGCCGCTCCTGGTCGCGTGGGCTCCGTTCGCCGTGGTGGCGCTGTGGCTCGGGTTGGTGCTCGGCGGCTACCTCCCCGCGCCCCCATGGCTGGCCGCGCGCCTCGGCTTCTGAGTCGATGACGGCGATCGGCGTCGGCGTCGATCTCGTCGAGGTGTCCCGCATCGCGGCGATCATCGCGGACAAGGGATCGCGCGTCTTCGCGCGGTTGCTCACCGGCCGTGAGCGCGCCTATTGCGAGAGCCGCCCCGACCCGGCGACCCATGTGGCGGTGCGACTCGCCGCAAAGGAAGCCGTCTACAAGGCGCTGCAGGGGAGCCAGGCCGCCCGGGGCATCGGCTGGCGGGACATCGAGATCACACGCGCGCCCGACGGGCGGCCCGCCGTCGAGCTCAGCGGACTCGCCGCGACGCGGGCGCGCGAGCTCAACGTCGACAACGTGTTGCTCTCGCTCTCCCACACCCACCAAGCGGCCGTCGCCGTCGTGGTGCTAGAACGAGCGCCGTGACTCTGTAAGCTTGAATTCCCGAGTGTTTTACTCTAGTATTTTACCGCCCCCTGACTGAGAACTGTTCTCATCTACTGTAAGCCCATTCTCGGCTTGCTGTTGAGTTGTGTCACTGCCGCAGCGGTCGGACAGGGAACCGACTCCCTGTCAGTTGCCAGGAGGACGGTGGCGGCGGCCTCGCTTGCCGCGAAGGAGTACCGGAACGGGGTCGCTCCCCGTGGCGGCAAGGTGACGGCCCCCGAGGAGGTCTCGGAAGCCAGGCAATTCCTCGATCAAGCCCGGCTCGATGTCGGGTCGCTGCCGGCCGTGGTGCGGGCCCTGGCGGACTCGGAGCTCGTGGCGCTGGGGGCGATGATGGCCCGTGCGGCACCGCCCGATTCGGTCGCGCAGCGGGCCGGGACGCTGATCCAGCGAATCGCCGCCGCCACGGGAGGCGCCCTCGACCCCTTCCCGGTGCGGCGGCCGTCGCTCGCCCGGGGCGCGGCGGTCTTTCAGGAGCAATGCGTCCAGTGTCACGGCTCGACCGGCCGGGGGGACGGCCCCAAGGCGCGGCGGCTCCAGGGCCCACGGCCGGCGAGCCTCGCCGACCCCGCGCTGATGTCGGCGGTATCGCCGGTGGACGTGTATCGCAAGCTCACGATCGGCGTCGCCGGCACGGCGATGCCGGAGTTCGAGGAGACGCTTTCGCCGGAGGACCGTTGGGCAGTGGCGACCTACGTGGCCACGCTGCGCGCCGGGCAGGGCCAGGTGAAGGAGGGCGAAGGGGTCTACGCGACCGATTGCGCGTCGTGCCACGGGGTCGCGGGCGGCGGGGACGGGTCACTCGCGGCTTCGCTCTCGGTGCGGCCCCCGGCGCTGAGCGACCTGGCGGTGCAGGGTCGCTTCAGTGACGAAGAGCTGGGGCAGCTCGTCGAGCGTGGCCGGCCGGGAACGCCGATGCCCGGTTTCGCGCGAACGCTCGACCGCGACCAGGTAGCGGATCTCGTCGCCTTTCTCCGCGTCCTCCCCACGACCGAGCGGCAGACGCGGCAGCGCGCCCCGATGGCGGCCACGTTCACGGCGGTGCGTCGTCAGCTCGATTCGGCCGTCGCACTCCGCTCCGATCGGATCGCGTTCGATGCCTACCTCACCTTCGAGCAGGTGGAGACGGCGGTACGGGCCAAGAACGCCGCGCTCGCGAGCGAGCTGGAGGATGCCTTCGCGGCGTTGCGCAGCCGGGCCGCCTCTCAGGCGCCGGCGGACGACCTCGCCGCCATTCACGCAAGGCTGCTGTCCGGGCTCGAGCGAGCCGAGCGGTTGGTGTCGGATCAGAGCTCGGCCACGAATCTGTTCATGCAGTCCTTCGTGCTGCTGCTGCGCGAGGGCTTTGAGGCAATCCTCATCGTCGCGGCACTGATGGCGTTTCTCGCCAAGGCGGGCGCGGTCGGGCGCCGGCACCACGTGGCCCAGGGGGCTTGGCTCGCCGTGGCCGCGAGCGTCCTCACGGCCGTCGTGGTCGAGCTCCTGTTCGAGGTCACCCCCGGGGAGCGCGAAGCGCTCGAAGGCGTCACCATGCTGCTCGCGACCGGTGTGCTGTTCTACGTGAGCTACTGGCTGCTCTCGAAAATCGAGGTGGCCCGCTGGAATGCGTTCGTGAAAGGACGCATGGAGGACGCGCTATCGACCGGCTCGGGGTTCGCGCTCGCGTCGGTCGCGTTCCTCGCGGTGTACCGCGAGGGCTTCGAGACGATTCTCTTTTACAAGGCCCTCCTGACGTCGGCCGGTCCGGGGGGCACCGGCTTCGCCGCGGTGGCCGCCGGCATCCTGGTCGGGGCGTTGGCCCTCGTGATCGTGTATGTGGCGATCGGCCGCTTCGGAGTGAAGGTGCCGCTCAAGCCGTTCTTCGCGGTGACGAGCGCGATGCTGTACTACATGGCCTTCGTGTTCGCCGGAAAGGGGATTGCCGATCTGCAGGAGTCGGGACTCGTACGCACCACCGTCGTCGAGTGGGCGCCGCGCATCCCGGTGCTGGGCATTTATCCGACGGTGCAGTCCCTCCTGCTGCAGTTCTTGCTCGTCGTGCTGCTCGTGGTGGCGGTGGTGTGGCTGCAGCGCGATCGCTTCACCGATGACGGGCGGGAGCGGCGCCGGCCGTCGTTTCCGTAAGCACCGGGGCGGCGACGGGGACGGGATCCGGCTCGCGCAGCCGTACCAGCAGCCACAGCCCCGCGACAACGAGCAGCACGCTCGTCGCTTGCGCCAGGCTGAATGGGCCGAACAGCCGGTCGTCCTTCGCCCGCACCATCTCGATGAGGAAGCGCTCCGTACCCGCGAGCGCCAGGTAGAGGCCGAAGCGCCAACCGACGGCGTGGCGGTGGCCCCGCAGGCTCCACAGCCACGCAAAGGCGAGCAGCATCAGCGCCGTCTCATACAGCTGCGTGGGATGAACGGCCACGACCTGCAGCGGATTGGCGTCGGCGGGAAACGTGACGTGCAGCAGCTGTAGGTTGGCGACCGTCGTCGGGGGGAGCCCCTCGGGGAACTTCACCGCCCACGGGAGCGTGGACGGAATGCCGTAGTCGTCGTTGACGAGGAAGCAGCCCACCCGTCCGAGCGCGTAGCCGAGCGCGAGTGGCGCGGCCGTGAGCTCCATCGTCCAACGCGCCGGCACGCGCCGCCAGGCGCCCATCGCCAACACCCCTGCCACGCCGCCGAGGAAGCCGCCGTACCACACGAAGCCGCCGCGCCGGAACAGCACGTCCCAATCCCGCGTGAGCAGCACGTACCAGATCTTGGCCCCGACAATGCCGCCGATCACCGCGGCGAATATGATATCGGCGGCATAATCCTCCTTCATTCCGCGGCCCCGCAGATCGAGCTGGATGGCCCACCCGGCCATCAGGAACGCGACCATCATCATGATGCCGTAGCCGGTGATGGTGAGCGGCCCCAGCTGGAACGAAAGTGGATAGATGGTCATGGGTGGGGATTGGGGATTGGGGATTGGAGGTTGCCCACAGGCTCGAGGCCGGGCAGGGGAAGATCGGCGCGCGCGTCGAGCGTCCAGTCGCTCCGCTCGCCCAGGCCGAGGCGGTACCAGCCGGCGCGGGCGATCATAGCAGCGTTGTCGGCGTTGAGACGAGGGCTCGCGACCGCCACACGCGCGCGGCCCGCGAGGCGTCGGGCGGCGAGCTCCGAGAGTGCGCGGCTACACGCCACGCCGCCGCCCAGCACGGCCGTCGGGTACCCAGTGGCCTGGATGGCACGCTCGAGCTTGGTGACGAGCACGTCTAGCACCGCATCCTGAAACGCGCGCGCCAGGTGCGGCCGGTCGGCCGCGACGTCGCCGCTCGTCCCGCCCCGTACGGCGCGCAGCACCGCCGTCTTGAGCCCGGAGAACGAGAACTCGTACCCCTCGTCGCGCAGGGGACGGGGAAAGGTGAAGCGGGCGGGGTCGCCCTGGGCGGCGAGACGCTCGATCGCGGGCCCGCCGGGATACCCGAGGCCGAGCAGCGCGGCGACTTTGTCGAACGCCTCGCCCGCGGCGTCGTCCCGGGTCGCGCCGAGCAGGCGGTACCGGCCCCAGGCCGGGACGTCGAGCAGCAGGGTGTGCCCTCCCGACACGAGCAGCGCCACGAAGGGCGGCGCCAGCTCCGGATCTTCGAGCGCGGGTGCGAACAAGTGGCCTTCCATGTGATGCACGCCGATCAGCGCGCGATCGCCGGCGTAGGCGAGCGCCTTGGCGTACACCACCCCCACGAGCAGGGCGCCCACGAGACCCGGTCCCTGCGTCACGGCGACGGCGTCCACGGCGCTCCAGGCGAGCCCGGCCTCCGCCAGGGCGCGCTCGACCACCGCCGGCAGGGCGGCGAGGTGGGCCCGGCTCGCGAGCTCCGGCACTACGCCGCCGAAGACCTTATGGATGTCCTGCGACAGGATGACGAGTGACCCCAGCTCGGGACCGTGATGCCGGCGATCGCCGACCAGCACCGCCGCCGACGTCTCGTCGCAGGAGGTCTCGATGCCGAGGACGACGTCAGCCACGTCCGGTCTTGCGCTTGAGCGAGACGGAATCGGGCACGGCGCGTGCGATAATGCCCGGAGGCGCGCTTACCGTCAGGCGCGCGTAGCCGCCCGGCCCGGGCTTCCCGACGAGATGGGCGATCACGCGTACGCTGTCGCGCGTGAGCGTGTTCACCTTGGATTCGGGCCCCCGCACCCTGACCGACACGCGCTCCGGCGCGAGCAGGAACCCGGTGAAGCCCGACGCGGCGGTGGTGATCGGGACCGCGCCGATCAAGCGCTCCACGATCGCCGTGACCTCTCCCCCCAGGCGCACCGCCTTGGGCGCGACTCGGACCACGCCGAGCGGGGCGGTGTCGATCGGCACGGTCTGAAAGAACGGTCCGTTCACGCTCGAGATCACCGTCGGCAGGGTCGTGACCGACTCGATCGCGGCCAGGCTTTGCTCCGGTCCGATCACCCTGACAAGGCTGGGCGTGATCGAAACCCCGCGCACCACGTAGCCCGACTCCGCTTCGACTTTCACCCGCGCCACGACTCGCACGTCCTTGTGCGTGACCGAATCCAGCACGACCTCCAGCTCGCGCGGCCGGAAGTCGACCTGGACGTCAACGCCCTTGGGGAGGTCGATGTCCGCGGGCTGCAGCTGCACGTGCCACACCGACGCCGAGAACGTGTCCGGGATGGTCTTGTGAATGGTGCGGGGGAAGGAGCGCAACTTGAGGATCTCGCTCCCCTTGCCGGTGATCACCACGCTCACCCCGGTGGGCTGCTGGCGCACCGAGCGGCCTGGCGGCACCGACATAATGAGCCGCATCGCGAACGTCTGCGACAGCGGCTGCTGCGCCGCGACCGCCACGTACAGCATCACGGCGAAGAACATCGCCGCCAGCTTGATCGGCCAGTTGCGTACGATCAGCTGCAGCGCGCTACTGCGCACGCTCATCGATCAACCGCCGGATCAGGCCTTCGTTCACGGGAGCGTCCCATTCCGAGGGACCTACCACCTTCTTGACGATGACGCCGTCACGGTTGATCACCCAGCTCTCGGGGACGCCGGTCGCCTGGTACGCCAGTTTCACGGCGGCCGACCGGTCGTGGAGGATGTCGAACGTCACGCCCATCTCGCGGGCGAACGCCGTGACCACGGAGTCGCCGTCTTCGTCGATGCTCACCGCCACCACGCGGAACTCCGGGCCCCCGAGGTGGCGATACAGGCGCTGCATCGAGGGCATTTCCACACGGCAGGGAGCGCACCAGGTCGCCCACAGGTTGAGCAGCACGACCTTCCCGCGATAATCGCTGAGCGTGACCTCGCGTCCGGTCGCGAGATCCTTGGCCCGGAACATCGGCGCTCCCGACCCCACGCCGACGAGGTCGATCTGCGGGCGGATCTTGACCATCAGGACTGTCCCGAAGACGAACGTCATAACCACGCCGATCCCGACGGTCCACTGTTGCGGGCGGCTCATACCGTCACCAGGCAGCGACGCCGTAGCTCCTGCACCTCGCGGGCTGGGTCGCTGCTCGCGAAGATCGCGTTGCCCGCCACGAACGTGTCGCCGCCGGCGGCGTGCGCCGCCGCGATCGTCTGTGGCGTGATGCCCCCATCCACTTCGAGAAACGCCCGCGACCGCCGTGCGTCGAGCAGCTCCCGCGCGCGCCGGATCTTGTCGTTCGACGCGGGGAGGTACGTCTGCCCCCCGAATCCCGGATTCACCGTCATCACGAGCAGCAGGTCCAGGTCGGCGACGACCTCTTCGGCGAGCGCGAGCGGCGAGCCGGGATTGAGCGCCAGGCCGGCCAACATCCCGCGGCGGCGCACCGTGGCGAGCAGGCGCTGAACATGAACCGTGGCTTCCGGATGGAACGTGAAGACGGACGCGCCGGCGGCCGCGAACGGCTCGACATAGCGCTCCGGCTCCACCACCATCAGGTGCACGTCGAGCGGCTTGTCGGTGAGGCGGCGCAGGGCCTCGATCATGCTCTCCCCGAACGTGAGGTTCGGGACGAAGCGCCCGTCCATGACGTCCACATGCAACCAGTCGGCGCCCGCCGCGAGCACCTCTTGCACCTGCTCGGCGAGCCGGGTGAGGTCCGCCGAGAGAACGCTGGGCGCGATGCGGATACCGTTGGTCATGAGGGGCTCCGAGCCACCACGATGTCGACGACCGTTCCGGGCGCGGCTAACGTGCCGGCGGCGGGCTTTTGGCCGACCACGGTGCCCGGGTTGGCATCGCCGGTGCGCCGTCGGGTCACCGTGCCGAGCGCGAGGCCGTCCACCTCGAGCCGGGTGCGCGCATCCGCCTGCGACATGCCGAGGAGATCGGGCACGGCGATCGTGGGCGCCCCACGGCTCACCACCACCGTCACCGGGGTCCCCGGGCTCGCCACGGTCGTGGCGGCGGGGCGCGTGAGCATCACGACGCCCGGAGGGGCGGCTGCCTGCACGGACTCGACCGGAGCCGCCGTTAGGCCCGCCGCCGTGATCAGCCGTTGCGCCAGCGGACCCTCCAAGCCCACCACATCGGGGACCGGAATCTTTGGCGGCCCCTCGCTCGACACCAGGGTCACGCGCAGCCCCGCGGGCGCGGTGACCCCAGGTGGCGGGTCTTGCCAGACGACGGTGCCCTGGGGGGCGGTTGGGTGCGGCTCCGCTCCTCCGTCCTGTACCTGCAGTCCCACTTTGCGCAGCTGGTCGGACGCTTCCTGCAGGGTGAGGCCCATGACGCGGGGCACGACCCCGTGGCGCCGGAGCAGGGGCGCGGGGAACAACACGAGGTACGCGGTGAGGTAGCCGCCCAGCGTGGCCCCGAGCAATGCGAGCGCCCAGCGGCGCAGACTGGGTGCGTCGAGCAGCGGCAGCTTCCACTCCCGCACCGGTGGGATATGCCGGCGGAACCGCATCAGCGCCGTCTCACGAGCCGCGCCGCGAAGGCGCCATCGATGCCGTCGCGTTGCGGCAGCGTCCGGAAGTCGCCGGCCGGCGTGAGCAGCTCGGCGGGGACGACTCCAGTCGCCGGCGAGCGCGCGAATTCCGAGTGGCGGGCGAGGAATGTGGTCACGACGTCGTCATTCTCCTCCGGCTCGAGCGAGCAGGTGGCATACACCAGCAACCCGCCAAATCGCACGAGGCTCGCTCCGGCCTCGAGCAACGCCATTTGACGCTCGGCGGCCCGCGCGATCCGGCGAGGCGTCAGGCGCCAGCGCGCGTCCGGGTGGCGGGCGAGGGTGCCCGTGGCTGAGCACGGGGCATCAACCAGTACCGCGCCAAACGCGCCGGCCCGGAACGGCGCCGACAGAAGATCGGCGGCGGCGCCCCGAATTGCCACTCCCGCGCGCCGGGTAGTCTCCACCAGGCGATGCAGCCGCTCCCGTCGCCCCTCTCCTGCGACCACGCGGACGCCGCTCCGCTCCAGCACGACAGCCTTTCCTCCTGGCGCCGCACACGCATCGTAGACGACCACGCCCGGATCGATCGCCGCGAAGCGACACACCAGCGCGTGGGCCGGGTCTTGGACGATGAAGGCCCCTTCGGAAAAGCCGGGGAGATCACGCGGTGTCAGGTGCCCGGTGCCCGGTGCCCGAGTAAGGCGCAGCCCCGCCCCGAATGGCGCTTCTGTTACCCCAAAACCGGCTGCACGGAGCCGGTCCGTCAACATTCCCTGTCCCCAGCGGGCGCTTTGCAGCGTCAGCGGGGGCTTGCAGTCATTCCACGCGATCAGGCGCGCAGTGTCGGGTTCACCAAACCGAGACGTCCATCGCCGAAGTAGCCACTCAGGATGCGAAGCCCGGACACCGCGCACCGGATCCCTGGCACTAGCGACTTTTCGCAGCGCTTGGTTCACATACCGCGCTCCCCCCTCCCCGACCATCTCCCGCGCCAGCTCCACGCTGGTGGAGACGGCGGCGTAGGCCGGCACTCGGTGCAGAGAGCGCAGCTGATAGACGCCGAGGCGGAGCACGTCGTGGAGACGGGGATCGACGGTCGCGAGCGGGAGGGCTTGGTCGAGCTGGGTGCGGCGTCGTAGCACACCGGCGGCGAGCTCGTAGGCGAGGCGACGGTCACGCGCGTCGAGCTCGGGTAGCGCCCGGTCGCGCGCAGCTTGAAACGTGTCCCCTGCGCGCACCGCGTCGAGCATCCGGAGCGCGGCACGCCGGGCAGCTGTGGCGTCCTTAATCCAGCATTCCCTCCAGAGGCGACGACGGCACGGCGACCTCTTGCTTCGGCATGCGGCCGGCCAGGAAGGCCGCACGTCCGGACTCCACCGCGAGTCGCATGGCGTGCGCCATCGCCACCGGATCGCGCGCCGCCGCGAGCGCCGTGTTCATGAGGATGCCGTCGACGCCCTGCTCCATCGTCAGACAGGCGTCGGAGGCGGTTCCCACACCGGCATCGACGACGACCGGCACGGTGAGGCGACGCTTGATGGTGCGCACGCCGTACGGGTTCAATAGCCCCAGGCCACTGCCGATCGGCGAGGCGAGCGGCATCACCGCGGCGCACCCGGCGTCCTCGAGGCGCAACGCGGTGACCAGGTCCTCGTTGGTGTAGGCCAGGACCTTGAAGCCGTCGGCAACGAGGGTGCGCGTTGCCTCCAGCAGTCCCTGCACGTCGGGGAGCAGCGTCTCCTGATCGCCGATCACTTCGAGCTTGACGAAATCGTTGAACCCGGCCTCTCGCGCCAGGCGGGCGTATCGGACGGCCTCCTCCGCGGTGTAACAGCCGGCCGTGTTCGCGAGCAGAAAGCAGCGGCTCGCATCCAGATGGTAGAGGACGCCTTCCTGCTTGGTGCGATCCAGGTCCACCCGCCGCACGGCGACGGTGACGATCTCGGCGCCCGAGGCCTCGATCGCCCGGACCATCGTGTCCATGCCCCGGTACTTCCCGGTGCCCACCATCAGGCGCGAGTGAAACGTGCGCCCGCCAATGGCGAACGGCGTGTCCCGGATCGTGTCCACTGACGTGGTCATGTTCAGCCCCTAGCCCCTAGTCCCAAGTCCCTAGCCCCAAGTCCTAGCCCCCTCCAACAAAGTGCACCAGCTCGATCGCGTCTCCCGGCGCCACCGTCACCTCACCCAGGTGTGGGCGCCGGACGATCGCGCGGTTGTGCTCCACCACGACGACCCGCGGATCGAGCGCGAGCGACGCGAGCAGGTCGAGCAGCGTGGCCCCACGCGCCACGGCGCGCGGCTGGCCGTTCACGACGACGTCGATGGTCTCGTTCAATTCGTCAGCTCCTCGAGCAGCCGCCGGGCGGCGAGCGGCGGATCGGCCGCATCCCACAGGGCCCGGATCGCCGCCACGCCATACACCCCCCGCTGCCGCAGATCCTGGACTCGCCCGGGCGCGACCCCACCGACGGCGATGACCGGAAGCCCGAGCCCCACGATCTCCCGCAGCTCCGCCGGATCGAGTGGGGCCCGGTCGGGATGCGTGGGGGTGGGGAAGACGGGTCCTACCAAAAGATAGTCAGCCGCGGCGGCGCGCGCGGCCTGCGCCTCGCGCAAGTCGTGCACCGACACTCCGATCCACCAGGAGGGATCGAGGCGGCGCGCATCGCCGGGAGGCAGGCTCGAGCGGGTCAGTTGCACTCCTGCCGCGCTGGCGGCGAGGGCGATGTCGAGGCGGTCGTTGACGAATAGTCGGACGGTCGGACTGACAGACAGTCGGACGGCCAATTCATAGTGTTCGCGGCCCGACAGGGTATGACCGCGAGCGTGAAAGGCCAGCTCGGGTCCACCCGCCGTCAACTGGCACACGAGGTCCGGCAGCTCCGGTCGGCGGGCGATGCGCTCGTCGGTGATGGCGTGCAGCCGCGGCAACGCGGCTCGCGATCTCACTCGAACCGCTGGGCCCCCCCCCGCACGCCCCGCCCTCGCACCCAGTCCGCGGCAGTCATGCGCGGCTTGCCGGCGGGTTGGACTTCTGCGACCGCCACCGCGCCTTTCCCGGTCGTTATCCCTAATCCGTTATCTGTCGTCCGTATTTCGCCGGGCTGTCCCCGGCCCTCAACGACGCGAGCCCCAAACAGCTTCACCTCGCGGCCGTCGAGCTCGGTCCACGCCCCGGGCTTGGGGTCGAGCGCGCGGATCGCGCGGGCGATCTGCTCCGCCGGCTCGGTCCAGCGGATGCGCGCGGTCTCGCGCGTGAGCTTCGGTGCGTAGGTGGCGCGCGTGTGATCCTGCGGACGGGGCTTCAGGCCGTTGGTCTCGAGCAGCGCCAGCACCTCGACCAACGCCTGCGCGCCCATTTCGGACAGGTGCTCCGACAGCTCGCCCGCCGTCAAGTCGGGGTCGATGTCGTGCGGGATCTGCAGGAGGATGGGGCCCGAGTCGAGCCCCGCTTCCATCTGCATAATGGTCACGCCGGTCTGCTCCAGCCCGTTCAGGATCGCCCACTCGACTGGCGCCGCGCCGCGCAACTCGGGCAAGAGCGAAGGGTGCACGTTGACCATGCCGTGACGCGGCAGCGCGAGCAGCTCGGGCTTCAAGATGTGGCCGTAGGCGACCACGACGCCCACGTCTGGCGTGAGCGCGCGGAGGCGCTCGACGAACGCGGGGTCGGTGGGCCGCTCCGGTTGCAGCACCGGGATGTCTTCCGCCTGGGCCGCCGTCTTGACGGGGGGCGCGACGGTGGTCGATCGAGAGCGACCCTGCGGTCGGTCGGGCTGGGTGACGGCGGCCGCGACGTCGAATCCCTCGCCCAACAGGGCTTCCAGCGAGGGGACGGCGAACTCCGGGGTACCGAAGAAAACGACGCGCACGTTATAGCTCGCCCGCCGGCTCGGGGGTGACCTCCTTCAGGTAACCGGTCTGTCCCTTGCGCGACCGCTTCCACTTGGACAGGAGGAGGCTTCGTTTCACGCCGCTCAAGTGGTCGAGAAACAGCACGCCGTCCAGGTGGTCGATTTCATGCTGCACGGCGCGCGCCTTGTAGCCCGACACCTCGAGCCGAAACGGCCGGCCATCACGGTCGAGCGCCTCGAGGGTGACCTGCACTGGTCGCTCCACTTCACCGAAGATCTCCGGAATCGACAGGCAGCCCTCTTCGGCCGTCTCCACTAGCTCGCTCTTCTGAATGATGCGCGGGTTGATGAGCACGAGGGGCGGTGGGTCGTCCGCTCCCACGTCGACGACCGCCACACGCTGCGCGACACCGACCTGATTGGCTGCCAGCCCCACGCCTTTGGCCGCTTGCATGGTCTCGAACAGGTCATCCACCAGGCGACGCACGTCGTCGTTCACCGCGGCGACCGGCGTGGCGCGCTGCCGCAGAACGGGCGAGCCGAGGAGGTGGAGCGTGCGGACGGTCACTGCGGCTTGGCTTCGAGGGAACGGTTCACGATGTTGGTGATGTTGGTGCGCAGCACGATGAAGCGCGATTCGCCGCTCTTCACCGTGATCTCGTCGTCCTTCAGGTGGACCACCTCGCCGACGATGCCACCGGAGGTGACGACGCGGTCGCCGCGCTGTAGCGAAGCGAGGAGCTGGCGGTGCTTCTCCTGCTGGCGTCGCTGCGGGCGGATCAGCATGAAGTAGAAAATCGCAACGAGCGCGGCGATCTGAAACAGGAATACTGTGAGCCCGCTGCCGGTGCTTTGGCCGGAGGGCGCGAGCAACAGGGCGAAGCTGCCGGGGGTAGGGGCGGTCATGCGCGTCCCGAGTCGAGGTAGCGGCGGCGCCACTCCGCGGCCCAGGGGCCGAAGGCGCTCCGCCGGATCGCGGCGCGCACGTCGGTCGCGAGCCGGATCAGGTAGCGAACATTGTGCAACGACAAGAGCCGCAGCCCCAGCAGCTCCTCCGCCACGAACAGGTGGCGCAGGTAACCGCGCGAGAAGGTCGTGCACGTCTCGCAATCGCACGTCGCGTCGAGTGGCCGCGGGTCGTCGCGGTACTCGGCGTTGCGGATGTTCACCGGGCCGTCGGGCGTGAAGGCGGAGCCATTGCGGCCGTTGCGGGTCGGCGCCACGCAATCGAACAAATCAATGCCACGCTCCACCGCCGCCACCAGATCCTCGGGGAACCCCACGCCCATAAGATAACGCGGCAGCGCGGGGAGCTTCGGCTCGAGTCGCTCGAGCATCTCGAACATCACCGGCTTCGGCTCCCCCACCGACAGGCCGCCGATGGCGAGGCCTGTCCAGGGGCGCATGTCGCAGATGCGGCGCAGCCCTTCCTCCCGAAGCGCGAGATGGACGCCGCCTTGGAGGATGGGCCAGAGAGCCTGTCGGACAGTCGGACGGTCGGACGGTGGCCTCGTCTGCGCCTGTCGGTCCGACTGTCCGACTGTCCGACTGTCCGACAATTCCCGATGTCGTTTCGCGCACCGCTCCAGCCATCTCAGCGTCCGCTCCATGGCGTCGCTGGCGCTGGCGGCATCCGCCCCTCCCGGCACGACGTGATCGAACGCCATCGCGATGTCGGCGCCGAGCGTCCATTGGATCTCGGTGGCGCGCTCCGGGGTGAGCAGGCGTCGGCCGCCGTCCACGTGGCTCTGGAATTCCACGCCCTCCTCGCTCACACGACGGAACCCCTCGAGCGAGAACACCTGAAAGCCTCCCGAGTCGGTGAGCAGAGGACGGTCCCAGCTCATGAAGCGGTGTAGGCCCCCGAGCGTCTCGATTGTCTGCTCGCCGGGGCGCACATGGAGGTGATACGTGTTCGCGAGGACGAGCGTCGCGCCCGCGGCCCGCAGGTCGTTGGGCGACAGCGCGCGCACCGTGCCCTGCGTGCCCACGGGCATGAACACCGGCGTCTCGACCGTGCCGTGGGGGAGCGTGAGCGTGCCGGCGCGGGCGGAGCCGGAAGTCGCGTCGAGCGTAAAGTCGAACATGCGTCTTTCAACGCGGAACGCGGAAGTTGGAACGCGGAACAGGTGCGCGTCCTTCTGTTCCGCGTTCCGCGTTCCGAGTTCCGCGTTTACAGGACCGCCATCGCATCGCCATAACTATAGAACCTGTACTTGCGCTCGACCGCTTCCCGATAAGCCCGCATGACATGTTCGAATCCCCCGAATGCGCACACCAACATGAGCAGCGTCGAGCGGGGCAGGTGGAAGTTAGTGAGCAGGCAGTCCACGGCGCTGAAGACGTACGGGGGGCGGATGAACAGCTGCGTTTCTCCTGCGCTCGGAATGATGCGGCCGCCGGCAACACACGTCTCGAGCGTGCGCACGACGGTCGTCCCCACCGCCCACACTCGTCCCCCCGCCTTGCGCCGCTTGTTGATGGTCGTCGCGGCGTCGTCACTGACGGTGAAGGCCTCGGGGTCCATACGATGCCTGCTGAGCTCATCCACGCGAACCGGCTTGAACGTCCCCGGACCGATGTGCAAGTCGACGTTGGTGACCGCGACGCCTCGCGCCCGGAGCCGCGCAAGGATTTCCTCGGTGAAGTGCAACCCAGCGGTCGGCGCGGCGACGCTGCCGTCGTGCGCCGCGTATACCGTCTGGTAGCGGTCACGATCCTCGGGACGGGGCGGTCGGCGGATATAAGGAGGGAGCGGCACTTCTCCGTACTTCGCAAGCGTGGCCCGCGCGTCGAGCGATCCCACGAAGCGGATGACTCGCAGCCCCTCGCCCATGCGACTGACGATCTCGATGGCACTGTCGTCCCCCAGCGTGACGCACCGTCCCGGCTTGAGCTTCCCACCGGGGTGCCCCATAGCGATCCACGCTCCGTCTGGGAGCTCGCGGACTAGCAGGATTTCCGCAGGCCTCCCCCCGTCGCGTTTCCCGAACAGGCGTGCCGGTATCACGCGTGAGACGTTCAGCACCAGGACATCCTGGGGCGCGATCAGGTCGACGATATCCGCAAAGTGGCCGTGCCGGATTGCACCGAACGAGCGATCCAGAACCAGCAGGCGGCTCGACGTGCGATCGGGGAGCGGGTCTTGGGCGATCAGCTCGGGCGGGAGGTGGTACTCGAAGTCTGAGGTGCGCATGAGGGAAACGCGGAACGCGGAACGGGGAACGCCGAACAGGCGGGCGTGCTGCCGTTCCGCGTTCCGACTTCCGCGTTCCGCGTTCAGCTGTCGAACATCGTCGCCTGGTCGGAGCTCCGGGGCGGCATGAAGCCGAAATGCTTGTACGCGCCCGCGGTGGCGCAGCGGCCGCGCGGCGTGCGGGCGAGGAAGCCCTGCTGCATGAGAAACGGCTCGTACACTTCCTCGAGCGTGCCGGGGTCCTCGCCGACGGCGGCGGCGATCGTGCTGAGCCCGACGGGGCCACCCTCGAACTGCTCGATGATCGTCTTCAAGATGCGGCCGTCCATGTCGTCGAGGCCGAACTCGTCCACGTCCAGTCGTCTGAGCGCCTCCGCCGCCACCTGCGCCGTGATTTTGCCACCGGCGCGCACCTGTGCGTAATCGCGCACGCGTTTCAGGAGCCGGTTCGCGACGCGCGGCGTCCCCCGGCTGCGGCGTGCGATCTCCGCGATCCCGGCCGCGTCCGTCGGGACGTCGAAGATCCCGGCCGAGCGGACCAGGATCTGTGCGAGATCGTCGGGCGGGTAGTAGGAGAGCCGCTCCACCAGCCCGAAACGCGCCCGCATCGGCGGGGTCAGCAGGCCGAATCGGGTGGTGGCGCCGATCAGGGTGAATCGCTCCAGCGCCATGGGGATCGTCTGGGCATGCGCACCGTCCGCGATCCGCACGTCGACCCGATAGTCCTCCATCGCGGGGTAGAGGAACTCCTCGAGGGCGGGACGCAGCCGGTGCACTTCGTCGATGAACAGGATGTCGCCGGCGTCGAGCGAGGTGAGCATCCCGACCAGATCGCCGGGACGCTCGAGCACCGGGCCCGATGTGGTGCGGATGTTGACGCCGAGCTCCTTGGCCATGAGGAGCGCCAAGGTAGTCTTGCCGAGGCCCGGAGGTCCGAAGAACAGGGCGTGATCGAGGGGCTCGCGCCGCTGCTTCGCGGCGTCGATCGCGATCTGCAGCGACTCCTTCACCTTCGCCTGACCCACAAACTCGTCGAGCCGCGAGGGACGTAACGCGGCGTCGGTGAGTCGCTCGTCGGGGAGCGCGTCCGGGGTGGTGACGTGGGCGCGGGTGCCGCTCACGGGTGTCCCACCCTGAAGGGTGAGCTCGGCTCGCCGCCGTCCTGTAGGACAGCGTGCTTCAGCACGCCACCATGCCGAGCCCGGGCTTCAGCCCGGAGATCCCGGGGCGCGCGCGTCCTCACGCCGCTCGCTTCCCGATCGGCCGGGCGCGCCACCGTACCGGCCGCGCATCGCGCTCGAGCACGTGGGGGGTGTGACACGTGACACACTCGTCCTCGGCCCGCGTCGCGGTGTCGGACACGAGCGCGCGATTGGTCGAGCCGCAGCGCGTGCAGATCCACTCAGCCGTCGTCATGGCTCATCCATGGGTGAGCAGTTGAAGCGCCCGGCGGACGAGCGTCTCGGTGTCGGGCGCCCCCCCCCCCGTGCCTGCGCCCGGGCCACCTCCGTCCGCTGCGAGCACCTGGCGCAGCGCCCTGTCCGCTTCCCCGGTGGCGTAGCCGAGTCGCTCGAGCGCCAGCAGCGCTGCGGCCGCGCCTCCCCCCCCCTCTCCGCTCGGGACGCCCGCGCCCTTAGCGCCGGCCTCATCAAACTCGCCGAGCTTGTCGGCCAGTTCAAGCGCCAGCCGCTCGGCGGTCTTCTTCCCGATGCCGGGCACCGAGGCCAGGAGCGCGATATTCCGCTCCTGCACCGCGCGCGCCCCCCGCTCGACGCCCAACGCCGAGAGGAGCGCGATGGCGATCTTCGGCCCTACGCCCGTGACGCCGATGAGCCGCTGGAACAACCGCCGCCCCGCCTCGTCGTCGAAGCCGTAGAGCGACCAGCCGTCATCGCGAATGACCAGCTCCGTGGCGAGACTCACCCCCTCGCCCACCGCCGGCAGGCGCTCCATCACGCCCAGCGGCACGACGATCTCGTAGCCCACCCCTCCGCTCGTCTGGATGACGACGCGGTCCGCCCGCTTGGCGGCGAGTCGGCCCGAGACCTGCGCGATCACGACCGGAGGATGTGGGTGAGCGCCACCGCCACGCCGTCGGCGGCGTCCGCAGGCCTGGGCGCCTCGCGCAGTCGCAGCAGGCGCGCGACGACGCTCGCCACCTGCCCCTTAGGAGCGCCGCCCGCGCCCGTGACGGTCTTTTTCACCGTGGCCGGCTGGTAGTCGGCGATGGCGATGCCGGCCTGTGCGGCAGCGAGCATGATCACGCCCCGGGCGTGCCCGAGCACCAGGGTGGTCTTGACGTTCCGCCGGTAGAACGGGTTCTCGAGGGCGAGGGCGTCGGGGGCGTGGCGGGCGATGAGGCCGGTGATGTGGTCGTGCAGCTCGTGCAGGCGGCGCGGCAGGGGGCTGCGCGCCGCGAATCGGATCACGCCGCACTCGACCAGCCGCCCGATGCCCGAGGCGCCGTTCCCGGTTTCGATCACGCCGTAGCCGGTGACCGACGTCCCGGGGTCGACGCCCAGGACCCTCACTAGGCCGTCGCCGCCGCCAGCGCCTCGGCGTCGATGTCGAAGTTCGCGGAAACCCTCGCGACGTCGTCCATCTCTTCCAGCGCTTCGATCAGCCGGAGCAGCTGCTTTGCGTCCTTGGCGTCCACCTTCACCGTGCTCTTGGGGAGCATCGTGATCTCGGCGGCCTGGATGGGGATCTGCTTGGCCTTGAGCCGCTCGGCGATTTGGTGGAGCTGGCTCACCGGGCCGGTGATGAGAAAGACGTCGCCATCGCGCACCATGTCTTCCGCCCCCGCGTCGAGCGCCGCCTCCATCGTGGCGTCCTCGCTGGCGCGGGTCCCGTCCACGGTGATCTGGGCCTTGCGGTCGAACATCCAGGAGACCGAGTGAGCGGCGCCGAGGTTCCCGCCGTGCCGCTGAAAGATGTTGCGGATCTCGGCGACGGTGCGGTTGGCGTTGTCGGTGGTCGCCTCGATGAAGATGGCGGTGCCGCCGGGGCCGTAGCCTTCGTAGGTGACTTCCTCGTAGGTGACCCCCTCGAGCTCCCCCGTGCCCTTCTTGATGGCGCGCTCGATGTTGTCGAGCGGCATATTCTCGGCCTTGGCGGCGTCGATGGCGGTGCGCAGACGCGCGTTCCCGGCGGGGTCGCCGCCGCCCTGCTTCGCGGCGATCGTGATTTCACGGATCAGCTTGGTGAACAGCGCCCCGCGCCGGGCGTCGGTGACGGCCTTCTTCCGCTTGATCTGCTTCCACTTACTGTGGCCGGCCATGGAGGCACCTTAACCTAGCATTCTCATCGGTCCGGGTCGAGCATGTCTTCGAACCGCATCCAACGCCGGTAGAAGTACAAGTCAACGAACCCGGTTGGGCCGTTGCGATTCTTGAGCACGATCAGCTCGGTGGCCCCCTCCACGCCGTACCCCGGGTTGTACATGTCCTCGCGGTAGATGCCGAGCACCACGTCGGCGTGCTGCTTGATGGCCCCCAAGTGCCCGAAGTCGTCGAGCGCGGGGCGGGCGTTAGGGCGCTTGGCGTCGAACCTGGGCAGCTGCGACACGACCACGAGCGCCACCTGACGCTCGAGCGCTAACGCCTTGAGACGCTGCAACACGAGGGCGAGATCCTCGTCTTGCGTCGAGCGCGCCACGCCGCGCGGCGACGGCACGAGTTGCAGATAATCGACGCACACGAGCCCGAGCTGCCGTAAGGGATCGAGCCGCTCGGCGGCGGCCTCGAAGTCGGGCGCTGCCAGCGGCAGGATGCTCAAGGGCAGGCCGCGCAGCCGCACGGCGGCGCCCCCGATGCCGGCGCGCGTCTGGTCGTTGAGCTTGGCCCCGCGCAGCTCGTCGACCGCCACCCGCCCTTCGATTGCGAGGGCGCGCTCCATCAGCCGCTCCTCGTCCATCTCTCCCGAGAGGAGCGCTACGCCCATCCCCTGCTGGGCCGTTCGCAACGCCAGACCCAATGTGAGCGCCGACTTGCCGGAGCCAACGTCGCCGCCCAGCACCACGAGGTCGCGGCGCCGCAGGCCGCCCCCGAGGATCCGGTCGATCGAGGGAAACCCGGTCGGCACCGTGTCGCCCGGCACGTCCCCCGGGCGTTGCTGATCCACGCGCTCCACGAGGGACTCGGGGGAAGGACGCTTGGGGAAACGACGGGTGGTCAAGAAATTCTCTCCTGACGTGGTTACTAGCGGATGTTCACCTACAACCTCTGGCAGCCGGAGTGCGCGAGTAAACTCGCGGCTCGGCATCTGCCCGTAAACGCGCGTAGCAGCGCCGCTTAAGCGGCAGACGCCGAGCCGCGGCTTACAGCCGCAATCACGCGGGGCGCTTCTGGCGCTCCTCTATAGATGCAGACGAGCAGCCCTGGCGGCAACAGCGACCGCGTCACCCGCCTCGGGCCCCAAGACCTCGCGTGCCGGGGCGACGAGCTGCGAGAGCACTAGCTCCGCCGCGGCGGGGGTCGCGGCGGCGAGGTGGTGGCATGCGCCCGCGAGGGCGCGCTTCAGCGGTCCGGGCAGCGCGAGGCTCGCGAGCCGTGACTCCAGGGCCTGGAGGCGGCGCCGGTGATTCTTGGTGGAAAGGGGCTTGGGGGGGAGCACACCCTCCGCGGTGCGCACCACCAGCCACAGGGCGAACAGGCCCTCGCGCACTGGACCGCGCACCGCCGTGGCGATGAGACCGATCAGCCGTTCCTCTGCCGGAGTCGTGGCCGTGCTCACGCGACGAGCGCGTGCACCGCAGCGGCCACCTCCTCGGGCATGATGTCCTGGAGGCAGCGGTGGTGGCCCAAGGGGCAGACCGCGGTCCCGGTGGAGGAGCAGGGACGGCAGTCGAGGGGCCGCTCGAGCACGACCGAGCGGGCGCGGTACGGCAAGAAGCCGAACTGTCCGACGGTCGGCCCGAACAGGGCGACCACCGGTGTGCCGACGGCCGTGGCCATATGCATCACGCCGGTGTCCCCGCACACCACGACCCGCGAGCGTGCGAGCAGGACTCCGGTCTCTTGCAGCGAGCACTCCCCCGCGGCGCTCGGCACGGCGGCGAGCTGCTGGGCCAGCCCGCGATCGTCCGGCCCCCCGACGACGAGCGGTCGATAGCCGTCGGCGCGTAACCGCTCGGCCAGCGCGCTCCAGTGCGCGACGGGCCAGCGCTTGGTGGCGTGTGCGGCCCCGGGCGCGAGCGCGATGAGCCGCTCGTGGTCTCCCACTCCGTGCTCCGCGAGCCATTGGGCCCCCCGCTCTTTGGCCCCAGCGCTCAGGCAGAACTCCGGAGGACCGCCGTCGGGCCACGTGTCGAGCCGCCGTGCCGCCTGGAAGTAGCGCTCCGCCACCGGGAGGGGGGTGTGGTTGCGGTACACGTCGAGGCCCAAGTGGATCAGCAGCCCGCGCGCGAGCTTCCGCTTGCGATAGCCCGACCAGCGGCAGCGCACCAGTAACCGCAGCCCGCGGCTGCGGAGGCTGCCGTGCAAGTCGAGACCGTGGGTCGGCGCGAACGGCCGCAGCCGGCGGGCGAGGTGGCGGATCGGTTCGCCGGGCTCGAGCGTCACGACTTCGGCGAGGTGGGGGTTGTCGGCGACGAGCGGCGCCATGGCCCGCTTGGTCACGTACACGAGCTTCGCCTCGGGATGGCGCCGGGCGAGCGCGCGCACGAGCGGCGTGGTGAGCAGGATGTCGCCGATGGAGCTGAAGCGCACCAGCAGGACGCACAGCACGTTGCGAAATTTCGGTCGCGTTGCCCGGCTTCGCCAGTCGCCGTTAGCTTTGGCCTATGCAGCGGCCGAAGACCATTCTCTGGGTGGATGACGAAGTAGAGGGGCTCGCCGCTCACCGGCGGTTCCTGGAAGGGCAGGGGTTCACGGTGGCGGCCGCCGCGCACGGCGACGACGCGCTCGCGCTGCTGCGCCGCCAACCCTACAGCGTGGTGCTGCTGGACGAGCAGATGCCGGGCCGGCGCGGCCTCGAGCTAATCGGCGAGATCCGCGCCATCGATCCCGCGATGGCCGTCGTGATGGTGACCCAGAGCGAGGACGAGGGCACGCTGCGCGAGGCGATCGGGATCGAGGTGGACGACTACCTCGTAAAGCCGGTGCAGCCGCGGCAGATTCTGTCGGTGATCACCCGGTTGCTCGAGGGCGATCGCATCCGGCAGCAGCGGCTGGCCCGCGACTTCGTCACGCGGTTCCGCGAGCTCGAGGGGCGGCGCGGCGCCACGCTGGCGTGGCGCGAGTGGATCGAGCTGGTGGTGGAGCTGTCGCGCTGGGAAGTGCGCCTGGCCGCGGCCAACGAGCCGGGCCTTTCGGAAGCGCTGCGGGCGCTGCAGGGCGCGCTTCGACGGGACTTCGCCGAGTACATCGCCCGGCATTACTCGCGCTGGCTCGCCGGGCCGGAGGGCGACCGGCCGCCCCTCTCGGTCGATGTGGGCGCCGAGTTCCTGGTGCCCGTGCTGCAGTCCGCGGAGCGCGTTCTGTTCGTCGTGATCGACTGCCTGCGGCTCGATCAGTGGGAGGTGCTGCGCGACCTGGTGACGCCGCTGTTCGACGTCGAGGAGTCGTATTACTACAGCATCCTCCCGACCGCGACGCCGTTCGCGCGCAACGCGATCTTCTCGGGGATGTTCCCGATGGAGATCGCGGCGCGCCATCCGGAGTGGTGGGGCCAGGCGTCCGACGAGGAGAGCCTCAACGCCCACGAGGCCGAGCTGCTCTCGGAGCAGCTAGCGGAGCTGGTGGGCCGGCCGGTGCCGGTGCGCTACGAGAAGGTGTTCAGCTCCGGGGAAGGGGACCTGGTACGGAAACTCCCGGCCCACCTCGCGCAGGACGGCGTCACCGCGCTCGTCTTCAACTTCGTGGACCAGCTCACGCACGGCCGCTCGGAGAGTGCCATCCTGTACGAGGTGGCGCGTGACGAGGCGGCGCTACGCAACCTCACGCGCACGTGGTTCGAGCGCTCACCCGTCCTGGCGGCGCTGCAGGAGGCGGAGCGGCGGGGCGTGACCGTGCTGCTCACCACGGACCACGGCTCGATTCACTGCGAGACACCCGCGACCGTGTTCGCCAAGCGCGATGCCACGGCTAACCTGCGCTACAAGTTCGGTGAGGACCTGAAGAGCGAAGACCCAGCGGCCGCGATTCTCGTCGAAGACCTGAAGAGCTTCGGCCTGCCGGGGATGGGCCTGGGGGTCCGCCTGCTGCTCGCCACGGCGGATCGGTTTTTCGTGTATCCCACGAAGCTGCGCGAGTATCAGGCCCGCTACCGCGGCTCGTTCCTGCACGGCGGCGTCACTCCCGAAGAGGTGATCCTCCCCGTCGCGCTGCTGACTCCGCGGGGCGTCAACGCCGGCCGGAAGGCGGGCTGATGACCCGCAGTGAGGGGGGTGGGGGGGGGCGGCTGCTCCAGCTGCTCCGTCCGTACACGTTGCTCTTCGTCGCCAACTTCGTCGCCACCGTCGTCGCGTCGCTCCTGAACGGCGCGACGTTCGTGTTGTTGATTCCATTTCTGCGCACGCTGTTCGGACTCGCGCCGCTCCCGGCCACCGGCGGCTCCGCCGTCGAGCGCGTACTCGCCAGCGTCGCCGGTCCGCTCCTCTCGGCCGGATCGCCCGAAAGCGCGCTGCGCAACGTGGTCATCGTGCTGGTGTTCACGCTGGTGCTCAAGAACGCGTTGACGTACACCGCTGCGGTCTCGAGCGTCGCGATTCAGGAGGGCGTGGTGCGCGACCTGCGCGTGCAGCTGTTCGAGCACCTGCAACGGCTGCCCCTCGGCTTCTTCCAGCGCAGCCGGGGCGGCCAGCTGTTGGCGCGGGTGATCAGCGACACCGACCAGGTGAAGACGGCGGTCACGGCCGCCCTCGCCTCGCTGATCCAGAACGTCTGCCTCATCGCCGTGTACATCGCGATTCTCCTCGGGCTGTCCTGGCGCTTGACGCTGATCGCCCTGGTGTGCGCGCCGCTGTTACCGCTGATCGTCCGTCCCGTGGTGGCGAAGGTGCGGCGGCGCTCGCGGGAGCAGGCGGACCAGCGGGGCGAGCTCACCAGTCTCGTAAGCGAACTTGTCGCGTCGATCAAGCTGGTGCGGGCCTATGTCGCCGAGCCGTTCGAGGCGGAGCGGTTCCGCGCGCTGTCCGACAAGAACCGTCGCGGTGTACTCCGGGCGCAGCGCTACTCCACGCTCACGAGCCCGCTCTCCGAAGTGTTCGCCGGCATCGTCATCCTCTTGATCTTCGTCGTGGGGACGCGGCTCGCGTTGGGGCCGTCCGGGGTCATCCGGCCGGAGATCCTGATCGCCTTCATGGCCGTCGCGCTGCAGCTGATGTCTCCGGTCAAGTCCGTCGCCAATTATCCGACGGCGATGGCCGGCGCGCTGGCGGCGGCGGACCGCGTATTCGAGGTACTGGACCTCGCGCCAGAAGAGGGCGACCGCCCCGGCGAGCTGCCGGCGCGCTTCGAGGGGCGGATCGAGTATCGCGGCGTTGAGTTCTCTTATGACAGCCAGGGGCGCGTGCTCGCCGGCATCGACTTGGAGGTGCGGCGCGGACAGGTTGTAGCGATCGTGGGGCCGTCGGGGGCGGGGAAGACTACGCTGCTCGACCTGCTGCCGCGCTTCTACGAGCCCACGCGCGGCGCGATCCTCATGGACGGCGTGCCGATCTCGCGGTTCACGCGCTCCAGCCTCCGCGGACTGATGGGCATCGTCTCGCAGGAAACCATATTGCTGAACGACACGGTGTTCTCGAACATCGCGTACGGGCGGCGCGACTTCACGCTCGAGCAGGTGCAGGCCGCGGCACGCGCGGCGAACGCCCACGACTTCGTCTCCCAGCTGCCGGACGGCTACCAGACGCTGCTCGGCGAGCGCGGCACCCGGCTCTCGGGCGGGGAGCGCCAGCGCATCGCGATCGCGCGCGCGCTGCTGCGCGATCCGCCGATCCTCATCCTGGACGAGGCCACGAGCGCGCTCGACATGGAATCGGAGCGGCTGGTGCAGGAAGCGATCGACCGGCTGATGGCGCACCGCACCACCTTCGTCATCGCGCATCGCCTGGCCACGGTGCAGCACGCCAGCCTGATCGTGGTGCTCGCCGACGGTCGCATCGTCGAGCGCGGTACGCACGAGACGCTGTTCGCGGCGGGAGGCCTGTACCGCCGCCTCTACGACATGCAGTTCCGCACGTGACATGATCTCCGGCTTCACCATCGTCCGGAACGCGGTCAAGCTCGACTACCCGATCGTAGCGGCAATCCGATCGATGCTCGAGATCTGCGACGAGGTCGTCGTCAATGTGGGACAGTCTGACGACGACACGCGCGACGTGGTCGCGGGGGTGGGCGATCCGCGGGTGCGCATCATCGACAGTGTGTGGGACTTCTCGACCCGTCACAGCTGGGCGCTTGCCCACGAGACGAACCGGGCGATGGCCGCGTGCCGCGGTGCCTGGGGCGTCTACGTGCAGGCCGACGAAGTCTTGCATGAGACCGGTGCCGCGTGCCTGCGCGAGCGGATACGCGAGTGGAACCGGGACGCGCGGGTCGAAGGGCTGCTCGTTGACTACCTGCATTTTTACGGCGACTTCGACACCGTTGCGACGGACCGCCACTGGTACCGCCGCGAGGTCCGTGCAGTGCGGCTCGACCGGGACATCCGCTCCTTCCAGGACGCGCAGGGCTTTCGCGTCGGCCCTTCCGAGCGGCGCGTGCGCGCGCGCGTCACCGGTGCGCACATGTTTCACTACGGCTGGGCGCGCCCGCCGCAGTCGAGGCGCCAGAAGGTCGTCGCGTGGCAGGAGATTTTCACGGCGAAGCTCCACCGGCTCGAGGTGCGGGCGGCGGAGCCGGCGCTCAACTGGACACCGCTGCTGCGCCGCTATACCGGCTCCCATCCGCGGGTGGTCGACGGGTGGATCGCGGAACGGCGGGCGGCGCAGAGGGGGGGCGGACCCGCGGTGGGCCCGCGACGCCTCCGCCTCGCACATCTCCGGCTCTATCTGTCCGACTGGATCGAGCGCCTGACCGGCGCACGCCTGTTCGAATACCGCAACTACGTAGAGGTATGACCTCGCCCTTCGCGGGACTGCGCGTCGTGCTGGTCGCGGCCTTCAACCGCCGCTACCACCGAAGCGGCCTGGCCCTCGCCGCAGCGCTCGAAGCACTGGGGTGCGAAGTGGGCCGTTGCGAGGAGCGGCAACGCGTCTGGAACGCGGCCTTACGGCGCCGCCTCATGAGTCGGCTCACCGCCCGACTGCGGCGCCGCGCCGTCGACGTCGTGCTGGTGTTCAAGGGCGCGAGCCTCGCTCCCGGTGACGTCGTGGAGCTGCGGCGTCAGTTTGGCGGTCGCTGGGTCAACTGGTTCCCGGACGATCCTCATGACCACGAGACGTCGACCCGGCTCGCGCCCGTCTATGACCGGTTTTTCACCCACGACAGTTCGAGCCTGCCGCGCTACCGCGCGGCGGGCGTGCGGGCTCACTACCTCGCCTTCGGCTGCGACCCTGCGTACCTGCGGCCGTTCCCCCCGGATGCGCGCTGGGCGTCGCCGCTCGTTTTCGTGGGATCGCGCGATGCCGTGCGCGATCCTGTCCTGGAGGAGCTCACTGCCTTCGGGCTCGTGGCGTGGGGCCCGGGCTGGCCACGCGGGCCGCTGTACGGGACGCGATACGTGAAGGCGCTGGCGGGTGCCTCCGTGGGCGTGAACGTTCACCGACAGTTCGGGGAGCACGGCGACCCTGCACGGTACGGGACAGGGGCGAACATGCGGGTGTTCGAGTTCGCCGCGGTCGGCACGCCGCAGGTGTCGGACGCCAAGCAAGACGTCGCACGCCACTTCAAGCCGGACCAGGAAATCGTGCTCTACACGTGCGTGGGTGAGCTCAAGGACCACGCCCGGACGCTCCTCGGGGACGACGCGCTCAGGTGCCGTCTCGCCACGGCGGCCAGGGAGCGCGCCCTGCGGGAGCATACCTGGCGTCACCGCCTCGAGGAGTTGCTGACCGTCACCCTGCGGTAAGCGGGAAGGGGCGAATCTTGTGACACGGCTGACGCCGCGAGAGCGGAGAGCCCTGCTGCTCGCCGGGGTCCTCTACGCGGCCGTCGCGATCCCTGTCGGGATCCGCCGGGGCGGCGACCTCGAGGTGCACTTCACGGCCGCTCGCTTGTGGCTCGAGGGCCTGCCGCTGTACGCGCACCCGCCCCGGGTGGGCGCCTGGTGGCCGCCGCTCGCGGTGCTGCTCGTCGTCCCATTCGCGGTGGTGGCCCAATGGAGCGCGGCGCTGGCGAAGGCCGCGTGGGTCGGCGGGAGCATGCTGTGCCTCGGCGGGAGCATCGTCCGACTGCCGAGGGATCACTGGAAGCCAGTGGCGCTGGCGGTTGCTGCGGTGGCGGTTCCACTTCACCGGAACTTCGAAGATCTGAATCTGAACGCCGTGCTGCTGCTCCTTTTGATCCTCGCCGCCGGGGAGCTGGCGCGCGGGAGAGAAGGCCGAGCGGGTATGTGGATCGGCGTGGCGGCGGCGCTCAAGGTGTTTCCCGCGGTATGGCTGCTTTATCTCGGCTACCGCGGGCGCTGGCGTGGCCTCGTCATCGGAGTCGCCGTCGCGGCCGCACTGACTATCGCCCCGCTGCTGCGCTACGGGGTCGGCGGCGCGGACGTTGCCGCGCGCGACTGGTTGGGGAACAGCGCAGCGGTGGCGTGGACTCCGCTCGGCAGCAACCAGTCGCTGGCGGCGCTCGCGGTCCGATTGCACGTGGCCGGTTGGGGCGTGGCGGCCCTCGATCTCGCGTGCGTCGCGCTCGCGCTCGTTGCGCTGCGACGGCCGAAGATTACCGAGGCGACCTTTGAAGGGCTCGGCGTCGTCGGCCTCATCGCGGTGTTGGTGTCACCGATCGCGTGGGTGCATTACTTCCTGTTCGCTTTCCCCGTGTGGTTGATCACCCTGCGGCTGCCGCGGCAGCGATGGGGGCGGGGATGGACCGTCGCCCTGTGGGTTGCGGGCTTCGCGACGTCCGGCATTGCCACGGTGTGGTCCGTGCCGTTGCGTGACGCGCTATTCGAGTTCGCGCCTTACACCTGGGGGACGTTGCTGCTGCTGTGCGTCGTGGCGTTCGCTCCGCGATCGCCGGTACAGGCGCTTGCAGGACATCCAGCTTCGGACATCACATGATCTCCGGCTTCACCATCGTTCGGAACGCCGTGAAGCTCGACTACCCGATCGTCCCGGCGATCCACTCGATTCTCGACATCTGCGACGAGGTGGTGGTGAACGTCGGGAAGTCGGATGACGACACTCGCGATCTGGTGGCATCGATCGGCGACCCGCGCCTGCGCATCCTCGACACCGTGTGGGACATGAGCCGGCACAGCCTGGTGCTCTCGACCGAGACGCAGCGGGCTATGGAGGCGTGCCGGGGAAGTTGGGGCGTGTACATCCAGGCCGACGAAGTGCTGCACGACCGGGGGGCGCCGCTGTTGCAGCAGGCGATGGCCGAATGGGACGGCGACCCCCGCGTGGAAGGGCTGCTGGTCCGCTACCGGCATTTTTGGGGCAACTTCGATACGCTCGCCACGGCGCGGCGCTACTACCGGCGGGAAGTGCGCTGCGTGCGGCTGGCGAAGCGCGACGTTCGTTCGTTCCGCGACGCGCAGGGGTTTCGTGTGGGAGCCGAGCTGCGGCCGATCCGCGCCCGGCTCACCGACGCCGAGATGTTTCACTATGGATGGGCGCGTCCGCTTCGCGCGATCGACGAGAAGTACGAGGCGAGCAAGACGCTGTTTCCCTGGAGCCGCGACCGCGCCGCCGCGGCGCAGCGCCGTCCCACCCTCGGCTGGATGCCGCTGCTCCGCCGCTTTACCGGGACGCACCCCAAAGCGGTGCAGGAGTGGATCGCCGCGCGGGCCCACGAGCCGATGCCCGCGCTCGGGCCCCGGCGCTTCCGGCTGGGCTTCCTGCGCTACTATCTCTCCGATTGGATCGAGCGGCTGACGGGCGCCCGCGTCTTCGAGTACCGGAACTACGTCGAGGTGTAGGCCCGGCCCTCGAGCAGCAAGGCCACGCGGTGCGCGTAGGTGTGGCGCGCCAGCGCGTGGGCAAGCCCCGCCCGGGCGATCCGCGCGCGCGCGTCGGGATCGGCCAGGTAACGCCGCACGAGGGCCACGGCGTGATCCGGGTCGCGGTACCAGGCGCAATGCTCGCCGTCGTTGGCGAACGCTTCGATGCCGTCCACGTGGGCGCCGAGATAGAAGCCACCGCAGCCCATCACCTTCCACATGCGGTTCGACGACCCGCCGCCGCGCTCCCGCGCCTGCTCCGACACCGCGTGCGCGCCGAGCGAGATCGCGGCGCCTCGTACCACCTGGGCGAACCGGCTGGTTCGCACCGGTCCCCGTCCCCGCACCGGCAAGTCTCGCGGCGCGCCGTTCCAGCCGGGGCCGCGGATCTGCAAATGGCAACTGGCCGCGACGGCAGAGAGCACCGCGTGGCGGTAGGGATACTGTCCCGAGCCCACGAACGAGACGTCGCAGCGATAGCGCCGGGGTGACCGAGACGCCGGTCGGTCGGTATGCGGGTCCACGCCCTGCGGCAAGTACAGCACCGTGGAAACTCCGGCGGCCCGATATCGCTCCACCTGCGAGAGGTACGTGACGAACATCGTGTCCACCATCCGGCCGAGTGCCGCGATGTCGGGGAGCGGCTGGCTCGCGAGGTCGAAGTACCAGAACGCCGAACGGCGTCCGCGCGTCACCGCGCGCAGCGTGTCCTCGCCCAGCCATACTGCCGGACGCGTCATGATCACCAAGTCCGGGGCGAACGAGTCCACCAGTCGGCGCACCACGGGACGCGACAGCCTCTTGAGATAGCGGTCCCAGCCTTCCACGTTGACGTGGCGGCAGGAGTGGCCGAGTTGTCGCACCGCACGGGCGATGGCCGTTTCGGTCTTGTGAGCGCCGCCGGCGCCCAACACGATCACACGCATCGGCGCAGCCTATGATATGCTGGAAACCTGAGGAAGAGCCCGGAACGATGAACCAGGCGGACGAGTACGACCGGCAGTACCGCTACTGGCTGGAGCGTCAGAGTCCCGACGCAAAGAGCCTGGATTGGCGGTTGCGGCATCTCTTGTGGCGGCATCGCGTGCTGCTGCGTCGCTATCCACCCGCCGGCAAGCGCGTGCTCGATTACGGCTGCATGGACGGCGTCTTCAGCTTCGCGCTGGCGCGCGCCGGCGGCCGCGTGGTGGGCTACGACGTCGCGCCCGCGGCGATCGCGCAGGCATGCGCGTTCCAGGGCAGGACAGGTGGACCGGTGTTCACTCTCGAGACGCCGGAGCGCCGCGCCTTCGATCTCGTCTTTTGCTGCGAGGTGCTCGAGCACGTCCCCGACGACCGCGCGTTTGTGGGCGGGTTGGTGTCGTATCTCGCTCCGGGCGGAATGCTTGTGGGCACGACACCAGTCGGGCGGTCGTTCTGGGACCCCGATCACAAGCGGGTCTATGACGAACGCACGCTGCGTCGGGCGCTCGAGCCGTGGGGTGGCGTGCGGCTCGCGCGCTACTACCGCACGCCGCTGCGCAATCTGCTCCCCTGGCCACAACGCGGCGCGGCGGTCTTTGTCTTCGATGTGACGCCTCGGTGATCGACGTCCGCTGGTTCGCGCCGAACCGGTTCGCGGCACTGGTGGTTCCCCGCCTCGTCCAAATGGGCTTTACGATCGCGACCGAGGGCGATGCGCCCGCCCGCCTTGCGCTGGCAATGAGCGGCACCGTCGCGGAGCGCGCCTTTCGATATGCGAATACGCAACGCTGCCCCTACGTGCTGTACCTCTGGGACCTGCCGCCCTGGAGTCTCGGCGACGGCGGCGCCGATCCCGTCTGGTGGGCACTCGGGCATTTCGTTCGACTACCCCGACCAGGGCAGCGTTACCTCGAGCGCCGCGGGTACTACAGCCGCTTGCGTTTCATGGCGAATCGCGCGCGCGCCGTTTGGGTGCCGAGCGCGTTCACGGCCGCGAGCGTCGCGGCGCGCTTCCACGTCACCACGCGACTTGTTCCGTACTGTTACGACTCGGAGCGCTTCACCTCCGGCGCGTACGAGCCGCGCGAGCCGTTACAGCTCGTCACGGTGTCTCGCCTCGAGCCGTACAAGAATCAACAGGCCGTCATTCAGGCGGCGGCGCGACTCGAGCCGCGGCGCTCAGTGCGGCTCATCGGGTACGGGTCGGAGCAAGCGGCGCTCGAGCGGCTCGCCGCCGAGCTGGGCGTTGCGTGCTCGATCGAGACCGGGTTGAGCGACGCGGAAGTCGCGCGCGCTTACCGCGACGCGGCCGTCGTGGTGTGCCCGAGCCGGTTCGAGGGGTTCGGGCTGTCGCCGCTGGAAGCGATCGCGTGCGGCACGCCGGTGGTCGCGTCCGACATTCCCGCCCATCGCGAGTTTGTTGACGGTGCCGCCCAATTCTTCGCATTGGATGACGACGCGGCGCTGGTCCCGGTGCTTTCTTCGGCCCTGCAGCGCCCGGACCCCGCCGCAGTGCGAGGGCTTACCATCGAGGCGGCGGCCGACCGATTCGCCGCGGGGCTCAGGGAGCTGTTGTAGCACCCTCCGGCAAGGCACCGGTCTCGAGCACGCCGCGATACATCCGGACGTATTCCCTCGCCATCACGAGGTGCGAGAAATATCGCTCGGCCCGGGCACGGCAGGCGCGTGGATCCCATTCAGACAGCCTGCCGCGCAGCGCGACGAGGTCGTCCACCGTTTCGGCGAGCCCCCCGGTGTCGGGAGAAACCAGCTCCGGTAACGAGCCACGAGGGGAGCCGATCACCGGCGTGCCGCTCGCGAGCGCCTCGAGCACGTTCACAGGGCACGGGTCGTCCCAGCGCACTGGCATCCAGAGGCAGCGCGCGCCGGCGAGCAGCTCACGCTTCCGCTCGCCTCCCACCGTGCCGACGAACTTCACGAAGCGCGAGACGCTGGGCCGCCAGCCGCCCGCTAGTACCAGACGCACCCGGGATCGCTTCGCGGCCGCCACGGCTAGCTGCCACCCTTTGACGCTATGCAGCCGCGCTAGGAAGAGATCGTAGTCTCCCTTCGTCGCGCGAAACTCGTACTCGTCCAGACGAACGCCGTTTCGCACGAAGGGGCGGATTCCGTGGCGGCGGGCGTGGTCCGCACTCACGCCGATGGTCCGGGCGTCGCCCCGCTCACCCGCATCCATGTTCCCGTGCAACGTCCACACGCACGGCACACCGGGCGGAGGGTGACGCAGGGGGCAGTGATAATGCATGATGTCGACGGGTTCGTTGACAAAGCGACGCAGATCGAACCCGGGTGACAGCACCTGCTCCGGCGTGACCTCGATGACCCGGACGCCGGGGATTCGGCTCCCCGGGGGTGCGAGCAGGGTCACCTGGTACCCCAACTCGATCAGGCCCTGACACAGCCACACCACGATGCGCTCCGCGCCTCCGTACTTCGGGACGGGGAGCCGCACGTGGTGGAATTGGACGATGTGCACGATTGAGCCGTGAGCGACGCGGCTGCGTCAGAGCGTGCCCGTCTCGAGCACGCGTCCATACACCCGGACGTAGGCGTCCGCCATCGTCAGGTGGGTAAAGTGGCGCTCGGCGTGTTGGCGGCAGGCGGCGGGATCGCGGTTGTGAATCGTCTCCGCTGCCGTGACCATGTCGTCTAACGTCGCGCAGAGCGCCCCCACCTCGGGCGTGATCAGCTCGGGCAGTGCACCGCGACGGGTGCCGAGCACCGGTGTGCCCGACAAGAACGCCTCGATCGTCACGAGCCCGAACGGTTCATCCCACTCGGCCGGGTTCCAAACGCACCGCGCCCGGGCGAGCAGCGCGGCTTTGGTGGTGCCGTCGACCTCGCCCACGTACTTGATCGAACCGGTGAAGCTGGGCCGCCAGCCTCCGGCAACGATCAGCCGGTGGCCGGTGTGCTTCGCTGCCTCCACGGCCCAATGGTATCCCTTGGCACTGTGCAGCGCGCCGAGGAAGAGATCGTACTGCGAGGCGCGCTTCGGGAAGGGCCGGAACACGTAGTCCGCGGGGTCGAGCCCGTTGTAGACGAAGACCTCGCTGTTGTGACGGTGGGCGTGGTCGCGCGAGAGAAAGATGCTATTCGGGAAGGGTGGGGATTTGGGCTTCAGGTTGCGATGGACCGTTTGCACGAACGGCTTGGGGCCGGGGGGCGCGCGCAGCGGGAAATGCGTGTGCACGATGTCGGCGTCGCGCGGGACGTATTCGGCGAGGGTCTTGGCGTCGGCGAGCTTGCGCGGGGGCACGGTGACCACGGTCGCCTCGGCCACCCGCGAGCCCGGCGGCGCGAGCAGCGTGACGCGGTGGCCGAGCGCCGCGAGCCCGCGGATGAGCGCGACGATCACGCGCTGCGGGCCGCCGTATCCTTTGGCCGGCAGCGGCTGCTGGGAGGCCACGACGACGTGCATGGGCGGGAAAGTATAGTCGGACAGTCGGAGGGTGGGACAGTCGGACTGTTAGACGACTACCCGGCCCCAGGACCCGGACGACTTTGGTCGCTCTAGTGGCCCCGTTCCATGTGCACGCTGTCCGACACCTTCACGGCCTGCACCGCCGGCGGCACTGACCGCTCCCCGCGCGGAATCATCCCGGAGAGATTCGCCAGCTCGTACGCCGACACCGCCATCACCGCTGCGGCCTGGCTCAGGTCCGCCGCGACAGCCTTGTCGTAGGTGTCGGACTGCGAATGGTGCGTGTGCTGATAACCCCGCTCGAGCTGGTTGAAGTTGAACCCCGGCACGCCGTACGGTAGAAACGACAGATGGTCCGTCCCTCCCTTGTTCCGATTCACTACGGAATCCGCCCCGAGCGACCCGACGGGCGCGAGGATCGCACGCCACAGCGCTTCGAGATCGCCCCGCCCCTGGAGCGCCTGCCCCGTCACGGCCCCGGTGCCGTTGTCGAGGACGATGACGGCCTGGATCGAGTCCGACTCTCCTGCATGCGCCTCGGCGTACTTGCGCGAGCCGATCAGGCCCTGTTCCTCGCCCGTGAACAGGATGAATCGACCGTCCGCTTCGGCTTGAGGCCCGACTGGGCGATCACACGCGCGGTTTCGAGTACGCACATCGCGCCGGTGCCATGTCGGTCGCGGCCGTTCCCAGGTCCCAGGAATCGAGGTGCGCCCCCACGATCACGACCTGACCCGGATGCTCGGCCCCGCGGATCTCCGCGACCGTATTCCACTGGGTCGTGGAGTCCCGCGTCATGCGATTGCTGATGCGCACGGCCAGCCGGGGAACGGTGCCAGCCTGCAGCAAGCGGTCGAACAGGGCGTAGTCCTCGTGGGCGACGACGATCTGCGGGAGCGGCAGCACGCGGTTCGGGCTGCCGCTCATGGTGAGCAACCCCTGCTCCTTTCCCGCATCCATCACGATCCCTAACGCGCCGGCGCGACGCAGCAAGAAGGGGAGATCGTTGCCGAACTGTTGCCGTTGGGCTCGCGTGGCAGAGTCGAGGCTCTGGAGCGGAGCGAAGAAGCTCCGTCGGAATTCCTGCTGGCGCTCCGAATCGGCCGGCGCCATCGGCGGACCGTCCGAGTTCCACACGAACGCGGGCGGGCGCAGCATCACCCACGCTCCCTTCACCCGCTTGCGGGCTGTCGCAACGCTGTCCGGGGCCGTCCCGTCGATGCGCACCAGCGCTCCTGTGCGCGTGGCGCCGTCGGTCCCCGGGGCCCACGCGCAGCTCACCGCGGTCACGTCGTGCCCCCTTGGGGCCGTGAGCCGTACCTCGATCGGCCCTCGCGTCCAGGTCCCCCCGAACGTCCACGACTCGAGGCGCGCCTCGAGCCCATACTCCTTTGAACCGTCGCAGCGTCCAGTCGTTCGCCTGTCGCGCGGCTCGAGAACCGGTCAGCCGCGGGCCGATCACGTCGGTGAGATACTCGAGGTTCTGCATGACCTCGGAGTGACGCAGCGCCCCGTCGATGAGGGCTCCGGCGCCCGTCGTGTCCACGGTCCAGTCTTGCGCGGATGCGGGAGGGCAGAGTAGGGCCGCGAGGGCGGCGAGGGCGGCGAGCAAACCGGCCATCGCGGGTGGACGGAAGCAGGGCACGCGGAATTCCTCGATCATGGGTTGCGTTTACGGTGCGCACGAATCACGAGGCACGCCAGTGCTTCACCCTCCGCCGGACGAGCTTTAGCTTTCCGCCACCATGCCCTACCGATCGATCACCATCTTTCAGTTGACGCATTCGGGGGGCGGGGCGGGCTCGACGGTCGTGATGGCGAGCCTGAGCCGGGAGCTGGCACGGCGCGGCCATCGCGTTCTGGTGGGATGTCCGCGGGACGCGTTACTCGCGGAGATGGTTCGGGCAGCAGGGCTCACCGTCGTGCCGCTCGATTTCCGCCGGCTCCAGCCGCTCGCACGGACGCTTGAGGACACGCTCGCGCGCGAGCGCGTGGATCTCGTCAACAGCCACGATACGCTCGACCGCCGCGCGCTGACGTGGCTACGGTGGAGACGCGGGCTCCCGCAAGCATTCGTCGTGACCCGGCACACCATGCCGCTCACGATGCCCCCGGCGCTGCTCGCGATCGGGCTCACCGCCGACCGCACGATCGCCGTCAGCGGGATGGTGGCGCGTGCGCTGCGCCGCCGGCTGCATCCCGCCCGGCGCCTCCGCGTGGTGCCGAACGGGATCGACTTGGCGGGCGTGGACGCGCCACCGCCCGCCGCCGATCTCGCCGCCGCCCGGACCGCCCTCGGCGAAGTGAACGGCCGTCCTGTGATCCTGGTCCTGGCCCGCCGCAAAGACCAGCCCGTCCTGGTGCGCGGGCTCGCCGCGCTGGAGCGGCCCGTCGTGGTAGCATGCGTCGGTGTGGACCCCGATGCCGAGCTAGTCGCGGCGGCGCGCAGCGTGCCTGAGCGCCATCGCGTGGTCTACGTTCCCTTCACCGACCGGCCGCTCGCCTTTTGTCGGCTCGCGACCATCTCCGCCTTGCCGTCCCGCATCGAGGGGCTCTCCATCACGTTGCTCGAGACGATGGCGCTCGGCCTGCCTGTCGTCGCGTCGGACGCCGGCGGCAACCCCGATCTGATCACGTCCGGCGAGACCGGGCTGCTCGTTCCGCCGCTCGATTCCATCGCCTGGGCGCGTGCGCTCGCGCGCGTGCTCGGCGACCGGCCGTTCGCGGAGCGGCTGGCACGCGGCGGGCGGGAGCTGGTGCGGCGCGAGTTCACGGTCGAGCGGAATGCAGAGCGGACTGAGGGCGTGTACCGCGAAGCCCTCGAGCGGCGCGAGCAGAGATGAGCACGACCCTCATGCTGGCGTTCAACTTCCCGCCGCTCGGCGGCGGAATCGCCCGCATGATGGGCGAGCTGGCGCTGCGTTACCCACCAGGCAGCCTGCTGATCTCCACCGGCACGCTTCCCGGCAGCGAGACGAGCGATCCGACCTACCCGCACCCGATCGACCGCGTGGGAATCCACGCCAACCGGCTCCGCACCATCAACGGGCTTTGCCTCTGGACAGCCCGCGCTGCGTCGCTCGCGCGCCGCACCCGGCCAGGGTTCGCGTGGTGCGACGTCTTGAAGCCCGCGGGGTACCCGGCGGCGTGGCTTGGTGCGCGACAGGGCCTGCCCTACGGCGTCGTCGCGCACGGGACGGAATTCCTGCTGCTCGACGCGAAGATTCGGCGCTCCCGGTTCAAGCGGTGGACCGCCGCCCAGATGCTGGGACGCTGCTCGGTGATCGTCGCGAACAGCCGCTGGACCGCTGATCTGGCGCGCACGGTGATCGTCTCGTTAGGCGATCGGGTGCCAGCCATCGACGTGCGCGTCGTCCCCCTCGGTACGACGCCGTCCCAGTTCCGGCCGGGAATCGATCCCACGCCGGTGCGACGTAAGTACGGGCTCGATGGCGGGGGTCCCTGGATCCTCACGGTGGCTCGGCTCGACTACCACAAGGGCATCGATACTGTCATCAACGCGCTGCCGGCGATTCGCGCCGCCTTTCCCGGCACCTGCTACGCCGTGGCGGGCGTAGGCATCCGGCAACCTCACCTTGAGCGCCAAATTGCCCAACTTGGTCTGGGGGAGTCGGTGCGGCTCCTGGGGTTTGTGCCGGAGGCCGAGCTGCCGGCGTTGTACAATGCTGCCGATGTGTTCGTCCTCGACTCCCGGCGGTTCGATCTGCTGGTGGAGGGGTTCGGCATCGCCATCGTGGAGGCGGCGGCGTGCGGCCTGCCGGTGGTCGGCGGGCGCTCGGGCGGGATCCCCGAATCCGTGCGGGATGGCGAGACCGGCTTGGTGATCGAGCCCGACGACCCTGCGGCCGTGGTTGCGGCCGTCACCCGGCTGCTCGGGGACGGGGACCTGCGCGCGCGGCTGGGCGCGGCCGGCCGGCAGGCGGTGGAGCGGTACTATAACTGGGACCGGGTGGCGGCGGAGCTGATGGCGATCGACCGGGAGTTTCGCCGCGATCACTCCTAGGGAATCTGCACAAGGGGAACGTGGGGCTGGGGTGGGACGCTGGGCGCCCACACGCGAGGGCGCACCGAAACAGGCAACGGGGCACTGTGCAGGTCTGGCCAGCCTTCGGCTTGGGAGTTCCGCCTTTGGCGTGCCTTCGCGTGTAAAGCGCCCGAGCGTCCCACCCCAGCCCCACGCGACTTGGGCAGAGATTCCCTAAGTGCCGCCCGGGTCAACCAAGACCCCGAGCGGAACGAATTCGGGCCTACTCTACCGCCCGAAGCGCGCATCCCGTTAGGATTCCATTGTGCCCTCCATGACGACGCTGCTGCTCGCGCTCGACTTCCCCCCCATGGGCGGCGGCATCGCCCGGCTGCACGGCGAGATGGCGAAGCGCTACCCCGCGCGCGAGCTGGTCGTCTCTACTCCGCAGGATCCCGACGCGCCGGACTTCGACGCCGAACTGGGAAACGGGATGGTCGATCGCCTGCCGGTGAGCCGTCCGCGGACGCGCTCGCTCCCCGGTCTTTTGCTCTGGTCGCGCCGGGCGGCGAGTCTCGCGCGCCAGCACCACGTCGATTACGTGCACTGCGGCAACGTCAAGCCCGCCGGCTATCCCGCGCGTTGGGTATTCGAGCGCTGCCGGGTCCCCTACGGCGTGTACCTGCACGGCGGCGACCTGCTGAGCGAGCAGCACAAGATTCGTCACTCACGCTTCAAGCGGCGCTCCGCGCGCGCCATCCTCGGCGGGGCCGCGGTGCTGATGGCGAACAGCACCTGGACTCGTGATCTCGCGCTGCACGTTCTGGGCGAGCTCGGAATCGACGGGCACGCCGGACGGCTTCGGGTCGTGCATCTCGGCACCGATCCCGATCGCTTCAGGCCGGGCATCGACCCGACCGAGCTGCGCGAGCGCTTCGAGCTGCCGGACGACAAGACGCGCTGGCTCGTGACGGTGGCGCGGTTGGACCCGCATAAAGGGGTGGACAGCGTGATCGAGGCACTGCCCGCCGTCGTCGCGCGCTTCCCCAACGTGCATTACGCCGTCGCGGGGAGCGGCGAGGACCGCGAGCGCCTCGAGAAGCTCGCCCACAAGAACGGCGTCGCCGACCGCGTGCGATTCCTGGGCGGCGTGAGCGAGCGTGACCTGCCCGCGCTGTACAACCTCGCTTCGGTGTACGTCGGCGTGTCGCGGATCTCCGAGCGGATCGGCGTCGAGGGATTTGGCATCTCGCTGGTCGAGGCGTCCGCGTGCGGGTTGCCGGTGGTGGCAGGGAATTCGGGTGGGATCCCCGACGCGGTGCGCGACGGCGAGACGGGTTATCTCGTGCCGCCGGAGGATCCCGCGGCGCTGGCGGACGCGATCTGCCGGCTGTTCGCCGATCCCGAGGGCGCGCGCCGCGTGGGCGCCGCCGGCCGCCGGGCCGTCGAGACCTACTACAACTGGGATCGCGTGGTGCGTGACCTCCGAACCATCGAGACCGAGGTCATCCAGAGCGCAGCCGGGTCTCGGCGGGAGCGGCGGCAGGGCGCGCGCTGATCGCGTAGGTGGGGCAGTGCCGGATGAAGTCGCCGTCGATCGGTGACCACACCTGCTCCGGCTGAGTGACGACCGCTTTCCCCTGCGCGTCCAATACGAACATCCCCGTCGGGGCCTGCACCAGGCAGGCGCCACAGCCGATACAGCGCTCCCGCTGCACGCGCACGATCACGGGGCGTCGCGGATAAACACCGGCAGCGGTCGCGCTCGGCCACTCCTCCGACCGGTCGAGGGCAGCGCTCGTGGCGCGATGGCCTTCCTCCACTACCTCCCGCAGGTGGTCGAACGAGAACGCTGAGATGTGCTCCACGCGCGGGTGGATGTAGAAGATCGGCGGCTTCCCCCAGTCGTGTAGCCGCAGCTCCAGCAGCGACTGCATCGCGATCTCGGCGGCGCGGGCGAACACCGCGGCAAACCCTTCCTCCTGCGTGTCCGCGCGGAACGCGTTCGAGGCCGAGACGTCCACCGCCAGGATCAGCTCGGTGCCGAGGATGCGCGCGGTACCGACGGGGAGATTGTCGAGCGTGGCGCCGTCGGCGTAGAAGCGTCCCCGGATCTCACGAGGGGGCAGATAGCCGGGGAGCGCGCACGACGCGAACACCGCGTCGCGCACCGGGATGTCGTCCAGCCCCTCCAGGCCCCAGAAGACCTGCATCCCGGAGTTGATGTCGACAGTATTGACGATGAGCGGCGTGCGCAGGTCTTGAAACGTGATGTCGCCAACCAGGCGCTGAATCAGGAGGTCGAGCGGCTCACGGCGGAACAGCGCCGGGGAGCGCATCCGCTTGAACGCCATGTCGGCGTGCGCCACCGCGAACACGTCCTTGCGGCGCAGCGCAATGGCCACATCCCGCAGCTCGGCGATGCTCCGGCCCGCGGACCACGCGGCGCCCACCAGCGCGCCGACGCTCGACCCGACGACCTGCGCCGGGACGAGCCCCCGCTCCGTGAGCGCTTGCAGGACGCCGATGTGGGCGAGGCCCTTCATGCCGCCGCCGCCCAACACCAGCGTGAATCGGGTTTGGTCGTCCAAATGACTCGCCGCTTGCCCGGGACATGAGCCCCCGAGTAACGTAGTCGTGGTCCCCACGCCGGCGCTACTCATGCGGCATCGGGTCGTCACCAATCGTTGGACAATGGCAGGTGTCGTTCTCGTGACGCTGCTTGGACTGGCGGCGCTCGCCGCGCCGTGGCTCGCGCCGGGCGATCCCTACCGCGGTGATCTCGCCACCACCCTGCGCTCGCCGTCGGCCGCGAATCCGCTGGGCACCGATGCGCAAGGTCGCGATGTACTCTCGCGCGTGCTGTATGGGGCCAGGCTGTCGCTCGCGGTCGGAGTCGTCAGCCAGGTGATCTCGCTCGCCGCCGGTCTCGCGCTCGGCCTGGTCGCGGGGTTCCGCGGCCGCTGGATGGATGCGGTAGTCATGCGCGTTGCCGACGTCACCCTCGCGTTTCCGTCGCTGCTACTCCTCATCGCGGTGGCCGCCGCGGTGCGGCCCTCGCTCGCGGTCGTGTGCCTCGTGATCGGGCTCGTCGGGTGGGCGGGGATGGCCCGGCTGGTCCGCGCGCAGGTGCTCGTGACCCGCGGGCTCGACTACGTGCAGGCGGCGCGTGCGTTGGGCGCGTCCGATCTGCGGCTCGTGACGCGGCACGTGCTGCCTAACGTCGTGGGGCCGGTGATCGTCGCTGCGACGCTCGGCGTCGGCGGGGCGATCATGGCCGAGGCGGCGCTCTCGTTCGTGGGGCTCGGCGCGCAGCCGCCCACGCCATCGTGGGGCGCGATGGTCGCCGAGGGGCGCGACCTACTGCGGGTTGCCCCTTGGGTATCGTTGTTTCCCGGACTCGCGATCGGCCTGACAGTGTTGGGCGTGAACCTCGTGGGCGACGGCTTGCGCGACGCGCTCGACGTGCGGGGGCTCCGATGATCGCCTCCCCTGGGCTGAAGCCCGGGCTCGGCGCGGCGTCCTTAAGGACGCGTCATGGGGCCGAGCCGGCTCTTCAGAGCCGGGAGGAATCGTGACCGACATCGCGTACCACCCGACGCGACTGCGCGCGTTGCGCGACCAGTTCCGCGCCCTCCGCGCCGCCGAGTTCCCCTGGACCGCCGACACCGTCTACCTGAACAACGCCTCCATCGGTCCCATTCCCGAGCGCACGCGCCGGGCCCTGGACGAATTCACCGCCAAGCGCACCGCTCCGCATCTCCTCCCCGACCGCGAGCTGCAGGCGGGGCTGCAGGCGGCGCGCGCCGCGGTCGCCGCCTTGCTGAACGCCGAGCCCGATGAGATCGCCCTCGCTACCAACACGAGCCACGGTCTGACAATGGCCGCGCGTGCCCTGCCGCTCAAGCCTGGAGATGTCGTGCTCGTCTCCGACCGCGAGTTCCCGGCGAACGTCTACCCCTGGCTGCTGCTGCGAAAACAGGGCGTCGAGGTCGAGCTCGCGCCGTGCGTCCCCGAAGGCTGGCCGGACGAGGACTACCTCGCGGAGCGGTTGGACGACCCGCGCGTACGGGTGCTCGCGGTGTCGTTCGTGCAGTTCTCGAACGGATTCCGCGCCGATCTCGCGCGGCTCGGCGCCGCGTGCCGCGCCAACGGAACGTTCCTCGTAGTGGATGGGATTCAAGGCGTCGGCAATTCGGTGCTCGACGTGCACGAGACGGCGGTGGACATCCTGGCATGCGGCGGGCAGAAGTGGCTGCTCTCGCCATGGGGATCGGGGTTCGTGTACGTGCGGCGGGAGCTGATCTCCGCGCTCGAGCCCGCGGTGACCGGGTGGATGGCGTTCGAGGGCACCGACGATTTCTCGCGGCTCACCGAGTACGACCCCACCTTCCGCCCCGACGCCCGCCGCTTCGAAATGGTGACGCTACCGTACCAGGACTTCTACGGCATGACCGCTTCGGTGGGCATGCTCACCGAGCGGGGGATGCACGATATCGCGCAATACACCCGGGCGTTGCACGAGCCGATGCTCAAATGGGCCGACGAGAGCGGCGTCGCGGTCGCCTCGCCGCGCGAGGACCAGCATCGCTCGGCCATCGTGTGCCTCGCCCCCGCGCACCCGGTGGAGGCGTACCACGCCCTCAAGCGGGCGCACGTCGTGTGCTCGCTGCGGGAGGGCGCGATCCGCTTCGCGCCGCACTGCTACAATACGGTCGAAGAGATGGAGCGGGTGCTGGATGTGCTGGATCAGCTTGAGTAGATAACTGCGTCACACGCCGCCACGACGCCACGTTGCATGAGTGCGCACGGGATCAACCGTGGAACGTGGCCTCGTGGCGTCGTGGAACGACTTCCCGATGTTTATCCCCCCACCCCGCCCAGGCCACGAATAGCCAGCCGAACAGCAGCCCCCCGATGCCGAGGGCCGTCGTCGTGGGTGGCGGCGGGCTGAAGAGGGACGCCGCGTACGAGGCGACGAGGAGCGCGATCAGCGCGCCAAAACCGTAGCGACCCACCGCATCGCGTGCTCGCGTCATCTCGAGATAGATCCACAACGCCGCGCCAAACATCGCCGCCTCGACCAGCACGGTTCCGCCGACATGATTCCAGAGTCCGAGTCCCACGCGAGGCCCCCCTCCGGGGTAGAGCGGCATGTCCGGGACGTGCGTGACCCAGTCGAGTACCCAATGGCTCACGACGAGCAGGGCGACGATCAACGCGCCATGGGCATAGCTGGTGCGGGCGCGATACCAGAGCGCGAACAACGCCGCCCACGCGAGCAGCGTGAGCAGGCTGTGCGAGATCGGGTACGCGTCGAAAGTGAGGTTGAGGAACGGATTGGGCCCGCCGGTGATGCGCACCCGCTCCCATCCGGTCAATACGAACGCCGGCCAGACCAGGTCCGCGAGGGTGGCGGCGGCGAACAGCGTGCCGAGCGAGGTTCGCGGCGCGGCGCGCTTGGCGGCGAGCGCGACGGCGTAGTGCCCGATGAACATTCGGTCTCAGCCGGCCAATCGCAGCAGGGCGTAGTCCTTCTTGCCCTTGCGCAGCAGCACGTTTTGGTCAGCGAGCCAGTCGCCGGGCTCGATCCGACGGTCGACTTCCTTCACGCGCTGTTGGTTCAGGTAGACGCCGCCCTGCTCGATCGAGCGCCGGGCCTCGCTCTTCGATTGCGCGAGCCCGGCTTGTACGACGGCGTCAACCAGGTTGAGCGTGTCCCTACTCGACACGATCGTGGTCGGGATCTCACGGGCGAGGGTGTCGAACACACGGCGGTCGGCGGCGTGCGGATCGAAGTCGCCGAACAAGACTTCCGAGGCGACGCCGGCGGCACGGGCCGCGTCGCCGTGCACCAGGGTGGTGACGCTCATCGCTAGTCGTTTTTGCGCCTCGCGCCGGCTGGGATCCTTGTGATGGGATCGAATCAGCGCCTTGATCTCGTCCTCGGCCAGGTCGGTGAACGGCTTGAGATACTGTTCCACATCTCGATCGTCGGTGTTGACCCAGAATTGGTACAACTGGTAGGGTGAGGTGAGCTCGGGATCGAGCCAGACGGCGCCCGTCGCGGTCTTCCCGAACTTCGCTCCCGCCGCCGTGGTGAATAGGGGGGCAACGAGCCCATGCGCCTCGCCACCTGCCACCCGGCGGATCAGGTCGATCCCCGCGGTGATGTTGCCCCATTGATCGCTCCCACCCACCTGAATCGTGCACTGGTGCGTGCGGAACAGATGCAGGAAATCGTAAGCCTGCAGCAACATGTAGCTGAATTCGGTGTAGGAGATGCCGCTGTCGAGGCGCGCTTTCACCGACTCCTTCTGCAGCATGACGTTCACGCTGAAGTGCTTGCCGATGTCGCGCAGGAAGTCGACGAGGCGCTGCTCGACGAGCCAGTCGGCGTTGTTGAGCACGAGGGCGCGCGTGTCTTTCGAGTCGAAGTCGAACAGGCGTCCCAGCTGGTCGCGCTGGCGATGCACGTTCTGGCGGATCTCATCCTTGGAGAGCAGCGGACGCTCGGTCTGCTTGCCGCTGGGATCGCCGATGAGCCCGGTGCCGCCGCCCATCAAGACGATGGGCCGGTGGCCGTGGAGTTGGAATCGCCGCAGCAGCATCAGCGGCATCAGGTTGCCGACCTGGAAGCTGGGGGCCGTGGGATCGAAGCCGCAGTACACGGACCGCCGCTCAGCGAAGTGGCGCTCGATGTGCTGCGTCGCTTGTGCAAGGAACCCACGCCACTTGAGCTCGGCGAAGAGGTCTGACATGGACATGGCGCGGAATCGTACGGGAACCCCCAACCGCTGGCAAGCGCTGGACGCCCTTACTAGGTTGTAGCGCGATGGCCTCCATCCCCGCGCCCCCCCCTTCGCCGCCGGTCGCCCTTCCGTGGCTCCGAGGGTGGTGGCAGGACCCTACGCATCGCCGGCGCACGATCGCGGTCGCGGTGCTGGCGTGCGCGTACGGCCTGGGGCTCTCGTACGGCGCGTGGACCCGCGTGTGCGCGGGCGAGCACTGCCCCAGCATCTCGCGCCTGTACGCCAACGGGAGCGGCGGCGGTGGGGTGCAAGTGCAGACGTCCAAGGTGTTCGCCGCCGACGGCCGGCTGATCAGCGAGCTGGGGGCGGAGCGGCGCACCGTGATCCCCCTCGCCGAAATCCCGCTGGCGGTACGCCAGGCGTTCATCGCCACCGAGGACAAGCGGTTCTACGACCACCATGGGATCGACTTCTGGCGCATCTTTGGCGCCATCAAGAACGATCTCTTCACGCTCAGCTTCGCGCAGGGCTTCTCCACCATCACGATGCAGCTGGCGCGAAACATCTTTCCGGAGGAGATCAGCCGCGAAAAGACACTCACCCGCAAGCTGAAGGAGGCGCGCGTCGCGGCCGAGATCGAGCACAACTTCCCGAAGGACACGATCCTCCAGCTCTACCTCAATCAGATCAACCTCGGCGCCGGCGCCCACGGTGTCGAGGCGGCGGCCCAGATCTACTTCGGCAAGCACGCGCAACAGCTCAACGTGGCGGAGGCCGCGACCCTCGCGGCGCTTCCGAAGCTGCCGGCGTTCTATAACCCGCGTACACATCCGGAGCGCGCCGTGCGCCGGCGCAACGTGGTGCTCGGGCTGATGCGCGAGCAGGGCTTCCTCACGCCCGAAGAGGTGGAGTTGTGGAAGGCGTATCCACTCGTCCTCACCGGCCACCGCACCAACTATGGTGACGTCGCGCCGTACTTCGTCGAATGGCTGCGCGTACAGCTCGACGCGCGCTTCGGGCGGGATCTGTACGAGGGCGGGCTGCGCATCTATACCACTCTCGACCTCGACATGCAGGAAGCGGCGGAGCGGGCGCTGCAGTCGCAGCTCGATGCGATCGAGGCAGGGGTGTACTCGAACGGCAAGTTCCCCGGGCGTACCACGTACCGTGAGTACATTGAGTCGGGCAAGGGGCTCGGGGAAGACCACCCCTTCACCAACTATCTGCAGGGTGCACTCGTCGCGCTGGACGCGAACACCGGATACATCCGGGCGATGATCGGCGGCAGAGACTTCGACGACTCCAAGTACAACCGCGCCACCCAGGCGATCCGGCAGCCCGGCTCGACCTTCAAGCCGTTCGTCTACTCCGCGGCCGTGCGCGCGGGACACCCGGTAACCGAGATCCTCGACGACTCGCCGCTCAATCCGCCGGTGATCCAGCTCGACTCGACCCTGTGGCAGCCGAAGGACGACGACGATACCACGCTCGGGCTGATCCCGATGCGCGAGGCGCTGTACCTGTCGCGCAATCTCGCGACGATCAAGCTCGGCATGACGCTGGGCGAGCAGACCGTGATCGGGGAGGCGCGTCGCTACGGGATCACCACGCCGCTGCCGCCCTACCCATCGATCCATATCGGCGCGAAGGGTGTCCGGCCCATTGAGATGATCGCCGCCTACACCGCGTTCGCCACGCTGGGCACGCGCGCCGAGTACGTCGGGATCCTGCGAGTGGAAGACCGCCAGGGCAACATCCTGTGGCAGCCGGCGATCCGCCGCGAGCCGGTGATGGACCCCGAGCACACGTGGCTGATGGTGGACATGATGAAGGACGTGATCCGGCGCGGGACGGCGTTCAGCGCGGTGTGGAAGGCGGGCTTCACGCTCCCTGCGGCCGGGAAGACGGGCACCACCGACGACTACACCGACGCGTGGTTCATCGGGTACACGCCGGAGCTCGTGGCCGGTATCTGGATCGGCTACGATCTGCAGCAGCGCATCCTCGAGCACAACGCCGGGGGCGGCAGGATCGTCGCACCCGCCTGGACGGCGTTCATGCGCGACGTGTACGACCGCCGGCCGTCGCCGGCTGACTGGGAGAGGCCCGACTCGCTCATCACGCGCGAGGTGGACTGGTCGAACGGCTACCTCGCGACGCCGTTCTGCCCGCAGGAGGTGCGGCACTGGGACTGGTTCTATCCCGGCACCGAGCCGACGCAAGCCTGTCCGGTGCATACGCCGCTTGGCGGTATTGGAGTGTCGCCGTGAGGGACTCGGGCCTCGGGGTTAGGGGCTAGGGGGTGGACACCCTAGCCCCTAGCCCCTGACCCCGAGCCCCTCGGCATGCTGCGCATCTCCGCCCGCTCCGTGCATCCCGTCACGGCGCCGCCCATCGAAGACGGCGCCGTTCTCGTTGACGATCATGGCACCATCGCGGCCGTCGGTCCCGAAACCCTCGTCCCCAATCCGCCTGACGCGAGGCGCCTCGCGTTTCCAGATGCGAGCGTCGTTCCTGGCCTCGTGAACACACACACACACTTCGAGCTCACGCACCTGGCGGGGAAGAACAAGCAGCGCGAGTTCGCGGTGTGGATCCGAGCGATCCGCGCGTTGAAAGACGCGACCACGCCGGAGCAGTTCGACCGCGCGGCGGAGCGGGGGGTGCGAGCCGCGTGGGCCGCTGGGGTGACGTGTGTGGCGGACACCGGCAGCACCGGGGCGCCGTTTGCCGCGCTGGCTCGCCTTGGGGGGCGGGGAATCTATTATCAGGAAGTATTCGGTCCCGATCCTGCGAAATGCGCCACGAGCATGGCGGAGCTCGAGACCGCGCTCGAGCGCCTGCGGCCGCTGTGCTCGGACCGCGTGCGTCTCGGCGTCTCGCCCCACGCGCCCTACACGGTGAGCGAGCCGCTCTACCGAGCGGTCGCCGGCCTGGCGCGGCGCGAGGAGCTACCGCTGGCCCTGCACCTCGCCGAATCGCGAGCGGAGACCGAGCTCGTGCGCGACGGGGGCGGTCCATTGGCGGAGGCCCTGCGCGCCCGGGGAATTCCGGTCACGGCCCGAAGGTGCTCGCCGGTCCAGTATCTCTTGCAACTTGGGGTCTTGGAACGTGCAACGGGGTGGTTGTGCATCCATTGTATCCAGGTGGATGAGCGGGACATCGCCACTCTGGCGGACGCAGGGGTGGGGGTGGCCCACTGCCCCCGCTCGAATCGTGCGCACCGCCACGGCACCGCGCCCCTCGCCGAGTTCCGGCGGGCCGGCCTGCGCGTCGGTCTCGGAACCGACTCGGTGGTGAGCGTCGGGGATTCGAGTCTGTGGGCCGAGGCCACCGCCGCGGGGCTCGCCGGCGAAGACGCGTTGCGAATGCTGACGCTCGAAGGGGCGCGGGCGCTGGGGTTGGAGGACGAGATCGGCTCGCTCGACGTTGGCAAGCAAGCCGACCTGGCCGTGTTTCCCTCTACCGACCTCTACCGACCTCTCCCGCCCTCTACGGCCGCTCTTCTCACCGTCGTCGCCGGACGGGTGGTTCACGGCTAGATTCTGGCCCCATGAAAACCCAGCGGCACGCCGCCATCCTCAAAATCGTGCGGACCGCGACGGTGGCGAGTCAGGAGCGACTGCGCGAGCTTCTGAAAGCCGATGGCTTCGATGTGACGCAAGCAACGCTGTCGCGCGACATCCGCGAGCTAGGGCTCGCCAAGGTCGCGGCGCCGGACGGCGGGTCGCACTACGCGTCGCCCCCCGAAACCAGCACCGCGATCCGACCTCACCTCGAGCAGCTCCTGCCTACGCTACTGGTATCAGTCGACGGCGTGGGACCACTGCTCGTGGTAAAAACCCCTGCGGGGGGCGCGCAAGCGCTGGGACTCGCGCTCGACGCGGCCGGCTGGAACGAAATCATCGGAACGATCGCGGGCGACGATGCTGTACTCGTGATTACGAGAAGCGAGCGCGCTCGCCGCGCCGTGCATACCCGCCTCAAGGAGCTCGCCGGACTTCCGGCTTGACACCAAGGAGACCGCGATGACGAGTCGAACGATCGTGACCGTAGTTGTGTGGAACCTGGCTGCTGCGCTGGCCCCGCTTTACGGCCAGGGCCCACATAACAACCTGACGTCGGAGGAGAAGGCGGGGGGGTGGCGGCTGTTGTTCGACGGCAAGACCACCGATGGCTGGCGCGGGTGGAAGATGGACACGTTGCCGTCCGGGTGGCAGGTGGTGGACGGTGCGCTCACGCGCGTCCGCCCCGCGGCCGACATCATCACCAAAGACAAGTTCAAGGACTTCGAGCTGACGCTCGAATGGAAGATCGCCCCGGGCGGCAACAGCGGGATCTTCTACCGGGCGAGCGAGGACGACGACGCGATCTACTGGAGCGCGCCGGAGATGCAGGTGCTGGACGACGCCAGGCATCCCGACGGGAAGTCGCGCCTGACGGCAGCCGGCGCCGACTACGGGCTGTATCCCGCGCCCGCCGGCGTCGTGAAGCCCGCGAACCAGTGGAATAGGGTGCGCCTCGTGGTGCAAGGGAATCATGTGGAGCATTGGCTCAACGGCATGAAGGTGGTCGAGTACGAGCTGGGAAGCCCGGATTGGGAGGCCAAAGTGAAGGCGAGCAAATTCGCCCCTCACGAACACTACGGGCGCGTCCCCGAGGGCTACATCGGTCTGCAGGAGCACGACGCGAGGGTGGCCTACCGCGACATCAAGATCCGGGTGCTGCCGTGAGCGTCCGCGCCAAGCTGTCGACGATGATGTTCCTGCAGTTCTTCATCTGGGGTGCCTGGTACACGACGATCGCCGTCTACATGACGCACCACGGGATGGAGAAGCTGACGCACTGGCCGTATACGGTGAACCCGATCTCGGCCATCGTGGCGCCGTTTTTCCTGGGCCTCGTGGCCGACCGCTACTTCGCGACCGAGAAAGTGCTGGGGGTGCTGCACATCCTGGGCGGGGTAGTGATGTACGTCGTGCCCCAGGCCACCGGCGCTCCGGTGTTGTTCATTCTCCTGCTGCTGCTTTACAACCTGTGCTACATGCCGACGCTCGGTCTCGCCAACAGCCTGGCGTTCCACCACATCCAGTCGCAGGAGCAACAGTTCCCCCTGATCCGAGTGTTCGGGACCATCGGCTGGATCGTCGCCGGTCTCTTCATTAGCTACTTGCTCGGTCCCCTGGTGGGGACCGTGGCAGAGCAGACGCCGCTCCCCGTGTATACGACCGCCACCGCGAGCATCCTCTTGGGATTGTTCGCGTTCACGCTTCCGCACACGCCCCCGCCGGGCGCTGGGCAACGCGTCTCGCTGCGCAGCATCGTCGGACTCGACGCGCTGGCGCAGCTCGGCGATCGCGCGTTCTACGTGTTCATCATCGCGTCGCTGCTCCTCTGCATCCCGCTCGCGGCGTACTACAACTTCACGCAGATCTTCCTCGGCGATGCCGGCGTCACGAAGATCGCGGCGACCCAAACGTGGGGCCAGATCTCCGAGACGGGATTCATGCTTCTCATGCCGCTGTTCTTCGCGCGGCTGGGCGTCAAGCGGATGCTGATGGTGGGCATGGGGGCGTGGACGTTGCGCTATGCGTTGTTCGCGATCGCGGCGCCCGCAGCCATCTTCCCACTCATCTTCATCGGGATCGTGCTGCACGGGGTCTGCTACGACTTTTTCTTCGTGACCGGTCAGATCTATGTGGACAAGAGGTCGACTCCGGCGGTGCGCGGCCAGGCGCAGGGATTCCTCGTGCTCGTCACCTACGGCGTCGGCATGCTGATCGGCGCACAGGTGGCCGGGAACGTCTACAACCGGCTGCTCGGCGGCGCCACGAGCCTGACCCTGGCGCGTTGGCCCAGCTTCTGGGTGCTCCCCGCCGGATTCGCGGCGGTGGTGCTGATCTTCTTCGCGGCATTGTTCAGACCCGAAGCCGCGCGTGAGCCCACGGCGGGCTCGGTGAGATGACGCGTATGGCGCGGAAGCGAATTTCGAGACGGAAATTCGTCGGCGACCTGGGCGCCGCTGCGGCGTTCACGATCGTCCCCCGCCACGTGCTGGGCCGAGGCTACCGGGCGCCCAGCGACAAGCTCAACGTGGCCTGCATCGGCGTGGGCGGCATGGGACGCAACGACGTGAAGGGAATGGAAGGCGAGAACATCTACGCGCTGTGCGACGTAGACTGGAAGGCGGCGGAAGACGCGTTTCAGTCCTACCCGAAGGCCAAGCGATACAAGGACTACCGTGAGATGCTCGACCGCGAGTCGAAGAACATCGATGCGGTCACCGTCTCCACGCCGGATCACTCGCACACTGCCGCGGGCCTCTTGGCGATGAAAGCGGGCAAGCACACCTACATCCAGAAGCCGCTGGCGCGAACCATGGGCGAGGTGCGGGCGCTGGCCGACTCCGCGCGCGCCCATCCCAAGCTCATGACCCAGATGGGCAACCAGGGGCACGCCCGCGAAGGGACGCGCCTGATCCGCGAGTGGGTGGAGGCAGGCGCCATTGGGATCGTGCGCGAGGTGCATTTCTGGACCAACCGCCCAATCTGGCCCCAGGCGATCGACCGCCCGCTCGAGGAGTACTACGTTCCCGCCACCCTGGACTGGAACCTGTGGCTCGGCCCGGCTCCTGAGCGGCCATATCATCCGGCGTACGTGCCCTTCAAGTGGCGCGGGTTCTGGGACTTCGGCACCGGCGCCCTTGGCGACATGGCGTGTCACATCATGGATGCCGCGTACTGGACGCTCGATCTCGGATTCCCGACGCGCATCGAACCCGAGTCCACACCGCTCTTCAAAGAGACCGCGCCTGCGGGTTCGCGCATCACTTATACGTTCGCCTCGAAGGGAGGCCGTCCGGAGGTGAAGGTGGTGTGGCGCGACGGCAGCCTCTATCCACCGCGGCCGCCGGAGGTAACCGACGACGCACCCTGGCCCCAAGACCGCGGGGGCGGCCAATTGTGGATCGGCAGCGCCGGCAAGCTCACAGCGGCTACGTACGGCGACGATCCGAAGGTGCTCGACCCCGCGAAGCAGGCCGAGCTCACGGCGCATCCCGTGCCCCAGAAGTACCCGCGCTCGCAAGGGGTGTACGCCGAGTGGATCGCGGCGTGCAAAGGTGGAACCGCCCCCGGCTCGACCTTCGACGGCCACGCCGGAGGGCTCACGTCCATGGTGCTGCTCGGCTGCCTGGCCGTGCGGTTGGGCCGGACGCTTGAGATCGACGCGGCGACAGGTCAGGTGACGAACCTGCGCGTTCCGGAGGAGTACATCCGGCCGACGTATCGGTCGGGGTGGAGCCTCTAGGCAGGTAAGGCTTGTGTAGGGGCGCGGCGCCCCTACACGTCCCGGCAACGCTAGATTGCTGCGATGCGTGCTCGCGACCGGGTGCGATACCTGTGGGCCTGAGCGACTCCCTCAACCACAATCCGCTGTTGGCCCTCGTGACCCTGTTCGGCGCCGGTCTCGTTACCAGTCTCACGCCCTGCATCTACCCGATGATCCCGATCACGGCCGGCATCCTATCGGGGACGAGCACGGGCGTCCAATCACGGGCACGAACCGCCGGTCTTACGTTCACCTACGCGGTCGGCCTCGCACTTTTTTACGCGATCCTCGGCCTGGTCGCCGGGCTGTCGGGCTCGCTGTTCGGCACCGTGAGCGCGAGTCCCTGGGCACGCTTCGCGATCGGGAACCTGTTGCTCGTCTTTGGCCTTGCCATGCTCGGCGTGATCCCTGTTGCAGCCCCGCAGCGTCTTATGCAATGGGCGGGGGGGTTCCGTGGCGGGTCGTACCCGGCGGTGTTTCTACTCGGAGCGACGTCCGGGATTGTCGCGGCGCCGTGCGGCGCACCGGCGTTCGCGGCGGTTCTCACCTGGGTGGCGACGACGCGGAGCGGATTGCTCGGCTTCGTGTACTTATTCGTGTTCTCTTTGGGAATGACCGCGCTGCTCGTGGTGGTCGGGCTGTTCTCCGGGAGCCTCGCGGCGCTGCCCCGCTCCGGGCAGTGGATGGTGTGGATCAAAAAGCTCGCGGGCGTGGTGCTGCTGGGGACGGCGGAGTACTACTTCATTCAGATGGGAAAGGTGCTGTGACGAAATACGCATGGGCAGTCAGTGTCGCGTTGCTCTGGCCGGCGGCGCTTGTCGCGCAGGATGTCGGGCTTCCGGTGGGATCTCAGGCTCCGGCGGTCTCCGTCAAAGATCTCGACGGCAAGAGCGTGGACTTGGGCAGCTACATCGGCAAGGGGCCAGTGCTGCTCGAGTTCTGGGCCACGTGGTGTCCGCTGTGCAACGCGCTCGAGCCGGCACTCAAAGACGCGCACGCGCGGTACGGCAGCGCGGTGCGGTTCGTGGCGATCGGCGTGGGCGTGAACGAAACCCCGGCGTCGATCCGGCGCCACCTCGCGAGCCACCCTTTACCGTTCGCGGTGCTGTTCGACGCGAGCGGCGACGCGGTGCGGGCGTTCGCGGCTCCCACCACGTCGTACATTGTGGTGCTCGATAGGGCCGGGAAGGTCAGCTACACCGGGACCGGGTCCGACCAGGATGTCGCCTCCGCATTGGGGCGCGTCGCCAGTCGCTAGCGAACCTGTGCCCCAGCGCCACGTTCCCGTTGTGCAGGGATCCCTAGAGACTACTCTTCCCCCGCCTGAGGCGGCTTGGGCAGGATCCGATCGATCGCCGCCGCCAGGTCCTTGTACGACTGCGGGTCGATCTCGCGGAACGGCGTCATCCGGTAGGCGATCTTGCCGTCCGGTCCCACCACGAAAAGGGTCCGGTTGTCGAGCCCGTACTTCGCGTTGAACGCACCGTAGGTCTTCCCGACCGCGCTGCCCGAGTCGCTCGCGAACAGGATCGGCAGCTCGTCGTCCCGGGCCCACGCCGCGAGCGTGTCCGCGGCGTCCGCGCTGATGCCGATCGGCACCACGCCACGCCCGTCGTGAAACAGCTGTGCGTACTGATCACGGTACGCATGCATTTGGATCGTTCACCCCTTGGTGCGCGCCTTGTAGAAGAAGGCGAGCACGACCGTCTTGCCCTTGAAGTCGCTCAAGTGGATCGGCGCCTTGAGGGTGCCGTAGCGCGTCGCTCCCGGCAGCGTGAAGTCGGGGGCCACCGCCCCGACCTGGAGCGGCTCGGGCTCCTTGGGCGGGGCCGCCTGCTGGGCGTGCAGGCTCGGTACGGCGAACGCGGCCAGCAACGGCAGCGTACGTGCGGCGGTTGAGCGGCTCATAAAGCTCCCTTTCAGTCCTTGAGCGAGTGGTAGTTCACGTCGAGCACGCGCAGCCGCTCGAGATGGGTGGCGAGCCGGGCCGTGAAGTCGGTGAAGTCCCGCTCCGCCTTCGGCGTCCACAGGACTTCGGCGAGCGCGCACGCCCGCGGGAACGCCATGTATTCGACTCGCTTCGCATCGGGAATGTACTCCGTCCACACCTGTCCTTGCGACCCCAGCACATGTCGCGCTTCGGCGTCGGTGAGCGCCGCCGGGACGGGCTCGTAGGAGTACACCGTATCGAGCGGCAAGTAGCCGCCGATCGCCAGCGGCTCGGCGGTTGTGTCGGCGGACTGATAATGATCGAAGTAGGTATGTGACCCGGGCGCCATCACGACGTCGTGCCCCGCTCGCGCCGCGGCGATGCCGCCGTCTTCTCCGCGCCACGACATCACGACGGCGTTGGGCGCCAGCCCGCCCTCGAGGATCTCGTCCCAGCCCACGAGCCGGCGACCGTGCGCCGTCAGGAACTCGTCCATGCGACGCGTGAAGTAGCTCTGCAGCTCGTCCTCGCTCTGCAAGCCCAGCTCGCGGATGCGGGCCTGCGCCAGCGCGCTCGCCTTCCACTGCTGCTTGGGCGCTTCGTCGCCTCCGATGTGGATCCAGGGGCCGGGGAACAGCGCCATCACTTCGGTGAGCACGTTCTGGTAGAAGCGAATCGTCGGCTCGCCGGGGTTGAGGATGTTCTCGTCCACACCCCAGGCGGTCCACACGGGCAAGGAATCCCCCGTGTTGCCGAGCTCGGGATAGGCCGCAATCGCCGCTTGCGAGTGGCCGGGCATCTCGATCTCCGGCACGATCGTGACGAACCGTGCGTGCGCGTACGCCACGATCTCACGCACGTCGTCCTGACTGTAGAACCCACCGTGGGGCTGGCCGTCGAACTGCCACGTGGTCGAGTCCTCGTTCTTCCGGCCGAGGATCGTTTGACGGCGCCAGGCGCCCACCTGCGTGAGTCGCGGATACTGCTTGATCTCGATGCGCCACCCCTGGTCTTCCGTCAGGTGCCAGTGAAACCGGTTCATCTTATGGAGCGCCAGGAGATCGATGTACTTCTTCACGAACTCCTTCGGCATAAAGTGCCGTCCCACGTCGAGGTGCATGCCGCGCCAGCTGAACCGCGGGTAGTCTTCGATGGACACAGCGGGGGCGCGCCACGCCACCCCGTCGACTTTCGCCTGCCGGAAGATCGCCGCTGGGAAGAGCTGGCGCAGTGTCTGGATCGCGTAAAACGCTCCCGCCGGCCGCCGCGCGCGGATCGTCACGCGACCCGGTCTCACCTCCAGCCGATAGCCTTCGTCGCCCAGCGCCGCTAGCGTGGAATCGAGGCGGATCGAGATCATCCGCGCCCCCGCGCGTGCCGTCGCCGCGACGGTCAGGCGGAACCCCGTGGCGGGGAAGAGATAGTCGGCGAGCGCCCAGCCGAGCTGGCGGCTCGCGGCGTCCGTCGTGATCACGGTCGCGCCGGTCAGCGAGAAGCTGCCGACCTGGGCCGTGAGTTTCACCGGGCGCGGGACGATAGTGAGCCCGGAGTCGACTGCCAAGGCCAGGGCCAGAGCCAGGGCCGCCGGCGTCATGCGCCGCCGCGTGAGCGAGGCCCGGGCGGCAAATGCTCCAGCAGATAGCGAGTCAGCAAGGAGAACACGTGCAGCGTGGTGCCCCGACCCTCGCAGATGCAATGGCTGCGATTGGGGTAGTCCATGAAATCCACCGGCTTGTCGAGCGCGATCAGGCGGTTGAGCAGGCGCTCGGAGCCCTGATAATGGACGTTGTCGTCCCCGGAGCCGTGCACGAGGAGCAAGTGGCCGCGCAGCCCCTCTGCGTGGCTGATGGCCGAAGCCGTGTCGTACCTCGTGGCATTTTCTTGCGGTAGGCCCATGTAGCGTTCCTGATAAATCGTGTCGTACAGCCGCTCGTCGGGGACGGGAGCGACGCTCATCCCCACCTGGTAGACGTCGGGGTAGCGGAACAGCGCCTGGAGCGTACTCGAGCCGCCGCCGCTCCACCCCCAGATGCCCACTCGCGTGGGATCGAGGTAGGGCCGGGACCGGGTCAGCGCGCGCACGGCGTCCGCCTGCTCCCGGCTCGACAGCACGCCGATCGCTCCATAGACCACCTTGCGCCAGGCCCGGCCTCGCGGTGCCGGCGTGCCGCGGTTGTCGACGCTCGCTACGATGTACCCCTGTTCTGCCAGCATCCGATGCCACAATCCCATGCCGCCCATCCAGCGGTCGAGCACCGTCTGTCCGGCGGGCTCCCCGTACACATACATCAGAAGCGGGTAGGTCTTCGTGGAATCGAAATCGCGCGGTCGCACCATCCAGCCGTCGAGCGTCGCACTATCGGAGAGCGTCACGCGGAAGAACTCGGTGGGCTGCTTCTCGAGCGGCGCGACGGCGGCGCGTAGCTGCTCATTCGCGACCACCGTGCGGACGACGGCGTGCGACGGCAGGCGGACGAGCTCCGTGATGGGCGGCGCATCGAACGTCGAATAGGTGTGCCACGCCCACCGCGCATCGGGCGAGACCTCGTACGAATGCGTGCCCGGTCGATCGGCGGGTGAAAGACGCTCGGCCTTCCCCGCGCCGTCGAGCCGTATGCGATACAGGTACCGCTGAGTCGCGTTGTCCGGGGAGGCCACGTAGTACAACCACCCCCCCGGCTCGTCCACCGCGGCCACCTCGATCACGTCGAAGCGACCCGGCGTCACGAGACGCGCCGATTTCCCGTCGCGCGTGACTGAGTACACGTGACGCCAGCCGTCCCGCTCGCTGAGCCAGATGAACTCTTTCCCGCCCCCGAGCCATTGCAAGTCGTCCACCACGTCCAGCCACGCGCTGTCCCGCTCCACCAGGACGGTGTGGACCGCGCCGCTCGCGGCGTCGGCGAGCAGCACGCGGTCGACGTTCTGCGCGCGGTTCATCCGCTGCAACACCAGCTCCTGGGACCCGGCCCACTCGAGCCGGGGCAGATAGTTCTGGCGTGGATCGTCGGGCACGCGGAGCCAGGTGACCGGACCGCCGGCCGCGCCGACGACGCCGGCGGTCACGCTCGAGTTGGTGGTTCCCGCCTTGGGGTACTGAACGGGAATGACGAATGGATAGAGGGAGTCCGTGTCGTTGACGAGCAGGAACTGGCCGACACCGGTCATGTCGAAACGCCAGAATGCGATTTTGGATCCGTCGGGCGACCATCGGAAGCCGTCGCGCAGGTCGAACTCCTCTTCGTAAACCCAGTCGGTCATGCCGTTCACGTGCAGCGAGTCGGCGTCCGCGGTGAGGCGTGTGATGTGGCCGTCAGAGAGGCGCTCGACGTACAGGTCCCCCTGCAGCACGTATGCGACGCGGTCTCCCGTGGGCGAGAACTTCGCGTACATGAGCGAGGACGGCGGGGCCTCCCCGCCCAGCTTGTGGAGTGTGCCCGCCGCGCGATCCAGCACCCAGTAGTCCCCGCGCGTGTTCTGGCGCCACACCCGCTGCGAGTTGGTGAACAGCAGGACTTTCGATGCGTCGCTCGACCAGATGTAGCCGTCGATGTCGAGGGGCGCCGACTCGCCTGCCGGTGTGAGCTGCCGAGCGGCGACGGCGATGGAGCGGGCACCCGTGGCCGTCTCATAACGGACGATCTCCGATGCGCCAGATCGATCGGCAGCCGGCTCGACGGTCGTGTACGCCGTTCCGCCGGCGATCCAGCGGGCCGGCCCGAAGTGTTGCGGCGCGAACTCACGCGAGCCGAACACACGTCGCAGCATGTCGCCGACGGAGGCGGGCAGCTGTGCCGCCAGGGGGGAAGGCGAGGCCCACGCCGCCGGCGCACCCGCGACAGCCAGGAGCAACATGACTCGACGCATCACGCCCTCACTCGCGGTCGGGAAGCTCACGCAGCCAGATGTCGCGGTAGCGGACGGGATTGCCGTGGTCCTGCAGGAGCAGCGGAAGCTTGTCGGCGTGGCGCTCATAATGCGCGCGCCGGCCATGCACCGTCGCGCCGGTGATCACCGTGTTGTCCTGCACCAGCACGTCATTGTGGAAGACGGTCACGCGCGCCGAGTCGCGCACCGTGCCGTCGGCCGCGAAGCGAGGACGGTGAAAGACGATGTCGTACGTCTGCCATTGCCCCGGCGGCCGGCTCGCGTTTACGAGCGGCGGCGTCTGCCCGTAGACCGCCGCGGCCTGGCCGTCTGCGTAGGTGTCGTTGTGGTACGAATCGAGCACCTGGATCTCGTAGTGGCTCATCAAGAACACGCCGCTGTTGCCGCGCTCCTGGCCCTCTCCCTTGGCAGGGACGGGCGTCGCCCACTCGATGTGGAGCTGCACGTTCCCGAAGCCCCGTTGCGTGCTGATGGACCCCGCGCCCGGCGCGATTTCCGCGTAGCCCTCGCGCACGGTCCACTGGGCGGGCATGCCCTCCTGCGACCGCCATTGTGAGAGATCCTTGCCGTCGAACAACACGATCGCATCGCTCGGCGGCGGCACGGCCGGGCGCTCTGGTCCGGGATCGACGACGGGCGGGCGGGGGCGGTCCACGGAATGAACGGGCCATTGTTGGGCGCTCATCGAGGTTGCCACGACAATTCCGAGGGTCGTTAACGTGGAACGCGGAAGTCGGAACGCGGAACAGGCCACTCGGGCTTTGACCCTGGACCTGCTGTTCCGCGTTCCGCGTTCCGAATTCCGCGTTATGGTCTCCACGTCCCCTTCGCTACCGCCGGCACGAAGTTCTCGAGCCCCGGTGGCGGGAAGTCCAGCGTCTTCCCTTGCTCGGCGCTCTGGTACGCCGTCATGAGGAGCTTCACGACCTCCAGTCCGTCATCGAAGGTGAGCTCCGGCTTCTCGCCCTTCAGGAACACGCGCACGAAGTGGCGATCCTCGGCCTCGTAGCCGTATACCGCCGCTTCCCCGGTGACCACGGGCATCAACCCCATCTCGGCGTTCTGCTTCTCGACCAGGTCCTCGCCCGACCTGCCCTTCACCTCGCGACTGAAGAACAGCTTGAGGCCGGACTCGAGCGAGTTCCACGCCATCGAGTATTCGGGGCCGAGTAGCTCAGCCGACAGGCGCAACCCGGCGCCCACGAAGCTCCAGGACGTCGTGGCCTCGCCGAGGACGGTAGCGCCCTGGTCCGTCTTGAACTCGAGCATGACGCTCGCGAAGTCCTCGGACGGCCGCTTGGTGTAGTCCACGTCTTTCCCCATGGTCTTCTGGAGCTGGGCGGGGTAGGGTCCGTGCGACCACTTGAGGCTCGCGATGTGGCCCGTGACCCGCACCGGCCGCACCGTGGATGCCGGCGCGCCGGGCTGCGTGAGCAGGTGCCGCACGACAAGGGCCGAGTGGCACATCATGTCGTTGAGCACGCCGCCACCCTGCAGCTCGCCGCGCCAGAACCACGGCATGTGCGGCCCGCTGTGCTCCTCGGCGGCGCGGGCGAGATACGGTCGCCCGGTGAGCGCGGCGCCGCGCGCCCACACGATGGCGCGGCCCTGCTCTACGGCAGGGGCGAACAGCTGGTTCTCGAGGTAGCCGTGCGCGATGCCGCCTTGTTTCACCAGCTCGATCACGCGCTGGGCTTCCTTCACGTTGCGCGCCAGGGGTTTCTCGCACGCGATGCCCTTGAGTGCGCCTTTGCCGCCGCGCACGGTCGCCGCGATCTCCTCGACGTTCTCGATGCGCGCGAAGTTCGGTCCGCACAGCCAGATCGCGTCGATCGCGGGGTCCGCCACCATCTCCGCGATCGAGGCGAATGCCTTCGCCTGACCGACATCGAGCCGGCGCGCGAGGCCGGCCATCTCCTGGGCTCGCTGCGTGCTCGGACTCCACACCCCGAGCACGTCGGCGTCGCGCACGGCCTGGAATGCCTGCAGGTGGAAGCGCGCGTTGAAGCCGCTCCCGACGAACCCGACGCCGAGTTGCTTGTCGGCCATGATTCAATAGCTCACGCCCAGCTTCGCGAGCGCTTCCGGCGGACAGCCCTTCCACTCGGCGACGAACGTGTTGCCGATGTAGCGCAGGTCTTGCACGCCCATGCGGCTGGAGAAGAACCCCGAGGCCGTCAGGTCGCGGAAGCTGTTGAAGAAGGCGACGCCCGCCGCGTGCTCGGGCTTGGCTCGCTTCGGCCAGGCGATGTCGTTCAGCACGCCCGTTCGCTCGGCATCGCTCGCGGTGAGGAACGTCTTGCCGTAGCGGTCGTCACACTCGTGATCCAACCACGCCAGGCCGCCGCGGATCGGCGTCTCGAGGTCGCGATCGTCACCCAGCATGAAGTCCATGAACTCGGGCACGCCGGCGTCGATCGCGCTGCCGGAGCGCTCGTCCTTGGGAATGATCAGGTCCACCAGCAGGCGCACGGTGTCCCACTCGTGCGGGGTGAAGTGCTTCGGCTCGTAGGCCCCCCACCCTCGGGCTTTCGCGGCGTACTCCGCGGCGCGCTGCACTTGCGCCGGAGTTAAGGCGAGTCCCGCAGCGCTGGCCAGTAGCTTGATGCTCTCGCGGCGTTTCACGCCCCCCCCCAACGCGGAACGTGGAACGCGGAATGCGGAACGGACAGGAAGGGTCGTTCCGCGAGCGACGGTCGCGCTGCTGTTCCGCGTTCCGCGTTCCGCATTCCGCGTTCGATCACAGTTCCCCCTTTTTCATCCGGTCCGCGATGTATTCGCTGGTCCGCATCGACAGTGCGAGGATCGTCCACGTGGGGTTCTTGTCGGCCTGCGACACGAACGGCCCGCCGTCGGCCACGAACAGGTTCTTGCAGTCGTGCGCCTGGCACCACCCGTTGACGACCGACGTCTTGGGATCGTCGCCCATGCGGGTACCGCCGAGCTCGTGGATGATCACGCCTCCCGCCGCGATACCGTACCCTCGCTCCGGCCCTGGCATCGGGGAGAACACCTCGCCCCCCATCTCCGCGATCAACGCCCGGAACGTCTCCTGCATGTGCTTCACCTGCTTGTACTCGTGGTCCGACCACTTCCAGTGGAAGCGCAGTACGGGGATGCCCCAACGGTCCACGGTGTGGGGGTCGATCTCGCAGTACGTGTCGTCGTTGGGGATCATCTCGCCGCGACCCGAGAAGCCGATGGTGGCGCCATAGTAGCTGCGGTAATCGTCCTTGAGCTGCTTGCCGTAGCCGCCGCCCGAGGGGTAGTGCTGAATGCCGCCCCCGAAGCCGTATGACGGGACGTGCGTGCCGCCCCACACCTCGATGTGATAGCCGCGCGGGAAGTCCAGCTTCGCGTTCTCCAGCCACCACGGCATGTAGAGGTGCATGCCGCCCACACCGTCGTGATTGTGCGGGACGGGGTTCATCATCTTCGGGATGAACCCGTTGACGTCGGTGCCGGTCGTGTCGGTGATGTACTTTCCTACCGTGCCGCTGGCGTTGGCGACGCCGTTCGGGAACTGCGACGACCGCGAGTTCAGCAACAAGCGCGCCGACTCGAGGGCGCTGGCGGCGAGTACCACCACCTTCGCCTGGACGTGGCGATCGGCACCCGTCGTCTTGTCGACGTACGCGACGCCCGTCGCCCGGCCCGCCTTCACCGTCACCTCGCGCGCCATGGCGTTGGTCAGGAGCGTGAGCTTCCCGGTGGCGAGCGCGGGCGCGATCAGCACGTTGGTCGACGTGAAGTTCGCGTTTACCTTGCAGCCACGATTGCATTGCCCGCAGTAGTGGCACGCGGCGCGGCCGTTCAAGGGGCGGGTGAGGATCGAGAGCCGGGCGGGGATACAGGTGATGTGCAGCCGATCCGCCGCTTGCTTCACGAGCAGCTCGTGACAGCGGGGGCGTGGCGGAGGCAGGAAGATCCCGTTCGGCTCGTTGGGGAGACGCTCGTTCGAGCCGAACACGCCGATCAGCCGATCGATCTTGTCGTAGTAAGGAGCGATGTCGTCGTAGGAGATCGGCCAGTCGTCCCCCAGGCCGTCCCGGCTTTTGCGCTTGAAGTCATACGGCCCGAATCGCAGGGAAATGCGGCCCCAGTGGTTGGTCCGGCCCCCCACCATGCGGGCCCGCCACCAGCTGAACTCGGTGCCCGGGGCGCGGGTGTACGGCTCGCCCGGGATCTCCCATCCGCCGATGCAGGCGTCGAACTCGCCGAACGGCCGCTCATCCGTGGATTTCCCCCGACGCGGCGACTCGTAGGGCCACGTGAGCATGGCCGAGTCCTTGGCGTTGTCCCAGGGCTGGCCTGCCTCGAGCACCACCACGTCCGCGCCCGCCTGCGTGAGCGCATACGCGGCCATGCCGCCTCCGGCGCCCGACCCGACGATGCAGACGTCGTAGACTCGGGATTGGGGGCGCGGGGATCGGGGCTCGGGGGTCGACATGGGCGTTGGGCTGGCTAGACGGTGCAGGTGTTCACGGCTTCGCGCAGCGACGTAAGCGGGTCACGCGTGGGCACGAATTCGTGCGCCACGAATCCCGGAAAGCCGGTCTCGGCGATCGCGGTCGCGATGGCATGCCAGTTGAGCTCCTGCGTACCGTCGAGCTCGTGGCGTCCGGGCACGCCTCCAGTATGAAAGTGGGCGATCCACTCGCGGTTGTCGCGGATCGTCCGAATGATGTCGCCTTCCATGATCTGCATGTGATAGATGTCGTACAGCAGCTTGATCCGCGGTGAGCCGACTGCCTTGATGACCGCGACGCCGAAGGCCGTGTGGTCGCCCTGATAGTCGGCGTGATCCACCTTGCTGTTCAAGAGCTCGACGCAGATCGTCACGCCGTGCTGCTCTGCCAGCGGCTTGATGGCGCTGAGTCCGGCGACGCAGTTGTCGATGCCCTCCGCGTCGCTCTTGCCGCGCCTGTTGCCGAACATCGCGATCACGTTCGGCACCTGGTGCTGCGCGGCGCGCGGGATCGTCTCTTCCAGCTCCCGCAACAGCATCGGGTGATTCGCGCGGTCATTGAACCCGGTTGCGATGAAATCGCGACGGGCGGTGGGATAGCCCATGGAGCACACCAGGCCTGCCTGGCGCACCGGATCCCAATCTTCGGGCTGCAACAAATCGATCGCCGCGAGCCCCATCCCCGCGGCCGCGCGGGCGAACTCGGGCAGCGGGATCTGCTGATAGGGCCAGCGTGACACGGATTGCTTCAGTCGGACAGTCGGACCGTCGGACGGTCGGACGGTAAATGACCGAGAGAGATCGGCTCCGGCGCTCGCGGGGAGGATCGCGGCGGCGACCGCTCCCACCGATGCCGCCAGGATCTGCCGACGCGTAACTGTCCGACTGTCCGACGGTCCGACTGTCCGACGCCGCATCAGAATTCGAGCTTCTTCAAGTACTCGCAGCTCGCGCGGATTGACTCGAACGGGTTCGCCGGCTGGTCGTGTTCGACGAAGAAGTGCTTGATCCCCGCCTGGTCTTCCCGCGCGAAGATGCGCTTCCAGTCGATCGTGCCGGCCCCGACGGCGGCCATCTTGTTGTCGGGCGGGCCCATCGAGTCCTTGACGTGCACCATCGGAAAACGGCCGGGCCAGCGCGCGAAGTATGCCAGCGGATCCTGGCCGCCCTTCGTGATCCAGTAGAGGTCCATCTCCATCTGGACCAGCTTGGGATCGGTTTCCGCGAGCAGGATGTCGTACGGCAGCTTGCCCTCCACCGTCGTGAACTCGAAGTCGTGGTTGTGATAGGCGAACTGGAGCCCCGCCGCGTGCGCCTGCTCCGCCTTCTGGTTGAAGTCGCCCGCGATCTTCTTATAGCCGTCGACGCCGGTGCGCATCTCCACCGGAATCCAGGGGATCACAACGTAGCGGTGGCCGATCACGTGCGCCGCGTCCAGGGCCTCGTGCCACGCGTCGGGCGCGGCGGACCCGAAGTGCGCCGACGGGGCCGTCAGGCCGTGCCGGTCGAGCATCGCGCGTATGTCGGCCGGCTTCTTGTCGAAGTAGCCTGCGAACTCGACTTCCGTGTAGCCGGTGGCGGCCACCCGCGCCAGCGTCGCCTCGACGTCCTTCTTCATCTCGTCGCGCACGGTGTAGAGCTGCAGCCCGACGCGGTTCACCTTTCGAGGGGCTAGGGACTTGGGGCTCGGGGCTAGGGAAGGAAAGGCGTACGCCAGTACTGTCGCACCGAGTTTCTTCGTAAAATCGCGTCGAGTGGTCATCGTCTTATTCTCCCTAGTCCCTAGCCCCTAGCTCCTAGCCCCGAACCCCGACAAGATCAGTCCGTTTCGGGTGGTTCGCCAGCGGCGCGCAGCCGTTGACAGGCCGCCGGGCCTCTGTATGTTTATGCATCACGCTGCATAAACCTACGGAGGGCGCGCACATGGGGCCGTTGGTGGTTCTCGCGTACTCGGGTGGACTCGATACCTCGGCCATCGTGCCCTGGTTGCGCGAGCGGTACGGGGCGAGGGTCCTCTGCTTCGCCGCCGACGTCGGCCAGGGTCCGGGAGAGCTGAACGGCTTGGTCGAAAAGGCGAAGCGCTCCGGCGCCGGCGACTGTGTGATCGCGGACCTGCGAGAAGAATTCGTGCGCGACTTCGTGTTCCCCACGCTGCGCGCCGGTGCCGTGTACGCCCGCACCTACCTGCTCGGCACCGCGATGGCCCGGCCAATCATGGCGGCGCACCACGTGGCGCTGGCCCAGCAGGTGGGCGCGGAGGCGCTCGCCCACGGCTGCACCGGTAAAGGCAACGATCAGGTTCGCTTCGAGCTCACCTACGCCGCCCTGGCCCCCGACCTCAAGGTCATCGCGCCCTGGCGGGAGTGGCAGTTCAAGGGCCGCGAAGACCTGATCGCCTACGTGAAGGCGAAGGGCGTGCCGGTACAGGCGACCGTTGAAAAGCCGTACTCCACCGACCGCAATCTCTGGCACTGCTCACACGAAGGCGGCATCCTGGAGGATCCGGCGCGCGAGCCCCCCGAGCACATCTTCGTCATCACGAAGGACCCGCTAGAAGCCCCAGACCTGCCGCGGGTGGTCGAGATCGAGTTCGCCGAGGGCACCCCGGTGGCGGTGGACCGAGTGCCGCTCGGCCCGGTGGAGCTGCTCGAGACGCTGAACGAAATCGCGGGCGAGCACGGCGTGGGCCGGGCGGACGTGGTCGAGGATCGCCTCGTGGGCATGAAGTCGCGTGGCGTGTACGAGACCCCCGGCGGCACGCTGCTGCACGCCGCCCATCGCGAGCTGGAGCAGCTGGTGCTCGACCGCCGTACCCTGCGGCTCAAGGACGAGCTGGCACTGCGGTACGCCGACCTCGTGTACGACGGGCGCTGGTGGACACCAGAGCGGGAGGCGCTCGACGCGGCGGTCGCGAGCACGCAGCGGCACGTGACCGGCATCGTGCGGCTCAAGCTGTATAAGGGCGGCCTCACCGTCGCGGGACGCGAGAGCCCGTACGCGCTGTATCAGCCGTCCTACGCGACGTTCGGCAAGGACAACGTCTACAACCAGCAAGACGCCGAAGGCTTCATCCACCTGTACGGTCTGTCGATCAAGATCGGGGCGGGGTTGGAGGCGGCGCGTCGACAACAGGAAGTCGGCGCCGCGGTGGACTGATGCCTCCTTCGACGACCTCAGCCGACGCCCCTCACCAGATGTGGGGCGGTCGGTTCGCTGTCGGGCCCGGCGAGGCGCTCGACGCGCTGAACCGCAGCTTGCCCGTAGACCATCGCCTATGGCCGCAGGACGTGACCGCGAGCAAGGCATGGGTGCATGCGCTCGGGCGCGTCGTGGTGCTCACGCCCAACGAGGAGGCGCAGCTGCTCGACGGGCTGGACCGCGTCGCGGAGCGACTCGCCGACGGCGCCGCCGTGGGAGCGCCCGATGAGGACGTCCACACGCTGGTCGAGCGGTTGTTGTATGAGGACGTGGGCGCGCTGGCGGGCAAGCTGCACACTGGCCGGTCCCGCAACGACCAGGTGGCGACCGATCTGCGGTTGTGGACACTCGACGCGATCGACCTGCTGGATTCCGACCTCTGCCTCCTGGGTCGGTCGCTCATGACGCGCGCGCAAGAGGGCATCGATCTCCTGCTTCCGGGATACACGCACGGCCAGCGCGCCCAGCCGGTGCGCTGGGGCTATGTGCTGCTGGCGCATGCCTGGCCGCTAGTGCGGGACCGCCAACGTCTCGCGGATGCCCGGCGGCGTGTGGCGGAGCTACCGCTCGGGTCCGGGGCGCTCGCAGGCTCGGGGTTCGCCGTCGACCGGGTGCTCTTAAAAGAGGCGCTCGGCTTCCGCTCGGTCTCTGCGAACGCCCTGGACGCGACCGGCGATCGGGACTTCGTGGCCGAAGTGCTGTTCACCCTCGCCCTCGTGGGCACGCACGTCTCGCGTCTCGCCGCCGAGCTGGTGCTGTACGCGAGCGCGGAGTTCGGCTTCGTGCGCCTGGCGGACGAGTTCAGCACCGGCTCGAGCCTGCTGCCGCAGAAACGCAACCCGGACGTGTTCGAGCTGGCGCGAGCGAAATCGGGACGCCTGTTGGGTGACCTGGTCGCGCTGCTCACGACGCTCAAGGGTCTTCCGGCGGGATACAGCAAGGATTTACAGGAGGACAAGGCCCTGCTGTTCGATGCGTTCGACACTCTGGCCCTCGTGCTGCCCGCGGCCGCCGGCGCCGTCGCGACGCTGAGCGTCGATGCCGCGCGCATGCGCGGCGCGCTCGACGCCTCGCTCCGCGCCACTGACCTGGCCGATGTCCTGGTCGAGGCGGGTGTGCCGTTCCGGGAGAGTCACGGCTTGGTGGGCCGGCTGGTCCGAGAGGCCGAGCGGTGCGGTGTGCCGCTCGATCAGGTCCCGGCTGCCGTCGCGGCGGCGATCCACCCGGCACTGGGCGGCGCGCTGTCGCAGCTTGGCACGTGGGAGGATTCAGTGGAGAGCCGGGCGACCCCCGGAGGGGCTGCCCGGCAGTCGGTGGTGCAGCAAATCGAGGCGCTGCGGGCCGCATTCACCGAGGGCGGAGGGGCTTAACCCAAGGTCTTGCCGCGCCTTAGCTTGTTGTGTAGCATACGTGGCCGTCTCGTCGTTGCCGGCGAGACGGCCGCTTTTTCGTGGGGAGAGTTGCGTGCGCTGCCTGGCGCTCAATGCATCGTTCGAGCCGCTCACCATGGTGCCCGTGCGGCGGGCGCTCCGGCTCGTCATTGACCACAAGGCGGAGATCGTCGAAGCGGACGGCTCCGTCGTGCACAGCGAGCGGCTGGCCATTCCACGGCCAGCCGTGATCCGGTTGGTGAAGTTCGTGCACGTTCCCCGCCGCTTCCGTCGCCAAGTCACCAACACGTTCCTCTTCGCCCGCGACAACTACCGTTGCCAGTTTTGCGGCCGGAGCCAGCCGGAGCTCCGTCATCGCGAGTGCCTCACCCGCGATCACCTGGTGCCGCTGTCCCGGGGCGGGACCAACGCCTGGACGAACGTGCTTACGGCCTGCTCGAGCTGTAACACGCGCAAGGGGAACCTCCTCCCCGAGGAGGCGGGCATGCATCCGGTGCGGCCGCCGTTCGAGCCGCACTTCGTGCACCTGGCCTGGGCCGTCCGTCGTCTCACGTCCATCCAGTCCAAGTACATTCGGCTGTTTTACGGCAGCGAGGTGCTCGCGACCCTCGAGGCGTTGTGAGCCAGAAGTGGCCGTGGATCGTCGCGGGCGTCGCCGCAGCTGCCGTGGCCGCCGTGCTCTCGGTGAAGGGCGCAGGAGGCGCCGTCGCGCACCCCGACCCTCGGCCCGGGGTGACGGCCGAGCGCGTCTTGCCGCCCAGCCTGGTGCCCAACACGCCCGGAGCGGCCGAAGCGTACGCGGCGGCACGCGCCGTGCCTCACGTGCTCGACGGGATACATTGTCACTGCGAGTGCGCCAAGCACTTCGGGCACCGCTCGCTGCTCACCTGCTTCGAGTCCGATCACGGATCGCACTGCGACATCTGCATGGGTGAGGCCGCGCTCGCGGTCGGCCTCGCGTCGCACGGCACCCCGCTCGACGCCATCCGCCACGCCATCGACCAGCGGTTCGGCTCCTAGCGCCGTTCCAACTTGTTCTCCCGAATGATGGTGAACGCCCTCGCGTGTAAAGCGCCCGAGCGTCCCACTCCAGCACGACGTTCCCGTTCTGCAGCGATTCCCTCGCTCACTTCGCGGCCGGCACGCTGAACATCTCCGACCGTGTCTCCAGGGCGAGGCGCGGGAGGCCGGCGATCCGCACGAACAGCCGCTGGGCACCGCGGGCCAGCGCGCCGCCCACGTCGCCGCCGCCCGAGACCGCGGGGCTGACGTCTCCCTTCAGCCAGCGGGTCAACTCCTGCAAGTCGGTGTCGTTTAGCGTTGTCACTTCGAGCCGGCACAGGAAGTAGAAATTCCCCGGGCCCTGAACCTTGCGGGTCACGCGGTAGGGCAGCTCGAGGGCGCGCTCCAGGTCGTCCGGCGTGCCGTACCGCGCCACGGTGCCGCCGGTGCGGAGCAGCACGAAGTCGTCGGCGAGCGGGTCATGACGCGCGACCGCGTCCCAGGAGGCGTCGTTCAAGTGTTGGTCGAACCATCCGGAGCGCTCGCGCCACAGCTCCAAGCGGTAATGCAGGCGGAGCGGAAACCCCGACCGCATCAGGGCGGCGAACTTGCCGTCGCTCAGGAGTCCGGTGGTCTGGACGCGGGTGACGCCGCTCTGGAGCAAGATGGTCAATGCGGGCGTTTGCGCGGTGGTGGGGGGAGCCGCGCCCAGCAACGTTAGGAACGCAAGGCCCGCCCTCACCTCAGAAGCGGTGGTCGAGTCGCAGCGTGAATCGCAACGGCTCGCCCGCGGTCACCGCCTTCGCGAAGTACATGCCCAGCCCGCCCCAATCGACGCCCAGGCCGAGATCCGCGAGCCAGCTTCCAAGCGTGGGGAGGCGGTCGGCAGGCAGCCGCCCGGGGCCAGTGCCGACGAGCCACGCCTGTCCCGCGTCGGCCAGCACGACGAGATCGGGCCCCTGCAGCGTGAGGAGCGACTTCGCCGCCTCGTCTTCGGGTGCCGCGGCGCCATAGGACCAGTGCAGCGAGATGTGGCCGCGATACTCGGCCTGCGCCAGGATCACGCGGTCGCACGCCGCGACCCCCGTACCCGCGAATGCGGGATCGATGATGTCGCCGTTGCAGCCGCTGTGGCGGAACCCGTATCCCGCGAGCGGATCCGGCCCGCCGATCGACCAGCGCCGCTGCAGCGGCAGCGGATCCCCGCCGATCCGGCCGCCCGCGAGGACCCGAAGATTCACGCGACCGGATGGGCTCACGCGGGTATAGCGGCGGAAATCGAGAAATAGTTCGCTGAACTGGTAGGAGCCATCCGTCGGGATCGCGCCCCGTACAGAGCTCGGGACGCCCGTCTGGGGTTTCACGTCCTTGGAACGGGAATTCTCGAATCGCCCGCGCAGCAGCCACCCGGCCGTCGGGTCGCGTTTATCGTTGCGGGTGTCGAAGGTCAGCGTGGCGCCGAGCGTCGTGTAGTGCCCGTCATCGATGGGCGGGTTGGGCCGCCAGGTTTGGTCGTTCCGGAACACGGTCCAGGGGTCGCGCGCGGTGACGCTCGTTTGCCAGTCGTGAGACCAGCCCAGATCCAGACGCAGCGACCGTTCCGGCTGCAGGAAGATCTTGGCCGCGAGTCCCTTGCTCAGGTAGTAATCACGGTAGTCGCGCTGAAACAGGAAGGCCGACCAGCCGACTTCGCCGCTGCGCAACCCCCAGTCCTCGATCGGGGCGACGTCGTCAAAGGCGCGGAGCTCCAGGCCGTACGCCGGCGTGTCCCCGGAGCGCAGCTCGGTGCGGAGCAGGTACCCCAGGTCGCTGCGTTTGTCGGTGAAATTTCCCGCGGTTCGAAACACCCCGAAGGCGTCGACACGCAGCCGTACGTTGGGGTGCAGCTTCATGTCGAATGTAGGACCGAACACGATCGGCAGCCCCTCGACACGGTTGAACGTGCCGCCGGTGGCCAGGGTGAGCGACGAGCGCGAGTCGGCGGTACCCCACGACTTCTCGATCCCGAGGCTGCGAAGCCACAGGCGCAGGTCCGGCGGCGCGAGCGCGATGTCCTCGCCCTTGGTGCGGTAGGCGAGCGGCTCGGGGTAGAGGTGCACCTCGCCCCCGACGCTGGCCGCGGGGCTCCGCGCCGCCGTGCCACCGATCACGATCAGGTCGCCGGTGATCACGGCGCTGGAATCGAGGATCGCGTCGCCGTTGATGACGAGCAGCGTGCCTTCGATACGGCCGGCCACCAGGATGGCGCCGTTGCGTACCGCGACGTCACCGTGCCAGGCGTTGCCGCGCGGCAGCCGGGAGCGACCCACCAGCCGCGTGGTGGTGGGCGCGTTGTAGCGGCGCACCGCGTCCTCCGCGACGGCGCGGGGCAGCTCCGGCGGCCGCATCACCACGCCGCCGCTCTCCGGCTGGATCACGATGGCGGTGTCCTGCGCGCCGGCCAAACCGGGAGCGAGGAGGGCGACGAGCAGCACGAAGACTGGGGCGCGCATAACGGGCATCCTGATTAGGGCTGCGCGGCGGTCGTGCACGGGTCGTGCCGGTCCCGGGCGCTGGCGCGGAGCACACCCGCGCGGTCGGCTGTACCTACACGACGCACCGATCGTGTCATCCCGCTACGTTGCGTGGCGGCTCGAGGCCGAGTCGACGCATGCGGCGATACAGGTTGGCCCGGTCCGTGGCCAGTTTGCGAGCGGCGTCGGCGACGTTGCCCCGGGCGGCGGAGAGCGCCCGGGCGATGAGGGTCCGCTCGAAGCCGTCGAGCGCGTCGGTGAGCGCCACGTCGGTCCATCCGTCGGCCGGGACGGGCGGCGCGCCGTCCGAGGGCATCACTCGGGCGACGTCGTCCGCGCTCACCACGTCTCCCGCCGCGAGAATGGCGAGCCGCTCGATGATGTTCGCGAGCTCGCGCACGTTGCCCGGCCACGGGTAGGAGGCGAGCAGCTGCACGGCGCCGGTGTCGAAGCGCACCAGCCGGCCCAGGCGGGTCCCTTGCCGAGCGGCGAAGTGCTGTACCAGCGCCGGCACGTCGTCGGGCCGCTCGCGCAACGGCGGGATGTGGATCGGGAGCACGTTCAGCCGGAACAGCAGGTCGTCGCGGAACTGTCCCTGTTGCGAGGCCTTGGCCAGGTCCTTGTTGGTCGCCGCGATCACCCGGACATCCACCGTCTGCGGCTTTTCGCCTCCCAGCCGCTCGATCACTCCCGTCTCCAGCACGCGCAGCAACTTGGCCTGCGCCTCGGGCCCGAGGTCGCCGACCTCGTCCAGGAACAGCGTGCCGCCGTCCGCGAGCTCGAAGCGCCCTACGCGCCGCTCCGAGGCGCCGGTGAACGCCCCGCGCTCGTGCCCGAACATCTCCGATTCCACCAGGTCCTTGGGGATCGCCGCGCTGTTCACGCACACGAACGGCTTGGCGGCGCGGGCGCTCAGGCGATGGATGGCCGAGGCCACGAGCTCTTTGCCGGTGCCCGACTCGCCGGTGATCAGCACCCGCGCCTCCGTAGGCGCGACGCGCGCGATCAGCCCCCGCAGCTCCTCCATCGCCTTGCTCACCCCCACGAGCGGATCGGCGTGTCCCAGTGCTTCGTGCAAGCGGCGATTCTCGGCCCGCGCGCGCGACAGCTCGAGCGCTGCCCGCAACGTCGTCAGCACGCCTTCCGGGGTGAGCGGCTTCTCGAGGAACTGGAAGGCCCCGAGCTTGGTTGCCCGCACGGCGTCCGCCAGGGTGGCCTTGCCGCTCATCATCACTACCGGCAGGTCGGGGGCGAGCCGCTTGAGCTGCTCGAGCGTCGCGAGGCCGTCGGGCCCCCCCGGCATCATGAGATCGAGCAGCACGGCGTCGGGCGGGTCGCGCTCCACGGCGGCGAGGGTCGCCGTCCCGTTCGCCGCTTCCGCGGTCTCGAACCCCTCGGACTCGAGCAGCGCGCCGACCATCTTGCGGATGTTTCCCTCGTCGTCGGCGAGGAGGACGCGCGGGCTCATGCGGCGGACAGCACGATGGAGAACGTGGCGCCGCCCCCCGGGGTCTCGCCCACGGTGATCGTGCCGCTGTGCGCCTCGATCGTCTGCCGCACCAGCGCGAGCCCCAACCCCGTACCGTCCTGCTTCGTGGTGAAGTACGGCTCGAACACCCGCTGGCGCAACTCGTCGGGGATGCCGGGCCCGTGGTCCGCGATCGACACGACCAGGCCGGCGCCGTCGCGGTTCACCCACACGTCGATCGCGCCGCGACCACGCATCGCCTCCGACGCATTGCGCAGCAGATTCGCGAACGCCCGCCGCAGCGGCTCGTAGTAGCCGAGCAGCCGACAGGGCTCGCCGTTCGCGTGCACCGACACCTCCACCTCCGCGGGCACGGCGCTCTTCCCGAGGTCCATCAGCAGATCTACGAGATCCACCTCGCTCTTCGGTCCTTCCGGTAGCCGGCCAAATTCGGAGAACTCCTTTGCGAGTTGCTCGAGCCGCTGTGTCTCGGCGGACAGAACGTCCACCGCCACGACGGTCCGACTGTCCGACTCTCCGACTGTCCGACCGAGCTGATCCACGGCGATGCGCATGGCGGTGAGGGGGTTCTTGATCTCATGCGCGACCCGGCGGGCTACCTCACGGAACGCGCGCAGCCGCTCGGCCTCGAGCTCGCGCTCGCGCGCCGCGTCGAGTGCCGTCGCGAGCTCCCGCAGCGCTTGGCGCAGCGCCTCGAATTCCGGCGCTCCACGTGTGGGCGGCCCGGCGGGGAGCGGCATCCGCCGCCGGATCAGCCGGGTCCACCCCACCAGTTCGTCGATCGGCCGCGACAGCTGGCGCGACAGATGCCCCACCATCCGCACCGCGGCGATCACCACGACTCCCCCGAACACGATGACGACGGCCGCGAACCCGCCGGCGTAGTAGCGCAGGTACGTCTCGGCGCGTCGCGCCAGGGTGACCGAGTTGGAGAGCTGCGTCAGGTGCTGGCGCAGCGCCGCCCGCTCGCGCGGTGTGAGCTGGGTGGTGTCCATCCGCTCCACCATCTGCCGCGCCGACGCCGCCGTCTCCTCGAGTGCGACGCGGGCACCCGCCGAGGGGGCTACCGTGCGCACCGCCAGGGCCCAACCCACCACCGCCAGCGCGGTCGGCACCGCGGTCAGCGCGACCAGGATCACAAAGATCCGCTGGCGGAAGGGAAGCGGCATATTGATGGGACCAATCTAGGAAACTGGCCGTGGTGTGACAATTCGACACAGGAGAACAAAGTGCGGAATGTGGAATGCGGAGTGCGGAATTGATTGAGTAGGATCGATCCTCGAGCTCGCGATCGGATCTCGGCACTGACATTCCGCATTCCGCACTTCGCATTCCGCACTCTTGAGGAGGGTCGGATGAAATCCCATACCCATTACCTCTGGTTCAACACGAAGCAGCGCCAGGAGATCATCGACATCACCGATCAGGTCGCGGCGCAGGTACGGGACAGCGGGGTGGCGGAAGGCCTCGCCTTGGTGAGCGCCATGCACATCACGGCGTCCGTGTTCGTGAACGATCACGAGTCGGGGTTGTGGTCGGACATCCTCAAGTGGCTGGAGACCACGGTGGCGCCGTGGGATCCGAAGCGGTACCGGCACAACGAGACGGGGGAGGACAATGCAGCGGCGCACCTGCGCAGTCTCACCATCGGGCACGAGGTGATCGTGCCGGTCACGAAGGGGGCTCTGGACCTAGGGCCGTGGCAGCGCGTGTTCTACGGGGAGTGGGATGGGCAGCGGAAGAAGCGTGTCATCATCAAGGTGCTCGGGGAGTAGATGCCGTGTCTACCGAAACCAAGCGCGCCTCCTGTCGCCAGTCCCCGGAGTCCGGGTCCGACGACGTTTGCTGCCTCATGATGACCCAGTGCCGATCCTTGCTGACCCAGACAATGGACTTCCTGTCGTCTTCTCGTACCTCGACCTTCCAGCAATCGAAGCTTCCGGCGGGCACGGTGACTCGTTGCGCGCCCGTTACGCGAAGGTCAAGCGGTGTGAATGCGGGTAACCAGCTGGTCACGGTGATCCAGTTCACCGTGTAGACGCTGCCGCGCCAACCGCGCGCGAGGGGTAGCGCCGGCGCGAGCACCTCGAGCGAGTAGGGCGACCACGAAATCAGGTACGGAGTGTCGGCGGGCCCTGGAAGAGCGGCGGCTCCTTGAACGCGTTGTTCCGTGGGCGGCATGCCGCTGTTGCGCTGCTCGCTGACACTGTCCGGAGCGAACTCCCGAATCAACAGGCCCTGCTTCCCGTAGCGTGCGTGGCGCAGCGGTCGCAGCGTGGCAGGGTCGACGAACACCGTCTCGGCTGTTGAGGACCCCATTACCACCCAGGCGGGCCGTCCCTGGTAGCTCCCAGCCGCAACCGTGATAACGCGCTGGCCCTGCGGGCTGGTGAACACGCCATCAGTGATCCAATGCTGCTCGTATGTCCAGCGGCCAGCACCAACCTGAGTCGGGTCGACATCCGCGAGCAACGGATACCGTGGCGATCGAGCTCGCTGCGTCGCTTCATGACCGAAGGCCGGCGAAGGAAGGAAGGGACTGCCGTCTCCCATCCAAAACTCCGGCGGCGCGTGCTGATGCACGGCGCGCGGCCTCAGCGCCTCGAAGGCAAACCACGTCACACCGAGGAGCGCCGCAGCGACAGCCGCGTAGCGCAGGGGGCGGGAGAGCATGTTGCCCATTTCGACGGCGGGCAGCATGACACTCGCTCCGCTCGCGCGACTTGCGAGGATCCGCGCCAGCAGTTCGCCTGGCGGCTCGGGAGCCGGCAACTGGCGAAGCTCTGTCCTCCAACTCATCGCCCGTTCTCCAAAGCAGTGCGCAAACGTCTCAACGCCCTGTTCAGTCTCACACGCGACGCCGCTCCGCTGATCCCCAGCAACTCGCCAACCTCGGCGTGCGAATAGCCTTCGATCTCCTTGAGTACGAGCACCGAGTGGAGCGGATGGGGCAGCGCGTCTACGGCCGCTTGTAGCGCAATCGCGTCCGTGGCGCTCGCCGGATTGGTCGCGGGCTCCGCAGCGTCGAGCGAGACCTCGCGGCGGCGCCCTCGACGCCGTAGCCGCATCAACGCGACGCGGGCTGTGACCCGCTTCAGCCATCCGACAAAAGCCCCGCGCTCCTCGTAATGACTGAGCGCCTCGGGGAGGCCGACGAACACGTCGTGCACCACGTCCTCGGCGTCTTCATGGGTGCCCGTCAGCCGGTACGCGAGGCGGAACAGGGCCGCCCCGTAAGCCGTGTACAGCTCAGCGAGCGCGTCCGGGCTGCCCGCGCGGATCGCGTCAATCGACGCTCCGGAGCCTCCCTGTGTCGCGCCGGCGCTCATCGCTCTGATCTCCAATGCCGTTGCGATGCCAAACGTTACGCTTCGAGCCACGGCTGCCCCCCCCGCCCCCAGGCTCCGACTGTTCCTTTTGGTGCAAGTTGTTTATTTTCAAGCTACTGATCGCGCGGCCGGCCGGGACGGCGTCATGTCTACCCGGCAGCGCCTGGCCAGCCCGGCCAGATCGCCGGGACTTGCAGCAGGCGCGCCGAGGTGGGGTTGGCGACTTTCCCGCAACAAGTCCCGCTGCGCACGACCTTTACTGGCGACCTATACCACGATTTCGCTTTACTCACCTGTCGCCTCCGCTGAGGCGCCCCGATGCGGGCATCCCAGCGATCACCGTCCTCGCCCCTGCCACTTCCGTGCGTCCCGTCCAATGATGGTCCGACCTGGTGCGCGGGCGCGGCGCGGACAACTGGAGCAAGACACAACCACATGACACCACAGCCACAAGCGCATTTGCCTCGACCGGTTCACCACGAGCCTCCCGCCCACGCGCCCAACGCGGCGCTGCTGATCGACTTCGACAATGTGACGATGGCCATCCGCTCGGACCTTCAGACGGAGTTGAAGCGTCTGCTCCAGTCCGACATCATCCGCGGCAAGGTCGCGGTGCAGCGCGCCTACGCCGACTGGCGGCGCTACCAGCAGTACGTCGTGCCTCTGGCCGAATCGTCCATCGATCTGATCTTCGCGCCGGCGTACGGCTCCAACAAGAAAAACGCCACCGACATCCGGCTCGCGATCGACGCCCTCGAGCTGGTGTTCACCCGACCCGAGATCGGGACGTTCATCCTGCTGTCGGGCGATTCGGACTTCTCGGCGCTGGTCCTGAAGCTGAAAGAGTACGGCAAGTACGTGATCGGGGTGGGAATCCGCGAGTCGTCGAGCGACCTGCTGATTCAAAACTGCGACGAGTACTACTCCTACAACGAGCTGGCCGGGTTCACCAAGGAAAGCGACGTCACCTACGAGCGGCACGATCCCTGGGAGCTGGTGGTCGAAGCGGTGAAGCAAATGACCGCCCACAACGACGTGATGCGCTCCGACCGCTTGAAGCAGGTGATGCAAGAGATCGACCCGACTTTCAACGAAAAGGACGTCGGGTTCTCGCGCTTCTCGAAGTTCGTGGTGGAAGCCGCCCACAAGGGCCTCATCAACCTCACCAAGCTCGACAACGGTCAATACGAGATCGGCCTCGGACCCGGTGTGCCGGGCGCGGCGGCGCAGCCCGCGGGTGTGGCGGCCCCCGCCCCAGAGCGGCCGCGGGAGCGCGCGCGCTCCGAGGGCCGTGGGCGCGGCGGAGCTGGTGGGGAATCGCGCCGCGCGGGTTTCTCGCTGGACGGTGCCTTCGGCCTCATCAAGCAGGCCATCGGCCGACTGGGTGGCGATGCCCGCCCGCTCAGTGCCGAGGAGCTCGGCGAGGCGATGGCCGAGATCAAGGGCGACGACCAACCGGTGGAGCCGGCCCAGGTGCAGAAGCTGCTGCGCCAGGCGCACGACCGCGAGCTGATCGACCTCTCGAAGGAAGACAACGGCGCGTACACCGTGAAGCTGCGGGACGGAGCCCCCGTCGCGAGCGACGCGGACGAAGCGCTCGATCCTCCCATGCCGGAGTCGTCGGCACCGCCGTCCATGCGGCCCGCCCCCGCCTCCGCGGGCGGCATTCCGTCGCGCAGCGCGCGGTTCCGCCGCGGCTCGCGCGGACCGCGTGTCGCGTCTCCCGAAGTTCCGAGAATCGGGGTCGTCGAAGTGGATCCGAACTTCAAGCCGCGGATCGAGCTGCTGCCGCCCAAGCCCCCAGCTCCTTCGAGTCCGCCACCGTTCGCTGACGCAGCAACCGAGGACGACGATCGCCGCGAACGCCGGGGCGGAAGGGGTCGCGGCGGCCGGGGTCGCGGGGATCGGGAGCGCTCGGACCTGAGTGAGCGGCCGGAGCGCGGTGAACGGGGTGGCCGTGGTCGCCGCGGTGGACGGGGACGAAGTGGGGGTGGGGGTGGTCGGGGCCGGGGTGCTGACGGCCGCACGGAGCCCCAAGGGTCCTACGAGTCTCCCAGGACGGCCGCTTCCGAGCCGCCGGCTGCAACGGCTCCATCGCCGGCCCCCACTCCGCCCCCGAAGCCGCCGGTGCCGGAATCCGATCTCGGGCATGACGGCGAGTCGTTCTGGTCCCGGGTGAAACGCGGGCTCACCGGCGGGACGTGAGCGGGCCAGCCCTGCCCGCGTCGTTCTACGCGCGACCCACTTCCGAGGTCGCGCGTAGACTTTTGGGACAGGTCCTGCTGAGCGAGATCGGGGGTCGCCGCACCGCCGGTCGGATCGTCGAGACGGAGGCGTATCTCGGGACGCCCGACCCGGCGTCTCACGGCTACGGCGGTCGCCGCACGCGTCGCAACGCCAGTCTGTTCGCCCGCCCGGGCACGGCGTACGTCTACTTCACCTACGGCATGCACTGGTGCCTCAATGCCGTGACGGAGCGCGCGGGCGTTCCGACCGCCGTGCTGATCCGCGCGCTCGAGCCGCTCCTGGGCCTCCCGATCATGCGCCGGCGGCGCGGCGGAGGGCGGGTCGCCGACCGTGAGCTGTGCTCCGGTCCCGCCAAGCTGTGCCAGGCGCTAGGCGTCACCGGCCGCGAGGACGGGATCCCGCTGACGCGGGGGCGGCTGCGCGTGCTCAGGGATCACTCGCGACAGCGTTACGCCATCACTGTGACACCACGAATCGGCATCACCCAGGCGGCCGACTGGCCGCTGCGGTTCATTATCGAGGGTTCGCGGTGGGTTTCCCGCTAGGCCTGCTGCTCGTGCTCCAACAGCCGCCGGCGCCTCCCGCTACCCCGCTACCCCCGCCCATTGTCGTCGACGGTCACATTGATACGCCGCAGCGCATGCTCGACATGAACGCGGACATCTCGGCGCGCCTGACGGACGGCCACGTCGACGTGCCGAGGATGCGGGAGGGGGGACTCACCGCCGCCTTCTTCTCGATCTGGGTTGATGCGCGTTATCGACGGGGGACCGCGTTCCGCCGTGCCCTGGCACTCATCGGGGCGGTACGAGCGCTAGCGGACTCGAACCCCGCCGTGGAGCTCGCCACGACCGCCGAGGAGGTCCGGGCGGCGGCGGCGCGCGGCCATATCGCCGCGCTCATGGGGGTCGAGGGCGGGCACGCGATCGAGAACTCGCTCGCGAAGCTCGACTCCTTGTACCGGCTGGGCGTCCGGTACATGACGCTCACCTGGAACAACGGCAACGACTGGGCCGGGTCTTCCCTGGATCCGCGGCGATCCGGCGGTCTCACTGCCTTCGGCAAACGCGTCGTGCGGCGGATGAACGAGCTGGGGATGCTGGTGGACGTATCGCACGTCTCGGATGCGACGTTCCGGGACGTGCTCGCAACCACGACCAGGCCGGTGATCGCGTCTCACTCCGCGTGTCGCGCGCTCGCGCATCACCCCCGTAATCTGACGGATGAGCAGCTGCGCGCCATTGCGCAGAACGGGGGCGTCGTCGGGATCAACTTTTACCCGGTGTTCCTGGACGACCATTTCCGTGACGAGTACGAGCAGCTACGGCGCCGGCTGGCGCCCGAGATCGACTCGATTCGGGCCCGCTACCGCGGGCGGCCGGGGGAGTCCGCCTTCGAAGTGGACAAATTCGTGGGTGCGCGCGCGGCGGAGCTCGACGTACCCACCATCGACCGGCTGGTGGACCACATCGAGCATGCGGTACAGGTGATGGGGATCGACCACGTGGGGCTGGGGAGCGACTTCGACGGTATCAGCGTGCTGCCCGTGCCGATGGAGGACGCGACGTCACTGCCTGAGCTGGCGCGGGCCCTCGCGGCCCGTGGCATGTCGGAGGAGGGAATCCGCAAGATTCTGGGCGAGAACTTCCTGCGGCTGCTTACTGGCGGTCCGTAACCCCTTCCTTGGCGCTGCCGAACATGTAGCGGATGCCGCCCTGGAACGTGTGGGTCGTGCCCTGGACCAAGAAGGCGGCGGCCGAGGACGTTAGGATGTAGTGGCCGTACAGCGCCAGCCGTCCCTGCTTGATATCGATCCCACCCATCCACCAGAAGAACGCCTTTGTCGCCGCCGCATCGGCCTCGTCTTGCAGCGTGCTCAAATCGGAGCCCCGGCAGCTGACGCAGCTGACCTGAGTGTTTAAGGCTTCCATGATGGCGAACCCGCCGCCTGCGAACGGCTCGAGGCGCATCTGCGCCGGGAAGGCGAGCACGCCCACCATGATGCGTCGCAGGTTATTGAACTGCACGTTGCCCGGGTTCACCGTGCCGCTGGGCTCGACGATGGTCGCGTGCGCGGGATTGATGAAAAACGACTGCTCGTAGGAGGTATACAGCGCCGTCCGCTTGCCGGTGATCAGCCAATGACCGCCGAACGTTGGTTCGAAGGAGTAGTTGTCGAAGTTGGTGCGGAATATGAAGATACCGGCCTCGCCACCCCAGTACCACTTGTGCTGCCAGTCGCTCGCGCGCTGCTCAAAGCTCGGGCCGCCGCGCGGCCGGACCACCGGCACGTGCCCACCCGCCGCCACGATAGAGTCGCGCTTAGCCTTGGGAATCTCGGGCGGCGCCTCGACTTCCTTGGGCCCGCCTCCGCTACCCAAGAAGAACGACAGGCCGGCGGATCCCGTGACATGGCCCACCCACTCATGGGTGAGGCAGCAATCCTTAGGCGTGTAATAAGCGCGAGCTTCCAGCCGTAAGGCCATGTGGTTCCCGATGAAGAAGCGCTCGCCTATTCCTCCATGGACGGCATGGTTGTAGAAGTTGTAGGGGGCGTTTACGCCCATGTCGGCATGGGTGTACCCCGCTAGCACGTACAGCACGCTTCCGCTTCCGCCCCCGTTGATGACCAAGCTGGCGCTCCCGATCCGGACCTGTGTGTGGTTGACGGGTGGGACGGGGTTCTTCAGGTTGGGATAGGAGACGTTTCCGTCGACCTCGAGCCCGATATAGTCATTCAGGAAGAACCCGATCCGCCCGCCGCCCCCAAACTGGTTGTCGAGCTCGAAGGCCCGATCGTACCTCGTGTACATGCCGTAGCCGCCGAACTCGATCTGGTGGGCATGTTGCGCGCTCACGGACGCGGCCACGCCAGCCAGGAGCACGCCGATCACCGTCACAACCCGCATGGGACAACTCCCAGGATCGCGTTCAGAGGGGAAAAAAACGCCACCCAAAATAGGGAGTTTGTCCGGAAAACGCGATACCCCTTCGCTTTAAGCCTCTGACTCTTGAAATTACTTGAAGGTGATACCGAAGGTATACCGAAACTCAGATTAAACCGAGCTTCGTTCCGACCCGTTGGAACGCAGTGAGGGCGAAGTCGAGGTCCTCACGCGTGTGCGCCGCCGAGAGCTGGCAGCGCACCCGGGCCTGGCCCTGAGCCACCACCGGGTACCCGAACCCGGTCACGAACACCCCTTCGTCGAGCAGCAGCTCGCTCATCCGGACTGCCTTCGCGGTATCGCCGAGGATCACGGGCACGATGGGGGTGTCGCCAGCCAGCGGGCGGAATCCGAGCGCCGCCAGCCGCTCGCGGAAGTAGCGCGCATGTTCGTGCAGCCGGGCGACGAGCTCGGGGTGGCGTTCGACGTGGCGCACCGCCGCGAGCGCGCTGGCGGCGACAGTGGGGGGAAGGGCGTTCGAGAACAGCTGCGGCCGCGACCGCTGCGTGAGGTAGTCGACAAGGGAAGCGGGGCCGGCCGTGAAGCCGCCGGCGGCGCCGCCCAGCGCCTTGCCCAGGGTCGAGGTGATGATATCGATCTCGCCCAGCATGCCGTGGTGCTCCGCGCTGCCGCGGCCCGAGCGGCCCAACACACCGGTGGCGTGCGAGTCGTCCACCGCAACGGTGGCGCCGTATTTCCGCGCCAGGGACACGATGTCGGGTAGCTTCGCGATGTCCCCTTCCATCGAAAACACGCCATCGGTGAAGATCAGCGTCAGGCGGGCGTTCATGGTGCGAGCGGCCCGTAGCTTGTCCTCGAGATCGGCCATGTCCGAGTGGCGGTAGACCGCCGTCTGGCATTTGGTGATGGCTTTCGCTAGCCGGACGGAGTCGATGATCGACGCGTGATTGAGCTGGTCAGAGATGACGATGTCCTGCTCGCCGAGCAGGGTGGGGCAGAGCCCCTCGTTGGCGTTCCAGCAGCTGACGTACGTGACTGAGGACTCACATCCTACGAAGTGGGCGAGCGCTGCTTCGAGCTCGCGGTGGATTGTAAAGGTGCCGCAGATGAACCGGACGGATCCGGTTCCGGCGCCGAACCGGTCGAGCGCCTGCTTCCCCGCCGCCACGACCTCCGGTTCGTTGCACAGCCCCAGATAGTTGTTGGACGAAAGAATCACGACTTCGCCCCGTCCCTCCATCCGAGTCCGCGCGGCCTGCGGCGCCTCCAGGTAATTGAGACGCTTGTACACGCCATCCCGCCGGAACTGCGCGAGCTCGGCGTCCAGCCGGGCGGCGAAGCTCATGAGATCTCCAGAATGATCTTGCCCGCGTCGCCCGAGCGGATCGCGGCGAGGGCCTCGTCGATCTTGGTGAAGGGAAACTGATGGGTGATCACCGGCGTGGGGTCTAGCAGGCCGGCCGTCAGGTAGCGTCGCATCTGATTCCATGTTTCGTACATCTTCCGGCCGATCACGCCGTACACCGTAATTCCCTTGAAGATGATCTCCGTCGCGAAGTCGACCGGTACCTGGCCTTTCGGAATCCCGAGCAGTTGGACGCGCCCCCCCATGCGCACGGCGGCGAACGCCTGATGCAGCGCGGACGGCACGCCCGACATCTCGCATACCACGTCCGCGCCCTCCCCGGCGGTTTCGTCGAGCACGGCGCGCACCACGTCTTCGGTTGCGGCGTTGACGGTGCGGTGCGCGCCCATGCGCTGGGCCAGTGCCAGCCGCTTCGTGTTCACGTCGGACGCGATCACCTTGGCGGCGCCGGCGGCCCGCGCGATCCCGACCGCGAAGCAGCCGATCGGGCCGCATCCCACTACGAGCACGGTGCTGCCGGGGACGTCCGCCGTCAGCACGGTGTGGAACGCGTTGCCCATCGGATCCATCACCGCCCCGACGGTGGTCGGGATGCCGTTGAGCGGCAGCACGTTGGTCGCCGGCATTGTGATGTACTCGGCGAACGCACCGTTCAGATCGACGCCGATGATCCTGGTGTTCTTGCAGATGTGTGCGTTGCCCGTGCGGCACTGCAAGCAGTGCCCGCATACGATGTGCCCCTCCGCCGTGACCAGTTGACCGGTCACAAGCCCGGAGACGGCGTCGCCCACGGCCACGATCTCTCCCGCGAATTCGTGGCCCACCACCACCGGCGGCGTGAGCCGGCCTTGCGCCCAGGCATCCCAGTCGGCGATGTGCACGTCGGTGCCACACACGCCGGCATGGCGGACGGCGATGAGGACTTCGCCGGGTCCGGGCGATGGCTTCGGCACGGTCGCGACCTTGAGGCCGGGAGCGCGGCTCTCCTTGACGATGGCTTGCATGCAAAATCCGGGATGCGTGATGCGGGATGCGGGATGCGTCAGAAGATCGAGCGCGTGAACCCGCCGTCCACTTGCAGCGCAGCGCCCGTAATATAGCTGGCCCGCTCGGAGGCCAGAAACGCGACGGCGGCCGCCAGCTCGTCCGTGCGGCCCATTCGGCCGAGCGGGATGCCCGCGACCATGTCGCGCATCACCTCTTGCGACGCCCGCCGCTCCCGCTTGGCGCGGTTCTCCGTGAGCTCGGCGATGCGCTCGGTCGCGATATAGCCGGGACACACCACGTTGACGGTGATGCCCTCGGGCGCAACCTCGTCCGCGAGCGCCTTGGCGAACCCGAGGACCCCGGCGCGCGCGGTAGTGGAGAGGATGAGTCCGGGCAGCGGCTGCTTAGCGGCGACCGATGCCAGGCAGATGATCCGGCCCCACTGCACCTTTCGCATGATCGGCACGGCGGCACGCGCAAGGTGGACCGTAGACAGCAGATTTAGCTCCACCGCGCGGTGAAACGCCTCACCCGTCTGCTGAGTGAACGGCGCCGCGGGCGGGCCGCTCGCGTTGCAGAACAGCACGTCGAGGCGTCCCATGTCGTGGTGCACGCGCTCGATCAGCCCTTCGGCTTGGGCGGGCACTGCCACGTCGGCGGCGAACGACGCCACGTCCTCCCCGGTTTCGGAGGCCAGCTGTTGCGCCGCCTGCTCGACCGATTCCTGGTGACGGCCGTTGATCGCGACGCGGGCGCCTTCCAGTGCCAGCGCCTTCGCCACCGCGCGACCCAATCCCTTGGTGCTACCGCAGACCAGCGCAACACGACCCGCGAGGCCGAGGTCCACGGGGGCTCGGGATTAGGGGTTCGGGGCTCGGGTCGCAACCGTTGGCTCCCCGAGCCCCGAGCCCCGAGCCCCGAGCCCCGAGTCCCTCAAGCCGGACCGCGCAGCACTTCAGCTCCGCCATCTTCGCGTAGGGATCGAGCACCGGGTTCGTGAGCAGGTTCGCTGCCGCTTCCCGGAAATGGAACGGCACGAACACCTGGCCACGAGCGACCCGCTCGGAGATGCGGCACGAGCTCACCATCGAGTTGCGGCGCGACGTGAGCCGCACCGCGTCGCCATCCAGGAGGCCCAGCGCGCGGGCATCGTCGGGATGGACCTCGACGACGGGGGTGGGCTCGCGCTGATCGAGGCCGGTGGCGCGGCGGGTCATCGTCCCGGTATGCCAGTGATACAGCTGGCGCCCCGTATTCATGACGAACGGGTACTGGTCGTCGGGGAGCTCGACCGGGGGCGCGTACTGCACGGGCACGAACACTCCCCGCCCGTCGGCGGTGGGGAAGCGGTCGCTGAACAGAAACGCCGTGCCGGGCGAGTCGGACGTGGGCGCGGGGTACTGCAGCCCCGCCCCGTCGAGCCGCTCGTAGGTGACCCCGTGCCAGGAGGGCGTGACGCTGGCGATTTCCTGCATTACGTCGCGCGCCGTGGTAAAGGATGTCTTGAGGCCGAGGCGCGTGGACAGCTCGATCAGGATTTCCAGGTCCCCGCGCGCCTCTCCCGGGGACGGCACCGCCGCGCGCGCGAGCTGAATGCGGCGCTCGGTGTTCACGAACGTGCCCGTCTTCTCCGCGAAGCTCGAGCCCGGGAGCACGACGTCGGCGTAGCGGGCGGTCTCCGTGAGGAACAGGTCCTGCACCGCGAGGAACTCGAGCTCCTGGAACCAGGCCTCGGCGTGCGCGATGTCGGGGTCCGAGATGATCGGGTTCTCCCCCATGATGTACATCGCGCGGACGCCGCTCTCCTCCTTCACGATCTCGGTCACCATCAGCCCGCTCTTGAGCGACAGCGAATCCGCCGGGACGTCCCAGGCCTTCGCGTATTCCGCTCGAACGGCGGGGTCCGTGACCGGCCGATAGTCGGTGTACACGAACGGAATGGCGCCCACGTCCGACGCACCCTGGACGTTGTTTTGGCCCCGCACGGGCATCATGGCGGCTCCCCAGCGGCCGATCATGCCGCACCCGAGCATGAGGTTCAGGAGCGACGTCACGAGATCGGTACCGTTGGCGTGCTGCGTCAGCCCCATTGCCCAGAGCGTGCTCGTGTTCGGCCCGCGGGCGTAGAGCTCCGCGGCCTCCCGGATCCGTTCGGCAGGCACGCCGGTGATCTTGGCCGCCACCTCGGGCGTCATGGCCTTGACCGATTCGCGGACCGCCTCGAAGGCGCGCATGCGCTCGGCGATGAAACGGCGGTCCTCCAGCCCCTGGGCGATGACGTGGTGCAACATCGCGTTGAACAAGGCGACGTCGGTGCCGGGCTGCATCTGCAGATGGAGATCCGCACGGCGGGCGAGCTCCGTCTTGCGAGGATCGGCGACGATCAGCCGGGCGCCCCGCTCGTGGGCGCGCTTGATCGCGGCGCCGAACACCGGATGCGACTCGGTGGTGTTCGCGCCGGCGATGAAGATGACGTCGGCGGCGTGCTCCACCTCGCGCATCGAGCCCGATGCGGCCGACGTGTTGAGCGCCCGTTGCATCGCCGCGACTGACGTGGAGTGGCACAGTCGGGTGCAATGGTCGACGTTGTTGGTGCCGAGCGCCGCGCGGAACATCCGCATGATGAGATAGTTCTCCTCGTTGGAGCACTTGGCCGAGGAGAAGCAGGCCAGGGAGTCGCCGCCGCGCTCCCGCTTGAGGCGGAGCAGCTCCTGGGTCGTGAGCTCCAGCGCCTCCTCCCAGGTGGCTTCGCGGAACGGATCGTACCAGTCGCGCGGCGTCGCCACGCGGTCGCGAATGTCGAGGTCCAACCGCTCGAGCAGGGCCAGGTTGCGCACCGCTTTCCCGACCGACCGCGGCGGCGGCGCCGGCTTGGCCTTCTGGCCTTCGCCTTCGATCGTCTGCCACGGCCCGCCGCGACGGTTCCTTCCCGTTCGGCCGCGCCACACCCAACGGCCTTGCTCTTTCTCCCACCCCTTACGGATGAGCGGCTTGGTCAGGCGATCGCGATGCTGCGGAAAGTCGTATCCGAAGCGTCCCTTGACGCAGGTAGAGCCCTGGTTGGGGGTGTCGAGCTCGATGTCCGGCGACGTGACGCGCAGGACACTCCCGCCCGCGACGTGGAGGTCCACCTGGCACCCGACGCCGCAGTACGGACACACCGAGCGCACCGTGCGGGCGGGATGACGGATCTGCTCGGGGGTGAACCGCTGGCGCGGCATCACCTCGAAAATCGCGCCCGTCGGGCACACCCGGACGCATTCTCCGCACCAGGTGCATCCCGCCTTGTCGGCATCGCCGTCCGCCCCCACGATGATCTCGGCGTGTTCGCCGCGTTGCGCGACGTCGAGCACGCCGACCACCTGGATGTCCTCGCACGCCCGCACGCAGCGGGTGCACAGGATACACGTGCTCATGTCGTGCCGGATCATCGAATCGCCCGGTCGCTCGTCCCCGTGCCGCAGCGGCAGATCGCGCTGGCCCAGGGGCGTCGGCGCGACTCCGTACCGGACGACATACCGCTCGAACTCGTTGCGCGGATGGGACCGGCCGCCATTGGCGAGGTGATCGGCCGGGTAGCGCTCGAGCAGCAGCCGCAGCACTCCCTTGCGGCTCTCGACCGCCGCCGGCGACTCGGTGTGCACCACCATGCCGTCTGCGACCTTGGTGGCGCACGCGGGGAGCAACTTGGGCTGTCCTTCGACCGAGACCAGGCAGATCCGGCAGTTGCCCACGATCGGCAGCTTGGGATACCAACACAGGGTCGGGATACCGCCGATCCCGGCCGCTCGGGCGGCGTCGAGGATCGTTTGCTGGGGATCGGCGGTGATGGTGCGGTCGTCGATGGTGAGCGTCGCCATTATTCGTGAAGCTAGGGGCGACCCGGATACCGGGCAACTTCTTCAGGGAGATAGGACCGGAACCAAAACAACGGGCCGGCGTGGTGCCGGCCCGCATAGCGTCAGTCGATATGCTCGGGGAGGTGGCGGTGCGTGTGGTCCCCCGCCTCCGCCTCGTCGGTGAACCAGCAGTACGCCCAGATCTTCGCGGGACGGAGGATTTGCCGACCCACTCGCATGATGATGCCGATCGGCTCGTCCTCGAGGACGAGAGGAAGACTAGTCATGCCGCACGGTCCACGTTGCAGGTTACGGGTTGCACGAAGCAAGGCGCTTGCCATTCGGGCATTCATGTAACGTGTTGTCGTGCACCGTGTAACGGGGTTGGGGTACGGGCGAGGAGTTACTCCGACACGTTCACCGCCGTGTCGTGCTGACGCTCCGGTTTGGTCGCGGTGAAGCCGCCGCTGGCTTTCGCACGCCGACGGCGGGTGATCTCCCAGCCGTCGTAGTGGGCCTGGAGCGCCTCGGGGGCGAGCGGGATCACCTCCTGGGCGGACGGACTCGGGAGGACGACGTGCACACCGCCGGGACGGGTGCGCGCCTTGAGCTGCGCGAGCAGGGCGTGGCGGTCGCGTGCTCGGGCCGAGCCGAGCGCACCGGGGTCGATCACCACCACGCTCGGTGTGACATCGGGGAGCCAGCCGCCGAAGGTGATGACGAGCGCTTGGAACCGTCCGGCGAGCTGCTCCGTCACCGCGCGGCTTTCGGCGCCCTCGACCACTGCGAGGTCGTGATCGAGGAAGAACACTTCCGCATCATGCGCCGCGATGAAGAGGGCGGCGGGGAGGGCGGCGGCCCCGACCACCACGGCCAGGTCGCCCGGCTCGAGGCGGCGCACGCCCGTCACGAGGGCGCCGTCGGCCTCGAGACCCCAATGCGTGGGCGCGCGCTGCGCGGCGCGCAGCGCGCGGTGCTTCTGACGCCAGCGCGGGAACGAGGGGAGTCGCAGCCGCCGGGCGATAATGCGGTCGACGTGTTCGAGGAGCAGCACTTCGGTGAGGAGATACTGCCCGGCGGCGCTGCTTTCCAGCTCACGGACGGCCTCGTCGCCGATCTCTAACAGCTCCTCCCGCCCCAACGTGTTCTTGTATTCCTCAATGCGCTGCAGCAGGAATTCCTGGTACTCCTGCTTGAGCGAGCGCGGCGGCCGCCGCGTGATCCTGGAGCGCTGCTCTCCCGAGAGGCTCAGCACGGCTCGACGTGCACCGTGACTTCGTGGAGCTGCAGGTCGCGTTTCAACCGCTCTTCCACCTCGTCGGCGATCGCGTGCGCCGATTCCACGTTGGCGTTCCGGTCCACCGCGATGGTGACTTCGGCGTAGCGTAAGTCGGACGGCCCGCGCGAGCGGATGCCGTAGGCGCTCTTGACGCCGGGCACGGCCTGCGCGGTTTGCCGGATGTCCGCGGTCGGGAGCGCGCGCTCGTCGACGAGCACCGGCACGGTGCGGGCGAGAATGCGGTAGGCGACGAGGACGATGGCGACCGCCACCACGATCGCGATCGCAGAGTCGATCCACCACCACCCTTGCCGCGTGAGCAGCACGCCGACCAGCACCCCCACCGTGATGACGACGTCGGCGCGGGTATGCGCCGCGTCGGCGATCAACAGCTCGCTGCCGAGCTCGACGCCGCGGCGGTGCTCGTACCAGGTGATCAGCACGTTCAGCCCCAGCGTGAGGACCAGCACCGCCAGCTGGAAGTCGCTGATGTCGATCCGATGCGTGCCCGTCACCAGATGGTTCACCGCGCCACGGACCAGCTCGAAGCACGTGATGGACAGAAACCCCACGATCGCGAGCGCTCCCAACGTCTCGAACTTGCCGTGGCCATAGGGGTGCTCCTCGTCCGGCGCTTTCGACGCCACCCGCACCACGATGAGGGCCAGGACGTTGTTGAGCGCGTCGACGCAGGAATCGACCGCGGTGCCGAGGACCGCGAGCGAGCCCGAGGCCAACCCCACGGCCAGCTTGGCCCCCACCACCGCGAGGTTCGCGGCGAGGAGGGCGAGGAAGACGCGCCGAACGAGGGCGGACGCCGGCATGGACAGGACTGCAAGGTTGTAAGGCGCTGCACGTTAGTCAACGGCCCGCAGCAGCGTCCCTTTCAGGTACGACGTCTCGGGCACCGTGAGCAGCTCGGGGTGGTCGCGGGCCGCTCCGGTGAGAGCGAGGAGCTGGAGACGGCGGCCGGCGTCGCGAGCCGCCGCGGCCAGCATGTCCAGGAAGATGTTCCGGCTCACGTGGTAGGAGCAGGAGCAGGTGAACAACACGCCACCTGGCGCCAGGATGCGCATGGCGCGGAGGTTGATGTCCTTGTAGCCCGCGAGCGCGCGCGGCACCGCCGCCTTCGATTTCGCGAACGCCGGCGGGTCCAGGACGACGCTGTCGAACGTCTCCCCATGTCGCTCCAGCTCTCGCAGCAGATCGAAGGCGTTCGCCTCGCGCCAGGCGATGTTGGTGAGCCCGTTGAGCGCCGCATTTTCGCGACCACGCGCCAGCGCATCGCCGCTCGAGTCCACCGCGAGCACGTCGCCGGCGCGCCGCGCCAGGTGCAGGGCGAACGAGCCGTGATACGTGAACAGGTCCAGGGCGCGTCCTGGGCCGGCGTGCGCGGCCACGAGCAGGCGATTCTCCCGCTGGTCGAGGAACGCGCCGGTCTTCTGGCCGGTATGGGGGGCGGCGAGGTATCGCACGCCCGCTTCCTCGACGAGCACCGTTGCCGGCACCGTGCCCCGCGCGGCGACCACCTCGAGCTGCAATCCCTCGTGGCGGCGCACTGTCGAGTCGTTGCGCAGCAGGATCGCGTCGGGCGCGAGCGCGACGCCGATCCCCTCGAGCACGTCGTGAGACACGGCGTCCACGCCGGCGGAGAGCAGCTGCGCCACGAGGTACGGCCCGTAGCGGTCCACGACCAGCGACGGTAGCGCGTCTCCCTCCGCGTGGACGACACGGTACGCCGTCGCCTCGATCCCCCCCCGGCGCGCCGCCGCCGCGGCGATCCGCTGCGCCCACCAGGACGCGTCGATCGGCTCGCGTCCCCGCGTGAGCAGACGCAGTCGGATCTCGGATTTGGGGGAGTACAGGGCCTGGCCCAAGTGCCGCCCACGGCGGTCGGTCGCGGTCACGATGCCCGGCGTGTCGCCTGGCTCGTCGTGGATGTCGGTCCGATAGATCCAGGGATGCCCTGCCTGCCACCGCGCGGCACCCTTCGCCGACACGACAACGGGTCGGAGTGCCGCAGTCGTCGTCACGGTCCGACCGTCCCACCATCCGACCGTCCACCACGGTCCGGTCGCAGCTTGGCCGCGTCCCGCAGGTACATATGTTTCAGCTCGCGCTGCGGCTTGGTCGTGTAGAAGTGCAGCAACACGCGGATACAGCGGGGCAGTCCGTCGGGCACGGCGACCTCCGCCGCGCCGAGCAACGGCACGTCGCGCCAGCCCAGGAGGCGGGCGGCGCGCGCCGGATACTCGGCCGTCAGATCGGGCGACGACGTGAAGATCGCGCTCTCGACGTCCTCGGGCCGGAAACCGTTCGCCTCCTGCAGCGCGCGCAGCAACTCGGCCGTGGCGTCGAGAATGGCCTCGCCGCTGTTGGTCGCGGCGGTAGTGGCGCCGCGCAGTCCACGCAGGGTTTTGCTCATGAGCCTCGACTCTCAGTTGCGCTTGATGGTGGTCACGGACCCGACACTCCTCAAGGGGCGGGGGCGGGGGGGGGATCCGGTCGCTGCGTGCCGCCAGGCGGTGGCCGGAGGCGCGACGATCGTGCAGGTCCGCGATAAGGCGGCGTCGGCGCGCGACCTGCTGGCGCTGGCGCGCGTCCTCGTGGGCGCCCTGTCCGTTCCCGTCATCGTAAACGATCGCGTGGACGTCGCGCTCGCCGCCGGCGCCGCGGGCGCCCACCTCGGCCACGACGACCCGCCGCTCGATCAGCTCCGACCCCACCTACCGGCGGGCTTCCTGTTGGGGCTGTCGGTCGGGAGCCCGGCGGAGGCGGAGCGGGGGCGGACGTGGCCGGCGGATTACTGGAGCGTGGGTCCCTGCTTCCCCACCGCCCACAAGCCCGATGCCGGTGCCCCGCTCGGCGCCGCGGGATTCGCGCGCCTCGCCCATCTCGCGCCAACTGGAACGCCGGTCATCGGGATCGGCGGCATCACCCCAAACAATGCGGGGGAAATCGCGCGCGCCGGCGCGGCCGGAGTCGCCGTGATCGGGGCGGTGTGGGAGGGGGAAGGAGGACTTAGCGACCCGACGGCCGCCGCCCGCGCTCTGCGCGCCGCATTTGCTTGACACGCGCGATCGCCGCCTCGTGCTCCGCGAAGGTCGTGGAAAAGATGTGCTTTCCGTCCGGCTGCGCCACGAAGTAGAGGAATGGCACGTCGGCGGGGTAGAGCGCCGCCGCCAAGCTGGCGCGCCCGGGCTGGCTGATGGGGCCCGGGGGCAGCCCCGCGTGCAAATAGGTGTTGTAGGCGGACCGGACCGCGAGATTCTTCTCCCACACGCGCTTTAACCGGCGGCCGAACGCGTAGCTGACCGTGGGGTCGGCCTCGAGTCGCATGCCGCGCGTCAGCCGGTTGCGATACACCGCGGCGATGAACGGCCGATCGGGGTCGTAGCGGACCTCGGCCTCGACGATGGACGCCAGCGTGACCAACTGGTGCCTCGACAGCTCCAGCGAATCGAGGCGAGCCTGCCACTCGGGGCTCCATTGCAGCGTGAACTCGTGGGTCATCACGCGCACCAACTCGCGCGCACCGATGTGGAGCGGCAGCAGGTACGTGGTGGGAAACAGGTAGCCCTCGGCGCTATGAGTTCCCTCGGGGAGGCTCAGCCCGGCGAGCAGCTCGGGGTCCTGCGCGGCGGCGATGAACGAATCGCGCGGAATACGCAATCTTTCCTCGGCGAGCTCGGCTACCTCGACGAGTCGCAGCCCCTCCCGTACCGTGAGGCGCTGCTCGACGCCGCGACCGCGCTCGAGCGCGGCGACCACGTCGGACCAGGACTCGTCCTGCCGCAGCAGGTAGACCCCGCTCTTGAGCGAGCTGCCGAGCCCCCGGACGGTGGCGTACAGCCGGAACACGCCGGCGTGACCGATCACGTGATTCGTGGCGAGGGAATCGATGGCGGCATCGAGCGAGGCGCCGGGCGGGATGGTTACAGTGACCCGAGGGCCGTCGGAGCCGCCGCAGGCGGTGAGGATGAGCGGGAGCCAAACGCGGAACGTGGAACGCGGAACGCGGAACAGGCGCTCGACCTTCCATGCAGTGTTTAGCGCTCCGCGTTCCGACTTCCGCGTTCTCACGTAGCGGATCCGCGCCTTGCGTCGAGATAGTGCTGCAGCATCAGCGTCGCCGCGAGGGCGTCCACGTCCTCCTTGCGGCCCCGCGTGCTCCCGCCCATGGCGCGCACTGCTTGCAGCGCGCGCGCGGTCGTGAGACGCTCGTCCCACAGCTCGACCGGCTTCCCCCAGCGGCGGCCGATCTCGGCCGCCAGTGCGCGCGCGGCGCCGGCCGCCTCGCTTTCGGTCCCTTCCGGATCAAGTGGCAGGCCGACCACCACGCCCGTCACGGCGTGCCGCTCGAGCAGGCTGAGCAACCGACCCATCGGGAAACGTTTCCCGGGGCGGCGGGTGAGGGTGACGAGCGGCTGCGCGAGGAGTTGGGATTCGTCAGAGAGCGCGACACCGATGCGGCGCTCGCCCCAGTCCACCCCCAACACCCGGCCCACCGTCCGTCATCCCTGCGCCATCGTCTGGAAGAACTCGGTGTTCGTTTTGGTCCGCTTGAGTCGCTCCAGCAGGAACTCGACCGCCTCCACGGGCGGCATGTCGGCCAGGAAGTTGCGCAACAGGTAGACCTTGTTGAGCTCCTCCTTGCCGAGTAGGAGCTCTTCCTTGCGCGTGCTGGTGCGCTGGACGTCGATGGCTGGGAAGGTCCGTCGCTCGGCGATGCGGCGGTCGAGGATCACTTCGGAGTTGCCAGTGCCCTTGAATTCCTCGAAGATGACCTCGTCCATGCGGGAGCCGGTGTCGATGAGGGCGGTCGCGAGGATGGTGAGCGACCCGCCACCTTCGATGTTGCGCGCCGCGCCGAAGAAGCGCTTCGGCTTTTGCAGCGCATTCGCGTCAACGCCTCCCGAGAGGATCTTGCCGGAGTGCGGGACCACCACGTTGTGCGCTCGCCCCAGGCGTGTAATCGAGTCGAGCAGGATCACCACGTCCTTGCCGTGTTCCACGAGGCGTTTCGCCTTCTCGATCACCATGTCGGCCACCTGGACGTGCCGATCCGCGGGCTCGTCGAACGTCGACGAAATCACCTCGACGTTTGGGCCCTTGACGTTCTCCTCCATGTCCGTCACCTCTTCGGGCCGCTTGTCGATCAGCAGCACGATGAGGTAGATGTCGGGATGATTCTCGATGATGGAGTTGGCGAGCTTCTGCATGAGGATCGTTTTTCCGGCCTTCGGCGGCGACACGATGAGCCCCCGCTGTCCCATCCCGATCGGGCTCAGGATGTCCATCACCCGCATCGACAGGTCGCCGTCCTTGCGTTCCAGCTTGATGCGCCGCTCCGGGTAGCGGGGACGCAGGTTGTCGAATGCGACACGGTGCTTCGCTTTCTCGGGCTCATCCCCGTTGACCACCTCGACCTTCAGCAGCGCGAGGTAGCGCTCGCCCTCCTTGGGGGGCCGCACCTGCCCCATGATCGTGTCCCCCGTGCGCAGGTCGAACCGCTTGATCTGGCTGGGCGAGACGTAGATGTCGTCGGGGCCGTACAGGTAGTTCCAGTCGGGACTGCGGAGAAAGCCGTAACCCTCGGGGAGGATCTCGAGAACGCCCTCGCCTCGCAGCACCGTGTCCGAGTCAAGGAGCGATTGCTCGATGCGGAAGATCAGATCCTGCTTGCGAAGCCCTGAGTAGTTGGTGATGTTCAGGGTTTCGGCCATCGCGTGTAGTTCCGCGACGGATTTCCTCTTCAGTTCAGCGATATCCACGTGTGTCGTTGCCTCGTAGCTCTACGGCGGGGGAAACCCCGGGGTGGGGGAGTGAGCGCGTTGAAAATGGAATCTGGGAAGTCGAAGGAGTGCGAGAGAGCTATAGTAGGGACGTCGGGACCCGGCGTCAAGGGCAGGCCATGGCGCTAAGCGAATATCTGCTGGCATGGCGGACGACGCAGCTGCCGGACCGGGAAGTCGTTGACGCGCTTGTAGATCCGGCCTACCGCAGCCCTACCCCCCGGCTCGCTCGAGAGCTCGAGCAATGGCCGGGCAGCTACTACTGGTCCGACGAGCCGGACGGGCGGCATCTGGTGCTCACCCGCCCCCTCACCCGGCGGCGCGAGCGCTGGGTACTGCACGTCCTGCTCTTTCTGGCGACGCTCTTCACCACAACGTTCGTCGGCGCGGTGTTCGACGGCCGCATGCCGCTCGATCCCAACCCTCTCGCGCTCATCACCGGCACGTATCCGTTGCCGCCGGGCGTGGTACACGCCTGGGTCTCGGGGTTCAGGTTCTCGCTCCCGTTGCTCGCGATCTTGCTGTGCCACGAGTTCGGGCACTACCTGACCGCGCGACGCTACCAGCTCGACGTGTCGCCCCCGTACTTCATTCCGGTCCCGTTCGTCCCCTGGTCGATCGGCACGATGGGGGCGTTCATCCGCTTGCGCACGATACTGTCGGATCGCAGGCAGCTATTGGACGTCGGGATCGCGGGCCCGATCGGCGGCCTCCTGGTGGCGCTCCCCGTCCTCTGGATCGGATTGCGATTGAGTCAGCCGTTGCCGGGCCCCGACGTCGGCTTGCTGGTGAAAATGGGGACCGACGCGCCCTACTACCCCATTGGGGACTCGCTTCTGACGTTAGGGCTGCGGCATCTGATTCACGGCGACGCCCCCGCGGTCCTGCTCGACCCGATGGGATTCGCGGGATGGCTGGGGATCATCGTGACGATGTACAACCTGCTCCCAATCTCCCAACTCGACGGCGGACACATTCTGTATGCGGCGCTGCCAGGCTGGCACCAGCGCGTCGCCCTCGCGTTCTGGGCGTTGATCGTGGTGCTCGGCGCCCTGTGGAAGGGGTGGTTTTTGTGGGGATTCCTGGTGCTGCTGCTGTCGCGCGGCCGCCTCGGCCATCCCGCCGTGCTCGACGCACAGCGGCCGCTGCCCCGCACGCGGCGCGCGCTCGCGTGGGTGGCGCTCGTCCTCTTCCTCATCACGTTTGCACCGGTGCCGTTCAGGATCTAGGAGCTCGGGGTTCGAGATTCGGGGTTAGGGCGTGTACTCTCGAGTCCCGACTCCCGAGCCCCGAGTCCCTATTCTATTGCGTAAGTCGGCCCATCTTATATCTTTGCCCAAACCAGCCCTAGGCTCGCATGCCCGGACAACCGGCCCGATACAACGCGTCTGATTCGAGCGAAGCGGTCGTCCACGACCTCCCCCCCATACGATTCGACGGACAACTCATCCCCATTCGTCTCCAGGTACGGCGCTCCGAGGACGGCGTCTGGCGGGGACGCGTGCTGTTCGGTGCGCCCGACACGGAGGCGGAGCGCGCCACCGCCGAGATCTTCTGCGCTACGTCGGAGCCGGACCTATGGCAGGCGGTTCGGGACCTGCGGGATCATCATCTCCGCGACCTGTATCGCTCGCTGCTCTAGTGGCGTTCCAAAGTGGTGTGCCGAATACTTGTTCAGTACGGCAGCGCACGGACGCGATGTGGCGCCAGCCTGCTTCTAGCCCGATCAAGTTGGAACGGCATTAGGTGGTAGAACCCCCGCCGGACCCGATCCGGAAGCTCCGGCACGACCTGTCGAACCCACTGGCCGCGATTCTCGCCGAAACCCAGATCCTGCTGCTCAACGCGGACAACTACGACGGCGAGACAGTCGCGAGCCTGAAGCAGATCGAGTCGCTCTCGCGCAAGATGCGGGGCATCCTGGAAGCCCTGGGCCAGTGAAGCGGTGAGCCGGCACCACAGGGCGCGGTATTGCGCGCCCGCCCTTTGGTGGCGTCCGATGAGGGCACGGTCGACGAATGGCGGATTACGCTTCCGCTCGCGCCAGCGACACCGCTTCCCCCGCGGACGGCACCCCTCCTCCCTCCCGCCATGACGACCCTCGAGCTGCGACCCCTGTCGACGGGTGAGATCCTCGATGGCGCGCTCGTGCTGTTACGGCGCTATTTCGCGCTGCTGTTCGGAATCGCGGTCGTGTGCGAGGGTCTGCCCACGGCCATCGACGTCTATATCGATCTCTCCGGTGGGAGCGCTTCTCACCCCGGGCTCGGGCTGCTTGAGCGACTGCTGAACGCGGTCGGAACTCTGCTCGTCGTTGGTGCCACCGTACGAGCCGTCTCGCAGGCCTACCTCGGCAGGGTGCCGCGGCTGGACGACTCGCTTCACTACGCCGGCGAGCGGCTGGGCGCCGTTTTTGGCGCCACGTTTATGAGCGGCCTCGTGGTGATACTGGCGACCCTCGCGCTGGTGATTCCCGGGATCGTGGTGTTCTGCGGCTATTCGGTGACCGGGCAGGTGGCGGCGCTCGAAGCGCCCCCGTCGTCGAGCGATGCGCTGCGTCGCTCCTGGGAGCTCACGAAGGGGTTCAAGGGCAAGGCCTTTGTCCTGTGGGTGGTATCGTTCGCCCTCCTCCTGGTGGTGGTCGCGGCCGTGAGTATTCTTGCTGGGCTGGTCGCGGAGGCCGCCGGCGAGGGCGCGAAGTGGCTCGAGGCGCTCGTCAAGGTGCTCCTCGCGCTCGTCAGCATGCTCGTGTATCCGCTGATCTCTTGCGTGTTCACGCTGTTCTACTACGACCTGCGGGTCCGCAAGGAAGGCTTCGATCTGGAGGTGTTGAGCGGGCAGCTGGGGATCTCCTAAAGGACCCCCATGACTTGCACCCCTAGGGATTCTCTGCACAAGGGAAACGTGGTGCTGGGGTGGGACGCTCGGGCGCTTTACACGCGAGGGCACGTCAAAGGCGGAACTCAAAAGCCGAAGGCTGGCCAGACCTGCACAGTGCCGCGTCGCATGTTTCGGTGCGCCCTCGCGTGTAGCCGCCTAGCGTCCCGCCCCAGCACCACGCGACTTGTGCAGATTCCCTAGCCGCTCGTGGCCGCAAGGGCTGAGCGCTTCCAGTACGCCCAGCCACTCGCCCCGTAGATGAGTAAGAAGACGACCGACAGGGCGCTGGTGAGGTACTTGTAGCCCGCGGGCGCGTCGCTCGCCGACAGCAGCCCCTCGATCGTCCCCGCGATCGCCAGCAGGGTCACTACCGCGCCGATCATACGTGCGGCGATCCGGCCCTCGACCACGAGGGCATCCCGTCGCGTCCGGTCGCCCGGCATGAGCAACGCACCCCCCAGACGAAACCCCGCGCCGCCCGCGATGAAGATCGCGGTGAGCTCGAGCACCCCATGGCCCGCCACGAAGGTCGCGAGGTACCCGCCAGCGTGGTAGTTGACGAACACGCCGAAGCCCGTGCCGAGGCTGAGACCGTTGAAGACGAGCACCAGGACGGTCGGGAGGCCGGCCAGGAATCCACCCACGAAGGCCCAGAACCCAATCCGGATATTGTTGCTGATGATCGCCGAGGCGATGACCGGTAGCTGCTCCTTCGGCGATTCGGCGTATCCGACGCCCCGCGCCTGGTTCGCCGCCGCCTCGCGCGCCCGGCTCACCATCACGGGCGACACGAGCTCGTCCTGGAGTTCCGGGTGGCTGCGGATGAGCCCGTATCCCACCGCCGCCGGAGCGGTGAACAGCAGGAACGCAGCCGCGACGTAGGGCCAGGACTGTACGACCGCCGCGGGGAAATCCCGCACCAGGTAGCGGAACAACGGCGCCGGTCGGCGCCCGCGCGCGCGGTACAGCGCGTTGTGCCCGGCGCTCACCACCCGCTCGAGGTACTCCACCACCCGCGGGTCGACCCCGTAGGTCCGCGCTCGGGCCAAGTCCGCCGCCACCTCGCGGTACCGGGCCGCGAACGCGGGGATGTCCTGCGACGCGAGGCGGCTCACTCCCGAGCGCTCGACTTGCGTGGCGAGGGTGTGGAACGCCTCCCACGTCTCACGCTTGCGCGCGACGAACCGCTCCGCGGTGACGGTGGTGCGTCCCGCCACATCGGCGCGGGCCCGCGTGGCGAACCGGCTGCGTCGCTTGCGCTGCTCCTCGGCGTGCAGTTCCGCGAGGTAGGCGTCGGCATCCGCGGTGCGGCGCGGAACGCGGTCTTGGAAGCGGCGCGCCAGCTCGGTGGCGAGTCGCGTCTGGACGGCGGGCTCCAGGTCGGCGGCGCGGGCGAGGTACTGGTCCAACAGCCGGAACTCGTCGTCCTCGAGCTCCGGCGGGCCCGTCTCGACCGCCTCGTCGCCGGTGGGGGAAGAGGACGCCGGCGCCAGGGCCCAATCCATCGGGCGGTCGCGCACGACGATCGTCCCGGCCACGAGGTCGCCGAAGCGCTGGTTGCGCCGGTGCAGGAAGATCATAACGAGCCCTGGGAGGAACGGCAGCAGCGGAAAGTAGCAATCGAGGAGGCGAAACAAACCGCGTACCACCGCGGCCGTCGTCGTCACGGCATGCCCGGTCTCCATGACCACGCGTATCCCGAGCACCTGTTTGCCCGGGGTCCGGCCGCCGTTGAGCGCTTCGAAGAGCACGAAGTAGCCGAGAAAGGCGAAGCCGAACACCAGAACGACCAGCGCCAGCAGCCAGCCGACCAGCATCCCGTTCGAGTCGGTCAAGCCGACCAGGCTCATCAGCCAGATCAGGAGGACCAGGCCCAGGCTCGCCACCACCGTGTCGACGAGCGCCGCGGCGGAGCGCGACCCCAGGCCGGCGAGCTCCAGGTGCAGCGCGACGTGTTCCGGGGTCTCGATCCCGAACTCCTGCCGCAGCGTCGCTGCGGGCGCGGATGGCTCTCGCGCGGGGGCGTTCACCTCAACATCTTATCGCGACCAGTCACCTGGAGCGAGTGGTCCATGCCCGACATCCGACCCCTGAATTTCGGCGAGATCCTCGACGGCGCGCTGGTGATTTATCGACGGCACTTCGGGCTGTTCCTGAAGCTCGCAGTGATTGTGCTCGCGGGGCCGGTGCTGCTCCTCGCGTACCTTGCCGCCCGGTGGCTGGGCTCCCTGGTGCCGACCGCGGGCGCGCTGACCCAGCCTCCCAACCTGGGAGCGTTGCTTCTCATTTTGCCTATCGGGATCCTGTACTATCTGGCGAGCCTGGTGCTCACCGCCGGCACCGTCCGCATCATCTCGGACTCTTACCTCGGCCGTCCGCCGCAGCTCGCGGACGCGTTGTCGCTCGGGCTGGCGAAGCTCTGGGGGCTGGTGGTGGTCGGCCTCGGCAAAGGGATCATCGTGTTCCTGGTGATGGTCGGACTCGGCATCGTTATGGCGGTGGCTGGGGTGTTCTTGCGCGGCGCCGGCGTCGGTGGCGTGCTGCTGCTCGTAGCGGCGGGCTTCGCCTGCGTCTGGCTGGTGGTATGGATTCTGTGCGGCTACGGGGTCACGACCCCGGTTCTGGTATTGGAGGATCTCACGAGCGCGTTCGACGCGTTCGGTCGCTCCTGGGATCTCACGCGAAACGTCAAGGGCAAGGTGTTCGGGCTCGCTATCGTGGCCGTCCTCTTGTTCAATGCGCTGCCGAGCTGGGTATTGCAGGCCCTCTCGGCCGCCGCGCGCGGCTCCCTTCCCGGTGTCTCGATCGGTTTAGCCGCGCTCGCGATGCTGGTGCCGGTGCTCTTGACGCCGGCCCTCGCGGCGGTGTGGACCCTGATGTACTACGACCTGCGCGTGCGGCGCGAAGCGTTCGACCTACAGGTGCTGAGCCGCCAGCTGGGGATAGGCTGATTCCTGCTCCTATACTCGCGGCGCAGGGGGCGGTCGTGGCTCCGGATTCCCTGCGCCGTGCGGTGACCGAGGTGTTCGCGCGGCCCGAGTATCGCTGGGCTACGGGCAAGAGCCCGCTCCAGTGGCTGGTCGAGCAAATCGCCCGCTTCATCGACTGGCTGGGGCGCGCCGAGACCAGTCATCCGACGGCGTTCAAAGCGCTGGAGGTGGTGCTGGTCGTGGCCCTGCTGGTGACGCTCGTGCACATGGGCTACGTGGTGTGGCGCATCACGCGGCCCACGGCGCAGACGCCGGGACTCGTGCCGGGGACGCCAGGCCTGCGGTTGGAGGACGCGCGGGCGCACCGCGAGCGCGCGGACGAGCTCGCCCGGGCCGGTTGCTACGCGGAGGCGTCGGCACACCGCTTCGTCGCGTTGCTGTTGGACCTCGAGCGGCGCGAGGCCTTGACGTTCCACCCGTCCAAGACACCGGCGGAGTACGTGCGCGAGGCGCGGCTGGACCCGGAGGGCCGGGACTCCTTGGGTCAGCTCGTGGCCCGCTTGTACCGGCACCTGTTCGCCGCGGCTCCGTGCGACGAACAGGCCTACCGCGACTTCGCGGCGCAGGCCGACCTGGTGTTCCAGCATGTCGCGGCGGGTTGAGGTCGCGTTGCTGCTGACGCTCAGCCTCGCGCTCGGCCTCGCGATCTGGGCCGGGCGGCGCGGCGCCGGCCCCGGGGAGGGGGCCGACTTCGACTTCCGCGCATCGACGCTGCTCGCCGGACCCGAGGGCAGCCGGGCCTTGTACGATGTGCTCACCCGCTTGGGCGTGCCGGTCGAGCGGCGGCGCACGCCGCTCTTCGATCTCGCCAGCGATTCGTCGCGTCCCACGCGTCCCACCCGTCCCACGCGCCCCCCACGCCCACCCCGTCCCGCGGTGCTGGCGGTGCTCGATCCGCCCTTCGCGCTGACGGGGGCCGAGCTGGCCCAGGTGGCGCGGTTCGTCCAGGAGGGCGGGGCTGTCGTCGCGGCCAGCGCGGGCGGCGGGATCACACGCTGCGTCGGGTGGCGCACCGCGTACCGCTATGACTTCGTACGCGGTGACAGCTTCGCCGTGGTGCCTCCCGAGCCGGACCTCGCCCTTCCCGCAGTGCGGAATTACCTCAAGCCCCCGAACCCGGTGCAGGAGTCCCGCCGCCGCGTACGCGGGGGTGAGGTCGAAGAGGATCACTGCGATACCCTGGTCCCCATGCGGCAGGACACGCTGCTGCGGCTGCTGGACGGCCGCCCCGCGGCGTTGCGGCTCTGGTACCCCGGTGGCGGAAGCGTGACACTCGTGGCCGACGTGGGATACTTCCGGAATCGCACCTGGCGGGATACCGACGTGCCCGAATTCGTCACGCCGCTCCTGGTCCCCCCCCCCTCCCATCGAGGCGCCGTGGTGTGGGACGAATACCACCAGGGATTCGGCCGCGGGCGCACGCTCGGGGGGGCGGTGTGGGGTTGGCTCCGGCGGACGCCGATCGGGTGGGCGGTGCTGCAGTTCATCGCCATGCTGCTCATCGCGATCGCGATGGCGGGAGTACGGTTCGGACCGGCGCGCTCCGTCATCGATCGCAGGCGCCGCTCACCCCTCGAGCACCTGGAGGCGCTCGCGGCCGGGCTCGAAGGCGCGGCCGGTGTGGATACGGCGGTTACCCTGACCGTGTCGAGTCTGCGGCGGCGGATGGGTCGCGCCGGGGTCCTGTCTCCCGCGGAGCAGCGCTCCTGGCTCGCCACGCTGGAGCTCGCTTTGCCCACGGCCGCCGGTCGGAACGCGGTGCGGCGGCTGCAGCGGATCCTGAATCAACCCGGCGGTTCGGAGCGTGCGCTCGCGGCCGCCCAAGCCGTGGAGGACGTGTGGCTGGAGCTTCGCCCGGCGAAGACGCCCGTCGAATCCTAGAGGCCCTGCAACGGGTGATTCTCGGTCAGGAAGCGGCTACGCGGGAGGCGCTGATCTGCCTGCTCGCGCGTGGTCACGTGCTGCTCGAGGGGGTGCCCGGCACGGCCAAGACGCTGCTGGTGCGCACGCTCTCGCTCGCGCTCGACGTCAAGTTTCAGCGCATTCAATTCACGCCGGACTTGATGCCCGCCGACATCACGGGCGTGAGCCTGCTCACCGGGTCGCATGAGTTCACCTTTCGCCCCGGGCCGATCTTCACTGACCTGCTGCTGGCGGACGAGATCAACCGGGCGCCGGCGAAGACGCAGGCGGCGCTCCTCGAGGCGATGCAGGAACGCACCGTCACGGTGGACGGCCTCGGACATCCGCTGTCGGCTACGTTCACCGTGTTCGCAACCCAGAATCCGGTGGAGTTCGAGGGGACCTACCCGCTGCCCGAGGCCGAGCTGGACCGCTTCATGATGAAGGTCCTGGTCGGGTATCCCGCGGCGACCGAAGAACAGGGAATCCTGGCGCGTACGGTGGCGGGGTTCGAGGCCGACCGGCCGGCGACGTACGGCGTCACGCCGGTGACCAATGCCGCGGGGCTCGAAGGACTGCGGCGGGCCGTGGACGCCGTGCGCGTCGAGCCGCAGATCACGGCCTATATCACGGCGGTGGTGCGGGGCACGCGCGACGCCGCCTCGTTGACGCTCGGCGCCAGTCCGCGCGCCGGCGTCGCGTTGCTGAAGGCGGCGCGTGCCGCCGCGCTCGTGGACGAGCGGGACTACGTCATCCCCGATGACGTGAAGCGGCTCGCCCCCGCCGTGTTGCGGCACCGGGTGAGCGTCGCTCCCGAGCTCGAGCTCGAAGGCGTCACGCCAGACGCCGCCCTCAAGGCGATCCTCGATCGCGTCGAAGTGCCGACGGCGTGACGACAATGGGCGTGCTGCTCTCCTGCGTCGTGGTGTCGGCGTTCTGGGCCCTCTGGTTCGTGGTCGGGACATACGCCGGCATGTTGTGGACACGGCGCGGCCTGGCCATCGCCGGCGCGATCGCGGCGCTTGGGGTGGTGGGATTGTGGGTACCGCGCACGCTCGACGTCATGCTGCTCGCTGACCTGGTGCTGGTCGCGGTCGTGTGGATCGACGCGAGCCGGGCCGCCGTTCCGGGGTCGTCGCAGCTCACCGTGTACCGCGAAGCCCCACCGGCGTTCTCCGTGGGGCGGGCGGCGGAAGTGACGTACCGCTGGGTGAGCGCCGCGGGGCGCCGGGCGCGGCTGCGGCTGCGGGAGACCCGTCCCGAGCTGCTGGGCGGCACGCAGCCGCCCAGACACGTGGCCCTGCCGGCGCGCGGCGAGACGCGCGAAACCGTGCCCGTGCTGCCGCGGCGACGGGGACGCGAGCGGGCCGGCGCGTTCGTGGTCGATTCGGTGGGTCCCCTCGGCCTGGGTCTGCGGCGCGTCCGGGTGGAGCTGCCCTGGGAGGCGGCGGTGTATCCGCCCCTCGTGTCGGTGCGGCTCCGAGCGTCCGTCGCGCAGGCCCAACGCCGGCGCGAGCAGGGCATCACTCCGCTCCGCCAGATCGGTGAGGGGCGGCTGTTCGAGTCGCTGCGCGAGTGGGTGCCGGGGGACGACCTGCGGCACATCGATTGGAAAGCGACGGCGCGACGCCGCAAGGTGATCACGCGCCAGTACGAGGCCGAGCGGCGCCAGCAGGTGCTCCTGGTGCTCGACACCGGCCGCCTGCTCACGGCCGACATCGCCGGCGTGTCCCGCCTCGACTACGTCGTCCAGGCGGCGCTCGAGCTCGCCTACGCGGCGGTGCAGCACGACGACAACGTGGGCGTCATGGCGTTCGCCGACGGTGTGCGGCACTTCGTCCTGCCCCAGCGGGGCCGGCTCGGGTTGAAGCGCGTGCTCGACGTGCTCGCGGTAGTGGAACCGACGCTGGTGGAGCCCGACTATCCCGGCGCGTTCCGCTACCTCGCGGCGCGCAATCGCAAGCGTGCCCTCACGGTGCTGTTCACCGACGTGATCGACCGGTTCGCGTCGGAGGCGTTGGTGGCGAACGTCGCGTCGCTGCGCCCCCGCCATCTGCCGCTCGCCGTGACCCTCAAGAACCCGGAGCTCGAGCGCGCGGCGGCGCTGCGCCCGGTCGAAGCGCACGACGCGTTTCGCAAGGCGGCGGCGGAGGAGTTGCTGGCCGCGCGGGACCAGGCGCTGGGGCACATGCGGCGCGCCGGAGTGCTGGTGCTCGACGTGCCGCCCGACCGGGCGGCGCGGGCCGTCGTGGCCAAGTACCTCGAGCTGAAACGGCGGGGACGGCTGTAAGCCCCGGCGCCCCCTCCCCCCGCCGCCCATTCCGTTCGTGCAGAATCTGCCTTAAGTGCCTGGCAGGCAAGCGCTGGGGACGCTTGTGACCCGCGTCGTCGTGGCCCGGCCGCACCGGCTCTTATAGATTGGGTCCGACTCCGCCCGGACATTGGGATGCGACTCCGCCGCGGTGCCGCCCTCGCGGCGCTGTTCAGTTCTGCAACTCTCGCCACTTGCGTTTATCCCACTGAGCACGATTCATCCGTGCACGTGAGTATTACGCCGCTCCACATTCTGCTGCGTGGGGCGAGCGTCGTCCGCCGGGCCACCGCCTGGCAGGTGGTGAGCGCGACGGACTCGCAGCAGATCACGAACGTGAAGTTCGTTTGGTCGAGCAGCGACCCGTTGACGGCGTCCGTGGACAACGAAGGCCGCATCGTGGGCATCAAGTCCGGGACGGTGACGATCACGGCGGCGGCCGCGAACTTCGACAAGCAGGCCCGCCCCGGTCGCGACACCGTGCGGGTCGCGGCAGCGCTCGAAATCGACAGTGTGAGCCCGGACACCGTCAGGTACGGGGAGCGTTTGTCGATCTATGGCGTTGGGGTCGACTCGATCTTTGAAGCGTCGCTGGGTGGCACCGTCTTGTTTCAGGTGCCGTTCGCCAAGACGAACTACCCCAACGGCACGGCACGTTCACGGTACTGGGTGCCGCCGCCGGCCGTCACCGACTCGCTCTTCTTTCTCGGAATCACCAACGGCAACGGCGTGTTCGGCTTCGTGCATAACAGCACCACAAAGGTCATCGAGCACGACCTGTACTACCCGAACATCACCACCCCACGCCGGATCAACCTGACTGGGCCGGGGCCATTCCCCACGCAGGCTCCGAGCCTCTTGTTCGTGAATCCGGCGCTGGCGTTCGAGGACTTGCCGTTCGGCGTCAAATCGTCGGCCGATTGGTTTCGGTTCACCCTCGCGCCGCCGCATGACGTTACGGTCATCCTCGAGGCGCCGGCGCTCGCCGGTACCTTTCAAACGTTCCTCTCCGATTCGCTCGGGTACTCGACCAGCGCCAAGAACTACTTCATCGGACGCAACTCCTGGACGTTCGGCCCGGGATCCCACGCCTGCCACGGCCTGGGCTTCAGTCCACCGGAGCTGACCGGCGACTCGACGATCGTTGCCTTCAAGGGCCTCACGGTAGACAGTCTGGACGCGATCGCCGTCTACACGCAGCCCGGTCGCTACGGCCTCGTGGTGGTCGACAGCTTTCAAGCGGAGCTGCCGGCCGATACGCATGAGGACGACAACTCCTGCAACGCAGCGGACAGCCGCGGTGCACAGCCTGTGGGGACGACCGGCTTTCGCAACAGCCTGGCGATCGAAAACCCCCACGACATCGACTGGATCCGTTTCACGGCGCCCAATCCCGCGCCGACATTCGGCGTCGAGTTTCGAGTGCACGCGATTGCCGGCGTGAACCCCGACACCGCGAAATTCCTCACCTTCTATGTGATAAAAGTCCCGGCTTCCGGGGATACGGTGCTCTCAGTGGTCGTCACCGATACTGCCGTAGCCGCGCGAGTCGATCATGACGTGATCGCGTCACTCACTCCGGGTGCCGACTATTACGCGGTCGTGCTCGACTTCGCGGGGGCGAGCACCTATTACGAGATGTGTGTGCAACCGGCACCGGCGGCCCTCCCGTCCCCCGCCGCCCCCTGCATCACGCCCTGGCCCGCGCCGCCGCCACGTTCCGCCGCCGCACTCATCGTCCGCCCCCGCCCCCGCCCCCGGCCCCGCCCCTCCGCCGCCCCCATGCGCCCGGGTCGTTCCAGGCCACCGCGGTCGCCGCTGCGCTCGTCGCTCCTCCAGCTCCAGCCCCACTGATGCCGAACGACGTGCTCGAGTGCTTCCGCTGCCATACGCCCATTCCGGAGAACAGTAAGTTCTGTTCTTCGTGCGGGGCCGACGTGTCGGGTGGCGGGACGGCGCCAAGCGCCAGCAGCGTCGACGTCGTGCGGGAGCGACTGCAGCGCGTCATCGAGGGGAAGTATCGGATCGAGCGTCTCTTGGGGAAGGGTGGGATGGGCACAGTGTTCCTGGCGCACGATCTCACGCTCGAGCGCGAGGTCGCGATCAAGGTGTTGCCCCCGGACGTGGTACAGGATGAGCAGGTGGTGCGGCGCTTCCAGCAGGAGGCCAAGACCGCCGCTAAGCTCGACCATCCGAACATCATTCCCATCTATCGCGTCGAGAGCGAGGGTGGGCTCAACTACTTCGTGATGAAATACATCTCGGGCACGTCGCTCGAGGACCTGCTTGAGAAAAAGCAACCGCTCGATGTCCCCGAGATCCAGCGGATCTTGTGGGAGGCGGCGTGCGCGCTGGGGCATGCGCATCAGCGCGGCGTGGTGCACCGTGATGTGAAGCCGGCGAACATCATGTTCGACCACGACGGCCGCGTCATGCTCACCGACTTCGGGATCTCGAAGGCGCTCCAGGCGGCGACCGGCTTCACGGCCACCGGGATGATCATCGGGACACCGCATTACATGGCGCCCGAGCAGGGGAAAGGCACGCCGGTGGACGGCCGTGCCGACCAATACTCGCTGGGCGTGGTCGGCTACCGCATGCTCACCGCCGAGCTGCCGTTCAGCGGCGACTCGGTGCACACGATCATATACAAGCACATCTACGAAGAGGCGCCGCTCGCGAGCATCAAGCGGCCCGGCATTCCCGGGGCCCTCACGGTGGCCATCTCGCGAGCCTTGTCGAAGGACCCCGACCAGCGCTTCCAGACCATGGAAGAGTTCGCGACCGCGGTGTGGCCGGAGCAACCGGTGGCCACGCCCGGCAAAGGCCGGAGCGCGGCGCGTCCCCGACCCAGGGCCGCGGCCGACGCGCCAACCGAGATCACTGGTGCCCCCACCACACCGCTGCCATCCCCGAAGGAGCGAAAGCGACCTCAACCCCCCCGGCGCCGTTCGCGCGGCCCGGTGGTGATCGGCCTCGTCGTGGTGGCGGCGGGAGTCGGAGCGTATCTGGCGCTGGGTCGGAGCGGGAGCGGGGAGCAAGGAGCGGGAGCGTCTGAGGCTGGCCCCCGCTCCCAGCTCCCTGCGCCCGCCGTCGACACCGTGCGCATCGAGGACACGGTGCGGGTTCCCACGCAGCCGGCCTCCCCCTCCTCGCCGCGGCACCGGCCGCGTCCGACCGGGCGAGCGGCTCAGCGAACACCGGCACCGGCGGTGGAGGCGCAAGCCTCGCTTACCGTCGCCGCTGATCCGTTCGGCGAGGTATACGTGGACGGCGTCGACGCGGGTCAGACGCCGCTGATCGAATACGCGGTGAAGCCGGGGCGACACACGATCCGCATCGAGCGCCCGGGCTTCAAGACGGTGACCGAGACCGTACAAGTGGACGCCAACAACACCGTTCGCAAGCGCTACACCTTGCTCCCGGAGTGAGCCGCATGATCCGGTGCCGTCGCATCGTTGCAGTGCTCGTGGGTCTCGCCGCGTCCGTCTCCCCGCTTGGGGCCGCGCAGACCGTCCCGAACGCAACGTTGCGCCAGGCGCAGCAAGCCTATGACAACCTCGAGTATCGCAACGTCCTCTCCCTCGCGCGGGCCGCGCTGCGCGAGCGGCTGAGTGGGCCCGAGCGGGCCCGCGCCTACGAGCTGCTCGGCTTCACCTATGGTGCCATGGACTCGATTCTCAAGGCGGTGGACGCGTTCAAACAGGTGGTGCTGATCGATCCCGAGCGGCAGCTCGACCCGAACCGAGTGTCGCCCAAAGCGTACAGCGCCTTTGACGTGGCACTGCGTCAAGTGCTGCTGGTGCGACAGCTGCGCCTGGACAGCGTGAGCTTCATCGCGGGGCGGGGGGCCGCCCCGATCCGCTTCACCGTCACGCAGCCCGCCCGCGTGGTCGCGCGGGCGATCGGGACTGCCGGCGGCGGCAGCTTCGTGATCGACTCGGGAGCGTGGAACGGCCAGGTGAACCTGAGTTGGCCCGCTAGGCTGTCGAGCGGCGACCCCGTGCCGGCGGGGAACTACACGGTCGTCGTCGACGCGCGACTGGGTCAGAATACCTTCTCGGCGTCGCAGCCGATCCGCGTGATCCACGGCAGGGTGGACACGTTACCGTACCTCACCAGCCTCCCCGGCTACCAGTATCTCCCGGAGACGGAGTTCCCGCCCCAGACGTGGAGACCGCTCGGGCTCGCTTTCCTTTATACGGGCGCCGCTCTGATCGGCACCGTGGGACTCGAGAGCTCGAGCCTGGGGTCGGGCTCCAAGCGCGAGATCGCGGTGGTGGGGAGCGCCGCCCTCATCACCGGCTTCGTGATGACGCTGCGCAAGCCCGCACCCCGGCCCGCAGCGGCGAACATTCTGTACAATCGGCTGCTGCGTGACCAGCTCGCCCGCCGCAACCAGGACATCGCGAAGGAAAACATCGCCCGGCGCCAGCAGGTCCAGATTACCGTCGAGCCGTCGCTCAAGCCGGCCGCGGGAGCGCCCCGATGAGTCGCTGGATGGCCGGCCTGGGGCTCCTGGCGCTCGTGCCGCTTGCGGCGACGAGCCAGCAGGTGACGGTCAGTCCGCAGTTCGTGCTCGCGAGCTATCGGGAGGTGGCGTCGGGGCTCAGCTACCAGGGGAGCGGGTTCGGGGGAGCGCTGAAGGCGCGCTACCACAAGCTCTCGGCCGAGGCGATCGTACTGCGCGTCTCGCTCGACCCCCAGAGCGGCAGCACCACGACGAACGGCTTCAAGGCGACCGAGGTGGACGCGTGGCTCGACTACGATGTGGCCGATTACGCGAGCCTCGAGGTCGGGATCATCCACCGCACTGCCGATCCCGAGTTCAACGCGCAGTCGCTCGGCGCAGTGCGGGTGGGTGCCCGCTCAACCTACGAGCTCGGGCCGGGAGCCAGCGTCCTGTTCCGCGCGAACTACCTCGCCGCGCCCAAATTCTCGGGTGGCGGGAGTGCGTCGTTCTCGCTCGATCTCGGACTGGGGCTCGACGTGCGCCTGGCGGGCCAGCTGCACGGGACGGCGGGCTACTCGTTCCAGCGGGTCAATCGCAAGACGAACCCTGGAGGCACCGGGGAAATCGATGTGCCCATTCAGGGAACCGCCGCGCGACTCGGCCTGGGGCTCGCGTTTTAGCTAGTGCCGTTCCAACTTGTTTGGTGCACTACACGTACGTGTTGCTCAGTAGAGTCGACGGTCGATCTGAGTTGGAACGGCGCTAGCCATCTGTAAAGCACGGCTCGTCCCACGCGACCTCGGCGATCGCGCGGCACCGGCGGCACTCCATCAGCTCGAGCCGTTCCGTGAGCGGCACGCGCTCGCGACAGCTGGGGCACACGGCGTACTCAGTGACTCCGGGAAACCGCGCCGGGTTCTTGGGACGAGAGACCACGGACCAGCGGTGCGGTGGCGCGCTCGAGATCTCGAGCGCCGACCGCGGCACCCGCACGTGCTCACCGCTCACGTCTACCACGGCCTCTGGCGGGCGCAACCGGCGTACTCCGTACCAGGCCCCGCGCCGGAGGGGGGCGTCGAGGTCGACTCGCAATCGGGCCCAAAAGCGTTTTGGCACTGGTTGGAGGCTGGATTCTTCTAGACTATAAATAAGCGACAGATGGCCGCGACCGCTATGCCCGGGCTGCCGCGCGCAGCCCACCAGGTCCTCTTAGATTGCAGCATGGGCGTTAGCGAGTTGGAGCATCAAATCGCGGCAATCGCCTCCCTCGATGAACCCGTCCGGAGGTGCCTTTATCGCTACGTCGTGCGGCAGCGTGGCGACGTGGGGCGCGACGAGGCGGCCCGGGCTGTGGGCATCTCGCGTGCCCTTGCGGCTTTCCACCTCGACAAGCTCGTCGAGCGGGGGCTCCTCGCGACGTCGTTCCGGCGTCTGACCGGTCGCCAGGGGCCCGGCGCGGGCCGACCCGCAAAGCTGTACCGCCGCTCCGATGGCCAGTTGACCCTCGCATTGCCCCCACGTCGCTACGAGCTGATGGGTCGTGTGTTCGCGCGAGCACTCGCCGCATCCTCCGTGGTGCCACGGGACTTGGAGCGGGTGGCTCGGGACACGGGTCGTCGGCTGGGGGCTGCCGCGCGGAGACTCCACGCCGCCACGCGGCCAACGGCGACGCGCCTGCTCGCCCGCCTTACCGCGGTGCTCGCGGAATGGGGTTACGAGCCCTTAGCTCGCAACGGCGAGATCCGCCTGCGCAATTGCCCGTTTGACGCGCTGGCCAACGAATGCCGGCCGCTGGTGTGTGGAACGAACCTCGCACTGTTGCGAGGGTTGCTGGCGGGCCTGGGCGTGCGCGCGGTCCAGGCCGAGCTCCACCCCGAGCCGGGATCATGTTGCGCGGTCCTCAGAGCCACTCGCCGCCGGACCCGCTAGCCTCTCCCCCCCCCCAAAAAACTTCTCGACTCTCTCGAACCGCCTCATCGCACGACGACGGTCCCGCTCATCGACGCCCCGTGCACGGCGCAATCGTAATGGTATGTGCCGGCCACGGTGAAGGTAAAGGAGTAGCTGCCGGTCGACTGAACCGCACTACTCGTGAAGCTCGGCGGCCCGCTGGACTGGACACTGTGCGAGCCACCCGCCCAGGTCCACGTCACGGTTCCACCGGCTGCGATTGTATCCACGGCCGGATTATTGGAACTGTTACGATCGCTGGTGAAGACAATACCGGCACCTACGGTCACGGACGCGCTTGTCGGGATCGGCTGAGCCGTGGCACTGAACGACTGCGGCGATCCGGCGAGGGTGGCGTTCGTCGCAGTGATCGTGATGGGACCTGGGGTGTTGCCGAGCGTCACCGTCGTTTGCGCCACGCCACCCGTGCCGCTTGGGGCATTTGCGGGACTGACGGTGGCGGAGCCGCTCGTCACCTGCCAGGCGATCGCGAGTCCGGACACGCCGTTTCCGTATTGATCGGCCACCGTCACGGTGAGTGGCTTCGGGAGGACGGTGCCGACCATCCAGGCCTGACGGTCGCCGGTCGGCTGGATGATCTGCGTCGCGACCCCGGGCGTAGCGACCGCGGTGAACGTCAGGAGCGAGCCGGTGGCGCCGCTGAGCGTCGCCGTGGCAGTCTGCGTGCCCGCCGTGTGGCCCAGGCGCCACATCGTCGTCGCCACGCCGTTGGCGTCGGTGACCGACTTGAGGGGGGTCACCGAGGCGCCTGAGGCCCCGGTCGCCCAGGTCACGGTGTCCCCCGGCTGCGCGGTCGCGCCAAGGGTCACCACCGCGCGCAGCGGATTCGGGAGTGTGCTCATGACGGTATCCGTTTGGCCGTCGCCGCTTGCGGAGGCTGCCTTCTGGATGGTCAGGGCGGGCGGCGCATCGTGCCGCTGCCGCAGGCGACGGCGAGCGCCCCGGCCAGGGGGATCGCCGGGATGACGAGGAAGCGAGTCAGCGACGTGACCTTCATGGAATTCTGACCTCCGCCAGGGTGGGATGGTGCCGAAATGAACATGCCGGTTAGAACCACCTGGTGTACAACGTACGTCCATATGTTATAGAGTTTGCGTTCCTCCCCCGCAAGGAGGTCGTCATGCGCCTGGCGTTCCTCTCACCTCGCGCGAAGCGACGCGCTTCGCTGGCGAGGGTCTGCGTTGTCTCCTTGGTCCCGATCCTAGTCGCCTGCACCGACCAGCGCAGCTCCACCGCTCCGGCGAGCACCGCCCCGCGACCCGACAACTTGCTCGCCGGGCCGCCGATCAACGTTCCCGCCGAGGGCCGGTACATCTTCCGGCACTGGACGTTCGGCGACGAGCCCTTCTGGACCGACACGCTCCACCTGAACCAGGTCGTCGAGGCCGCCGTGGCACCGGCCACCGCACTTGCAGTAGGGCTGAAGGTCGACGCCGAGCGGCTCCCGCCGGGATTTCTCGCCAGTGCCGATCTCACCAGTCCCGCGACCACCGTCGAGCTGCTCCGGCGGGATGCCGTGGTCGGCGTCGAAGCCGACGTCACGGCGGACCGGCATATCAAGCGCCTCGGCATCACCTGTGCCCTGTGTCATTCGACCGTGGACAACACGGTGGCGCCGGGCGTCGGCCGTCGCCTGGACGGCTGGCCGAACCGTGACCTCAACGTCGGGGCGATCGTCGCGCTCTCGCCCGTGCTCCCCGCCGCGGTCAAAGCCGTATTCAACTCGTGGGGGCCCGGCAAGTACGATGCGGAGTTTAACCGCGATGGCATCAACAATCCCGTCGTGATCCCGCCGGCGTTCGGCCTCCACGGCGTCGCGCTCGAGACGTACACCGGGGAAGGCCCGGTCAGCTATTGGAACGACTACGTCGCCGTCACCCAGATGCACGGACACGGCTCGTTCGTCGATCCCGTTCTGGGGATCGACATCGAGCAGCGGCCCGATCGCGTCACCCCCGTGCTGCCCGTGCTCCGGGCCTATCAGTTCAGCCTGAATACGCCACCGCCGCCGGGAGGAAGCTTTGATCCGGTGGCCGCCGACCGCGGCAAGGCCTTGTTCAACGGCACGGCACGCTGCGCTAGCTGCCACCTTCCCACGATGGCGTTCACGGATGTCAATCTCGGCATCCTCCACGATCCGACCGAAACGGGCATGGATCCGGTGCGGGCCAGCCGTCTCAAGAACCACAAGTATCGGACCACGCCACTCCGGGCGCTGTGGCAGCACCCGCCCTATTTCCACGACGGGAGCGCGGCGACGCTCCGGGACGTGGTCGAGCACTACGATCAGGTCTTCGGGCTGGCGCTCTCGCCGCAGCAGAAGGCCGATCTTGTCGAGTACCTGAAGTCCCTGTAGGCAACGAGAGGAGGTCGTCATGCGCGTGATCAATGGTGTTCGCACCGCGTGGCTGGCGCTCGCGACGCTGGCCGTTACGGCGTGCATGGATCGAGAGTCGCCCATCTCGCCCCGTGGAAACGCGTCGCCCTCGTTCCAGCAGACTCAGAACGCGGTGGACGGCGCCGACTTTGGGTTCACCGCAGGCTGGTTGCAGGGGAAAACGGTTCAGTTCTTCTACCACAAGCCCTTCTTCTGTCGCACGCCCGTCGCGGATGGCAATCCGGTGGGCTCGACCACGGAGTGTGAGGTCGGGTCTGACGGCACAGTCGACCCGCGACCCGGGCACATCCCGATCCTGTTCGTCATGACGCCGATCGGTTTCCGGCCGGCCGATGCCACGTTGCAGTGCCCGATCGTGGGCCACTGCATCAACCATCCGTCCACGATCGACGTCTCGCGGGTCTTCGGCCCGGGCACCGAAAACGCGCCCCTACCGGCCCACAGTCACATCGTGGATGAGGTGGAAGGGAACTGGTGGGAGCTCCATGTCATCGGCGTGAAGGATCCTGCGACGTGGGATGCGATTGTCGCCGGAAAGAGTCTGTCCACCGTCCGTGCCCTGCAGGCCGCCGATCCAACAGGCGCGAAGATCACCGGCGAGATCCTGACAAACGTCTATCTCTTCTTCGACGTGCGGCCGGGCACCGGAAATCCCTAGGGTGGCCGTGTCCTTACCGCTCAGGGGGGAACGCCTCGTCGCGTCGGTCGCTGTCGCGAGTGGCGTCCTGATTGCCATCGGGGCGTTCCTGCCGTGGCTTTCACTGTACGCGGGCCTCCACGCGATGCGCGGGGTGATGGGGCTGTACGGCCGTCTGCTTGTTGCGGGAGGGATCGGTTGCGTGTTGGCGGGCGTGCGCCACTGGCGACGGCCCACACCGGGCTTGCGGTACGCGTTGGCAGTGTTCGGATTGGTGCTGCTCCTCTTCACGACCTGGCTCACGGCGCAGCTCTTCGTCACCTACCATGAGCTGCGCGCGAACCAGATGCTCGTGCCACGACTCGGGCCTGGGCTCTTCTTCGTCCTGGCGGGCTCACTGATGCTCGGCGCGGTGTCGCTACGTCGGGGGAGATTGCGAGTCTAGGGTCGTGCTCGCGCCGGTTCGCCCGTGTAGGGTGTCAGATCAAGCGTCACGAGGTCCAGCGGGTCGATCAGAATCCGGCCGTAGTGCGCCAGCCAATGTAGGTGGGGGCCCGTGACGCGTCCGGTGGCGCCGACGCGACCGATCAGCTGGCCGCGCGCCACGGTGTCGCCCGGCGCGACGAGCGCCCGGTCGAGATGCAGGTAGCCTGTCACCAAACCCGCGCCGTGGTCGATGAAGATCGTGCGACCCGAGTAGAAGAGAGGGGCGACCAGCGTGACCACGCCGCGGTTCGCGGCGTGTACGGGGTCGCCGCGCCGCCCGGCGAAGTCGACGCCCAGGTGTCGGCTCTCCACAACCCCGTTGAACTCCCGTTCCAGCCCGAACTCGCTCCGGATGGCGCTGGCGCGCGGGCGCAGGAACGGCTCGGACCAGAGCCGCGGCCGGGTGTGGGTTTCCGCGAGTGCGTCGGCGATGCGCGCGCGTTCGCGCGCGATGCGCCGGGCCAGGGCAGCGTCGGGGCGTCGCGTGAACCGCGGCGCAGTGCGCAGCGCCTCTCGATCCACCTGACGTTGAGCCACTGGGATGCTCACGCTGAAGGTGTCGGCCGCGCCGAGCACCACGTGGGCAACGACCGTGTCCGCCGCGGAGAGCGGCACCGCCCCCAGGGCGATCGCCACGCTGTCCGCATGCGATTCGAAGTGCAGCGGTTCATCGGCGAGGGTTCCGGTCACCGGTAGCGCGGGGATCGTCCCGGACTTCACGCTGAGCACAACGAGCGAGCCCTGGGGCGGTGGTGCGGGGTGCCACTCGATGTCGGGGAGGGGGCCTGGGCGGGGGCCTGGGCGACGCGCGCTGCGCGGCGTAGGGGGGCTCGCCGTGAGTGCCAGCGGCAGGACCCCCACGAGAACCCAGGCGGTCAAACGCATGCGTGAAATGCGCCAGGCGGGATTCGAACCCACGACCTTCGGCTCCGGAGGCCGACGCTCTATCCAACTGAGCTACTGGCGCGTGAGAGACCGGTGTCCGGTGTCTGGTGTCCGGCACCATCCAACGACCTCGGGCCCCGAACTCCGGACACCGGATACCGGGCACTGTCCTTCCTGAAAGATAGGTAACACGGTATTCCGGGCACATGGGTGACACTTTTGGCCCCCTTCACAGGAGGGGGGCATGCCTTGGAAGGAGTGTCACGTCATGGACGAGCGCGTGCGGTTTGTCGCCCGCCTGCTCGAGGGCGAGAAGATGGCGCCCCTGTGCGCCGCCTTCGGCATTTCCCGCAAGACCGGCTACAAGATCTTCGAGCGCTACAAAGACTGCGGGCTCGGGGCGTTTACCGATCGCAGTCGCCGGCCGTATCGCCAGGCGAATCGGCTCCCGGCGCCACTCGAGGCCACGATCGTCCGGTTGAAGCGCGAGTATCCGGGCTGGGGCGCGCCGAAGATCCGGGAGAAGCTGCGGCAGCAGGCCCTGGGCGTACACCTCCCGGCGATCAGCACGGTCCACGCGGTGCTCGACCGCCACGGCCTGGTCAAGCGCCGCCGCCGGCACCGGCCCGCGGCCTCCGGCACGGCCCTGTCGCACCCGGCGGAGCCGAATGCCCTGTGGTGTGCCGATTACAAAGGCGAATTCCTGCTGGGCAATCGGCGCTACTGCTATCCGCTCACCATCACCGACTTCGCGAGCCGCTACCTGTTGAGCTGCGAAGCCCTGTCGACGACGCAGGAGCAATTCGCGTTTACCGTCTTCGAGCGGACGTTCCAAGAATTCGGGCTGCCGCACGCGATTCGCACCGACAACGGGGTGCCGTTTGCGTCGCGCCACGCGCTGTACGGGCTGAGCAAACTGGCGGTGTGGTGGCTGCGGCTGGGCATTCGGATCGAGCGCATCCAACCGGGCCACCCCCAACAGAACGGCCGGCACGAGCGGATGCATCTCACGCTGAAGCGAGAGGCCACGCGGCCGGCCGAGGCCAACGTGCTGCAGCAACAGGCGCGCTTCGATGCCTTCGTCGAGCGCTACAACCAGGAGCGCCCGCATCAGGCGCTGGGCATGCAGGTGCCGGCCGCGGTCTACACGCGCTCCCCGCGCCTCTACCGGGCCTCGACGAGCTCGCCTACCCCTACCATGACGTCACGATCACCGTGACCCATTGCGGCCGCCTCTGCTTCCAGGGGCGCAAGGTCCATCTCAGTCAGGTCTTTGCCGGCCAGAACGTCGGGGTCACGCAGGTGGGGGAGCACGTTTGGCTCGTCACCTTTATGCAGTACGACCTCGGCTACTTCGACGACGAGACGTGCCGCCTCGAACCGATCGACTATCCGTTTGGCCCGAAAGTGTTACCTATGTGCTCGGAATAAACTGTCACCCATGTGTCCAGAATGGACCCACCAGCCTCAATCGGGGCGAGTGGATTTGAACCACCGACCTCGACGCCCAAGGATTGTAACGACTAGCAGCCCATAGGGAAACCGGGCGTTCCGACGGTCGATTTTCGGGGAGTCTCGGCCCGAAAATAGGCCGGTTCGCAAGGGAAGTGGCAGCCGAAGTGGCAATATGAAGAACCTGCGAGAGCTCTCGTGCGAGGCCGGCGCCTGGCTCCCCTCGCGCGTGCCCCTGCGGAGAAACCCCGAACCCCCTGTCGCTCGGACGGAATTCCAAAGAGGCAAACGCTCCGGCAAAGCGCTTCAGGGCGCCAAGAGACACTGATACTTGCGACTCGGCCCCGGACTTGGAATCCGCCGTCCGCCCATCGCAGGGCTGAGGACTGTCCAACGGGCTCACAGAAGAAATTGCCACGGGTTGTCAACGCCGATCTGAATTGCACACTTTCGCCGACTGAAATTGCACACTCGGGGGGTGGCCAGCCCAGCGTGAGCGGCTCAGACCTCCTGCCGGCTCGGCCGGCGGGGACGGGGTGGCGGGGGTTTGACCGGGGCGGTCGCGAGACGCGTGGCGAGGGCCCGGTGCTCGCGCATCCGGTAGCTGTTGCCCCGGATGTTGACGATGTGGCAGTGGTGGAGCAGCCGGTCGATGAGCGCCGCGGCCATCACGTCGTCGCCCAGGACGTCGCCCCACTCCTCGAAGCCTTTGTTACTCGTGAGCACGGTGCTCGCGTGCTCGTAGCGGCGGGACATCAACTGAAAAAAGAGCATGGCCCCGGTCCGGCTGATCGGCAGGTAGCCGATCTCGTCGATGATCATGAGGCTCGGGAAGACGAGTGTCCGGAGCCGGTGGCTCAGCCGACCCGCTTGCTGGGCGTCTTCAAGCGACGTGATCAAGTCGGCAAGCGTGGCGTAGTAGACGCGACGTCCGCCTTCGGCCGCGGCGACGGCGAGACTGACGGCCAGGTGGGTCTTCCCGACGCCCGGCGGACCCACGACGTGATGCTCACGTTCTGAGCGTTCGCGTCTACTACCCGTACCATCCTCTGTGCGGCCAGGTCCTTGAGGTCTGCGGGGCCCATTGTGCGGTCGGCGAGCGCGCCTACGTGGTGACGCTCG
>DATLKF010000019.1:0-77096 GCA_035538515.1 Gemmatimonadales bacterium
CTGCACTCGCCCCAACGGCGTGATCTTCGCATTCTTATGCATGTTCACTGAGGCCTCCGTGGAGTTGCTGGTTGGTCTCGCAACCCCAGTTTGGCTCTGCGTGCCTCAGTGAACAACCTCCTTGTCAATCACACCTAGGGAACCTGAGCACAGCTGCGGGCACACGTTCACGCAGCGTGTTTCGGGGTGCCCTCGCGTGTAGGCGCCCTTAGCCCCGACCTCCAGCGCCACGATGACTTGTGCAGAGCTTCCCTAGCGCGCTGCCGTGGGCGCCGGCTTGAGGTACTGGTCCAGCCAGTCGAGCACCGTGCCCCACCACAACCGGCGATTGCGCGGCTTCAGGACCCAGTGCCCCTCGTCCGGGAAGTACAGGAACTTCGCGGGCACTCCAATGACCTTGGCCGCCGTGAACGCCTGGTAGCCCTCCGAGAGGTCGACGCGATAGTCGAGCTGCGAGTGGACGATCAAGATCGGCGTCTTCCAGTTCTTGACGAAGTTGAGCGGCGACCATTTCTCGTACAGCGCGCGGTTGCTGTAGGGCGTTCCGGCGAACTCCCAGTTCGGAAACCACAGCTCCTCAGTCGTTCCCGCCATGCTCACGGGATTGAACACGCCGTCGTGCGCTACGAGCGCTTTGAAGCGCGTAGTGTGGCCCGCGATCCAATAGATCATGGAGCCACCGTAGGAAGCCCCCGCCGCCCCCATGCGCGTCGAATCGACGTACGGCAGCCGGGCGACGACATCGAGGCCCTTCATCAGGTCCTCATACGGGTAGTCTCCCCAATGCTGTGACACCGCGTCGGTGAAGGCCTGCCCGTAGCCGGTCGAGCCGTGGCGGTTCACCGCGGCCACTACGTAGCCGCGCGCGGCGAACAGCTGGTAGTTCCAGCGCGCGTACCACAGGTCGAGCCAGGCGGTCTGGGGTCCCCCATGCAGCAGGTAGACGAGCGGGTATTTCCGCGAGGGCGTGAATCCCGGCGGCTTCAACAGCCAGCCGTGCACCGAGTCGCCGAGCGCGCCACGGAACCCGAACTCCTCGAGCGCCTTCACGTCGAGCCCGGCAAGCGCGGCGTCGTTGTGGTGCGACAGCTGCCGGCCCGCAGCCCACACCTCGGCCGGTTGCGTGGCCGTCTGGTGGAGGTAGATCAGGGTCCGACCGTCCGAGGCGACGCTCGGGTTGGTACTGACCCCACCGGAAATGGCCAGGGACCGGCGAAATGAAGGAACGTCGATGCGGTATATGTTCTCACGCCCCCGCTCTTCCACGACCGCGTAGATGCAGCCCGAGTCCGGGCACCACACGTAGGACCCGACCGAGAGCGTCCATCCCGCCGTCGCCTCTACCGTCCGCCCGTCCGACCGTCCGACGAGCATCAACCGCACTCGGTCCGACTCGAATTCCGGGCGCTCCATGGAGAGGTACGCGAGCCACTTGCCGTCTGGCGCATAGCGCGGAGTGTTGTCGGCACCCCGATTGGTGGTGAACGCGTGCAAACCGGTGCCGTCGGGATTCATCAGGTAGACGTCGACGTTGGTGTTGTCGGCGACGGTGGAGTCGCCGTGCATCGCGACAGCGATCTCCTTGCCATCGGGTGCCACCGCCACGTCACCGTCGCCCCCCGTGGCGATGGTCGGGACGTCGTGATCTACCGGGGTCACATCCCTTGCACTCCCGCCCGCCAGTGTGACCGCGAACAGGTGCTGTCGTCTGCCGGCGCGCCAGTCGTCCCAATGACGCCAAAACAATCCGGTCCAGATGCGGGCGTCGGTGGGGTAGTCGCCGTTGCGCCGGTCGATCTCCTGCTCAGTGGGCCACTTGATGTCGCTCGTGACCAGAAGGCCCGTGCCGTCGGGGAGCCACACCGGATCGGACACGCCGTCGGGGAGGCTCGTGAGGCGGCGTGCTTCGCCGCCGTCGACCGGCAGCACCCACAGCTGCGGCCCATTCTCGCGCGTCGAGACAAACGCGAGCGTGCGGCCGTCGGGCGACCAGCGCGGCTGCCGGTCCGAACCCGGTCCCGCGGTGAGCGGGCGCGGCGGCGCTCCCCCAGGGGCGACGTCGGCGACCCAGATACGCGCCGAGCCGCGGTTGTCCTTGAGTGAAACCTCGGTGACGGTGTAGACCACCCGCTTGCCATCGGGGGAGAGCTGCGGATCGCCGACCGACTTGAGCGCCAGGAAATCGTCGATCGTCATCGCGCGCTTCTGCGCTGCTAGGGGCGTGGTCGAAGCGGCGAGCAGACCTAACAGGACGACACCAGCGATTGGCTTCATGGTTAGCACCCCTGTACGTCTGTGCGTCTCGGCGTCTGTGCGTCTAGTAGTCAGGATGGGTCAGGATCGCTTTCACCAGGTCATCGAAGACCTTGGATTCCCGCGTGACGGTGCCGCCGGCATCGGTGTGCACGTTCCAGGCGCACAGCTCGTTCAGCGCGGTCGCCTCTTCATACGTCAGATGCAGGACGTACCCGTCGCCCGACCGCGTGGCGGCGTCCAGGACCGCCTTGAGCACGTCGGGAATGTGACGCACGCTCCGGACGGCGTCGTACTGCGCACGGGTCACCGGGAGATCCACTCGTCTCTCTTGCTTTGGCGGGTCGCGGGCGAAATCTTCCCCCATCCCCAGGATCCCGCAAGGAAGACCGATGCCGCGCACCGAATTCATCGCCACCGGATTCCACGTACCCGAGCGGATCGTGTCGAACGACGACCTCGCGGAGATCATGGACACTTCCGACGAGTGGATCACCCAGCGATCGGGGATCAAGACGCGATACTGGGTGTCCGAAGGCGAGACCGGCGCGACGTTGGCGCGCCAGGCGTCGCTGCAGGCGCTCGCGAAGGCTGGGATGAAGCCCTCCGAGCTGGACTGCATCGTCTACTGTACCTGCACCCCCGATCACTTCGAGCCCGGGAACGGCGTCTTTCTCGAGCGCGAGCTCGGCCTTCGCGACATTCCGGCGATCGACGTGCGCAACCAGTGCTCCGGATTCGTGTACGGCCTGTCGGTGGCGGACGCGTGGATCCGGACCGGGCAGTACAAGCGGGTGCTCCTGGTGGGCGCGGAGGTGCATTCCCGCGGCCTCGACAAGACCACACGCGGCCGCGACACGGCGGTGCTGTTCGGCGACGGGGCGGGCGTCGCGATCCTCGGTCCCACCGACGACCCCCGCCGCGGCGTGCTCTCGACCCACCTCTACGCGGACGGCCGGCACGCCGAAAAGTTGTGGGTCGACGCGCCCGGTCAGGCGCACGACCCGTACATCAGCGAGGAGCTGCTGCAACAGGGAAAGCATCGCGCCGTGATGGAAGGCAAGGAGGTGTTCAAGTTCGCCTCTGTGCTGATGCCGCAATCCGTCGCCACGGCGCTCCGGGCGAACGGCTTGACGCCTGCGGATGTGAAGCTGCTCGTCCCCCACCAGGCCAACCTGCGGATCATCGAGATGGTGCAGAAGGCGGCGGGGCTGCGGGACGACCAGGTCTACACCAACATCCAGAAATACGGCAACACGACGGCGGCGTCGATTCCCATCGCGCTACACGAGGCGTTGTGCGAGGGGCGGCTCTCGCGCGGTGACGTGCTGATCCTCACGGCGTTCGGGTCCGGGTTCACCTGGGCGAGCGCGGCGGTGCGGTGGTAGCTACTTGATTTCCTGACCCCACACGTCCCGGTACACGACCGGACCCTCGTTCAGAGCCTTGATCCCCGCTTCGATCTGGCTCTTGTCCCCCACGACGACGATATCGAAGTGGTCGGGATCGATGTATTGCCGGGCCACCCGCTGCACGCCAGCGGCGGTGACGGCGTTGATCCGCTCGATGTAGTGGTCGTAGTAGTCGAGCGGCAGGCCGTAGGTGAGCAGCTCACGGAAATGCGCCGCGGTACCGGCGGTCGTCTCGAACTCCCCCGGCAACCCGCGCGTGATGTACGCCTTGGCCTTGGCGAGCTCCGCCGCCGGCACGGGCTCTTCGCGGATGCGCCGCAGCTCCTTCAGGAACTCGATCAGCGAGCTGTCGGTCTTGGCAGTGACCACGGAGGCCAGCGCGACGAACGCTCCCGTGAGCCGGTGTGCCGCGAACTGCGAGAAAGCGCCGTACGTGTAGCCGTGCGTCTCCCGCAGGTTCTGGTTGAGGCGCGACGTGAACGCGCCGCCGAGGATGGTGTTCAGCACCTCCAGCGCGTACCAGTCGGGCGTCGTGCGGGCCGGCCCCAAATGCCCGATCCGGATCACCGATTGCGCCGCCCCCGGTTTGTCGATGAGGTATACCGTGCGCGCGCCGGGAGTCGCGGTCGCACCGCCCGCCACGGCCGGCACGGCCCCCCGGGCCCACGCGCCGAATCGCGCGGTCACCAGCCGGCGAGCCTCCGCCAGCGTGATGTCGCCGACCACGAGCACGCGCGCCGCACTGGGCCGGTAGTACGCGCGGTAGAACGCCGCCACCCGTTCCTGCGAGAGCTCCGTGGTCGCCGCGTCCGTGCCGTTCAGCGGATGCCCGTAGGGATGCGCCGCCCCGTACACGATCGCCGGAAACGCGACGTTGGCCACGGCGACCGGCTCGTCGCGCTGCTGAACGAGCTGGGCCTTCCGTAGCTCGCGCTGCCGCGCCACCTCCGAATCGGGGAACGTGGGCCGCAGCACCACGTCGGCGAGGAGATCGAGCGCGGGCTCGAGCCGACTGCGCGGCACATGCAGGGTCGCGGCCGCGCCGTCGAGGGTGGCCGTCGTGGTGAGTTGGGCGCCCAGGAACGCCGCTTCGTCGGCGATTTCGAGCGCGCCACGGGCTCCTGCCCCCTGCTGCAGCATCAGGGCGGTGAACGTGGCCAGCCCCGGCGCAGCCGGCTCATCGTGCGCCGCCCCCGCGTCGAGCAACACTTGGACGCTCACCACGGGCACCTTGTGCATCTCGATGACTGTGAGCCGGAGGCCGTTCGGAAGCGTGGCGTTCTGTGGAGCGGGGAGCTTCAGCACCGGCGGGGGCGGGAGCGTCGGGGGCTTCGAGCGGTCGACCTGGGCCGATAGTCGGATAGTCGGATAGACGGATAGAAGCAACGTGCAGCCTAAAGCCAGCGACGCCACGGGCGAGACGCAGCTCCTATCCGACCATCCGACCATCCGACTGTCCGACGGGGTCATCGCTTCGCCTCCAACTCCCGCTTCCCTTGCGGCACCACGCTCAGCACCACACGGTGCGCCCCGGTGAGGAAGTTCCGCGCGGCCTGCTGCACTTCGGCAGCCGTCACACGGCGATAGCGCTCGAGGTCCTGCTGGAATCCGTCGGGGGTTCCGAGGAAGTAGTTGTAAAAGTTCAACTGGTCCGCCTTCCCGCCGAATCCTCCTACGCGCTCCATGCGAGCCAGAAACTGCGCTTCGAAGCCGTTCTGCGCGCGCCCGAGCTCCCGCGCCGTGATTCCCGAATCGGCGAGCTTCGCGAGCTCCGTGTCGATCACCCGCTGCAGCTCCCCGAGGTCGTGCCCGGGCCGGGCGGTCGCGTACAGCTCGAACTTGCCGTCGATCCGGCCCCCGTCCTGGAAGGCCACGACGTCCGTCGCGATCTGCAGCTCGTACACGAGCCGCCGATACAGCCGCGAGGAGCGGCCGCTGGCGAGCACGTTGGCGACCACGTCGAGCGCGGCGTCGCCGTCCGCGAACGCCTTCACGGTGTGCCAGGCGTTGTACAACCGGGGCACTTGCACGCGGTCTTCCAGTGTGCCGTACACGTCGGCCGCCAGGGGAACGGAGGGCGGCGCCGCGCGGGTCACGGCGGGCCCACGCGGGATATCGCCGAAGTAGCGCTCCACGAGCGCGCGGGCGTCGCTCGGTGAGATGTCACCGGCGATCGCAATGGTCGCGTTGTTGGGGGTGTAGTAGCTCTGGAAGAAGTGGCGCACGTCGTCGAGCGTCGCCGCCTGCAGGTCGGCCATCGAGCCGATGACAGGCCAATGATACGGATGATTCGGTGGGTACAGCCGCTCTAGGATGTTCTCTTCGGCAAGCCCGTAGGGGCGGTTCTCGTAGCTCTGCCGGCGCTCGTTCTGCACCACCCCGCGCTGGATGTCCACCTTCTCGGCGGTGATTTCCGGAAGCAGAAAACCCAGCCGGTCCGAGTCGAGATACAACATGAGCCCGAGCGCGTTGGCCGGCCCGTCCTCGTAGTAGTTGGTGCGGTCTTCCGTGGTAGACCCGTTGTTGTCCGCGCCTGCCGCCTCGAGCAGCCGATCGAACTCGCCGGTCGGAACGTGCTGCGAGCCCATGAACATGATGTGCTCGAACAGGTGCGCGAAGCCGGTGCGCCCAGGCTGCTCATCGGCCGAGCCCACGTGAAACCAGGTGTTCACCGCCACCACGGGCACCGCGTGGTCCTCGTGCAGGATCACCTGCAGGCCGTTGGGAAGCGTGAACGTCGTGTACGGCACACGGAGGCTCTGGGCGGACAGACGCGCGGGCGGACTGGTGGACAGTCCCACGATCATGCATGCGGCGGCGGCAACGACGCGCGGCATCATCTCTCCTGAGATTCCCTGGGCTGGAAAACGGTTGCAAAGAGAGATTGCGCGGGAAACAACGCACCCGCAAGTTCCGTAAGGCGCGCGACAAGGAGATCGCAGATGGTTGGCTTGCTGATCGGCGTGGTGGCGCTCGCGGGCGGCTTCGTGGCCACACGAAACTTCGTGCGGCGCCGGCTGCGCTTCGTGGATGCGGTGCAGAGACCCTCGGCGCCCCTCATCGCCGGGGTCGCCGCCACGGCCGTGGCGCTGCCCGTGGCCGCGCTCCCGTTCGTAACGGTGTGGACAGCGGCCGCGTTCGGAGTAGGAGTGGCCGGCGGGGTGGCGAGCGGCCGGCGTCCGCCGCAGCTCCCGCCCGGCTAGACGACCTTCAGTCCGGCTTCCGGCCCGGCGTCCGGCGCCGCGATCTCCGGCCGACCCGAGACCGCACGGAGCGCCCGCACCGCCTCTCGGGCGAACGTCTTCCCAGCCCCCTTCTCGACCTCCTCGAGCGCGCTCCACTTCGGGAACGCCGGCCGCACCGGCGTGGCCATTTGCAGCGTCTCGAAAGCGTCGGCCACGGCCAGGATCTTCACGGTGATGGGTAAGGGCAACGCTTCGATGTCCCAGTCTTCGCCGACGATCTCGTAGTAATGCCCGTACTCACCGATGATCTCGGCGGCGCCGCGCATGGCGCGCGCCACGCCCACCGAGGAATCCGTCACCGAGCGCGACAACAGCCGGAGCAATCGCTGGTCGCGGGTGCCCACCTCATGCAGTAACGCCGCAACTCGCAGGTTCTCCACGTCGTCCGGCGGGAGCGTCAGCTCGCGCCCGATCGCGGCGGCGACGTCCGCGACGCGGTTCGAGTGCCCCTGCTGGTTTCGCTCCGTGGATTCGATGTGATACGTCAGCAGCTCGAGGGTCGCGAGGTAGGCGTTCTTCACTTCAGAGAGCCGCATCTCCCGCTGCTCCGCCAGTCCGCCGACGACGTAGCCCGTGAGAATGAGGAAGCCCGCCCACGGCCCCAACGCCAACAGCGCGTCGGGATAGAACCCGGGGAGCATGTCGAGGCCCTGCACATACTGATAGAAGAAGACCAGCGCCACCACGAACACTCCCGCCATCACCGCGAAGCGACGCCCGCCGTAGAACCCGGCCAGGATCATCGGCAGGTAATAGAAGCTCAAGAACGCGAACTTCTGATCCACTAGATCGTGGATCACCACGATTGCCAGCACCAAGAGCAGCACGAAAATCCGCTCGAAGTGGCGGAAGAAGAACAGCTTGGCGCGCTCCAGATGACGTGGTTGAGCCACGACAGACCTCGCGGTGCAGTTGGGGTGGCGCGAAAATCAAAGTGGGGAACTGGCCCCTGTGGCGCAATAGCCGGGCCGCTCGTCGTGCTCACGCCGCGCTACGACGGCTCCTCCCGCTTCTCGCTCCCCCTCACAGTGGACGGGCGCGTCGGCTCGTAGCCGGCGCAGTGCCGCACCGGCAGTGGCGGGTAGCGGGGAAAGCGGGCGTCAACGTCGGCTAGGCCGCAACGAAAGAAGGTCGAGCCGCGCCGGTTCGCGACGCGTCGCATCCAGCGGCAGCTGAGGCAGAGGCCGACGGCGTCGTCTTGAGGCATGATGTGCGCAAGATAACCCCGCACTATGGCATTTTCGCTCGTGCTTTCCCCATCTTGATAGCCAATGGCCGGTGACGCCCCGCCCCCCGAGCTGCCTCCGCGTCTGGTCGAGGAGTACCTCGAGAGCGCGCGCTCGCAACTCGACGTGCTGGCCGGGCTCGCCGACCGCCTCGCCGCGCGAGGCGACGATGCCGAGGCGCTGGGCGAGCTGCGGCGCGAGATCCACAAGGTCCACGGCTCGGCCGGCTCGTACGGGTTCATGGAAGCGTCGCGCCTCGCCGCGGGCATCGAGGCGACGGTCAAGGATTGGGTCACCCGTCCGGACGACGACCCGGCCGCGCGCGGCTCGCTCGCCGGGTGGTTCGTGAAGCGGCTGGCGGAGATGCTCGGCTTGCCGGCTCCTGCGGCCGTGGCTCGGGCATCGCTGCCGCGCGTCGGCCCTCCTCCGCGTCCCCACTCCCCTCGCTCCCAGCCGCCCCCGAGGCCCGCCGGGAGCGCGCGACCGGCGCCACCACCGGCGACCCCGATGCCCACGCCCCCGCCTCCTCGCTCCGCCGCCGTCACAGCCGCGCCGGTAACGGCGCCCGAGGTGATCTACGTCGAGGACGACGCGGCGCTCGCCGAGCTACTCGAGTATGGGCTGCGGAGCCAGGGATACCGTTTCCTCGCGTTCCGCAACGGTCGCGAAGCGCTGGGCGCGCTGCTCGCCCTCGACGTGCAGGGCACGAGACCGCTGCTGTTGCTGGATGTCGATCTCCCGGCGCTCGACGGCTACTCGATCGTCGCCGCCCTCGGCCGGGATCGGCCCGGGGTGTACCGCGTGGTGTTCACCACCGTGCACGGAACGGAGGAAGAGCAGCTCCGGGGGTTGGAAGCGGGTGCGCTCGACTACCTCGTCAAGCCGATCAGCCTGCGGGTGGCGCTCGAGAAGATCAAGCGTTGGGTGGGACGATGACGGCCCTGCAGTTCCTCTGGGTGGTTGCCGTCGTGCAGGGCGTCCTGCTCGTCGCGCTCATTATCCTGATCATCTTGAACCGCTGGTTCCGGCTGCGTCGCAGCGCCCGGCTGCAGCCGCGTCGACAGGCGCTCGACGCGGCCATGCAACGGTGGGCCATGGGCCAGTCGCCCGCGGCCCAAGTGGAGCGGGCGTTGACACATCTGCCGGCGTCCCTCGCCATCGACGCATTGGTCACGTGGTCCGCCCGCGTCCCGGGTGAGCGGTGGCAGGAGCTGTCACGCGCGCTCGCGACCCCGTGGTGGGCGCGGGTTGTCCGCACCAACTACCGGTCCGCGCGCTGGTGGAAACGCCTCGAGTGCGCGCGGTTCCTTTCGGTGGCGGCGACGCAGCATGACCTGGGGCGGGTTCTCCGCCTGCTGCGGGATCATCATCCGGCCGTGCAGATCGCGGCCGCCACCACGCTCGAGCGCATGACCAGTCCGGTGCTCGTGAACGCGGCGCTCGCCCAGCTGCCACAACTCGGGCCGACGGTGCAAGCCTACTACGCGAGCGTGCTCCGAAAAGCCCGCACCCTGGTCGTACGCCACCTGCAACAGCTACTCCAGCGGTCGAAGGATCCACGGCTTCCCCGGGTGATCGAGTTCGCCGGGCGGCTGGAGGATCCGGGGTTGCGCGAACCGTTCACCGCTCTCGCCGCGCATCACAACCAGGAGGTCCGAAGCCAGGTGGCCCGCGCGCTGGGGAAGTATCCCCATCCGCAGTCGATCGTGGCACTCCGTCTCCTGGCACAGGACCCCGCCTGGCCGGTGCGCGCACAGGCGATCCGCTCGCTCGGCATGATCGCCGACCCGGCCACCCTGGCGCTGGTGCGTGACGCGCTGCGCGATCCCGAGTGGTGGGTGCGACTGCGAGCGGGGCTCGCCCTCACGCGCTTCGGCGGGGCGGGGCGCAACGCGCTGCTCGCGGCCGAAGTCGGCGTGTCCGATGCCAGTCGCGACATGGCCCGGCTCGTCCTCGGCCTCACGCCGCAGGCGCTGGCGGAATACGCGCCGTGACTGCCGTCATTCACACGGGCGACCTCGCGATCCTGGTCTACTTCCTGGTGCTGAACTCTTTCTACGCGCTGCTGCTCGTCCTGTCGATCCCGGAGATCTGGGAACAGACCCGCCTCGCGGAAGACGAGGACTTTCAGCGGCTCATGCAGAGCGACGCGTTGCCGCCCATCAGCATCCTCGTCCCCGCCCACAACGAGAGCGCCACCATCGAGGCGAGCGTCACCGCCATTCTCACGCTGGAGTACCGGAACTTCGAGATCATCGTGGTGAACGACGGCTCCAAGGACGCTACGCTGGAACAGCTGCGCCACGCATTCGGCCTGTACGAGGTGCCGCGCACGTATCCGGAGTCGATCGCCACGAAGCCGGTGCGCGGATTGTACCGCTCCCGCTCTCGGACCCGGCTGCTCGTCATCGACAAGGAGAACGGCGGCAAAGCGGACTCCCTCAACGCCGCGATCAACGCCAGCCGATTTCCGTTGGTGATCGCCGTGGACGCCGACACGCTCATCGAGCCCGACGCGCTGTTGCGGCTCACGCGGCCGTTCCTCCTGGGCCGCCATATCGCCGCGGTGGGAGGCACGGTGCGAGTCGCCAACGGCTGCACCGTCAAGGACGGTCGCGTCACCGATGCCCGGCTGCCACGTCGCTTCCTCCCCGGCGTCCAGGTGGTCGAGTACCTGCGAGCGTTCCTGTTCGGGCGGCTGGGCTGGAACCGCCTGGGCGGCAGCCTCATCATCTCGGGCGCCTTCGGTCTGTTCCGCAAGGAATACCTGCACGCCATCGGCGGGTATCGCGTGACGAGCGTGGTGGAGGATCTCGACTTGGTCGTGCGGCTGCACCGCTACCTGCGACGGCAGAAGATCCATTACGAGATCCCGTTCATTCCCGATCCAGTGGCCTGGACCGAGGTGCCCGAATCGGGGCGAATCCTGTCGCGCCAGCGCGAGCGGTGGCATCGCGGGCTGATCGCCGCGATGTGGCTGTACCGCGGCATGCTGTTCAATCCCTGGTATGGTCGCGTGGGTCTGATCGCGATGCCGTTCTTCACGTTCGGAGAGACGCTGGCCCCGGTGGTCGAGGTGACCGGCTACCTCGTGACGGTCGTCGGGTTCGCGTTGCACGCCATCGATCTCTCGTTCGCGCTGTTGTTCGTGATGGTGGCGTGGGGCTACGGGATGCTGCTGTCGATCTGGGCGGTGGTGCTCGAGGAGGTGAGCTTCCGTCGCTACCGGCGGTTCGGGGACCTGTTGAGGCTGCTCCTGTACGCGTCGCTCGAGAATTTCGGATACCGCCAGCGGACGGTGTGGTGGCGGTTCAAGGCGTTCTGGTCGGTGTTCACGCAGCGGCACGCGTGGGGGGAGATGGTCAGGAAGGGGTTTGAGACGGCAGGGAGCCAGGTGGCACAACCGGCCAAGGCTGGACGCACGGACGCACAGCAGTGAACAGAGGGCGAATCTGCAACGGTCTCGCCTACCAGCTTGTTCACCACTGTGCGTCGCTATGTGCAGCTTCAGAAACTGAACTACTGTACCGTAATACTCCCCGCGGTAACCGTCGCCGTGGGCAATGCTGTCGCGCCAAGCACCAACCCGAGACTCCCCGTCGAAGTCGTGACAGTGAAAGGCACTCCTGCGAGGGGGAGGCTCCCGTCGCCCATGTCGACTGTGGCGGTCTCACCTCAATCGGCGCACTCAGGATCACGAGTCGAACGATTGGTGCGTGACCAGCAGCACGTTGAACTGGTCATTGATGAACGTGTTATTTGATCGCCGGATCGCGCTGGGATCAATGTCGAAGAGCAACAGACCAGCGGCGACGAACGGCGTGCAACCAGTCTTCGCAGCGTCCTGGTGCGAGCACCCCGTATAGAAGTTGTCCGTGATGCTGTTGCCGCTGACCTGCCCCGTGGCCCCGAAGCCGAATTGGATGCCGTTCTGCGCTATATAGTCCACTCGGCCGGCGCCTTGGATCACGTTGTTCGTGATGGTAACCGACACGGCTCCATTGGCCGTTATACCGTTCTTTTGGTAGTCACGCACCACGTTGTTGTCGATCAGCACCATGGGCACGCCGACGTTGGCAGAATTACGAATCTCGATTCCGTTGCCTTCCTGGCAACCGCTGCTAAGACCTCGCTTGATCGTGATGACCCTGTTGTTCGTGATGTTTCCTGAGGCCCCATCGAATACGATACCACGCAAGCGATCGTCTCCGCCCATGCAGCCAAAAGCATCGCTCAACGAGGTCGTGATGCCCACATTGTTTACGTTCGCCGTGTTTCCGGAGCTCTTCAGCTCTGGACCACGAAAGCCCAGGGGAGGATCTAGCGCGGTAATAGTGTGACCGTTTCCCTCCACCGTACCGCCGTCGGGAATCAAGATCGTCATGTACGTCGTACAGTCCTCTATCAAGGTCCAGGTGCCTGCGACAAAGACAGGCGCGCACGGTGGGTCTAGCACGCCCCCGGTCACTAGGTCTGCTTTAGGCACCACCAAGGGCCGCGACGCTGTAGGCACCGGCTCGTGACCACGCTCGCAGGCGACGGCAAAGCACAAAATCGTGGGATAGATGAACACGCCAGCGGCCCTTCTGAGCGCTCGCATCGGGCACTCCTCCTTAGAAGAAAGGACTTGGTCTAGTTTCCGGGCCCTCTGCCGACCAACGTTCCGTTGATGTCGATGTTGTCGAGGACCGCGAGTCCAAAGGAGTCGGGTCCGCCAGAGGGATCCTGACCCTCATCGAAAATGATGGCAATCGACTGGACGACGTCCGTTGGCAAAATTGGCGGAAACGCGGCGAGCAGTTCAGCAGGTCCCCAACGGAGCCGCTCCCAGCCTGTGCTGAACGAGGCGACCATTCCAGGTGGAGAGTTGCACCCCAGGAAGTGGGTTGTTTGGGTTGTCCCATCTGTGGTCACGACGTTGAACCGTGGCGCCCCCGCCCCGCAGTGCGACCCAAGCGGGCTCCCGGTGGTCGCTCCTGCCTTGCGGATGTCGTATCCGAGTTCGGTGAGCGTGATCCCCTTCACGCCCTTCACCTCTGCCCCAGCGGCCGCGACATTGGACGTGGGACCAGTCTTCACGAGCAAGAGCCCCGCGTTCTTTTTGTCCTTCGGATCTCCGGTGGGGCATGCGCCATCGGTCTCGGGTGAACCGTCGGATAGTGTGGCGCCAGTGGGGCAACCGGTACCCCTCAGCCAGCGGGCCCTGACCAGATCGGTATGAGAGGGGTCGAACTGAAACGGGTCGACGTGGATCGGGTCATTGTCCGGTGGGTCGGTCTCAAGCTCGTCCGTCCAGGGCGTTGCCGTGGGGTCGTCGGAAAGAATTATCCCTATTGATAGCGCTCTTGCGAGCCATTCGGTGGCGTCACTTGTAGTTGAACCGATCAGATCGGCTCGAGGCGCACGCGCTGACGGCGATGTTGGAGGCGCGTTCGATCGCTCGCAGGCGACGGCAAAGCACAAAATCGCGGGATAGACCAGCACGGCAGCGGCCCTTCTGAGCGTTTGCATCGGGCTCCTCCTTCGGGAAGGACGGGTGGACAGGAGGACGTCTAGAGATGGGTGCACGCGGTCGCCGCAGGGATCAGCGTGGCGGAAGCGCAATGGGAGTCATGAGCCGGTGTCGTGTTGCTCACGCGCACCGTGCAAACGAGGTGCCGTTGCGAGTATGCGATGCGAGACAAACCGCTGGTGCGGCGTCGCAACGAAGAAGCAAGAGACTTACTGCGGACTTGCAGCGCCCGCGCAGCGGGCGCCGGGAGGCTATTTCCCGCGCATCCCCGCCGCTACCCGCTCGGCGGCTCGCAGGACTCGCAGCACATTCAGCCCCGCGACTTTTCTTACATCCTGCTCACTCCAGCCCCGGCGCAGCAGCTCGGCGACCAGATCCGGGAACTTCGACACGTCTTCCACGCCAACCGGCACTTCCGTGATGCCGTCAAAGTCTGAGCCGAGGCCGACGGCATCCACGCCGGCCACGGCGCGGATGTGCTCGATGTGGTCCGCCACCTGCGCGAGCGTCGCTTTGGGGCCGCGGGCCGACCAGGCCTTCACGGAGTCGGCGACCATGGACGAGTCGAGCCCCACCACTCGCAGCGCGCGGGCGCGCGCCTCCACGCTGTCCTCGTACAGCCGCACAGCTTCCGACACGAAGCCGGGATTGAAGTTCACCATCACGACACCACCGTTCGCCTTCACCAAGCGGAGGATCGAATCGGGCACGTCACGCGCATGATGCGTGAGCGCCCGGGCCGAAGAGTGAGAGAAGATGAGCGGCGCCCGAGTGGTATGGAGCGCGTCCGACATGGTAGCGTCGTTCACATGCGCCAGATCGACGAGGATCCCGAGCCGGTTCATTTCGCGCACGACGGCCCGGCCGAATGCCGAGAGGCCGGTCCGTGCGGTGTCGGTGGAGGCGGTCGCCCACGACAGCGTGCGCCAATGCGTGAGTGTGATGTAGCGGACGCCGAGCGCCGCGAACATTCGCAGCGCGCCAAGCGAGTTCTCGATCGCGTGCCCACCCTCGATGCCGATCAGACACGAGATCTTCCCCGCCTTGAAGTTGCGCTCCACATCGGCCGCGCCGTACGCCATCGCAAGGTCGCGGGGGTACTTCGCGCACAGCCGCTTGATCAAGTCGATCTGCTCGAGCGCGTACACCGCGGGGTGTGTCCCGGAGTCCATGGTGGTGACCGGCACGTACGCCGCCCAGAACTGCCCGCCTACTTCTCCGGCACGGAGCCTTGGTATGTCGGTCATCAGCTTTGGCTGGGGCGCCGCGAAGTCCACCGAGTCGAGGCCACCGCGACCCCGGATCGCGTCGGGGATGTCGTTGTGACCGTCGATCAGGGGAACGGTCTTCAGGATGCGGAGGGCCTGGGCGCGGTAGTCTTGGGAGGACAGTCGGACAGTCGGACTGACGGACAGAAAGGCAAGCACCAGGCCTGCCACCTGTCGACCTCTGCGCACACGCGTTAATCCGTCCGACTGGCCGACCGTCCGATTGTCCGACCCCATCTCGGCGCTTCCCTTGACACGGAGCGCCGAAAGCTGGCGCCTCACCCCTGCGGTATCAATCCCCGCCGATTCGGTCCTCCGCGAGCCACCTGCCGTGTTCCGGGTCGAGGACTACCCTGAAGACGCCATTGCACCGTCGGCATTGCATCTCGGCGAACGATCGCCGCCACCAGACACGCTCAGCACAACTCGGACAAACGAGATACGGTCCGCCCCACTCGCGTGGGATGAGCGTCCAGGTGTTGCTCGGGCGCGCGGCGAGCAGGTCGAGACACGATCGCGGCACGATGACTGGCTTATGGCGGGCTTCGATGACGACTTCGCTCTCTCCGATGCTCAGCACGGGGTACCAGGCACCCCGGCGGAACGGGCACGGCGCATCGACTCCCAAGCGCGCCCAACGGGGAGCGCGGCGGGGCTCATGACGGATCGCGTTCACGAGGCAAACGCTCGCCGACTGCCGTAACGGCCCCGCGAAATGTTCGTAACGATCACTGACCGATGCGACCGTTCCGGGGCCTCGGCATCGCACTGTTCGTAGAGGTAACCCTCGCAGCGGCGCAGGCTGAGGGTGGAGTGGAGTTAACACGCTTACTCCCTCGGCGTAGTGGCCGGTGACTACCGGTCGCAAACGCAGCACGATCTGCTCGTGTCCTTCGGGGTGGCGTTGACGCCATTCGGACGTGGGATGACGCGATAAGCCCACTTGGAGGACCGCCACTGCAGCGTCCCAGCGTGCTCCGGGACGCTTTGTTTTTGTGCACAGATCGGATCAGAATTACGTTTCGCGTTATGGCCGACACCAAGACGACGATCGCTCTCGAGCTGAACGGCGAGCCGGTCGAAGTCGCGTTCGCGCCGCACAAGACCCTGCTCGAAGTGCTGCGCGAAGACCTGGGACTCACCGGCACGAAGCACGGCTGCGAGCTGGGCGAATGCGGCACCTGCACCGTGCTCCTGGACGGCCTGCCCGTGCTGTCCTGTCTCGTGCTCGGCCTGGCGTGCGCGGGTCGGCGGGTGAAGACCGTAGAAGGCATGGCCGAGGCCGGGGCACTGCATCCACTGCAGGAAGCTTTCGCGGAGCTCGGCGCGGCTCAGTGCGGCTACTGCACCCCGGCCTTCCTCCTCGCCTCCGAAGCGCTGCTCGCCGCCAACCCGCGTCCGACACGAGACGACATCAAGCAGGCACTGTCGGGCAACCTCTGCCGCTGTACCGGCTACATCAAGATCTACGAAGCCGTCGAGCTGGCGGCGGCCCGGATGCACGGGGAGGATGCGAAGCCAGCGCCGGAGAGCTTGTATGGGCGCGCGTAAGGGGGGGGGTGCGCTCCGGGTGGTCGGGACAGCGCTCCGCAAGGTCGACGCCACGGCCAAGGTCACGGGGGTGACGCGGTTCGCTGACGACCTCGCGCTGCCCCGCATGCTGTACGCCAATCTGCTCCGTAGCCCGCACCCGCACGCCCGCATCGTCTCACTCGATGTCTCCAAGGCCGCCGCGCTCCCGGGAGTGAGGGCGGTGCTCACCGGAAAGGATCTCCCTATCCCGTTCGGCATCCTCCCCGTGAGCCAGGACGAGCACGCCTTGGCGCTCGACAAGGTGCGGTTCGTGGGCGATCCGGTGGCGGGGGTGGCGGCGACGTCCGAGGAAACGGCCACCCAGGCCCTCGAGCTGATCGCAGTGGAGTACGAGCCCCTGCGTGCGTTTCCCGATGCGGTCGACGCGGTGGAGCACCCGGAGCCGCGCATCCACGATTACGCCGACTCGGGGAACATCCACAAGCTGATCGATCTCGAGTTCGGCGACGTCCAAGCCGGCTTCGCCGAAGCCGACGTCGTGCGCGAAGACTTGTTCTTCTTCGAGGGCAACACACACCTGCCTATGGAGCAGCACGCGGCGGTGGCCGACTGGTCGGCCGACGGGAAGCTCACGCTTTGGAGCGCCACGCAGACGCCCCACTACGTGCACCGCGCGCTCGCCAAGGTGCTCGAGCTGCCGGCGGCGCGCATCCGGGTGATCGCCTGTCCCAACGGCGGCGCCTTCGGCGGGAAGAGCGATCCCTTCAGCCACGAGATTGTCGTGGCGAAGCTCGCGATGCTCACCGGGCGCCCCGTGAAGATCACCCTGACGCGCGAGGAGGTGTTCTATTGCCATCGCGGCCGCCATCCCACGCTCATGTGGGTGAAGACCGGCGTCAAGAAAGATGGCGCGATCACCGGCATGCACTTCAAATCGCTGCTCGACGGCGGCGGATACGGCTCTTACGGCGTCGCGAGCACGTATTACACGGGGGCACTGCAGACCGTCACCTATCACGTTCCACGTTACAAGTTCCAGGGCGCACGGGCGTTCACGAACAAGCCGCCATGCGGCCCTAAGCGGGGCCACGGGACCCCGCAGCCGCGGTTCGCGCTCGAAGTGCACCTCGACAAGATCGCGGAGCAGCTCGGCATCGATCCCGCGGAGCTGCGGCTCAAGCACCTTGTCCCACCCAACTCCCTCACCGCCAACTGGCTGCGCATCGGCTCGATAGGACTCGGAGCCTGCATCGAGAAGGTCCTGCGTGGGTCGGAGTGGAAGAAGAGGTTCAAACAGCTTCCCTACGGGAAAGGGATCGGCTTGGCATGCTCGTCGTACATCACGGGTGCGGGCCTGCCGATCTATTGGAACGCGATGCCGCATTCGGGCGTGCAGCTCAAGTGCGACCGCGGCGGCGGCGTGACGGTGTTCTGCGGCTCGACCGAGATCGGGCAGGGCTCGGACTCGATCCTCGCGACGATCGTGGCAGAAGTGCTGGGGCTCGATCCGTTCGACATCGCCATCGTCACGGGCGACACCGACCTCACGCCGGTGGACCTGGGCAGCTACTCGAGCCGGGTGACCCTGATGACGGGCAATGCGGCGATCCAGGCGGCGGAGCGGGCGCGCCACATCATCGCCCTCCACGCCGGGAAAAAGCTCGAGACGCCCGTCGAGCGCGTCACGTTCGCGGACGGGCGCGTATTCGACATCGAGGATCCCAAGCGGGCGATCAGCTTCGCCGAAGCGGTGCAGCTCGCCGAAGCGGCGGAGGGAACCGTGGGCACGGTGGGCTCGTACACGCCGGCCCCGTCCGCCGGCAAGTATCGCGGCGCTGGTGTGGGACCGTCGCCCGCTTACTCCTACAGCGCCTGCGTGGCGGAGGTGGATGTGGACCCGGCGACCGGCATCGTGCGCGTCCCCAAGATCTGGATCGCCCACGACGTGGGACGCGCCATCAACGCCGCGAGCGTGATGGGCCAGATCGAAGGCTCCGTGTACATGGGCCTGGGCGAGGCCCTGATGGAGGAGATGGTGTATCGCGGAAACCGCAACGTGGTGCACAAGATCCCCAGCCTGCTCGAGTACAAGAGCCCCACGACGCTCGAGATGTGTGACGTCGTGACCTATGTGGTCGAGGACCCCGATCCGAACGGACCGTTCGGCGCCAAGGAGTGTGGACAGGGACCGCTGTTACCGGTGCCACCAGCGGTGGCCAACGCCGTGTACGATGCCGTGGGCGTGCGCATCGACGAGGTCCCGATCACCCCGGAGAGGGTGTTCAAGGCGCTGCGGCGCAAGGAAAAGGGCGACGTCCCGCGGTTTGGGCCGGCAAGGTTCCCCGACATCCCTTGGCCTGAGCCTACACGGGTGCCTCCTCCATGGGAGGGCGGGGACGGAAAGGCGGTCGGACAGTCGGACGGTCGGACGGTCGGACGGAAGGCGACACCAGTCGGTGGGAATCGCTGATGCTTAGACTGCCCTCATTTAGGTACCTGGAGCCGCAGACCATCAAAGAAGCCCTCGCGATGAAAGCCGACGCAGGGCCGGATGGGATGTTCGTCGCTGGCGGCACGGACCTGTACCCGAACATGAAGCGCAGACACCAAGAGCCACGCACGGTCATCTCGCTGATGGGGATTCCCGAGCTGACAAGGTCGGACAGTCGGACGGTCGGACGGTCGGATAGCCCGATAGTTCTGGGATCGTGCCTCACCCTCACTGAACTGTCCGACAGTCCCACCGTCCGACGGTCCGTCGAAGTTGTGGCGCGCGCCGCCGCCCTCGTCTCCACCCCCCTGCTCCGCAACATGGGGACCCTCGGCGGCAATCTTTGCCTCGACACGCGCTGCAACTACTACGATCAGACGTATGAGTGGCGCAAGGCGATCGACTTCTGCATGAAGAAGGACGGTCACATCTGCTGGGTGGCCCCCTCGTCTCCTCGCTGCTGGGCCGTCAACTCGTCGGATGTGGCGCCGGTGATGCTGGCGATCGGCGCGGAGTACGTGCTCGTCGGCCCAGGTGGAGAACGCGTCGTGCCCGCGGCGCGGTTCTATCACAACGATGGGATCAATTACCTGACGAAGCAGCCCGACGAGATTCTGACTGCCGTCCGGCTCGCCGCGGCCGATGGCTGGGACGCCGTGTACCACAAGCTCCGCCGTCGCGGATCGTTCGACTTTCCCGTCCTCGGCGTCGCGGCGTGGGTCAGGTGGCAACGCGGAAGGGGGAACGCGGAACGCGGAACAGTAGCGGAGGCGAGGATCGTGCTCGGGGGCGTAGCCAGCTACCCGCAGGAGATTCCCGAAGCAGGCGCCGCACTCGCCGGTCGTGAGCTCAGCGACGAGGTGATCGCGGCGGCCGCGGAGGCCGCGTATCACCCCGCCAAGCCGATGGACAATACCGACTTCGATCTCTCGTGGCGGAAACAGATGACGCGGGTCTACGTCACCCGCGTCCTCCTGGAGCTGAAACAGCGGCGACTACGCCGCGCCTGAGCGACCGGGCTCCGCGACGGCTTCTACCTCGGCTATCGCGCGATCGAGAATCTCCACCAGGCGCTCGCGGGTCACGTCGTCGCGTGCCCGCCACCCGGCGCGGTACACAGCTTTGACCAGCCGGCCCACGGAGCGGTTCACATCGGCCATCCCGCCGCCCAGGGCACGGTCCACGGCATCACGCACGCGATCGAAGATTTCCTCCACCACGTCGCGGTGCTCGTCGAGGAACGTGCGCCCCGCGTCCGTGATCTCGTAGACCTTCTTCCCCTCCACATCCTTCGACAGCACGAGCCCTTCGTCCTCCAGCCACTGCAGTGTGGGATACACGGTACCCGGCGACGGGGAGTAACACCCCTGCAGCTGTTCCTCCAGCTCCTTCATCACCTCGTAGCCGTGCCGCGGTTTGTCCTTTAACAGTTTGAGAATCACGTACTTCATGTCGCCGGACTCGAACCAGCGGCGCCCGCCCCGGCGGCCCCGCGGGCCGGCCCAGAAGAACCCCTGGGGTCCAAAGCCGAGCGCGAATCTGTCCCATCCGAAATGCCTCATGTTGCCTCCTGACCGTACGATGTAACGCGAAGATATAGCGGGACGATATATCGTGTCAACTCCCTCGTAAGGGCGCTCACAGCCGGACTGTTGCCTCGGGCCACAAGTTGTAAGGCCGCATGTACTTCTTGAACTTGTTGAGCGGGGGCGCGACCGTACATTTGCCGCGCCTATTTTTGCGACCACCGCAGCGCCCTTGGAAGGAGACGCGAATGTCCGTGAAGGTGACCCCTCACCCAAACTGGGTGGCCGACCTGGATACGGCGTTGGAACCAGGCCGCGAGGCGATCCTCGACACCCCGGTGATCGTGGATGCCTCGGAGAACCAGCTTGCCGACGGCCGGATCCAGAACTTCCTCGTCGCCTTCTACCCGATCATTCGGGACTTCCCGCAGTGGCTGCAGCTGCTGCTGGATCGTTCGCCCGAGGACGGTAAGGCGTTTTTTCGGGACAACATCCGGGTGGAAAAGCGGCACGACGCGATGTGGCGCGCGATGGGAGACGGCTTTAATGTCCCCAAAGAGCGGTTTCAGGTGCCCGAGCCGATGAACTCCCAAGTGAAGGCGTTCCATTCGTACCTGACGGACATGTGCCGCAATGCCTCGTTCGGCTCCGCCGTGTCGGCCACGAACTACGCGGTGGAGGGAGTGGCGCAGAAGATCTCCGAGAAGGCGCTGCGGGGCCTCGCCAAGAACGCGAAGATCGGGCCGCGGGGCCGCTGGTGGCTCGAGGAGCACGCCAAGTACGACGATGAACATCCCGTCCAGGCGCTCGAGATCATCAAGAATTGCGTCAAGCGCGGGGAAGGGCCGCAGGCCGTCACTTCCGCGGCGCTCAAAAGTCTCGGCTTGATGAAGGATGCTATGCTGGCTTCGTACGCGTCATGAGTAAAGCCCGACGCGCGTCACCGACGCGCGGGATGCGGCCGTCCACACCGTCTTCCAAGGCTCCGGTCACGCCCCGCTCGTTCGACTCGCTGCGCGTGGCGGCCGAGATCGTCGCCACGCTGGCGGACGCGGTGGTGGTGACGGGCGTCGATCGGCAGGTGCTGAGCGCGAACCGGGCGGCGGCCGAGCTGTTCGGCCGGCCGCTGGACGATCTGGTCGGCACACCGATCGACGATCTCGTCGCGATCGCCGAGCGGCAGCACGTGGCCGAGCGCGAGCACCGAGCCGTTGAAGGAGAAGAGCAGCACTACGAGACGAAGGTCGTGCGGGTCGACGGCGAGGAGCGGGTGGTGGCCGTCTCCACCACGCCCCTGGTCATCGAGGGCGAGCTGCTCGGCACGGTGGCCACGCTGCGGGACATCACCGAGCAGAAGCGCGCCCAGGATACCCTCGCGCGCTCGGAGGCGCGGTACCGCAACCTCTTCGAATCGGCTTCGGACGCGATCGCGACGTTCGACGCGAACGGCCGGTTCACCACCTTCAATCACGCCGCCGAGATCATTTCGGGCTACCGCCGCGAAGAACTGCTGGGCCAGTGGTTCGCCCCCATGCTTCCCGACGACGAGCTTCCCAAAGGCCTGGGGCATTTCCAGAAGGCGCTCGCGGGTGAGACCGGGCTGTTCGAGACCAACTTCTACCGCAAGGACGGCGAGGTCCGGACCATCCAGGTCACCTACTCCACACCGCAGCTCGACGAAGAGGTGCTCTGCGTCATCCGCGACGTCACCGACCAGAAGATGCTGCAGGAGCAGTTGATTCAATCGGAGAAGATGTCGGCGATCGGGCAGCTGGTCTCCGGCGTGGCCCACGAGCTCAACAACCCGCTCGCTGGCATCTCGGCGTTCGCCCAGCTGTTGCTCTCCGAGAAGCGCTTCCCGCCCGACCAGCGCACCGCTGCCGAGATGATTTACGCCGAGGCGCGCCGCGCCTCGCGCATCGTGCAGAACCTGCTGACGTTCGCGCGCCAGCATAAGCCGGAGCGCACCCCCACGCAGGTCAATCAGGTGCTCGACGACACCCTCGAGCTCCGCGGCTACGAGCTCCGCGTGCGGGGCATCGACGTGCAGCGGGATTACGACGAGCAAGTCGCGGAGACGATGGCGGACGCGCACCAGCTACAGCAGGTGTTCTTGAACCTGATCACCAACGCCGAGCAGGCGATGGAGCGGGCCGAGCGGGAACAGCAGCGCCTCACGGTGCGGACACGGCGCGCGGGAGACATCATCCGGATCGAGGTGGAGGATACCGGTCCCGGCATCCCGCCCAACCTACTGGAGCGCATCTTCAACCCGTTCTTCACCACCAAGCCCACGGGCTCGGGCACCGGGCTGGGCCTGTCCATTTCGCTCGGCATCGTGCGCGAGCACGAGGGCCGCATCTGGGCCGAAAACGCGCCTCAAGGCGGCGCGCGGTTCATCATCGAGCTGCCCATCGTCGCACCTCACGGCACGGGCGAATCCCAGGCCGTGCCGGCGGCGCAGCCCGTCACGGATCGCCTGCACATCCTGGTGGTGGACGACGAGGCGTCTGTCCGCGTGGCGTTACAGCGCTATCTGTCGAGTCGGGGGCATGAGGTCGAAACCACCGCGAGCGGCAGGGAGGCCCTCGCCCGGATGCGCGAGGACTCCTTCGACGCCGTGATCATCGATATGCGCATGCCGGACCTCTCGGGGGAGCAGCTATTCGGCGAGCTCAAGGCCCGCGATCCTTCGTACACCGAGCGGGTGATTTTCACCACCGGCCAGCTGGTGGACGACAACGTGCGCGGCTTCCTCTCATCCACCGGCCGGCCCTGCGTCCCCAAGCCGTTCGAGTTCAGCGCCTTCGACCAGGTGCTCCCGGCGCGCCGGGTGACCTGATTAGACTTGCTGCAGGTGGGGAGCGCGCCGCAACAGCCGGCGCATCTCGATCTGCTGCTGCCGCAACAGCCGCTGCAAGTCGTTCTGCCTCTCCCGCACCAGCTGCTGCAGATGTTGTCGCGACTGCTGCAACAAGCGCCGCAAGCTGCTCTCTTCCTCACGCTCCTTGCGTTCCAGCTCGTGGCGCATGCGGTGCTCGCGGCTCTCTGGCACCTTCCAGCTGAGCGTGATGTGCTTCTGTTTTCGCATGATCTCGATGGAAACGGCTTCACCCGGCTCGTATGACCGCAGGATCCGCATCGCGTGCGACTGGCTGGTGGGCTTGCGCCCGCCGATCGACAGAATCACGTCTCCGCCCTTGAGCGGCAGGCTCGAATCTGCCGGCGCCTTCACCACGAGGATGCCCTCCTTGGTGCCGAAGTACTCCCCCAAATCCGGATTCAGGCTCACCAGATCCAGCTCACCCCACGGTTCCCCGAACGACCACTCGAAGTCCATATCCGGCATCACGTGCGGCATCGCGAACGCTGGCCCGGGTACTTCCACGCGGACGCGGCCGTCGAGATCCTCCGCCACGAGCGTCGCCTGCTTGGTCTCACTCTCGCGGCGGTACTCGAGCCGTACGGTGTCGCCGGGCTCGAGCTTGCGGGCGAGCGCGATCAGCTTGCGCCCCGGCCCGGATTCGTCCTCGTCCTCGGCCTTGAGACCGCCCAACGAGGTGCCGGCGAATTTGGTGATGATGTCGCCCACCTTCAGCCCGGCCTTCGCGGCCGGGCCGCTGGGTGTCACTCCTTCGATTTTCGCCCCGATCTTGTCGCTCTCGGCGTTCGCGTCGGTGCGCACGACGACCCCGATCCGGCCGTGGTGGTCGCTCCACGCGAACGCGAAAGCGCGGGGGGCGCGCGGGGCCCGGGGAGCGCGACCCGGCGGAGGAGAGGGCGCGGGGGGGGGCGTGGGCTCCTGCGCCGTCAGGCCAGTCGCGCACACAGCAGAGAGAACAGTGATCACCAACCAGGAACGCCTCATGTGGGATGCCTCCGGGGCCTCTAGAGCCCCACGTAAGCGGCCCGCGTGACGTGAACGCCCACGAGCTGCTGCATGAGATCCACCCGCTGCTGCCACAGTTTGACCAGTTCGTCGGGTCGGGGCGGGGCGTCCGGCAGGCCAGCCCGCGCCAGCTCGCCGTCGATTAGGGCGATGCGATCCTCCAGCGCTGCCGCGAGTGCGGCCGACCGGCCGCTCATCACGCGGGCAGTGGGGTCAACCGCCCGCAGCTCCCGCTCCAACGTAGCCGATTCCCGCTTGATGGAGGCGAGATCGGCAGCGTTGGCCTGCCCTGTGCCGAACGGCCGGAACACGATGATCGCAGCGACCGCAGCGGCGGCGATGCTTAACGCGCCCCACCGCCCGCGGCGCCGGGCCCGCTCGGCTCGGATCGCGTCGCGCACGGCGGGCCAGCGGTCACGCGCCGGTCGCCGTGCCGGCAGGGCTTTCAACTGTGCGACCCGCTGATACAACCTTTCAAGCTCCACCCCGCACGTCTCGCACCCGTCCAGGTGCTGCCGCGCCCACACCGATCCCTCGCCCGCCCGCAGGGCCAGCAGGTCGTCCATGGTGCAATGCATCATCGTTCGACTCCTTCGACATCGAGCAGTTTGCGCAACCGCGCGTGGGCGCGCGCCAGCTGGGACTTGGAAAAGCTCACCGTCTTGCCCATCTGCTCCGCGATCTCCTCGTGCGTGTAGCCCTCGACGTCGTGCAGCCACACGACCGCGCGCGAGGTCCCGCTCAACCGCTCAAACGCCCGCTCGAGATCGATCCGCGCCGGTACCCCGCTCGTGCCCATCCGCCCCGCCAACGACTCTTCGCGCAGCTCATCCGCATCCCGCACCTGATCGCGCCGGATCCGCATGAGCGCCTTGGAGACGGCGATCCGACGAATCCAGCCCCACAAGTGCCCCTCGCCGCGGTATTGCTTGATGCTCCGTACCACCTCGAGGAAGGTCTCCTGCAGCACATCCTCGGCATCCTCCGGGCGCCGTAGCACGCGGAGCGCGAGGTTGTAGACGGGCGTCTCGAACGCCCGGTACAGCGCCTCGAGCGCTTCCAGGTCGCCTGACTTCGCCCGGGCAACGAGAATGTCAGGAACGGCGAGCGAGATGGTCATCTCCGAATTACAAAGATGCGTCACGTACGGAATGCGTCGCGGAAAGGCGTCACGAGAGCGGCGTCGCGGGACGGCGTACCCTGACGCCTTTCCGTGACGTCGTTTCGTGACGCTGCTTCGTGACGCCGTCTAACCGATTGCCATTAGGCGAGTTGCAGCTATCTTTCGGCATGTCTTTAGACCGGGCAACCCTCCATACCTGGCAGCATCACCTCCAAGACGAATTCGACGCCGCGTATCTCTATCTCGTGCTCGCCGGTCAGGAGCGCGATCCCGTCCGCAAGGACGTGTACATCAAGCTCGCCGGCGTCGAAGAGCGCCACGTGCAGATGTGGGAGAAGCTGCTCGCCGAGCACGGGCACGCCGTCGGCCGACCGAAGCCCTCAGTGAACGCGCGGTTGCGGGCGTGGTTCGGACGCCGCTTCGGTCCTGGCTATCTGCTTCCGCTGCTGCTGCGGGAGGAGGGCCAGGAAGTGAAGGGGTACATGGACCTTCACAAAGAAGCGACGTTCGCCGACGCGCGCGACGTATCGTTGCGGCTCGCCAAGGAGTCGGCGGCGCACGCCGAAACCCTGGCCGATCTCGCCGGGCGGGGTCCCGAGCCATGGCACAAGACCGGGTCGGGCGGATTCCTCCGCAACCTGGTATACGGCTTCAACGACGGGCTCACCGCGAATTTCGGGCTGGTCGCGGGCGTGATCGGGGCGGAGGTAGCGCCGCACATCGTGCTCGTCTCGGGGCTCGCGGGATCGATCGCGGATGCGCTCTCGATGGGCGCGTCCGGGTACCTCGCGGCCAAGAGCGAGCAAGAGGTCTACGACCACGAGATCGCGATGGAGCAAGAGGAGATTCGCCTGATGCCGGACGTCGAGCAGGACGAGATCGCGCTGGTGTATCAGGCCAAGGGTATCGAGCCAGGCATCGCCCGCCGTATGGCGGCCGAGGTGATGCGCGACCCAGAGCGCGCGCTGGGCGAGCAGGTGCGGGAGGAGCTGAAGATCGGCGAGGCGCACGCCACGCCGTTCAAGGAGGGCTGGGTGACGGGGGTCGCGACCGCGGTGGGTGCGCTCATTCCGGTCGCCCCGTTCCTGGTGCTCTCCGGGCGCGCGGCGGTGTGGACCGCGTTCTCGATCGCGATGCTGTCGCACTTCGCGGTCGGTGCGGCGCGCAGCTTCTTCACGGGCCGCGGCGTGATCCGGAGCGGCCTCGACATGTTCGTCGTCGGCCTGGGGGTGGCCGGGGTGGGCTACTTTGTCGGAGAGCAGCTCGCGAAGGTTCTCTAGACCACGAGATTCAGCAGCCGATCCTGCACGTAGATCGTCTTCCGCACCGGCTTCCCGTCCACGAACTTTCGCACCGCCTCATCTCGCAACGCGAGCGCGACCACCTGTTGCTCCGTCGCCCCGCGACCGACGGTCACGCGGCCGCGCACCTTTCCGTTGACCTGCACCACGATCTCTACGTCGCCGGTGGCCGCCAGCTCGGCATGGTACGCGGGCCAGCGCGCCTCGAAGATCGACTGCTCGTGGCCGAGCACCGACCAGAGCTCCTCGGCGAGATGGGGGGCGTAGGGCGCGAGCATGACGAGCAAGGGTTCGATCGCTCCTCTACTCCCCGCTCCCCGCTCCCTCATCAAGTTCACGTATTCCATCATGGCCGCGATCGCGGTGTTGTAGTCGAGGCTCTCGGTGTCGGCGGTGACCTTCTTGATCGTTTGGTGCAGCTTGCGCTCGAGGTCTGGCGGTAACGCCGGGCTCGCCCCCGGGGTCAGTGCGGCAGCTTCATGTGCCGTCGTCCAGACCTTGTCGAGAAAGCGACGGATCCCCACGATGCCGGTCTCGCGGAAATCGCCGCCTTCCTGGAAGGGGCCGAGGAACATCAGGTACATCCGGAACGTGTCGGCGCCCCACTTCTGGATGTAGGCGTCGGGGATCACCACGTTGCCGCGCGACTTGGACATCTTCGCGCCGTCCTTGATGATGAGCCCGTGCGCCCGGAGCTTGGGGAACGGCTCGTCGAAGTGAACGTGCCCGAGCTCCTGGAGCGCCATCGTGACGAAGCGGGAGTAGAGCAAGTGAAGCACGGCGTGCTCGTTCCCGCCGATGTAGGTGCTCACGGGAAGCCACGTCTTGGTGCGCTGCGGATCCCACGGCCGGTCGTCGAACTCGGTGGACGGGTAGCGCAGGAAGTACCACGCCGAGTCGAGGAACGTATCGGACACGTCGGTTTCGCGCCGGCCCTGCGCTCCGCAGCTCGGGCACTTCACGTAGTACCACTCCTTGTGGCGAGCCAACGGGCTCACCCCACTCGCGTCCGGCCGGAAATCCGGAATGAACGGCAGCTCGACCGGTAGGTCCTGCTCGGGCACCCCCACCGGCCCACAGCGGTCGCAATAGATGATGGGGATGGGCGGCCCCCAGTAGCGCTGCCGTGAGATGCACCAGTCGTGCAGCCGGTACTGGACCTGCGGGGTGGCGAGTCCCTTCGCCTGGAGCCACGCGACGATCCGGCGATGCGCGTCGCGACACGAAAGCCCGTCGAACTCACCGGAGTTGACCAGCATGCCGTCTTGAGAGACGCTCGGGAGCGGCTCGCCGGTGCGCACCACCTCGCGGATCGGGAGGTGGAACTCAGTCGCGAACTCGAAGTCCCGGACGTCGTGGCCGGGCACGGCCATGATGGCTCCGGTGCCGTACTCCATGAGAACGTAGTCCGCCGTCCAGATCGGAATGGCCTCCCCGGTGGCGGGGTTGCGGGCGTACGAGCCCAGGAACACGCCGGTCTTCGTCTTGTCGCCGACCCTGCGGGAGACGACATCCTTGCCCTGCACCTCACGGCGGTACGCGTTCACGCTGGGCCGCTGCTCGCTGGCGGTGAGCTGGTCGACGAGCGGGTGCTCGGGAGCGAGCACGAGATAGGTCGCGCCAAAGACTGTGTCCGGGCGGGTAGTGAACACCGCGATCTTGGCGCCCGCCGGCGTCTCGAAGATCAGCTCCGCCCCCTCGCTCTTGCCGATCCAGTTGCGCTGCAAGGTGCGCGTGGAGTCCGACCAGTCGAGCCGGTCGAGGTTGTCCAACAACCGCTCGGCGTATTGGGTGATCCGAAAAAACCACTGCTCGAGGACCCGTTGCTCGACCCGGGTGTCGGGATGGCGCTCGCAATAGCCGTTGATCACCTGCTCGTTCGCGACGACGCTCATGTCCTTCGGACACCAGTTGACGGCGGCCTTCTTGCGGAAGGCGATGCCCGCCTTGAACAGCTGCAAAAAGATCCACTGCGTCCACTTGTAGTAGCGCGGATCGGTGGTCGAGAGCTCGTGACGCCAGTCAAACATCCCGCCGAACCGCCGGAGCTGGCGGCGAAACGCTTCGATGTTCTGGGGAATGAGCTTCGCGGGATGCGTGCCCACGGAGAGCGCGTAGTTCTCCGAGTGAATCCCGAAGGCGTCGAACCCGATCGGCTCGAACACATCGTAGCCCTGAAGCCGCTTGAAGCGCCCGTAGATGTCCGCCCCCGTGAAGGCGAACATGTTTCCCACGTGCAGTCCCTCCGCCGACGGGTAGGGAAACATCATGAGGTTGTAGAACGGCAGCGCCGGACGATCGAGCTCGGGCTCGTTGGCGTGCTCGCGCCCCCAGCGTTCCTGCCAGCACGCCTCGACGGCGGTCGGATCGTAGCTCGGGACGGGCGACATAAGTCACTGAAATTACACAGACTTGCTCCCTCGAGAAACCCGGCGTACCTTGCGCCACGATTCCATGGCTTCGACCCTCCCGCGTCTGCTGCGACGCATCACGTCCTGGGCCGCAGCAGCCGCGCTGGCTGCGGCGCTCGTGCTCGCGTCCTTGGCCGGACGGGGCGCCACGCGCACGCTCGAGCGGCTTGCCGACCAGCGCGGGGCCGAGGTGGCCGCACGCGCCACGGCCCTGGTCGCGAACTACGTGCGGGAGCGACACGGTGAGGCCGACCAACTCGCCGCCAACCCGTCCGTGGTCCGGGCGGCGATCGACGCCGACCGCTCGGTCGCCGCGCGCCGACTCGACCAGCTCCCCCCCGCGACCCTCGACCGGATGTTCGCCGCCTCCCGGCAGTTGGGCAGCGATCCCGAGCTCGCCCGCTACCTCCGCGGCTACCACGAGCGATCGGAGTACACCGACTTCATCGTGACCGAGCGCCGGGGACTCGTGGCCCTCGCGAGCGGCGTGCCCGATCGATTCCGCTTAGGCGACGACTCCTTGTGGCAGCTGGCGATGCGCAACGGCGCGGCCGAAAGCGAGCCCGCGATCGATTCGGCCACACGCTCGGTGACGATCCGATACGCGGTGGCGCTGCGCCCGGGGGAAGGCGCTCGGCCGGTGGGCGTGCTGGTGGGTGTCTATCCCCTCGATCGAGTCGGATTGCTGCTCACTGGGATCGACCTGGGCGACAGCGCGTACCTACAGCTCGTGGATAGGCGCGGCAACCTGTTGTACGGCCCCGAGAAGGCGGAGTTACGCAGCGTCCCGCATGACCGATCGTTCTACGATCCTGAGCGACCCCATCGCGCGATCCTGCTGACCGCGCGCGGCCCGGAGCTGGTCGTGTCGGTGCCGGCCGCGCGCGGACGGTTTCCCGCGAACGAAGCGTACTATTGGGTCCTGTTCCGGGAGCCCACCTCGGTCGCGTATGCCACCGCGCGGGCGGTGCAGCGATACGTGTGGCTCGGCGCCATCGCGCTGTTCGCGCTCGCCATGTCGGCGCTCCTGTGGGTGGGACGCTGGCTCAACGCACGCGTGGCGGCACCAGTCCGCTCGGCGGGCGACGTCGCGGCCCGGGTCGCCAATGGTGACCTGACGGTCGCGGCGGCGCCACTCGGTGGAGGTACCGAGGAGGTGGGCACACTGCTGTCTTCGGTCCAGACCATGGTCGTGTCGCTGCGCCGCCTGGTGGGCGCCATTCGCACGGCGGCAGACGAGGCGGCCGCGATGGCCACGGAGATCTCGGCCTCGACCCAGCAGATGAGCGCGTCGACCGAACAGATGTCGGCGACGTGCCAGGACCTCACCCGACGGACGGCGGAGCAGGCGCAGACGGTGCGTGCCGCCGCGGACGACGCCGCCAAGATCCTCCAGATCGCGACCATTCTCGCCGCCGGGGCGGAAGATTCGGTGCGCCGCAACACCGCGGTGACCGATGTCGCCCGGCGTCACAAGGACGTCCTGGATCAGAGCGCAGCCCAGCTCGCGAAGCTCGCCGACGAGGTGAACCGCGGCGCGGCGGAAGCTGAGGAGTTGGCGCGGGCGTCCTCCGAGGTTCAGAAGTTCGTGGCGCAGACCAAGGCGGTGGCCACGCAGACCAACATGCTCGCGCTGAACGCGGCCATCGAAGCGGCGCGCGCGGGACCACAGGGGCGCGGGTTCGCGGTGGTCGCGGACGAAGTACGTAAGCTCGCGTCCGTCGCCGCCGCAGCGGCGACAGACACCGCCGATACCGTACGGGATGTGCTCGCCCGCGTGCAGGCGACCCGCGACCGCCTAGGTGCACTGGCCCAGGGCGCCGGCGTGGCCCGGGAGGCGGCACAGACCGCCGCCCTCGGCCTGGGAACTGTTGCCGCCGAGGCGCAGGCCAACGATGTGTGGAGCGGCGAGATCGCTAAGATGGCGGGGGAGATGCGCACGCTCGTGGAGGAGATCAGTGCACGGCTGGGAACCGTGGCGCACGGAACCGAGACGCTGCTCGCCTCGGCGGAGGAAATCGCCGCCTCCAGCGAGGAGCAGAGCGCCTCGACCGAGGAGATCGCGTCCTCGGCGAATCAGCTGGCCGACGCGGCCGCCAAGCTCACCAGCGCCGTGAAGTCGTTCCGCTTGCTGGCCGACGAGGCGCCGCCGCAACGGGAGGCAGCGGACTAGGGTCCGGAGGCGCAACCAATCGGCGCAACCCCCCGTAATGTCCCCGCATCTCACCTTACGCAACGCACCCCGAGCGGAGCCGTCTCAAGATGAATCGCCGCAGGAAGGTCGGTCTCGCGGTCGTCGTTACGGTCCTGGGCCTCGGTGCCATGGCCGCCAGCGGAGCTTTCTCCGGCAAGAAGAAGGACGGTCCCAAGGCGGTTGCGGTAGTCCGCGGCACGCTGGTGGATAAGGCGCTCGCCGTCGGCACGATCCAGCCCCGGGTCGAGGTGAGCATCAAGTCCGTCCTCGCGGGCGTGGTGCGGCGCCGCTTCGCCGGGGTCGGGGACTTCGTCAAGAAGGGCCAGCCGTTGCTGGAGATCTCCCCTAACCCCACGCCGCTCGAAATCGTAGAGCTGCGCCGCAACGCCGAGCTGCGCGACATCGAGCTCAAGAACCTCGAGCGCGAGCTGGCGCGCCAGCGCGAGCTCCGCAACCGGAATCTTATCTCTCCCGCCGACTTCGAGACCGCGCAGCAGCGCGTGGACGAGGCGCGCTCGCAACTCTCGCTGGCGCAGGAGCGGCTCGCGCTGCAGGAGGGCGGCAAGGTGGAGAACGGCGGGCAGCAGGTGGAGACAGTGGTTCGCGCACCGATCGACGGCTACGTCCTCGACGATTCCATCGAGATCGGCGACGCCGTGGTGCCGCTGACGCCGTACCAGCAGGGCACCGTGCTGATGCGCATGTCGGCGATGCGAGACCTGATCTTCCGGGGAACGGTGGACGAGATCGACGTGGGCCGGCTCAAAGAGGGCATGCCGGTGACTATCAAGATCGGTGCCCTCCCCAACGCCACCGTGAAGGGCCGACTCGACAAGATCTGGCTCAAGGCCCACAAGGAGGAGCAGGCGACCGTCTTCCCGATCGAGATCGAGCTCACCGAGGTCTCCGGCGCCACGCTCCGCGCCGGCTATTCCGCCAACGCGGAGGTCATCATCGCGCGCCGGGAGAACGTGCTGTACATCCCCGAGCGGCTCATCACGCACCGTAACGACTCGAGCTTCGTGACCATCCGCGACGGCGCCGGCAAGACCCAGGAGCGCAGCATCAAGACCGGCTTGTCCGACGCCATCAACATCGAGGTGCTGGAAGGCCTGCAGCCGGGCGACTCGCTCGTCGAGCCGCCGCCCCGCGAGATCACCTGACATGTGGCGCGACTTCATCGCCGACCTGCGCGCTCAGAAACTGCGCACGTCGTTGACCGTCCTCGGCATCGCCTGGGGAACGGTCGCCGTGGTAGTTCTGTTGGCGTTCGGTGTCGGCCTGGAGCGGCAGACCGTGAAGCGGTTTCACGGGTTGGGCGATCGGATCGTGATCCTGTGGGGGGGCCGGACCACGCGGCCGTTCGCCGGGTTTGGCGACGGTCGCCCGATCCGCCTGCGGCTGGAAGACGTGACGATGCTCGCCCACGAAGTCGCCGAGATCGAGCAGATCAGCCCCGAGTTCATCACACAGAGCGCGCGCGTCCGCCGGGGCGTCAAGGCGGCCTCGCCCGCCATCACGGGCATCCTTCCCGTGTACGGGCTGATGCGCAACATCATCCCGGAGGCAGGCGGCCGGTTCATCAACGATCGTGATGTCGAGGAGCGGCGCCGCGTCGCGGTGCTGGGCGACGAGCTGGCCACGCTGTTGTTCGATCATGACGCGCCGGTGGGACAGCAGGTGTTCTTGGGCGACACGCCATTCACGATCGTGGGGGTGATGCACCCCAAGCTACAGAACTCTTCGTATCAGCAGCGCGACAAAGACCGGATCTTCATTCCCGCCACGACGCACTACGCCCTGTTCGGCAACCGGTTCCTCAACAACATCGTGTACCGGGCCAGGACTCCGGAACTCACCAAGCCGGCAGAGCGCCGGGTGTACGAGACGATGGCGCGCAAGTACAAGTTCGATCCGACCGACAAGGACGCGCTCGCGTTCTGGGACACGAGCGAGTGGGAGACCCGGTTCGGCAAGATGTTCGTCGCCTTCAACATCTTCTTCGCGATCGTCGGCAGCTTCACCTTACTGGTGGGCGGCATCGGGGTGGCGAACATCATGTACATCGTCGTGCGGGAACGGACCCGGGAGGTGGGCGTCCGGCGGGCGGTGGGGGCCACCCGGGCTGACATCATGCGCCAGTTCTTCGCCGAGGCGCTGCTGATCGTGTTGATGGGCGCGTCGCTCGGCCTGCTGCTCTCGCTCGGCCTCGTCAGCGCGCTGGGAGGCCTGCCGATCAAGGAATTCGTCGGCGTGCCGACGATCTCGCCGACGGTGTTAGCCGCGACGCTGGTGTTGCTCGGCCTGGTCGCTTTTGCGGCGGGCCTGCTGCCGGCGCGGCGCGCGGCGGCGCTCGATCCCGTGGAAGCCCTGAGAACCTGATGTTCTCGATCTTGCTCGAGGAATTCATCGGCGACCTGAGAGCCCAGCGCACGCGCGCGGTCCTCACGTTCTTCGCCGTGGCGTGGGGGACGCTCGCCGTCGTGTTGCTCCTCGCGTTCGGGGAGGGCCTGAAGCGAACCGTCCGCGACGGTCTGCTAGGCGCGGGGGAGCGCATCTTCATGGTCTACGGCGGTGAGACGAGCAAGCCGTTCGCAGGGCTGGCGCAGGGTCGGCGCATCCGCCTCGTCGAGGAAGATCTCGAGCTCATTCAGCGGGCGCTTCCGGACATCGACCGGGGGAGTGTCTCGTACGGACGCTGGGGCACGGCATTCCAGATGGGGCGAACCCGCACGAATGCGTTTCTCGAAGGCGTGGGCGTCGATCACGAGACGATGCGCCACATGGAGGCGGCGCAGGGCGGGCGCTTCATCAACGTCACCGACGTCGTGCAGAAGCGACGCGTGCTGTTTCTCGGCAACGAGCTGGCCGAGCGGATCTTTGGCAAGGGCGTGGATCCCACCGGCAAGGCCGTCGTCGTCGACGGCTTACCCTTCACAGTGGTGGGCGTGCTGAAAAAGAAGTTTCAGGATTCGAGCAACAACGGACCCGACGCGCAGCGCGGTGTCATCCCATACACGACGTTTCGCACGATCTATGGGACCCGGTTCGTGAACCACCTCATCGTGCAGCCGCACGATGCATCGCGCGGACCGATCGTCAAGGCCGGGCTCTATCAGGTGCTGGGGCGGAAGTACCGCTTCGACCCTCAGGATGAGCGGGCCCTGGGCATGTGGGACTTCATCGAAAGCGAGAAGGAAACACTCGCCGTGGGGCTCGGCATCCAGATCTTCATGGGACTGGTGGGCGCCTTCACGCTGCTCATCGCGGGCGTCGGGGTCGCGAACATCATGTACGTCGTGGTCAAGGAGCGGACTCAGGAGATCGGCGTCAAGTTGGCGCTGGGCGCGCGCCGGCGTCACATCATGGCGCAATTTCTGTTCGAGGCGATGACGATCTCCGTCTCAGGCGGACTCGCGGGACTGGTAACGGCGACGCTGATCGTCATCGGCGTCGACCAGATTCCGACGGAAGGCAATCCGGCAATGCAATACATCCTGAGCCCGAAGCTGTCGTGGCCGATCGCTCTCATCTGCGTCAGCATCTTGATCGGGGTAGGATTGATGGCCGGCCTGTTGCCCGCGCGCCGGGCGGCGGTGGTGGACCCGGTGGAGTCTCTGCGCTACGAGTGAGGGGGGGTCAGTCCTCGAAGTTCACTAACCGCACGAGCTGGATGTCCGGCACCCGAGCTAGAGAGTCCAGCACGCCGTTCGTGAGGGGCTGATCGACGGTGATGGCGGCGAGCGCGTCGTGTCCCGGAAAACCGACGCGCGCCTGGTGGTAGCTGCCGATGTTGATCCCGGCCCCTCCGAGCAGGGTGCCCACCCGGCCGATGACGCCGGGGACGTCGCGGTTGCGGACGACCAGCATCCATCCTTCGGGTGCCACGTCGACGTGATAGTCGTCGATCCGAATGACGCGTCCCTGCCCGTTCCCCAGCGTCGCGCCAGCCACCCGAGCCCGGCCGCGGGCCGCCTCGAGCGTGACCCCCATGGTCGTCTCGAAGCCCGGCTCGGGCGTGCCGGTACGGCGAGCGTGCCTGATGCCGCGCTCCTCCGCGATGAGGAGCGCGTTCACCAGGCTCACCGGCTCCACGTTCATCGCCGAGAGCAGCCCCTCGACCGCCGCCATCAGCACCGGCCGTGGCGCCGCCTCGTCTCTGCCGCCGTAGTCCACCTCGACGGCCGTCACCGGTCCGTCCACGAGCGCCACCGCCAGCCGACCGAGCCGGCGCGCCAGGTCGAGCAGGGGCCCTAGCCGCCGCAGCAGGTCGCCCGAGATGCCGGGGACGTTGATGGCGAACGACAGGTCGCCGGCGATCAGGGCGTCGCGCACGGCCCCGCAGATCTCGATGCTGACGCGCTCCTGGGCCTCCGCCGTCGAGGCCGCGAGGTGCGGCGTGAGGATCACGCGATCGAGCTTGCGGAGGGGGGCGTCGGGGGGGAGCGGCTCGACCGCGAAGACATCGATCGCGGCGCCGCCGATCCGCTTCTCGCGGAGCGCGTCGGCCAACGCGGCCTCGTCCACCAGCTCGCCCCGCGCTGTGTTGACGAGCACGGCCGTCGGCTTCATGAGTCGTAACCGGTCGGCGTTGATCAGGTGATGCGTCTGCTCGGTGTGAGCGACGTGCAGAGTGACCACGTCCGCCTGCCGCAGCAGCTGGTCCAGCGGTAGCAGCTTGACCTGCAGCTCGACCGCACGCTCCGGCGTCAGATAGGGATCGTGCCCGACGACCTGCATGCCGAACGCTCGCGCCAGCTGGGCTACATGGCTGCCGATCCGGCCCAGCCCCACGATGCCGAGTGTCTTGCCGCGCAGCTCCGTTCCCTCGAAACGCTTGCGGTCCCACTCCCCGCGGCGCATCGCCTCGGCCGCCCAGGGAATGTGGCGGGCTTGCGCGAGCAGCAGTCCCATCGCGTGCTCGGCGGCACTGACGGTATTGGCGCCGGGCGCGTTCATCACGGCGATGCCGCGCCGAGTGGCCGCGTGCACGTCGATATTGTCCACCCCGGTGCCGGCGCGGGCGATCACCCGCAGCCCCGGACCCCGCGTGAGCAAGTCGGCGGTGACGCGCGTCTCGCTGCGCACGATCAGCGCCTCCGCCCCCGCCAGCGCGCGGTCGAGCTCCTCGCGTGGTTTTCCCGCGCAGGTGACGACCTCGATCTCCGGTGTCGCGACGAGGAGCTGCAACCCCGCGTCGGCCACCTTGTCCGCCACCACCACGCGGTGACTCATGCCACGAGCCCGGCGAGCAGCGCAAGCAGCTCGTCCAACGCCCCGACGGTGTGGTCGCCCATGTGCCCGATGCGAATGGTGGACTCCTTCAGGGAGCCGTAGCCGGCGCCGATCGTCCATCCGGCCTCCTTGAGCGACCCCACGATCGCCTTGGCACTTTTCCCCTCCGGGACCTTCAGACACGATACCGTCCAGCTGCGGCGGCCTTCGCGCGGTAGGTACGCGACGCCGTGTTCCGCGCTCCATTCCTCGACCCGGCGGCGCATAGCGTCGTGCCGCCGCCACCGGGCCTCGACCCCCCCCTCCCGCTCGATCCGCGCCAGCTGAGTCTCCAGCGCGAAGAGGAGCGGGATGGCGGGCGTGTTGGTCGGCTGGTGCTTGGTGGTCGATTCGAGGAACGACACCAGGTCGAAGTACAGTCCGCGGTTGGGGAGCGATTTGGTGCGCTCGAGCATGCGCTCCGAGGCGGTGCCGAGCGCCAGGCCGGGCGGCAGCGCGAGGGCCTTCTGCGATCCGGTGAGCGCGAAGTCGAGCCGCCAGCGGTCGGTCTCGACAGGACTGCCGGCGAGCGAAGTCACGGCGTCCACCAGCACCAGGACGTCGTCGAACTCGTGCACCACCGCCGCGAGCGCTTCGACGTCCTGGAGCACACCGGTCGATGTCTCCGAGTGGACCAGCGTGACCGCGTCCACCGGCGTGCGCCGCAGGGCATCGCGCAGCATGTCAGGCTCGACGGCGCAGCCGAGTGGCACGTCGAGCCGGATGCACTCCTTGCCGCAGGCCCGGACCAGGTTCGCGAACCGCTCGCTGAACGAGCCGTTCACGAGCGACAGCGCGCGGTGGCGCACGCCGTTCCGCACCGCCATCTCCATGAAGCCGGTCGCGGACGCGGTGCCGACGAGCACGGGATGCGACGTCCGAAACAGGGCCCGCAGCGGCGCCTCGAAGCCCGCGAGGAGCTTCTCCATGGCCCCAGAGCGGTGGCCGATCATCGGCCGCTGCATGGCCGCGAGCACTTCCGGGTGGACGTCGGTGGGACCGGGCAGAAAAAACCGCCCGAATGCGGGCGGTGCGATGGTGTGGGACGTCATGCGGTGGCGCGAGCGAGCGCCTCGACGAGCCCCTCCTCCACGACTTCGTTGGTCTTCACGAGACGGACTCCTTCGTCGCCCCAATCCTTGAGCAGTTGCTCCGAAACGTCCTTGTCGATCCCCTTCACGGCGTCGGTCACGACGAACAGCCGCGTGTGGGGGCGCCGCTCGAGCAGGCCCTCGACGGCCGCCTTGTCGCACACGTCGGTGGCGACGCCGTACAGCACGATGTCGTCAGGCGCGAGCACCTCGAGGACGGTCGCCACGTTCTCGTTGGTGAACACGTCGAACCGGTGCTTGTGAAACAGGATGTCGCCCCGATGCGCGCGCACTCGCTCGGCCAGCGTCCCGGCGTCGACCCGCGTCGGCTCGATCACCAGGGGCGCGCGCAGCGCGGTCTCGGGAATCTTCTTCTGACCGGGCGTGCCGCGCATGCAGTGAGGCGGGAAGGTGCTCTTCCAGTCGGGATGATCAGAGATCTCGGGGTCGCTCGTCACATGGTCGTCGGCGCTGGCCACGATCCCGATGCCCTGTCGGTGGGCGTAGTCGCTGAGCCGCTTCAGGTTGCCGATAATCCGCTCCGCCTCCGGCACGTACAGCTTGCCGTCGGGGTGCATAAAGTCGTTCTGGGTGTCGACATCCCAGAAGAGGACGCGGGCCATGGGGCAGAAATCTCTCCGTGGACACAGGAAGCTGTCAACAGGAACGCGACGACTACAACCGGAGGGTTACGGCTATCTCATCACAGCAGCTATTGCGTGGGCACCTTACGCAGTCCGCCCACACCTTGATGGGAAAGTGCTCCCGCTCGGCGATGCCGAAGCCGGCCTTTACAAAGAAGGCGGGCTTGCGTGTGAGGGCGAGCACCTCGGCGAGGCCATGCGAGCGGGCTTCGCGCACCAGGGCGTCGAGCAGGGCGCGCCCGAGGCCCGCTCCCTGCCAATCCCGGCGCACCGCCAGCCCCGCGACCTCGCCCAGCTGGAGCGAGTAGATCTTGAGGGACCCGCAAGCGACGATCTCGCCCCCCGGCTGCTGCGCGACCAGGTACTCCTTGATGTGCCGGCACAGGTCGTAGTTACTGCGGGGCAGCAAGTCGCCGCTCGAGACGTAGGGGGCCATCAGGCGCTCGAGCTGCGGCACGTCGGCGAGAGCAGCGCCCCGCACGACAACACCGACGGACGGTCGGACGGTCGGACGGTCGGACCCCAGGGCGCCTGACTGTCCGACAGTCAGACTGTCCGACGGTCCGACCATGGGTAGCCCCCTCACGCGAGCACGTCCTCGAGGATCGCGACGCCCCGCTCCAGGTCGGGCAGCGTGATCACGAGCGGCGGAATCACGCGAATCACCTGCGGCCCGGCGGTGAGCACGAGCAGCCCGCGCTCTCGGGCCGTCGCCACGAACGGCGCCGCCGGCTCGGCGAGCTCGAGACCCCACAGGAGCCCACGCCCCCGGACCTCGCGCACGCGGGGACGCCGTGCCGCGAGCCGGGTCAGTCGCGTGCCGAGCCATTCTCCCTTGCGACGAACGTCCTCGAGGAACGCCGGGTCGGCGATCGTTCGCAGCACGTCGAGCGCCACGCCCGCCACGAGCGGCCCGCCGCCGAACGTGGTGGCGTGGTCGCCCGGCTTGAGCGCCCCCGACACCGCGGCGGTGACCAGCACCGCGCCCATCGGCAACCCGCCCGCGAGCGGCTTCGCGAGGGTGAGGATGTCCGGCACGACGCCCGCCTGCTCGTACGCGAACAGGGTTCCGGTCCGACCCAGTCCGCACTGGACTTCGTCGAAGATCACCGCCACGCCGCGCGAGTCGCACAGCTCGCGCACGAACGCCAACCACTCGGCGTCCAGGGGGCGCACCCCGCCCTCCCCCTGCACCGGCTCCACGATCACCGCCGCGGTGCGCGACGCCGAGATCGCGTGATCCACGGCAGCCCACTCCTCCCGCGGGACGATGCGAATGCCTGGAACGAGGGGCTCGAAGGGCTTGCGATAGTCGGGACGGTCGGTCGCCGCGAGCGTCGCGAACAGACGGCCGTGGAACGAGCCCGAGAACGCGATGATCTCGCTCTTGCCGGACCACTTGCGCGCGAACTTGAACGCCGCCTCGTTCGCCTCGGCGCCGGAGTTACAGAAGAACACCCGGTCGGCGAACGAGCGCGCCACCAGCTCGTCGGCGAGCCGCTCTCCGGGCTCCGTGCGATAGAGGTTTGAGACGTGCACCAAGCCACCGGCGAGCGCCCGCTCGATTGCCGTGCGGACGACCGGATGATTGTAGCCGAGCGCGTTGACGCCTATCCCTGCGACGAAATCCAAGTAGCGGCTGCCGTCCTGCCCAACCAGCTCCACGCCTTCCCCTGCCACGAGCAGGGGACCGACGCGTGTGTAGACGTCGAGCAGGGCGTGCCCGGCCGGTTCGACCGAGGCGCCCGTGGGAATGGCGGTCACGCCGGTTGTGGGGCGGCCGCGAGGATGCGCGTGCCAGACTGGGCGTCGTCGAGCAGGCGCAGGTCGCCGATGCGGACGGCGCGGGCCCCGGCTCGGAGCGCGGTGGTCGCGGCCCTGAGCTTGGCCGCCATGCCCCCTGCCGCCGCGCCCAGCTCGATCAGCGTCTCGATCTCGCCCGTCTCGAGCGCCGGTCGCACGACACCGTCGAGGAGCACGCCCGGCACGTCCGAGACGAAGAGCAGCTCCGCGGCGCGCAGCGCACCCGCCACGGCCGCCGCCGCGTCATCGGCGTTGATGTTGAGTGGCGTGGCCGCGGACGGAACCGACGCGTCGGGAGCCATAGGAGCGATGACCGGTGTGAGGCCGGCCAAGAGGAGGCTCTCGAGCAGCCCCGAGCGTACTGCCACGATTTCGCCGACGTGCCCGAGGCCATCCGCCGTCGGGCGAGCGGCCAGCAACCCACCGTCTACCCCGGAGAGACCGACCGCATCGAGCCCCGCAGCGCGGAGCGACGCGACGACCTGGCGATTGACGGGACCGGCCAGCACCATCTCGACCACGGCCGCCACCTCGGGGCTCGTGACGCGCAAGCCGTCCCGCTTTTCCACGGACAGACCGAGCCGACGCGACAGCGCGGTCACGGCTCGTCCACCACCGTGCACCACCACCACCGGGTCGAGAGCCAGGAGCGCCCGGGCGCACGCGGCGAGCCAATCGGGGCGATCGATCTCGCTGCCCCCCAGCTTGACGACGCGGACGTTCATATGGTCGGATGCGTCAACATACCAGCCCCGCCGTTTCTGGGAACCCGAGCATCACGTTCATGTTCTGCACCGCCTGGCCGGCGGCCCCCTTGACCAGATTGTCGATCGCGGCGATCAGCGTGAGGCGGGGCCGGCGCACATGCGCCACCGCGGCCACACCGATGGCCACGCGATTGCGGTGCACGACGTCCTTGAGCGACGGCACCGTGCCGTGCAGTACCGCAACGCACGGCTCGTCGCCGTACACGGCTTCGTAGATCCCCTCCGCGCTCGCCCGGTCCACGGGGCGCGTGAGCGGCACGTGGATCGTCTCCAGAATGCCGCGCTTCACGGGGAGCAAGTGCGGGGTGAACACCAGATCGCCAGTGAACCCGCCTTCACGCTCGAGGGTGGCCTTGAGCTCGGGGAGATGGCGGTGCTCGTTCCCCGCCGCGTACGCGCGGAAATCCTCGGCCACTTCGCCGAACAGCAGCTCCCGCTTGGCCGCCCGTCCTGCCCCCGTCACACCCGAGGCGGCGTCGATCACGACCTCGCGTGACTCGTCGATCAGACCGCGGTGGGCGAGCGGCAGCATTGCCAGCAGCGCCGCAGTGGGATAACACCCCGGATTCGCCACCAGCTCGGCCGCCGCGAGGCGCGGGCGGGTCACCTCGGTGAGCCCGTAGACCGCTTCGGGCGACAGTCGAAAGTCGGCCGACAGATCCACCGCGCGCCTGCCCGCGGCGCGGGCTTCGTGGACGTAGCGAGCGGAGACCCCGTGCGGCAGCGCGGACAACACGACCTCCGCGCGCCCGAGCGGCGCATCGGCGGCGCGCACGAGCTCGATGCCCTCGTGCCGCTCCCCCGCTGCCGACTCGGCGGTCGCAAAAACGACGGAGGCCCCAGGGTGACGGGTGAGCAGCTGCAGCAGCTCCTCCCCGACATAGCCGGAGGCCCCCAAGATACCCACCGGCACCTTTGCATGAATATTCATCGCTGCGGAAGAATATGCACTCCCGCGGGGGAGTGCAAGAGCCGCAGGGCGCTGGCGGGCCAGCGCGTCGCGCCGTAGGCTTTCCGCCCGACCGATCCGGAGTGACGCGTATGCCTCGCCCCTTCCTCGCCGCACTGCTCGTCTGCACCGTCACCTCGCCGCTCCGCGCTCAAGCCAAGAGCTCCCGAACATTCGCCCTGAACGACGTCCTGCGCGTGCGCGAGGTCGCCGACCCGCAGCTCTCACCGGACGGCAACTGGGTGGCGTACACGGTGTCGAGCGCCGACACGGCCCAGGACAAGAGCGTCGGCAGCGTGTGGATGACGAGCTGGGACGGGACGCATACGCTGCGCCTCACGACCTCCAAGCAGGGCGAGAGCTCGCCCCGCTGGAGCCCGGACGGGCGCTGGCTGGCGTTCCTCTCGGGTCGCGACGACGAGCACACCCAGCTATGGCTGCTCGACCGTCAGGGCGGCGAAGGGCGGAAGGTCACCACGCTGCCAAGCGACATCGCTGACTACGTGTGGGCGCCCGACGGCAAGCGGATGGCGCTCGTGGTCCAGGATGCGGACACGGCCAAGCCGAAGACGCCCCCACCCATCGTGATCGACCGCTTCCAGTTCAAGCAAGACGAGGGCGGCTACCTCGGAAAGCAGCGGCGCCACCTGTACGCGCTGGACGTCGAGTCGGGGACGGCCACCATCCTCACGCCGGGGGACTACGACGAGCTGCTGCCCTCCTGGTCCCCCGATGGCAAGTCCCTCGCATTCGTCAGCAAGCGTCACCGCGACGCGGACCGCGACAATAACTGGGATGTGTTCGTGATGGATGCCGTCCCGGGCGCGGCCCCGCGCCAGCTCACCACATTCGAGGGCCCGGACGGAGATCCCGACACCGAGAGCCGCCCCGCCTGGAGCCCCGACGGCCACTCGATCGCCTACCTGGAGGGAGGGCTCCCCAAGCAGATCTACTACGCGGTGCAAAAGCTCGCCGTCGTTCCCGCGGCGGGCGGTGCCCGGCGCCTGCTCACGACGGGGCTCGACCGCAATGTCGCGAAGCCCACGTGGTCCGCCGACGGGGCGTCGCTGTACTTCCTCCTCGAGGATGATCGCGCGGTCGCTCTGGCGCGCGTCGCGGCGGCGGGAGGGGCGGTCGAGCGAGTGATCACAGGCCCGCGGGTCGTGGGCGCGTTCACCACCGGACCCGGTGGCAAGATCGCGCTGGTGGCGTCAACGCCACTCCAGCCGGCCGAGGTGTTCGGAGTGGATGGCGGCAAGCTGCGACCGCTCTCGCACCAGAACCACGATTGGCTCGCGCAGGTGAGACTCGCCGACGTCGAGCCCATCGGCTTTCGCAGCCGCGACGGCACGCCGATCAACGGGTTTCTCGTGAAGCCCGCCGACTTCACGCCCGGGAAGCGGTATCCGACCATCCTCCGGATCCACGGCGGCCCTGTCTCGCAGTTTCAGTATGAGTTCGACTTCCAGCTCCAGACGCTGGCGGGCCACGGCTACGCGGTGGTGACCGCGAACCCACGTGGCAGCTCGGGACGAGGCGAGAGTTTCGCCACCGCGATCTACGCCGACTGGGGCAACAAGGACGCGCAGGACGTGCTCGGCGCCGTCGATTACGCCGTGGCGCAGGGGATCGCCGACCCGGCGCGGCTGGGCGTTGGTGGCTGGAGCTACGGTGGCATCCTCACCAACTATGTGATCGCGCAGGACAAGCGCTTCAAGGCCGCGGTGAGCGGCGCCGGCGCCTCCAACATTCTCGCGGGCTACGGCACGGATCAGTACGTGCGTGAATACGAAGCCGAGCTGGGTACCCCGTGGACGGGAACCGCGACCTGGATCAAGCTGTCATTCCCGTTCCTGCACGCCGACCGCATCGCCACGCCGACGCTGTTTCTGTGCGGCGACAAGGACTTCAACGTGCCGCTGCTCAACTCGGAGCAGATGTACCAGGCGCTGAGGAGCCTCGGGGTCGAGACCGAACTGGTGATCTATCCGGGCCAGCACCACGGCATCAACAAGCCGAGCTACCGGCGCGACCGCTTGGAACGGTATCTCGCCTGGTACGACAAGCATCTGAAGCCGTAGAGCTCACTCGACCCGCTCGAGGCGCGGGCTCGGCCGATATGATCGGCCGACTTTGGCCAGCGGCTTGCCCTCGACCCGGACGACGTCGGCCGTGAAATCGAAGCGCCCCCGGAACAGACTCGAGCCCACGCCGTACATGTCCACCGGCACCCCTTCCTCTTCAAACTGCCGAATCTTCTCGACCGTGAAGCCACCCGACACGACGATCTTCACGTGCTTGAAACCGTCGCGGTCGAGCGCCCGGCGCACGTTCTGGACGAGCTGTGGATTGACGCCGGTGGGCTTGAAGGTTCCCATCTGGGGGATGACCGACTTGTCCACCAGCGTCTCCGAGGTATCGATGCGGACGCCGTACAGTCGCTCGCCCAGCGCGTGCGCGACCGCGAGCGCGGTCCCCACGCAATCGTTCTCGAAATCGACGAGCGTGATGAGCCGGACACTCCGGTCGGTCAGGTCGGCGAACTTGCGAGACGCGAGCACCGTGTCGCCGCCGTAGGCTGCGATGAGCGCGTGCGGCACCGTACCCACGCCCTCGGAGCCCCACCACGACGCTTGCGCGTCGGTCGAAACCCCGATCGCGCCTGCGATGTGGGCGGCGTACCCATCGCCCGTCTGCACCAGCCAGTGATCGTGCCGGGCGGGGAAGAACATTACCTGCTTCGGCTTCGCGGCATCAACCACGCGGCGCGTGTTGGTGCCGACCTTCGTGCGCCGGGCCAGCACGCCCAGGTACAACGTCTCGAGGTGCGCGAACGCGTCGTACGGACCCTCGATGAGCAGGACGGTCTCCCAGGGCTCGATCTCGTCGCCGTCGTACAGGGCGTAGGCTTGCAGCTCGTCCCAGTGAATCGAGCAGAGTTTGAGGATGGCGATCGCCTCGTCGATGCCGCCGAGGAAGGCTCGCGCCTTGCCGAATACCTGCATCGTGACGCAAGGGCGGTGCTTGTCCTTCAGCAGCAGCTCCCGGGTCCGCACGAAGTACTTATCGGAGTAATAGCCCTCCCGCATCTTGTCGACGGGGAGGTGGAAGATCTGGGGGTCGAGCCGTTGCCGACGGGGGGGAACCATCGCGGGAAAATACCGCGCTTAGCGCACGGCCGGCCAGGCGAACGTGGCCACCAGCGTGTCGCCGCCCGTCAAGGCGACGCGGCGGGCGATGTTGTCGAGCCGGCCGCAGCGCACGCGGGCGCCCTCCGCGGCACCGGGTTGTGTGAGCCGCAGGCAGACGGCGTCGACCGCGACGGCGAGCGCGGTGTCGCGCCCAGTCCGAGGCGGGTCCGGTCGCTCGAGGGTCACGTCGAAATCGAACGTCTCGCCGCTGAGCGTGAACCGCACCCGCCGGCCGGGCGTCTCGGGCACGAGGTCCACCACACGGGGGCTCGACGCGGTGTCGCCCCGCACCAGGCTCATCCGCACCGTCACGCGCCGTGGGGGAATCACCGCCTGGGCTGCGAAGCTCATGGTGCTGTCGATGATCGTGACCTCCTCGCTCGCCCTCGTCTCACCCGCGGCGAATTCCCGGCGCACGGTGATCTCCACCCAGACCTCGCGCCGCTGCCCGGCGCTGGCCGGGCCGAACGGATACAGCCGGGTCGTGCCACCCCAAGCGACCCGCGTCCAGCGGCGGTAGGTGTCTTCCTCCCAGAGCGGCAGGCCCCGGCGCGAGCGGCCCGCCTGGCGCCGGGTGAAGAACACGGCCGCGAGATTCACCGTGTCCGGCTCGGGAAGGGTCGCGAGCAACGCCTCGAGCTCGACCCCGCGTCCGCGCAGCGAGAGTCGCAAACTGGTCTCGGGTGGCCCCGCGACGACCGCGGTCGCGAGCAACTGCGTCGTGCCAGCGCTGCGCTCCACGGCGCGCAGGGCATAGGTGACGCGGTAGTTCGGGGCCTGGGGGCTGTGGACGGCGTGGAGCGTCAACGCCGCCAGGACCAGCAGGCTACTGGACCAGGAACGTCGCACGCGTGGCCTCGAGGGAGGCGCCTCCCGGCCCGCCCCAGCGCTCGTGCCCGAACCAGCCCGCCGCCGCGCCGGCGAGCAGGCTCAGCATCATCCACAGGGCGAGCGTCCCGCCGCGGATCCGGGGCCGGGGAACCGTGCGGGCGTGCGGCTCTCCGGCGGAGCGGGCGAAGGCGACCCGCATCTCCAGGTGGCTCACCCGCGCTTCCGCGCAGTGGCGGCACCCGGCCAGATGGCGCGCCAGCGCGGCGCGCTCCGGGAGGCTGAGCTCGCCGTCCAGCTCGAGGTCGATCTGCTTCACCCAGTCGTCGTGCGTCAGGGCAGCTCCTCCCGTACTCGGTAGCGCAGCGCCCGGCGCTGCATCCAGCGCACCGCCACGGCGTCCGCCAGCGCGCGGAACGCGCGGTTCCACATGCCGTACTTCGTCGCGCCGAAGCGACGCGGCCGGTGACGCACCGGCACCTCCGTCACACGGCCCCCCTGCATTCGCACCAGCGTGGGCAGGAAGCGGTGCATGCCGCTGAACAGTGGCAGCGTTCGCAACGCCTCGACGCGGAACGCCTTGAGGGAGCAGCCGGTGTCGCGGATCGTCTCGCGGTTCAGCCGGTTGCGGATGCCGTTCGCGATCCGGCTCTGCAACCGCTTCCATCCGGTGTCGTGCCGCTCTACCCGATACCCGGCGACCGCGGCGGCGCCGGTCCGCTCCAGCTCGGTCACGAGGACGGGAATGTCGGCGGGATCGTTCTGGAGGTCCGCGTCGAGCGTCACGACCACGCGACCCCGGGCGGCGGCGAAGCCGGCCGCGAAGGCGGCCGTCTGCCCCGCGTTCGCCACGAATGCGACGATGTGAAGCTCCGAGTGGTCTCGCTTCAACGCCTTGAGCACGTCGAGCGAGCCGTCGGTCGAGCCGTCGTCCACGGCCACGATCTCGTAGCGGCGACCGTCGAGCGCTCGCTCGATTTCGTCCACCAGCACCGGCAGGCTCTCGCGCTCGTTGTACACGGGAATCACGAGGGAGAGGTCAACGGGGCCGGACATACTGCAGCTCCGGCGCGTCCGGGTAGCGGGCGATCAGACGGGCGATGAGGGCGTCCGCCTTGGCGCCGTCGTGCTGGTGCGTGCGATAGATCTCGGCCAGGCGGATGCCCGCCAGCATCGCCCGGCGGGCGGGCGTCGTACCGCCGTCGACCAGGCGCTCGAGCATCGCGGTTTCCTGCTCGATGGTGATGCTCGTGTCGCCGGTCAGGGCGCCACCGGTGAGCGCATTGCCTAGGAACCGGCCGAGCGGCTCCACCACGGACCCGAGAACCATGTCGAAGAAGCCCCAGAAGCTCCACAGCGTGAGCATCAGCGCGACAAGCCGCCACTCCACCTGTCCCGAGCTGATGAGCACGATGACGAGCACCAGGCTCGCGAGCCCCAGCGCGGCCCCGAGGATGCCGCGCACGACGGCACGGAGGCTCGGGGGATCGGCGAAGTCCACGGTCGGAACGTTAGGGGACCCAGCCGGAGGGAGCAAGTTGACAGCGCCCAGTCCGCGACGTAAACGTACGCTCGCTCACTCGCTCCGGAGTCGACCGATGTCCGATCTCCTGTCCCGTCGCGCGTTCGTCGCCTCTACCGTCGTGGGCGTGGCGGCGACCCGCGCGCGCGACATCCCGTTCCCGATGCAACCGCCCCGCCCGCTGCCGCCGGCCAGCCGCTGGGCGGCGAAGCCGGTCGCGGTCTCGAGCGCGAACGGCCTGCGCGCGGTGCAGAAGGCCTTCGAGATGCTGATGCAGGGGGCGGACACGCTCGACGCGGTGATCGAGGGCGTCAAGATCCAGGAGCTCGACCCCACCGACGACTCCGTGGGCTATGGCGGGCTTCCCAACGCGGAGGGCGTGGTGCAGCTGGATGCCTCCTGCATGCACGGGCCGACCAAGCGCGCGGGCGCGGTGGGCGCCCTCGAAGGGATCAAGACCCCCTCCGAGGTGGCAAAGCTGGTCCTCAAGTATACCAATCACATCTTCCTCGTGGGCGAAGGAGCCAAGCGGTTCGCACTGCAATACGGGTTCAAGGAGGAAGACCTGCTCACGGAGCATTCGCGGGAAGCCTGGCTGCACTGGCGCGCCAATCTGAATCCCGATGACGACTACCTCGACGTGCCCGAGACGGAGCATATGTCGTCGCGACCCACGGGCACCATCAATTGCGACGCCGTCACGCCACAAGGCGACCTCTCCTCCGTGACGACCACCAGCGGGCTCGCCTTCAAGATCCCAGGACGCGTGGGTGACAGTCCGATCATCGGGGCCGGTCAGTACACTGTTAACGACATCGGCGCGGCGGGATCGACCGGCCGGGGCGAATCGAACATGAAGGTGTGCGGCGGCTTCCTCACGGTGGAGTTCATGCGCCGGGCGATGAAACCCACCGACGCCTGCCTGGAGACGCTCAAACGTGTGGTGCAGACAACCGAGGCAAGGCTGCTCGGCCCGGACGGGAAGCCGAAGTTCAACCTCAATTTCTACGCCGTGAACAAGCGCGGCGAGTTCGGCGCGGCGTCGTTGTACCCGGGAAGATATGCCGCGCACGACGGCACGGAGGCCAAGCTGCGCGACACCGCCCATCTCTACGAGCGGACCGCTGCGAGCCGGTAGCCTCGCTCTGGCGCTGGCCGCTGCCACGGCGCCGCTGGCCCCACTCCCCCTCGCGGCCCAGACGTTCTGGCGCAGCAACTTCTACCCGTACGTCGGCTATAGCCCGTCCGTGGGCCTGGCGCTCGCGTTGCACTACGGCCGCTACAGCCCGCTCGGCTTCGTCGAGCGGCCCGAGCGGAATCGCGCATCGCTCAGCCTTGACGCCGGCGCGAGCACCTCGGGCAGCTACCGGGTGGCCGCGGACGCGGAGGCGCCCGCCTGGTGGGACGGGTGGCGTGCCGCGTTCACGCTCGCCGCGGTGCGCGACAATCGACTCGGCTACTACGGCATCGGCAACGATACCCGCTACTCGCGTGACAGCGTCACGAGCCGAGGCGCGTACTACTACCGCGTGAGCCGCAGTCGCGTCATCGCGCGCGCGACGCTACAGCGCCGCGTGGTCGGCCCCGTGAGAGTGCTCTTGGGCGCGAGCCTCACTCGCACCGACTTTCGCGCGCTGCCGAGCCCCAGCGTTTACGCCGCCGACTTGAGCTCTGGCGTGGTGGACCCAGCGACGGTCCCGTTCACCGATCGAGTGGCCCGGGCCGGGGTCGTGTTCGACAACCGCGACAGCGAGACTGATCCGCACCGCGGCGCAGTCGTCGAGTTGTTGTTCGCCAGCGGCCACGGGTACACCCGCACCACGGCCAGCGCGCGCATCCAAGTCCGCCCCGCCGCCCCGCTCGTGCTGGCCGGCCGGCTGGCGTCCGAAGGGATGGGCGGCACGCCGCCGCTGGCGGTGCAGCAGGAGATGGAGTCGAGCGAGCAGCCGTTCGTTGCCGTGGGCGGCTACCGCTCACTGCGTGGGTACTACGACGGCCGGTTCATAGGCCACGGCAAGCTGCTGGGTGGGCTCGAGGCACGCTTCGCGCTCCGCAGCATCGGGGACGCGATGGAGCTCAAGCTCGTGGCGTTCTACGACGCCGGTCGCGTGTTCGGCCCGGGCGAGGCCGTGCGACTCACTACGACGGGGTTGCACCAGAGCGGCGGCGGCGAGGTCGCCCTGCGCTTGCTCCGCAACTCGCTGCTCGTGATGGGATACGCGGGCAGCAGCGAGGGCGGGCAGTTCCTGTTCGGGTCGAGTTGGAGCTATTGAGAAACGTCGTCAGTTATCCGTCCTCAGTTGTCCGTTAGCTCCCGTATCTCCACTCCCCGTTTCGCGAGCTCCGCGAGGTAGACTTCAAATGGCACGGCTTGGTCGGGCGTGTGTACGCCCGTGACAGTGATGCGACCCTCCACCTGCATGAGGCCCGTGATCGCCAGCGAGTAGCCGGTCGTCCGCATCATCGCGGTGATGCCATGCGCCTCATCGGCGTAGTCGAGCAGCTGCCACGCCACCCGCTTGCCGTTTTTCCCCCGCACCTCGACCCGCAGCGCCACCAGGTCGCGCCCCTCGGGCTTGGTAAGCTTGGGTGAGACGGTGGCGATGAAGACGTCGCGCGGCACAACGTCCTTGCCCTTGACCCGGACGGGCGTCAGGTCGAGGAGGCCGAGATCGCGGATCGGTCGCATGAGGGCGACGTGTCCCGGGTAGCGCAGCGTCTTGTATTCCATCGTACGGACCCGGCCCTGGTACGCCCACGGAAGGGTGGAAATGCCGCCGCCGGTATGGAACGCCTCGAGCTCGCCAACGGGGGGCGGAAACGTGACGTGCTCGAGCTCGGAGAGCGGGTCGACTCTGGCCGGCTTGCCGTCCCGCAGCACCCAGGACGGCGTCGTGTAGTAGTCGAGCGCTCCCTCCAGCGAGTACACGATCTGGTAGTTGAGCGGCGGCTCCGGGTTCTGGGGAAGGCCGCCCACGTAGATCTTGACCGCGTCGGCGTCGTCCACGCGCCGGATTCCCTCGGCGGCGAGGATGTTCACCATGCCGGGCGCGAGGCCGCAATCGGGGATCACCGAGACCCCACGCCGCTTCGCGTCCGCATCAAGGGACTGCTGTTTGAAGACAATCTCGGTGTTGCCGCCCAAATCGGCGCAGTGCACGCCCGCGTCCACGGCGGCGCGCGTGACCTCGAGATTGAGGTAGTAGGGGGCGGCGTTCTGCACCGCCGCATGACCGGCCATCGCCGCCCGGAGCGCCGCGCCGTCACGCGCGTCCAGCCGGAGGAGCGTGAGGCGCTTCCCGACGTGACGGCCGAGGAAGGCGGGGACGCGCTCGGGCTCGAGGTCCGCGATCGTGACTCCGTCGACGCCGGGCTGTTGCAGCAGATCGTATGCACAGGCCGATCCCTGCAGTCCCGCCCCCAACACCAACATCCGCATCGGGCGAACATCCTCCAATGATTTCATCGGAACGAATGAGCGGCGGAAAGCTAGTGAGGCTCCCCAAGGCGACGGAACCCACGATGAGCTGATGGGGCTCACACGCCGGCTGGGCAGGGGCGTTAGATTCGCGGCCGATGACCCAGGCCGACCTCACCCGCCAGCGTCTCGTCCGCGCTGCGCTCGAGCTGTTCACCACGCAGGGGTACCACGAGACCACCACACCCCAGATCGCGAAGAAGGCCGGGGTGGCGGAAGGAACGATCTACCGTCACTTCACCGGGAAGCAGCATTTCCTCAACGAGCTGTATCGCGCGGCCGGGCGCTGGGCGGGCAAGCTCGTGAAAGACGCCGATGCGCTCAAGGTGGGTCCGCGCGAGAAGCTCGCCGAGCTCGCTCGCGAGCTGGTGGCCGGTGCCGCTCGGGACCCGGCCGTCGCCCGGGTCTTCTTCGTGCAGCGCTACGACGACCTGCTCGACGACGAGAGTCGCAAGACGGCCCGTGACTTTCGGCTCGGCGTCGAAAGCCTCATGGCACAGGGAAAGGCCGACGGCTCGGTGAAGCCGGGCGCGGCTGAGGTGTGGGCGGGCGTGTGGCTCGGCGTCGTGACGCTGGCGATCGATCGCGTGTCGGCGAAAGAGTGGCCGGAGACGCACGCGGGAATCAAGCTGGCGCTCGAAGGGGCGTGGGATGCTGTTGCCGTCGGACAGTCGGACAGTCGGACGGTCGGACCGTAGACGACCCATCGCCCGCCAGTCAGACCGTCCGACTCCCCGATGCCGTTGCTTCGATTGCATCAGTCCGACCGTCCGACTGTCCGACGGAGCTCGAAGAGCTCAATCTCCGGCGGCGCGAACACGCGGATCGGCACACCCACCACCCCGATCCCGCGACTCACATACAGCTGGCTGTTTCCCCGCTGGAAGTGTCCCATCACGTACTTGGTGATCAGCCGACCCGCCGACCATCCGAGGAGCGGCACGTAGAACTGGCCGCCATGGATGTGCCCCGCGAGGGTCAGGGGAATGCCGCGGAGCGCGGCCGAATCCCACGCGCCGGGGCGGTGCGCCAGCAGGATGTGGAAGGCGTCGCCGCGGGGGAGGGCGGGGGGGGCGGGGGGGGCGGCGCGCAGGGCGGCGTCCACGTCCCGCATCTGCGGATCGTCGTAGGTCCAGTTGTGAGGGTCGTCGACGCCGAGCAGGGCCAACGTCGCGCCGCGGCGCTCCACCACGTGGCAGCCGTTCTGCAGGAACACCTGCCCCGCGTCGCGGCACCCGCGGATGACCTCCTGCTCGCCGGTGTAGCGGTCGTGATTACCCAGGACGGTGACCACGCCGAGCGGCGCGGAGAGGTCGCGGAAGGCGCGCACGTACGGCGGGATGTAGGAGCGCGAGATGTCGATCATGTCGCCCGTCTGCACGATCAGGTCGGGCCGCAGCGCATTGACGCGCGCCACGATCTCCTGCATCCGGTCCTCGCCCAGGTGGACGCCGGCGTGAAGGTCCGAGAGGTGCAGCAACGTCAGGCCGTCGAGGCCGGGTGGGAGATCGGGAAACACGAGCGACCGCCGCGTGATCTCGGGGAGCCGATACGCGCTCCAAATGCCCGACCCCGCGAGGGCGCCGCCCACGCCGGCGTAGGCGTAGGTCGCGCGGGCGAGGAAACGACGGCGAGAAAGAACCGGTGCGTGGTGCGTGGTGCGTGGTTGCTCGAGGTGCGCGTCGGGCGCCCGCCCCGCAGCGGCGGTAACCACGTACCACGCACCACGCACTCTCTGCGCGAACCACCACACTCCCTTCGCGAGCAGGTACACGGCCACCAGCGCGCAGAAGATCCATCCCAACAGTTGCCACGCGATCCACGGACCCGTGAACGGGATCCGCCCCACGCCCCACACGCTGCCGCCGAACAACACGCGCCAGGCCACCACCAGCCACGGCAGGTTGAACGCGAGGAACAGCGCGGCCAGGGTACGCCGCACGAGCTTGGCCCGGCGGGGCGCATTCGGATCGGGCAGCCGCTCCTGCAGATACGCGTAGATCAGCGGCTGCGGCGCGGCGAAGAGGAGGAGATAGATTAGGCGCGTGACCACTCGCTCGAAGCTCCTCGTGTGTCTCGCATCGGTATCGCTGGCGTTCCCGCTGCGCCCCGGGCTCGCGGGGCAGCAGCTCACTCCTCCCGAGCGCGCGGTCGCGGTGGCCGTCGTGTGGGCGGAGGCGCGCTACAATTTCGCCTACTGGGATCGCGTCCGGGCGGACTGGGACTCCGCGCTCGCGGCCAACCTGAGGCTCGCGGCCGAGCCACAATCGGACCTGCGTTTCTACCATCGGCTGCGGCGCCTGGTCGCCGTGCTCGGCGACGGGCACGCCGCGGTCATCGCGCCTCCCTACCTTCGCTCCCGCATCGCCCGCCCGCCGCTGCAGCTGACCAGTGCCGAGCGGCGACCCTTCATCCTCGATTACGCCGAGAACGACGAGATGCGCGTGGCGCGCCCGGAGCGGTTCGCCGAGATCCTCGCCGTGCAGGGCATTCCGGCCGACCTGTGGATCCGCGACTCCGTCCTGCCGACGATCGCCGCAGCCACGCCCGCCGACCGCTGGCAACGCGCCGTCACCTGGATGCTCGAGGGCGAGAAGGGCACGTCGCTCCACTTACTGGTTCGCGTGCCAGGCGCGGAACCGCGCGGGCTGAGCGTGACCCGCAGCGTGTCGCTCAACGACCGCTGGCCGCTCGATCCTCCCGCGTTCGCGACCGACTCGTTGCCCGGCGCCATCGCCGTCGTGCGCATCGCCTCCCTCGCGGACGAAGACGTGGTGCGTCGGCTCGATCGCGCCTTCCCCGACTTCGCACGGGTGCAAGGTCTCGTGCTCGACCTGCGCAACGCTGCCACCGGCAGGACCGAATTCGCCTACCAGATCCTCGCCCGCTTGACCGACCGGCCGTTCGCCGCGGTGCGCTGGAGAACACCCCAGTATCGCGCGGTGTTCCGGGCCTGGAACCTCCCCGACTCCGCCATCACCTGGTACGGACCGGACAGTGGAACCGTTGTGCCCCGCGTCGATCACCCGTCCTACGGGGGACCGATCGCCGTGCTCACGTCGAACACGACCTGCGGGGCGGCCGAGGACCTGGTGGCGGCCTTCCATGCCGCGGGACGGGGGCCGGTCATCGGCGAGCCGTCGGCCGGGAGCCCGGGCGACGTGGGCACGTTTGCGCTACCGAAGAGCTGGAGCGTGCAGTTCTCCGTCACGCGTCACCGCTCGCCTGACGGCACGGAGTTCGCCGGCACGGGCGTCAAGCCGGACGTGCTGGTCGTTCCGACCGTGAACGACCTGCTCGCGAGTAAGGAGCCGGCGCTCGAGAAGGCGAGAGAATACCTAGAGGGCGGTAGAGGGCGGTAGAGGTTGCCTCGGTCCCGCCTCTACCGTCCTCTACCGTCCTCTCCCGACTTCTACCGCCCGAGGCTCTCCCTGAAGAACCGGATCACCGCCTGCCACGCGCTGTCCGCGACCGCCGGCTTGTCGCGGGTGCGGAGGAAGCCGTGACCCACACCTGGATACACGGTGTAGTGGTAGTCCTTGTGATAGGTCCGCACCGCGGCGTCGACGTCGCGGAGTCCGGCATCGATGCGCGCGTCGTCCTCGGCGTAGACGCCCAAGCCGGCGGCCCGGATGCGCGCGATGGCCGTCGCGTCCGGGCCCGGCCCGTAGCAGACCACGAACGCGCGGAGCGACGGGTTGTTCGTCGCGTACCGGAAGCTCTGACCCCCACCCCAGCAAAACCCGATCACTCCCACACGGTCGGGCCGCACCGCCTTGAGCCGTTTCACATAGGCGACCGTCGCATCGAGATCCTGGGTGACCGTGTCGGGCGGCAGGCCCGCGATCAGCTTGCGGGCGTCGTCCGTCGACTGGGGCGTGCCGCCGCGGCGCGACAGCAGGTCGGGAGCGATCGCGACGAAGCCGTCCTTGGCGAGCTGCTCCGCGGTCTGCCGGACGAAATCCGACATCCCGAAGATCTCGTGGATCACGACGACCGCCGGCGCGGCATCCTTGCGCTCGGGATACGCGATGTAGGCCGTGATCGTATCGCGGCCGGATGCGTACTTCACGTATTCCGTGTGGATGTCGGCGGCGCTGCGGGCGGTGGAAGACGCTGGAGGGCGGTGGAGGAGCGGCGCGACGACTGCGGCGCCCAGCGCCATCCCGACTATACCAGCCTCCACCGCCTTCCACCGCCCTCCACCGACCTTCGCCGTCTTGATCATATGGGTTTCCCCCCGTTCGCGTACACACCCTCGAGCGCCGACGCCCCGATGGGCATCTTGTCACGGCTCCGCGCGGCCTCCTCGGCGCCCTGCTCCACGTCCGTCGTCACGCGAGCCTCGACGTGCTCCAGCTGCTCCGCGTCGACGCCCTCGGCCTTGAGATGCTCCTCGTACAGCCCGATCGGATCCCGCTTGCCCCACTGCTCGAACAGCTCGGCGGGCAGCGTCGCACGCGCTTCGCGCTCGTCGTGGGTCGCATGCCCACCCATCCGGAACGTCTCGGCGACGAGCAACACCGGTCCCTCGCCGCGCCGGCAACGGTCCGCGGCCAGCCTCGTGGCTGCGTACGCGTCGAGCACGTTGTTGCCGTCGAACGCCCCTCCCGTGATGCCATAGCTCGCCGCCCAATCGCCAAAGTCGTGGGGGAGGTGGTGCTGCTCCAGCCGCGTCCCGAGCGCCACTTGATTGTTCTGGACGATGAAAATCGCGGGGAGCCGCTGCACCGCCGCGAAGTTGGTGCCTTCATGAGCCGCCGCGGTCTTGGTCGAGCCGTCGCCGACCCAGGTCAGCGCGACGCGCGGCTCCTGTCTGAGCTTGAAGGTGAGCGCGATCCCGGCGATCACCGGCACCATGTCCCCCACGTGGGAGATCGGCTGCAGCACGCCGTGCGCCCACGCCCCGACGTGGAGGTCGCGCCCGCTCGACGGAGCGTCGGCGCTGCCGAGATACGTGCGGAGCATGTCGGCGATGGGGAGCCCCAGCTCGCAGCAGGCGGCGGCGTTCCGGATCATCGGTGCCACGATGTCGCGGCCGCGCTCGAGCGCCTGCACCGGTCCCACGGTGACGGCCTCTTCCCCCGTGCTGAGCCATGCCTTCGAGATCACGCCAGTGCGGACCCAGCGCTTGAGCTGAATGTCGTGGAGCCGCGCCCGCAGCAACCCGGCGTACAGGGTCAACTTCGCGTCGACCGAGAGCCGGGCCACCACCGCCGCGCGTTCGGGATCGCGTTCGATCGTCTCCCGGAAACCCTGCACCAGGGCCGGGTCGGGCTTCCAGTCGACGTACTCGGGTGGATCGAACGCCGGGACGCGCCTTATGTCCGCTTCCCCTTGAGCTGGGAGAGGTCCCTCGCGAATTCGAGGGCACTGTTATAGCGCCCGTCAGGATTCGTCTCCATGGCGCGGGCGAGCATCTTCTCGAGACCCTCGGGGGCGTCGGCGCGAAGGTGGCGCAGCTTCAACGGCTGGCCCCGCAGCCGCGCGATCATCATCTCCTGGGCGTTCCGGCCATGAAACGGCAGCTTGCCCGTGAACATCTCGAAGGCGACGATCCCCAGCGCGTAGATGTCGGACCGGGCATCGAGCTGCTTGCCCCGGATCTGCTCGGGGCTCATGAACTCCGGCGTGCCGAGAATGATGCCGGTGGCGGTGAGCTTGGCGAGCTGCCCCTCGGCGCGGCGCTCCTTCGCCAATCCGAAGTCCATCACCACGGCCCGCATGGCGCCGCCGTCCTCGTCCACGAGCATGATGTTCTCGGGCTTGAGATCGCGGTGCACGATCGACAGCTCGTGGGCGTGGTGCAGCCCGGCGCACACCTGCCGGAGGATCTGGATGCCGAGATCGAGGTCCATGGGGCCGCTTTTCACTTCGCGATCGGAGAGCAGTTCGCCCCTGAGGAAGGGCATCACCAGGTAAATCAGGCCGTCTTCGGATTGGCCGAGCCGCAGGATGCGGCACACGTTGGGGTGGTCGAGGCGCATGGCCAGCCCTGCCTCGCGGCGCATCCGCTCGACCGAGCTCCGATCGCTCGCGAGCTTGGGGGACAGCACCTTGATCGCCACGGCCTGCCCCGTCGCCACCTCGCGCGCCAGGTAGACGTAGGACATCCCTCCCTCGCCGAGCTTCTGCTGCACCTGATAGCGCGCGTCGAGGACCTGGCCCGAGAGGGACGCGGCGCGGTCGAGTCCCGGCTTGGACGCCGGGGGCGTGCGTACCGCGGTGCCGCCACCGGCAGGCGCTTTCCCACCGGGGGGCGAAGACGCCACCTTGGACTGGAGCTCCATGAGCATATTGCCGTCGCGGGGGCAGAACCGGGCGGTGTCGGCGTACACCGCGCCGCACTTGGGACAGCGGCGCTCACTCATTGGCGCACCAAGTTGCGCCCTTCGTTCTTGGCGCGATAGAGGGCCTGGTCGGCGAGCGCCACGAAGCTGTCGGCGCTGGTGACACGGTCGTCCGGGAAGGACGCCACGCCGATAGAGATGGTGAGGTTGAGGGCATCGTCTCCCGGATCGGCGAAGTCGTGGCGCATGACCCGCCGCCGCAGCCGCTCGGCGAAAATGGCGGCGCCGTGCAGCGCCGTCTCGGGCATCACGACCACGAACTCCTCGCCACCGTAGCGCGCCACCAGGTCCACCGAGCGCGCCTCACGCCGCAGGATCTCGCCCACCTGCCGGAGCACGGAATCGCCCGCGATGTGGCCCCGCGTGTCGTTCACCAGCTTGAAGCGGTCGATGTCCGCGAGCAGGATCGTGAGCGCGAGGTTGTAGCGCCGCGCCCGGTCCAGCTCCGCTTCGAGCTCCTCCGACAGGGCACGCCGGTTCAGGCAGCCGGTGAGCGCGTCGGTGGCGGCAAGCTTCTCGAGCCGTTTCTTGTCCGACACGGCGGTCTCGAAATCGTAAGCCTTTTCGATCGCCGCCACCGCCGTGCGGATCACCGTTTCGGCGAACTGGGCATCGGCCCGCGTGAGCGGCGGGTCCTCCCCCGCGGTCCGGAGGAAGAAGACACCGAGCTGCTGGTCCTTCATGGAGAAGGGGAGCGCCACCGCGGACCGCGTGGGCACGGTCACCTGCTCGCGCTGCCAGCGCACGCGCTCCTCGTGGTACAGCGGGTCCGACGCCACGTCCTCCACCAGCACCGTGCGGCTGGTGGTCAACGCGCGCTGGATCTCGGGGTAGCGGCCCAGCTCGATCTGGAGGTTGCGCAGCATGGGATTCTCGTACGCGGCCACCACGACGCCCAGCTGGTCGCCCGGCTTGGCGAGCACCATCGAGCACTTGGAGATCTGCAACACGCGCGCCACGCGCCGCACCAGAATGTGGTAGATCTCGTCCGGCTTGAGTGAGTCCGTGACTTCGTGCAGGATGTCCACGATCGCGGCGCGGCTCTGGGCCTCGTCGCGCGCGCGCGCCAGCTCCTGCGAAGACCGGATGTGGGCTTTGACGCGCGCCAACAGCTCCCGGACGCGGAACGGCTTGGAGATGAAGTCCGCCGCCCCGAGGCCGAGCGATTTGACCGTCGCCTCCTCCGGCGGCATGGAAGAGATCATCAGCACCGGCACGTCACGGAAGCGATCGTCCGACTTCATCTTCGCTAACAGCTGCAGGCCGTCGACCTTCGGCATCATGATGTCGAGCAGCAGCAGGCTGGGACGCTCCTGCTCCAGCTTGCCGATGAGGCCCTCCCCACCCGGGGCGGTGACGACGTCGTACCCGTTCTCCTTCAGAATCCAGGTGAGGGTTCGCACCAGGGACTGGTCGTCGTCGGCGACCAGGATCTTGGCGGCAAGGGGCTCGACCATGGGGGAGCGCTCAGTCCTCGAGTAGCGAGCGATCGACGTTGCCGCCGCTCACCACGAGCACGGTGGGCGGGACGGGGGCCGGGCGGACGGCGCCGGAGCGCACGGCGGCGGTCGTGGCGGCACCCGACGGCTCCACCGCCAGGCGGCACTCGCGCCACAGAAAATGTACGGCGTCCCGCAGTGCCTCGTCGTCCACGAGCGCCACTCCCGCGACGCGGTCGCGGTGAGCCGCGAGCTGCGCAAACGGGATCGCGCCCACCGTGAGCGTAATCAGTCCGTCGGCGATGCTCGCGGTGCGATCGAGCCGCACCGGCCGCCCCGCCTGGAGCGAGCGCTGGAGCTTGGGCGCGCCGACGGGCTCCACGCCCCACACCGTCGCGCGATTCGCGTCCCCGGCCGCGGCGAGCCCCGTCACGACGCCCGCGATGAGACCGGCCCCCCCAACCGGCACGACCACCGTCCGGACGTCGGGGAGCTGCTCGCCGATCTCGAGCCCGACGGTGGCCTGTCCGGCCACGATGTCGGCGTGGTCGAACGGCGGGACGATCGCGAGATCCTCCCGCGCGGCCAGCTCTTCCGCCTTGCGCTGTCGATCCTCGGACGTGCGACCCGCGAACACGACTTCAGCGCCCCATTTCTGCACTCCCGCCACCTTCACGGCCGGCGCCGTCTCGGGCATGACGATCACCGCGCGAACGCCCAGGAGCTGGGCGGCGTACGCCACGGCCTGTCCATGATTGCCGCTGGAATAGGTGATGATGCCGTTCCGTCGTGCGTCGGGTGACATACGACGTATGGCAGTGTACGCCCCGCGCAGCTTGAACGCCCCCACAGGCTGCATGCTCTCCAGCTTGAGGTAGGCGTTGAGCGGCTCCACGAAGCGGAGCGGCGTGCGTACTACCACGCCCGCGAGCCCCGCAGCCGCCTCCCGGACGTCCCGAGCGGTGACCACGCTACTTTTTCTTCTTGCTCTTGCTGCGGGCACCCGCTTTCGTCCGCGCCGCCGGTTTGCGGGGCGCCCGGGTCTTGTCGGCCGGCTTGGGCCCGTCGTCGTCTCCGCCGTCCTCACCGCCCTCCTCGTCTTCCTTCACCACCCGCGCCACGTCCACCACCAGATCGCCCGGCGTCAGATTCATCACCTTCACGCCCTGGGTGTTGCGGCCCGAGATACGGATGCCTTCGACCGGCACGCGGATCAGGATCCCCTTCTTGGTGATCATCATCAGCTCGTCCTCGGGGAGCACTTCCTTGAGCGCCACGATGTCACCGGTCTTGTCGGAGCGCTTCAGGGTGATGATGCCGCGCCCACCACGGTGCTGCACCCGGTACTCGTCGAGCTCGGAGCGCTTCCCCAGACCCTTCTCCGTCACCGTAAGCAGGGTTGATTTGCGTCGCACGACCACCATGTCGATCACCTGGTCCTTCTTGTCGAGCTCGATGCCCTTGACACCGGTGGCCGTCCGGCCCATGTCGCGCACGTCCTTCTCGTGGAACCGGATGCTCATGCCGTGGCACGTGGCGAGCACGATGTCGTTGCGGCCGTCGGTCACCTGCACGTCGATCAGCTCGTCGCCCTTTTCGACGTTGATCGCGCGAATGCCGACGGAGCGCGGATTGCCGAACTCCGATAGCCGGGTCTTCTTCACGACGCCCTGCTTGGTGGCGAACAACAGGTACTGATCCTGGGAGAACTCACGCACGGGCACGAGCGACGCGAGGCGCTCGTCGGGCTTCAGCGCGATGCACGAGATGATCGGCTTGCCGCGCGCCGCCCGCGCTGCTTGCGGGATCTCGTGCACCTTGAGCCAGTAGCACTGTCCCTGGCGCGTGAAAAACATCACGTAGTCGTGGGTCGAGGCGATGAACAGGTGCTCGACCCAGTCGTCTTCTTTAGTGTGGGCAGAGATCACGCCCTTGCCGCCGCGCCGCTGGCGGCGGTAGGCCGACACCGGCAGGCGCTTGATGTAGCCGGCGTGGGACACGGTGATCACCATGTCCTCTTCCGCGATCAGGTCCTCGATGGAGAACTCACCCTGGTCGGCGACGATCTCGGTGCGCCGCTCGTCGCCGAAGCCGTGCGCCAGTTCCGACAACTCCTCCTTGAGGATCTTCAGGCGGCGCGGCTTCGAGGCGAGAATCTCCTTGCACTCCTTGATGAACTTGCGGACCTCCTTGAGCTCCTCCTCGAGCTTGGTGATTTCGAGGGCGGTGAGCCGGGCGAGCCGCATGTTGAGGATCTCCGCCGACTGCTTCTCCGACAGCTTGAAGCGCTTGCGCAGCGCCGCGTCCGCCGTGGGCGTGTCCTTCGACTTGCGGATGATCTTTACGACTTCGTCGATGTGGTCGACGGCGATCTTGAGGCCTTCGAGGATGTGCTCCCGATCCTGGGCGCGCTGCAGCTCGAACTCGGTACGGCGCGTGATGACGGTGTGGCGGTGCTCGATGAAGTGCTCGAGCAGCTCCTTCAGGTTCATCTCCCGCGGCGCGCCGTCGACCAGGGCGAGCATGATCGCGCCGAAGGTCACCTGCATCTGCGTGTGCGTGTAGAGCTGGTTCAGGACGACCATCGGCACCGCGTCCCGCTTCAGCTCGATCACCACCCGGATGCCTTCCTTGTCGGATTCGTTCCGCAGGTCGGTGATGCCCTCGAGCTTCTTTGCGACCACCAGGTCGCGGATCTGCTCGATGACGCGATCGGGCGAGACCTGGTAGGGAAACTCCGTCACCACGATCTGCTGCCGTCCCGTCGACTCCTTCTCTTCGGCGGTGGCCCGCGCCCGGATGACGATCCTGCCCCGGCCCTTCTCGTAGCACTCCTTGATGCCCTCGCGACCATAGATGATCGCGCCCGTCGGAAAGTCGGGACCCTTGATGAACTTGCGGAGATCCTTGACCGTCGCGTCGGAGTGGTCGACCAGGTGATTGATGGCTTCGACCGTCTCGCCGAGGTTGTGCGGTGGAATGTTGGTCGCCATCCCGACCGCGATGCCGGCCGTCCCGTTGACGATGAGATTCGGGAGCCGCGCGGGGAGGACCGTCGGCTCCTGCAGGCGGTCGTCGAAGTTGGGGACGAAATCGACGGTCCGCTTGTCGATGTCCTCGAGCATCGTCATCGCGATGCGCGTGAGGCGCGCTTCGGTGTAGCGGTAGGCGGCGGGCGGATCGCCGTCCACTGAACCGAAATTCCCCTGCCCGTCCACCAGTGGGTAGCGCAGCGAGAAGTCCTGCACCATGCGCACCAGCGAGTCGTACAGCGCGACGTCGCCGTGGGGGTGGTACTTGCCGAGCACGTCGCCCACCACGGTGGCGCTCTTCTTGTACGGACGGCCGGGCACGAGGCCCAGCTCGTTCATGGCGTAGAGGATGCGGCGATGCACGGGCTTAAGGCCGTCACGCACGTCCGGGAGGGCGCGCGCGACGATCACGCTCATCGAGTAGTCGAGGAAGGACTCCTTGAGCTCGTCTTCGATGAGCCGGGGCAGGATACGTTCACGGGTGGGTGCGGTCATGTCTCAGCCGGATGGTCGGACAGTCGGACGGTCGGACGGATGCGCCCGACGGGGTCTAAGTGTCGCCAAGATAATCACTTAGATGTTGAAAATCAACGCGGGCTAGCAACCTAACCCATCATGGGATGTGCACTTACGGCGACCGGCGAGAACCCTGGCGTCGCAGTCCTCGTTTTGACGACCGGTTGACGGATGTCTCGCATCGTCTCCGCAGGCTGAAGCCTGGGCTCGGCCAGCACCTGTGCTGAAGCACAGCGAGCGAAGCGGGCGTCTCAGAGCGAAATGTCCTTCAGGACAACGTTTGCCGAGACCAGCCTTCAGGATGGGAACCAAGTGTTCACTCCGCCACCTGAATCACGACCTTTCCCAACTGCCGGCCCCGCTCCAGCCGCTCGAACGCCGCCCGCGCTTCCGTAAATGAAAAAACTCGGTCGACCACTGGTCGTAGCTCGCCCGCTCCCAGCAGGCGCACCACTTCTCGATACTCGGCGTCGTTGCCCATGGTGGAGCCCATGAGCGTCCAGTGATGCCAAAACAGCCGGCGCAGGTCGAGGCCGACCTTGGGACCGGTCGTCGAGCCACAAGTGACGAGTCGGCCACCACGGGCGAGCGAGCGCAGCGACTCATCCCAGGTCGCCTCACCCACGTTCTCGATCACGACGTCCGCGCCGCGCTTCCCGGTGAGCGTGCGCACCGCCTGGGAGATCTTTTCTGCGCGGTGATTGAGAGTGATATCCGCTCCGAGCCGGCGCGCGTGCTCAAGCTTGGCATCGTCCGACGACGTGACGATCACCCGCGCGCCTTTGAGTTTCGCGATCCGCATCGCGGCGAGGGACACGCCCCCGCCGATGCCCCACACCAGCACGGTTTCGCCCGGCTGGACTCGGGCGCGCGTAACCACCATACGCCACGCGGTCAGCGTTACGAGCGAGAACGCCGCCGCTTCGGCCCACGTGAGGGGGGAGGAGGGGGGCGCGACTGTCGGCATGATGGCGACATTCTGCTCGGGCACGACAACGTACTGCCCCATCGTCCCGGGCAAATGCTCGCCCAGCAGTTGATAGTTCACGCACAGCGAATGCTCCCCGACGCGACAGTATTCGCAGGTGTAGTCCGCGATCCCCGGGTTGATCATGACGCGATCCCCCGGCTTGACGGAGCGGACGGCAGAGCCTACCCCCTGCACGACGCCCGCTCCGTCGGCCCCGACGACGTGAGGGAAGTGGTAGTCGTGCGGCAGTCCCCGCACGACGAACAGGTCGAGGTGGTTGAGGGCGGCGGCACGCACGGCGATCCGAACGGCGCCCGCTGCGAGGGGGTCGGGAGGATCGGGAACGTCAGAGAGCTGCAGCTGATCGAGGCCGCCGGTACCGCGAATCACCCAGGCGCGCATCGCGTCGGCGCGGCTACGGCATGAAGGCGGGAGACACCATTTGTTCAGCGCCGGTGGTTGGGATCGGCACAGGCGCGCCCCCGCCGGTCCCCCCTCCCCCGACTCCCACCGGCTGGACGTACACCCTGAAGAGGTTCTTCTGCACCGCCACCACGAGGCCCAGTAAATCGCCGGCGGGCGAGACCGCGAAATCAGACAGCACCAGGTCGGTCGTGGTAAGCGGTGTCACCTTGCCTGTCGTGAGGTCGGCCTTGACGACCTGCGTGACATTGCGACCTGATTCCTTTTGCTCGATCAGATAGGTGAGCGAGCCGTCGCGTAGGAAATGGGGCGCGCTCTCCTTGCTCTGCTGGCCTTTGGTGAGAGCACGCTGGTTGGTGCCGTCCTTGGCCATGAGCCAGATGTGCGGGTTCCCCTCCCGGTTCGACACGAAGGCGATCGTCTCGCCGTCGGGCGACATGGTTGGCTGGGCGTTGTCGGCGGGCTCCTGCGTCAGCTGGGTCGCATCCGAGCTCGTGATCGACTGCTGGTAGATCTGACGGTGCCCCGTCCTCTGCGAGTGATACACGACCGCCTGCCCATCGGCCGTGAAGGAGGCATCCCCATCCACGGCGGGCGAATTCGTAAGCCGCGACACGTTGCTACCGTCCGCGTCCATGACGTAGATCTCGCTTTGGCCGTCTCGGGTCGAGGTGAAGGCGATGCGCGAGCCGTCGGGGGAGAACGCCGGCTCGCCCGCGACGGCGGGGTCATCCGTCACCTTGCGGAGCTGAGCCAGGTTCGACCGTTCCGCCGCGTACAGCTGGAACCGCCCGATACGCGAGCTGGCCAGCACAATCTCTCCCTGCACGAACACGTCCGCGATCGCGTGCCGCCCGCCCGGCCCGTTCGCCGTGATCCGGGCGTGGCCGTACGACACCGCCGAGACGACGCCGTCCTCGCCCACGGTGGCGACCGCCGGGTTATCGGACGCCCACGTCACCCCGGTGGCAGGCCCGATGACGCTGCCTGTCTCGTCGGCGAAGCTCGCCTTGAGCGGCAAGTGGCGGCCCAGCGGCAGCCCCGCACGTGCCATCGACAGCTTCAGCCCCGCCGCGATCACCCGCACTTGCCACGTGACCACGAGCCCTGCGCCCGGCCCTTTCACGGCCAACGTCGTGCGGCCCGCCTTCTTGCCAGTCAGCACGCCACTCGTGGGGTCGAAGCTGGCGAGCGCCGTGTCTCCAACGGTCCAGTGCAGCGGCGCTTCCGGCACGCTGCTCTTGTCGGCGGCGAGCGCCTGCACCTGGAACCGCACCGTCCCTTGCATCGGGAGCGGGATCTCGGTCTTGGACGTCGGCAGCACCGCGAGCGCCTCGACGGTCTTGTGGACGAGCACTTCGAGCGCCTTCGTCTGCAACAGGCCGCTGACCGTGAAGGTGGTGCGTCCGGGAGCGACGGCCGTGACGACGCCCGTGAGGCTCACGCGCGCGACGCTCGGGTCCGCTGCGGACCACTGCAGGGCGAGCGGGCTGACCATGCGGCCCCCTTGGGCCGGTACGACCACGTGCAGCGTGTCGACGTCGCCGGGCGACAGCACCACGGGCACCGGCTCCTGGATTGCGATGTCGCTTGGCTGCACAACCACCGGGGCGGTGGCGGTGAGGCCGTTGGCGCTCGTCACCTGGACCGTGCCCTGCCCGGGCGTCAGGGCCACGACCACACCACTTTGGTCCACGCTCGCGATGTCCGCACGCAGTGACTTCCAGGTCACCACGACCGGCGCTGCGGGCGTGCCGTCATCCTTGAGCGCGCGGGGCGACACGCGTGTGTTTTCGGAGGGGAGGAGGTAGATGGTCGGTGGCTCGATCCGCAGCACGGCCGCGGGTCCGGTGCCAGGCGGTTGACCGGCGAGCGCGTCAGAGGAGGCTCCCGCCGGCGCGGCCTCCCCAGTGGGCCGTGTCTGGGCCGGCGGCGCGGTTGCCGCGCCCGCTGGCGGAGCGCCGACGACCTGCACCGCGGCCTGCCCCTTCCGCGTAGCGACTCGTGCTTCGATGATCGCCACGCCGCCCGCGACCCCGGTCACCGTCCCCTGGTTATCGACCTTCGCCACGGCGACGTTGTTGGACGACCAGATGACGCGTACGGTCGGGATCACATTGCCGACACGGTCGAACGCCGTCGCCAGCAGGCCGCTCCGCTCCCCGACCTTGATGGTGACGGAGGGAGGGGCCACCTGCACCTCCGCGACGTTTTGGGCCAGCGTCGCGCCGGGGCAGACCATAGCGGCGACGAGAAGGACGCTCCGGGGCGTCATAGCGGCGCGAACGTAAGCCCTCGTAAGTGCCGTTGTCAAGCTAACTTGTCACGAGCGTGCGAACCGCCGAGTCAGCGCGCTGCGAGTACCTCTCGTCCACTTGCGTGGCAGCATTCCCAAGGTAAGCTATAGGCCACGCCCACCGACAACCAGCGAGGAGAGATCATCCGATGCTCGAGCCAACCGATTTTTCGGAGAGCAGCTGGCCTGGTTCCGGGATGATGGAGCCGATGTATCCACCGTCGCCCCCGATGCCGCCCGCGCCCTCGCCGATGACGCGCGAGCCGATGACGTCGCCGACGCCGAAGCCCGCGAAGAAGAGAAAACCGGCGCGATCCAAGGCCAAGAAGAAGGCCGCGAAGCGGCGGCCCAAGGCCAAAGCGAAGCGGGGGGGGAAGGCGAAACGGAAGAAGGCGAAGCGTCGCCGCTAGATCGCCTCGACCTCACACCGCGGGAGCGCCGATCGGATGGCTCGAGCCATCTCCTCCAGGCGCTCCCGCGGTACGTTTGTGACCGTCCTCGAGCGAGAGGGGGGGCGCTGCAATGGCGGCACGGTGGGCGTGGGGTGCGTCGGTGGCGGTCCTGATCGTGGGATGCGCGCCGCGCGCGGGCGGGGGCGATCCGCAGGCCGAAATCGCCGCGATGCTCCAGCGCAGCGCGACCGACTGGAATCGCGGCGACCTGGCCGGCTTCATGGGCGATTATGCGCGGGACTCGCTCACCAGCTACGTGAATGCGGGGCACGTGCAGTACGGCTGGCAGCGGCTGTACGATCGCTACCAGACGACCTACTTCGCGCCGGGTAAACACCGCGACTCACTCTCCTTCGTCGAGGTTCGCGTGCGATCCCTCGCGCCCGATCTCGCGCTCTGCACCGCCCGGTTCGAGCTCCATCGCGGCGACTCGCTCACGGCGAGCGGGCCGTTTACCCTGATCCTCCAGAAACGCGGCGCGCGGTGGCAGATCCTCCACGACCACACATCGGCAGATCGGAAGTGAAGGGAACCGACCGCCGGCGGTGCCTCTTGACCGCGGCCTTGGTCGTTCTGTCCGCCGCTTGCGAGCCCTCGGGAGCGGACGCCGTCATCGCCCTCGAGGGTGCGACGTTGATCGACGGCTCTGGGGGCGAGCCCGTGAAGGACGCGCTGGTGCTCATCCAGCACGGCCACATCGAGGCGGTCGCGCGCGTGAACGAAGTCGAGGTGCCTCGCGGCGCGCGGGTCGTCAACCTCATCGGCAAGACGATCATCCCGGGGCTGATCGACGCGCACGCGCACGTCGAGCGCTGGGCCGCGGAGCGCTACCTCGCCTGGGGCGTCACGACCGTTCGCGACCTCGGAGCGACCAGCACCGATTCGTGCATCGCGTTGAAGAACGCCTTCGGCCTGGGCTCGGTGCGGGGCCCGCGCATGTTCACCTCGGGTGGGATGATCGACGGCGCGTCGCCGACGTACCCGACGGCCACCGCAGTGCGAACGCCGGCAGAAGTGCGGCGGGCGGTCGACCAACGCGCCGTGGCGGGGACCGACTACATCAAGATCTACACCAAGTTCCCGAGCGACCTGCTCAAGCCGCTGCTCGACGAGGCGACGACGCTGCGGCTTCCCGTGGCCGCGCACCTCGGCAAGATCGACGCGCTCACCGCCGCCCGCGCAGGCGTCGTGTCCCTCGAGCACATGGCCGGCGTCGTCCAGACGGCGAGCCGCAATCCGGCCTTCTATGCCAGCGCGCACGATCAATTCCTGCGGGGCTGGACGACCGAAGAGAAGGGCTGGGCGGCGCTCGATTCCGCTTCGGTCTCACAGACGGCACGCGCCCTGGCGGCCACGCGTGTCGCGATCGTGCCCACCCTGGTCCTCCATGAGATGCTGTCGCGGCTCGACAACCCGACGTTGCTGACGCGCCCCGGGATGGAGGATGTCCCGGCGAGCGCGGCGAGCGTGCGCGACGTGCCGGGACTGCTGCGGCGCAGCGGGTGGCGCAGCGCCGATCTGCAGGCGTTTCGGCGGTCTCGCGCGCGCCAGGATCAATTCGTGCGCGAGTTCAAGCGCGCCGGCGGACTGATCGCCGCGGGCTCCGACGCCGCCAACCAGCTGCTCGTGCCGGGCCTGTCGCTGCACGAGGAGCTGGGCCTACTCGTCGCCGCCGGGCTCACGCCGCTCGAGGCGCTGACCAGCGCGACCCGCAAGGCGGCACAGCTGTTGCGCGCCGACTCCCTCGGCCGCGTGGTGAAAGGCGCCGTGGCCGACCTGGTCGTGCTCGACGCCAACCCGGCCCGGGACATCGGCGCCACCCGGCGCATCGCATGGGTGATGGTCCGCGGGCAAATACTCCGTCCCGATTCGCTGAGGAGAACATGGGGAAGATGAGACCGGCCGTGCTGGCCTTGCTCGGGGCGCTCGCGTGCGGGCGAGAGGGAGGGGAACGCGCGCCCAGTTCCTACGACGTGATCCTCAAGAACGGCTGGATCGTGGATGGCAGCGGCAACCCTCGCTACCGGGGCGACGTCGCCATCCGGGGCGACAAAATCGCAGCCGTGGGCTTTTTGAACGGCGCCGTGGCCCGTGAAACCGTCGACGTGGACGGGCTGATCGTGGCTCCCGGATTCATCGACATGATGGGCCAATCCGAGATCAATGCGCTGATCGACAACCGCGTGTTCTCGAAGGTCACGCAGGGCGTCACCACCGAGGTAACCGGCGAAGGAGGCTCCGTCGCGCCCCTCACCGACCAGCTCGCCCTCGACGACTCCGACGCGATGAAGAAGTGGCACTACCGCGAGGACTGGCGCGACCTGGACGGCTACTTCGCACAGCTCGAACGGCAGAGGACCGCCCTGAACATCGCGACGTTCGTGGGAGCGACGCAGGTGCGCCTCGCGGTGATCGGCAAGGACGACCGGCAGCCCACCGCCGCGGAGCTCGCCCATATGACCGCGATCGTGGACTCCCTGATGGAACAGGGGGCGCTGGGCGTGTGGACGGCGCTCGAGTACGCGCCCGCGAGCTATTCCAAGACCGAGGAGATCATCGCGCTCGCCAAGGCGGCGCGACGCCACGGCGGCATCTATGCGTCCCACATGCGCAACGAGGGAGCGCGCATTGACGACGCCCTCGACGAGCTGTTTCGCATCGCCCGCGAGGCCAACATTCCCGCCGAGATCTCCCACCTCAAGGTGTCGGGCCGTGAAAGCTGGGGGAGGATGCCGCGCGTGCTGGCGCGGATCGACTCGGCGCGGGCGGCCGGGCTCGACGTGACCGCCGACCAGTACCCCTACACGCGCGCGGCCACGGCCCTCGACGCTTCGATCCCCACCTGGGCGGAGAGCGGCGGGTGGGACTCGCTGCTCGCGCGGCTGCGCAACCCGGCGACGCGCGCCCGGCTGCGCGAAGAGATGCTCCACCCGCGGGGACCGGAGAGCTTCTATTATGAGGCGGGCGGGGGGCCCGGAGTACTGATCACCGGCACGTTTCAGGACTCGCTGCGCTACCTCCAGGGCAAGACCATCGCCCAGATCGCCGCGGCGCGGCATCGCGACGAGGTCGAGACGCTATTCGACGTCGTGCTGGCTGAGGGCGGCCACCGCACGGACGCGGTGTATGCGGTCATGGACGAACCCGACGTGCAGGCAGCGATGAAAACGTGGTGGGTGGCGGTGAACACGGACTTCGGGGGCGTGGCGCCGGATGGGCCGTTCGGCACCCAGTCCGCGCATCCGCGCGCCTACGGCACCTTTGCCCGCATCCTCGGGCGCTATGCCCGCGACTTGAAGCTGTTCCCGCTCGAGTTCGCGGTGCGCAAGATGACATCGCTCGCCGCCCAGCGGGTGGGGTTGCACGATCGCGGGTTGCTGAAGGCGGGAATGGCGGCGGACATCACCGTGTTCGACGCGGCGACCATCGCCGACAAGGCGACCTTCGAGCAGCCACATCAGCCTTCAGTGGGATTCGCGTACGTGTTCGTGAACGGGGAGAAGGTGCTCGACCACGGCAAGCTGACCTCGGCACACCCGGGCCGGGGCCTGCGCGGACCGGGGTATGTGCCACGGGAGGCGCGCCTCAGGCGGTGACGCTGACGCGGTTGGTGCTCGCGTGGCTGCTGGTCGCCGCCTGGTTCATGATCGCGACGTACGGTACCGCTGTCCTCATCGCGCAAGTGTCACAGCAACCCGGTCAGGGGAGCCGGTGGGCGGGCCTCCTCCTCGTCCTGCTCAGATGGCGGATCGTCGAGGCCGGCCTGCTCACGCTGTTCGCGTCGCTGTGGTTCGACTCGCTCGGCAGCGGCGGGTGGTGGCTCCTGTTTCTCCTCCTCGGCGCGCTCGTGACGATCCCCACCTGGCTCCAGCCGGGTCCGGAGAGCCGTCCCCGCCTCGTCGCCCTGTGCGGCGCCGGCGCCGATATCGCGCGCTACGTCGTCGCCGGCGCCATTCTCGCCTGGAGACTCGGATAGGGTATCTTCGGTAGACCGAATGTCGACTCTCTCCATGGCCACGATCCGCCTGACGCGCTATTCGCACGGCGCGGGGTGAGCCTGCAAACTCGGGAGCTCCGAGTTGGCGCAGGTCTTGCGCCACGTGCCGGTCGCGACGGATCCTCGGATCCTCGTCGACGCCTCAAGTCGCGACGACGCCGCGGTCTTCCGCATGGCTCCCGATCGCGCGATCGTGGCGACGGTGGACTTCTTCACGCCCATCGTGGACGATGCGTACGACTTCGGGCGCATCGCCGCGACCAATGCCTTCTCGGATGTCTACGCGATGGGCGCGACACCGCTGCTCGCGCTCAACCTGGTGGGCTGGCCGCGCGACACGCTGCCGTTCGAGCTGCTGGGGGAGGTGCTCCGCGGGGGAAGCGACGTGGCGCGCGCCGCGGGCGCCTTCATCCTGGGCGGACACTCGGTGGACGACCCGGAGCCGAAGTACGGGATGGTTGTGATCGGCGAAGTCCATCCGGACCGGGTGGTGACCAACGCGGGGGCGCGGCCGGGTGATGCGCTGATCCTCACCAAGCCCTTGGGCACCGGGATCCTGACCACCGCCCTGAAGCGCGACCTGGTGAGGGACGCGGATCTGGTCGAAGCCGTCACGGCGATGACGACCCTCAACGCCGGGGCGGCGCGGGCGATGCTCGCCGTCGGCGTCCACTCGGCCACCGACGTCACCGGCTTCGGCTTGCTCGGTCACCTGCGCACGCTGCTCGAGGCGAGCGGCGCCGCCGCGGAGATCCAGGCGGCGGCGGTCCCGCTGTTGCCCCGCGCCCGCGAGCTGGCCGAGCGGGGAGCGGTGCCCGGGGGCACGACACGCAACGCCGAGAGCGTCGCCGGCACCACGACTTTCGCGGCCGCCGTGGATGTTCCCACCCGCCTGCTCCTGGCCGACGCGCAGACGTCGGGCGGTCTCCTGATCGCGGTGCCGTCGGAGCGGGCGGCCGCGCTCGTGACGGCGCTCGAGCACGAGGCGACTCCCGCCCGGGCGATCATCGGCCGCGTCGTCGCCGGCCCGGCCGGGCGGATCAGCGTCGTGTGACCGCACGCATCTGATGACCGCCATCCCCGAGTTCTCGAGCCTCACGCCCGCGGCGCTCGACGCGCTCGAGCGAGCGGTGCGGGAGGGACGGCGCGTGGCCCTGCGCCGCCGCGGGACGGAGTATGTGGTCGTGGCGGAGCGCCTCCACGCTCTCCCGTGACGAAGCCCTCGAAGGGAGGCTGCCGATGACGGGGGAGCTGCTGGCGTTCCCGTTGCGCGAGCTCGAATCGTTCGCGGTATTGCCGTAGACCATGTTCACGCGCTTGCTGGTCGGAATGGACGGCAGCCCGCAGGCCGATGCGGCGTTCGAGCAGGGGGTGGTCTTGGGGAAGCGTTTCGGCAGCACGCTCATCGTGGCCTACGTGCGGGAGCCCGATGTGGAAGATGCGGACGGCCCAGCGATGCTCGACCGCGCACGGGAGCGGGTCGTGGCGGCGGGCCTGCTGGTCGAGACGAGGGCCCTCACGGGTCACGCGGATGTCGAGCTCGCCGAGCTCGCCAAGACCGCGGACGCGGTGCTGGTAGGCCGCCGCGGCGTCGCCACCAAGCGGGAGACGCTCGGCCCCACCGTGGTCTCGCTGATCCGCATCGCCGAGCGCCGCGTGATCGTGTGCGGCGGCGTGCCCTCGCCGATGCAGTCGATCGCGGTCGCGTTCGACGGACGCGACACGAGCCGCCGCGCCCTCGAGCTAGCCATGCAGTTCGCGAGCGTCGCCGAGAGCACGGTCCACATCATCCACGCCAACAACGACCGGGAGGCCGGCCTGAAGGTGGTCGGCGTGGCCGAGGCCACGCTCTCGATCCAGCGGGTCGCGTTCGTCACCCACGTCGAGCCCGGCAAGCCGGGCGAGGTCGTAGCCCGCGTCATCCAGCGTACCCACTGCGACGCGTTGTTCGCCGGCGCGCACATGACCCATGTGGACGGCCGCCCCAGCGCGGTGGTCGTGTCTCATGCGGAGGAGATCCTGCGCCACACCGACATTCCGGTCGTCATCCAGCCTTGACCGTCTTGGTCCATGCCGACGAGAGCTGCCTCGGCAACGACGGCTCCAAGCCGAGTCCCGGTGGCAACGCCGCGCTGATCGAAGCGCCCGCCGGTGACAGCGTGGCGCGCTGGGATTTCTTCGAGTCGTCGCCCCAGACGACCAACAACAAGATGGCCCTCGCCGGCGCGATCGCTACCTTGGAATGGATCCGCCGCCAATGGCGGCATGCCCGCGTGGTGTACGTCTCCGATTCACAGTACCTCGTGAAGGGGATGAGCGAGTGGGTGGCCGGGTGGGCCGCACGGGGTTGGAAGCGCAAGGGCGGGACGCTCGAGAACCAGGAGCTCTGGCAGAAGTTGGTGCAAGCCGCCGCCGCGCATGAGGTCGTCTGGCGGTGGATCGAAGGGCATGCGGGCCACGCCAAGAACGAATACGCCGACGCCCTCGCGAGCCGCGCCGCCGAGCGTCAGGAGCGCTCCAACGGCCTGGTGCCCTCGGGCTTCGACACGTGGCTCGCGGAGCAGCGGGCTCGCGGGCAGTACCTCGCGTACGATCCCGATCGGGAGATGCATGAGCGTCTTTAAGGACGGCGTGCCCGCCAACAACCACTTCCTGAACGTCCTCGCCGACGGCTCGACCCCACCGCCGGTGGATCGGATTCCGCTGTACGAGGTGTACATGCGCATGGCCGAGGAGCTGGCCAAGCGGTCCACCTGCGCCCGCCTGCAGGTGGGAACCGTGGTGACGGACCAGCGGCTCGAGAACGTGCTCGCGATCGGCTACAACGGCAACGCGCGCGGTCTGCCGAACAAGTGCGATTCGACGGTACCGGGAAGTTGCGGCTGCATTCATTCGGAGATGAACGCGCTCGTGAAGGCTCCGGGGAGCGCGCGCGACAAGGTGCTGTTCATCAGCGCGTCGCCGTGCGTCATGTGCGCCAAGCTGATCATCAATTCGGGCGTGACCCACGTGTTTTACCGCAAGGCGTACCGTGACCCCTCGGGAATCGAGGTGCTGCAGCAGGGGGGTGTGACTCCGGTGTTGTACGACAAATGGGTCGGGGAGTGGCGGTAGAGAATTGCGGATTTCGGATTGCGGATTAGCAATACCAAACATCCAGCATGGGGAGGCATCCGTGATGCAGCGTGCTTCGTTGGCTTTGGTCGTGTTCGCAGCTGCCGCTCCCCTCGGGGCACAATCGCTGATGTATCGCCCGCCAAATCTCGGCGGGACCTGGGTCCCCGACGCCGGCGTCGTGCAGTTCAACTTTGTCCATCGCTTCTACGTCGGGCCCGGACCTTCGCACGCGGTGGTAAACTTCCCGAACTTTACTCTTGCCGCGGGTCTCGGGCACGGCATCTCTGTCGGTGAACGATTCGCCACGAAGTCGTTCGTCGGTACGGGCGCTGGCGCGCAGTCGAGCAACGAAACGGAAATCTTCGCCAGGTGGCGGGTGTACGGCGCCGAGGGACGTCCAGGCATCACGGTGGCCGTGACACCGGCATATAACCTCCTCGCCAAGAGCGCCGACGGCGAGCTCGCCGCCGACTGGACGCGTGGCCCGGTCACCCTCCACGGAGCGGCCCGGGGGGTCACGCGTCGCTGGGGACTGTCAGGGACGGGTGCCGCTGCATTTGCCGGCGGCTTCAACCTGCGGATGACTCCGTATATCGCCCTCGCCGCCGACCTCGGATCGTTCGTGAGCCCGACGGTGCGCGCCGCGTGGAGCGCCGCAATCAACCTGCTCATCCCAGGCTCCCCGCACACCTTCTCGCTGCAAGCGAGCAATGCCACGAGCGCCACGATTCAGGGTGCTTCGGAGGGCGTCACGTCCCCGAAGAACGTTCTTTACGGCTTCGAGTTCACGATACCGCTTCACCTCAAGCGCTTCGCACCGTGGTTCCACAAGGCGCCGCCGCCGGTCACGCTGGGCGCGCCTGCCGGGACGCCGGTGGCCGCCGAGGTCCGGATGAGCGCGGTCAAGTTCACCGGCGAGACCGTGACGATCTCCGCGGGACAAGCCGTGCGCTGGACCAACGCGGATCCGGTCGAGCACACGGTCACGTTCGAAGGCATGGAGCCGGGCTCGCCGGTGATCCCGCCCAATGCGTCCTACATTCACCGCTTTGACCGGCCGGGCACGTACCCGTACCACTGCACTCCTCATCCCTTCATGAAGGGCGTAGTAATCGTGAGATGACGCGCCACTTCTTCCGCCCTCTACCGTCCTGTACCGCCCTCTACCGACCGTGGAGGGGAGGGGGAGGGGGAAAGGATGCCTGACGACCTCGACCGCCTGTTCGAGCGGTTGGTCGTGGTGCTGGCACACGAGACGCCGGGGAAGCTGGCCGTCCCGTTCCCGGCCGCCGAAGTGTACGAGCGGCTCGTCCCATACCGCTCCAACCGCTCGATCCTGAAGGTCGCGACGCATCAGGACTACGAGATGGCGGTGCTGCGGCTACTCGGTGGCGAGCGCGGCTACGCGACCCTCGAGCCGGCGGAGGTGCGGGCGGCGCTACAGCGCGAGGCCGCCGAATCGAATCCCGACACGACCCTCTTCCGCCAGTTCCCTGACGCGATCTTGAGCCTCAACCGACTGGCGGCGGAGCGGTTCCTGCGAGGCGACCGGGCCTACGCGCCGCCTCCGCCGCCCGCGTTGTCCGCTCCGCCCAACGCGGTCGACTCCGTCGACGCCGCCGAACCGGAGGAAGACGAGGAGCGCGAGAAGCCCTCGCTCTCGGGGGCGGCGTTCGAGCTCGCGGAGCAGAGCGAATCTCCCCGCCAGTGTCCGTATTGCGGCGAAACCCTCCCAGGAAGCCGCAAGGTGAATTTCTGCCCACAGTGCGGGCAGCCTCCGTCGGGAGAGCTGCGCTGCCCGGCCTGCGGTGGTGAAGTAGACGTCGGGTGGCGCTACTGCGTGAGCTGCGGGCGGGCGACGGGGTTCGAGTGAGTCGCACGGTCGGACGGTCGGACGGTCGGACCGTGCACAGTCATCGCGTTGCAGTCATCGCCGGAGACGGAATCGGACCGGAGGTGATCGAAGCGGCGATCCCGGTGCTCGAGCGCGCCGCGTCGAAGCACGGCTTCACGCTCGAATTTGAACGCCTGCCCTACGGGGCTGATCATTACCTCTCCACCAAGGAGACGCTCCCCGCCGCGGCGTTCCGCCACCTCCGCGACGAGGTGGACGCCATCCTGCTCGGCGCCATCGGCGACCCTCGAGTCCCGGGCAACGAGCACGCGCGCGAGATCCTGCTCGGCCTGCGCTTCAAGCTCGACCTCTACATCAACTTTCGCCCCGTACGCCTCCTACACCCCGATCTCACGCCGCTCCGCCTGGACCATCCGACCGTCCGACCGTCCGACCGTCCGACCATCGACTTCGCGATCTTCCGGGAGAACACCGAAGGCGTGTACCTCGGCCGCGGCAGGATCAGCGGGAACGAGTACGTGGCCGAGGAGCTGAACACCGCGTCCGGCGTGGAGCGCATCATCCGCGCCGCGTTCCAGTGGGCCCAGGGGCACGGCAAGACGCGCCTAACGATGAGCGACAAGGCGAATGCCGTGCCCGCGCACCGCGTGTGGCAGGAGACGTTTAAGCGCGTGGCGGCGGAGTTCCCGCGGATCGAGGCGGAGCACCGCTACGTCGATGCGCTGGCAATGGAGCTGGTGCGCGAGCCGGAGCGCTTTCAGGTGATCGTCACCAACAACCTGTACGGCGACATCCTCTCCGACCTGGGCGCCGCGCTGGTCGGCGGGCTCGGGATCGCGGCGAGCGCCAACCTCCATCCCGGCCGGGCCGGGCTGTTCGAGCCGGTGCACGGCTCCGCACCGCCGCTCGCCGGGAAGGGCATCGCCAACCCGATGGCCGCCGTGCTCACCGGGGCACTGATGCTCGAGCAGCTGGGCCACCCCGAGGCGGCGCGCGACCTGGAGGGCGCGGTGCAGCAGACGCTCGCCGAAGGTGTCAGGACACCCGACATCGGAGGCAAGGCCACCACCGCCGCCGTGGCGCATGCCATTGCGCGCGCGCTCTAGCGGGACGCCGTCGTGACGCGCGATCTCGCCCGCGTCCTGACGCTCGGCGACCTCGTCCTTATCGTCGTCGGCACGACGATCGGTTCGGGAATTTTTACGGTGCCCGGGGCGGTGCTGCGGCAATCGGGCGGCGACGTGGGGGTCGCGCTGGTCGTGTGGGTAGTCGGCAGCGTGCTCGCCTTGCTCGGCGCCCTCACCTTCGGCGAGCTCGGGGCGATGCTGCCCGATGCCGGCGGGAGTTATGTCTACGTGCGCGAGGCGTTCGGCGCGCTCCCGGCGTTCCTGCTCGGTTGGGCGCTGTTCCTCGCGATCAACACCGGATCCACTGCGACGCTCGCCGTGGCGTTCGCCAACTATCTCGGCGAGGTCGTTGCCCTCACGCCTCTCACGCACAAGCTCGCGGCAGTCGCGATGATCGCCGCGGTCACGGCCGTGAACGTTCGCGGAGTGCGCCAGGCGGCGACCCTCCAGAATTGGAGCACGGCGCTCAAGGTCGGCGCGATTTTCGCGCTCGCCCTCGCGGGGTTCGCGCTCGGCAGTGGTTTGGGATGCACATCCTGCGAATAAAGGGAGGAATGGCGGAGGATGGGCTTCGCGCGTGCAACTCGTACG
>DATLKF010000020.1:0-84264 GCA_035538515.1 Gemmatimonadales bacterium
GGAAGCTCGTGCCCATCTCAGAGCAAGATCGGCTCCGGGACGGCTCAGCTCACCGGCACGTTTCTCGGCGCGACGATCCCCGACACGGTGAACTTCACGCTCTACCTCGGCAAGCCGAAGCAGAGCGGGGCCCCCTCCCCCTGCCGCTCCGCCCGCGGCGTGCGCGGCGGGCTCCGCGGTCTTTCCTGCGCCGGCGGCGAGGCCGAGGATTTGCTTGGCCGTCTCCGCGTTGATGGACGTGTCGTTCACCGCTTGGAACGCCACGAGCCGGTTCAGCGCGCCCATCAGCTCGCGCACGTTGGCGAACTCCGCCTGCGCCACGGTCTCGAGCACGCCCGGCGCGAAGCGGGCCCCCCGCTCCTCCGCCTTGCGCCGCAGGATGGCCACCCGCGTCTCGTAGTCCGGCAGGCCCATGTCCACGACCAGCCCGCCCGAGAATCGTGAGATCAGCCGCTCGTCCAGGTCCGCGATCTCGGGCGGCGGCCGGTCGCTCGTCAACACGATCTGGTGACCGGTCTCCTGCAGCGCTTCGGTGAGCCGCAGCAGCTCCGTCTGCATTTCCTTGCGATTGGTGAGAAACTGCACGTCGTCCACCAGCAGCACGTCCACGTTCTGGAAGCGACGGCGGAAGAGGTCGCCCTGCCCCGCCGCGATCGCGGCGTGGAACGCCTCCACGTACTCGTCGAGCGTCAGATACTCGATGTTCAAGGTGGGGGCCAAGTGCTTCGCCGCATGGCCGATCGCCATGAGCAGGTGCGTCTTCCCGAGTCCCGAGCCCGAATAAATGAACAGCGGGTTGTACGCCGAGCCGGGGCTCTCCGCCACCGTGCGCCCCGCCGTCACCGCCAGGCGGTTGGCCGAACCGACCACGAACGTGTCAAAGGTGTATTTCGGGTTGAGCGCGCTCGTCATGCCGTGGTTCCCGCGGCGAGCTTCTTGAGGACGAGCTCGGACACCCCCTTGAGCGTCTCGAATACGCCCTGGCCGTGCAGCGCGTCCGCGCTGAAGCTCGGCACGGCGCGAAAATTCAGCGCGTCGTCCAGGTCGGCTGGCGAGAGGATCAGCTCACGCGGCAGGTCCTGCTTGTTGTATTGCAGCACTAGCGGGATGCTGCGGATGTCGACGCCATGCTCGAGCATGTTGCTCTGGAGGTTCTGGAGGCTCTCGAGATTCTCGTCGAGCTGCCGCGACTGGCTGTCGGCGACGAACACCACGCCGTCCGCCCCTTGCAGCACGAGGCGCCGCGTCGCGTTGTAATAGACCTGGCCCGGAACGGTGTAGAGCTGGAAGCGGGTGGCGAACCCGGAAATCTGGCCGAGGTCGATGGGCAGGAAGTCGAAGAACAGCGTGCGGTCGGTCTGCGTGGCGAGGGAGACCATGCGGCCGCGGCGGGAGTCAGGCACGCGACCGTAGATGTAGTGCAGATTGGTCGTCTTGCCCGACCGCCCGGGGCCGTAGTAGACGATTTTGCAGGTGATCTCGCGCGTCGTGAAGTTGACCAGGGACACCGGTTATCTCCCGAACAGCGTTTTGAGACTGTCGCTCAGCTCGCGCTCGAAGTCCGCCGCCAGCACTTGCTTGGGCACGCTGTCTTTCGGGCTCGCGGCCTGCAGGTCGGCGGCGAGCTGCTCGAAGAATAACTGCACCAAGCCGAGCGATGAACCATCGAGGTCGTAGACCACGAGCGCCACCAGCCGCCCGCGTCCGGTCGTGACGCCGGCGAGGAAAATTCCGTGGCGCTCGCCTTGATGGTTCAGTGCCGCGAACGGCGGTTGGCGCAGCTGCCGGGCGATTTCTTCCGTCGACGCCATGATCGCCGCGCCGAGCGCCGCCGCCGACATCACGTCCAGCGCGCGCGAGAATCCGTGCTGGGCGAGCACCTGACCCGCCGACGTCATGACGAGCACCAGCCGGGCGCCCGCTTCCTTCACGAACTTCACCAGCGGCTCGAGCGTCCACTGTTCCACGGCGCGGGTCGTCATGTCGCCACCTCCGCGCCGCGCAATAACTCCAGCCGCACCAGACCCACGTTCACGTCCGGCTCCGCCACCGCCACGACCAGGATCCCGTTGGCGCTCGGCACGACGAGCAGTGCGCCCTGTGCCGCCTGCAGGTGCCAGAACAAGCTGGCGCCCACGCCGGCCGCCTCCATGGCGCGTCGCAGCCGGGTGGTGAGGCTCGCCGCGAGCGCCGCGAGCGCCGCGCCCTTAATGCCCTCCATCAGCTGCTCCGCCACGACGATGCCGTCGTCGGCCGACACCAGCATCGCCCCGCGGACGCCTCGCACGCGGGTGATCATGTCCAGGGCCTTGGCGTACTCAGGGGCGGGAGGCTTGGCGCTCATGCGTGCGTCTCGAGCCAGCGATGGGCCGCAGCGGCCGCGCGCTGCGCGATGACGGCGAGCCGCCCCATCGGGACCGCGCGGTCGCGCACCACGAGCAGCAGAGCGTCCGACGAGGGCGGGGTGAGATGCACGTGTCCGGACTTGCCCTCCGCCGCGAGGCCGGTCCACTCTCCGAGCCCAAGCAGCTTGACGGTGCGAGCCGCCTCCTGCGAGACGCCCGCGAGGTACGCGGCCACGGCGTCGGTGACGTCCTGTCCCCCGGAGTCCCTGAGCGCGCCGCCCAGCACGCGCCCCGACACGTCGAGCAACAGGAGGCCCTCCTGCGCTCCTTGGAGGCCCGCGAACACGCGCGCCTCCTCGAGCGGCTGGGCCGCCGCGGGGAGCGGCTCGTCGGGCGCGATGGGCTCGGCGCTGTGCGCGGTCCCCCCGCCCCCGCCGGCCACCGCCGCCGCCCGTTCCACGTCCTGCGCGCCGCCCCGCGCCAACGCCAGCGCCTGGGCGACGCCCGGGTCATCCGGGGCGACGCGCTGAGCCGCTTCCAGGTGCGCGGCGGCCTGCTCCACGTCGCCGACCTTGAAATAGAGGAAGGCGAGTCCTTTCAGCGCGCCCACGTGCGTCGGGGCGATGCGCAGGGTCATGTCCCATTCGTCGAAGGCACGCTCGTAGTCGTGCTTGTCGGCGAGGATCCGCGCGTACAGGTCGTGCGCATCCGCGAGGTGGGGATGCCGCTCGAGTCCCGTCAGCGCGACGCGATGTGCGGCATCGAGCTGACCCTTTTGGCGTAACGCCTCTCCCAGCCGTAGGAAGACGAGGCTGTCGGGGTCCTGGGCCAGCTGCGAGGAGAGCGCCTTGATCTCTTCAGCCATGGATGCCCGTCCCGCTGGCGGTCCGCGCCAGGGTCTGCGCCGCGGCCTTGGCGCGATGCACCTCGTCGCGCTGGGCCAGCTCCGCGTCCGAGCGCGCGGCCAGCCGGTCCCACTGATCCCACTGCTCTACCGCCTCCCCGAAGCGGCCGGTGGCGGCCAGTGCGTACCCGAGCACCCGGTGCGCGGCCACGAGCAGGGGATCGAGCCGCAGCGCGCGCCGCAGCTCTTCGACCGCGTCGGCGGCGCGCCCCGCGGCGAACGCGATGCGGCCCAGGAGCAGGTGCACCGAGGGATCGTGGGGATGCACGCCCGCCGCCTGCTCGGCGACGGCGCGGGCCCCTTCCAGGTCATGGCGCGCGAGCGCGTCCTCGGCGCGCGCCACGAGCTCAGCCAGATCGGCGGCGAGCGTCGTGCGCTCGCGTTTGGTGGTGCCGGGATCCGACAGCACGATCACGCCTGCGCTCTCGAGCCCGAACAAAGTCTTCGCGACTTCGAAGTCCGAGCGGCCGAGCTCCGACGCAATGCCCCGCACGTCACGCGTGCCGTCGATCATCGCCAGCATCTCCCACTCCGGCGGCAGAAGATCGAGCTCGCCTTCGGTGCCGGCCTGGGGCGGCGCCAGCATCGGCACGACCCCGAGGTGCGGGATGCGGCCTTCGATGCGGGACCACTCGTCGATGCGTCGGGCGCCCTCCATCAGCAGCGCCTCGGTGGGAATCCGCACCGCCGCGTCGGCGGGCACTTCGGCGAGCGGCCCTTCCGTGAACGAGAAGTATCCCTCCCGCCAGCTCATCACCTCGAAGACAACCTCTTCGATCTGGAACCGCACCTGGCGCTCCAGCTCGCGCGGCGTGACGGCACCGAGTGCGACGAGGATCTCGCCCAGCCGGCGCTTGTCGCCCTGGCGCTGCTGCATGTCGCGCGCGCGCTCGAGGTCGGCTTCGGTGATCTTGCCGGTGCGGAGCAGCAGCGCGCCCAGGGGATGCGGGTTGGAGCGAATCTCGGCGGAGATGATGGCGCCGCCCTCAAAGGCGATGGTGCCCGCGTTGTGGCGCAACTCCGAGGTGACGCGCAGCAAGCCCGTCTTCCGGCTCAGGTCGAGGAGCTGGAAGACGTCGTGGATGCCGAGCTCGCGGAGCGGACCTTCGATCGCCATGGCTCAGGCGGCGTCCGAGTCGAAGATGTGCTGCAAGTCGAGCGCGGTGCGGGCGTGCACCCTCGCGCGTTGCGCGAACGGACCGGCGGGGTCGACGCGCGTCACCTTCTCCCACGCCTGGACCGCTTCGGCGTAGCGGTGCTTGCGGGCCAGTACCACGCCCAGCTGGAACAGCGCTTCCACCTGATCGGGATCGAACTTGAGCGCCCGCTGGAACGCCTCGAGCGCCTTATCGTCGCGCTTGTCGTCCAGCAAGGCGCGCCCGAGGAGCAGCAACGCCGGCAGGTCGTAAGGATCCTGCTCGAGCAGCTCCGCCAAGCGCTTCACCGCCTGCTTGATGCGCCCCGCGCGCCGTAGCAGGTCGGAGAGGGCCAGCGATGCCTCGTGAAACGTCGGCAACACGTCCAGCGCCCGCTCGTACGCCTGTTGCGCGTCGTCCCACTCTTCTTTCTGTTCGTGCACACGCCCCAAGTCGAGCCACACCTGCACGAATCCGCGATCCAGCTCGAGAGCGGCCCGGTAGGCGGCGAGCGCACCAGCCTTGTCGCCGACCTTGAGGGCGATGTCGCCTTGGAGCTTGTGGAGGTCGGCCCGGCCGGGCGCCCGGGTCTGCGCCTGCTGTAGCGCGGTCAGCGCCTCCGCTGCATCGCCCTCGGCGGCGCGCCCCTTCGCCACCGCCACGAGGGCATCCACGTTGTCGGGCGTCAACTGCAGCAGCTCTTCCGCGAGCCCGTGCGCCTCTTGGGCGCGCGGGCCGCCGATGGCGAACAACGCTTTGACCTCGCCGAGCCGTGCGTCGGCGCGCGCAGGGTCGAGCGCGCGCGCCTCGCGAAACCGCTCGAGCGCCTCGCCGTGCAGCCCCCGCTTGGCGAAGATGTCGCCGAGCAGAACGGCAGCGTCGGCGCGGTTGGCGCCGCGCTGCACCGCGCGGACCGCCTCGGCCGTGGCGACGTCCATCAGGCCCTTGCTGACGTAGTCCCGCGCCAGCGCCAGCGGATCGTCCGCCGTCTTGGGGGCAGGCGGCTCGGCGGCCGGCGGCGCCAGCTCCTGGAAGATGTTGTCGAGCAGCCGTTGGTCGAAGTTGAAGTCCTCGCCGATCGTTTCCGCGACCACGTCGGCGGAGATCTCCGGCGCGATGCCGATCGTGGCCTTCTCGTACTGCAGGTCGATCGTGAGCGCGAACTTCTGCGACACGTAGTACGGATCGAGCTCGAGGGCGCGCTTGGTGGCGCGCAGCGCGCCGTCGAAGTCGCCCAGATTGGACAGGGTGAAGCTCAAGTTGTAGTGCGCGCCCGCGTGGTCGGCGTCGGCCTCCACGGCGCGCACGAAGGCGTTGCGGGCGTCGGGAAACCGCTTGAGCTCCACCAGCACGAGCCCGACCCCGTTCCACGCGGCCGCCGAGTTGGGCTCGCTCGACAGCACCTGCCGGTACGCCTCGAGCGACAGCTGGAAGCGCCGCAGCTGATACAGCAGCAGCGCCAGGTTGAGCCGGGCGGCGGCGAAGGCGCCCTGCAGCTGCAGCGCGGTCCGGAACGATTCGATCGCCGCGTCGTTGTCGGCGCCGTGTGCCTGCACGACCCCGAGGTTGTTCCAGGCGAGGACATACTTGGGATCCACCTCCACCGCCTGCCGGTAGGACGCGAGCGCCTCGTCGCGCCGACCCGCTTGGTGCAGCACCACGCCCCGCTCGTTCCAGAGCTTGGGCGAGTCGGGAACCTCGCGCAGCAACGTGTCGTATAGGTCCAACGCGGCCGAGAAGTCGTGCTTCAGGAGGTGCAGCTCCGCCATCGCCTGCAGGGTGAGGCGGCGATCCTCGCCCCGCTCGAGCGCCAGGCGGTATTCGCGCAGCGCTTCCGCGTAGTAGCCCTTCTGACGGAAGGCGAGGCCGAGGTTGTAGTGTGCCAGCTCGTTGCCTTCGACCACCTGCGGCTCGGGCACCAGGCGTTGGCGCCGCTCCTGGCTGCGGCGCTCGGCGGTGTAGCGCTCCAGCGAGAGATTGGTCTGCGCCCGCGCGAGCGGCGGATTGAGTTGAATCGCGCGCTTGGACGCGGCGCGAGCGTCCTGGTGGCGGCCCATGTCCCCCAGGACGAACGCCATCAGGTAGTGGGCGTTGGCGTTGTCGGGATTGAGCTGCACCGCCCGCTCCAGCGCGGCCAGCGACTCGCTGTTCAATCCGCGGTTGTAGTAGATCTCGCCCAGGTAGAAGTGGACGACGGTGGAGTCGGGCTCGAGCTCCACCGCGCGCAGGAACCACTCGGTCGCGGCCTCGGGGCGGCCCCGGTTCTTCTCCGCCAGCCCCAGCTGGATGATCGCGGCGACGTCGTCGGGGCGGTGCGCCAGCAGCTGCTCGAACTCGCGCACCGCTTCCTCGTGGGCGCCCAGGATCGCATAGGCCCGGCCCAGCTCCCAGCGCGCGTCCCGGTCGTCGGGGGCCTGGCGGAGCCGCTCGCGCAGCTGCGCGACCCGCTGGTCGTAATAGCCGGTGTCGTGATAGGCGATTTCCAGATTGCGCTGCGCGACCTGCATCTTCGGGTCGAGCTCGAGCGCGCGCGTGAACTCCGCGATCGCTTCCTCGACCAGGCCCTTCTGGTAATAGAGTACGCCGAGATTGTTGTGCGCCCCGGCGTCCGAGGGGTCGATCCGGCGGGCGAAGGATCGGAGGACCGCGAGATCGCGTTCCGAGACCGCCGGCGCCGTCACGGGTCAGCTCAGGCGAATGGCGTCAAAGATGGCCTTGAGCGACGCCAGATCGGGGAGCAACAGGAACTCCCCCCGCAGCCCCTCTCCCGAGTCGATGCGGAACTCGGTCTCGACGCAGAACACGAAGTCGCGCTCGTGTCCGAAGTTCAGGTACGTCGTGGTGAGCACCGCCGCCGACAAATCCACCACGAGGCTCGGTACCGACGGCAGCAGCAGCATGCCCATGAAGTCGGAGAGCGCGTTCATGTACGCCCCCGAAAGGATGTTGCCCGCCTCCTTGAGGCACGATTGCTCCAGCGTATCGAAGCCCACCGTCGTCCCGACGGGGCGACGCAGCAGCATGTCGCACAACCGCCGCCCGACCGCCTCCGGAAACAGCAGCAGCGTGCGCCCGGTCAGATCGCCCAGCATGTGCATCAGCACCGCCGCCACGACTTCTTGCGGGTTGCCGAGGAGGTCGGGCACCTCCTCGAGCCGCGCGATGTTGATCTGCGGGACGCTGATCATGATGCGGCAGTTCGTGAGCTGCGACAGGGCGGTGGCGGCGTGGCCCGCACCGATGTTCGCCACCTCCCGCAGGGCGTCAATCTGCCGCTCTTTCAAGTCCCGCACGTCTTCCATACCAACCCCCGCGGCTACAGGAGCCCGCCCGCGTCGAGAATCAGCGCCGGCAGCCCGTCGCCCATGATGGTCGCCCCGCTGAACACCGGCAGCGTGCCCTGCGGCGCGTCGAACCCCTTCACGACGATCTCCTGCTGCCCCAGCATCCCGTCCACCACGATTCCGCTGCGCCGCTCGCCGAGCTCGAGCACGATGATCGGACAGCGGGCCGGCGGGTCTCCCGCCACCCCCAGCAGCCGGCGCAGATGCACGAGCGGTACCACCCGCTCACCCAGCACGATCGCCTCGCGCCCCTCGACCATGGTGGTAGGCTGCACGCCGAGCTCCACCGTCTCGGACACATAGGTGAGCGGCAGCGCGTAGCGCTCTCGGCCTACACCGGCGATCAGCGCGCGCACGATCGCGAGCGTCACGGGGAGCCGCAGTACGAACGTCGTGCGCTTCCCCTCCTCTGTCCGGATGTCCACCGATCCGCCCAGTGAGCGAATCCGCGTCAACACCACGTCGATCCCGACCCCGCGCCCCGACACGCTCGTCACCGCTTCGGCGGTCGAGAAACCCGGCCGGGCGAGCACCCGCAGGAGCTGATCGTCAGACAGGGTCTCGGCATGCGGATCGACCAGTCCCTCCCGCTTGGCGATTTTCAGGATCCGAGCGCGGTCGATACCTCCGCCGTCGTCGGTCACGCTGATCGCCACGCTGGCGCGCTCGCGTACCGCGGTCAGCACGATTTCTCCTTCCGGCGACTTGCCCTTGCGTCGCCGCTCGGCGGGCGATTCGATGCCGTGGTCCACCGCGTTCCGCAGCAGGTGCAGCAACGGGTCCCCGAGCTCGTCCAGAATCGCGCGATCCAGCTCGATCTCCTTGCCCTCCACGCGAAACGCGACCTGTTTGCCGAGCTCGCGCGCCAGGTCCCGTACCAGGCGGGGAAAGCGGTCGAACACCTGCCACACCGGCGTCATGCGCGCCTGGATGATCTCGTCCTGCAGCTCGGTCGAGAGCCGGGAGATCTGGATCGCGATGTCGTCGATTGCGGGGTCGCGTGCCTGCGCCGCGATCTCGTTCAAACGCCCGCGCGCGGTGACGAGCTCGCCGATCAGGTCCATCAACCCGTCCAACCGCCGCAGGTCCACGCGAATGTGCCGGCCCTTCGCCTCCGTGGCCGAGGAGGGGGCGGTCGCGCCGGGCACGCCCGCCGCGCTCGCGCGCCGCTCCTCTCCGCCCACGGAGACGTGCTCCACGTCGCCCGCGCTCTGGACCACCCGCTCGATCTCGTTCGTGGCAGCCGATCCCTCCACCCGGAAGCTGAAGCGGCCGTCGAAATCCTCGGTTTCGAACGCCGCCTGGGACGGCGTCACGCTGTGCACCGATCCCAGCGTCTGCGCCTTCTTGAGCACGAGCAGCGCGCGCCCACCCTTAATCGGGGCTTCGGCGCGCAACGTCACCTGCACCAGGCGGCCCGCCGTGAGAGTGGGCGCTTCGACGGCCGCGGCCGGCGTGGCTGGCGCCGCCGCCCGCCCGCCGCCGAGCTCGGCGGCGGCGCCGTCCAGGTCGGCGACGGTGGCGGCGACGTCGATCTCATCCTCTCGCCCCACCGCCGATAACTCGACGGCCTGCTCGAGCGCATCCCGCGCCCGGAACAGCAGTTGCAGTAGCTCCTCGGTGGCGGGCCGCGCTCCCCGGCGCAGCAGGTCTAGGAGGTTCTCGGTGCGGTGGGCGAGATCGGTCACCCGGGCGTACCCCATCGTAGCCGCCATCCCCTTGACCGTGTGCACGGCGCGGAACAGCCCGCCCACGGGGGCGGGATTGGTGGGGGTGCGCTCCCATTCGAGCAGCAGCTGGTTGCAGGCTGACAGATGCTCCCGGCTTTCCGCCAGGAACAGCTCGGCGTACTGCGACAGGTCCATGGAGTCAGCCGAGGACGCGCTGCACGGCCTCGAGCACGCGCGAGGGCTGGAACGGCTTCACCACGAAGTCCTTCGCGCCCGCTTGAATCGCTTCCACGACGAGCGCCTGCTGGCCCATCGCGCTGCACATGAGGATCTTGGCGTCGGGGTCGTGCTTCACGATCGCGCGCACGGCATCGATCCCCCCCATGTCGGGCATCACGATGTCCATGGTGACGAGATCGGGCTTGAGCTCCCGGTATTTCTCGACCGCCTGGGACCCGGTCTCCGCTTCCCCCACGATCTCGAAGCCCGCTTGCCCCAAGATGTCGCTGATCATCGTCCGCATGAAGATGGCGTCGTCGCAGACGAGGACAGTGTGGCTCACACAGCCTCCCTATGAAGACAGAATGGGGGTTAGCAATGCGTCGGTATCGAGGACCACGAAGAGTTGTCCGGCCCGGCGCCCGACGGCCCGCACCAGCGTCGGATCCATGCCGGCCAGCGCTTGTCGACGCTCCAACTCCTCTCCATTCACGGAGAGGAGGTCCACCACCTCATCGACCGTGAACCCGAGGACCTTGCTCCCTCCGCGGACCTCGAGGAGCACAGTGGTTCCCGGCCCGGCGTCGGGGGAGGGGGGCTCCGACTGACCGAGTGCCCGCCACCCTTCCACTACGGTGACGAGCGTGCCCCGCACGTTCACGAGCCCCGCCACCACGGACGGTGCCCCGGGGATCCTAGTCGGCGCGAGCCGGGGGAGGATCTCCCGGACCCGCTCCGCCTCGGCGGCAAACACCACCTCGCCCACCCGAAACAGCAGCAGTCGGACGGCCTCGGCGTCACTCATCCGATGCAAAGAAGCCAAGATACTGCAAGGGGTTGCGTTGAGCAAGCAAACTCGGATCGGCCCCCGCCGCGGCGAGCGCCGGCACGAGATCGGCGGGCCATTCCGAGCGTAACTCGAGGCGCACGCCGGTCACCGGATGCACGAACGCGAGCCACGCGGCGTGCAGCAGCTGCCGCGGCGCTAGGGCCTCCAGGCGCTCGGCCGCCAGCCGCTCGGACGGCGTGACCCGCCGGCTCCCCCCGAACGCGTACTCTCGGTCACCCACCACCGGATGGCCCACGTGCCCAAGGTGCACCCGGATCTGGTGCGTGCGGCCGGTGTCCAACGTCAGCCGTAACAGGTCCGTCTGGGCGAACTTTGCGATCACCCGCGCGTGCGTGACCGCGTGGCGGCCACCGGCGAGCACGGTCATGCGCTTGCGATCCTGCGGATGCCGCGTGATCGGCGCCTCGATGTCCACCGGGCTCCGGGGGAGGTGCCCCCACACGAGGGCGGCGTATACCCGCTCCACCTGGCGACGCTCGATCATCCGGGTGAGGCGCCGGTGCGCGTCGTCGGTTTTCGCGAGCAACAGCAGTCCCGAGGTGTCGCGGTCGAGTCGGTGAACGATGCCCGGCCGCCCTTTGGGGGCGTCCCCTATCTCCTGAGCGAGGGGAACGCCGCGCGCCGTCAGTACGTTGACGAGCGAATCGTCCCAGTGACCCGGTCCCGGGTGCACCACCAGACCCGCGGGCTTGTCGACCACGGCCAGGTGTTCGTCCTCGTAGGCGAAGGCCAGCTCGCGGTGGGCGGGCGCGTAGCTTCGGGGCGGCGGCTGCTCAGGTGGAAGCTCGACCGTGACGATCGCGCCGCGCTCGAGCTGCGCCGACGCACGCAGCGGGCGGCCGTCGCGAGTGACGCGCTTGTCGGCGATCAGGCGGGAGGCGACGGTGCGGGAGAGCGCGAGCTGGTCGGCGAGGAAGCGGTCGAGCCGTTCGGTCCCCGCGGCGAGGACGCAGAAGCTCACGGCGGCCATCAGGACTGGGCCGCCCCGGCCTCCTTCGCTCGCTCTTGCGCCCGGCCTTCGAGCCAGAGGGACACCGCAAGGGCGATCGCTCCGACGGTGATCGCGGAGTCCGCGACGTTGAACGTCGGCCAGCGGGCGGCCCCGATCCCGACGTCCACGAAGTCCACGACGCCCTGGGCGCTGCGCACCCGGTCGATCACGTTCCCCACCGCGCCCGCGCACACGAGCGCGAGCGCGAGCAGGCGGATGCGGTCGCCCGGGCGGGCCGAGCGCACCATGGAGCGCAGCACGAACAACGCCACGATGGCCAGCGTCAGGAAGATCCAGCGTGAGTAGGCGGGCCCTCCCAGGCACACTCCGAACGCCGCGCACTTGTTGTATACCAGGCGCAGCTGGACGTAATCATTGATCAGCTGCCACGGCCGCGTGGGCGAGAGCCATGCCTCGGCCGTGAGCTTGGTGACGACGTCGGCGACGACGATGGCCGCCGAGGTGACCCAGAACAGGCGACGATCAGCGCCGTTTTCCATCTTCTTCCTTGGCCTTGCACTTGATGCACAAGCGGGCGTGGGGCAACGCGTCGAGCCGCTCGAACCCGATCTCCTCGCCGCATTGCTCGCAGGTCCCGAACCTGTCCGGCGTCTGGTACAGGCGCCGCAGCGCCTGGTTCACGTGCCACAGGTAGCGCCCTTCCTGCGAGGCGAACAAGAATGCCTTCTCGCGCTCCATGGCGTCGGTCCCCTGGTCCGCCATGTGGAACGAGTAGCTCGAGAGGTCTCCGTCGGATGCTTGCAGGCTCGAGTTGAAGGACTCGTCGTAGTACCCAAGCTCCTTCATCACCCGGGCCCGCTCTTCCAGCAGCCGCTTTTCGAGATGGGCCAGCTGCTTCTTGTTCATGCCCTTGGTGGTCTTGGGTTTGGCTTTGGTCTTGGATCTCGTCGGCATTATCGCGACCCGCCCTTTCGTCCGTCGTGCCGCCGGAGCGCAATTGTCACCCGACGGGCTTCGATGTCCAGTTCACGCGTCACATCCGCTTCGTCCAGCACTCCGCCGAGGACGACCTTCCGGGCCAACGTCTCGCCCTCGACCAGGCTCCGGAACGCGGATACGGCCTCCACGATCTCCACGGCACCAGCCACACTCAGCTCGATTCGCGTCGTGTACTCATAGCCCGCCTCCTTACGGAGACGTTGCACGCGATTCACCAGCTCCCGGGCCAGGCCCTCCTGGATCAGGTCCTGCGAGAGCCGGGGGTCCACGGCGACGACGTACGGCCCGTCGGACTGGACGGCCCAGTCGCTCACCACCTCGCGCGTCACGATGACGTCTTCGGGCCGGAACTCGAATTCTCCGCCCCGCGCCGTGTCCCCACGCTCCAACGCCTGCAACTGCTCCGCCGTGAGCTCGGCGACCGCGGCCGCCGCCCGCGGCGTGTCCTTGCCGTACCGCTTCCCCAAACTGCGGAAATTCGCCTTCCCGGTGAGTCGCACCAGATCGTGGTCCGAGCCCGCGACCTCCACGTCCTTGGCGTTCACTTCCGCGGCCAAGATATCTAACAGGTCCGCCAAGGCCGGGCCCCGCACCCCCGGCGGAACGACCACCTGGATCTTGGCTACGGGCTGCCGCACCTGGAGTTGCTTGGTCTCGCGCGCCGCCCGCGCCAGCGACGCCAGCTTGCGCACCGCGGCCATCGCTTGCAGCAGCTCGGGGGCCCGACGCCCCTGGTCTACCGGGAACGGCGCGAGATGCACCGACGAGCCGACCAGGGCGCGGTGGACCCAATCGGCGAGGAAGGGAGCGGCGGGCGCCAGCAACCGCGCCGCCGTGACGAGCGCCTCGTACAACGTCTCGAGCGCGACGGCATCGGTGGCGCGGTCCGGCGCCCAGAAGCGCGGCCGGTTGCGCCGCACGTACCAGCGCGACAGGTCCTCACCCACGAAATCCATGATGCCGCGCACACCCCCGGTCACGTCGTAATCGGACCACGCCCGGCGCACCTCCTCCACGACCTCGTCGAGCCGGGCCAGCAGCCAGCGATCGGCGGCGGGTCGGCGCTCGAACGTGGTGGCCCCTTCCGTAGGCGGTGTCCAATCTTCCGCGTAGCGCCGGAAGAAGTCGTAGGTGTTGCGGAAGGCGTTCAGGAACCCCCCGGTGACGTCTGGGACCTGGCGGTGATCGAACCGCTTGGGAAGCCACACCTGGCTCTGGCCGAGCAAGTAGAGGCGCACTGCGTCCGCGCCGTACCTCTCGATCACCTCCCAGGGGTTCACCACGTTCCCCCGACTCTTCGACATCTTCTGCCCCTGGGCGTCGAGCACCAGCTCGTTGACGATCACCTGTTTGTAGACGGGCGCGTCGAACGCGGTGGCGCCGATCGCGAGCAGGGAGTAGAACCACCCCCGCGTTTGATCGACCCCCTCGCAGATGAAGTCGGCGGGGAAATGCGCCTTGAAGTCGGCCTGGTGCTCGAAGGGATAATGCCACTGGGCGTACGGCATCGACCCGGAGTCGAACCACGCGTCGATCACCTCCGGCACGCGGCGCATCGTGCCGCCGCACTCGCGGCAGCGCCAGGTGTACTGGTCGATCGCCGGCTTGTGGGGGTCGAAGTCCTTCGACAACCGTTTGCCCCAACGCTCCGCGAGATCGGCGTACGACCCGATCAGCTCGCGGTGTTCGGCCTCAGAATCGCACTCCCACACGTTGAGGGGCGTCCCCCAATAGCGGTCGCGTGACAACGCCCAGTCCACGTTGTTCTCGAGCCACTCCCCGAAGCGCCCACTCCCCACCTCGGGCGGATGCCAGCCCACCTGCGCGTTCACTTCCAGCATGCGCGCCTTGACGGCGGTCGTGCGCACGAACCACGAGCCGCGCGCGTAGTAGATCAGCGCCGAGTCGCACCGCCAGCAGAAGGGATAGGTGTGCGTGTAGGGCAGCGTCTCGACCCAGCGCCCCGCGTGCTTCAACCGCTCGATGATCAGCCGATTGGTCTCCTTGTCGGTCACCAGTCTGCCGTTGATCTCCGGCCAGCGCGTATCCTGGAAGGTGCCGTCCGGGGCGACGGGGTTCACGAACGCGAGGCCGTACTGCTGCGCGGCCGCGTAGTCGTCGGCACCGAACGCCGGCGCCATATGCACCAGCCCGGTGCCCTCCTCGGCCGACACGAACCCCCCCGCGACCACGATCGCCCGCTGGCCTTCCTGCGGGAACGCCACGACCTCGAGCGGCGGCAGGTACTTCTGGCCGACCAGATCGCGCCCGCGGTAGATGGCCACCCGCTGCGCTTCGGCCAAGGACTTCCCGCCCACGTGCACGAAGCCGGCGCGCGCCGCGGCGACGACGTAGCGCACCCCGTTCACTTCGTACTCCCCGTACTCCAGGTCGGGGTGCACCGCGACGGCCACGTTTGAGAGCAACGTCCACGGCGTCGTCGTCCAAATCACGAGCTGACGGTTGGGATCGCTCACGAGCGGGAACGTGACGTATACCGAGTTCGTCTGCACGTCCTCGTAGCCCAGGGCCAGCTCGTGCGACGAGAGCGCGGTGCCGCAGCGCGGGCAGTATGGCAGCACCTTGTGGCCGCGGTAGAGGAGGGCCTTGTCGTGCAGCCGCTTGAGCAGCCACCACACCGTCTCGATGTAGTCGTTCGAGTACGTGATGTACGGGTGCTCGTAATCGAGCCAATACGCGATGCGCTCCGAGAGCGACTCCCAGTCGGTCTTGTATTTGAAGACGTTCTCGCGGCACAGCTGATTGAACTTCTCGACGCCGTATGCCTCGATCTGCTTCTTGCCCGAGATGCCGAGCATCCGCTCGACTTCGATCTCGACCGGGAGGCCGTGGGTGTCCCACCCGGCGATGCGTGTCACGCCCTGCCCCAGCATCGTGTGATAGCGGCACACCAGGTCCTTGATGGTGCGCGCGAACACGTGGTGGATGCCCGGTCGGCCGTTCGCGGTGGGCGGCCCCTCGTAGAACACGAACGGCGGTCCGTAGCGGGCGGCTTCCTGGGTCTTCTGAAACAAGCGCTCGTGCTTCCACGACGCCAACAGCTGCTTCTCCAGGGCGTCGGCGGAGAGTTTCGCGTCGAGGGCAGGATAGGCCATCAGTTGAGGCGCGCCAGCACGCCCCGCACGAGGGCCGAGAGCCGCGGCTCGGCGGCGCGCGCCACGGCGATGATTTGCTCGAGCGAGGCGGGCGCGAGGGCGTCGGGGAGGCACTGGTCGGTGATGATCGACACGCCCAGGACCCGCATCCCCAGGTGCACGGCGGTGATGACCTCGGGGACGGTGCTCATGCCGACGACGTCGGCGCCGAGCGCGCGGAGCATGCGGTATTCCGCGCGGGTCTCGAGATTCGGGCCGGTGACGGCGACGTAGACGCCTTCGCGCAGCGTGATGCCCTGCTCGAGCGCCACCGCGCGCGCCAGCTCGCGCAACGTCGGGTGATAGGCTTCGGACATGTCGGGAAAGCGCGGCCCAAGACGATCGTCATTCGGTCCCACGAGCGGATTACCGCCCAGCAGGTTGATGTGGTCTGCGATGAGCATGAGATCGCCGGGGCTCCATAGCGGGTGCATGCCGCCGCACGCGTTGGACACCACCAGCGTACGCGCGCCGAGCTGCGCGAGCACCCGCACGGGAAAGCCGATCTGCTGCGGCGTGTAACCCTCGTAACAGTGGAACCGCCCCTGCATGGCGATCACCCGCCGGCCGGCGAGCGATCCCACGAGCAGCTGGCCCGCGTGACTCTCCACGGTGGACAGCGGGAACCCCGGGATGTCGCCGTAGGGGATGCGCGTCTCCACCGTCACCTCACCGCCCAGCGCCCCGAGGCCGGTGCCCAGGATGATCGCCGCCTCGGGAACGAGCGTCGTCCGCGCCCGGACCGCGCGGACCGCGGCCTCGATCATGCGCCCCCCCGCCCCCCTCTTACTGGCCGTCGAGTGCGCGCAGCTCGGCGAGCTGGCGCTCGAGCAGGGCGCGGAAGCCGGCCATGTACGCCTGGAACTGGCGCGCGACATCCGCGCTCTGCCGTTGGACTTCGCCCTGGGCGTTCCGCGCCTCGTCCAGAAGGCGCCGCCCCTCGGCCTCGGCTTCGCGCACGATCACCTGCGCCTCGCGCTCCGCCGCGGCGCGCGTCTGCTCGCGCAGCTGCTGCGCCGCCACCAGCGCCTCATTCATGGCGCGCTCACGCTCGCGGTAGGCGTGCAGCTGCTCTCCGAGCGCCGCCACGCGCTCCTCCAACACGGACTTCTCGCGGATGATCCGCTCGAGCTCGTCGGCCACGCGCGCGCGAAAATCCTCCACGCCCGTCGGCTCGTATCCACGCAGGCTGCGCCGGAACTCCTGTTTGCGCACGTCGAGCGGCGTGAGGTGAAACGCGTCCTCACTCATAGCGCGCTCGTCCCGCCCGTCCCCGCCCCGGTTTCGCCCGCTCCGCCCGCTCCCCCCGCTCCCCCCGCTCCCGCCCCCATCTCCCCCGTCTCCCTCCCCCTCGGGCCGAACAGGACGGTGCCCAAGCGGATCACCGTTGCCCCCTCCTCGACCGCGACGCCGTAGTCGGCGGACATCCCCATCGAGAGTGTCGGGAGCCATAGGCCCTCCTTCTCGAGCGCGTCGCCCAGGTCGCGCAACGCGCGAAAGGTGCTTCGCTGCACGTCCACGTCATCGGTGAACGGCGCGATCGTCATCAGTCCCTCGAGCGCGAGGTGCGCGCGCGCCGCCACGTGGTGTGCCAGGGCAGGCGCCTGTGCCAGCCCGCACCCGCTCTTCTGTGCTTCGCCCGCCACGTTCACCTGCAGCAGCACGCGCTGCCGCACACCGCGCGCCGCCGCCCGCCGGTCGAGCTCGTCCGCCAGTAGCCCCGAGTCCAGCGAGTGTACCAGCGCAAACCGGCCGGGGACGTGCTTCGCCTTGTTGCGCTGCAGGTGACCGATCAGATGCCAGGTGGCCCGCGCGCCGTCGGGCGCGTCGAGCTTGGTGAGCGCCTCTTGCACGCGGTTCTCGCCCAGATCGGTCAACCCGGCCGCGAGCGCCGCCGCAACCGCGTCCTGCCCGAATCCCTTCGTCACCGCGACGATCGTCACCGGCCGCGTGTGCCCCGCGACCGCCTGCCGGCGAGCGATCTCGGCCCGTACGTGGGCCAGCCGCTCCGGCAGGGCAACAAAATTCATAACCGCAAAAAGTAGCCCGGGGCCCAGCGTGAAACAATCAGGGGTTAGCTGGCTGGAGCGGTAACTCGTTCGCCGCCTTCGAGGTGCGAGATCGCCCCAGACAGGAGATCGCGCACCTGGGGCGCGGTGAGGTGGCGGTGAAGCAGGCCGTGGCTGGCCACCGAAATGGTGGAGGTCTCTTCCGACACCACCAGGACGGTGGCGTCGGTCTCCTCGGATAGGCCCAGTGCGGCGCGATGCCGTGTGCCAAGCGACTTGTCCGAGACCTTGAACTGGGTGAGCGGCAGCACGCAGCCCGCGCCGATGATGCGGTCGCCGCGCACCAGCACGGCGCCATCGTGCAGCGGGGAATAGGGCGTGAAGATGGTCGTCAGCAGGTCGGCCGACACTTTGGCCTCCATCGGCACGCCGGACGAAATGAACTCCTCCAGCCCGATGTCACCTTCGACCGCGATGATCGCCCCGGTGCCGCCCCGCGACAGACGGTCGAGCGCTTCCGCGATTTCTTCGGCCACCGACTGGCGCTCGCTCTGGGAGAAGCGGCGCATGAAGCGCGACTGGCCGAGCCGCGCCAGGGCGTTGCGCAGCTCGGGTTGGAAGACCACGACCGCCGCGAACGCCCCGAAGGTGAACATGTACGCGAGCAGCGTGCTGATCATCGTGAACTTCGCGAGCAGCGACAGGAAGTACGCGATCGAGAGAATCATCACGCCGACGACGATCTGCATTGCCCGGGTCCCCACCAGGAACAGCAGGAAGCGATAGATCACGAACGCGACGAGCAGGATCTCGACCACGTCCGGCCAGAACCGCGGCATCAGGAAGTGATAGGCTTCGAAGTTCACAGGGCGCTCGCCACCTGCAGCGCTTCGCGCGCTATGCCAGCGTCGTGGATTCGGAACAGGCGGGCGCCTCGCTCCCACGCGAGCGCGCACGCCACGGCGGTGGCGCGGTCGCGATCCTCCACCGGCCGCCCGGTGGCGGCCCCGAGGAAACGCTTGCGGGACGGCCCCACGGCTACAGGATAGCCCAAGCCCGCCACGGTTGCCAGCTCGTCCAGCAGCCGAAAGTTCTGTTCCGGCGTCTTCGCGAACCCAAAACCGGGGTCCACCACGATGCGCGGCCGCGCGACCCCCCCCGCTTCCGCCCGCGCCGCTGCGGTGCCGAGCTCCGCGGCCACCTCCACCGTCACGTCCCGGTAGACGGCGAGCGAGTCCATGGTGTCGGGAGTGCCCCGCATGTGCATCACGATCATGCCGGCGCCCCCGTCGGCCACGACCCGCGCGAGCGCGGGATCGAACGCGAGACCGGACACGTCGTTCACGACGGCGGCGCCCGCGGCGAGCGCGGCACGCGCCACCGCGGCCTTGCGCGTGTCCACCGATACCGGCCCCAGGCCGCGGCGCGCCAACTGCTCGATGACCGGCGCCACGCGCCCGATCTCCTGCTCCGCCGGCACCGGCGCCGAGCCGGGCCGCGTGGACTCACCGCCCACGTCCAGCAGCTCGCACCCGTCCGCCACCAGCCGCTCGGCCTGCGCCACCGCGCGGTCGACCGTGGTAAAGCGCCCGCCGTCCGAAAACGAATCGGGCGTGACGTTCACGATGCCAATGAGCACCGCGTGGTCGAGTAGCAGCGTCCGTCCGGCGATCTCCCAGCGTCGGGGCGGTTCGGCATAGTTGGCGAGAAAGCGGCCCAACTCGGGCGCCAATCCTTCGAGGCCGGGCGGCAAGCGGTCGGGGCGCGCCAGCGGCGCCAGCCGGCTGGCCGCCGCGCTCACCAGCGCCCAGCCCTCGCCGGTGAGCACGTCGGCGCCCGATTTCGCCGCCCACCGCACGAGGCCCTCCCGCTCCGCTTCGGTAATCTCCTCCATGAGCACGACGAGGGCCTGCAAGCCGGCGGCGGCGAACTGGGCAGGCTGGGCGTCCCAGCCACGAGCCGCGAGCGCCGCGCGCACCGCCTCCGGCGTGTGCGCGGCGAGCGCGGTGAGCTTCACGACGCCCGCAGGGCGTTGACGATATTGAGGCGCGCCGCCCGGACCGCGGGCAGGAATCCGCCGACCACCCCCATCACCACGGCGAAGACCAGGGCGCTCCGGATGATGCCCGGCGACAAGGCGAACCCGAAGCCGATCTCCGAGAAGCTCTGGAAGTTGACGACGGACACACGCGCGAACGACAGGAAGGCCGCGAGCGCGACGCCGAGCGCACCACCGACGAGCGCCAGCACTACCGCCTCGACCAGGAAGGCACCGAGTATGCTCCGTCGCCTGAATCCCAGGGCGCGCAGCGTGCCCACTTCGACCGTCCGGTTCGCGACGGCCGCGTACATCGTGATCATCGCCCCGATCATGGCGCCGAAGCTGAAGATGATGGTGACCACGAGTCCCAGGATCCGGATGAACTTGGCCAGCGTCTGGGACTGCTCCCGGTAATAGTCCCGTTCGTGCTTCAGCTCCACGTATTGGAAACGGGGATCGGCCTGGAGGCGCGCCTTGAGCTGATCGAACTGAGCGGGATCGGCGAGTCGGAACGTCAGCGACGAATACACGGGCCGGCCGAACGCCTGCATGAACTGGTCGACGTCTCCCCAAATCTCCGAGTCGAAGCCGGTGCCGCCGGCATCCATGATGCCCACGATCGTCCAGCGGTCACCGCCGAAGGTGAGCTCGGCCCCGAGGTTCGCGCCCTTGAACTGGCTCGCGATGCTTTTGCCCACCACGATCTCGTGAGTACCGAACTGGAAGGGCCGCCCTTGGATGATGCGGACGCCGTGCCGCAGCTCCAGCGCGCGAGCGGACACGCCACGCGTCGACACGTTGCCCAAGTCATTGCTCTTCTTCTTGTACAGATCGATGACGAGCACCACCTCGCGGGTGAGCAGCGCGCGGCCGTCGGCCGCTCGCCCGATGCCGTTCTCGGCTTCGAGTGCATCGGCCGTCGCGCGGTCGACTTGGCTCGAGAGCTCAGAGGTCGCCGAGCGCCGCAGTACGATCGCGTTGTCGGCCGAGCCGGTCTCGACCAGCGTCGCTTCCAGGCCGCGGGCGAGCATCAGCACGCCGGCGAACACGAACACCACGAGGGCGACGCCGCCCACGGTCAACGCGGTCGTGAGGCGGCGGGCCCAGAGACTCCGCCAGATGTAGGAGAAGGGAATCCGCAGCATGGTCGCTTACCCCACCGTCCGGAGGCCCAGCACGATCGGCGTGCGGACCACGCGATTCGCCGGGATCGCGGCCGCCACGAGGCCCGCGAGCGCGGCCGCTCCGAGCCCGAGGGCGATCGTCAGCGGCTCGACGTTGATCACCGGGAAGAAGGTGGGCAGCGCCTTGGCGAATCCCCGCACGATGGGGAACGTCAGGAGCAGCCCGAGCAGGCCTCCGGCAAGGGAAATGACGAGCCCTTCGCCCACGATGAGGGCGGCCAAGCGGCCTCCCGAGAAGCCGAGCGTCTTCAACACCGCATACTCGCGGGTCCGCTCCCGCACCGACATCACGATCGTGTTCGCGAGGACCAGGAGGATGATCCCCACGATGACGACCGAGATGACCCGCAGCGACGTGATGATCGCGGACGACATCTGCACGAAGCTTTGCTGGAATTCCTTCTCGCTCTCGGTCTTGGTGGGCGCGCGAGAGTTCTCAAACAGATTGTCCACCGCTTTCGCGACGCTCGCCATCGCGTCCGGTGACCCGATGCGCAGCACGAACAGATTGGGGTCCACCGGCCGTCCCGGCTCGCGTGCCCGCACCTGCTCGAACAGGTAGGGGTACTGGAAGAACATCTGCGTTTCGTCGGTCGACGGGTCGCGACCCGTGTAGATGCCGCGCACCACCCACTGCCAGGTCCCGGGGTAGATGTCGCCTTCCATCGTGATGACGTCGCCGAGCTTGAAGCCGTGCTGCTGCGCCAGCTTGTGCCCGATGATGCACGCGTTGCGCTCCTTCTTGAAGGTGGCGAGCTGGTCCGGCGGCACCTGGAATTCGGGGTAAAGATCGAAGTAGGTGTCCGGGTCGACCGCGAACCGCGGCCAGAAGTTCTTGAAATCGTTCGGGTCCCCGTAGACACCGCCGAACCAGTTGGCCCACGAGACCCCCGTGACACCGGGCACTTTGGCGATCTCATTCCGATAGGTGAGTGGGACCGGGAAGATCAGCGAGACACGTTGGCGGGTGATCATGCGATTCGTGGCCGCCCCGGTGACGCCGGCGTTCCATGCGTCGACGATCGTGCGGATCAAGCCGAACGCCATGACCGCGGTGGCGATCCCTAGCACCGTGAGCATCGTGCGCAGGCGGTGCCGGAACAGGTTCTTGAAGACCAATGTCATTGCAGTTCGCCCTTGTCCAAGTGGCGCACCATGTGAGCACGCTCGGCGGCGTGGGGATCGTGCGTTACCATCACGATGGTCTTCTTGAACTCCTTGTTCAGCCGTTCGAGCAGCGTGAGGATTTCTTCTGCCGATTTGCGGTCCAGGTCGCCCGTCGGCTCGTCGGCGACGAGGATCGTCGGGTCGGTGGCGATGGCCCGGGCGATCGCGACGCGCTGCTCCTGGCCGCCGGAGAGCTGGCGCGGATAGTGTTTCGCCCGATCAGCGAGTCCCACCAGCGCCAGCGCCGTCTCCACGTGCTTGCGGCGCTCGCTCCTGGAGAGCGACGTGAGGAGCAGCGGCAGCTCGACGTTCTCGAAGGCCGTGAGGACCGGGATCAGATTGTAGAACTGGAACACGAAACCGATGTGCGTGGACCGCCAGCGGGCAAGCTCCGATTCGCCGAGCTGCGTGACGTCGGTACCCGCCACCGACACGCTGCCCTTGTCCGGGCGATCGATTCCCGCGATCAGGTTCAGCAGCGTGGTCTTGCCGGAGCCCGAGGGGCCCATGAGCGCGAGGAACTCCCCTTCGGGCACCTCGAGCGTGATGTCGCGCAACACGGGGATCTGCATGCTGTCGCGGCGATACGACTTCGACAGGCTACGGATCTGTACGATCGGTGTGGGCATGAGCTTCCTCTACTGCACGGTGACTTTAGCGCCGCCACGCAGGCGGGCGCCAGCGCTGTCGACCACCTGAACGCCGGGATGTAACCCTTCGTGGATGGCTACGGACGAACCGACCTGCCGCCCTACGACCACCGGCACCTCCACCGCCCGGCCTCGCTCTATAACGAAAACGACGCTCCGGCCGTTTCGCTCGACGACCGCGGTGCTCGGGACGACCAGGACCGGCTGTGTGTCCGCGACGACCCGCGAGGGACGCGGCAGGAAATGCACCTTGGCGCTCATCTCCGGCAGCACGCGGGCATCGTACGAACGGAATGCGACCTTGACCTGAACGGTGGCTTTGGCCCGGTCCGCCGTCGGTACGATCTTCGCCACGTAGCCCGGGTACCGCACGTCCGGATAGGCGTCCAGCACGATGTCGCAGGGCTGGCCGGGACTGATGGCCTCCAGGTTCGATTCGGCCACGTCGGCCTCGACTTCAAGCGAGCGGAGGTCGGCGATCGTGACGACCGCGCTCTTGGAGAAGGCGCTCGCGGCGAGCGGCGCCACCACCTCACCCACGTCCGCATTCTTCGTGAGCACGGTGCCATCGAACGGGGCGCGGATGACGGTATTCTCGAGCGCCACCTGCGCCGCCTCGACCGCCGCTTCCGCCGTGGCGATGCCGGCTTTCACACGCTGGTAGCGGGCCTCGGCGGCGTCCAGGGCCGCCTGGGACGAGAACCCGCTGTCGGACAGGAACCGCTCCCGCGCCAGCGACCGCTCGGCGTCCTGCAGCTCCGCCCGATTGAGCTGCACGTTCGCTTGCGCCTGGGCGAGCTGCGCCTTGACGTCAGCGTCCTCGATGCGGGCCAGCACCTGTCCCGCCCGGACCCGGTCCCCCTCGACCACGCCGAGGTATACTAGCCGCCCCGTGCCCTTGGAGGCGACGGCGGCCTTGCGCTGCGCGACGACGTAGCCGCTCGCGACGAGCACCGCCCCCGAGCGCATCGGCGACACCATGGTCGCGGGCGTCAGGTGCACCGGCAGCGCCGAGCTCAGGGCTCCTGTCGTCATGAGCAGGACGGCCGCGACGACGAGGATCGCGACCACGGGTACGCCGATTGTGAGCCAGCGCCGGGCGGCACGAGGCGCCGGCGCAGCAGCAACGGCCGAGCGGTTGATACGCAACGCGCCCAGATCGGCGTCTTTCATTTCCATGGACTCCAATCCTAACACCTCGGCGGGCGTTTCGCGGCGGATGCTCGCGGGCTCGACGCGGCGGATGACGGTCGGTGCTTAGGCGCCGGCTGGCTCGGGCGGTGGGCTCCCCAGGACTGGACCTCGTGCCGGCGCCTTCTCGCGCGACGAGCCTTCGGGTGACGGCGTCGCAGGGGCGGGCGGCGGCGGCGGCAGCGGCGGCAGTGGCTTCCCCGCCACCACGAGCTCTACATCCTCACGGTCGAGCGTCTCGCGTTCGAGCAGAGCCGCGGCCAGCCGGTCCAATGCATCGCGCCGCTCGGTAAGCACGTGCTTGGCACTCTCGTAGGCGTCGTTCAAGATGCGCTTCACTTCCGTGTCCACCAATTCGGCGGTCCGCTCGGAGATCTCGCGCCGCTGCACCACCTCGCGACCCAAGAAGATTTCGGCTTCGCGGTCGCCCACCGCGATCGGCCCGATCGTGTCGCTCATGCCGTACTGGGTGACCATGCGGCGGGCGATGTCGGTCGCCTGCTGGATGTCCTGTGCCGCCCCTGTCGTCACCTTCTCGGATCCGAACACGAGCTCCTCGGCCACTCGCCCGCCGTACGCCATCGCGAGACGCGACAGGATCGACTGCTTCGTGTACTTGTGGAGCTCCTCCTCCGGCAGGTAAGCCGTGATCCCGAGCGCGCGGCCGCGCGGGATGATCGTCACCTTGTGCAGAGGGTCGGAGCCCGGGAGGTTGAGCGACACTAGGGCGTGACCGGCCTCGTGATAGGCGATAAGCCGGCGCTCTTCGTCGGACAGGACCCGGCTGCGGCGCTCGAGGCCCAGCATGACCTTGTCCTTCGCGTCCTCCAGGTCCTGCATGTCCACCACTGGCTTGTTGCGGCGGGCGGCGAGCAGCGCGGCCTCGTTCACCACGTTCGCGAGCTCCGCCCCGGCGAGGCCGGGCGTGCCCCGCGCGATCCGCTCCAGATCCACGTTGCCCGACAGCGGGATCTTGCGCGTGTGCACGCGCAGGATCTGCTCCCGGCCTTTGACGTCGGGCATGTCGACCACGATCTGGCGGTCGAACCGGCCTGGGCGGAGCAGCGCCGGGTCGAGGATGTCGGGCCGGTTGGTGGCGGCGAGCAAGATGACGCCGTCATTCGACTCGAACCCGTCCATCTCCACCAGCAGCTGGTTGAGAGTCTGCTCGCGCTCGTCGTGCCCACCTCCGAGCCCCGCGCCGCGGTGCCGCCCCACGGCGTCGATCTCGTCGATGAAGATGATGCACGGGGCGTGCGCTTTGCCCTGCTCGAACAGGTCGCGAACGCGCGAAGCGCCCACACCCACGAACATCTCGACGAAGTCCGACCCGGACATCGAGAAGAACGGCCGCCCAGCCTCTCCCGCCACCGCCTTGGCGAGCAGGGTTTTGCCGGTCCCGGGCGGTCCGACGAGCAGCGCCCCCTTGGGCAGCCGCCCGCCCAGCCGCTGGAATTTCTGCGGATCCTTGAGGAAGTCGATGATCTCTTCGAGCTCCTGCTTGGCCTCGTCGGCTCCGGCCACGTCCGCGAACGTCACCTTGGGCGTGTCGCCCGCGAGCAGCTTGGCCTTCGACTTGCCGAACGCGAAGGCGCGATTCCCGCCCTGCTGCATCTGCCGCAGCATGAAGATCAACAGGCCGAAAATCAGGAGATACGGCAGGAAGCCGAACAGGAAGACGCCGAACGACTGCTTTTCTTCGCGGGCCCGCACGTCCACGCCCTTCACGCGCAGCGTGCTGACCCAGGTGTCGCTCGACTCGAACGGTAGCAGCATTGTGAAGTGCTCGACGCTGCGCCCCTTGACCGTGAGCGGCGTCCGGAAGTCGCCCTTGACCTGCTGTCGATCGGTGATCTCCACCGAGGTGATGTTGCCCTTGTCGAGCTGCTCGGTGAACTGCGGGTTGTAGGAGATCTCCACTGCCTCCTGCCGGCGGTCGGAGGCGAACTTCACGAGCGCGATCGAGCCCACGATCAGGAGCGCCCAGAACGACAGCGTCCTGAGCGTCCGGGCCCAGGAGAACTCGCGCGGCGGCGGGACGCGGTTGGCCATCAGGTCAGACTCGCCACGTAGGGCAGGTGCCGGAAGTTCTCGGCGTGGTCCAGCCCGTACCCCACGAGGAACACCGAGGGCGCGTCGAACCCGACGAACGCCGGCTCGAGCTCGAGATGCTCGGCCAGGTGCTTGTGGAGCAGCGCGCAGATCGCGAGGCTCCGCGGCGCGCGCTCGCGCAGCAGCTTCACAAGCCGGTTCAGGGTCTTACCCGTGTCCACGATGTCCTCCACCAACAAAATATGCTTACCCCGCAGCTCCGTCTCCGGATCGTACAGCAATCGCACGTTCCCACTCGAAATCGTGTCCGCACCGTAGCTCGCGGCCACTAGGAAATCCACCTGGAGCGGCCGCTCGATGCGTCGCACAAGATCGCTCAGGAAGATGAAGCTCCCCTTGAGGAGCCCGAGCACGAGGAGCTCGCCATCGGAATAGGCAGCCGTGATCTCCTGGCCCAGCTCTCGCACCCGACGCGCGATGGTCGCTTCGTCGAAGACGATGCGCTTGAGCTCACGCCCACCGGTCTGCTTGAGGCTCGCCGTGCTTGGTAACATCCACCCGCACCGCCCGGGTTCCGGGTCGCGGGAGATCGGCAGCGCTCCGGCAGACTCCGGGGACCCACAAAATGGTTTCGCCGCGCGCGACCACCGGGTAGCCTTCGCGGGCGCTCCGCGGCACACGCGCTTCCATCAACAGCCGCCGCACCGCTCGCCGCCCGACACCACCGAGCGGGAGCACGCGGTCCCCCGGACGAAGCGGTCGCACTTCCCACTCGCCGCCTGCGATCCACGTCGTCCAATCGCTACGCGGCAGCCGCGCCGGCGCCTTGCCGGGCGACCAGTCCACCTGGAACGCGCCAAAACGCTCCCGGCCCTGGTCCTTCTCCGCCGCCACCTCCACGACCTGCACAACCCCCCGCCCGTCAGCGCGGCTTACCCGCACGCGGTCGAACGCGACTTCCGTCAACCACCCGCCGCCGAGCGACTCGCGCCGGCCGGAAGGCCGGCGTGCCAACGCCAGCACGCGTCGCGCGCGCCGCATTCCGATCACCAGCCCCGCCCGGCGGGCGGCAGCCCGCAGCAGCGCCACCGACAACGCGTCATCATAGCGGACCAGTTCTCCCCGGGCAACGTCGAAGCCGTCTGGCTCGAAGCGCCACTGCAGGTCCGGCAGGTGATCGAGCGCACGATCCCAGGCACGGCGCTCCAGCGCCGCCGCCCGACCGGCTCGTAGCACGTCGTCGCCGAGCCGCTCCCCCATCCGGCCAACGGCGAGCGGCAGCAGCACCGTCCGCACCCAGCTCCGCAAGTGACCCGGATCGCGGTTCGCGGGATCGTCGTGGACTGGCAGACCGCGCGCGGCCACATGCGCCGCGAGCTCGCGCTTCGTGAACGGCAGCAGCGGACGCACCAGCCCGCCGCGCCCGCGCGCCGGGATCCCCGCGAGACCCGCCGGCGCGCTGCCGCGCAGCAGTCGCAGCAGGATCGTCTCGATCTGATCGTCGCGATGATGCGCCGTGACGATGTAGCGCGCGCCGCGTCGCCGCTTGACGTCGTGTAACCACTCGTACCGAGCGCGACGAGCGACCGTCTCGGTAGCATTGGCACCCAGCTTGAGCTCACCTAGTTCGAAAGGAAGACCAACGCGCCCAGCGAGCTCGCCGACCGACCGTCCGACAGTCCGACTGTCCGACCGAATTCCGTGATCCGCGTGCGCGACCAGGAGTGAAACGCCGAGTGTCGGCGCGAGCGGTTGCAGCAGGTCGAGCAGTGCCACGGAGTCGGCTCCGCCCGATACGGCCATCACGGCCAAACCCGGCTCCGGGAATAACCGCGCGCGGCCGAGATGCCGCTCGAAGCGCACCCCCAACGAGGTCATGTCATAGTATAAATGAAGGAGCGTATAATATGGGACCATGCCAAATCTGCAGCCCGACGCGATCTACCAGCTGCTACGCCATCTCACATCACCGGTCGTGGCCATCACTTCGGAGCGCGACGGCAAGCACAACGGGATGATTTCCGACAGCGCGATGCGCGCTTCCATCGCGCCCACGGTGCCGCGTGTCTCAGTCTACATCCACAAGTTCAACTACAGTCACGACCTCATTTTCGAGAGCGGCCGCTTCGTGCTGCACCTGCTGCGGGACGATCAGTTCGAGTTGATTCACCGCCTCGGCTTCGCGAGCGGGCGCGTCCGGGACAAACTCGCCGGCGTGCCACATCATATGGGCATGCTGGGCGCTCCGGTGCTCGACGACTGCTACGCCTACTTCGAGTGCCAGGTGGCGAATGTGATGGACACCGGGAGCTCCACCTGCTTTCTCGGAGACGTGGTGGCGGTGGGTCACGGAACGACGCAAGACGGCGCGCCCCGGGGGGGGACGGTGATGACGGCCGCCTATTTCCGCGCGCACATGCCGGCGGAATGGCGCGCCGAATACGAGCAGCTGCTCAAGATCGCCCAGGGATACGCGGCGGAGCGATCCCGGGAAATTCGAGCGGTGATCTGGAGGGGACTCGAGGTGGGTAAATAGCGGCGGTCGGACTCGAACCGACGACCCGCGGATTATGATTCCGCTGCTCTAACCAGCTGAGCTACGCCGCCGTCATGACCTTCCGGCAACAGAACCTAACGAACCCCGTTAAGCGGCGGGAGTGGCATCGCTTGGGGTGTGCAATGAGCCGGCACGAAGTGCGTCGGGCCTGGGCAGAGGATTCAAGCGCATCGCGTGATGGAAGTTAAGCGCGTTGTCGCGGGCAGCGACCGCGCGGATGGTGAGCTGGCCCAGCAGGCGGGTCTTTAACGTCTCGGCGACCGCTTGCGCGATCTCATCCTGAATCACGAATACATCTTGAACATCGCGATCGTAGCGCTCTGACCATAGGTGGTAGCCGTCCCCGACGTTGATCAGCTGCACAGTGACACGTTGGAGTGCGCCCGCCCTTCGCACGCTGCCTTCGAGTATCATGCGGACGTTCAACTCAGCGCCGATCTCGCGAATGTCCTGCAACTTGCCTTTGAAGCGGAAGGAGGACGTTCGAGACACAACGCGGAGACCCTCTACGTTCGACAACGCAGTGATCAGCTCTTCCGTGATGCCATCACAGAAATTCTCCTGGTCCCTTTGGGGGCTCAGGTCAGCGAAGGGTAAAACGGCGATGCTCGGGACCTCGGCTGGCCGCGGCACCACGCGTGCTTCCAGGACGGCCTGCAGCTCGATCGTGACGTCGGCCATGTGCTGAAACCGGCGGTCTGGCTCCTTCGCCAGGCAGCACGTGACGATCCTCGCGACGTCCGTCGGTATGGCGGGAACGATTTCGCGCAACGGCTTCGGCTCGCGCATCAAAACGGCAGCCAACGCCGCGGTCGGGGTGTTCCCCGGAAACGCGCACTTGCCCGTGAGCATTTCATACAGCACGGCCCCGAACGAGAAGATGTCGGAGCGCGCATCGAGCGGGCGGCCTTCTGCCTGCTCGGGCGACATGTACGACACCGTGCCTAAGATGACACCCGCCTCTGTGTCGAAAGCCTGAGAAGCTGGTTGGGACTCGCTTCGCTCCACCAACTTTGCGAGGCCGAAATCGAGGATCTTCACGCGCCCGTCGTCTGTGACCATGATGTTGGCGGGTTTCAAGTCCCGATGGATGATGCCCGCCGCGTGCGCCCGCGCGAGGGCGTCGGCCATCTGCACCGCATACCGCAACGCCTCTGGAACGGGGAGCCCCTGGGTGCCGATCAGCTGATCGAGCGTCCGGCCCTGCACCCACTCCATGGCGATGAAGTCGGCACCTTCGGCCTGGCCGATGTCGTAGATCGTGATGATGTTGGGGTGGTTCAACGCGGAGGCGGACCGCGCCTCACGCACAAAACGCTTGCGGCGCTCCTCGTCAGCGACCCGGTCGGCCCGAAGCACCTTTATGGCGAGGGAGCGCTCCAGTCGAGGGTCGTGAGCGCGGTAGACGGTCCCCATGCCGCCTTCACCGAGTCTTTCCAGAATTTGGTATTGACCCAGCGTGCGCCCGATCATGGGACTTAACTTAGCCTGCCTCCCCACGGGAGGCTCGAAGCTGCGTGTCCGCCCTCCACACCCTGTTGTGCTCGCGAGACATCCGTTGCTTCCGTACCACAGGTACCCCTAATCGCGCCCGAAAATGCGCCCGGATCAGCCCGGGCCCGTCGCTGCGAGGCGGTGCGACGATTGCATGCCCCCGGGTAAGGCCATGAAGACGCCTCTTCTTTCCTTGCTGGCCCTCCTGGTGGCGGGCTGTCACTTCGACAAGCTCCTTCAAGGCGCGAACGGTGGCCAGTCACCGGTCGGATCGACCGCCACGCGGTTGAGCTTCACGACTCAGCCGTCGAACGGGGCGGCGGGGGCGCCGCTTTCCACCGTGCGCGTAGCCGCCGAAGATGCTGGAGGCCACGTGGTGTCGAGCTTCACCAGCTCCATCACCGTGTCCCTTCAGGACAACCCAGGCGGGGCCACGCTGTCGGCCACCGTCACGGCGGCGAACGGGGTCGCTACCTTCTCCGGCTTGGAGATCGACAAGGCGGCGCAGGGGTATACCCTCAGCGCCACCGCCTCTGGGAGCGGTCTGACTGACGCAACCAGCACGAGCTTCGATATCGCGCCGGGACCGGCCAGCATGCTCGTCTTCAACGTTCAGCCCAGCAACACGGCGGCCGGGGCAACGATAACACCCCCCGTACAGGTCTGGGTGTTCGATAACTTCGGCAACCAGGCGACCACCTTCACCGGGTCTGTCACGATCGCGATTGGTAACAACGGTGGGTTGCTCACGCACGGTAAGCTGTCCGGTAACCAGGCCGTCTCAGCCGTGAACGGCGTCGCCACGTTCTCGAATCTGAGCATCGACGCGGCGGGCAACGGCTACACACTCATGACGAACATCACAGGGGTCAGTAAGGAGAGCACCCCGTTCAACATTACGGTGCTGTGATGCGCTGCCCTCGCTGCGCCCTCGCCGAGCTCTCCGAAACGACGCAGACGTGCGCCTTGTGCGGCTATTCGCCTCCAGCTGGTAGCACCGCGACAGCCGTAGCCGCGCCCCCTGCGCCCTCCGCGCCCATCGCGCCCGCCGCACCCACCGAGCTCGACGCACGGCGTGAGCTGGCGCAACACTTTCGGATCGAGCGCCTGCTCGAGTCCCCGTCTGTGCCCTTCACGTATCTCGCGCAAGACGGGGAAGGCCGGCCGCTTGTGCTCAAGGTCGTGCCCTTGACCGAGCTCGGCCTCCCCGCCGACCGCGTGCTCGCGGCGCTCGAATCGGCAAAGCGGCTCGATCACCCCCACATCATCCCGGTGCATGACTCCGGCACGACGGTGCATTTCCTATGGTACGCGACCAAGCCCATCGAGGGCCGCTCTGTTGCGACGAGCCTCGAGACCGTGGGAGCGATCCAGTTGCCCGTGTGCCTGCGCCTGCTGGAGCAGGTCGCCAGTGCTTTGGACTATGCGCACCGCCGCGGGGTGGCACACGGCGCGCTGCGCCCCGAGTGCGTCCTCGTGGACGCGAACGAGTGGGTGCTGGTGGGCGACTTCGGTACCGCCGGGCTGGTCCGGTCTCCTGATGGGGTTGGTGCCGCCGCGAGCGATGGAGCAGGTGCCGACCAACGCGCGCTGGCCCGCCTTGCACGCCAATGTCTGATGGGAAGATCAGCGGGTGACGGATCGAAAACACCGCCGGGTGGGCATCTCCCGCTGTCGTTGCAGTTGTCGCAAGCGCTGCGACGGGCTACCAGCATTCGCCAGGCTGATTTGTTCCCCAGTGTGCTCGATTTCGTCGCCGCTCTGGGAGGAGGAGCGCCGGCGGTGGGACACAGCGACGCGAGGGAAGTCGGCAATGCGCGACCGACCACAGGCCTCGCGTGGTTCAGCGCGAAACCGCGCAACACACCCGTTGGCCCGCCGGTTATCGCGGACACGGATGACGATCCCGCGGTGAGCCAGTGGCGTCGTCGCGTCGCGGCGGCCGCCGGCGTCGTGCTGGCACTCGGCGCTGGAGCGGCATGGCTCGGCTTGTCGTCCGTTCCGGCGGCACCGGCGGGTAGCGCGGTTGCTGTCGCTCCTACCCTGTCACCCCCGCCTTCAAAGACCCCGATGCCACAGCCGGTGACGGTGATGCCAGGCCCAGACACCGCGGCGACGGCGCCGACGCTAATGCCCTCGCCTCGGCCAGTCCGCGCAAAGCCCGAGCCCATGCCGCCCCGGGCTAGCGCTCCGGCGCCGGTTAAGCTCCCGCCCCCGCGCCGAGCGCCGGCCCGCGCTCCGACGCCGAGTGCGACTCCGATCACGACCCCCCCTCCGGATCGGTACGCCGAACCCGCGCTCCTTGCGGTCAACGCGATCCCGTGGGGGAGCGTGTTTATCGATGGTCGACCCGTCGGCAACACCCCGCTGATCGATATCACGCTGCCCGCGGGCACGCATCGACTACGCGTGGAGCGTGACGGCTTCCGCCCGTACGACCGCATGATCTCGCTCGCGCCCGGCCAGCGCCTCCGCATCACCGACATCGCACTGGTGGAGCGGTGAGCGGGTCGCGCGTCGGCGGACTGCTGATACTGCTGGCGTTTGGCGGAGCCTGGGAGCTACGGGCGCAAACAACGGCGCGCGAGCTCGTGGCGAAGGGCGTGCAGGCGTATCGCGCGCTCGAGTACGACGCGGCCGCCGCCCTCTTGCGACGCGGCATGGCACCCGACGCCGCGGGGACGCTGTCGACCAGCGAGCGGTCGCAGGCTCTCTCGTATCTCGGGGCGACGGAGTTGTTCCGGACGCAGCGCGACTCCGCCATCGCGGCATTCCGCGACATCGTCGAGCTCGATCCACGCTATCGGCCGGACGAGCTGATCTTCCCGCCCCAGGTCACGAACCTGTTCCAGGAAGTGCGTCGGGCGACGAAGGCTGTTGCTCTCGCCGTGCCGCCGCAGACCGAGCTGCGCACGCACACCGACCGACTGACCGCGCGCGTGTTCTCGAGCACCCTCGCGAACGTCACGGTCACCCTCGCGCGGGAAGACGGGACGCCGGTGCGCGAGTTGTACCGCGGACCCGTGGCCGACAGTTTGACGGTGTCGTGGGACGGCTTGACGGCGGACGGCGCACGCCCGGACGACGGTCGCTATCTGCTGCGGGTGGCGCCGAACGCCCCCGACCCGACGGGGACAGCTCTGATGGCGCGTCAAGTCGCGCTCGACGTGATGCAGCAGCCAGCCGACACGCTGCCGTGGCCGGCGCCACCGACGCTGCTCCCGGAACGCACGGGCGGTACGCCGAGCGTCCGTCCGCTGGCGGCCGGGCTGATCGCTGCGGCCGCCGCCGTGCTGCTCCCGAGCATCGTCGCCCACAACCGGGACGCAACCTCGGCGCGGTTCGCCGTCGGGGCGGCCGTTGGCATCGCCGGCGTGGCGGGCTTCGTCACGAATCAGCGGGGCCGCCCGATCGAGGCGAACGTGCGCGCAAACACGCCGCTGAAGGAGGCGTGGCAGCGAAAGCTTGACGACGTCAAGGAAGAGAACGCGAAGCGCCGGAGCACGGTCCGGTTGATCGTCCGAGCGGGCGCACAGACGGTGGCGGACCGGGGGACCCGGTGAGACCGGGGGACCCGGTGAGGCGGGGGTTCTTGGCGCTGGCCGTCGGCGGGGTGTTTGCCGCATCGGGCGTCGCCCACGCCCAGGAGCGAGCGACGCTCACGTTTTCGGGATCCGGCGCCTACGTGTGGGTGCGGGACGACGGGAGCGCGCCGGCGGTCCAGCGCCGTGGGCCGGTGCTCGCGGGCGAAGGACGCGTCTCGCTCCGTGGGGTGACGCTCGCCGCGTCACTGCTAGAGGGCCAGCTGCAGGACGTGGGAAGCTCGTCGCAGCGCGACCTCGTGGAGGCGCGCGTGATCGTCGCCGGACGGCCGCTCCCGTGGCTCGAGCTCTCGGTCGGACCGGTGGTTCGCGCGTACGTCGCCGATAGCACGACCGAGCGCTGGGTGTTCTGGCAGGCGCGGGCTCGTGTGAGCGCGCCGATCGTCGCGACGCGACTCTCGAGCTATTTCGAGCTGTGGCGCGCCTTGTCGTCCCAGGTCAACCTCGTGACCGCCCCCGGACGGGTGCAGGGGGGGGAAGCGGGCGTGGTGTATCGGCCGCCGCGCGGGACGGTGTGGGTGCGGCTCGGCTACCGCATCGACGACGCGGCGCTACGCGCGGTCGGCAGCGAGACGCTCGAGGCGGTCACGTTCTCCGTCGGGATGGGCGAATGGTGAAACGGCCGTCACTTACGAGGAGCAGGCGCCGCGGCGCCACTATCGCCCTCCACCTGCGGCACCAGCCGGTATAGCAGCTCGCCCTTGCGAATCATCCCAAACTGCTCGCGCGCGGCGCGCTCCTGAGCGACGGGATCGGTTTCGAGCGCGCGCGCCAGCCGCTCGAGCGAGTCGAGTCGCACCTCGAGTTCCCGCAACGCCCGGCGCTCCTCCGTCAGCTGGCGCCGCAGCTTGAGCCAATCCAGCACGCCGTATTCCCCGGCCTGAAACGCCAAGCCTGCGAGCACCAGCGCGCCGGCGATGCCGATGAGCTGGGCTCGGGTCACAAGCCGTACAGCGCGCGGCCGGGATAGGAGGCCGTGTCGCCCAGCTCCTCCGCGATGCGGAGCAGCTGGTTGTATTTCGCGACGCGGTCGGTGCGCGAGGCACTGCCGGTCTTGATCTGCCCCACCCCGGTCGCCACCGCGAGATCGGCGATGAAAGTGTCTTCGGTCTCGCCGGAACGATGCGAAATCACCGCGCCGTAGCCGTTGGAGCGCGCGTGCTCGATGCATTGCAGCGTCTCGGTGAGCGAGCCGATCTGGTTGAGCTTGATGAGAATCGCGTTGGCGACGTTCTCCTCGATCCCGCGATCCAGAAGCTCGATGTTGGTGCAGAAGAGGTCGTCCCCCACGAGCTGTACGCGCGCGGACAATACCTCCGTGAGCTTGGCCCAGCCGGTCCAGTCGTCTTCCGCGAGTCCGTCTTCGATCGACACGATCGGATAGCGGTCGATCCAACTCTTGTACAGCGCGACCATCTCCTCGGACGTCTTGCTTCCGGCGCCGCTCTTCTTGAAGACGTACTTGCCGTCCTGGTAGAGCTCGGACGCCGCGGGATCGAGCGCGATCGCGACGTCCTTTCCGGGCTCGAGCCCGGCCGCCTCGATCGCCGCCATCACCGCCTCGAGCGCCGCCTCATCGGTCGCGAGGTTGGGTGCGAACCCGCCCTCGTCGCCCACGGCGGTGGAAAGATTGCGCTTCGCGAGCACTTTCTTTAGCGCGTGGAACACCTCGACGCCCATCCGCAGGCCCTCGGGAAACGTTTCCGCGCCGATCGGCACGATCATGAACTCCTGGAAGTCCACCGTGTTGGCAGCGTGCGCCCCGCCGTTCAGGATGTTCATCATCGGCACCGGCAGCACGTTCGTGACCGGTCCGCCGAGGTAGCGATACAGCGTGAGTCCCGCGTCCTGGGCCGCGGCCCGCGCCGTGGCCATCGAGACGGAGAGGATGGCGTTCGCGCCGAGGTGGCTCTTGTTCGGCGTGCCGTCGAGATCGAGCATGGCGTAATCCACCGTGATCTGCTCCTCCGCCGACATGCCCTCCAGCCGTGGGCCGATGACCTCGTTCACGTTCTTCACCGCCTCGAGCACGCCTTTGCCGCCGAAGCGCTTCTGATCGCCGTCGCGCAGCTCGACCGCCTCGCGCTCGCCAGTGGACGCGCCGCTCGGCACGGCCGCCCGCCCGGCGGCCCCGCTCGAAAGCGTGACGTCCGCTTCGATCGTGGGATTGCCCCGGCTGTCGAGAATCTCGCGGGCTCGCACTGAAATGATCGTGCTCATGGTCGCGTACCCTAGCGCCGTTCCAACTCTCTACGCAAGTCCGCCCGCTCGCATGGCACTCGCATGTTGAAACGGCGCTAGCGGTCCTCGGGGCTCGCGTCAACGCGAGCCTTCAGCCCGAGGATCGCCGCCCGCACCCGGTCGCGCAGCTCCTGGCGGCGCTCTAGCGTCATCCCGGCGGTGGGAATTGCCTCGCCTACCTCAACCCGGATGGGCCGCGGGCGCAACGCGAACCGTCCCTTGGGCATGATCTCGAAGGTGTTCCGGACGAACAGCGGCACGACCGGGACCTGCGCCGCGATGGCCAGCCCGAACGGCGCGTTCTTGAAGGGCAGCAGCTCGCCGGTGCGGCTCCGCGTCCCTTCGGGAAACACCACCGCGGAGATGCCGCTCCCGATGACGGCGGCGGCCTGGTGGTACGCCTCGAGGGCGCGCGCCGGGTGCTCGCGGTCGATGACAACGTGTCCGGCCGTGATCATCGCCCGGCCCACGAGCGGGATGCGCGCGAGCTCCTGCTTCGCCACGAACCGCACTGAACCCGGGAGCGCCGCGGCGAGCGCCCAAATGTCGAACATCGACGAGTGGTTGGACGCGTACACGACCGGACGTCCGGGGATGCGTTCGAGCCCGTTCACCCGGACCGGAGTCCCCGCCGCCCGCAAGAGCTGGCGCGACCAATCGGTGGTCCCCCAGTCGTACACGCCGCCGGGACGGCGCTTTACGCCCAGGAGCGACGCGGCGATCACTCCGCTGGCGTGGACGATGCTGGACACGACGAGCACCAGGTAAAACCACAGCGTGCGGATCATTGAGCGGGAAAATGGTCGAACGTGGGGGGAGGCGGTATCGGTTGTCCGTTGTCCGTCATCAGTAGACCGCGGCCCCCGGTGCAGGTACCGATGCGAGTGAGCGGGACACCCGTGGCGCGCTGGAAGGCTCGTGCGTCGCGCGCGCCGAAGCGGGGTGGCAGCGCAACGAGCAGTTCGTACTCCTCGCCGCTCCGCACGGCCGCGAGCGGCTGCTCGCCGGGCCAGCAGAGCACGCGCGCCAGCTCGATCGTGACCCGCACACCGGACGCGGCCGCGAGATGACCGGCGTCCCCCGTCAAACCGTCCGAGACGTCGATCATGGCTCGCGCTCCATGACGCGCGAGCCACCGACCGGCGGCGATTCGGGGCGCCGGGTGCGCAAACCGGCGTCGCAGCGCCGGTGCCAAGCGGCGGCCCGCGCGGAGCCCACGCAACGCGAGCGCGGCGCCCCCGAGCCGCCCGGTGACCCAGAGGCCGTCACCTGGGCGCGCCCCGCTGCGCCGCACCGGCCGCGGCGCAACGCCCAGCGCGCAGACGTCGACGAGGTAGCGGGGGGCGCGGACGAGATCGCCGCCGAGCACCTTCCCGCCGACGGCGCGAATGGCCGCCCCCACCCCTGCCATGACTTCGACGGCGGGAGAGGCGTTGCTCGTTCCACGTCTTACGTTGCCCGGGACTCCGAGCGAAACCAGCACTCCCAGTGGGAGTGCTCCCTCCGCCGCGAGATCGGAGAGAGCCGCCGCCGTCGCCCGCCAGCCGATCTCTTGAAAGGAGAGCCAGTCGGTGCGGAAATGGACTCCTTCGAGTGAGAGGTCGATGCTGATGGCGAGCGTGCGGCCGCCCACGCGCACGAGCGCGCAGTCGTCGCCCAGACCGCTCCCCGTGGGCCCCAACCGCGCGAATACGGCCCGCAGGAGATCGAATTCCCCCCCTCTCCCCCCCGCTCCGAGCGCGAGTGGTGCTGCCTTCACGCCGTCTCCGGCGGCTCCAGCACGGTCAAGAGCGGCGGCCCGAGCGGCTGCGCGCCGGCCCAGGCACGCCAGATGTCGGGCAGGGCGGCGAGCACGTCGGCGGGCCGCAGGCTGCGCGCGCTCCATTGCCGGGCACCGTGTTCCGCCGCGCGACCCAGCGCGTGAGCGCCCAAGGCGGCCGCCTCGGGGCCGGCACTCCCGCGGGCCAGGAACGCACCGATGAACCCCGCCAGCAGGTCGCCCGACCCGCCGGTGGCCAGCCCCGGGTTCCCGCTCGCCACGACGTGAATGGGACCGCGCAGATCGGCGATCACCGTCGGGACGCCCTTCAAAAGGACAGTGCCCTTCGTCTTCTGAGCGGCTTTCACCGTGGCCGCCCAGCGGTCGTTCGCCGCCGCATCGGCGAGCTGATCGCCGAACTGCGCGCGGAACTCTCCCAGGTGGGGCGTGAGCACCAGCGGGCGCTCCGGAGGAGTGCCCTGGAGCAGAATCAGGGCGTCGGCGTCTATCACGGTGGGCACGGGCCGGCAGCCGAGCGCGGCCTGCAGGAACCGCCCGCGCGCTTGTTCGCGACCCAGCCCGGGCCCGATCACGAGGGCGTCGGCCCACTCCAGCGCCTCGGCGACTGGAGCCTCGAGCTCCGGGCCGAGCGTCGACTCGACGGTGAGGACATCGGGGAGGCTCGCCCGCGCGGCCTCGATCGTCTCCTTCGCGGCGACCAGCTTCACCAGACCGGCACCGGCGGCGAGCGCCGCGCGCGCGGCATGGAGCGCGGCGCCGGTCACGCCACTCGCCCCTCCCACCACGGTCACCCGGCCGCGGTCGCCCTTGTGCATGGTAGGCGCGAGCTTGGGCAGCCGCGCGGCGGCCCACCGATCGGTCACGAGCACCGGCCACACCGGATTGGGCGGAGGGAGCCCGATGTCCACGACCACGAGCTTGCCGCACCATTCGCGCGCCAGCAGGTGGCCCCGGCGCGGGCCGCCGAAAGTGACCGAGAGGTCGGCGCGCACCGGCCCGTGCGCCTCGCCACTCGAGAGATCGAGACCGGTGGGGCCGTCCACCGCCGCGATCGGCGCGCCATACGCCACGAGCCGCTGCGCGAGCACCAGCACGTCGCCGCGCGCCGGCCCCGCAGCGCCAGTCCCGAGCAGCGCATCGATCGCCAGCGCCGCGGCCGGCCACGGCTCCTCCCGACCTGTCTCGCGCACGCCGTCCATCCGGGCGAGCGCCCGGTTGTCGATGGCATCGTCGGTCTTGGGATCGAGCGCCGCCACCCACACGGGGACGCCAGCGGCGTTGAGCGCACGGGCCACTACCCAGCCGTCGCCCCCGTTGTTACCGGCACCGGCAACCACGAGCGCCCCACGCGCCAGCACCTCTGGATACTCCTGCGTGATGACGTGGGCGACGGCGCGGCCTGCGGCCTCCATGAGCACGCGGGACGGGATGCGATACTGAGTGCGAGCCGCGGAGTCCCACGCGGCGGACTCGGTCGCCGACAGCACGGGGATGGGGTTCATGAAATCAAAACCCCGCCGTAGCCCACCACGGCATCGATCTCTCCCGTCACCATGCCGGAGTGGCTGTAGTGCACAACCTCTGCCCGGCTGGCGCCGAGCTCCCGCGCCGCGGAGACCACGGTGGCCGTCGGTGCCCGTCCGCACATCGAGATCCGCTCCGCCCGGCAACGCGCCAGCAGCTCTTCACCGTCCAGCGCCACCACGGCGTCGAGCGCACGCCGATCCTTGTGCTCCGACGTCGCGGCGGGCTCGTAGTGGTTCAGATCGCTCGACGCGAGCAGCAGCACGCGCTCCGGCCAGCGCCGGGCCAGCTGCGCGAGCGCTTCACCCAGCTCGCGGCACCCCTGCCACGCATCCCACGCGAGCACCAGGGGCACGATCCGGACGTCGGCCCGCCGCGCTTGCAGAAACGGCAGCTCCACTTCCACGGCATGTTCATGCTGGTGAGCGGCGTGATCGGGGCCGACGAGCGGCGACGCCGCGAGCAGCGCCCGGGCGAACCCTTCGTCCACCGGCACGTCGCCGAGCGGCGTCCGAAAGGCGCCCGCCTCCCAGAGCGACGCGCCACCCGGCGTCCGGCAGACCCCCGTATGATTGGGCGCCAGGATGACGACGATCGGCGGAATCTGCAAGCGGGCGAAAACGTGCGCCGCCGTCAAGCCCGAATAGACGTATCCCGCGTGGGGCGCGACCGCCGCGCGCGCCGGCACCGGCCGGGCGTCCCCCACCGCCGCGAGCAGATCGCGTACCATGCGGTCGAGTTGCGCCGGCGTCTGTGGGTAGAACCGCCCGCTCACGGCGGGCGCGCGCACGGCGTCCAAGTCTTACTTGAGACTCTGGCCGATCGCGCGACCGAACGAGATTTCCCCGTTATCGATGCGGATGTTGAAGCCGCACTCCGGATTGGAGCAGACCCAGGCCTTGTAGGTGATGGGCGCCCCATCGCGACCGTAGTCCGATAACGGGATGAGCAGACCTTGCTGGCATTTCCTGCAGGCGGGCCATTGCTTGACGTCGTCCATGCGGCACCCCTCCCCCGAGCAGCGCCCCTATCCGCGCTCCATTCCGGGCCACGGGTAGCCGGCCCGGAACACCTCCGCGAAGTCGTACACCCGATCGAAGTCCTCCGGCTTGTCGCTCGGCTGGCGTGCGAGCAGGCCCACGTCGATGAGCGTGAACACGATCCGTCCTAGGTCTCGTGTACTCGTGATCCCCCAGTGCCCGAGGACGGTGGGCGCGAGCAAGCCGAATTGCTCGCGCGCGAAGTCGCGGCACGACCACGCGAGCTCGGCGCCGCTCAAGTGGCGCCGAGCAGGGAGCCGCCCCTGGGCGTATTCGAGCGCCGCCAGCACGAACAGGTACCCGCGCTCGTGATAGCGGCCGTCCTGCTGGCCAATGCGCTCGAACGCTGCCTCGAGCGTAGCGAAGTCGCTCACGGGCGAGCCTCCGATTGTCCCGATGCTCGCGGCCGCACGGCCAACGGTCGCGGCTGACTCGGCTCGAGCAGCGCGAGCTCCAGGACTTCGTCGATCGTCTCCACCGGCTTGATCTCGAGCAATTGCTTCACCTCGTCGGGGACGTCCACGATGTCGCTCTGGTTGCGCGCCGGCACCAGCACTGTCTTGACGCCGGCCCGCGCGGCCGCGGTCAGCTTCTCCTTGAGCCCCCCGATCGGGAGGATGCGGCCCCGCAACGTCAGCTCACCCGTCATGGCCACATCGTGGCGCGCGGGACGGCGGCACAGCAGCGACGCCAGCGCAGTCGCGATCGTGATCCCCGCCGACGGGCCGTCCTTCGGCACGGCACCCGCCGGCAAGTGCAAGTGCACGTCGGTCTGCGTGAACGCCTCGAGCGGGATGCCGAGCGCTCCGGCCCGCGCTCGCAGCAGGCTCCAGGCCGCTTGGGCCGACTCCTTCATCACGTCGCCCAGCTGCCCGGTAAGGGTGATCTGACCCTTCCCGGGCATCTGAATCGCCTCGATGAACATGATATCTCCGCCCACCGGCGTCCATGCGAGCCCCGTCGCCACCCCCACCTCGGGGGTCCGACCGGCCACTTCACCCTGGACCTTGGGCTGGCCGGCGTACTTCTCGAGGTTCTTCACGGTGACCTTGACCGCCCCAGCCCGCCCCTCCACCACCTCGAGGGCGGCCTTCCGGAGCACCCCCTGGATTTCGCGCTCGAGCTGCCGCACCCCGGCCTCGCGCGTGAATTCCGCGATCAAGCGCTCCAGCGCGGCGTCGGCGATGGTCGCCCGCCCGGCTTGGAGCCCCGTCTCTTTCAGTTGCCGCGGCAGCAGGTACCGCTTGGCGATCGCCAGTTTCTCGCCCGGCGTGTAGCCGGCCAGGGTGAGCACTTCCATGCGGTCGAGCAAGGGATCCGGGATCGGGGCGAGGCTGTTGGCGGTGGCGATGAACATCACCCCGGAGAGATCGAACGGCACCTCCAGGTAGTGGTCCACGAACGACGCGTTCTGCGCTGGGTCGAGGACCTCCAGCAGCGCGGCGGTGGGATCGCCCCGCACGTCGGCGCCCATCTTGTCCACCTCGTCGAGCATCAACAGGGGGTTGCGGGTCTCGCAGCGCTGCAGCGCGTGGATGATGCGACCGGGGAGGGCTCCCACATAGGTGCGCCGGTGGCCGCGCACCTCCGCCTCGTCGCGAACGCCGCCGAGCGATACGCGGGTGAAGCGGCGCCCCAGCGCCTCCGCGATGCTCTGGCCGAGCGACGTCTTCCCCACGCCGGGCGGGCCCACGAAGCACATGATGCTGCCGCGCGCCGCGGGGTTGAGGGTGCGCACGGCGAGGTACTCGAGGATGCGCTCCTTGACCGTCTTCAAGTCGTAGTGGTCGCGATCGAGGATCTCCCGCGCCGCCTTGAGATCGAGCCGATCCTCCGACGTCCGGCTCCAGGGGAGGGTCGCGAACACCTCCAGGTACGTGCGCGCGACGTGGTACTCGGCCGACTGCGGCGACATCTGCCGTAGCCGCTTGAGCTCGCGGTCGGCGACCTTCGCGGCTTCCTCGTGCATCCCGGCCTCGTCGAGCCGGTGCGCCAGCTCGGTCAGCTCGTCTTCCCCTTCGTCCTCACCCAGCTCCTGGCGGATCACGCGCAACTGCTCGCGCAGCACGTACTCCCGTTGGTTCTGGTCCAGTCGGGTACGCACTTTCTCTTGGATTTGGCTACCGACCTCCAGCACCTGCAGCTCCTGCCCCAGCAGCTCCGCCAGCCGCTCGAGACGCCGATTGACGTCGTCGAGCGCCAGCAACTCGGCCTTGGCGGGGAGCGCCAGGTCGAGATTCGCCGCCACGAAGTCGGCCAGCTTGCCCGCGTCGGTGATGCCGACCAGCACCTCGTGCAGCTCTTCGCCCAGGTAGGGCGCGATGTCGATGACGCGGGAGAACTGGGCGTGCACCGTGCGCTTCAGCGCTTCGGTGCGCGCGTCTTCGACGATGACGTTGGGCAGCGGCTCGAACCGCGCTACCAGCCAGTGCTCCGCGGGGACCACCTCGACCAGGCGGGCGCGCTCCAGGCCCTGGACCATTACGCGCACCGAGCCGTCGCCCAGCTTCAGCATCCGCACCACGGTCCCGAGCGTGCCGACCTCGTACAGCTCGTCCGCGCGGGCCTGCATGACGGCGCCTTCTGGGGGCTCGGCGCCGCCCAGCGGCTTCACGACGCCGAGCAGCAGCCGCTTGGTCCCCTGCACCACCTCGTCGATCAGTTGGACCGCGTAGGGATCGGTGAGCGCCATCGGGAGCACGACGTGCGGATAGACCACCAGCCGGCCGAGCGGCAGGACGGGGAGGCGATCCATCTACTGGACCCGCACGGACTGCGGCCCCGAGAGGCGAACCGGCAGCTTGGTGAGCCGCACCTCGAGGAAGCCCCGCTCGTAGTTGGCGCGGATGCTCTCGGGATCGACCGGCACTGGGAGGCGGAAGCGCCGCTCGAACGGCCCGACCTGCACTTCCATGGCGTGATAATGGGGCTTGCCTTCGTGGGGGCGCGGCGTTCGCTCCCCGGTGATCGTGAGCACGCCGTCTACGTATTCGACTGTGAAGTCCTCCGAGTGCATCCCCGCGATGTCCATGTGGACGACCAACGCCTCGTCGGTCTCGTAGATGTCGGTGGGAGGCTTCCACTTGGACGAGGCCACGAAGCCCACCGGGCGCCCGTGGGCGACCTCGTTGAAATAGACCTCGAGCTCTTCGGCGGGGTGCACCGTGAACGAGCCGGAGCCCCGCGAGGGACGGTTGGAGGACCCGCCGCTATCGCCCATGCGCCCCTGCCATGGCCGTCCGGGCCCGCGCCGCGTACAACGGGAACTGCTCGGCCAGCGCGCGCACGTCCGCCCTCACGCGCGCGATGGTCGCGTCGTCCTTCCCGGTCAGCACGGTATCGATGTACTCGGCCACCTTGATCATCTCCGGCTCCCGGAATCCCCGCGTGGTGACCGCCGGCGTCCCGATGCGGATTCCGCTCGTCACGAACGCCTTCTGGGGATCGGCGGGAATGGTGTTCTTGTTGACGGTGATCGCCGCCCGGTCGAGCAGCTCCTGCGCCTCCTTGCCGGTCACGTTCTTGGGCCGCAGGTCCACGAGCATGAGATGCGTGTCCGTTCCGCCGGAGACGATCGCATAGCCGCGCTCCACGAGGGCGACGGCGAGGGTCTGCGCGTTCTTGACGACCTGGGCCGCGTAGGCCTTGAACTCCGGCGCCATCGCCTCCCCCAACGCGACCGCCTTGGCCGCGATGACGTGCTCGAGCGGGCCTCCCTGAAGGCCGGGGAACACCTGCTTGTCGACGTCCTTCGCGAACGCCTCGTGGCACAGGATCAGGCCGCCGCGCGGACCGCGCAGCGTCTTGTGCGTCGTGGTGGTGACGACGTGGGCATGCGGCACGGGTGAGGGGTGCACACCCCCTGCGACGAGGCCGGCGATGTGGGCCATGTCCACGATGAAGATCGCGCCGACCTCGTCGGCGATGCTCCGGAGCGCCGGGAAGTCGATGATGCGCGCGTACGCGCTGCTGCCGCCGATCAGGATACGCGGCCGCTCGCGCCGCGCGATCTCGCGCACCTGGTCGTAATCGATCAACCCGGTGGTCTCGCGCACGCCGTAGTGGGTCGCGCGGAACAGCGTGCCGGAGAAGTTCACCGGCGCCCCGTGCGTCAGGTGGCCTCCGTGCGGCAGCGCCAGCCCGAGCAGCGTGTCGCCCGGCTTGGCGACGGCGAGGTAGGCGGCCATGTTCGCCTGAGCGCCCGCGTGTGGCTGCACATTGGCGTGCGCGGCCTTGAACAGCGTCTTGGCGCGGTCGATGGCCAGCTGCTCGACCTCGTCCACCACTTCGCAGCCGCCGTAGTAACGCCGCTTCGGCAACCCTTCCGCGTACTTATTGGTCAACGCGCTGCCCATCGCCTCGAGCACCGCGGTGGAGACGAAGTTCTCGCTCGCGATCAGCTCGAGCCCGTGCTCCTGCCGCTCCACCTCTCGGCGGATCAGCTGGAAGATCGTGGGATCTACCCTAGAGAGCGGCGCGCGCCGGTCGCTCACGAGTCGATCTTGGCGACGCGTCGCTCATGGCGACCGCCCTCGAACGCCGTCTCCAGCCACTTGTGCAGGATCTCCATCCCCTCCTCCTCGCTTACGAACCGCGACGGCAACACGAGCACGTTGGCATCGTTGTGCTTCCGCGCAAGCTCGGCGATCTCCGGCGTCCACGCCACCGCCGCCCGAACGTGGGGCAACCGGTTGGCGACATACGACATGCCCAGCCCTGTGCCGCAGGCCAACACCCCCCGCTTCACCTCCCCCGTGCTCACCGCCTGCGCGACCGGCCGGCCGTAATCGGGATAGTCGTCCGTGGGGTCCATAGTCTTCGGGCCGACGTCCACCGGCTCGTATCCGAGGCGCTGCAGCTCGTCCACCAGGCGTTGTTTCAGCTGGAATGCTGCATGATCCGCGCCAACGAAGATGCGCTCAGACAAAGTTGCGTCGCACCTTGGCGATGGCGGCAATCCGTTGCTCCGCCAGACGATCCGCCGCCTGGAAGCTGGGAATCCCCTCCTCGCGCGCGATCTCGAATACGCGCAGGAGGGTGTCGTAGATCTCCCCCGCCTTGGAGCGCGCGCGCTCCGGCGCCCAGCCGTGCAGCTCGGCATTCACGTTGATCAACCCCCCGCCGTTGATCACGTAATCGGGGGCGTAAGTGATCTCGCGTTGCTCCAGGAGCTCGCCGTGCCGGTCCTCGGCGAGTTGATTGTTCGCCGCACCCGCCACGATCTCCACCGCCAGCCGATTGACGGTGGCGTCGTTGATCACCGCGCCGAGCGCGCAGGGGGCGAAGATGTCGGCCCGCACGTCGTAGATGTCGTCCACGGCGACCGCCTTCGCCCCGGTCTCCTCCACCACGCGCTTCACTCGCTGCGCGTCGATGTCGGTGCAGGTGAGCGTCGCGCCCTCGGCGTGCAGCAACTTGGCCAGATGATAGCCTACGGAGCCGCATCCTTGCAAAGCCACGTGCTTGCCCGCGAGGCCGTCGGTACCGTAGCGATACCGTGCGCACGCTTTCATCCCGCGGTACACGCCGTAGGCGGTGACGGGCGACGGGTCGCCCGACTTGCCGATCAGCCCCGTGACGTGGTTCGTTTCGGCCTTGATGTATTCCATGTCGGCGGTGCTCGTGCCGACGTCCTCGGCGGTGATGTAGCGCCCCTTGAGCGACTCGACGTGGCGCCCGTGCGCCCGAAACAGCGCTTCCCGCCGCGTGGTGTGATGGTCGCCGATGATGACGCTTTTTCCGCCGCCCAGGTTGAGCCCCGCCACCGCCGCCTTGTACGTCATCCCCCGCGCCAGCCGCAGGCAGTCGATCAGCGCCGCTTCGTCGCTCGCGTAGTTCCAAAACCGCGTGCCACCCAGCGCCGGCCCGAGCACGGTGGAGTGGATCGCGATGATCCCGCGATAGCCCGTGGACCGGTCGGCGTACAGGCTCACCTGCTCGTGGTCGTGCTCGGCGAGGAACCCGAACAGGTCGAGGCCCCGGTGTTCCCCGGGCTGGCCCCGGGGGTCAGCCCGGGTAGAGACCGCGGGCGATGATGAGCCGCTGGATTTCGCTGGTGCCTTCATAGATCTCCGTGACCTTCGCGTCCCGGAACAGCTTCTCGACGGGGAAGTCGCGCATGTAGCCGTACCCCCCGAACAGCTGCACCGCCTGCGTCGTCACCCACATCGCCGTCTCGGAGGCGAACAGCTTGGCCATGCTCGCCGGCACGGTGGGCTCCTCGCCGCGGTCGCGGCGTGCCGCCGCCGCCAAGGTCAGCGCGCGCGCCGCCTCCACACGCGTCGCCATGTCGGCCAGCTTGAACCGCACCGCCTCGAACTCGCGCAGCGGCTGACCGAACTGCTTGCGCTCGGCGCAGTACGCGACCGCATGCTCGAGCGCCCGCCGCGCGATGCCGATCGCCTGCGTCGCGATCCCCAGCCGGCCGGCGTCGAGCGCCTCCATGGCGTAACCGAACCCGGCGCCCTCCTCGCCCAGCAGGTGGTCGGCGGGGAGGCGCACCGCTTCCAGCGCCAACGCGACCGTGTTGGAGGCGCGCAACCCCATCTTGTCCTCGGGCTTCCCCGGACGATAACCGCGGGCTTCGGTGGGCACAACAAAGGCGCACACGCCACGCTCACTGCGGGCCATGATGAGCATGACGTCGGCGGTGGCGCCGTTCGTGGCCCACGCCTTGGCACCCGACAACACCCACTCATCGCCCTCGCGCACGGCCCGGGTCGTGAGGGCCGCGGCATCGGAGCCGGAGTCCGGCTCGGAGAGCGCGAACCCCGCCAGCAGCTCGCCCCGCGCCATCGGCCGGAGCCAGCGCTCGCGCTGCGCCGGGCTGCCGTGACGCACCAGCATCGTCGTCGGCAGCGCATTGTGGATCGACACCGACACCGCGATCGCGGCGTCGGCGGCGGCGATCTCCTCGAGCGCCAGCAAGTAGGTGACGGTGTCGAGTCCCATCCCGTCGTACTCCTCGGGCGTGCACATGCCGAGGAAGCCCAGCCGCCCGAGCTCGTCGATCACGTCGCGGGCGAAATGCCCGGTGCGATCCCACTCCGCCGCGAACGGCTCGATCTTGGTGCGCGCGAACTCGCGCGCCAGCTCGACGATCTGGCGTTGCGTGTCGGTGAGTCCGGCCGGCTCAATCGCGGTAGACATAAAATCCTCGCCCGCTCTTGCGCCCCAGGCGTCCGGCGGCCACGAGCTTCCGCAGCAACGGCGCCGGACGATACTTGTCGTCCCCCAGCCCCCGGTGGAGCACTTCGAGGATCGCGAGACACACGTCGAGCCCGATCAGGTCCGCGAGCGCAAGCGGTCCGAGCGGATGGTTCATCCCGAGCTTCATGACCGCGTCCACCGCCTCGGGGCTCGCGACCCCTTCCATGACGCAGAAGATCGCCTCGTTGATCATCGGCATGAGGACACGGTTCGAGACAAACCCGGGCGCGTCGTTGACCTCCACGGGTGTCTTCCCCAACGCCTTCACGACCTCCAGCACCTCCACGACCGTCTTGTCGGCGGTCTCGAGGCCGCGGATCACCTCGACGAGCGGCATCACCGGGACAGGATTCATGAAGTGTATTCCGATCACCTGCGCTGGGCGGCGAGTTTGGGCCGCGATGGCCGTGATCGAAATCGAGGACGTGTTGCTGGCGAGCGTGGCACCCGGGGGCGCGGCGGCGTCGAGGTCGCGAAAGATCTGGAACTTGATTTCCGGACTCTCGGTGGCCGCTTCCACCACCAGCTCCGCGTGCCCCACGCCGTCCAGCCCCGTCGCGGTCCGAAGACGACCGAGCGTCTGCTGCTTCTGCTCCCCGGTGAGCGCGCCCTTTTTCACCTGGCGGTCGAGGTTGGCGGTGATGGTCTGCAGCGCGCGGTCGAGCGCGTCGCGCGACACGTCGAGCAGCGCCGTCTCCCACCCGTGCTGCGCGAACACGTGCGCGATCCCGTTGCCCATCGTCCCCGCGCCCACAACCGCCACTCGACTCATGCGGTCCCCGTCCCCGCTCCCGTCCCTCCCCGGCGGGCCCAGGCGGCGAGCGTGGCTACCCCGGCGATCATCACAACGGTCGTGACGACCCCTCCCTCTGGTCCGAACGCGCGGCCGTCGAGCCACGCATACGGACCCGGGTGATACGCGATCCCCGGCACGCCGAACACAAACCCGCTCACGGGCGCATCGAAGGCGAGTGCCAGCGTCGCGTTCCAGCCGAAGTGCGCCCCCCACGCGAGCGGCATGGCGCCGGGCGAAAAGAACGCGCAGGCGAGCCACGCACCGGCGAGGGCCACGTTCACTGTGGACAGCAGCGTCGCGCTGGGATTCGCGACATGCGCGAGGCCGAAGGCGAGCGCGCTCACCGCGGTGGCGGGGGCGGCCCCGATTGCATCGGCGAGGCGCCGCAGCGGATAGCCGCGGAACATGAGCTCTTCGACCAGCGCCGCGACGATCAGTGCCGCGGCGAGCGGCAGGGCGACCGCCCCCCAGGGCGCAGCGGCAGCCGTCCAATGGACGGTGGCGCCGCCCAGGACCGCGAGCGCGATCGCGGCGACCGCCATGACCGCACCACAGGCCACACCGGCCGTGAGGCCGAAGGGGCAGCCGGTCCCTGGACGCCAGCCGAGCGCCTTCCACGAACGGTGATCGAGACGCCGGCCCACGAGCCACGTGGCGAGCCCGAACCCCGCGGCCGCCGTGCCGAATACCCAGGCGAGCGACCAGCTCGGCGTCGGCCGGGCCAGCCGTGCCAGCGTCCAACTCGCCACCCCACCCACGATGCCGAACGCTACGATCCAGGCGAGCGCGACCCCGATGGCCTTCGCCCGCTCCAGAAACGCAGCGCGCGCCGTCATAGGCGCGCGCGCAGGGGGCTCACGGTGGGCTTCAGAATCAGCAGGGCGAGTGCCACCTTCAGCAGGTCGCCCAAGAGAAAGGGGAGCGTCCCGAGTCGCGCCGCCTGGGAGATGCTGCCCGTCAAGAGGGCGAGCTGCACCAACCCGCCCACGTGGATGAGCGCCAGGCCCGCGAGTGCGGCGAGCGCGATACGAGCGCTGGGCCTCCCGTCACCCACCAGACGTCCCACTCCGTAGGCGGCGACCGGATACGCCAGGAGGTAGCCTCCGGTGGGGCCGAACAGCCGTCCCAGGCCCTGCGGCAGGAGCGGGCTGGGTGTGAAGACCGGGAGGCCGGCGGCGCCCATCGCGAGGTACGTCACGAGACTCGCCGCTCCGAGCTCGGGACCGAGCAGCCCCCCCACGATCAGCACGGCGAGCGGTTGCAGGGTGAGCGGCACCGGCGTTCCCGGGAGCGGGACGGCGACCTGGGCGGAGAGGGCGACCAGCACAGCGCCCCCGATCACCGCGAGCACGCGGCGGGCGGTCGGCGATTGCGCGGACAGAGCGGCAATGTGCGTCGGCATCAGAGCATCTCCACGCTGAGGGCGACTGCGTTGCCACCTCCGAGGCAGAGGGTGGCGAGCCCGGTCGATTGGTGACGGGCCTTGAGGGCAAACAGGAGCGTCGTGAGCACGCGCGCTCCCGAGGCGCCGATCGGGTGCCCCAGCGCGATGGCGCCGCCGTTCACGTTCACACGATCCCAATCCCAGCCGAGCGCGCGCCCGTCGGCGAGCGCCTGGACCGCGAACGCCTCGTTGGCTTCGATCAGATCGTAATCGTTGATGGCGGCTTTGGCTTTGGCGAGGAGGTTTCGGACGGCGACGATGGGAGCGAAGAAGAGGTCCTTGGGCTCGCCACCGCCGGTGGCGTACGCGGTGATCCGCGCCAGCGGCGGCAGTCGGTGCGAAACTGCGAAGGCCAGCGACGTGACGACGAGGGCGCTCGCCCCGTCATTCAAGCCGGGCGCGTTTCCCGGGGTCACCGTCCCGTCTTTTTCGAACGATGGCTTCAAGGCCGCGAGCGCTTCGAGCGAGGTCTCCTTGCGGGGCCCCTCGTCCTTTTCGATCGCCGTGGGCCCCTTCTTGCCGGGGATTTCGACCGCCACCGTCTCCGCCTTGAAGCGGCACGCCTCCATGGCGGCGATGGCTTTCTGGTGGCTCGCGAGTGCGAAGGCATCCTGGTCGGTGCGCGACACGCCGGCCTTCCGGGCGGTGTACTCCGCGAGGTTGCCCATGTGACTATTCGAGAACGAATCCCACAGCCCATCGTGGATCATGCCGTCGACGAGCTGGCTGTTCCCGGCCTTGATGCCGCTGCGCATCCCGTAGACGTAATGGGGCGCGTTGGACATCGACTCCATGCCGCCCGCGACCACGCACTGCTCGTCGCCCGCGCGGATCGCCTGGGCCGCGAGCATGACGGCCTTGAGGCCCGAGCCGCACACCTTGTTGATCGTGAGCGAGGGGATGGTTCCCGGGAGGCCGGCGTGGATCGCCGCTTGCCGGGCCGGCGCCTGGCCCACGCCGCCCTGTAGCACGTTCCCCATGATCACTTCGTCGACCGCGCCCGGCTCGATGGCGGCGCGCCGCACAGCCTCGCGGATGACCACGGTGCCGAGCTGGGGCGCGGACAAAGGAGACAAGCCGCCGAGATACTTGCCGATGGGGGTGCGGCAAGCGCTCAGAATGACGGGCGTGGTTATGTCGCTCGTAGCCATCCGACCTTCGGTTCAACCCCGGACTTGCGTCCGGGGTTAGTTGGTCTCTGTAAGGTCCCACTGACCCCGGGCACAAGCCCGGGGTTCAAGCCCTGGGTTACCTCAAACTAACGGTGTCAGCGAGCGCGTGCGAACCTCTTCCTGGAGCTTGGCCAGGAAGTCCTCCAGCGCCAACACTTCCTGCTTCTTTCCTTCTCCCCGGGTCCGCACCGCCACACTCCCCGCCTCGGCCTCGCGCTGTCCTACCACAGCCATGTAAGGGACTTTCTGCAGCTCGCCGTCCCGGATTCGATAGTTGAGCGTCTCGTTGCGCTCGTCCAGATGTGAACGGATCCCCGCGGCGCGCAGCCGCTCGTGTAGCGCCCGTGCCGCGGGTGTCTGAGCGTCCGAGATCGGCAGCACCCTGACCTGCTCCGGCGCGAGCCACAGCGGAAACGCGCCCGCGAAGTGCTCGATCAGGAAGCCCACGAACCGCTCCATGGTGCCGTAGATCGCGCGATGGATCATGACGGGACGGTGCGGCTTGTTGTCCTCGCCGGTGTACTCGAGCTGGAAGCGCTCGGGCTGCTCGAAATCGAGCTGGATCGTCGCGCCCTGCCACTCGCGGCCGATCGCGTCGTTGAACTTGATGTCGATCTTGGGACCGTAGAACGCGCCTCCACCCGCATCGATGCGATACGTGGCGCCGCGGTGCTTGAGCGCCTGCTCGAGTGCCCGCTCCGCGTGGTCCCAGGTGGCGTCGGTGCCGAGCTTCTTGTCGGGGCGCGTGGCCAGGTCGAGACGGTAGGAGACGCCAAACGTCTTGGCGAGCACGAGCTCCACGATGTCCAGCAGATGGAAGATCTCCTGCTCGATCTGGTCCTCGCGCAGGAAGATATGCGCGTCGTCCATCGTGAGCCCACGCACCCGCAGCATGCCGTGCAGCGTCCCCGACCGCTCGTTGCGGTACAGGTTGGCGATTTCGGCGAGGCGGATCGGCAGGTCGCGATAGCTGCGCTGCTGCGAGGCGTAGATGAGGATGTGCATCGGGCAGTTCATCGGCTTCACCCGATAGCGCACCGTCTCGGCCTCGCCCTCCCCCGCCGCCATCGCTGGGAACTGGTTCGCCGTGTACAGCGGCAGGTGACCCGAGCGCAGGAACAGCTCTTCGCGCGTGACGTTAGGCGTGTAGACCAGCGAGTACCCTCGCTCGAGGATCGTATCCTCGATGAAGCGCCGCAGCTGGAACTGCACCATCGCGCCCTTGGGATGCCAGAAGATCAACCCGGGCCCGACGTCCTCCTGGATCGAGAAGAGGTCGAGCTGCTTGCCCAGGACACGGTGATCGCGCTTCTTCGCCTCTTCGAGGCGCCGCAAGTAGCGCTCCAGATCTTCTTTGGTGAACCAGGCCGTGCCGTAGATCCGCTGCAGCATCTGACGTCGCTCGTCGCCCCGCCAATACGCGCCGGCGGCGTGCAGCAGCTTGAAGTGCTTGATCCGCCCGGTGCTCGGCACGTGCGGCCCGCGGCACAGGTCCACGAACGGCCCGTCCGTGTAGACCGAGATCACCTCGTTCGGGCCCAGATCGTCGATGCGCTCGAGCTTGAGCGGGTCGTCCTTGAACCGCTGCTTCGCTTCGGCGCGCGAGACCTCTTCACGGACGAAGGGATAGTCCGCCTTCACCACCTCCGCCATTTGTTTTTCAATCGCCTCGAGATCTTCCGGCGCGAAAGGCGGTTCTACTTTAAAGTCGTAGTAGAAGCCGTCCTCGATGGGCGGGCCGAAGCCGATCTTGGCGTGTGGGAAGAGCTGGCGCACCGCGGTCGCGAGCACATGTGCCGACGAGTGGCGCAGCACGTCGAGCGCCTGGGGATCCTTGTCCGTCAGGATCGCGACGCGCTTGCCATCGGGCAGCGGGCGCGTCAGATCGATGACGTCACCGTTCACCCGCACCGCGAGGGCCGCCTTCGCGAGCCCCGGTCCGATCGCCTTGGCGAGGTCGACCCCGGTGGAGCCGGCGGGTATACGCTTTTCACTCCCGTCGGGGAGCGTGACGCGAATCTCGGGAGGCATCGGCTTAGTTGGCCGGCTGGCTGGTGGGTGCCGCCGGCGGGGTACCGGTAAGAGGAGGCACCCGACGCCCGTCGCGAAAATAGAGCGCCACCGTGAGCACGATCAACGCTGCGATGACGGTCCAGCGGGCGATTCGGCTGGTGGGGAGAACCGGAGAATCGTCGGGCATGGGAGGGAATTCTAGCAGGACGGGGGAGGTCGGGGGAGGACGGGGGAGGACGGGGGAGGTTGCTCCCCCTGGACCTGCCCCGATTTGGTGGACACCTGATTCCTAGCCCATAATTGGGCGGGAGGTGTCCGATGGGGCAGACGCGTCGCCGGTACACGGTCGAGTATAAGCGTGAGGCCGTCCGGTTTCTGGAGGAGACCGGGCGGCCGTTGCGTGAGGTGGCGGCGGAGCTGAAGCTCGCGGAATCGGTGCTCTGGCGCTGGCAGAAGCTCTATGGGACGGACGCGCGGGGCGGGGCCGTGAGCCCGACGGAAGCAGAGGAGCTGCGGCGCCTCCGGCGGGAGAACGAGCTCCTGCGCCAGGAGCGGGACTTCCTAAAAAAAGCGGCGGCGTACTTCGCGAAGCCGTCCCCGTGAGGTACGCCTGCATCCGACAGCATGCCGGCGCGTTTGCGCTGACGTTGATGTGCCGCCTGCTGCGGGTCTCGCGGACGGGGTATTACGCCTGGCGGGGGCGGCGGCCGAGTGCCCGCGCGCAGGTGGACACGCGGCTGCGGGTGGCGATCCGGGCGATTCACGTGGCGAGCCGGCAGCGGTATGGGAGCCCGCGGATCCACCGCGAGCTCGCGGCCCAGCAGTGGCGTTGTAGCCGTAAGCGGGTGGCGCGCCTGATGCGGCTCGACGGGCTGCGCGGGAAGCGCCGCCGGCGGTATCGGGCCACCACGCAGGCGGATGGCACGCCGCCGGCCCCCAATCGGCTCCGACGCGCCTTTCGGGTAGCCACGCTCAACCAGGTGTGGGCCAGTGACGTCACGGCGTGCGCGACGGCCGAGGGGTGGTTGTACCTCGCCGTCGTACTCGATCTCGCGTCGCGTCGGGTCGTCGGCTGGGCGGCGGGCACGAGCCCAGGCCAAGAACTCACGCTCCCGGCGCTGCGCCACGCCCTCGAGCGGCGGGCTCCGGCGGCGGGGCTCCTGCACCACTCCGATCGCGGGGCGCACTACACGGGGACCGTCTACCAGCGCCTCCTTGCGGCGCACGGCGCCACGGTCAGCATGAGTCGGCGGGGCGATTGCTGGGACAACGCTGTGGTCGAGAGCTTCTTCGCGACCGTGAAGACCGAACTGATCCCTGATACGATGTGGCGGAGTCGCCGCGACGGGATCGAGGCGCTCCGCCAGTATATCGCTTGGTACAACGGGCAGCGGCGTCATTCCACGCTCGGCTACCTGAGCCCGGCGGCCTTCGAGGCGCAGCTCACCGCTGCCTAAACCCGTGTCCACAAAACCGGGGCAAGACCACCCTGGCCTCTCAACCTTCCCCGTCCTCCCCCGTCCTCCCCCGTCTTGTCTATTATAAGGAATGCCGCGCTTCGAGCTCTCATCTCAATACGATCCCCACGCCGTCGAGCGTCCCCTGTACGAGCGGTGGCTCGACGCCGGAGCGTTCACGCCCCGCGCCGACGGCAAGCCCTATGTGATCGTAATGCCGCCCCCCAACGTCACCGCAGTCCTACACATGGGCCAGGGGCTCGACATGGTGACGCAGGACGTGCTCATCCGGTTCGAGCGGATGCGGGGGCGCGCCGCGCTCTGGCTCCCGGGCACGGATCACGCCGGGATTGCAACCCAGAACGTGGTCGAGCGCCTGATCGCCAAGGAGGGGAAGACCCGGTTCGATCTGGGGCGGGAGCAGTTCGTGGAGCGTGTGTGGGCCTTCGTGCGCGAGACCGGCACCACCATCCTCGAGCAGCTCAAGATCATCGGGGCGTCGTGCGACTGGAGCCGGAGGCGCTTCACCCTCGACCCCGAATACTCGCGCGCGGTGCGGGAGGTCTTCGTCCGCCTATGGGAGGACAAGCTCATCTATCGTGGCCACCGCGTGATCCACTGGTGCCCGCGCTGCCTCACCTCGCTCTCCGACGAGGAAGCGGAGTCCGAGGAAATCGACGGCAAGCTCTATTACATCCGATACCCGGTGAAAGAGGGGCGCAAGCCGTACATCACGGTGGCGACGACGCGGCCCGAGACGCTGCTGGGCGACACGGCGGTCGCGGTGAATCCCAACGACGAGCGCTACCGCGCGTTCGTGGGCAAGGTGGCGCGGCTCCCGATCGTCGATATCCCGATCCCGATCCTCGCCGACCAGGCGGTCGTGCCGGAGTTCGGGACGGGGGCCGTGAAGGTGACCCCCGCGCACGACGCGACCGACTTCGAGATCGGGTTGCGTCACAAGCTCGAGATGCCGCTCGTGATGACCGAGGACGGCCGCATGGAGCACCCCACGCGCGTGCCGAAGGCGCTCGCCGACCTCGATCGGTTCGACGCGCGCGAGAAGATCGTGGACATACTCAAGGAGCGCGGCCTGCTCGAGAAGGTCGAGCCGTACCGACACGTCGTGCGCCGCTGCTACCGCTGCGACTCGGTGGTAGAGCCCAGACTCAGCGACCAGTGGTTCGTGAAGATGAAACCGCTCGCGGAGCCGGCGCTCGAGGCGTATCGCTCGGGAGAGATTCGTCTTGTACCGGAGCGCTGGGGTGCGACGTATCAGCACTGGATGGAGAACATCCGGGACTGGAACATCTCGCGACAGCTCTGGTGGGGCCACCGCATCCCCGTGTTCACCTGCGTCAAGTGCGACCACGAGTGGGCGGCCCGCGAGGACCCAGCGGCCTGCCCCAAGTGCGGCGGCCCCGTCCAGCAGGATCCCGACGTGCTCGACACGTGGTTCTCGTCCTGGCTCTGGCCGTTCGCGACCCTGGGCTGGCCGCAAGAGACGCCCGACCTGCAGCGCTTCTACCCGGGTCACACGCTGGTCACCGGGCCCGACATCCTGTTCTTCTGGGTAGCGCGGATGATCATGGCCGGGTACCGGTTTCTCAAGGACGAGCCGTTCGAGACGGTGTACATGCACGGCATCGTCCGCGATACGCAGCACCGCAAGATGTCAAAGTCGCTTGGCAACGGGATCGACCCGCTCGACGTGGTGCGGCTGTACGGCGCCGATGCGTTGCGCTGGACGGCGATCGCCGGTGTGTCGCTCGGGTCGGACTTGATCCTCGACCCGAAGGATCTCGAGACCACGTTCGCGCCGGGCCGAAACTTCGCGAACAAGCTCTGGAACATCGGACGCTTCATCCTGAGCCAGCTGCCGGAGCCGGTGCAGCCCGTCGAAAGCTTCGAGTGGTCTGAGCTCCCGCTCGCCGATCGTTGGATCTTGATGCGCGCCAACGAGGCCGTCGGAGCGGTGACCGCATCCATGGAGCAGTTCCGGCTCGACGAGGCCGCCAAGCGGTGTTACGAGTTCGTCTGGGGTGACCTCGCCGACTGGTACGTGGAGGCCGTCAAGCCGCGCCTCGCCTCGCGAGGGAGCGACGCCGCCGCCGCACAAGCGGTCCTTGCCCAGTGCTTCGACGCGGCGCTGCGCCTGCTCCATCCGGTGGTGCCGTTCATCACCGAGGAGCTGTGGCAGAAGCTGCCCGGTCGCGCGGCGAACGAGCTGCTGGCGGTCGCGCCCTGGCCCGCATTCCAGCCGGACTGCGTCGACGCCGAGCTCGACCTCCAGTTCCTCCGCGTGAAGCAGGTGGTGGAGGGGATCCGCAGCATTCGCGCGCAGTACAACGTGCCGCCCAAGACACGCCTCCGGGCACGCATCACGGCGCGGGGACGCGATCAGCGGAAGGTGTTCGAGGCGGAGCGCGAGACGATTCAGCGTCTGGCGCAACTCGAAGACCTGTCGTTCGACGGGGGCGCGAAGCGGGTCGGGGCCTACGCCGTGTTTGGCGACGGCAGCGAAGTGTTCGTGGCGCTGGAGGGAGCGATCGACGTGCAGCACGAATGCCGGCGTCTGTCGGGCGAGCTGACGCGGCTCGAGCAACAATTGGAGCGGCTCGCCGCCAAGCTCACCAACCAGCAGTTCGTCGCCCGGGCGCCCGCCGAGGTGGTCGCCGGGGAGCGCGAGAAGGAGCGGGCGTGGCGCGACCAGCGGCAGGCGCTGGCCGACAAGCTCAAGTCGCTGGGCTGCTCGTAGCCGCGTCGCTCGTGGGCTGCGCCAGTCAGGGGCCGCCCCCCGGCGGCCCACCGCGGACCACGCCAGCCGCGATTCAGAAGACCGTTCCGGAATCGGGCGCGGTCGTGCCCGACTTTCACGGCGACGCCGTCGTGCAATTCGACGAGGTGATAGACGAGTCACCCGGGGGTTCTCAGGCGGGCGGAGCCATCACCGGGCTCGCGCAGAAGATCTTGCTGTCGCCGGTGGCGGGTGACGTCAAAGTGTCGTGGCACCGTGACGCGATCCACGTGTCTCCCAAAGAAGGATGGAAGGCGAACCGTGTCTACCACCTCGAGGTGCTCCCCGGAATCGCGGACCTGCGGCGCAACATGACCAAGACCGGCCGAACGATCGTGTTTTCGACCGGAGCACCCCTGCCCAGCGCCACGTTGACGGGCACCGCGCTCCTCTGGGTGGAGCAGCGCATGCTGCCGCAGGCGGTGATTCGGGCGGCCCTGCTCCCCGACACCGTCGCCTATCTCGCGCTGACCGACTCGGGGGGCGACTTCCGGCTGCAGGGCATCCCAGCGGGACGCTATCGCGTCTGGGCGATTCAGGACCAGAACAGCAACCGCCGGCAGGACCGGCGCGAGCCGTTCGACACGGTCACGATCGCGGTGGACTCGACGGCGAGCGCGGTCCTATGGCTGTTCGCTCACGACACCGTCGGGCCGCGGGTCCGCACCGTCGAGGCGGTCGATTCGGTGACGCTCCGTATCACGTTTTCTCAACCCCTCGATCCGGCCCATCCGCCGGACACGACGACCGTCGGAGTGTTCGCGCTCCCCGACACGACGCCGCTCAAGGTGCGGGCGTTGTACCGGCCGACCCAGTTCGACTCGATCCAGGCGCGCGCGCGGGCCGTGGCCGACTCGCTCAAACGCCTCCAGGACACCTCGGCGCGCAAGGACACGACGGCACGGCGGGGGGCGCGGCCTCCAGCTGGGCAGCGGCCACCCCCCCCCGCGGCCGCGGTGGTACGCCCAGATACCACCACCCCGCGTGTTGACACGGCGCGCGTGCGTAAGCTGCTCAGCGCCCGCCGGGTGCCATACGACCACGTCGTGGTCCAGACTGGGCAAACGCTCACCCCGGGGGCCAAGTATCTCGTGCGTGTGCACCGAGCGATCAATCTGAGCGGTGTTCCCGGAGACGGCGTCGGCGTGATCGAGATTCCCGTGCCGAAGCCAGCGCCCAAGGACACCACAAAGGCCAGGTCCTTATGATCGACCCGCGCCGCCGGCTCCCCGCCGTGGAGGCCCTGCTCGCCGCGCCCGACGTCGCGGCGCTCGTGGGCATGCATCCGCGCGGCCTCGTGGCTCGCGCGGTGCGTGACACGATCGAAGGCGCGCGCGCCAACGGCGGGGCGGCCCCGCCCGAGGGCTGGGGCGCGGCGGTGCAAGCGCAGGTCGCACGGCTCGCCGCGCCGTCGCTCGCGCCGGTGATCAACGCCACTGGTGTGGTGTTGCACACCAACCTGGGTCGTGCGCCGCTGGCGCGGGCCGCGATCGCGGCCATGACGCGCATCGCTGGCTCCTACTCGAACCTCGAGTACGATGTGGCGCGGGGAGCGCGGGGCTCGCGCCAGACGTTGTGTCGCGATCTCCTGATCGAGCTGACGGGCGCGGAGGACGCGCTGGTCGTGAACAACGCGGCGGGCGCGCTGCTCGTCGCGCTCTCGGCGCTGGCTCGCGACGGCCAGGCGATCGTGTCCCGAGGCGAGCTCGTGGAGATCGGTGGCGCTTTCCGGATCCCCGATATCATGGCCCGCTCGGGCGCCGAGCTGGTGGAGGTGGGCACGACCAACCGGACGCATTTGAAGGATTACGCGACCGCGCTGACCCCGCGCACCAAGCTCCTCCTCAAGGTCCACCGCTCCAACTTTCAAGTGACCGGCTTCACCGCCGAAGTGCCGGCGGGGGAGCTCGCGGCGCTCGGGCGGGAGCGCGGCGTCGCGAGCCTGTACGACCTGGGGAGCGGCCTGCTCCTGGACTTGACGGCCTGGGGACTCAGCGGCGAGCCCACAGTCGCCGCCGCGCTCGGGAGCGGTGTGGACGCGCTCGCGTTCTCCGGCGACAAGCTGCTCGGCGGCCCTCAGGCAGGTATCCTGCTCGGCAGACGGGCGGCGATCGACGCCTGTCGCAGCGACCCGCTCGCCCGCACGGTCCGGTCGGACAAGTTCACGCTTGCTGCCTTGGAGGCCACACTAGCTCTATACCGGGATCCGGCGGTTTGCCTCCGTGAAATTCCGGTCCTCCGAATGCTCACGAAAGACGTCGCGCAAATACGTCAAGCAGCAGAAGCGTTGCACCAAGCCGTGGGCAAGGATGTCGAGGTGATAGAGGGCGAGTCAGAGGTCGGCGGTGGCTCGTTCCCGGGTGCCAAGCTCAGGACTTGGCTCGTCCGCGTGGCCGCGGATACCGGACACCGGGCACCGGAGACCCTGGCAGCGCGCCTGCGCTCGGGCGACCCTCCCGTCGTCGCCCGCATCGCAAACGACCGCGTGGTGCTCGACCCCCGCACCATCTTCGAAGACCAGATCGAGACGGTCGCCCGCGCGGTGCGCGCGGCGCTCGATGCCTGACCGCGATCGTCGGGCAGTGTTCCTCGACCGCGACGGCACGATCATCGACGATCCCGGCTACCTGCACGAGCCGGCCAAAGTGCGCCTGCTGCCCGGCGCCGCGGACGCGATCCGCCGGCTGAACGACGCGGGCTGGCTCGTGTTCACGGTGTCGAACCAATCGGGGATCGCGCGCGGCCTGTACGACGCGACGGCGTATGACGCGGTGCAACGTCGCCTCGTGGAGCTGCTCGCCCCACACGGCGCCCGGCTCGACGGCGCGTACTACTGCCCCCACCACCCCACCATCACGGGCCCGTGCGAGTGCCGCAAGCCGGGGGTGAAGCTGTTTCGCGACGCGCGCGCCGCGCACGGCCTCGACTTTGCGGCCAGCTACTGGGTGGGCGATCGGTTGAGCGATGTCGCGCCGGCGCGGACGCTCGGCGGGCGGGCCCTGCTCGTGGAGACCGGGCGGGGCGCCGCGCACGCGGCGCAGGCCCGTGCAATCGGCGTGCCGGTGGTGGCCGATCTGGCCGCGGCCGTCCGCGAGATGGTGCGCGGCGGCCAGATTGCCGCGCCATGAACCTGCGATGGCTGGCGCCGCTGCTCTCGCTCGGCCTCCCGAGTGCCACGCTGGCCGCGCAAGGCAACGCCTCCCCCGCCTCCCCCGCCTCCCCCGCCCTCCCGCCGCGCCGGACGATCGCGGTGGGCGACACGCTGCGGGACTCTCTCACACGCAAGAACGTCCTGCTGCCCGCAGACAGCACCTACGCTCAGGAGTTTCGGCTCGCCGGACGCGCCGGTGAGACCGTGACGATCGACCTCGCCGCCGACGCGTTCGACGCCTACGTCTTCCTCCTCGGCCCCGGCTTTGACGCCGCGCCGCCCCAGGACGACGACTCCGGTGGCCACTGCAATGCACGGCTCACTGTACGCCTGCCTCGCGCGGCCGATTACATCATCGTGGCGACGAGCCGCGAGCGCTTCGCGAAAGGGCCGTTCACGCTGTCCGTCACCGCGGGGCCCAAGCCCGCCTCGCTCGCTCCGTGCAACCGGTGACGCGTCCCGTCTCGGTGGCGGTGCTCGTCTCGGGCGCCGGCTCGAACCTCCAGGCACTGCTCGATGCGCTGCGAGGCTCTGCGCTGGCACTGATAGCGCGCGTGGTGTCGAGCCGGGCGGACGCGCCGGCGTTGGAGCGCGCGCGCCGGGCCGGAGTGCCCACCACCGTGCTCGCGCAAGGCGACGATGCGGGCGAGATTGTGTCGGCCGTAGGGGATGCAGGGCTCGTCGTGCTGGCGGGATACGTGAAGCGCGTGCCGCCCGCGGCGGTCGCCCGGCTCCGGTGGCGCCTGATTAATATCCATCCCGCGCTGCTCCCCGCATTCGGTGGGCCCGGGATGTACGGCTTGCGGGTGCATCAAGCGGTCCTCGCAAGCGGCGCCGCTCTGTCGGGCGCCACCGTCCATTACGTGGACGAGGAGTTCGACCGCGGTCCGATCATCGCCCAATGGCCCGTACCGGTGCGAGCGCAGGACACCCCGGAGTCGCTCGCGGCTCGGGTCCTCGAGGTCGAGCACCGATTGCTGCCGCAGGTCGTGCTGGAGTTGGCCCGCAGGGGAGTGCCGGGGGAGCCGGTGAAGCTCTTTCCAGTGAGACCGACCTTCGTTGCGGGGGAAAAAGTTGTCGTGGACCTCGGAGAGGCGTCGGACAGTCGGACAGTCGGACGGTCAGGCGATTAGGAGGGGTATGCGCGAAAGAGTGTTGTTAGGCGTTCTACTGTCCGTCAGTCCGACCGTCCGACTGTCCGCCCAATCTCTCGACGCGCTCGCCGTCCGCTTCGCCGGCATGACCGCCGTCACCGGCCTCGAGCAGGCAATGACCGACTCGCTCCTGGCGCTGCTCCCCGGAAGCGTGCGCGACCGGGCGGGCGACGTGACGGTCACGCTCGGGCAGGGTGCGCCCAAGCGGCTCGTCAGCTGTCCGCTCGACGAGGCGGGGTACGTGGTAGGCAACATGCTCCCCGACGGCTATCTGCTGCTGCGGCGAGTGGGGGCGGGGGCGCGTGTCACTTACCCGCTGTTCGATCAGCAGCTCGAGGGCGAGCGCGTGACGGTCTTCGGCGCGCGCGGTCCGGTCCCGGGCGTAGTTGCGGTGAGGTCCACGCACCTGACCCGTGGTCGCGAGATGCCCGGCGCGCCCGATCCCGTCTTCACAGTGGACAACGCGTACGTGGACATCGGCGCGAGCTCGGCAGCCGAAGTCGCGCGGCTGGGCGTCGCGGTGCTCGCGCCGGTATCCCTCGCCAAACAGCCCCACGTCTACGGCGACCGGCTGCTCGCCGCACCCGCCGCCGGGCGGCGGGCGGCATGCGCCGCGCTCGCGACCGCCGCCCGCGCGAAGCCGGCCGTGCACGGCACCGTGGTGGTCGCGTTCACGACGCAGAGCCTGCACGCGACCAATGCCGGGCTCGAGACCGTCACCAGGCTGATGGGCCCCTTCGAAGACACCAAGACCGTGAGCCTGCCCGTGAAGTATCCGGATACGGCCGTGGAGACCGTGGAGCTCGCCGCGGCGGACGGTCTCGTGAAAGAGCTGGTGACGTGGATGGAGGGGCGATGAGAACGGAGCGTTGGAGGGTGCGAAGGTTGGAAGGGCTGCTCATCGCGGCTCTTTCCATCCTTCCAACCGTCCAACTTTCCGCCCAGGACAACACCCGGATTTCCGAAGCGCAGGCCGTCCTGTCGCCGCTGATCGAGTCCTACGGCGTCTCCGGCTCCGAGGGCCCCGTGCGCGACGCCGTCAAGCGGCTGCTGCCGACGTGGGCGAAGAGCGAGACCGATAGCGCCGGCAATCTCTGGGTTCGGGTCGGTCGGGGAAACCCGACGGTTGTGTTCGTGGCACACCTGGACGAGATCGGGTTCCGCGTGAGCGGGATCCGCGATGACGGCTCGCTCGAGCTCGAGACGCGGGGAGGATTCATCGGGTCGCTGTTCGAGGCCCAGCCCGCATTGGTGCACACCGACCGGGGCGACGTGCCCGGCGTTTTCGTCCCGCGAGACTCGGGGTTCGCGCGGCATACCCCGCCACCGCTCCGCGTCGACATTGGCACGGCATCGCGCGCCGCGACGCTCGCCCGCGGGGTCGCGCTCGGGAGCACGGTAACGATGCCGAAGCACTACGTGCGGCTGGCGGGCACCCGCGCCACCGGTCGCTCATTCGACGATCGCGTCGGGTGCACTGCGCTGCTGCTCGCCCTGCGCCACCTCGACCGCGCCGCCGTCAAGCATCAGGTGATCTTCGTGTGGAGCGTGCGCGAAGAAATCGGGCTCGAGGGCGCCAAGGCAGTCGCCGCCACGCTCGGCACCACCATCCCACGGGTGCACGCGATCGATACGTTCGTGTCGGCCGACTCGCCGCTCGAGCTGCCCAATTTCGCCGTCGCCCGGCTCGGACAGGGCGCGGTCGCGCGGGCGCTGGACAATTCGTCAGTCACGCCGCCGGCGTACGTGGACTCACTGGTGCGCGTCGCGCGCGCGCGGAGCGTCGAGCTGCAGGTGGGCACGACCAATGGTGGAAACGACGGCTCCATGTTCACCCCCTACGGCGTCGTGGACGTCGCAATCGGTTGGCCGCTGCGCTATTCCCATTCTCCCGCCGAGGTGGTGGACTTGAAGGACGTGGTGAGCCTCGCCGACCTGGTCCGCGCCGCCGCCGAAACCTGGTGAGAGCGCTGCTGTCGGTTTCCGACAAGCGCGGGCTGGTGGAGTTCGCGCGCGGCCTGGCGGGGCTCGGCTGGGAGATCGTGTCCACCGGCGGCACCGCCGAGGCGCTGCGCCACGCCGGCCTCGCGGTCATTCCGATCGAGCAGGTCACGGGTTTCCCCGAAATGATGGACGGCCGGGTGAAGACGCTGCATCCCAAGGTGCACGGCGGCCTGCTCGCGCGTCGCGCCCATCCAGGCGATCGGGCCGCGCTCGCCCAGCACGCCATCACGCCGATCGACCTCGTCGCCGTGAATCTGTATCCGTTCCGCGAGACGGTCGCGCGGCCCGGCGTCACGCTCGAGCAGGCGATCGAACAGATCGATATCGGCGGCCCGTCGATGCTCCGCTCGGCCGCGAAGAACCATCAAGACGTGATCGTCGTCGTGGATCCCGACGACTATCCCGTGGTAATCGCGGCGCTCCAGGCAGGTCAACTGACCCCGGGCGCAAGCCCGGGGTCTCCGGCCTTACGACGGGACCTCGCCGCGAAAGTCTTTGCACACACCGCTGCCTATGACGCCGCGATCTACACTTACCTGACGAAGGACTTTCCCGACTGGCCCGAGCGCATCACCCTCGCGCTCGAGCGCCGCCAGGAGCTCCGGTACGGCGAGAACCCGCATCAGCGAGCGGCCTTGTATGCCACCGCCGGGGGGGCGGGGGGGGGCGTCAAGGACCTCGAGCAGCTCTCCGGCAAGGAGCTCTCGTTCAACAACCTGCTCGACCTGGACGCGGGGCTGCTTGCCATCGCACCGTGGAGCACGTCCGGCCGCGGGGGCCGCGCCGCGTGTGCCATCATCAAGCACACCACGCCTTGCGGCATCGCGCTTGGTCGCACGCCGGCCGACGCCTACCGCCGCGCCCTCGCGACCGATCCTACGTCCGCCTTCGGGTCGGTGATCGCTTTCAACGTCACGGTAGACCGGTCCGCCGCGGAGGCGATGCGCGAGCTCTTCGTAGAAGTGGTGGTGGCGCCCGGATACCAGGATGACGCCCTCAGCGTGCTACGCGAGAAGAAGAACCTCCGTGTCGTTCGCCTCCCGACGACGGAGCCGGGCGGGTGGGATTGGAAGCGCATTCGTGGGGGTTTCCTGGTGCAACAGCGGTCCCGTGCCGAGCAGGCGGCGGACGAGACCGGGTGGAAGGTCGTGACTCGACGACCGCCGACAGAGCCGGAATGGCGGGACTTGCGGTTCGCCTGGGCGGCGGTGGGGGCGGTCAAGTCGAACGCGATCCTGCTGGCGCGGGACGAGGCCGCGATCGGCATTGGCGCAGGGCAAATGTCCCGCGTGGATGCCTCGTTCCTGGCGGTGCACAAGGCCCGCCAGCAGGGGCACGATCCCGCGGGCGCCGTGTTAGCTTCCGACGCGTTCTTTCCCTTCGCGGACGGGGTAGAAGAAGCCGCCCGCGCCGGGGTGCGCGCGATCATCCAGCCGGGCGGCTCCGTGAAGGATGCCGAGGTGGTGGCGGCTGCGGATCAGGCGGGCCTTGCGATGGTGATCACCGGCCTGCGACAGTTCCGACACTAATTCCAGATGGTGACGATGAACGAGCGTCCTCCGTATCGCAGCGCGGCGCTGGTAGGCCTAGGCGTGCTGCTGCTCTATGTAATCACCCTCGCGCCGACTACCCAGTTCTGGGATGCCTCCGAGTACATCACCGCGGCGCACGCGCTCGGAATCCCGCATCCACCCGGCAGTCCGCTGTTCGTCATACTCGGTCACGTGTGGGGTCTCTTGCCGCTGGCTGCGGACTACGGGCGCCGCCTCAACCTGTTCGCCGCCGTGACCAGCGCTGCCACCGCGGCGTTCTGGTTCCTCATCGCCGAGCGATTGCTGCGGCCGATCCCGCTCGTCTCCTGGGTGCGCCGCTTGACGGCGATCGCCGGGACGATCGTCGGCGCGACCGCCTTCACGGTGTGGAACCAGTCGGTGGTAAACGAGAAGGTCTACACGGTGAGCATGTTCTCCATCGCGCTGGTCCTTTGGCTGGCGCTGCGCTGGGGCGACCAGCCGGCCGAGTCGCGACGTGATCACGATCTCGTCCTCATCGTCTATCTGCTCGCGCTGACGGCAACCAACCACCTGATGGGTGTGCTCGCCGGGCCGGCGGTTCTCGTGTATGTCCTGGCGACCGATCCGCGCGCGCTGCTGCGCCCGCGACTCCTGGTGGCAGCGGGGCTCGTGGTCGCGGTGGGCATGAGCGTCAACCTGTTCATGCCGATCCGCGCCCACTTCGATCCCTATCTCAATCAGGGTGAGCCGACCACGTGGCCCGCGCTCCACGCCGTGCTCACCCGCGAGCAGTTTGGGAAGCCGTCAGTCTTCGACAACCCGATGTTTCCCCCCGGCCCTGACAATCCCGGGCACACGCCCGTCCTGTACGGCCAGCAGCTCTTGAACTACCTGCAGTACTTCTCGTGGCAGTTCGGCCGCGACTGGCCGGGCGCCGTGCAGCGCTTGCTGGCGATCGCCTTCGCCGCCCTCGGCCTGGCCGGGGCACGGCGCCACTGGCGCGCCGAGCGGCGCACGGCGATCGCCATGACGACGTTCATCCTCACGGTGACGGCGGCGCTCGTGTTCTACTTGAACTTCAGGTGGGGCTACTCGCAGCCGTACAGCGGGCCCGGCCTGGAGCACGAGGTGCGCGAGCGGGACTACTTCTTCATCGCTTCGTTCGTGGCGTGGGGCATCTGGGTGGCGATGGGGCTCGCGGCCGTGATGGAATGGATACAGGACGCGCTCGCGGCCCGTGTCCCGCCGCCCGAACCCCGCACGCGCTGGGCGCTGGCGGCACTCGTGCTGCTCGTGGCGCTCGTCCCCATTGCTGGCAATCGGCTCACGGCGTCGCGCGCGGGTGAGACGCTGGCTCGTGATTACGCGCACGACGTGTTGCAGTCGGTGGACCCGTACGCCGTGGTCGTGACCGCGGGCGACAACGACACGTTCCCGTTGTGGTACGCGCAGGAGGTCGACGGCGTCCGCCGCGACGTGAGCGTGCTAGTAATGTCGCTCGCCAACACGAGCTGGTACTTGCGGCAGCTCGAGCGGCGGTCGCCGGTGACGTTCGACCCGGAGCGGGCGCCGGCGCTGTACCGCGGGCACCCGTGGCCACGCCCGACCACTCCCTGGATGAGCCGTTACTATCGCGGAGCCGCCGCGGACTCGCTTCCGGAGTACGTCCCGTTGTCCCAGCCGGTCGTGGCGTCCCTCGGGCCGATCTCCGTGCGGCTCGACCCCGCGACGCTGGGGCGCCCATACCTGCTCCGCTCCGACCTCGCCGTGCTGCAGATCGTCAAGGATCAAGTGGGCAAGCGACCGATTTACTTTTCGGCCTCCACCGGCAATTACGCCGACCAACTCGGCTTGACGCCCTATCTGGTGGGCGAAGGCTTGGTGCGCCGGCTCGAGCCTCATCCCGCCGTGCCGACAGATAGTGTACGCTGGGTCGACGGACGAGGCTTCGTGAACGTCCCGCGGTCGGTGGCGCTCGGGTTCGGCGTGTACCGCGGCGGCGAGACGGCCGCCCGGCCGCGCCCCCGTGGCTGGATCGACGTACCATCGCAGAACAGCCTGGTGGGCTACATCTTCGAGTACGACACGATCGCCGCGGCCGTGCGAGAGCGCGATCCGGCGCTCGCCGCGCGCGCCATCACGCTGCGCGACGCCATCCTGGCGAATACGACCTACGCGCTCGCGACCGGGCGCGGTACCGAGAACTGAACGCCGATCGAACCCGCATGACCAACCTCGGGACTGTGTCCGCTCCTGCCCCCGCCTCCACCGGCGCCCCTGGTATCCCGGAGCCGCCGCCCTATCTCGTCGCGGGCCTCGTGTCCCTCGGCGCCCTGCTGATCTACGTGGCGACGCTGGCCCCGACCACCCAGTTCTGGGACACGTCCGAATACATCGCGGGCGCGTACGTGCTCGGCATCCCGCATCCGCCGGGCAACCCGCTGTTCACGCTGCTCGCGCACACCTGGGGCCTGATCCCGCTCGTCGCGGGATACGCGATGCGGATCAACCTGCTGGCCGCGGTGACGAGCGCCATCGCCGCCGGATGCTGGTTCCTGGTGGGCGAGCGGTGGATGCGCGGCTGGGTGCCGGCGCGCCTGCCGCGCCGGCTCGCCGCGGTCGCGGGGGCCCTCGCGTCGGCGACCGCGTTCACCGTGTGGAACCAGTCGGTGGTGAACGAGAAGGTGTATACGCTGTCGCTGCTCTCGATCGCCCTGGTGCTCTGGCTCATCGTGCGCTGGGACGATCAACCGCCGGGCGAGGCGCACGACCATCACCTGTTGCTGATCGTATACCTGCTCGCCCTCACGTCCACCAACCACATGATGGGCGTGCTGGTGGGACCGGTGGTGATCGTGCTGCTGCTCCCGCCGCTCAAGAGCCGGCGCCCGCCGAGCGAGGCTGAGCGGCAGGTGGAGTGGTCCCAGTGGTTCCTGTTCTTCAGCGTGTACTCACTGATCGTGGCGAGCGGGCTCGAGAGCGCCACGCCCCTTTATGCGGCGGCGGGGATGTTCATCATCGCCCTCGCCTACGCCCTGTTCGCCGCGCGCAACTGGGATTTCGCGCTAGCGCTCCTGCTCGTCGCAGTGGTGGGCGTGTCAGTCTATTTGTACCTCCCGATCCGCGCCGCGCATTTCCCCCCCATCAACGAGGGCGAGCCCACCACGCGGCAGGCGTTGTGGGAAGTGCTCACCCGGCAGCAATACGGCAAGCCGCCGGTCAGCCAGCGCCAGGCGAGTCTGTACGCGCAGATCGGGATGTGGGTGCAGTACTTCGGCTGGCAGTGGGCGCACGACTGGGCGCCGCGGCTCCGCGCGGGCCTCGCGGTGCTCTTCTTCTGCGTCGGCATCCTGGGTGCGTATCGCCACTGGAAGGCCGATCTCCGCACCGCGCTGGCGATGACGTCGCTGATGGCCACGTTCACGGTGTTCCTGATCTTCTACTTGAACTTCAAGTATGGATACTCGTGGCAGCCCGACCAGTCGCAGCTCGCCCGAGAAGTGCGTGAGCGCGACTACTTCTTCATCGCCTCGTTCGCCCTGTGGGGCGTGTGGGTCGGAATGGGGCTCGCCACGTTGATGGAGTGGATCAGCGACGGGCTCGAGCGGCGCGTCCCGGACCCGGAGCGTCGCTGGATGCTCGCGACGCCGGTGCTGTTGCTGGCGCTGGTTCCCCTCGTAGGCAATCATCTGACCGCGTCGCGCAAAGGCGAGACCCTGGCCCGCGACTTCGCCTACGACATGCTGCAGTCGGTCGAGCCGTACGGCGTGCTGGTGACCGCCGGCGACAACGACACCTTCCCGCTGTGGTATGCGCAGGAGGTGGAGCACGTCCGCCAGGACGTGACGGTCGTCAACCTGTCGCTCGCGAACACGGACTGGTATCTGCGCCAGCTGCAGCGGCGGCCGCTCGCGACGTTCGACTCGACCCAGGCACCGGCGATCTACCGCGGCCGCGCGTGGCCCAAGCCCGTGGGTGCGCTGCTCAACTACACCGATGAGCAGGTCGCGAATCTGCAGCCGGTGTACTGGCTCGGCGATTCGGCGACGACGGTGAACCTGGGCGGCGTGAGCGTGCGGCTGGACCCGCAGCTGCTCGGGCGCCAGTACCTCGAGCGCGCCGACGTGATCGTGCTGCAAGCCATCAGGGACCAGATGGGCAAGCGATCGATTTACTACTCACGGACCGTGGGGCCCTATGCAGACCAGTTCGGGCTCACCGGGTACCTGGAGGGTCAGGGATTCGTGCGCAAGCTGCACGCGCGCCCGATCGAGGCGTCGGACTCGATCAAGCCGCTGCAAGTGTTCGGGTTCGTGAACGTGCCGCGCACCGAGGCGCTCGCGTTCCACGTGTATCACGCCGAGGCCGCGGCGCGCAACCGGCCGCGGGGCTGGGTGGATCGGCCGTCGGAAGGCATCCTCGCGACCTATGGGCTCTTATATCAGTCGCTGGGTCAGCTGCTGAAGACCAGCAATCCGCAGCTCGCGACGCGGGCGTTGGTGATCGCCGATTCGGTGTTCAAGAACACGAGCTACGGGTTCACGCCGCCGGTGGAGCGGTGATTCGCCAGCCAGCCTCCGCTCTGTTCTAGAGCGCGAAGTTTGCCGCGACGGTGATACCGAATGTCGCAGAGCTGTTTGCGAGCCCGATGGGGACGGTGGCCTCCGACAGGAGCGTCATGGTCTTTCCTGGCAGGAAGCCCAGACCGAACTGGAGCACGCCGAACCCGTGGGTCCGCGACGTCGACGTGCCAGAGAAGTCGCTGAATGTCTGCTGCGCGAATTCGAGTCCCAGACCGACCGTCGGAATCAGGCGGACGTGTTCCGACTCGCTCGCAACGCCGCCCAGCCGCAGCGCAGCGCCAACGTCTGTTTCGGAATAGTTCAAGGCACTACCGGCATAATTGTCCGGTCCGGAGCGGTGGCCCGCCGCCACGACCGGACAGAGTTGCATTCCTCGTTGGCCAAGCGCGAGCTCGTACCCTCCTCCTCCAGAGACGTCGAATGACGAGCCCTTTGAAGCATCGTAATGGGTCGTTCCGAGTGCGACACCGAAGAACGTCGCAGGGCCACCGAGGGTCAGCGCGCCCCCGAAGTCATGAGCATGCTTGGTGTACTCGGCGACGCCAGAAACCTGATAGGGCGCATTGATGAATGAGGCCAAGCCCGCGCAGGCCTGGCCGTCCGCTCGAACAGTAAGGAAGAGAGTGAACGCGAGAACGGCCACGGTGACGGATGGGAGTCTCACGGCAATTGTTCTCCGCATGGGAGTACGACTCAACCTGTCGAATCCATATCGGAAGCGTGCCGCTGGGCTCGAAGCCGAACGGAAGTCAGTCCGGCTGCGCGCCGACGGCCGATCGCGTAAGTTCTAGTGCCGAAGAGTCGGGAGGGCTAGACCTAACTGGTAAGGCGGCGGTCTTGAAAACCGCTGGGCGCAAGCCCGTACAGGTTCGAGTCCTGTGCCCTCCGTTGGACTTACGCGCGTTAGGCGCTCGGGCGAGAGGCCATCATAGGGGCGGTTCCCTCAACATCGATCGCGCCCCCCAAGCGAGGGTAAGGGCATGCGTGGGACGATGAGAGTCTTCGCAGTTCTCGCAATAGCTTGGCAAACGAACGCTGCTCAAGGGCAGACGGTCACCATAGTTCGCAACGTGAACCTGCGCCCCGACCCGTCCAGTGAGTACGCCCCAATCCGATTGCTGCAGCCATCGGAGCCACCCCTAACGCTGCTCGACCCCATGCCGGAGGCCGGCTACTATCGGGTGGCGACCAGTTCGGGCGACACGGGCTACGTGTGGGCAAGGTACGTGAAGGTGAGTGCCGCCTCGCCAGCGACCGTGACCGTTCCTCCCGCTGGGCCTCTTCAACCTGGCCCGGGTGTGGACGGGTCCGCCAGCATGGTCGGCTGCGGTGATGGAAGGTGGCAGCACGTGTACAATCCAGTGCGGCTAATCGTAAAACTCGACTGTGTGACTGTAACGGGGGTCATCGTTGACGCGACGAACCACCGCGAGGCAGATGGCGTTCGCCATGAGAAGGACGGCGACACGCACGGGTGGCTGAAGGTGGATTCGCTGTTCGGTAACCTCATTAACGCAGGGAACACGTCAGACGAAGAGGGAAACCTCGTCTTCGAGATCGTCTGCCACTATACGGTCACCCAACCGGATGCGCTGTCCGCGTGCCGGGGGTTCACGGATCACACGGTGATTCCACCTGTTGGCTCGCACGTCGCGATCACCGGGACGTTCGTGCAGGAGAAAAATCACAAGAAGTGGAACGAGATTCACCCCGTGTCACGCATTCAGGTGCAGTAGCGCGGCGCGTTGACGCTCATCCTCGTCACGTCGGGGATCGCGTTTCTCCTCGCGCTGAACGTCATGCTGCCGAGCCTGACGAAGGAGCCGAACGGCGGTGACGTGCCTTGCTCTGCCGAGGTCCTACCATAGAGTCCGTTGGCGAAAGGGAATTCGGCTCCTGCCAAGGGTGGTTCCCATGTACGCACCTCGCAGTTCGTTCCTCGTTGCCACCTTGTTACTGCTGTCAGCTGGGTCGGCGTCGGCGCAAGACTCGTCCGAAGACGGGTTCTGGGGCTATTTCGGCCTCGGCATGGGCTCGACGACCATCACGTGCAGCGACTGCACGATCAACGGACACTTCAGCGGGCCACAGTGGAGCGCCCAGGTTGGCACCACAGCAAATCCACACCTGCGCATCGGCCTCTCGCTCGATGAATGGTGGCATCCCGGGTGCGACAAATGGACGAAAACTGGTACTGCCTCGCTGCTTTACTACCCGCTGACGCTGCGTCGCGGCCTCTTTCTCGAGGGCGGCCCAGCGCTCGCGACGCAGGTGGTCTGGCTGAACGACAGCACCGGCATGGAACAGCGCGGCTGGGGGTTCACCGCGGGCGTGGGATACAATCATATGCCTCGAAAGCTGGTATTGCTGGCACCTCGTCTCGCGTTCTCATATGGGTCAGTGGGGAGTGCCTACAAATCGGTGGGGAGCATCAACGGATTCCCGAAGAAATGGAGGCACGAGAGCGTGTCCCTTGCGCTCGGGGTCGCGTGGGACTGATGCCTGCTAAACGCGTATCACGAGCACGCCACACTTGACGGTCACAGAACTCTCCGCCGAGCGTTAGGCTACTAGTCTCCCTTCGCTCTGACCCTCCTGTCGACGCCACCCCGATCCGGAGACAGGCGGTTCATTACGTCGCAGGCGCCACCTTCTTCTTCGAAACGCGCTACCGCACCATCGCAAACCTCGTGAACGGGTTGGGTGGCAAACTACAGGTATTGACGTTACCGCGTCCAAACAACCCAGATCGGCGGAACCGGTTCAGCGTGTGAACAACCCACATGGTAGGGAAAGCCGTGCTTCGCAGCCTCGGCGGTCCCCAAGGTTGGCGACCGTCAGGGTCCCCCCATGCGCCTCCGCAATCTGGCGCGAGAGTACTAGACCAATGCCCGATCCGTCGGGCTTCGTCGTATAGAAGGGCACAAATAGGTTGGCCCCGTCCGCCAGGCCTGGTCCCTCGTCGCGAACCCAGACCTGCAGCTGACCGTCCCGGATGAGCCAGCCCACCTCAACCTCCCCACCGCCTTCCAACGTAGCGTCCACGGCGTTGCGAACGAGGTTGATCAGCGGACGTGCCCCGGTATGGCAGGGTTTCGGTGTTGGGGTGTCATCGCCGACTTCAAATTGTACAGAATCGCCGGTGAGAATTGCACACTTGGGTATCCGGCGTGGGGCCTGACGTCGGGGCCCCTTCCTTGGGAGCTTGCCTGCTCCTCGTTGGGGGAGCAGGCCTGTGTACGGATGGGATACCCTCGTGCTGCTCAAACACTATCTGGAGTCAGGACTTTCGAAGACCGCCATTGCTCGGCAGCTGGGCGTCAGTCGCCGGGCGATCTACCATTGGATCAAGACGGGTCAGCTCGATCGTGAGCTGAGCGGAGCACCTGGTGCCCGCCGTCCCGCTCCGCGCCCGACCAAGCTCGATCGCTACCATCCGCTGATTCAGGAGCGGCTCGCGACGTATCCCGAGCTGTCGGCGGTCCGGTTGCTCGAGGAATGCCGGGCCGCGGGATATGCCGGCGGGTACAGCCAGCTCAAAGCGTACGTGACGCGCATCCGGCCGCGACCCGAGCCCGAACCGGTCGTCCGCTTCGAGACCGCCCCCGGCCAGCAGGCCCAGTTCGATTTCGCTGAAATCCGGTTCCCTTGGGGCAAACGTTTCGCGCTCCTCGTCGTGCTCGGCTACTCGCGGGTGCTCTTCGTCGAGTTCGTGGCCCGCCAGACCGCGCTGACCGTGATGCTCGGCCTCGAGCGCGCGTTCGTCGCGTTCGGCGGCGTGCCGCACGAGATCCTCTTCGATCAGATGAAGAGCGTCATCGTGGAGGACCACCGCCCGACGGGCGGCCGACTCCTGGAGAATCCCGAGTTCCTCCGCTTCGCCGCCCACTGGGGCTTCCGGATCCGTGCCTGCCGTCCCTACCGCGCGAAGACCAAGGGCAAGGTGGAGCGGCCCGTCGGCTATCTCCGTGGCAATTTCCTCTACGGCCGGACGTTCTTGGGCGACGCGGACCTCACCGACCAGTGCGCCCGCTGGCTCATCCGTGCCAATCAACGCGTGCATGGCACCACCCGCGTCGTCCCGGTGAGCCGCTTGGCCGAGGAACAAGCCGCCTTCTTGCCCCTCGCCGCCCGTCCGTACCGCTCCCTCGTCCTCACCCCACCGGCGGCCGTGGCTCACCCCGCACGGAGAGCCTCAGTCGCGGTCGAGCGGCGCGCCCTGACGAGCTACACCGAGCTCGTCCCGGAGGCCGTCTGATGCCCGCGCCCTCCCTCCGCGATCGCCTCCGCGCCCAACTCGCCGATCTCAAGATGCCCGGCGCCCTCGAAGCCCTCGACGACATCTTGCGCCGGGCCGACAGCGGCGAGCTCGCTGCCGGCGAGGCGATGAGTGAGCTCCTCGGGAGCCACATCGCGCTGCGCAATCAGCGGCGGCTGCAGACCGCCATGCGGTCCGCTCGGCTCCCAGCCGTGAAGACCCTGGCTGACTTCGACTTCAGCTTTCAGCCGAGCGTCAAGCGCGACCAGCTGGAGAGTCTCCATACGCTGAGCTTCATCGAGCGGCGAGAGAACGTGGTCTTTCTTGGGCCGCCGGGCGTCGGGAAGACCCACCTGGCCGTGAGCCTGGCCGTCGCTGCCGCCGAGGGCGGCCGCCGCGTCTACTACGCCACGCTCGCCGACCTGATCACGTCGCTCGAAGACGCGCAGCAAGCCGGGCGGCTGAGCCACCGCCTCCGGACGCTGGTGTTCCCGAGCCTCATGATCATCGACGAGATCGGCTACCTGCCGATCAGCCGGACGGGGGCCATGCTCTTTTTTCAGCTCATGTCCCGCCGCTACGAGCACGCGAGCACCGTGCTCACGAGCAACAAGAGCTTCGAGGAGTGGGGCGACGTCCTGGGCGACGACGTGATGGCCGCGGCGCTCATCGACCGGCTCCTGCACCACTGCCACATCGTCAACATCCGCGGTAACAGCTACCGGATGCGCGAGCACCGGGCCCTCGCCACGCGCTTGGCGACCGCCCCGGTCAAACCGCCCTCCCCCCGTCCCCGCCGGCCGAGCCGGCAGGAGGTCTGAGCCGATCCCCCTGGGCTGGCACCCCCCGAGTGTGCAATTTCAGTCGGCGAAAGTGTGCAATTCAGATCGGCGTTGACATGGGGTGCTCTGAACCGCCACCCATTCTAGTGTATCCTACACTGCGACCGGCCACCGGCTGATCTTCCGGTTCCGAGCCCGTGGAGGTCATCCCCGCCGGCTGGTAGATGTGGTCCCGCACGTAGTCGTAATAGGTCTGGCCGCTCACTTTTCCGATCACGACGCCAAGCAGAATGAAGCCGTAATTGCTGTAGGACCATTTGCTGCCCGGCTCGAACTCGAGCGGGCGATCGCCGTACAGCTTCACGTAATCGTCGAGGGTGCGCAGCTCCAGTCGGTGGGCTTGAAACTCCGGCCCGAAGATGTCTCCCGTGCCACCGCTGTGCGTCAGCAGATGATGGATCGTGACTTTCGTGGCGACGTCCTTGTTGGGGTAATCCGTCAGGTATTTTCCCAATGGATCGTCGAGCCCCAGTTTGCCCGCCTGCACGAGCTGCAGCGTCGCGGTGGCGGTGAACATCTTGTTCATGGAGCCGACGCGAAACCGCGTCTTCAGCTCGTTCGGCGTCCTACGTTCGCGATCGCTTAGGCCGTACGCATCGGCCAGTACCAGCTCGCCGTTTCTGGCGATCAGCACCGCGCCGGCGAAGCCGCCTGCCGCGGCTTCCTGCTCGAGCTTCTTTCGGACGGACGCGATCAGCTCGCTCGCGTTTAAATGGGGCAGGGGGAATTCGGCGAGGAAGTCCTTGTAGGCCGCGCGATCACCGCGATTGAAGACGTCCAGCCAGGCTATGAGTTTCTGCCCGGCAGGCGTGTCCGGTACCTTCACCTGGCCGGAGGCGTTCGCAACGAAAGACGGCACCAAGGCTACCAGCACGGCGTAGAGGCGCATCACCATCGGACGCATGGGCGATTCCTCGCTAATTGTCGTTATTCGTTGATCGGCAACGCCAACCGGGCCTCGCACCTCGGGCCGTCGCTGCGATTGGCCAGGGTCACGAGCATGACGAGGCCTACGGTCGTACGCATGGAGCATTCCCGAGCTGAGCGCCGCAAGCGCGAAGCATCTGCCCTACTACGTTCGCTGCCACGCCGCGACGATCTCCAGAATCCCCTCTGCCGGCTCATCTCCCGTCTCCCACTCCACTGGCGATCCGGCATCGAGCAGCAACCGTCCCACCGCGGCAAAGTTCCGTCCCTCTCGACCCTGCCGCGATCCCTCCGCCGCCCAGATCAGCGGCTGGCCTTTGAACTCGCGATCACGCACGTGCACCGACGCGCCGTGCGCGAGCAGGACGCGCACCGCGTCGGGCCAGCCCTCCATCGCCGCTGTATGCAGCGCCGTCTTGCCGATCCCGGCGTTGGGACGGTTTGGGTCGAACCCGCAGGCGAGCATCGTTTCGAGCGCGCGCACGTCGCCCCGCTCGGCAGCCTGGTGGAACGCGATGTAGTGGTCGTCGATGATCTCGTTTCGGAGCCCGGGGTTTTTGGCGAGCAGGGCCTCCGCCGCCGGACGGTCGCCGCGGCTGCACGCCGCGACCAGCCGGTCCACATCCGACAGCTCGGACGACGCGCCCTGCTCGAGCAGCCAGTCCGCCACCGCGCGATTGCCATTCAGCTCGGCGAGCGCGTACGGCGTCCGCCCGTCGGCGCGCTTGGGCTCGATGTCAGCGCCGTGCGCGACCATCGCCCGTGCGAGCGGCACATCCCACGCGCGCGCCACCACGTGCAGCGGCGTCTCGCGGTTCTCGGCGAAGCGGGCGTTAGGATCGGCACCATGCTCGAGCAGCCAGAGAATGCCTGCCGGCGTGCGGCTCCAGTTGAGGATTGCATAGAGTGAGCTCGAGCCGTCCGTGGCCCATGGCTGGTTGACGTTGGCGCCATGGGCGAACAACGCTTCGAGCACCGGGATGTCGCCGGCCGAGGCCGCGAGCGGGAGAGTGACGCCGTCGTTGGGATCGGCGCCGGCGTCGAGCAGCGCGGTGACCAGCGGCAGGGACTGCACGACGCGCGAGGCGCCCCACAGCACCGGCCGATAGACGTTGTGATGCAGCCAGGGGAAGCGCTTGTTGGGATCGACGCCGAGGCTGAAGAGACGGCGCGCGATCTCGGCCAGACCGCTCGAGCCATCTCCCAGAGCTGTGTAGCAGAGATAATGGATCGGCTGCCAGCCGCGCGGGCCCCCTAGTTTCGTTGCGAGTGAGGGATCTTTTTCGAGCCGGGCGGCGACACCGCTTGCGTCGCCCAGGACGAGCGCGGTGGAGAGATTGGCGGCCGCGATTTTCGGGTGCAGTGCGAGGATGCGCTCGGCGCGGGCCCGCCGGCCGTCGGTCGCCGCTTCGACAAACTCCGTGATGGCGGCGTCAAACTCGAGCGTGCGGGCTTCGACTTCTTCTCGGAGTCGATTCCAAGATGCGAACCCGTACTCGCGCGCGAGTCGCGTTTGCGCCTCGTGCAACGGGATCGAGGCGGTCTGCTGGAGCTCTTTTGCCTGCCGCTTGAGTTGATCGAGATTGGGACGCGGGGGGAGCTGCTTCGCTGCCATAGAAGCCTCCATGCTGAGTGCCAGCGGTCCGCAAGCTGGCCAGCACGGAGACTGCCGTGCAGGGAACATCGGTCAGAGGGTGGACTCAGTCCTTCGCGCGGACCCGCGAGCGCCCCGAGCGCTGCCGAAGGATCGCACGCTCCGCTTGAGTCGTCAAGCGACCCAAGATGGTGCGGCTGTACTCGAAAAGAGAAAGAAAGAGAGAAAGAAAGAAGGAAAGGGTTCAGCGCTCACGCGTCCTCGACTCAAGGCTGCGGCCATTCGGCCCGCTCCGGTGACGGGAAGAGTGCGCCGAAACTATCCGCGGCACACGCGCGGAGGGGGAAACATGCGAGCGCAGGACCCGCTTCTGGCGTAGGATTAGAGCGGACATTTGGAACGACACTCGAAAGGACGCGCAATGAGGTCAATCAAAGGGCCGGCCATATTCCTGGCGCAGTTCGCGGGCGATGCACCGCCGTTCAACAATCTCAGGGCCATCACCGCCTGGGCCGCCGGGCTCGGCTTCAAGGGCGTCCAGCTCCCCAGCTGGGATCGCCGCCTGTTCGACCTCGCCAAGGCAGCCGAAAGCCAGACCTACTGTGACGAAGTAAAAGGCATCCTGGCCGAGCGCGGACTCCAGGTCACCGAGCTTTCGACGCATCTCCAGGGCCAGCTGGTGGCTGTGCATCCCGCCTACGACACTGCATTCGACGCCTTCGCGGCGCCCGAAGTCCGCGGCCAGCCCGTGGCGCGGACCGCGTGGGCGGTCGAACAAGTCAAGCTCGCGGCGCGCGCGTCGCGCCGGCTCGGCGTGACCGAGCATGCCACGTTCTCGGGCGCCCTGGCCTGGCCCTACTTCTATCCCTGGCCGCAGCGGCCGGCTGGCCTAATCGAGACGGCATTCGACGAGCTGGCGCGGCGCTGGCGTCCGATTCTCGACGTGTTCGAGGAAAACGGCGTCAACGCCTGCTTCGAGATCCATCCCGGTGAAGATCTGCACGACGGCGTGACCTTCGAGATGTTCCTCGAGCGCGTGGGCGGACATGCGCGCTGCAACCTGCTCTACGATCCCAGTCACTTCGTGCTGCAGCAGCTCGACTATCTCGAGTACATCGACCTCTATCACGACAAGATCCGCATGTTTCACGTCAAGGATGCCGAATTCAATCCGACCGGCCGCCAGGGTGTGTATGGCGGGTTCCAGTCGTGGGTCAATCGGGCCGGCCGGTTCCGCTCCCTGGGTGACGGGCAGGTGAACTTCAAGGCGATCTTCTCGAAGCTGGCGCAGTACGACTATCCCGGCTGGGCGGTGCTCGAGTGGGAGTGCTGCCTCAAGCACCCGGAGGACGGCGCCCGCGAAGGGGCGAAGTTCATTGCTGACCACATCATCCGTGTGACGGAACAGGGGTTCGACGACTTTGCCGGCGCCGGCACCGACCAGGCCGCCAACCGTCGCATGCTCGGCATCGCCTGACGATGGTCGACGCGACATCGGGCTCCGGAGCCGCGCGGCCACTGCGGCTCGGCATGGTGGGCGGCGGGCGTGGCGCGTTTATCGGCGGCGTGCATCGGCTTTGCGCCCGCATGGATGGCCAGTACGAGCTGGTCGCGGGCGCGCTTTCGTCCGATCCCCAACGCGCCAAGGAGTCGGGCGCCGATCTCGGTCTCACGCCCGACCGTGTCTACACGAGTTTTTCAGCGATGGCGGCGGCCGAGGCGAAGCGGGCCGACGGCATCGAGGTCGTGAGCATCGTGACGCCGAATGACAGCCACCACGCCATCGCCCGCGCTTTTCTCGATCGCGGCATCGATGTGATCTGCGATAAGCCGATGACCACTACAGTCGAGGACGCACTCGATCTGGTGCAGGCAGTGCGGCGCACGGGGCTCGTCTTCGGCGTCACGCACAACTACACCGGATACCCGATGGCGCGCCAGGCGCGCGAGATGATCGCGGCCGGCGAGCTCGGTACGATTCGGGTCGTCCAGGCCGAGTATGTGCAGGATTGGCTCACGACCAAGCTGGAAGACACGGGGCAGAAGCAGGCCGCGTGGCGGGTGGATCCCGCGCGTGCCGGTGCCGGCGGCTGCCTCGGCGACATCGGCACGCACGCGTACAATCTCGCGGGCTTCGTCACCGGGCTCGCGGTACGCGAGCTGGCCGCGGACCTGACCCACTTCGTGCTGGGCCGCAGGCTCGATGACAACGTGCACATGATGCTGCGGTTCGAGAACGGCGCGCGGGGCATGCTCTGGGGGAGCCAGGTGGCGCCCGGCAATGAGAACGGGCTCAGGCTGCGCGTGTACGGCGAGAAGGGCGGCCTGGAGTGGAGCCAGGAGCACCCCAACCAGCTGCGCTTCACTCCCGTGGGCCAGCCGCCGCGGGTGCTATCGCGCGGTGGTCCGAGTCTCGGTCCCGCCGCGTCGCGCGCGACTCGGATCCCGTCGGGTCATCCGGAGGGCTATCTCGAGGCGTTCGCCAATCTGTATCGCGATCTGGCCGAGCAGATCCGGGCGCGTCGAGCGAAGCGGGCGCCTGATCGGGCGGCGCTGCTCGTGCCGACGGTGGAGGATGGCGCGCAGGGCGTCAAGTTCATCCATGCGGCAGTGGAGTCGAGTGCGAAGAATGGCGCGTGGGTGGACGTGCAGCTGAAGCTGCGCTAGAGCGCCTGCACGAGCGCCGCAGGCGCGAAGGACCTGCTGGTTGCGCGCTACGATGCGTCGTGCGACAGTCTACGCAACCTCGACGATGACATTTCCCCTCTTGTGTCCCAGCTCCACGTAACGATGCGCGTCGGCGATCCGCTCGAGTGGATAACGTCTGTCGATCACGGGCTTGAGCGCGCCTTGCTCGGCGAGCTGTGTGAGAAAGACGAGATCCTGGGCCCCGAATCGGGGCCGCCCGTCATCCACTGACAGGTAGGTGCCACCGGCGGCGAGCGCCGTCTGGGACGCCACCTTGAGCGCGGACGTCTTGCTCCGGCCCACGGCATCGATCACGCGATCGTAGCGCGCGCCCTCAGGCAGCGCATCGCGTGTGTAATCGAGCACCGCGTCGGCGCCGAGCGACTTCACGAGCTCGACATTCGCGGGACCGCACGCCGCAGTGACGTGCGCGCCGGAGTGCTTGGCGAGTTGCACCGCGGCGGTGCCGATGGCTCCTGAGGCGCCGTAGATGAGCACCCGCTGACCGGAGCCGACTCCCGCTTTCTTCAAGCAGTGCAAAGCGATGAGACCGCCGTAGGCAGCGTAGCCGCTTCGGCCGCTGTGAGGTTCCGCGGCGCGGCGGCCACGATGCGCGCTTCCCCGAGCGTCATGTACTCCGCGTAAGCGCCGAGCCGCAGCCCGGTCATCGCATACACGCGCTCGCCCACGCCAAAGCGCCGCACGCCGGCGCCCGTTGCCTCGACGTCTCCCGCGAGTACCATCCCGAGGATTGGCCGCCGTGGCTTCGTGATCCCCACGGCGAGCCGCAGCATCACGCGCAGCGCGAGGGGCGCGGTTGGAGCACCGTTCCTGATGTAGCACTCGCTGACGGTGACCGCCGCAGCGTCGATCCGGATGAGCAGGTCCCGCGTCCCCGGCACCGGCTTAGGTTCGTCTCGGACCTGGAGGACTTCCGGAGGGCCGTACGGTGTGCAGACCGCCGCTCTCATGCCCCAATTTACTCGTGGCATCAGATCCTTCGCTTGTCATCCTGAGCGCCGCAGGCGCGAAGGATCTGCTCTTGATCAGCGCGCGGTCGAAGCGGCATCGCCGTCGAGATTGCAAAACGGCCACCCGTGACTGGTGGCCGTTTTGTATTCAGGACCCGATGTTCCGGATCCCTCCCGAGCTCAGTCTGTGCTGTCCTTCTTCTCCTGCTGATCCTCGCGCGCGTCCTTGCGGTCGTTGCGCAGGTCCTTACGGTCGCTGCGCACGTCCTTACGGTCGTTCCGCAGATCGCGCTTGTCCGCGCCCAGATCACGCCGGTCTGTGCGCAGGTCCTGCGCGTCGCTCTTGAGATCCTTGCGATCCGAGCGCAGATCAGCGCGATCCCCGCGCCGATCGTTCTCGTCCTGCTTCAGATCCTGACGCTCCTGCGCGGCGCCCTTTAGGTCGCCCTCCTTCACATCCTCGCGGATGTCGCGCTTGTCGGCAGCGATGTCCTTGTTGTCCTTCTGGAGGTCCTGCTTGTCCTTATGGACATCCTGCCTGTCCTTCTGGACGTCCTGCTTGTCATTCGCGATGTCCTGCTTGTCTTGTTTCACGTCCTCCTTGTCCTTATGCACGTCCTTCTTGTCGCGCTTCAAGTCGCGACGGTCGTGACGCACGTCACCACGGTGTGCGCCGCGGCCCTGCTGCGCACTGAGCGCCACGGGCGCGGTCACGGCGAGCGCCAGCGCGACGACGACAGCGATCAAACGGCTCATGGCCAGAATCCCCGGTGAAAAGTTCGGAGGTGAGACGCTAATCGTGAGAGGCTGTTAACACGGTGACAGTTGTCACGCCTGCAGCGTGCTCGGTCGACACATCTTTGTACCACCTTAGCGTCGACGCTCACGCGGTGAGTGCGCCCCGCGCCTGCGCGAAGACGCGGTGCCACATGTCGCGTGTGAGCTTTCCGGTGTTCGTGTTCTGACGGCTCGGGTGGTACGACGCGATCACGACGGTTCCATCGGGGAGCCGCGTCAGCGCGCCGTGACGGAACGGCGGCCGCTCGCGGGGTGCAAGTCGCGCCCACCATCCCGCGGCTTTGAGCCACCCGTCATGGGCCACGTGGCCCAACGTGACGACCACACGCACGCGGGACAGCAGCCTAACTTCGTCCGCGAGATACGATCGGCAGTGCTCGAGCTCGACGCGACTCGGCTGGTTGGCGGGCGGCGCGCAGCGCGCCGCCGCGGTGATATAGCAGTCGGAAAGCCGCAGGCCGTCGTCGCGCGACGTCGAGCCGGGCTGGCTCGCGAACCCAAAGCGATGCAGCGCCTCGTACAACCAGTCACCGCTCGAGTCTCCCGTGAACATCCGGCCGGTGCGGTTGGCGCCGTGCGCCGCGGGCGCCAGGCCCACCACGAGCAGCCGAGCGTTCGCGTCGCCGAAGCCCGGCACCGGCTTGCCCCAGTATTCCCAGTCGCGGAACTCACGTTTTTTCTCGCGCGCCACGCGGCGGCAGTAGGCGCGCAGCCGAGGACAGCGTGTGCAAGCGATGACGGCGTGGTTGACGGCGAAGAGAGAGGAGAAGCGGTCGGACCCGGCTCGCACTGCCCAGAACGGTAGCTCAGGGGAACGTAATCGGGAGCCCCTCCCGTACGCTGCGGCTGATGGTGAGGGTCTGCACGGCGATGGCCGCGCCGAGCAGCCAGGAACGCAGGCGCGGGGGCAGCGCGGCGGCGGTGCCCAACACGCTCAGGCCGGCGAGTGCAGTATACGTGTTGATCCGGCCTTCCGACGGACGCTCACCGAGCAGCGGATTGGCTTCCCGGAAACGGGACCAGCCGGTGCGGGCCAGCGCGCGCGTCTGGCCCGCATCGATCAGCAAGCTGGCGACGAACGCGCCGGCGAGCGCCGTATGCGTTTGATTCCAGGATACCCGGTGCGGCAGCCCTCTGATCGGGGCCGTACTCAAGCTGGGACGCCATGGCGTCGCGACCGCCACAGCGCGCAGAGCCTGCTGGTCCATCCTGGGCTGAGCTATGACCTGAGCCCGGGAGGCCACTGTCAGCAGCACCGTCGGTCTCCCCTCACGGTACAGCAAGGCTGGTAGGGTGAGGGTCTGCGCACTGACGCGGACGGGCCACGCGTTGAGGCCAGCCACTACGATGACGACCGCAGCAATCCGCTTCATGCCTGGAGGAATGGCAAAGGTAGTGCCACATCGACGCCACAGAGCTCAGAGGGTACCAAGTAATGGCGATCACGGGCCATCCGCCGCAACGCCGCATGTGTGGCATAGAAGCCACATCTGTGGCATGGCCAACACAACTCCGCGGCAAGGGCGCACAACTTCATGGTGCGCCGCTACCTGCGTGACCGCTCCAGCTCGGCGAGGCGCTGGCGGGCGGGTAGGAGCGTCGAATCGCGGGCGAGCGCCGTCCGGTAGCTCGCGAGGGCCGCGGCGGTATCTCCCCTTTGGCGCTGCACGTCGCCCTGTGCCAGGGCGATGCCCGCCGACGCGGGATAGTACTCGGCGTTGAGGCTCAGGAGGGCGAGCGCGTTGTCGGTGCGCCCCGCACGCGCTTCCGCGCGGGCGAGCTCGGTGAGCACCAGCTCGCTGAAGTCGTAGGCCCCTGTGCCGTAAGAGCGCGCGCGCAGCTCGCGATACCGTCGGACGGCGGCGTCGCGGCCGCTGTCGGCCAACACGAGGCCGAGTGTGTCGTCGAGCAGGCGGGGGCGGGCCAGTCCGCGGTGGCAGGTGGCGCAGCGGACCACCACGTGCGGCTCGGGTCGGTCGGGCACGTCCTTCAAGTGTTCTTCGTTGATGTGGTGCACCATGTGCAGCATGGCGCGGGCGGCGCGCTTGGTGCGTTTGTCGTCCTTGGCAAAGTTGATCGAATCGAGCGGCGCGCCCTCGCGACCCACGTGACAGTACGTGCAGCGCACGCCCAGCGCGAGCGAGAAACCGCGCATCGTGTTGACCAGCGTGCGCTGATCGATGTTCTTCGGGAGCACCTTCAGGTTTGTGAACGAGTCCGGGGGAAATTTGCCCTGACCGCTGGCGGCGAGGGATATCCCGCTGGCGCAGAGCACGGTGACGACGAAGCAGCGCATGGCGCCTCGAACATCCGCTGTGTTGGGCCCCGCCGCTAGGCCCTGGAGACTGTGCCGAGGCTGGTGGGACGGCGCGCTCGTCAAACCGGTGGTGGGGCTCGCGATCAACGCGTCCCTGTGGGTGCTGTGGATTCGGCTCGGCTATAACACGGTGCAGGAGCGCGAACGGGCGCGGCATAGCTAGGGCCTTCACCACGAAGGATGGCCCACACTTGTTCTGTACCGAGAGGCCAAAAAACGGGGGGGGCATCACCAAGGATCCCCCCCTTCATCCGCCCGCTGCCCAGGGACTTTCTAGTACTCGATGTACACCGGCACGCCATCGCGCAGCGAAAGCTCTGCCGCACGGGCAATCGCATTCCGAATCTCTTCAGGCGTCGCGTTGGCCCCCACGTCGATCTTAGGCTCGGTTGGAGAAATGGAGGCACGACCGCTTTCGGCGCACGTCACCTTGATATTCATCGGCGTGTAGATGCCGAGGGTGATAAGG
>DATLKF010000021.1:0-16069 GCA_035538515.1 Gemmatimonadales bacterium
CCGCTGCTCCGGGCTCTGCGCCACCAAGCGTTGTATGGTCGAGGCGCCGAGGAGACCCGCTCCCAGCGCCGCGTAGACCAGCCGCTTCATGTGCCCTGCTTTCCCCCCCCAAGGGCGAAGGGACCCCGACAGGGGGCGAAACATGAGCGCTAAGTCATGCGGCGTCAAGGCTTTCAGCGGTAGACATCCCGCCGGTGACCGATCTTCACCACGGTCACCGTCTGGGCGGTGTCGTCGATAGAGTAGAGGACGCGGTAGTCTCCTTGGCGAATTCGATACTTCTCTTGCCCGGAGAGCTTTTCCGTGCCCTGAGGACGAGGCGTCGCCCCGAGCTCAGCGACCCGGTCGGCGACTTGACTACGAATCTTAGAAGGTAGCCCCTCGAGTTCCTTAGCGGCGGAGCGCTTGATGAGGACCTTATAACTTGCCACGCCGCTTGAGGTCTTTGAGCACCTCTTCAAACGGTAGGGTTGCCTCGCGAGCCCGGGCATCGAAGGCGGCGAGGTCCGCGGCGTCCTCACTGAGACTGTGCCGCACGGCGACGTTGACCAGGTCCGATACGCTCGTCTCGGTCTCGGCGGCTTTAACCCGGAGTGCTCGGTGCAGTCCGGGGTCCAGGTAAATGGTGGCGCGCTTGGTCTTGGCCATGTTGGCAAGCTAGCCCTTTGACGTTATAGCGTCAAGACGTCGCCCAGGCAGCCCGGCACGACGCCGAGGATTGGCTCGGAGCCCCGCTCCCCGCGGGAGCCCTGCTTGGTTTCCTGAGGTGCCCGCGCTTGGCCCGTCCCGGAACTGAGACGAGGCGGTGGTTCACGGGATCCACAGCCAGGCGAAACTCCTCGAGCGTCACGACTCCCAGGATTGGTTCGGATCCAGGGGGTCCGAACACGGCGATCGTCGGCTGGACGCGCACACCGAGCCTGATCGCCATCCACGACATGGGGAAGTGGACCTCGCGTCCGTCAGCGAGCAGGAACGGCCAGTCTTCCTCCGGTGCGACACCGAGTCGGTCGAGAATATCCCGCGGAATCCAAGTGTACGTCGACCCCGTGTCCACCAGTGCTCGAAGTGGGACGTGAGGCATTCGGCTTCGATGACCCACCTCGATGGGAACGTGGAAGTGGCCCATCCCCGAATCTGTTGTACGAACGAGCGACCCTGGTAACCGGACCATCGCGACCTCGGTGCAGGATAATGCCGGGAATGTACGCTCGGCGCGCGCGGGGCGGCTGACCCCGGGCCGGCCCCCCGGGGGGGGGCGCGAGTGAACTCGCGGCTCGGCATCTGCCCGTGAACGGGCGCGAGGCCGCTTCAGCGGCCGCGCCGAGCCGCGGCTCTCAGCCCCGCACCCGTTGCGTCCCCGCGTCGCCTCCTGCGGGAACTCGGGCTCGGCCTCGCCTGTAGCCATCAGTCATGACGACGCCCATTCGTGGACTGTTGCTGGTGCTGCCGCTGCTCGGCGCCGCCGCGACGCCGGGCGCTGGGCAATGCTGCCAACCTCGACCAACCATCACGTTCAACTTCGACGAGGTGGTCGCCGGCGCGGCGGGGAACGCGATCCTGCGCGGGCCGTGGCTCACCGCCCCGTGGCGCCGGCCGCTGCCGCGCGCCGCCGTGTTCACGCTGGGATCGTTCGTCTACGAGCGGTTCGTGGATCACGGCGGCTGGAGCTGGAGCGACTTCAACCAGCGGCTCGTCAGCTACGCGCTCACCGAGGCGGTGGTGGGCGGCGTCCAATGGCTGCGCCGCAAGAAGACCGCGCACCGGCCGCCGGACGAGCCCGCGCTGCTCGCCAGCGGGCGCCGCAACACGTGCCGCCCGGGACTCGGCTTCGAGCGGACCTCGACTCGCGGGACGGCGAGCCTCGAGGCTGTCAGCCGACTGTGTGAGCTGCAGCGGCGCTGGTGACCCGTTCCGCCGCACGCTCCAGCCGTTTCGTAGGCCCTCTTTGCGATGACGGTACGTTGAGCCAGCGCCTCCAGCATGGACCGTGCCGGGTACTTGCCTTCTTCGCGACGAGGGACCGATAGTATGGCCATGCCGCTCACCACGCACCGCTTCACCGTGGCTGAATACCAGCGCATGGGTGAGGCCGGGGTGTTCCGCGAGGACGACCGGGTCGAGCTCATCGACGGCCAGGTCGTCGAGATGAGCCCGATCGGGCCGCGACACGCGGCATGCGTGGACCGCTTGACCCGAGTCTTTTCCCAACGGCTGGGGGATCGCGCGGTTGTCCGCGTCCGGAGCCCAATAGTGCTGGGACGTCATGCCGCGCCGCAGCCAGACGTGACCCTGCTGCAACCGCCCATCGAGCGCTACGCGGAGGCTCATCCGGAGGCACGCGATACGCTGCTGGTGATCGAGGTAGCAGACACCACCGCCGACTACGACCGCTCGGTGAAAGTCTCGCTGTATGCCCGCGCGGGGATTGCCGAAGTATGGCTGGTCGACCTCGAGGCCCATTCCATCGAGCTGAGCCGCACGCCTAAAGGCGGGCGCTACAGCGATCGCCGCACCGCACGGAGTGGCGAGATCATCTCGCCGTCTGTGTTTCCCACCGTTCAAATCTCGACGGACGAGGTCCTAGGCAGCCGGTGAGCCGCGTCACCGGCCCGGTGGTCGGCCCGGAGCGCGGCGGGATTTGGCGCCACCACCGAGCTCCTGGAGTCGTATCCGGCACTTGCCCGCCGTAGGCGGGAGCCCCGATAGTATGCCCATGCCATTCGACACCCCGGCTGATAGCGCGGGTGGGACGAGGGAAGGGGCAGATGGGCTTGGCGCAGTCCCCTTTCCCCGCGAGCCGCTCCCCACCGGGCAGTCGGTGCTGTGGCGTCCGACCATGCAGGAGCTGGCCCGCCCCGACGCCGACACCACCCTGATCTTCATGGCGCAGCGCGCCCTCGCGGCCGTCGAGGACCATCTGCGCGCCGCCCCAGACCAGGCGCTCGTGGGGTTCCTCGTGGGACGGGTGTTCGAGACGCCCGATACCGGGCTCCCTTTCGTGGTCGTGCACGGTGCGGTGCGCGTGCCGCAGGTGATCGTGGGCGGCGCGAGCGAGTCCGTCGTGGGCCAGTCGCTCGGCCCGGCGCAGCGCGCGCTCCCGCCGGAAGACGGGGTGGTGGTCGGCTGGTACCGGAGCGACCCGACCGGCGCGCTCCGCATCACCACCGACGATCACCAGGCCCACGTCCGGCATTTCCACCGCCCCTGGCAGATCGCGTTGCTCATGACGATCCGCCCCCAGCCCGTCGGCACCCGCGGCGGCGTGTTTCGGCCGGTCGGGGAGGCCGGCTCAGCGGCGCCCTACCTGCCGTTCTACGAGCTGCTCGACGCCGAGAACAATCGCGACGGATGGAAACGGCCGTCGGTAGCGTGGAGCAACTACTGGTCGCCCGATCCCGCAGTCTGGCGGTTGCGCCCGACGACGGAGCTCCACCCTCCATCCGCGCCTGCGGCGCGGCCGCGCCGGTTCACGCCGATCCCGCCCGACGAGGGCGACCAGTCTCACGTCGCCTGGCGGGGACCGCGCGGGCGGGTCCCGCGGCGCTGGTGGATCATGGGTGGCGCGGCGTTGCTGGGTGCCGTCTGGCTCGGCGTCCGCCTGGGCGTCGGCCCGGGATCGGTCGCCCCTTCAGCCGCGGGTACCACGGCCCCTCCCCCAGCACCCGCGGTCACCCCCCCCGAGAGCCTGACCGCGCACGCGGTAGAGCAGGCGCTCGACGCGTATCAGCTGCGGGCCAGCATGTTCGCCAGCCAGCAGATGACGTGCACCGAGCTGGCGCAGGGGCTCGCGGATGTGGACGATGCCTGGTTACGCTACACCATGGCCAAGGCCCAAAAGCCCGACAACGCCGCTCCCGGCGACACGACGCTCCCCACGCCCGAGCGGCGGCTGGCGGACAAGGTGGACCAAGTCGAAGGCAACTTCGAGCGCTCGGGCTGCCCGCGGCCGTGAAACCGGTCCTCGCACTCGTGCTGCTCGGCGTGCTGCAGGGCACGCAACCGCTGCGCAAGGCGGAGCTGATCCGGCTGCTCGCCACCGGGGCGATGACGAAGCCGGCGATCGCCTCTCTCGTGCGCCGCAACTGCGTCACGTTCCGGCCGACCGCGCGCGACCGCGCCGAGCTGCGCACCGCCGGTGCGGACGCCGGCGTGCTCGCCGCGATCGACCAGTGCCTGGAAAGCCGCCAGGCCCTAGCCCCTAGGCCCCACCCCCGAGCCCCGAGCCCCCAGCCCCCAACAGCTCCCGCCCCGCCCCTGCATGTGATCGTCACCCGGGAGCTCAGCGCTCCGATCGGCTCCGAGACGGAAGTGCGGGTGCAGCTGTTCCGCGGCGCAGTCCCCGAGCGCGGCGTGCTCCTGATCCTGCGCGGCGCCAGCGCCATCCCCGGTGGCGTCACCCAGGATCCCACGGCGATCACCGACGAGCGCGGGATCGCCAGCTTCAGGATTCTCGCCGGCACCACGCCGGGAGCGTACCGGCTCTCCGTCGCGGAGCCGAACGCGGGCGCGGCGCCGTTCGGCGACACCGGCGAGATCGCCTTCGTCACCACGCCCATCTCACAACCCGCCGCGCGACCAGCGCCACCACCGCCACCCAAGCCCATCCCTGCGGAGCAGCGCACGCAGTTCATTCGCGGGGAAAGCCTCCACGGCACCGTGGGCGGCTCCCTGGGCGCGCCACTCGTGCTCGAGGTGCGCGACGAGACGGGGACGCCGATCGCGCACGAGGCGGTCGCGTTCACCGCAACGGGGGGCGGGGGGGGGACGACGGTGCGACCAGCGACGACGCAGACCGACGTCGCGGGGATCGCCGAAGCACAGGTGACGCTGGGGCAGCGCGCCGGCCCCGTGGTCGTGACCGCCCGTGTGGGAAGCTTCACCAGGACCGCCACGCTGTACGCCGATCCTGGTCCCGCGCGCGCGCTCGTCGTCATGCGTGGCGACACGCCGGTCACCGGTCTCGACCTGCGCGCGCGGGACACGCTCGTCGTGCGGGTGGTGGCGCGCGATGCCTTCGGCAACGCGACGGCGCTCGAGAACTTCGCCGTGACTGCGACCGGTCGGGCACTCGCGCTGGGGGGGGCCGCGCGCGTGGACTCCGCGGGTGTGGTGATGCTCGTGCCACGACGCAGCGGTATGGCAACGCTCGAGCTGCTTGGCTCGGGACTCCAGGCCCGCGTGCCCGTGACCGTCGCGCTCCCGAGTGTCACTGCCGTCGGACCGTGGGCGATCGGCGCGCGCTCCGCCTGGCTGGGCTTGAACACCCCCTGGCTCGGCTCCGCGCTGACGTCGGTTTCGGGAGCCGACTTCGCGCTGTTCGGTCGGCGCACGCTGATCGCGGGATTGTCGGTCGCTGCGGGCGGCGTCGCGGGATCGCTCAATGGCGACCGCGCCACGACAGCGGGATCGGTATCGGTGCTTCTGCTCGAGGGCTATGGCGGCGCTGAGTGGTCACTCGTACCGGGGGCCGTCGTGAGTCCCGTGCTGTCGGTCGGCGCCGGCGTGTATCGGTTGAAGAGCGGGGACGACGGACAGACGGTCTATCACACCAGCGAATTCTGGTCGGGGGGCGTCGGGGCTGACGTCGTCGTGTCGACTACCGTGACGGCGGAGCTGCGCGTGGAGCGGCACTGGATGCGGGACGCGGGCCAAGGCCATGTGGCGACGCTGTGGCCGGTGGCGGCAGGGGTACGGGTGGCGCTGTAAGGACACCGCATGTTGCACCCCGTCAAGGGGTTAGAGCCGCGCTCTTGACGGATCGCCCGGTTTCTTCCTACCCTAACAATGCGCCCACGCGCAGTCCGTTATCCGTATCAGTTATCGGTCATCAGTCATCAGTCATCAGTAGTGACTGACGACTGATAACTGATAACAGATGACTGCTGACGGACAACTGGAGCCGCAATGCCAGACGTACAACCCTGGGCTCGAGTGGTGGGCGACGTGAACGTCCGCGTGCGCCGCGGGGCGTGGTATCGGGTCAGCCGCCTCATGCAGGAATGGGTTCTGTTGGACGTCAACGACCGCTCGGTTTCGGTCCCCCGCATCAACGTGGAGATCGTCACCACGCGACCGGAGCACTGGTCGGTGGTGGAGCGCCCATACGACGCCGTGGATCTCCCGATCAAGTGGGGCTTGCGCTATGCGGTGTGCCCGCGCTGCAGTCGTCGTGCCCAAATCGATGGTCACCCGATGGAGATGCAGTGCCTGGGGTGCAAGGGGCTGTTTCAGGTACGGTTACCGTGAGGAGCTCGTTACCGGCGGCCGGGCCCGGTCGTCTTTACGACAATGGCCCAGTCGCTCTCGGACGTCGCCCTCCTCGAGCGCATCGCCGCCGGCGACGAGCGCGCGCTGTGGGAGCTTTCGGCCCGGCACGGCGTGGCGCTGCGGGAGCTGGCATTCGGGTTGGTGCACGACGCGGCGCTGGCCGAGCGCGCGGTGCAGGGCGCCTTCCAGGAAGTCCGCTACCAGGCAGGGCATTTCGATCCCGCCCACTTTCCCGTGCTGCGGTGGTTGGTGGAGCTGACTCGCGCTGTAGCGCTCGAGCAGAGGAGTCGCGAGCGGGCTGTAGCGGGTGGTGTTGCGCCAATGCACCATTGGTGGTATGACGCGTATAAGCTATAGTCGGCACGGCTGTTGCGGTGATCAGCCACGACATGACCGCCACCCATCGCGAACTCGCCGCGCTGTTGTTCCGCGCGGAAACAGCGGCGGGCGAGATCGCCCGGCGGCTCGCGGCCGAGGGCGACTGGCAGTACGCCGACGCTGTAGCGCTGCGCGCCCATGTGGCCGACTCCGTGCGACGGCTGTCGGAGTATGTATGCCCGGAACGGATCGAACCTTTCGCGTGGCGCATGACCTACCAGGCGACCTTGTGCAGTCGCGAGCTGACGGCGCTCGAGCCGTTGCTCGCGCGCGCGGCCGAGCTCGCGTGGGCGATTCGCGCCCAGGCGCCCGCTCCGCGGCTCGGGCCCTGGCCGTTCAGCGGGTTGCTCTCGGTGCTCGCCGGGTAGTCCCGGCGGCGGGGGGGGCAGGGTGAGCCCGACGCGCGCACCGGCCGCGGGGGCGCGGCCCGGTAGTTCCATCCAGCAGTGGGCCCGCCTCCAGGCCGACTATGACTGCTCGTTGCGGCGCGGCGCGTGGTACCGCGTGCTCAGCGTCTCGCAGCTCGAAGTGGTGGTCGAAGTCCACGACAAGCCCGTCATGATCGCCCGTCCGTTTCTCGAGCTCGTCGCCGTCCCGCCGCGGCGCTGGACCGTGATCGAGCGGGCCACCGTGTCGCGGCGCGAGCCGCGCCTGGGGAAGCGCTACGCGGTGTGCCCGAGTTGTCGGGAGCGGGTGCCGCTCGCCGGCCGGCCGTCGCGGATGAAGTGCCGGCGGTGCGGGGGCGTGTTCGGGCTCTAACGGGTCGTCCCGCGTCACCCGTGCCTTGAAAGGCCGGCTCGGCCTGCGGCGCGCCCTGAAGGGCGTGGGCGCTCAGCGTCCTTTAGGACGCGCTTTACGCCGAGCCGGCGCTTCAGCGCACGGACACGCGCGCAGCCATGCCCTACAGCAAATGGATTCTCGGGAGCGTGACTCGCCGCTGCCGCGCGCTGCGTCGGTCCGTACCAGAGCGACGCTGCGCTGCGATGCGGCGATCGCGACCGGACCGGCGCTCGGCGACGATGGGCAGCTGCTCGCGCCGCCGCTCGCGCACGATGCGCCGACCCTCACTCTTCCGCCGGTCGACAAGGCGCCGCTGAGTCTTAGCCTCCCAATCTCCGCTTCGTCTCATGTCACTATGACCTTGACTGTCTTGGTCGCTGAGCCTGTATTGCCGTGCGAGTCGGTGACGGTCACGCGCAGTGTGTACGTGGCCCCGAGTAGCGTCAGCGGATATGAGTGCGAACCCCCGATCGACCCTTCGCTGTTCATCCCGAAGGTTGTTGGCGACGACCCGTCGCCCCAATCGATCGTGACGGTCCAGGGTCCATCGTGATCCGGATCGGTGAACCCTGCGCCGCTCAAGCTGAATAGCGCACTGACCAGCACTGACTGGTCAGGCCCTGCGGTCACGACCGGTGGCTGGGTCGGCGGGGGGGGCGCGGTGACCGTTACCTGGTGCGAGATGCTCCCCGTGGCGTTCTGGTTGTCAGTCACGGTGAGTGTTACGGTGAACGTGCCACCGGCTGCGTAGGTGTGCGACGGGTTCTGCGTGTTGGCCGTCCCGCCGTCGCCGAAGGTCCAACTATAGGCCGTGATCGACCCGTCGGGATCGTTGCTCGTGCTCGTGAAGTTGCAACTGAGCTGGGTGCAGCTTGAGGTGAACTGGGCGACTGGCGGCTGATTCGGCGGAGCGGTGCAGGTGATCGTGAACCCCACCGTCGCCGTCCCACCGGAAGGCACGTTGGCCGTCTGCGACGAACCGTTCGTCACCGTGCAATTCCCCGGCACGCCCGACAACACCGCGGTGTGACTGCCTGGCGTCAGCCCGCCGAACGTGACGTTGCCGTTGATACTGATCGACTGGCTCGTGCCGTCCACCGTCACCGTGTAACCTGATGTCGGCAGGTTCGCGCCCGTCGTGCTCGCCGTGACCTTCAGGTTGCCGGTCGGCGCGGCGCAGCTGATGGTGAACGCCGCCGACGCGCTGCCACCCGCCGGCACGGTCACCGATCGCGTGTCTCCATTCGTCACCGTGCAGTTAGTCGGCACACCGGAGAGCACAACACTGTGGCTGCTGGCCGGGACGTTGTTGAATGTGACGTTGTCGTTGATGCCGATCGGCTGGCTCGTCGCGGCATCCAGGGTCACCGTGTAGCCGGACGGCAAGTTCGAGCCCGTAGTGGTCGTGCCGACCGTGATACTGCCCGGCAGCGCGGTGCAGGTGATGTCGTACGTCGCCGTCGCCGAGCTACCGGACGGGACGTTCACCATCCGCGTCGTGCCATTCGTCACGGTGCAGTTGCCTGGCACGCCCGAGAGCACGACCGCGTGGTTACCCGGCGTGAGCGCGGTGAACGTGGTGTTGTCGGTCGTGCCGATCGACCGGGGGGTGGTCTGATCGAGCGTCACCGTATAGCTGCTCGTCGGGATGCTGGCGCCGCTGGTGTGGGTCGACACCACAAGATCGCCCGGCAGCGCGGTGCAGCTGATCGAGAACGACGCTGGCGTGTCATTGCCGGCCGTCACGTTGAGGGCCTGCGACGTGCCGTTCGCGACGGTGCAGTTCGAGGGCACGCCTGTCAGCGTCACCGTGTGGCTCCCCGGCGTGAGCCCGGAGAACGTCACGCTCGTACTTGCCCCGATCGGTTGGCTCGATCCGCCGCCGCCGTCCACCGCCACGGTGTATCCGCTGGGCTGGCTCCCGCCGGTTGTGGCAGTCGTCACGGTGATGCTCCCCGTGGTCGCGCTGCAGGTCACGTTGAAGGCGAGCGTCGCGGCCCCGTTGGATTGGATCGTGACGCTGCGCGAGGCCGACCCGCCCGTCACGCTGCAGTTCGCCGCCAGCCCCGAGAGCACGACCGTGTGACTCCCCGGGGAGAGACTGGTGAAGGTCACTGTGCCGTTCGTCGTGATCGTCTTGCTCGCGGTGTCGTCCACGGCCACTGTGTAGCCGTCCGGGTCGAGGTCCTTACCCGACGTGTTCGTGGTGACCGTCAGGCTGCCGGGCGGAGGTGGGCGGATATCAAATGTGGCGCTCGTGTCAGCGGCCGAGCCGAACGCGGCGATGATCGTGTAGCCGGTGCCAGGCTGGTCGATCGTGAGGTCGGCGAACGTGGCCACGCCCGCGACCGCGTTCACGCTGGTGGTGCCCCCAAGCTTCGCGTTCTTGCCGACGCTCCCATCGATGCCTTTCGCCACGACGATCGTGCCGGTGAAGTTCGTCGCCGCGTTGTTGAACGCATCGTACGCAGTGACTTTGACCGCGGGCGTGATCACGCTGTTTTGCATGGTATTGCTGGGCTGCACCGTGAATCGCAGCACGGTGGGCGCGCCCGGCATGACCGCGAATGCCGGACTCGTCACCGGCGGTGGTCCGGCCGCCTGGGCCTTCAACGTGTAGCCGCTGGCGGCGCTGTCGATACGCAGGTCGCTGAACGTCGCGACCCCGCTCACGGCGCGCACCGGGTTGGTACCGCTCAACGTGGCGTTTGCGGGGTTGTTGCCGAACGCTATGGTGATCAGGCTGTCGGCGGTGGCGACGGTGCGGCCGGCGGCATCCACGAGGGCGACGCGGAACGCGGGAAGGGGCTGCCCGGCGCGTCCGTTAGCGGGACCGGTGGCGAAGACGAGACCGGTCACTGGACCGTCAGAGGTCTGGTTCCCTCCAGGCGGGCCGGTCAACAGCTTGTCGAGGTGGCAGCCGACGACAAGCGCCACCAGCCCCACCACATAGCAGGTCTTCATCGACGCCCTGCGGTATCGTCGCCGCGCGGTGCTGCAAGTGCTGCACCGGCCTGAGCGATCGGTTGTTAGGATTGTGTGTGCGGCGTTGAGCGATGGGGCGCACGACCGATTGACGCGAGGTGCCGAGCGCGCGCAACAGCTGTGTCGCCGGCACTTCGTCGGGTCGCAACTGTGACGTGTCTCACACGTCTCGAGCTCAGTTTACAGCAGCGTTCGGTACAGCTCCGCCGTCTGCTCCGCGGTGCGTTGCCAGGTGAAGGTGCGTGCCCGCGCCCGGCCGCGCTCCACCAGCTCCTCGCGGCGCAGCCCGTCGTCCGACAAACCTTCGAGCGCCTGCACGTACGCCGCCGGGTCCCGCCCTTCGACCACCATCACGGCGTCGCCGCCCACTTCCTTGAGCCCGCCCGCGCCCGAGGTGACGACCGGGAGGCCAGAGGCGAACGCTTCGATCACCGGGTAGCCGAAGCCCTCGTATAAAGAAGGAAACAGGAGCACATCCGCCGCGCGGTAGGCGCGCCGCAAGATGCTCTCGTCGGCGAACGGCGCGGTGCGCACGTAGCGCTGCAGGCCGAGCCGCTCGATGAGCTGCTGTTGCTCGCCGGTGAAGCGCCCGCCCACCTGCAACAGATACGCGTCGGCCTCGGCGCGCAGCCGCGCCACAGTGTGAATCACAAGCGGGACGTTTTTCCGCTCCACCGTGCTTCCCACGTGCAGCACCACGAACGCCTGATCGGGGATGCGCCAGTCGGCGCGCCCGCGCAAGCGTGCGGTCGGCGCTTCGGAGAAGAACGCGCGGTCCACGCCGAACGGCACCACGGTGATGCGCCGGTCGTCGCCCAGCCAGCTCGCGAGCTCGCGCTTCAGCCATTCGGTGCCGACGACGTAGTGGCGCGCCAGGCGCAGCGCCTTGAGCGTGCCGCGCAGGAAGCGGTTGCGCACGCCCTCGCGCCAGCCGTCGGTGGGCGAGCGCAGGATGATCACCGGCATGAGGTCGTGCACGGTGACCAGCGCGGGACGCCGTTGCACGCGCGTGATCATGTGGGCGTAGCTGTGATCCAGCACGTGCACCAGCTGGGCGCGCTTCGCCTCGCGGCGCAGCCACCAGGGATACAGGACGTAGCGCGCCACGTAGCGTTGCGGCTCGTGCAGCGGCCCCGGCAGCACCAGCTTGGTGGGATCCACGTCCTGGGCCCACCAGCGAGGATAGCCGCCGGAGCTGCGTCCGTTGCCGCGGTCGCGCGTGAGATCGCCGATCGACGCCGCGAGCCGTACCTCGAACCCCGGATCGGCGCCCTCCAGCCAGTCGTACAGCCGGTGCGCGTAACGGTCCATCGAGGGCCAGCGCTCGAGCGGGAGATCGGGAACCAGGAGAACTCTCGTCATGAACGGTGACGCCACGACGCCACGATGCCACGTTCCACGAATGTGTCGTGCCGGGCCTCGTGCAACGTGGCGTCGTGGCGTCGTGCAACGTTTCTCATGTGACCATCTCTTTCCAAAAGGCCAGCGTCCGCTCCGCCACCGCGTCATCGCTGAAGTACTTCATCGCCCGGGCCCGGCCCGCCTGGGCCAGCGGGCGTCGCTGCTCGGGGATGGCCAGGCGCCGCAGCGCCGCCGCGAGCGCCAGCGGGTCGTCGGCTGGCACGACCAGCCCCGCCTCGCCGATCACTTCCGGCGTGGCGCCCACATTAGTACCCAGCACCGCCACTTCGTGCGCCATCGCCTCCGCCAGGACCTGGGCCGCGGGCTCGGCCCAGCCGGCGACGGCTCGCGCCGGCAGCACCACGACGTCCAGCTCGGGCCACAGCTTCGGCACCTCGTCCGGCGGCAGCGCGCCGGTCCAGCGGATCCGCGCCGCGAGCCGCAGATCGGAGGCGTAGCGCTCCAGCCGCTCGCGGTCCGGCCCGTCACCTACGATCGTCAGGTGCCAGCGGTGCGCGCGGTTCTCCGCCAACGCCTGCAGCAAAGTATCGAATCCCCTCTCCGGCACCAAGCGTCCGACGCAGCCGATCGCGAGCCCCTCGTGGTGCAGATGATCCGGCTCGGTGGGCACGTGGACGCCGAGCTGCGGAATCACCGCCACGCTCAGGCTCGGTACCAGCTCGTGTACCAGCGTCGCCGCTGCTTCGCTGCCGCCGATCGCGCCCCGCAGCCGCGCGAGGGTGCGACGGCGGCGCCAACGCTGGAGCCAGGGCAGGGCGATCGGCACGTTCTGGTGCGTGAGCAACACCGCCGGCAACCGCAGCTGACGCGCCGCGCGCACCACTTGCCGCGCGGCCGGCGTCACCGGCTCTTCTTCCACCTGCAGCAGGTCGGGCCGCTTGTCGCGCAGCAACGTGTGCAGCGCCCGGCCGCCGAACGTGAGCGTCGCGGGATCGCCGTGGCGGCGCACCGGGATGGGAAACACCTCGACGCCATTCTGCCGCTCCCACGTCGCTTCCACGGTGCGCCCCAGCACCGTCTCGCGCCAGCGCTGCGGCACGCCGACCGTCACGTCGAGCCCGCGGGCCGCGAGCGCGCGCAGCTTGCCGCGGTTGGCGGGCGTGATGTAGGTGTGGGAGATGATCAGGACGCGGCGCATGGCCCAACGCGGAAGTGGGAACGCGGAACGTGGAACAGAAATGGAAGCTCGGCCCGCGGCTGAGGCTCGCACTGCTGTTCCGCGTTCCACGTTCCGCGTTCCGCCTTTCGAGTGTTCCGCGTTCCGCGTTCCGCGTTCCGCATTTATATTGCTCCTCTTGCGGGCCCTTAGCTCAGGCGGTTAGAGCAGCGGACTCATAATCCGTAGGTCCCAGGTTCGAATCCTGGAGGGCCCACGCTGAACGGCTGGAAAACAGGAACCATAGACGCACAGCGGTTAACAGTATAAGGCGGACGGTGGAGGGCGGCGTACCGCTCTCGCGGCTCCCTATTCACTGACTCACTATTTGCCGCTTGCGTCTGCACGACTACCCGTCTAGCCCTTTGGGTGGTTAGCTCAGCTGGTTAGAGCGCCGGTCTCACATACCGGAGGTCACAGGTTCGAGTCCTGTACCGCCCACTCGCCGCCCGTAGCCGGGGAAGGGTGAAAAACTCAGGGAGGGGAGGGGTGGCCCTTCCCCGGCCTTGCCCCTTTCCACCGCCTCTGACGGGCCTTTCAGGGTCCGTTGCCCCTTCTCCACAGGCTCCTCCTCCCAAGGTTGTAGCAGTTCCGCCACACCCCCCCATGTGACCTGCCGCACGGGCTAGGCGGTCGCCCGGTACAGGCCTTGCGCTGCCTGTGGTATCCGACACTAGGGCGAGGTCGTGGCAGGGACTGGAAGCATTGGCAGGTCGCGGCGCGTACTCCCGACCTCGGGGGTCCGCCGCGCCGTCCTGTCAGTGTCCCTCCTGCTGCTGCTTCCTACGTGCCAGGTCGACAAGCTCACCAACACGCCCCCGCCCGTCGCCAAGCTGCGGCTTACGCAGACGCGGCTGCTCGACTCAGCCGCCGTCGGCAGCACCCGCATGGGCGGCGACAGTTTGACGATCGACAACGCCGGCCTCGGCACGCTGACGTGGAGCGCCCGGCTCACGGGCAGCCAGCAGTGGCTCGCGTTCACGAGCGCCACGACCGGCACCGCGCCCCCTGCCGCGACGCTGCGCCTGGCGTTCAATCCCCAGGGCCTCGCGGCCGGGGTATACCGGGACACTGTGATCGTCGACGCCCAGAACGCCGACAGCGGTCACGGAATGGTGCCGGTCGAATTCACCGTGCATCCCTGCATGCCGGTCGCGGTCGTGCTCGACGCGCAGCTGGCCGACTCGCTCACCACGCGCGACTGCAGCGCCCCGCATCGCGCCAACAGCTTCGCGCGCGTCTATAGCTTTACGGCGAAGGCGGGGGACTCGGTGGCCGTCGTGATGTCGTCGGCGGCGCTCGATGCCTACGTCGTGCTCGATACGTCGCTCGCGTCCTCCGCGCCGCCGCTAGCGCAGAATGACAATTGCGGGAGCGGCCTCACCGCGTGTCTGCCGTACCAGAAGCTGCCGTTCGCTGGGACGTACTTGATTGAAGCGACCTCGGCGCCGGGGCAGACCGGACCGTTCGCGCTCAGCGTGACGCGCCCCCGCTCGCCCACCGGGCTTGCGCAATTCCAGAGCGACGGCACCACGTCGATTCCCACGGGCGGCACCGCGACGAGCCACACGGTGGTGTTCAAGGCCACGGTCGCGGATCCCAGTCTCGGGAGCCAGCTGCGGCTAGAGGTGGAGGTCAAGCCGATCGGCACGGCATTCACGAACGTCGCGAGCGGCTCGGGGACCGCCGTCGCCAACGGTAGCGTCGCCCAAGCCGCGGTCGCCGGATTGAGCGACAACACTGACTATCACTGGCAGGCGCGCGCCGTCGATAATCAGACAGGACGTAGCGGTCTGTGGGGCTCCTTCGGCGCCAACGCCGAGACCGATCCGGACTTTCGGCTGGCCGGCGCGGCGGCGCAGATCGCGCTGAACGGGGGAAACAATCAAACGGTGACCGCCGGCACCGCCGTGCCGATCGCGCCGTCGGTGATCGTCACCGACGCGGGCGGCCATCCCGTGCCGGGCCAGCCGGTGACGTTCGCGGTCGCGTCGGGCAGCGGGAGCATCACCGGTCCGACACAGACGACCAACGCGAGCGGCATCGCCACCGTCGGCAGCTGGACGCTCGCCAAGGCCGCCGGCACCAACACCCTCACCGCCAGCTCCGACAACCTCACGGGCAGCCCTGTGACCTTCACCGCCACCGGAACCGCCGGGAACGCGGGGAGCATCGCGGCGAACGTCGGCGATAACCAGACCGCCACGGTGGGCACGGCGGTCGCCACGCCGCCGGCGGTGATCGTGAAGGACGCGAACGGCAACCCCGTCTCGGGCGTATCGGTCACCTTCGCGGTCGCGTCGGGCGGCGGCAGCATCACCGGTCCCACGCCGGTCACCAACGCGAACGGCATCGCGAAGGTGGGAAGCTGGACGCTCGGCACCGTCGCGGGACCGAACACGCTGACTGCCACCTCCACCGGGCTGAACGGCAGCCCCGTGATCTTCACGGCGACGGGGGCCGCGGGAGCGCCGGACCCGGGCAAGTCGCTCGTGAGCGCAGCGCCGAGCACGATCACCGCGTCCAGCGGCACCAGCACGGCGACGATCACCGTGACGGTCAAGGATCAATTCGGGAACGCCGTGAGCGGCGCGTCGGTGCAGCTCGCCGCGACGCCCACTACAGGAAACACGCTGACGCAACCCGCCGGGGCCACTAACACCAGCGGGGATGCCGCTGGCACACTCAGTTCCACCAAGGCGGAGACGAAGACGATCACCGCCACCGTGAGTGGCACGGTCGTCGTCACGCAGACGGCGACGGTGACGGTCAACCCCGGGCCAGCCACGATCATGGCGGTCAACGCAGGAAACAACCAGACCGCGACGGCCGGCGCGGCGGTGCCGATCCCGCCGTCGGTCATCGTCAGCGACGCGAGCGGCAACCCGGTAGCGGGCGTGGCGGTGACGTTTGCGGTGGCGTCAGGGGGCGGGAGCGTCACCGGGGCGAGCCAGACGACCAATGCGAGCGGCGTCGCCACGGTGGGTAGCTGGACGCTCGGCACCACCGCCGGGAGCAACACCCTGACGGCGACCTCGACCGGGCTGACCGGCAGTCCGGTGACGTTCACCGCCACCG
>DATLKF010000022.1:0-280702 GCA_035538515.1 Gemmatimonadales bacterium
CCCCCCCCGACCCCCCCGCCCCCCCCCAACCCCCGGCTCCACCGACGCCGGTGGGCGACGCGGAAAAGCGCGCGAGCTTCGAACGGGAAGCGCTCGTGCACTTGGACAGCCTGTACCGGGTGGCCTTGCGCCTGACGGGGAACTCCGCCGAGGCCGATGACCTGGTGCAGGAAACCATGCTCAAGGCATATCGGGCGTGGCACCAGTTCCAGCAGGGGACGAACGCCAAGGGGTGGTTGCTGACCATTCTGCGCCACGCCTTCATTAATGAATACCGGCGACGCACGCGCCACCCCGAGACGGTAGACGTCGACGCGATCGAGCCGTTCTCGGTATTCGAGGAGGTGCAGGACGAGGACCCGCAGGGCACGTTCTTCGATCGCATCGTGGATGACGAGGTGCTCAAGGCGATCGACCAGCTCCCGGAACAATTCCGAGAGGCTGTGGTGTTGAGTGACGTCGAGGGGTTGTCGTACGAGGAGATCGCTCGCATTCTGGAAGTGCCAGTCGGCACGGTGAAATCCCGGCTGTTCCGCGCCCGGCGGCAGCTTCAGCACAAGCTGTACGATTACGCCGTCGGGATGGGATATATCAAGGGAAGTCCTAAATGAATTGCAGGGAGTGCAAGGAACATCTGTACGAGTACCTCGACCGCGAGCTCACGCCCGCGGTCGAGCGCGACATCCGGCAGCATTTGGAAGAGTGTCCTCCCTGCGGTGAGCACTTCGACTTCGAGAAGCTATTCCTGGATTTCCTCAAGGCCCGCTGCCGCGCCCACGGTGCCACGCCCGACCTGAAGCGGCGCATCTTCAACGAACTGTTCGGCGAGTGAGGTGGCTCACCCCCGGCGGGCTGGTCGCGGCCTGCGCGGTGGGAGTCGCCGTCGCGTGGGGGCTCGGCTGGCCCGCCCTGGTGCCGCTCGCCGCATTCTTCGTCTCGGGTAGTCTCCTCTCCCAGCTCGCGGAGCGTCGCGGCCCCCGCCGCACCGTGCGACAGGTGGTAGCCAACGGCGGCGTCGCCGCCCTCGCCGCCCTGTTCGGGTCGTGGACGGCGGCCATGGGTGCGATCGCGGCCGCCGCCGCCGACACCTGGGCCACCGAGATCGGGGCCCTCTCTCCGTTCCCCCCACGCCTCATCACGTCGGGCCAGCGGGTCACGCGCGGCACCTCCGGGGGTATCACGCTGCTCGGTACGCTCGGCGCCGTTGCAGCGGCAGGCGCGATCGCGGCGCTCGCGACTGTGCTTCGACCCCGGGGCGCCCCGGGCTCTGCCGCGCTGATCATGACCGCGGGCATCATAGGGATGCTCGTCGACTCGCTCGTGGGCGCGACGCTGCAGGGTAAGTACGAGTGTCCGGCGTGCGATGCGCGATTCGAGCGCGGGAACACCGTGTGCCACGAGCCGGTCAGGCTCGTGCGGGGCTGGCGATGGCTGGACAACGACGCGGTGAACTTCGTGGCCACGCTGACCGGCACGGCCGTGTGCGTGCTCGGGCTGCGCTTGTCGCCACCCTGAGCCGTGACGCTCATGTGACCGGGCGTCGTTGGGATGTCGTAATCGTCGGGGGGGGCCCGGCGGGCGCGGTCACCGCGTTGCTCTGCGCTCGTGCCGGAGCATCGGTCCTGCTGATCGACCGCGCGCGATTCCCGCGTGACAAGCCGTGCTCCGAGTACCTGAGCCCAGCCACGACCGACATTCTGAAGCGGCTGGGCGGTGGCATTCTCGAAGCGGTCGAGCGCACCGCGCACGCCAAACTCTTCGGGATGAAAGTGGTGGCGCCCGATGGCACCGCCGTGGTGGGTCGGTTTCGGCACGGCGGGCGGGCCCGACTCTACAGCTTTGCGCTGCCGCGCACTTCGTTCGACACGATCCTGTTGGCCGCGGCCGCGCGCGCCGGCGCCCACGTGCGTGAAGGCGTAACTGTGGAAGACCTCGTGTGGCAGGGACGCGCGGTAGCGGGAGTCGTGTCCCGATCGGGCAGCGGGGAACGCGTGATGCACGTGGCTCGCGTCGTGGTCGGGGCCGACGGCCTCCGCTCCGTTGTCGCGCGCCGGCTCGGCGTCATCCGGCGGTCGCCGCCTCAGCGGATCGCATTCACCGCGCACGTCGCTGACGTCGCCGGCGTGTCTGATGTGGGCGAGCTCCACGTGGGCGAGCAGGGCTACGTGGGCCTGGGACCGGTGGGCGGCGGAGTCACGACCGTCGCGCTGGTGGTGCCACTCACCGCTGTCCGCGACGGGCACCGCGATTTCAGGGCAGGCTTCTTCGACGAGCTGCAGCGGTTCCCCGGGCTCGCGGGACGGTTCGATCCACGGCGCCTGGTCCGCGAGGTGCTCGTCACCGGCCCATTCGCGCAATGGTCGCGTACCGCCGTCGCGCCCGGAGGCGGCGCGCTGCTCGTGGGTGATGCGGCGGACTTCTTCGATCCGTTCACCGGTCAGGGGATCTACAGTGCGCTACGGGGGGCGGAGCTTGCGGCAGCGTGCCTCATCTCGTTCCCCGCCGCCGCGCTCGCGGCGTACGCCCGCGCGCGCCGCGGCGCGTTCCTCGGGAAGTGGCTGCTCGAACGGCTCATCGGCGTCGGCGTGGGCTCGGCCCGTCTCACCGGCCGGGTCGTGGGACGTCTGGCGCGCCGCCCTGAGCTCGCGGATCTTCTGGTGAGCGCGGCCGGGAATATTGTTCCCGCGCGCCGGGTCCTGGCCGCGCGCGTTCTCGCCCAATTGCTCTGGTGACCCCATGGCCGGCGCCGATCCCGCGCTGTTCCGCCAGCTGCTCGGCCGGTTCGCAACCGGCGTCACCGTCGTGACCACGCGCGATGCAACCGGTCATCCGGTCGGCATGACGGCGAGCTCCGTGGCCTCGGTGTCGCTCCACCCACCGCTCGTCCTCGTATCGGTCGATCAGGCGAATGATATGCACCCCGCCCTTCGGGGCGCCCGGCGCTTCATCTTGAACGTGCTGGCGGCCGACCAGGAAGTCATTTCGCGCCGGTTCGCCGCGGAGCACCCCAACCGCTTCGATGGGATCAGCTACCACGAAAGCCAGCACGGCCTACCCGTGCTCGAAGGCGTGGTCGCGAGCATCGAATGCGACAAGCACGGCGAGGTCCCCGGTGGAGACCACACGGTGTTCTTTGGGCTGGTCACGGGCGGTACTGTGTCCGACCGTCAGCCCCTCGTGTACCATCGCGGCGGCTATACCGGATTGCGGGGGGGGCCCGTGTGATCGGGACGGAGCTGCTGGACGACCCGCGCGCCGACCCCCGCGCCGTCGAGAGAGAGCTGCTCGACATCGCGCGCCTGAACACCCTGTTTGGGGGAACGCGCGCGGTGGTGGAGGCGCTGAAGCCTTTCTTCCGGCGCTCATGGGAGGTGCGACGCGGAAGGTGTGCCGAACAGTGGACGTTACTGGACGTCGGCACCGGCCTGGGCGACATCCCGCGCGCGGTGGCCCGCGTCGCCCGCCGTCACGGCGTTACGCTCCGGCTGGTGGCGATCGAGCTGAACCGCGCCGCGGCGCGACTCGCCCCGGCGGCGGACGCGCGCTTGCCGCTCGCCATGGTGATCGCCGATGGTGGTACGCTCCCGCTCGAGCCGCGCTCGGTAGATGTGATCGTGGCGAGCCAGGTGCTGCACCATCTCCCGCGGGAGACCTGCGTGCGCTGGATCGCCAGCTTCGACCGCTTGGCCCGTCGCGCCGTCGTGCTCGCGGACCTGCGCCGCTCCCGTATCGCGATGGTGGGAGCGTGGGCCGCGTCACTCGGGCTCGGCATGAGCGGCGCGACCCGGCACGATGCGGTCGTGTCGCTGCGGCGGGGCTACACGCGCCGGGAGTTCGACGCGTTGCTGCGGGACGCGGGCGTGTCCGCCGTGGCCAGGTACCGGCCCGGGTTTCGGGTCGTCGCGGCGTGGGCGCCGGAAAGTCGCCAGTCGTCAGTTCTCAGTTCTGAGTTGTCAGCTGACGACTGATGACTGACGACTGATAACACTCAGCATGCGCACCGTCGACCAAATCACGATTCGGGCGCCCGCGGAGCGGGTCTTCGAAACCGCGACGAATGTGGAGCAGTGGCCCCGTATCCTGCCCCACTACCGTCGGGTCCGCTTCCTCGAGCGTCATCCGGATGGCGGCACCGTGGAGATGCGCGCCTGGCGGCCGTTCGGCGTCGCGCGGTATCCCGTCTGGTGGGTGTCGGAGATGCGGGTCGACCGCCCCGCGCGCCAAATCCGTTACCGCCACGTCCGGGGTATCACGCGAGGCATGGATGTCGTGTGGCGGCTCGCGACCCGGCCCGACGACGTGCAGGTGACCATCGAGCACCAGTGGGCAGGTCCGGCGTGGCCGCTCATCGGCTCGCTCGCCGCGCGTCTCGTCATCGGACCGGTCTTCATCCACGGCATCGCGGCGCGCACCCTGGTGGGGATCAAACGGGAGGCGGAGCGGGCGTGAGGGAACTCGGCCAGTGAAGAACGGCGAGCGGCGCGTGGTGGTCACCGGCGTCGGCGCGGTGACGCCGATCGGCACTGGTGCCGACGGTCTCTGGGCGGGGCTCGCGGCCCGCACCTCCGCCGTTCGGGAGATCACCCGCTTCGATCCGACGCCCTACCGGAGCCGCATCGCCGCCGAGATCCCCGACTTCCGCCCGCAAGACCACCTCGACGCCAAACGGGCGAAGCGGCTCGATCGGTTCTCGCAGCTGGCCGTAACCAGCGCGCGCTTCGCCCTCGCCGATGCCGGCCTCGATCCGGCGCGCGAGGATCGGGATCGAGCGGGCGCGATGATGGGTTCGGCGCTCGGGGGCGTGGCCTTCGCCGAGTCGCAGGTCCCGGCCTTTCGTGAGGCCGGGCCGCGCGGCCTGGACCCCGCGCTGGCCCTCGCCGTCTTCCCCGGCGCGGCGAGCTGCAACATCGCCATCGAGTTCGGGTTTACCGGGCCCAACTCGACGAACGCGATGAGCTGTGCCTCCGGAACGATCGCCGTGGGGGAGGCGTTGCACGCGATCCGCAGCGGGCAGGCCGACGTGATGCTGGCGGGAGGCGCCGAGGCGCCGCTCGCGCCGATGACCTACGCGGCGTTCAGCGTGATCCGCGCCATGAGCACCCGGAACGACGATCCGGCGCACGCCTCGCGTCCGTTCGACGCGGGCCGGGATGGGTTCGTGATGGGCGAAGGGGCCGCGGTACTGGTGTTGGAGGAGCGTGGGCGCGCGCTGGCGCGCGGAGCGAAGATCTACGCGGAGGTGGTCGGGTACGCGTTCACGAACGACGCCTACCACATGACCGCGCCACGTCCCGACGGCCGCCAGGCGGCCCGCGCCATGCGACTGGCGCTCCAGGACGCCCACGTCGCGCCGTCGGACGTCGGCTACATCAACGCGCACGGGTCGTCCACGCCGCTCAACGACTCCACGGAGACCCAGGCGATCAAACAGGTCTTCGGTGACCACGCCTACCGGCTGAGCGTCAGCGGCACGAAGGGCTATTACGGGCACGCTCTCGGCGCGAGCGGCGCCATCGAAGCAGCGATCTGCGCACTCGCCATGGACCGGCGCTGGCTGCCGCCCACGATCAACCTCGAGCGTCCCGATCCCGCGTGCGACCTCGATTGTCTGCGCGGCGACGGGCGCGCGGCCGCGCCCGACGTCGTGCTCACCAACTCGTTCGGGTTCGGCGGCATCAACGCGTCGATCGTCCTGCGGCGCGCGTAGCTCCCCGGAGCGGATTCACATAGATTGGCGCGGCCCACAACCTCAAGGACGTCGCCATGCCCCAGCAGCTCCGGCCCCTGACGGCCGAGTTCATCGGCACATTGTTGTTCGTGTTCTTGGGTGCGGGCAGCGTGGTGGCGGTCGCCGCCGCCGGCCCCGCCTCGAGCGCCGTCGGTCCCCTCAGCGTGGCGTTGGCTCACGGCATCGCGATGGGCGTGATCGTCTCGATGACGATGAGCATCTCGGGCGGTCATATGAACCCCGCCGTCACGTTCGGCCTGTGGATCGCGAACAAGATCGGCGGCCGGCTCGCTTGGCAGTACATCGGCGCGCAGGTCGTGGGCGCCGTGGCCGGCGCGGGTCTCGTGAAGGCCCTCCTCCCGCGCATCGCGGTGGCGATCGCCCTCGTGGGGACGCCGCGCCTCGCGAGCGACGTGACGTTCATGCAGGGCGTCTGGATCGAGGCACTCCTCACGTTCTTCTTGGTGAGCGCGGTGTTCGGCACGGCGGTGTCGTCCGAGGCGCCCCGAATCGCGGGCTTCGGGATCGGCCTCGCGATCCTGGTCGACGCCCTGGTCGGCGGGGGCTTCACGGGCGCCATTATGAACCCCGCCCGCGCCTTCGGACCGGCGCTCTGGGCGGGGCAATGGAGCGCACACGCGGTCTATTGGATCGGCCCGCTGATCGGCGGCGGTGTGGCGGGAGGACTGTGGAAAGCGGTGCTGCTCCCGCGGTCGTAACGGGCGCCCCTACAATAATTCCGCGACCGTCGGCGCGAAGTACGTGAGGATGATGTCGGCGCCGGCGCGGCGGATGGCGTACAGCGTCTCCCACATCGCCCGCGCCTCGTCGAGCATCCCACGTGCCGCCGCGGCCTTGATCATCGCGTACTCGCCGCTCACCTGATACGCCGCGAGCGGCGAGCCGACCTCGAGCTTGGCCCGCCGAATTAGATCGAGACACGGTAACGCCGGCTTCACCAGGACGATGTCGGCTCCTTCCGCCACGTCGAGTCGGATCTCCTTCATCGCCTCGTCGGCGTTCGTGCCTTGCATCTGATACGTCTGCCGGTCGCCGAACTGCGGTGTCGAGCCCGCCGCCTCGCGGAACGGCCCGTAGAACGCCGACGCCGTCTTCGCAGCGTACGACATGATCGGCACGCGCGAGAATCCCGCCGCGTCGAGCGCTCTACGGATCCCCGCGACGCGGCCGTCCATCATGTCGCTCGGCGCGACGATGTCGATCCCGGCCCGCGCCTGCGTCACCGCGACTTTGCCGAGCAAGTACACGGAGGCGTCGTTCTCCACTTCGCCGTCCTGCACCACGCCGCAGTGACCGTGGTCCGTGTACTCGCACAGGCAGACGTCCCCGATCACGAGCAGCTCGGGAACCGCGCGTCGCACCGCCCGCGCCGCCTGCTGCACGATTCCCTGCTCGTCGTACGCCTCGGAACCGGTGGCGTCCTTCGTCGCTGGCAGGCCGAACAGAATGATCCCGCCCAGCCCCAGCCGGTAAGCCCGCTCGGCGTCCCGCACCAGCTCGTCCACCGAGGTCTGAAACACCCCGGGCAGTGTGGCGATGTCCCGCCGCACGCCCTCGCCATGACACACGAACAGCGGCCATACCAGCTGCGAGGGGACGAGGTGTGTCTCCTGCACCAGGCGCCGCAATGCCGCGGTGCGGCGCAGCCGGCGCATGCGGCGGATGGGGAACTGCGCGCTCATCGGGCGAGCAATCTCGACGCGCCCTGCGCGCGCAGCAAGTCCGAAACGCGGACGCCGGCGTCCGCGGGGTCAGCGTCATCGATGTCCGCCGACGCAGTGATCTGTACCGAGCCGTCGAGGGCGGTGACTCGCCCGAACAACCGGGCCCCGGGCCCCGAGCCCCGGGCCCCGACATACGCAGCCACGGGCGCCTGACACCCTCCTCCCAACGCCGCCAGCAGCCCGCGCTCGGCGGCGATCTGCCGGGCGCTGTCCAGGTCGTCGAGTGGTGTGAGCACCGCGCGGGTGCGAGCGTCGTCGGCCCGCACCTCGAGCCCCAGGGCGCCCTGTCCGGGAGCGGGCATTACCTCCAACGGGTCGAGCCGGGCCGCGATCTGGTCCGCGAGCTCGAGCCGCTCGAGGCCGGCGGCGGCGAGCAGCGCGGCGTCCAGCCCGTCGCGACCGGCTTTCACCTTCTGGACCCGCGTCGGAACGTTGCCGCGGAGCGGCGCAATCGCCACGTCGGGTCGCAGGTAGCGTACCTGCGCCACGCGCCGCAGGCTGGAGGTCCCGAGCCTGGCGCCGGCCGGCAGGGCGGCGAGCGACGCGACGGGTGCGCCACGGGTCACCAGGGCTTCCACGGCATCAGCTCGCCGCGGTACCGCGGCGAGGGCGAGCCCATCAGGCAGGCTGGTGGGCAGGTCTTTGAGCGAATGCACCGCGACGTCGATGCGGCCGTCCAGCAGCGCCTCCTCGATTTCCTTCGTGAAGAACCCCTTCCCCTCGAGCTGATGCAGGGGCCGGTCGATTTCCGCGTCACCCCGCGTCGTGATGATCTCGAGCGCGACCGCCACGCCGCTGTTAGCGAGCGTCGCCTTCACCCACTCCGCCTGCCACAAGGCCAGCCTGCTACCGCGTGTGCCCAACCTGATGGCACCCGTCACGCCTGGCCCCCCTCCTCCGTTCCAGAGTAGTAGCGCTCCAACGCGGCGATCAGACCGGCCGTCGTGTACTCGCGCGCTTCGATCTCCACCCTGAGCCCGTATTCGCGGGCGGTGCGAGCGGTGACGGGGCCGATCACGGCCGCGCGATACCGCCCGGAGGCCGCCGCGTCCCGGCCCACCGCCTTCACGAACGCGTGGACGGTGGACGAGGATGTGAGCGTCACGGCATCGATCCGGCCGGCGAGAATCTCCTGCGCGAGGGCGGGGCCATCGCCGAGCTCCGCGACGGTGCGATAGACCGGGATCACATCGACGTCGGCGCCCTGCGCACGCAGTCCCTCGGGCAGCGCGTCGCGCGCGGTCTCGGCGCGGGGAATCACAATGCGCGCCCCGGCGAGATCGCTCCGCGCCGTGAGCGCCGCGACCAGCGCTTCGGCGACATAGCCATCGGGCATCACGTCCACGCGCACGCCTCGGGCGGACAGCGCCTGCCGCGTCGCCGGGCCGATGGCCGCCACGCCCGTCTCGGCGAAGATGCCCGGGGAGTACCCCCATCGGGGCAGCGCGTCGCACACGACCCGCACGGCGTTCTGGCTGGTGAATGCGATCCACTGGTAGTCGGTGAGGCGCGCCAGGGCGCGTCGCAGCGGCTCGAGGTCGCGCAGCACTTCGATGCGAATAGTGGGCGCGCACACCACAGCGGCGCCTCGGGCTTCGAGCTCGCGCACCAGCTCCATTGCCTGTTCGCGCGCACGCGTCACCGCGATACGCCGGCCCGCGAGCGGCAGCGCGGGGCCGCCTGAGCGTCCCGCAGCCCCCCGCGGCAGCGGCCCGTGTGACATAGATTGGTGCAATCTACAATGCTCCGCTCCCTGCGCTCCGCGCTCGTTCGGTTCGCCGTGCGCCGGGCGGCCGCTTGTCAGCGCGACGCACCCAGGCGGGCCGCTCTTTGGCTGGAACTCGGCTGCGCACTCTCCCCGACGTTGGGAGAAGCCTACCCGGCGTTGGTCCGGCTGCGCCGGGCCATCGAGGATCGCTGGGGCGCGCTGGCGTCGGCGCAGGAAGCCGCCCAACGGTTCCCCGCGAACCCCGACGCCTGGATGCTCTTGGGCGAGGCCTTCCAGATGGTCTTTCGCCAGCAGGACGCGCTGGTGGCGTACGAGCAGGTGCTCGCGCTCGAGGAGCGGCCCGACGCGGCCCTCGCGGCGGGCGACCTGTACCGCCGCGCCGGCCGGCACGCGGAGGCCGCCGCGCGGTTCGCGCGCGCCTACGCCGCCGGGGCCGGCGCCGAGGCGCTGCGGCTGAACGCCCAGGCCCTGTTCCAAGCAGGCGACGTGCGCGCCGCCGACGAGGCGCTCCACCTCTGGGCCACCCAGGTCCCCGACGGCCTCGCCAAGCTGTCGGAGGCGCGCGCCGAGCTGTTCGCGGAGAAACGCGGCGACTAAGGCTTGGTCCGGCGGTACAGCGACACGGCGTAGGCGATCAAGATCATCGGCACCAGCACGTAGGCGGCCGCCAGGTACCCGGCGTTCTGCGGCACGCCGTCAGCCATGCGCAGCCTCCGCCCGGCGTTGCGCGATGGCGTAGCGCTGCATCACGAACCCGACGTACAGGATCACGAACACTGCGAACGACAACAGCAGCGTGAGCAGCATCTCCCACGGCAGCGAAGGCTTACTCGGCTTCAGCACGATGGGTTGGGGGTGGAGCGTGGGGAACAAGTAGACGCTCAAATGAATGAATCCCACAAGCACGACCGCGCAGATTCCCAGCACCGCAGAGTACCGCGCGCGCAGCCCCTCATCGGTCACGGCGCCGCGCAGCAGCTGATAGCCCACCAGCAGAAAGAAGAGGAATAGGGTGCTCGTAAGTCGGGCGTCCCACGCCCACCACGTCCCCCAGATCGGCTTGCCCCAGATCGGCCCGGTGACGAGCACCACGCTCGCGAACACCGTGCCGACCTCCGCGGACGCTTCGGCGAAGCGGTCGAGCCGCGGATCCCTGAGGAACAGGAAGAACACGCCCGCGAGTCCCAACAGTATCACGGCGAGCTCCGTCGTGACGGCGGCGGGCACGTGCACGTAGAAGATCTTCTGGGCGGGCCCCTGGAATCGCTCGACCGGCGTGAACGCCAGAGCCCGGACGTAGACGCCGCCCAACAACACCAGCCCGGCCAGCGTCATCCGGCGACCTTTCGCTGCGAGCGTCATTCGCCCACCGTGTGCGGGAACAGCCACGACGCGACGGCCAGGAATACGATGTCGTAGGCGGCGAGCAACTTAAGCCAGCCCGCCACCTCGCTCAAGGGACGGCCAGCGAGCAGTTGGGCCGTCGCCTGCACCGCGTACGTCAGCGGCAGCAGCAGGAACGGCAACAGCAGCACCGGGAGCATCAGCTCCGCGAATCGCGTTCGCACCACCATCGCGCTGAACAGCGTGCCGACCGCGACAAAGCCCGCCGTCGCGAGCGCCATCACGACGACGAGGGGGAGCAGCACGCCACCCACTGCCACGTTGAAGAACAGCACGAACACCGGTAGACCGACCGCTTCCACCACGGCCACGAACGCCAGGTTGGCCAGCAGCTTCCCCCAGTACAGGCTGCGGGGGTCGAGCGGGGAAATCAGCAACCCCTCCAGGGCCTGGTTCTCGAGCTCCAGCTGAAACGCCCGGTTGAGCGCGAGCATCGCCGCGAACGTGAACGTCACCCACAGAATGCTCGGTGCGAGGTCGAGCGCCGAGACGGCCGTGGGGTCGCGCCCGAAATTGAACACCGTGAGCACGAGCAGCGTGAACACCACGGCCGATACGATTGCCGTGCGAGTCCGGAATTCGAGCAGCAGGTCCTTTCGCGCCACCACCCAGGCCTGCCGCAGCAGCTCACGCATCGGCCATCGCGCGGCGGTACGCCTCCGCGATCTCCGATGCGCCGCGCTCCTCCCGCGGCGCGAGGTACACGAACCGTCCGCGCCGCTGAAACGCCACGTGGGTCGCGAGCTCGACGCCCTCATCCACATTGTGCGTCGCCACGACGAGGACGCGCCCCGCCCCCCGCAGCTCCGCGAGCAGGGCGCGGAGCTCCGCCGCCGCCGCGAGGTCGAGCCCGGTGAACGGCTCGTCGAGCAGCAGCACGGGGGGCTCGTGGATCAGGGCCCTGGCGATCGCCGCCCGCTGCGCCAGACCGCGCGACAGCGACCACACCGGCTGCTCGGCGCGATCCCCGATCCCCAGGCGGCGCAACGCGTCGCCCGCACGCTCCCAACGGCGGGCGGCGGGCACACCGTACAGCGAGGCCCAGAAGACGAGGTTCTCGAGCACCGTCAGGTGGCCATACAGATGCGATTGGTGTCCGATCCAGCCGATGGCGCGGCGCCCACCCGTCACCTGCGCCGACCCTCCCTGCGGACGGATCAGGCCCGCCAGCACTTTGAGTAGGGTCGTCTTGCCGGCGCCGTTCGGGCCGAAGATCGTGAGCGTCTGTCCCGGCCCCAGCGTGAACGACACGTCGTCGAGCGCGACCACGCGCCCGAAGGCATGTCGCAGCCCTTCAGCCGAGAGCATCGATGCGCGCGGCGAGCTCTTCCAGGTCGAACGGCTTGACGAGATACCCCGAGTGCCCGAGGTCAAGCACGTTGATGAGCGGCTCCATGCTCACGTACGACGTCGTGACGATCACCGGGAGCGACGGGCGGGATTGGCGGATCTCCTGCAGCAGCGTGACGCCGTCGGTGTCGGGAAGTCGGAGATCGAGGACCAGCACTTCGGGTGAGAACTGCTCCATCTGCCGGCGAGCCTCGCTGCCGCTCGCTGCAAACGCCACGTCGTAGCGCTCGGTGAAGAACCGCTTGTAGGTGCGGCGCAGCGTCGATTCGTCCTCGACGAACAGCACCTTGCGGCGCGGGCCGAGGGGAGGGGCCGCCATAGGTGGGCCAATATATGCGGGTCCCCCCGGACGTCTACCGGTTCAGCTCGCGCTCGCGCCGCTCTCCAGCTCGAACAGATCGTCCAGCTTGGTCAGCACCAGCAGGAAGCGCAGCTCCTCGTTGGCCCCGCGCAGGCAGACCGTCAGCCGCCGCTCGGCGGCCTTCCGCTGAATGAGCATCAACGCCCCGAGACCCGCGCTGTCGATCTGACGCGTGCCCGACAAGTCGATCACCAGTCGTCCCGAGCCCTCCGCGAGCTGTTCCAGCAGCTCGGTCGATGCGCGGCGGAACGCCGTCCGCGAATCCAGCCCCAGCTCCTCTGGTGCGGCCAGGACTTTCTCGTTGGGACGCGTAGACATGGACATCAGCTCCTCCACAGTCGGCTCCTGAAGTTCGCCGCCTGGGGGCCATGCGACTCCGGTGCCATACAGCTAACCTGCTGCGCATCAACCGGTTGTCAAAGCGGGAGTGAGGTCCCTCACCCGCCGCTCTGCCGCAGAGCGAAGGCTCAAGCGCAGTTTGCAAGGGCCCGCTTGACCTCGCTCGATGGGCGGGGCATACCTTAGCCTTCGACCATTGTCCGCGCTTGGCGAGGAGACACGTTCATGGCACGCGCAACGAAACCGGCGGAGCTCACTGAAGTCAGCGAAGCGCAGATCGCCGTGCACTGGAAGGAGGAAGAGTACTATCAGCCTTCCGAGCGGTTCAAGGCGCAGGCGAACATGCGGGACGCACGCATCTTCGAGAAGTTCCGCCTCGACAACTTTCCGGACTGCTTCAAGGTGTACGCCGACATGTTGACCTGGTTCGAGCCCTACCGAACAGTCCTCGACACCAGTAACGCCCCGTTCTGGAAGTGGTTCGTGGGGGGCAAGCTCAATGCGTGCTACAACTGCGTCGACCGTCACCTGAAGCAATACGCCAACAAGCCGGCCTTCATCTTCGTGCCCGAACCGGAAGCCGAGCGGGATGTCCCGATCACGTATCAGGAGCTGTACGATCGCGTGAACGAGGTGGCGGTGCTGCTTCGCAACCTGGGTCTCAAGGCGGGTGACCGCGTCACGTTGCACATGCCGATGGTCCCCGAACTGCCGATCACCATGTTGGCGTGTGCGAGGCTGGGCGTCATCCACTCGCAGGTGTTTGGCGGCTTCAGCGGCCACGCGTGCGGCTCCCGGATTCAGGATTCCGGAAGCCGGATCCTGATCACGATGGACAGCTACTGGCGGAACGGCACGCTGGTCGACCACAAGGCGAACGCCGACATCGCGGTACGCACGGCACAGGAGCTGGGGCAACCCGTCGATAAAGTGTTGGTGTGGCAGCGGTACCCGGGAAAGTATTCCGCCAAGACGCCGATGGTCTCGGGTCGCGACTTCTTCATGAACGACCTCCTCAAGGAGTACAAGGGACAGAAGGTCGACCCCGTGGCGCTACCGGCCGAAGCGCCGCTGTTCCTGATGTACTCGAGCGGGACCACCGGCAAGCCGAAGGGCGTGCAGCACGGGACCGGGGGCTACCTATCCTACGTGACCGCCACCTCGAAGTGGATCCTCGACATTCATCCCGAGGACATGTACTGGTGCATGGCGGACATCGGCTGGATCACCGGGCACTCCTACATCGTCTACGGCCCGCTCGCGAACGCGGCTACCGGCGTGATGTACGAAGGAGTGCCGACGTTTCCCGACGCCGGTCGGCCGTGGCGCATCGCGGAGCGGTTGCGCGTGAACATCTTCCACACGGCGCCCACGGCGGTTCGCATGCTCCGAAAGCTCGGTCCTCAAGAACCACGACGTTACGACTACCACTTCAAGTCCATGACCACGGTAGGAGAGCCGATCGAGCCCGAAGCGTGGCGGTGGTATTACGACGAAGTCGGTAAGGGCGAGGCGGTCATCACCGACACGTGGTGGATGACCGAGACCGGCGGGTTTCTCGGCACGACGATGCCGGCGATTCATGCGATGAAGCCCGGCAGCTGCGGGCCTGCTGCTCCGGGGATCTTCCCCGTCATCTATGACGAAACCGGCGCGGAGGTCCCCAAGGGCTCCGGCAAGGCGGGAAACATCTGTATCCGCAATCCGTGGCCCGGGATCATGCAGACCGTGTGGGGCGATCCCGACCGGTACGTCAAGACCTACTACGCGAAGTACAATAAGGATCCGCGCAGCAAGGACTGGCGTGACTGGCCCTTCATGTGCGGCGACGGCGCCGTGCAGGCGGCCGATGGCTATTACCGCATCCTCGGCCGGGTGGACGATGTGATCAACGTCGCCGGCCACCGGCTCGGCACGAAGGAGATCGAGTCGGCGTGTCTCACGGTCCCGGAAGTCGCCGAGGCGGCCGTCGTCCCTGTCCAGGACGAGGTCAAAGGACGGGTGCCCGAGGTATACATCGCGGTCAAGCCCGGCGTGAAGGCAAGCCAGGAGATTACCGACCGCGTCGTCAAGGCGAACGAGGAGGTGATCGGGAAGATCGCGCGACCCAAGCACGTCTACATCGTGCCGGACATGCCCAAGACGCGGTCCGGTAAGATCATGCGTCGCGTGCTCGCGGCGATCTCCAATCGCCGGGATGTGGGAGACGTGACGACCCTCGCAAACCCCGACGTCGTCGAGCAGATCCGTACGATGGTGCAAGGCAAGGAAACCCAGACGACGCAAGGAGAGTTGCCGGAGGACATCGCGAAGTTTGGGCAAGTCGAATAGGGACTAGGGGCTAGGGGCTCGGGACTCGGGGCTGGGGGGCTGGCGGCGCATTCCCGAGCCCCTGACCCCGAGTCCCGAGCCCCTAGAGTTCCACCTGCGCCCCCACCTCGAACACCTGGTTCGCCGGAATCTTGAAGAAGGCGGTCGCCCGCAGGGCGTTGCGGGACATGAACGCGAACAAGCTCGCGCGCCACTGGGGCATGCCGGGCCGCTCGGACGCGACCAACGTCTCACGCCCGAGAAAGAACGTCGTTCCCTCCGTCCGGATGTCGAGCGTCTTCGCCCGGCACGACGCCAGCACGTCCTCGATGTCGGGGTCGTCCATGAACCCATAGCGCGACAGGACGGTATGGAATCCCTTCCCGATGCGTTTGATCGCCACTCGCTCCGCCGACGGCACATGCGGAACGTCCTCCGTCACCACCGTCAGAAACACGACCTTCTCATGCAGCACCTTGTTGTGGGCGAGATTGTGCATGAGCGCCGGCGGCGTGCCGTCGGCGCTGCCGTACAGGAAGACCGCCGTGCCAGGGACCCGGATCGGCGGCTCCGCGGCGAGATCGGCCAGCAGCATCTTGAGTGGCACCGTCTTCTCCAGCATCCGCTTGGCCAGGACCTCGCGCCCCCGCCGCCACGTGGTCATCAGCGTGAAGATGACCGCAGCAATGAGCAACGGGACCCAACCGCCATACTGGATCTTCAACGCGTTGGCCGCCAGGAAAAGCACGTCCAACCACAGAAACAGGCCGGCTACCGCAGCGGCGCGCACGAAGCTCCAGCCCCACACTTCGCGGCTCATCACGTAGAACATGAGCGTCGTCATTAGCATCAGGGTCGACAGGGCGACGCCGTAGGCGCCGGCGATGTTGCTCGAGGTCTGGAACCCGAGCACCAGCACGCAGGTGAGCAGCATCAGGCCCCAGTTGACCGCCGGCACGTAGATCTGGCCGATCTCGCGTGACGACGTGTGCGCGATCGTGAGCCGCGGGCTGTAGCCGAGCTGGACCGCCTGGCGAGTGAGGGAGAAGGCGCCCGAAATGACTGCCTGCGAGGCGATGATGGTCGCCACCGTCGCGAGCGCGATGAGCGGGTACAGGGCCCAGCTCGGCGCGAGATGGTAGAACGGGTTCTCGGCGGCGGCCGGGTTGCGAAGCAGCAGTGCCCCCTGCCCGAAGTAGTTGAGCAGCAGCGCGGGGCCGGTCACGCTGAACCACGCGATCTGGATGGCGCGGTGACCGAAATGGCCAAGGTCCGCGTACAGCGCCTCGCCTCCCGTGACCACGAGGAACACGGCGCCCAGTACAACAAATCCCCGCCCCGGGTTTTCAACGAAGAAATGGAGCGCGTAATAGGGCGACACCGCCTTCAGGACCGTCGGTTGCCCCACGATCTCACTCAGCCCGAGGACACCGATCGTGCCGAACCAGACAAACATCACCGGACCGAACAGCGCGCCGATCCGCGCTGTCCCACGGCTCTGCAGCACGAACAGCCCAACGAGGATCGCGAGCGTGATAGGTACCACCCAGGTGGCAAGCTCCGGCTTGGCGATTTCGAGGCCCTCGACGGCGCTCAGCACGGAGATCGCCGGGGTGAGCGCGCCGTCCGCGTACAGCAACGCCGCCCCGAAAATGCCGAGCACGATCATGATCCGGCGGGGCGAGAGCCCCCGCGCCAGTCGGCTTCCGTTTACGAGCGCCATCAGGGCGAGCACGCCGCCCTCGCCCTTGTTGTCCGCGCGGATGATCACGACGTGGTACTTGATGGTGACCACGATGACGAGCGACCAGAACACGAGCGACAGCACTCCGAGCACGTTGCCCGGCGTGACCGCGATGCCATGCTGCCCGCTGAACGATTGCTGGATCGCATACAACGGGCTCGTGCCGATGTCGCCATACACGACACCCAGCGCGGCGACAGCGAGGGTGGCGAGGTAGCGGCCGCGTGGCTCGGCGGCGGGCTCCGCAGGTGTCGTCACGGCGCCAGCTGGCGCAGCCCCGCCACCGCGAGCACCCAGATGGCGGTCATGATCGCCGCCGATGCGACGCACCAGCGGCAGATCGCGTGCAACACGAAGAGTTCGACGCCCGTGAGGTAGACGGTGAACAGAAAGCCAAGCGTCGCCAACCCCGCGAGCAGAGTCGCGAGCCGACGATCAGCCACAAGGTTCGGCTGCACGCTGGCGAGCCCCAGGCCCAGCAGCGCCGCATATCCTACCACTCCGTAAAAGGCGACCGGCACGCCGAGCAGCTCCGCGTACGCGCTCGCTTGCACATACTCGCAGCTGCCGGTGCCGCATTGCAGCTGGCCGAGCAGGCCGATCTTGTAGAGCCAGAGGTAGGTCGCGACGAGCAGCCCCACGAGCGCGAGGAGCACGATCGCCTGCCGCCGGATCACTTGGCTTTCTTAGTCAGGCTGTCGACGAGCGCCTTGAAGTCGTCCGAAGTCGCGCGCCCAAACGGGCGTCCGTTGACGTAGAAGCTGGGCGTGCCGCGTACGCCCAGGGCTTCGCCCTCCTGCACGCTGGCCTCGATGCGCCCGGCGTAGCGCTGGCTGTCCATGCATGCGTCGTACTTGTCCAGATCGACGCCGACCGACCTGGCGAAGTCGCGGAACAGCGAGCGCGGGTTGTCTCCCGTCTGGGCCCACTGGTGGTGGTAGAACAACTGATCGTGCATCTCCCAGAACTTGCCCTGCTCGCCGGCGCACTCCGCGGCCAGCGCGGCGTACCGCGAGTACCGGTGGCTCGGCAGGGGGAAGTCCCGAAAGCGCCACCGCAGCTTTCCGGGGACAATCAGCTGCTCGCGGACCACGGGCATCTGCACGGTGGCGAACGACGCGCAGAACGGGCACTCGAAGTCGGAGTATTCCGTGACCTCGACGGGTGCGGTGGCGGCCCCCAGCGTGTACCCGCGGAACCCATCGGTCGCCACCGGTACGGGCACCGCGGCCGGAGCCGGCGGGGAATTCCGTTGCGAGGAGTACCAGATCGCCCCACCGCCCACCACCGCCACCGTCGCGAGCAACACATAGAACCGCTTCATTCGTCCCGGGCCCTCCGCCACGGTTCGTCGTCCTCGTCCTCGTCGAATCCGGGTGTCGCGTCTCCCGCTCGCTCCGCCTCCTCGACGATCCGGCGGCTCTCGGCGACCTCCGGTGTTTCGTATGTCAGCCGGACTTCATAGTGGAACAATTCGCTACGGGCGTTTCCGAGGAGCTTTTGCAGCTCCGGGCCTCGCTCGAGCAGCTGCCCCGCGCGGTCGAGCGCTTGAATGCGCTCGGCGAGCGCGCGCAGCATGGCGACCAGCCGTTTGGCACGGTCCGGTCCGTATATCTCTTCGCTCATTGTGCCCGCCTTCCTGACTCGTCGTCCTGCCAGTCCGTCGCCCCCCGAAGCCCCCGTCACCCCATTTGTTCCCAGTTTGATGATAACACGCGCAGCGATAGGCGTAACCGCCCTTTGCGCGGTGCCAAGCGCCTTATTACATTGCTGCGCCGTTTGTTGCGGCGTTGCTGGCGAGCCGCCAACCGGCCCCCCACTGTTCCCGGTCCCACAAGAGGAGCACGTCACGCATGGCGAAGAAACGTTCGGAACCCCGCAGACTGTCCACACCCACCCTGTTCGAGCAGGCTCGCGACGAGCTGTTCTCCCACATCCTGCGCTGCGGCGTTCTCGAAGCCGCCCCCGAGCACCAAAAGGAGTGGTTCGACGACACGATGCTCTATCTCGCCGAGCGGTATGACGGCTTGACGGAGCAGCAACTGACGGACCTGCGCGTGCTGGGCGAGCGGTACTGCCGGCCCGTGGTGGGCCGCAGCGCCACCGTGGGCGCGACCGCCTGAAGACTGCCGCTACCACGACGAGGGAAAGCGGCGAAGCCGCCGTCCCGCCGCAATCCGCACCCCACCGCCCAGCCCCAGCTCGACGTACCACCCTCCGCGTGCGCCGGGGGCCGCCTCGACGCCCACCAACGCCGTGAGGTAGCTCGCCCCGCGTGCGCCGTCCGCGCCCACGAACGCCAACCCCAGCCCACCGTACGGCCCGGCGCCGCGCCGGTCGCCCGGCTCCAGCAGGAATTGCCCGGTGGCCTCGACGCGCATTCCGAAGGCTCCCTCGTAGTGCCCCCCGGCAGCCGTGAGCGCAAAGCGGCTCTGGCCGCCAGGCCGTCGAGCGACGCCGAGCTCGGCGCCCGAGAACGCGCGCCGTGCCAGAACCACGGTGGCACCGACACCGAGCTCGGTCGCATGGGGCCCCTGCCCGCGCAGCAGACCGGGCGCGCCCAGCGCGAGCCAGATCGCCACGCCGGCGGGGTTAACGCAGCGCCACGTCGTAGGTGACGCGGATATCCGGGGCCAGGGACGCAACGACCGAGCAGTACTTTTGGAGGGAGAGATCGATGGCGCGGCGCGCCTTGACTTCGTCGGCCCCGTCGCCCGCGAGCGTGAAGACGAAGTGCAGGGCGGTGTAGCGTCTGGGCTGCTCATCGCGCCGCGTGCCGCGCAGGCCGATCTCGAGCGTCCGCAGCGCCACGCGCTGCTTCTCGAGAATCGACACGACATCCGCCGCGGAGCAGGTCGCCGCCGCGACGAGGAGGAGTTCCACTGGTGACACGGCGGCCTTGCTGTCTCCGTCAACGAGAATCGCCGGGCGTCCCGGAGGACCTCCCTCGAAGAGGAATCGCTCCCGCCACCGGACCCTGATCTCGGGGACGGTAGCCGCCATGTCAGTTCCCGCGCCGTGTGGTCAGCCCCACGTAGAACCGGTTGTGGTGGAACACGTCCAAGGCGTGGTACTCGAGCAGCCAGTTGAAAGTCGAGCGGTAGTGGAGCTCCAAGCCCACGACGAGGTCGACCCACAGCGCCGGGCACCCTGGATCGGAGCCACAGGAGCGGTGCCCCGCCAGGCTGAAGCCTCCGCCGGCGTACGGCGTCGCCAACTGCTCGTCACCGGTGAACCGGTACAGGGCCTCGACGCTCCCCACGTAGCTGTTCTCGGTGTTGAAGAAGCCGATCTCGCCGGACGGGCGGATCCGGAGCCGCGACGTGAACAGGTTGCCGGCGTCGAGCGTGACGCCGAACACCATTTGCGTGTCGCCGGACAGGTCGATCCCACCTCGCGCCCCGAATCCAAAGAGACCCAGCTGGGTGCTGTGATCTCTCGAACGAGGCACTGACGGCGGATGGAACTCCTGCGCCGCGAGCGGGGCCGCCGCGCCGGTCACGAGCAGCACGACACGCCACAGCCGTCGCATCACGTCGGTCGTCCCTCCCAGCGTCAACGTTGCGCATCACCCTGTGTGGCGGCCCGTCCATAGTCCCAGATGGCATACAGCCCCACCGCAGCCGTAGCCCAGGCCAGCGATCGCACGTACGGCGCCCGCGCGATGCAGGCCACCAGCGTGACGAGCTGCATGACGGTGACCACTTTGCCGCCGGCGCGGGCCGGCAGCACCATCGGACGCCACCACAACCACGCTCCCAGGTACCCCAGCGCGGCGACGATGTCCCGACCGAGCACCGCGGCGATTTCCGCCGGGTGGAGCAAACCGGCGCGCCCCACCGTCAGAAACGCCACCGCCATGAACAGTTTGTCCGCGATCGGGTCGAGCACGGCGCCCGCGCGTGAGCCGCCGAGCCGGCGCGCGAGCATGCCGTCGAAAAAGTCCGACGCGGCCGCCGCGCCGACGAGCGCGAGCTGCCCCGCGGGTCCATGCACGAACAGAAACGCGGCCGCGAGGGGGAGACGAAGGGCCGTCAACAAATCCGCCCCCGTCATCCACGGTTTCTCTTGCCCCTCCCTCGGGTGCGTCATAGCTTCGTGCCGTGAACCTCAATCTGTTGAAGCAAGCCGCCGTCTTCCATGAGCTCGACGACGGCGAACTGGCCCGCGTGTCCGAGGTCTGCCGGGAGCAGAAGTTCGCCGCCGGGCAGTATGTGTTCAAGGAAGGCGAGCCGGGCAACCGGCTGTTCATCATTTCCGAGGGCGAGGTGCGCATCTCGCGCACGATTCCGGGCTCGGGGGAGGAGGCGCTCGCCGTCCTGAAGCCCGGCGCCTGTTTCGGCGAAATGGCGATCTTCGACCGCTCCGAGCGCTCCACCGATGCGATTGCCAACACCTCATGCATCTTGCTCACGATCGCCCGCTCCGACTTCGAGCTGCTGCTCGACTTCAACCGCGACATCGCGTACAAGGTGCTCTGGTCGGTGGTACGCCTCCTGTCGGCTCGACTCCGCGTGACGAACGATAATCTCCGCTCGTTCCTCGCGATGTCGATGTTTTGAATCTGACCTTCGAGCACGTCTTTGCCGACCTGGGTGGCATCCAGGCGCAGCGCCTGAGCGACCCGCAGGGTCTCGCCGGGCTGCTGCTCGCCGCCGCCAACGCCGCCGGCTTGAATTCCGCGAATCCCCCGGTCGTCAAGGTCGACCCGCGCGGCGTGTCGGCTGCGCTCGTGTGCCACGGTGGGCACGTCGCCCTGCACGGCCTGCCCGAGGCCGGCCTGTGCTTCGCGGACATCGCGGGCAGCGGTGGCGCGCTGCCCCAGCGGGGCCTGGACGTCATCATCAAGCGGTTGGGCGCCCGCGAGGTGCGAACCGACGCGCGCCGACGGGGCCCCGTCACCAACGCCATCCATCCGGAGGACTCATGAATGCACTCACTCCCTACGCGGCGTTCTTCATGCGCCTCGCCGTGGGTTTGGTCTTCCTCCAGCACGGCTGGTACAAGTTCCACCACATGGGAGTTGGCGGCGTCGCGGGGATGCTGCGCGGCATCGGCTTTCCGTTCGCGCCGATCTTCGCCGTGATCCTCATCGTGGTGGAGACGATCGGGGCGATCTGCGTCGTGATCGGGTTCTACACGCGGTTTTGGGCCGCCTGCATGGCCGTCGAGATGCTGGTCGCGATCCTCGCCGTGCAGCTCCCCAAAGGCGCAGGCTTCGAGGTTGAAGGGCTACTGTTCGCGGGCGCGGTCACGCTGATCGCCCTCGGCGACGGACCGCTGTCGATCGCGGTGAAGCTGAGACACGGGTCGTGAAGGTTGGTGGAGGACGGGGGAGGTTGTGACGTCGGCGGAACAACCTCCCCTCACCTCCCCAAACCTCCCCTTGCCTCCACCAATCTGGTTTAGTGCAGTATCCGTAACAATCCCGCGTCCGCGCTCCCCCGGATGAAGCTCTCCGGGTCGGTGGCCGGGATCGCGACGCCGGTCTCCTTGCGGCCCCGATGCGCCACGGCGGCCATGTACTGCTCCAGCGAGCCGCGCGCCCATTCCGCCGCGTCGTCCTTCATCTGCCGCACGATCTCTTCCCACGTCCCGACGTAGCTCGCGCCGTTGAGCGTGCTCACGCGATGGATCTCCGCCGACCCTGACCGCGCCTTCATGCCTTTGAGCTCGGTGAGCAGCGTGCCGAACAGCTCGAGCTGCCGGGGATCGCGCACCTGGCCGTCGGGGCCCATCGCCTCGATCTCCGCGAGCAGCAGGTCATCCGGATCCGCATCGGCGGCGAGCTCGTCGATCCGGTGGTGCCAGGGGACGAGCTCCGGATCGTCGTCGGGCAACCGGTACACGCTCTTCTTGAGCTCGATCAGCCGCCAGATGGCGAGCCCGTCGAAGTGGTCGGCCGGCTCGCTCCGCTCGAGGTGAAACAGCGCCGCTTCGTACTCCCCGCGGTCGTACAGCAGGTTGGCGAGGTAGATCCGGGCTTCGGCGTGCGCCGGGTCCAGCTCGAGTGCCCGGCGCAGCCAGTGCAGCGCCCCGCCTTCGTCGGCCAGGCGGTGGGCGGCGTAGCCCACGCACGCGGCCGCCTCCGCCGAATTGGGATGCCCGGTGACCGCGAGCTCGAAAAAGCGGCGCGCCTGGTCCAGGATGCCCTCGCGAAATACCGCCCGACCGATCTGCAGCATGAGATCGTGATCCTCGCGGAAGCCGAGCGCCAGGATGCGATCGAAGCAGCCGAGTGCGCCGCTCTTATCGCCGAGTTTGAGCAGCACCTCGCCCAGCCCCGCCAGCCCGTCTTCGTGCTCGGGATCGAGCCCGACCGCTTCCTCGAACGCTTGGCGGGCCCACGCGTATTCCTCGCGCGCCAGCCGGGCGTAGCCTAAGCCTACGTGCAGCTCGACGGCGTGAGGATACAGCCCCAAGCCCTCTCGCAAGGTGTCAATCGCTTCGTCGTATCGTGAGTCGTTGTAGAGTTGATGCGCGCGTTCGTCGTAGTCGTCGGAGCTCAAGAACGGTTCCGACATCGAACGGGCCTCCCGGGAAGGTTGTGCTATGATACGACGGCCCGGGCGGTTACACAAGCGACACGCGCGGGCTATCTTCCCGTCGATGCCCTCCGCCCTCGCGGAGATTCCCGACGGCTCGGTGACGTCGCCGCGCGGTTTCACCGCCGCCGCCGCGCACGCCGGCCTGAAACCCGACGGCGCCCTCGACGTCGCCTTGCTCGTCAGCGCCACCAGCTGCGCTACCGCCGGCGTCTTCACGAAGAACGCGCTGCGCGCCGCGCCGGTGATCTACGACGCCGACCTCCTCGCCGAGCGACCCGGGCGGATCCGCGCGGTGGCGATGAACGCGCGGGTCGCGAACGCCTGCACCGGCGCGCCCGGGCTCGCCGCCGCGCGCGCCATGGCGCAAGCCGCAGAGCAGGCGAGCGGCCTCCCCCCGCGCACCGCCCTCGTGCTCTCGACCGGCGTGATCGGCGTGTCGTTGCCCGTCGCACAGGTGGCGGACGGATTGCGTCAGGCTGCCGGGCGGCTCGCGCCGGACGGCGGCGCCGATGCCGCGCGGGCCATCATGACCACCGATACGCGGCCGAAGCACTGCGCGGTGCGCTTCGAAACACCCGCCGGGATGGTGACGGTTGGTGGCATCGCCAAGGGGTCGGGGATGATCCATCCCGACATGGCGACGTTGCTGGCGGTACTCACCACCGACGCCGCGGCGGAGCCCGCGACACTGCAGCCGTTGCTGCGCCGGGTCGCCGACCGCAGCTTCAACGCCATCTCAGTGGACGGCGACACGAGCACCAACGACACCGCCCTGCTGCTCGCCAGCGGCGCAGCCGGGATCGACCCGGCGCGGGATAACGCGCTCTGGAAGCTGTTCGAGGACGCCGTACAGCATGTGGCGCGCTCCCTGGCTCTCGCGATTGTCGCGGACGGCGAAGGGGCGTCCAAGGTGGTCGAGATCTCGGTGGTCGGCGCCGCGAGCGAGACCGCCGCTCGGGAGGTGGGACGGGCCGTCGCCCGCTCGACCCTGGTGAAGACGGCGATCTACGGCGCCGACCCGAACTGGGGGCGCATCCTCGCGGCCGCCGGCGCCGCCGGCGTCTCGCTCGCCGCGGAGCGCTTGTCGCTCCAGGCGGCGGCGGACGGCGACTGGCTCACCCTGGCCACCGGTGGCGCGACCGCGCATCCGGATGCGGCGCGCGCGCGCGCCATCTTCCAGGAGAAAACGATCCGCCTCCGCATCGACCTCGGACTGGGTCGCGCGGAGGCGGTGGTGTGGACCTGCGATCTGACGCCGGATTACGTCCGGATCAACGCCGATTACACCTCGTAGCCTACACCTGCTTACGGCTTCATCTTGGTGCTGTCCTTCGTCGCGGGCTTCGCCGCCGGCTTCTTGGCGTGCATCTTCTTGCCCTTCTTGGCTTTGCCCTTGGACGTGGCAGCCTTCGACGTGTCGGCCGCCGGGGCCTGACCCTGCATCGCCGACGGCTGCTGTGCCATCACGATCGCGGGAGCGGCCAGCAGCGACAGCGCGAGGAGGGTACGACGGATCATGTCTTGATACCTCCGGGAGGGATACCGCGGGCCACCCTGGCCCGCTTCACGTTTGAGACCCACTTCGTCCCCACCACGTCACATGGCCGACAGCCTATTCAGGTCGTTCCAATCAGCGACAGTGGCCATTCACTGTGAAACGGGCGGCTCGGGACGCCGCGCGCGGGCAACCGTGCCACGTGTGGGCTTCGGGGCGGCCGGTACGTTCGGCAGCTCCCGCCAGACGATGCCGGCCGCCTCGGCGCGCGTGTGTCCCCGCTGCAATTCGTGCACGGCCGCCGTGGATACGTCGAGCAGCCGCTCACCACGCAGCCCCTGGTGGATCGCCTCGATGATCAGATCCGTCGCCGTATCGACTTCGAAGCGATGGGCGACGAGGTCGGCGACGGCGTGCAGCGCCGAAGCGCGCGGCGGCTGCGGAAGCGCTGCCACCACCCGCGACACCACGGGTGCGGGCAGGCGGCGCCGCAGCGCCCAGGCGACCGTGGTCACCTCCGCGGGCTGTGGTGGTGCCTGGTCGCCGGCCTGCACCAGGAGATCGCGCGCGTCGCGGAGTTGACCGAGGCTCGCCGCTACCGCCGCCACGATGCGCGATGCCGGGACCTGCTTCGCCCCTCCCTCGAGCGCCTTCTGGACCAGCGGCTCGGTCGGGAGTGTCTCCTGTCGGGCGACTTGAACCAGGGAGTCGACGGCGGGGACCGCGGCGCTCGGAATCCGGCCCGCCAGGCGATTACGTACCGACTGGGCCGCGAGCGGCCCCGCGAGGAGCGCGACGATCGGGACCGTGAGGAGGGCGGGCTTCATCGGCGCGTCGGCCGGACGATCATCACCGAGTTCTCGCGGCCGAACTCATCCGCCACGACCTGCTCCGCGAGATGGTCAGGCACCCAGCGCTCGCCGTCGACCACGAACATATACTCGTAGGTGCCGGCGGGCAGCACGACGATCGCACGCCACACGCCGTCGTGGTCGCGATCCTCGAGGCTGATGGAGCCGGACCGCCAGTCGTTGAAGGAGCCTACGACGTGCACCGACTGCGCACCCGGGAACCGCCCCACGAACTGGGCGATTCCTTCATGCTCGCCGAGGACGGTCGCCCCCTTCTCCCAGGGGCCGGTGGCGAACACCGTCAGCGCTGCTACGGTCGCCGCGAATGCCAGGCTCCACGCCGGCCGAATTCGGAACGTGATCGCCCGCGGCGTCACGATCCAGCGTATCAGCCGCCGCACGGCGCTGGGCGCCGGACGACGGACCTCGGCCATGACTCGCGATTCGACGCTCGCACGGGGGACGGGCTCCGCGAGCACCGCCGCCACCGCCGCAATTTGCCGTACGGCGCGCTCTGCCCCTCCGCCGGGCGGCAGGACGTCCGCTGACAGCACTCCATCTAGCACCTCATGGATCCTCGGGTCGATCGTGTTCATGTTTGCTCCTCCAGCGCCTTCAACAACGCTTCGCGCGCGCGGTGCACCCGCATCTTGAGCGTCGGAATCCGCTCCCCGGTGATCGCGGCGATTTCCTCGTAGCTCATCCCCTCCACGTGCTTCAGCACGAACGCTTCCCGCTTGTCCGGCGACAGCCGCGCTAGCGCGCGTTCCACGAGGGCGACCTGCTCGCGCCGCTCCAGCGCGCTCTCGGCGTCGGACGGATCCGCTACCGGTGGCGCGTCGTCGAGCGGGACGTCGGCGACGGAGCGCCGCGCCAGATGACTTTTGCATCGGTTCGCCACGATGCGGTACAGCCAGGTGCGCAGTCGCGCTGTGTCGCGACAGCTCGCGAGATGCCGAAAGGCGCGCACGAAGCCCTCCGCAACGGCATCGGCGGCGGCATCTCGACTTCCCAGCATGCGAGTGGCGAACCGCAGGAGCCCCGCTTCGTAGCGGCGGATCACGATGCCAAACGCCTCGGTATCGCCGCGGAGCACGCACGCTACGATCTCCGCGTCGGAGGGCGCCGCCCTTACATCCATAGGACCTGCATCGAGATTAGGGCGTCACGCTAGCACGCAATGCATGCAAAACGCCAGGGGCGGTTGGTGCGGCAATGTCGCGAACGGGAACGGGGGAACTTCAGCGGTCGCCGAGCAGGTCCTGCTCCGCGGCGAGATAGCCCGCAACGCGCAGCCCCTCGCCCGCCGCCGCGCCGGCCACCGCGTCGAGCGTCATCACGGCGCGCCGGCGATAGCGTGCGTCTCCACTCGCGCGGGCGAGTCGCAGCAGCATGCGCGCCGCGGCGCCATTGCCGCTCGGGAGCAGGTCGTCGAACACGGGCTTCGCGCGGTCCGCCAGTGCCGGTGCGGCCGGATCCATCGCGGCGGCTTCGAAGTACCCTGCCGTGCTCGAGTCGGCGAAGTCCCGGTCCAACACACGCGCGAGGTCCTGGGCGACGTCGAGGTAGCGCGGCTCGCCCCCGGCATCGCGCGCCGCAAGACACGCCCACGCCACCTGAACTTGGTCCCCCAACAGCGCTCGCAGCGGCGACATTCCGCCCACGGCATGCCGCACGGCGCGGCCGCTAGCGTACACGCGTCGCAACAGCGTGTCGAGCGCCGCCCGCCCACGGGTCATGTTCCCCGAATCGCCCACCGCGGCCGCACCGTCGAGGATCGAGCCAATCACATACGCGTCGCGGTCGGCGAACACCGTCCGGTCCGCCGTCCTCGCCAGGTCGCCGGTGAGCCGTCCGGTGATCTCGCGAGCCGCCTGCCAGTAACGCGGTTCGCCCGTGGCGCCCCAGGCGGTGACAAGATCGCGCAGCAGCGCGGCGCGCACGAGCTCCGGCGGATCGTCGCGGGCGCCCGCCGCGAGCGCCGCGCTCGCGGAGTCAATCAGGTAATCGAGCAGGCCGCGCGCCGGCGCGAGATAACTCGAGTCGCCCGTGCGGGCGTACGTCACGAGCAGCAGGTCGGCCGCCAGGGCATAGCGCACGCTCGCACGTTCGACGTGATTCCGGGTCGCCGCCTCCACGGCGGCTCGCACCGTCTCCGTCTCGCGCTGCAATCGCGTCGCGTGTGCGGCCCCCGGCCCCGGCGTCCCCCCCCTTCCCCTCCCCGGCGCCACTCCCCCCAGCGAGCGCTGGCGGATCAGCTCGGCGCGTCGCAGGATCGACGTACGGTGGCCGCGGTAGCTCCGGGCAACGTCGGGTAACAGCTGCTTCAGGCCGCGGCCGGTGACCGGATCGTCGAGCGGAAAGTAGGTGCCGCCGAAAAAGGCGGAGCCGTCCGGAGTCAGGAACACGGTGATCGGATAACCGTGCAAGCCCGACAGCAAATGGATCGCCGCCGCGTAGCGCTGCGCCACGTCGGGCCGCTCGTCCCGATCGACCCGAATTGGAACGAACAGCGAGTCGATCATGGCGCCGAGCGTGGCGTCGCCGTACACCTCGCGGTCCATGACCCCGCACCAGCGGCAATCCTCCGCACCCACATAGAGGAGCACCGGCCGGTCGAGTCGGGCCGCCAGGGCGAAGGCGTCACGTCCCCACGGCTGCCAACTCACCGGTTGCCGCGCAGCTCGGGCCAAGTAGGGCGTGGCCGACTGCGCCATCCGGTTCGTGAGCGGCCCGTGCTCCGAGACGCAGGCCAAGGTGAGCGACGACAACGCGAGCAACGCCAGGGACTTCATGAGAGCGCCGTGGAAGATACCCTAGACCAAAGGCAAAGGTTTGGCGCCCTCCGTCGATGCCATTATAGTTGACGACATGGCCTCACCAACGCTCCCGGCGGCTGCCTCGGGACCTGTTACTCGGATCACACCCAAGCGCAATGGACCCCTAGTCGTGGAGGGTCCAGTGAGAATCGTGACCCCCGACGGCCGGGAGCTGCCGGTGCCCCCTAAAAAGGACGGTCGCCCAGCGGAAGTCGTTGTCCTGTGCCGCTGTGGGGGCTCGGCAACCAAGCCCTTTTGTGACGGAACTCACAAGCGCAATGGCTTCTCGGACGCCCCGCCTCAAGGTCCCGCTCCCACGATTTAAGCAGGGGGTATTATGTTGTCACCGTCCCGGGCGGGGGTGAACCGGGGGGAGCCGCCCCTGACCGCAGCCGCTGCACCCCGCCCCCTGCCCTGCCCCCGAACGGAGGAACGCAATGGCGAAGGGTGGAAAAGCCCCGATGGCCGCGGATGAGGGCTACTGCGTGAAGTGCAAGGCGAAGCGCAAGATTTCCAATGCGCAGCAGGTGAAGATGGCCAATGGCCGTCCCGCGCTGAAGGGCGTGTGCCCGGTGTGCGGCACGGGGATGTTCAAGATTCTGCCGCCGAAGTAAGCCGCCAACCGAGCCGATACCGCGAGCCCCCGAGCCCTCGAGGTCCGGGGGCTCTTCGCTACCGGGCGACGCGCCGCGTCCCGTCGCCCTGGTAGGCGTACCGGAACGTCACGCAGGCCGTGCCCGCGTCCTTGCAGTAGTAGGCCAAGAGCTCCAGCTTGGCGTACTTCCCGCCAGCCGTCCGGACCCCGTACACGTGGTGCTTCGTGGTCAGCAGGTGGCTGAGCATGCTGTACGCATACCATTTGCCCATGCCGGGGTTGCTGGTATCGGACCCGACGGTATTGGGGAGGTACCCGACCGCCGGGAGCTCGCGCACGGAGTCGAACGGCAGGCGGCCAAGGTCGACAATGCCCGCGCCTGGCGCGGCGACGACACGGAAGCGCCGCAGCGCGATGTCCCATGGCCCCGAGTCCACGACCGCGTTGCGAGCGAAGTCGAAGCGCCGCCACCGGTCGGTGGCGGAGGCATCGACGGTGTAGGTCGCGGGGCCGACGAGCGAGTCGCCCACCGGTGTGGGTCGCGGCTGGGTGACCGTGTAGGGCGGAAACTCGGGGCGCGCGAGCGACCCGATCACGAGCGACAGCACGATGAGCGCGAACGCGACGCCCATCGCAAGCACCAGGACGGGCGGGCGGGCGCTCGCCGCGATCAAGACTCGGCCATGAACGGGTAGGTGAAACTCCGGGGCGGGACGAAGGTCTCCTTCACCGCACGGGCGCTCGTCCAGCGGACGAGGTTGAGCAGGCTACCCGCCTTATCGTTGGTCCCGCTCGCGCGGGCCCCGCCGAACGGTTGCTGTCCTACGACCGCGCCGGTCGGCTTGTCGTTCACGTAGAAGTTGCCCGCGGCGAAGCGCAGCGTCTCCTTGGCCTGCTCGACCGCCTGCCGATCTTGCGCGAAGATCGCGCCGGTCAGGGCGTAGGGCGACGTTTGATCCACGACGCGCAGCGTCTCTGGCCAGCGGGCGGTCGGGTACACGTGGACCGAGAGCACCGGCCCGAAGATCTCCTCACACATCGTACGGTAGGAGGGGTCCTCGGTCTCGATGACCGTCGGCTCGATAAAGTAGCCGTCCGCGTCGTTCGTCCCGCCGCCGAACAGGATCTTCACGCCGCTGGCCCGCCTCGCGCCCGCGATGTATCCGGCGATCTTGTCGAACGCCTTCCGGTCGATCACCGCCCCCATAAAGTTCCGAAAGTCGGCGGGGTCTCCGACCTTCACCTCGGCGAGCATCTCGAGCATGCGAGCGCGCACTTGGGGCCAGATCGCATCGGGCACGTAGGCCCGGGACGCCGCGCTGCACTTCTGCCCCTGATATTCGAAGGCCCCGCGCACCAGCCCGGTCGCCAGGGCATCCACGTCGGCGGTCACGTGCGCGAGCACGAAGTCTTTCCCTCCCGTTTCGCCGACGAGCCGCGGGTACGCAGCATAGGACGTCAGGTGCGCCGCCGCCTGCTGCCACAGGGTTTGGAACACCTCGGTCGACCCCGTGAAGTGGATTCCGGCAAACCCACGATCGGCCAACAGTCGCTCCGACACCTGCGCGGACGGCCCGGGAACGAAGTTGATCACGCCCGGCGGCAACCCGGCTTCCTCCAGCAACCGCATGAGGAAATAGTTCGAAAACACGGCCGTCGCCGCCGGCTTCCACACCACGGTGTTGCCCATGATCGCCGGGGCGGTCGGGAGATTGCCGCCGATCGACGTGAAGTTGAAGGGCGTGATCGCGTAGACGAACCCTTCGAGGGGACGATAGTCGAGGTAGTTCCACACGCCGGAGACGGAGAGCGGCTGCTCGGCGTAGATCCGCTCGGCGAAGTGCACGTTGAAGCGGAAGAAGTCGATGAGCTCGCACGCCGCGTCGATTTCGGCCTGATGAGCGGTCTTCGATTGTCCCAGCATCGTGGCCGCGTTGACGACCGGCCGGTAGCGCGTCGCCAGCAGGTCCGCCGCCTTGAGGAACACGGCGGCCCGACGCTCGAACGACCAGGCCGACCACTCGTGCCACGCGGCACCCGCCGCCGCGATCGCCTGCTCCACTTCCGCCGGGCCGGCCTGGTACGCTTTGGCGATGACATGGTGATGACAGTGCGGCATGACGACGTCCACCGTCTTCCCCGTCCGCACCTCTTTCCCACCGATGACCAGGGGAATCTCTAGCTGTCGGCCGGATAGGTCCTTCAGGGTGCGCTTCAGCTCGGCCCGCTCCGGAGTGGCGGGGGCATAGCTCAGAACCGGCTCGTTGACTGGAACGGGGATGCGGGGCGTGGAGTTCATGCGTGGAAATCTAACCGACGGTAAGATGCTACGACGCTACGTCAAAGCGGGGTGTCGGGGAACACCCGAACGTTCTGAAAACATGAGCATCCCGCCGCAAACCCGCATCGGTCACGTCCACCTCACCGTCTCGGATCTCGATCGAGCGTTGAGGTTCTACCGCGACGTGTTGGGCTTCGACGTCACGAGCCGCTACGGGCGGGATGCCGTGTTCTTGTCGGCGGGCGGCTACCACCATCACATCGGGCTCAACACCTGGGCGGGGCGCGGGGCCCCTGCGCCCGCGCGGGGCACGACCGGTCTCTATCACTTCGCGATCCTCTATCCTGACCGCAGAGCCCTCGCGGCCGCGCTCCGGCGGGTGCTCGAGGCAGGCGTGCCGCTGGAGGGCGCGGCCGACCACGGCGTGAGTGAAGCCCTGTACTTGCGAGATCCCGACGGGAACGGCGTGGAGCTGTATCGGGATCGACCGCAGCACGAATGGCCGCGGGCGCCGGACGGCACGCTGGCGATGCAGACGAAGGCGCTCGATCTCGAAAAGCTGCTCGCCGAGGCGGATTGACTAGGGCTTGGGCCCCGGATACGCGGCGCGCTGCGGAGGGATGGGTAGAGTCACTTCCATCGTCGTCCCGCTCCCCACCGTGGAGCGGACGGTGATGCTCCCCGCGAACATGTTGCGGACCACGCTCTGCACCACCGTGAGTCCCATGCCGCTTCCCTCACCGAACTCCTTGGTGGTATAGCCGGGCTCGAAGATGCGCTCCACATCCGCGATGCCCACCCCCTCGTCCTGAACGGTCAACCGGAGCGCGTTTCCCGCTTCCGTCAAACCGACCCGAATGGGCGCCGGGCGGGCCGCGCTCGCGTCGGCCGCGTTGCGAATCAGGTTCACGAGGAGGTCGTACAGCGCGTTGGGATCGCCCGTCAGGTATACGTGGTCGAGGGTCGAGTCGAATTCCAGCGGGATCTTCTTCTCTTTAAGGACTCGGCTCTCGAGCGTGCAGCAGGAGCGGATCACGCGGACCGCGTCGAAGCGCTCGGAGCGGGCCAGAGTGCCGCGCGCCCGATCCTTGACGGCCCGCAGGAAGCTCACGGAGCGATCGATGTCGTCGACGACCTGGGCCAGTTCGTCGAGCAGCTCGAGCCGACGCCCGGCCGCTACCTCCGTCCAGCGACCCAGAGACTCCATCGCTAGCTGCAGGCCGGCCCGCGCCGCGGTTAGCGGATTCGATAGCTCGTGCGCGATGATTCCCGGAAGGCTCGTGACGTCCTGAAGCGGGTCTGACCGAGCGGCCTCGCCCGCGACGCGCTCCCGCCGGTCGAGCAGGCCGATGCACAGCCCGGCGAGCTCGAGGGTGAGGCGCTCGCGGCTACGCCGCTCGCGGCCTTCAGGCGGGGGCGCCGGGGGCCGGGTACGGACCGGCGCGACCACCCACTGCTCGCCGGTCCGGCACCCGACCCACCGGCTTCCTTCGACGATCGGGATGCTCCAGCGCCGCAGCGTCGCGTCGACGTCCAGCTTGGTCGCGTGATGGGCGGGCGCCGGCTCGCTGGACCCCTGCGGCTCGAGCTCCGCCCGCCCCGAGACCTGCCACACCGTAACCGGCCGGCCGCCCAGTGCCACGCTCGCCTGGCGTAGGATCTCACGGCGGCCTTCGACGAATGGCTCCGGTTCGGTCACCGAGACTCCCACGCTCTACATATGCGTCGTACCGCACAACCCGTCAAGCAAGCCGGGCTGCGAGGAGGACGTTATTCTTCCTTATCACTGATCGCCGCTGCCGCGGCCGGAGCCCCATGACGACGCCAGATACGCAGGTCACCGCGCGCGACTCGAGCCCGCGCCGGACCCCACTCGAGGGGCCACGCGACCGCGAGCGCATTCGGACGGTCGTCGTCCTTGACCACGACGACCTGGCGCGGCGTCTCGCCGACCACATCGTGACGGTGATCGCGCGGGAGACGGCCTCCAAGGGGCAGTGCGTGCTCGGTCTCGCCACCGGGAGCACGCCGCTCGGCATCTACCGCGAGCTGATCCGGCGGCACCAGGCGGGCGAGGTCGACTTCTCGCGCGTGGTGACCTTCAATCTCGACGAGTATTACCCGATGCCGTCGACCAGTCCCCACAGCTATCACCGGTACATGTGGGAGAACCTGTTCGCGCATGTGAACATCCGGCGTGAGCACGTCCACATTCCCGATGGCAGCGTCCCACGGGAGCGCGTGGCCGAGCAGTGCGCCGCCTACGAACAGGCCATCGTCGCGGCCGGCGGAATCGACTTCCAGATGCTCGGCATCGGCAAGAGCGGACACATCGGGTTCAACGAGCCCGGCTCCGGGGCGGATCAGCGCACCCGGCTCGTGACTCTCGACACCGTGACCCGCAGGGACGCTGCCGCGGACTTCTTCGGAGAGGACAACGTCCCTCGCGAGGCGCTCACCATGGGCGTGGCCACGATTCTGGAGGCTCGCGAGATCGCGCTGATCGCCACCGGCGAGCACAAGGCGGGGATCGTCGCGCGGGCCGTCGAAGGGGAAGTGTCCCAGGACGTGGCCGCGACGTTCCTGCAGGGGCATGCCAATACGACCGCCTACCTCGATCTCGCCGCAGCCGCCGAGCTGACGCGCATCAAGACACCCTGGGTCTTGGGCCATGTCGATTGGACGCCGGACCTGACCGAGCGCGCTGTGGTGTGGCTCGCCGAGCAGACCGGCAAGGCGATCCTCAAGCTCACGGCCCGCGACTATGCGGAGCACCATCTCAGTCCGCTGCTCGCGAGTCAGGGGGCGGCCGGACCGATCAACGGCGTGGTGTTCAACCGCCTGCGGGACAAAATCCGCGGGCGGCACAAGCTCCCCTCACGGCAGTCGGTACTGGTCTTCTCGCCCCACCCCGACGATGACGTGATCTCGATGGGTGGGATCCTGCGCAAGCTGTGGCAGAACGAGAACAACATCGTCGTGGCGTACATGACGAGCGGTAACATCGCGGTGTTCGATCACGACGTGCGGCGCCACCTGGACTTCGTCGAGCGGGCAGCGGACAGCCTCGGGCTCGACCGGCCGACGGTGCGGCGCGTACACGCGGAGGTGGAAACGAGCTTCGAGCGCAAGGCGCCCGGCGACGTGGATCTGCCGGTGGTGCAGGATCTCAAGCGCGTGATCCGCGAGTCGGAAGCGATCGCGGCGCTGGAATCGGTGGGGCTGCCACGCACTGCGGCGCGCTTCCTGAACCTGCCGTTCTACCGGACCGGCGAGGTCCGCAAGCGCCCGATCGGACCGGAGGACGTGGCCATCGTGCTCGCGCTCGTCACCGAAACTCGCCCCGACCTGGTGTTCGTCGCCGGCGATCTGTCCGATCCGCACGGCACGCACCGGATGTGCCAGGCAGCCATCGCCCAGGCGCTCGACCAGTACGCCGGGAGCCGATCGGAGGTGTGGCTGTACCGGGGCGCCTGGCAGGAATGGTCGCTCACCGAGGCGGACGTGCTGGTACCGCTCTCGCAGGACGAGCTCCGGGCCAAGATCATGGCGATCTTCAAGCATCAGTCCCAGAAGGACACGGCCCCGTTTCCCGGTGCGTACGACGAACGCGAGTTCTGGCAGCGGGTCGAGGCGCGCAACCTGGAGACCGCGGCCCGGGCCGACCGGTTGGGCCTCCCCGAGTACTTCGCGATGGAGGCGTACGTCGTGAGCGCCAATGGCGCCTCAGGACGCTGAGGCGCAGGCCGCTTCGCGACGGCTGCTCGCCACGAGCGAGCGGGAGCTGCAGCGTATCGTGCTCGACATGCACGACGGGCCCGTGCAGGACATCTTCGCCGCCCTGTCCCAGCTCCAGGCGCTCGAGCGCGCGCTCGCAGCCGATGCGGCCTCGGCGGAGCGGGTCCGACGGACCGTGGGCCTCCTCGAGCGAGCCCTGGCCGAGATCCGCAACTTCATCGGCGCCTTCCGGCCGCCCGGGTTCGAGCGGCGCGCGCTGGGCGAGATCATCGAAGGCCTCGCGGTCCAGCACGAGACCCTCACCAACCAGGGGGTGGACTTCGAGATGCGTGAGGATCTCGGGGACTGCGCCCTGCCCACCAAGATCGCGATCTATCGGATCCTCCAGGAGGGGCTCGCCAACGGCCACCGCCATTCGGGCGCGGCCCGCCAGCGCGTGACCGTCGAGCGGCGCCGCGGCGCGATCGCGTTGACCGTGTCGGACGACGGCCGTGGCTTCGACCCGCAACGCGTGCTGGCGAGCGAGGAGGACGTCGGCGTGGAGGGCGGCCACTTTGGGCTGCGCGGCATCCAGGACCGCGTGGCGATGCTCGGCGGCACCTTCGCGCTCGAGAGCGCGCCGGGCCGGGGCACCTCGCTCACGGTCACGTTACCGGCCGAATGAAGGTGGGCACGTGATCCGGGTGCTGCTCGCGGACGATCACGCGATCGTCCTCGAGGGGCTGCGCGCGCTGCTCGACGGGGAATCGGACATCAAGGTCGCTGCCTCGACCACCGACGGCACCGAGGTGCTGAAGCTGGTCGACCAGCACAAGCCCGACGTGGTCGTGCTGGATCTCGAGCTCACGAGCATCAAGGGCACGGCCGTGATTGCCGCCTTGCGCAATCGCCCGGTCCGCCCCAAGGTGCTCGTCCTCACCGCGTACAACGACGGCGAATCGCTCCGTTCGGCCCTCGACGCCGGCGCCGAGGGCCTGGCGCTCAAGACGGAGTCACCCCAGCAGACGCTGACGGCCATCCGCCAGGTCCACGCGGGGCAGCTGGTGTTTCCGCAGGCCGCGCGCCGCTGGATCGAGGGCCGCCCCGGTGCGCCGGGCGACCTCACCCCGCGCGAGCGCGAGGTGTGGGCGCTCGTCGCGGGGGGACTCACCAACCCCGAGATCGCGGAGCGACTCGGCCTCTCCGACAACACCGTGAAGTTCCACGTGCAGCACCTGTTCTCGAAGCTGGGCGTGAAGAATCGGACCGAGGCCGCGCTCAAGTATGCCCACGGCCGATAATGCCACCCCCCCCCCGAAACAGGCCCTCGCCAGGAGTCGCGATGAGCCTTTCCGTCGGCGCCACGTCGCCCAGCGTCACGAGCAGCGAGCGCTCGGCTCGGCTGCCCTGGTATGTCGCCGCAGCACTGGTCGCCGCCACCAGCGCGCAGGTCGGCGTCATGTGGGACATCTCCTGGCACCGTTCGATCGGGCGCGACACGTTCTGGACGCCCGCCCATATGGCGATCTATTTGGGCGGCGTCCTCGCCGGGGCCGCGTGCGGTTGGCTGGTGCTCCGGACCACGCTCGTGGGCACACCGGCGCATCGCGGCGCGAGCGTCGGGTTCTGGGGATTTCGTGGACCGTTCGGCGCCTGGGTGTGCATCTGGGGCGCCTTCGCGATGATCACTTCTGCCCCGTTCGACAACTGGTGGCACAACGCCTACGGGCTCGACGTGAAGGTGCTCTCGCCCCCGCACGTGATCCTCGCGCTCGGGATTTGGGCGATTCAGCTCGGCGCACTCTTCCTGGTACTCTCGCTCCAGAACCGCGTCACCGCCGGCGCCCCGCCGCGCCTCTACGGACTGCTCGCCGCGTTCGTGATCGCGATTCTGCTCCAGAACGTGGCGACGATCGGGATCGAGCAGATCGGTTTCCCCAACCTCGCCCACAACGCGTTGTACTATGAGGTGGCCGCGGGCGCCGTGCCTCTGCTGCTCGTCGCGGCCGGGCACGGCGTCAGACTCGCCTGGCCCGCCACGACGGCCGCCACTTGCTACATCGCCTTTTCGTTGCTCTTGATCTGGATCCTCCAGCTCGCGCCCGCGACACCCCGGCTCGCCCCTGTGTTCAACCCGGTGACGCACCTCATCCCGCCGCCGTTTCCGCTGCTGCTCGTCGTCCCTGCGGTGGCGGTCGACCTCTCGATGCGGCGCCTGGGTCGGGATCGCGACTGGCGGCTGTCGGCGGTGCTCGGGCTGGTGTTCCTCGCAGCGTTCTTCGTGACCCAGTGGTTCTTCGCCGAGTTCCTCCTGAGCCCTCATGCTCGCAACTTTTTCTTCGGCGTCGACCAATGGGACTACTCGATCCGTTTAGGGCCGTGGCGTTACCGCTTCTGGCGTGCCGACATCAACCCCGTGACGCCGATCTCATTGGGCATCGCCGCCGTCATCGCCATCGCGTCGGCGCGCATCGGGCTATGGTGGGGGAATTGGATGGCCAGGCTCCGGCGATGACGCGTCGGAGCGCGCGGCTTGCGTTCGTCGGGGCGATCGCGCTCGTCGCATTCGCGCACGTTGGCAGTCCCGATACGTACTTCGAGGGAGCGGCGGGTCCCTACCTCGTCCGCGTGATCGTGCGCAGTCCCGGCGTGGTCCCCGGGCTCGCCCAGATCACCGTGCGCGTGCTCGCGCCGCTGGGGGTACGGCGCGTGCGCGTCCTGCCTGTGTTCTGGGACCCGAAGACCGCCGCCCCGCCACCGCCGGACGTGGCGGAGCGCGTACGCGGCGACTCGACCTTGTACAGCGCGGCGCTTTGGCTGATGACCGCCGGATCCTACGGCGTCCAGGTCACCGTGGACGGCTCGGCCGGGTCGGGCACGGCGCTCGTGCCCGTGATAGCCGTCGCGACCCGGCGGCTCGCGCTGGACAACGCGTTAGGCTCGGCGCTGCTGGCACTCGGCGCGTTCCTCTTCATCGGCGTCATCACGCTCATCGGGGCCGCCGTGAAAGAAAGCGGGCTCGAGCCCGGCGTTCCACCCGACCCTCGACGCGCGCTTCGCGGCCGCGTCGCGATGGGCGTGGCAACCGTGCTGCTCGCGCTCGCCCTGCTGGGAGCACGGGCCTGGTGGAACGCCGTGGACGCCGCGTACCGCACGGGGCTGTATCGACCGCCGCACGCGACCGCCAGCGTGCGAGCGACCGCCGGCGGCCCCGTGCTGCGTCTTGACATCGACGACACCTCCTGGACCAACCCCAAGCGACAATGGACACCACTCGTGCCCGACCATGGGCACTTGATGCATCTGTTCCTTGTGCGTGACTCCACGGTCGACGTGTTCGCCCACCTGCATCCCGCGCCGCTCGACTCGATGATCTTCGAGAGCGCCCTGCCGCCGCTCCCGCCGGGACGCTACCGCATCTACGCCGACATCGTGCACGAGAGCGGTCTTGCGCAGACTCTAGTGTCGACCGTCGCCGTCGGGGCGCCAGTGGTCCGATGGCGGCCGTCGGATCCCGACGACGCTTGGACGGCGAGCAACGGGAAGCCGGCCCGCCTAACTGCGGCGGCTCTCGCGGACGGCTCGACCATGATCTGGGACAGGAGCCCCGCGCCGATCGTGGTGGACCGCGATGCGCCGCTGCGCTTCGTGGTGACCGACCCATCAGGCCATCCGGCGCGGCTGGAGCCTTACATGGGCATGGCGGGTCACGCGATGCTCACCCGGGACGACGGCGCCGTGTTCGTCCACCTCCATCCCGCCGGCACGGTCTCACTCGCGGCGCTCCAGACGTTCGCGCTGCGCCAGCCAGGGGATACGATTCGGGGACGGTTGGGGGCGCGGCTCACCGCAATGGAAATGGGGACACGAGCCATGGGTGAAGCGACGTCGGGTGTGATCTCCTTCCCGTACGCCTTTCCCAAACCCGGCCATTACCGGATCTGGGTGCAGGTCAAACGCGCGGGGCGAATCCTGACGGGGACGTTCGAAGCGGAGGTGCTGCCGGCCCGTTAACGGATAGCCAGCGGCACGGGATGGTGAATGCGACCGTCGGCCGCTTTCGCGGCCGCGTCGAGCGAGTCCACGTCCCACATCACCATCGTGATCAGGTCGGGGCGCGCGGCGAACGTACGCAGATCGAGCGGCGACAAGCCGCGCTCCTTGACCGCGCGCCCCGCCGAATCCGCGCGGTACGGGTGCGTGTGAAAGGCGCCCACGAGGTGATTGACGCCATCGCAGTTCCCGGTCACGGCGAACTGCAGCTGCCTCAGGTCCGCCGCTTCCACCAGCCGGCGAACGAACAAGGAGTCACGCGCCACTTCCCCCACGAGGCAGCCGAGATACTCACGCTGCGTCGGCTTGCCGGTGCCGAGCAGCTGCGTGAGGGTGTTCTGGTCAGCCAGCTCGTCCCAATGACGGTTGTTCTCGACCCAGATCGCGCTCATGGCGCCGCGCAGCTCGGGTGTCAGGACGACGACCGAGAACGGCGGCGCAGCGGGAGCCGCGAACGCGACCACGCAGACCGCAGCGACCAACCAGCCTCTCATCGCTTCCGTCTCGCGTACGTCCCCACGAGCTGCGCCATCGCGAGCATGTGACCTTGTATCGCGGCCTCGAGCTCGTGCTTTTGCGCTCCGGGCCGCAGCTCCAGTGCGGCGTCGAGCGCATACAGCTTGAAGAAGTAGCGGTGTGCCGAGCCCGGCGGCGGGCAGGGCCCGCCGTAGCCAGGATGACGGAAATCGTTCCGCCCCTGACGGGCGCCACCCAGGTCCAGGGCTTCGACCTTCGCGACGGAATCGGGGAGCTCCGTCGTCGAGGCGGGGAGGTTGTACAGCACCCAATGCACCCACGTCCCCGCGGGAGCGTCGGGATCGTCCATGATCAACGCGAACGACCGCGTTCCGGCCGGCGCGCCGCTCCACGACAGCGCGGGCGATACATCGGGCCCATCACAAGTGTGGCGCACCGGGATCGCGGCCCCGTCCGCGAACGCGGGACTGGTGAGTGAGAATGCCATGCCACAGCAAGATAACGGCGGGTGTCAGAAAACGGTCAAGAAGAGCGGCTTCGCCCGGCGTCGGAATTACCTTGCAACTCCTTTAGATCTGGTGCATTTCTCCGGCGTACCATGAGCGCTTCGTCCCGCCCACCGCGCCCCCGCGGCGTTTTTATCGCCGCGCTGCTCCTGCTCACGCTCGCGCTCGCCGGCGCGATCGCACTCCAAGCGTACCGCAACTTCCTGGGGCACAAGGCCACGGCCGAGCGGGTGCTGCACGACTACGCGCGGCTCGCCGCGGCCCGATTCGCCAACCGGACGGAGATGAGCTTCTATTACGACGCGTTCTCGCCGGCGATCGACGCGCTCATGCGCGTCAGGGCGGGTGACCCGAGCATGCCCCTCCCGCCACCGAGCCGTTTGCCCGCGACCACGCAGCCGCACGCACCGGACTTCCGCAAGCTCGCTCACTACACGTTTCGCTACGACCTGCGGAGCGGGCGACTCGAGACGGGTGGGGCCGCCCCCTCGCCCCTCGTGCGCAAATGGCTCCAAGACACGCTGCCGGTGCACAGCCGGACCGTATACGACCCCAAGGAGCACGTCGGCGCGATCTTGCGGACGGTGGAGCAGACACCCCGCGCCATCGTGTACACCGTCGTGAGCGACAAGGCGGGGACGTCGCAGCGCGTGGTCGGACTCGAGGAAGACCCCCACGCTCTAGAGCCACTGTACACCGCGGAGAACGACCAGTATCCGATACTGCCGAAGGCCCTGACCGGAGGCGTGTCGGAGGACTCGTTCAGCTCCGCCATCGTCACGCAGGCGGACGGCGTGGAGCTGTACCGTACGCCGGTGCAATATGCGCCCACCTTCGCCGCGCGGGACTCCTTCGAGCACCCGATGATGGGTGGGATTCGCGTGCAGGTAGCGCTCCGCCCCGATGTGGCTCCAAAGCTCGCCATCGGCGGGATGCCTCGCTCCAACGTGCCGATGCTACTCTCGCTATTGGCTTTGACGGCGACCCTGGTGGTGGCCGCGTTGCTCCAATTGCACCGCGAGTACGAGCTGTCGCGGCTGCGCGCCGACTTTGTTTCGGGAGTCTCGCACGAGCTGCGGACGCCGCTCGCCCAGATCCGCATGTTCTCCGAGACCCTCCTGCTCGGCCGGGTCCGCTCCGACTCGGAGCAACTGCGCTCGCTCGAGATCATCGATCAGGAAGCGCGCCGACTGACGCATCTCGTCGAAAACCTGCTGCACTTCTCGCGCTCCGAGCGCCGGATCGCGCACCTGTCGCCCGCGCCCGCGCCACTGGACGTGTTGGTGCGCGAAGCGGTCGAGGCGTTCGCTCCGCTCGCGGCCACACGGGGCATCACCATGGCCACCAACCTCGCCGATGGCTTGGTCGGGCTGGTGGACGCGGAGGCGGTGCGCCAAATGCTCCTCAATCTGCTCGACAACGCGGCCAAGTATGGGCCGCCCGACCAGACGGTGACGGTGGGGCTCAAGGCGATCGACGGCCGAGCGCGGCTCTGGGTGGACGACCAGGGACCCGGCATTCCTGCCACCGACCGTCAGCGCATCTGGGAGCGGTTCTGGCGGCTCGAGCGCGATCGCGGCTCGTCGATCGCGGGGACCGGAATCGGCCTCTCGGTGGTCCGGGAGCTGGTGGCGCTGCACGGCGGCCGGGCCTGGGCCGACGACGCCCCCGACGGCGGCGCGCGCTTCGTGATCGAGCTGCCCGTCCTGGAGCAAGAGGAGGCCGCACCGGCGGCCGCGCCTCGCCCGGCCGACGCGGGAGCAGCGGGGGCAGGGGCGACCGCATGACGCGAATCTTGGTCGTTGAGGACAATCCCGATCTCGCGTACGGCCTGCGAAACAACCTCGAGATCGAGGGCTACGATGTCGACGTGGTGGACGACGGCACGCAGGGCTTGGCCCGGGCACGCGCCGAGGGAGCGGGGGGGCCCGATCTGATCATCCTCGACCTGATGCTGCCCGGACTGGACGGCTACCGCGTGCTACGCGCGCTGCGCGACGAGGGTCGTCGTATGCCGATCCTGATCCTCACTGCCCGCGGCGAAGAGGCGGACAAGGTGAGAGGTCTGCGGCTGGGCGCGGACGACTATGTCACCAAGCCGTTCGGCGTGTTAGAGCTGTTGGCGCGGGTCGAGGCGCTGCTGCGGCGCGCCGCGCCGCCCGCGGACGCGGCCGGGCCGCCCGAGCGATTCGGCACCGTCGAGGTCATCCCCGCCTCCCGCAGCGTGCTGCGTGACGGGCGGCCGGTCGCCCTCACGCCGAAGGAATTCGACTTGCTGCTCGCCCTGCTGCACCGTGGCGGTGCCGTCGCCACGCGCATGGAGCTCCTCACGGAAGTGTGGGGCTACAGCGCGGCGGTCCTGAGCCGGACGGTCGACACCCACGTCGCCGAGCTGCGACGCAAGCTCGAGGCCGATGCCGCTGCCCCCCGGCACATCCTTACGGTCCGCAAGGCCGGTTACCGGCTCGAGAAATAGGGGACGCGAGCGACGCAGCGCTGAGCAGACGTCGCCGGTGCGTCGGCGTCCGGAACGTGGTAGTCTTCTCCCCCATGACGCGGGCTCCGACTCCGGCGCAGTACACCGTCGGTCTGGTGCAGATGGCGATGGCCGCCGATCCCGACGCCAACCTCAAGACTGCGGTGACGCGCGTGGCGGAGGCGGCCGCCGCCGGTGCGCAGCTCGTGTGCCTCCCCGAGCTGTTCCGGTCGCGGTACTTCGCGCAGAGCGAAGACGCTGCGGCGTTCGATCTCGCCGAGCCCGTCCCCGGACCGAGCACCGAAGCACTCGGCAAGGCCGCGAAGCAAGCCGGCGTCGTCGTGATCGCGCCCGTGTTCGAGCGCCGCGCGCCGGGCCTGTACCACAACAGCGCCGTCGTGATCGACGCAGATGGGCGCGTGGTGGGTACCTACCGCAAGATGCACATCCCCGACGATCCCGCCTATTACGAGAAGTTCTACTTCACCCCGGGCGATCTGGGCTTCCGCGCGTTCGACACGCGGGTCGGCCGGGTGGGGGCGCTCGTGTGTTGGGACCAGTGGTATCCCGAGGGCGCCCGTCTCACCGCTCTGCAAGGCGCGGCGATCCTACTCTACCCAACGGCGATCGGCTGGCACCCCAAGGAGAAGGCCACGCAGGGCGCCGCCCAGCTGGACGCCTGGCGTACCATTCAGCGGAGCCACGCCATCGCCAACGGCTGCTACGTCGCGGCAGTGAACCGCGTCGGCCGCGAGCGGCCACGGGGGGAGGGAGGCGACGGCATCGAGTTCTGGGGCTCGTCGTTTCTCGCCGACCCATTCGGTACCGTAGTCGCCGAGGCGCCGGCCGACCGCGAGGCGATCCTCACGGGTGTCGTCGACCTCGCGCGCGTCGAGGACGTGCGCCGTGGCTGGCCATTCCTGCGGGACCGGCGGATCGACGCGTACGCCGGCATCAGCCGACGCTTCCTCGACGACCCTTCGTAGTGCCTGCCTCCCCCCCTACCCCCGCAAGCCTCGGCTTCCGCATGCCCGGCGAGTGGGAGCCACATCACGCCACCTGGCTCGCATGGCCGCACAACGCGAGCGATTGGCCCGGAAAGCTGCCGGCGGTCACGTGGGTGTACGGCGAAATCGTGCGAGCGCTCGCACGGGGAGAGGGACGCGAAGTGGTCCGGATTCTCGTGAATTCGGTGGCGCACGAGCGGCAGGCACGGCGCGTGCTCGAGCGTGTCGGCGCGAGCCTCGAGCGCGTCGAGTTCTTCCGTTTCCCGACGAACCGTAGCTGGACGAGGGACTTCGGGCCCCTCTTCGTGCGGCGACCGCGACCCCGACCGGAAGTGGCGATCGTCCGATTCCGGTTCACCGCATGGGCCAAGTATCCTGACTGGAGGAAGGACGATCGCGTCCCCCAGCGGGCGGCGACGAAGCTCAGGCTGCGACTGTTCCCGGCGCGCGTGAATGAGCGCGACGTGGTGCTCGAAGGCGGGAGCATCGACGTCAACGGACGCGGGAGCCTGCTTACGACCGAAGAATGCCTGCTCGACCCCGCCGTGCAGGTGCGCAACCCGGGCCTCTCGCGCGGTGGCCTCGAGACGGCGCTGTGCGAGCAGCTCGGCGTCACGAACGTGCTGTGGCTCGGAAACGGGATCGCCGGCGACGATACCCATGGCCACGTGGATGACTTGTGCCGCTTCGTCGATGCCCGCACCGTGGTGCTCTGTCGCGAGACGGATCCGCGCGACGCGAACTACCGTGCGCTCGCGGAAAACCGCGAGCGCCTGGAGGGCATGCGCCTCGAGGACGGATCGAAGATCGAGGTGGCTCCCCTCCCGATGCCGGCTCCGCTCTCCTTCGACGGCCAGCGGCTGCCGGCGAGCTACGCCAACTTCTACTTCGGCAACGCGGCCGTGCTCGTCCCGACGTTCAACGATCCCCAAGACCGCGTGGCGCTCGGTATTCTTGCCGAACTGATCAAGGATCGACCGGTCGTGGGCATCCATGCGGTCGACTTGGTGTGGGGACTCGGGACGCTGCATTGTCTGACACAACAGGAGCCAGCCGCATGACCCCGACCACCACGCCGTTCGGCTTGAACGCCATCGGCCAGATCCACGTGCGGGCGCACGATCTCGACCGCGCCGTACGCTTCTACCGCGACACGCTCGGCATGCCCTTCCTGTTTCAAGTGCCGAGGATGGCATTCTTCCAATGTGGCCCGACCACCGTCATGCTCGGGATCCCGGAGCCCGAGCTCGACCATCCGGCGTCGCTCATTTACTACCTCGTCCCGGACATCGCGGCGGCGCACGCCACCCTGCGAGATCGCGGAGTAGAGTTCATCACAGCGCCGCATCTCGTGCACCGAGCGCCGGATTACGAGCTGTGGCTGGCCGACTTCCGCGACTGCGAGCAGAATGTGCTCGCCCTGATGGCCCGGAAGCCGCGTCCCTAGCCGCCGTCCTGGCTCGGGCGTCCGACCCTGGGTATCCTTCGAAATCCCAGGGAGGAGCCCAGACTTCAGTGACTCTGCGGCACCGTCAGGTCGTGCTCGCCGCTGTGTGCGCGGCCGCCTGTCACGGCGGCGCGCCCGGTCCGGGGTTGCCGTCGCCCGCGCGCGCACCCTCCGATACCACGTGCACGGTGGCCGCCGGTCCCGCAACCGCTCGCGACACGATCGCCATCGCCGTAACCGACCGAGTAGATGCGGCGCACGCGCCGGTGCCCCGCAGCGACGCCGAGCGCCTGGTGTTCGCTCAGCTGTATGAAACGTTGCTCGGGATGGACTGTCAGGGACGCGCCCTGACCGGGCTAGCCAACGCATGGGAGCAGGCGGGAGACGGGTGGAGCTTCACGCTGCGCGATAACGCCCACTTCTGGGACGGAGCACCCGTGACCGCGCGGGATGTCGCGGCCGCGTGGCGCGCCAGGGACTCGTCGCTGGCGCGCGCCGTGACCGTCACAGGCGATCGCACCTTCACGGTTCGAGCTCGGGACATGCCGCTGCAGGCGTTCGCCGACCGCGCGCTCGCCGTCACCAAGCCGGCGCCGGGCGGCGGTTGGCCGATCGGCACCGGCAAGCACTGGATCGGCGGCGTCGATCCCGAAGACCCGGACGTGCTCATCGCGCGGCCGGTGCAGCGCGCCGGCCTGGCCGTCGTGAAGATCGCGATCGTGCCCGCCGGTGGCGTGCGCGACGCCCTCGACCGTGGAGCAGACCTGCTGGTCACCCGCGACCCGACGGCCCTCGAGTACGCCATGCGGCTGTCGGGATACGTCGATCTGCCGCTCGACTGGGATCGGACGTACGTGCTGCTGGGTCCCGGGCCCGACCACCCGGACGCGGGCGAGCTGCGCCTCGAGAGCCTGCGCGACGCTGTGCACGGCGACGCCCGCCCCGCCGAGTGGCACGAGGCCGGGCGTTTCTGGCTCACCGACCTGCGGGGGGGGCACTGCGATTTGCCGGCGCCGCGCGACGCGCCCGAGGCCGCCGGCAAGCGACATCGCATCGCGTACGATCAGAGTGACCGCAGCGCGGCCGACCTGGCGGCGCGCCTCGTCGGGCTGGGCGCGTTGGGCCGCGGCACCGTGGCGGCGGGCATCCCCCCGGCGGCATTTCCGGCGGCGCTGCGCGGCGGCGCCGACGCCTGGTACGTGGTGGAGGTGCCGCGCCGGGTGTACGACGTTTGCCGCGCCGCGCTCGAGCTGCCTCCGTGGCTCGCCGCGGGCACCATCGAGCCGCTGCTCGACGTCCGCGCGCACGCCACGGTGCGTCGCGGCCTGCCTCGCCTGGCCGTGGACTGGGACGGGACACTGCGCCTCACTCCCCCATGAGCTTTCGCGGCCGCCTCCTCCTCGGGTTCGGAGCGGTGGCGCTCGTCCCATTGACGGTGTTCGGTCTGCGCCTGCGCGTAGCGATGGCGGACCGCCTGACGGCGGCCTACCAGCAGCGCGTCATCGCGCTCGTCGCCGTGATCCGCGCCGATCTAGAAGGGCAAAGCGCCGGAATCGGGCGGCGCCTCGAGGCGCTAGCGGGTGCGATCACCACCGACAATTCGTTCCGACTGGCGGTGCGGCCAGGCGGCGATCGCACGTATCTGCTCGACTATGCCGGGGCTGGGATGCGCCTCACGGGCTTGGCCATGCTTCAGGTTCAGGACGATGAGGGGCGCATCGTCAGCTCTGGTCATTTCCGCAACGAGTATGATCGGCTGGAGCCCGATCTCCCCCGGCTGCTGTCCGCCGCCGGCGGCACGGCGCTAGTGTGGGCCCGCACCGCCGAGGCTCCGTTTCTCGCGCTCGCACGGCTCGATTCGCTCCAGCTCGGCGGGCGGCGCTGGTTTCTGGTCGGCGGCATCGCCATCGACTCCACGTTCCTCGCTCGCCTGACTCCCGATTCCGAGCTCGCAGTGACCGTTGTTCTGCCGTCCGACAGCACGACCCATAGCGATTCAGCGGTCCAGGTCGTGAGTGCGCTGACGCAACCCTTCGTGGTCGAAGGCGATTCCGCCCGGGTGCTCCCGGCGCGCATCGTGGTCACCCACTCGCTCGCTTCTCTGGCCGCGTTGCGGCGCGGCGTGGCGCTGTCGTTTCTCGCCGCCGTGCTCGCGACCGGCGTGATCGCGCTGCTGCTTGCGGCCTGGCTGTCCGCCCGCATTAGCCGGCCGCTCACAGCGCTCGCGGCCAAGACGGCGGACGTGGACGTCGACCGGCTCGACGTCGCGTTCGAGAGCGACCGCGCCGACGAGATCGGGACGCTGACCCGCCTGCTCGGCGCCATGACCGAGCGACTGCGCGCGGGCGCAGCGCGCCTGCGGGAAGCGGAGCGGCGCCTGGCCATGGGCGACCTGGCACGTCAGGTGAACCACGACATCAAGAACGGCCTGATTCCGATCCGCAATGTGTTTCGTCACTTCGTTCAGGCAGCGGGCGAGAATCCCGAGCGGCTGGCCGCCGCGTTCCGGGACCGCCAGGCGACGGTAGAGTCGAGCATCGCGTACCTGGAAACCCTCGCGAGCAACTACGCCCGCCTCTACCCGCAACCGAGCCGCGAAACGTGCGACGTCAACGCCGTGGTGCGCGAAACGGTGGACCGCGTGCGTGACTCGAGGCACGCCGGGATCCAGATGAATCTCGCGGACGGCCTCGCCGCGGCGCGCACGGACCGGCTGGTGCTGCGACGCATCCTCGAAAATCTGATCGGCAATGCCCTCGACAGCCTCGCGACGCAGGCCGGCCGGGTGACGGTGTCCACCGAGCGCACCAACGGAGCCGACGGCCAAGCCGGCGTGCGCATCACCGTCGCCGATACGGGCAGGGGAATGACCCGCGAAGAGCTGAACCGGGCGTTCGACGACTTCTACACCACCAAGCCCGACGGCACCGGGTTGGGCCTATCGATCGTGCGGCGCCTGGTCCTCGACGCTAACGGTGTGCTACGAGTGGAGACGCAGCCCGGCGAGGGAAGCCGGTTCCTCGTCGAGCTCCCCGCCGAGAGAGGCGCGTGACCGCCGTACTGGTCGTCGATGATGTTGCGGCCATGGCGCAGCAGTATGCCTACGACTTGAAGCGGGTGGGCGGGTACGAGCCGCTCGTCGCCCACAGCGGTCGGGAGGCGCTCGACCTGCTCGAGCGCGAGGCCGTGGACTGCGTCATCCTGGACCTCGAGATGCCGGGCATGGACGGCTTCGACGTGCTGCGGGCCATGACGCGCAGCGGCTCCCGCGTCCCGGTCATCGTCTATACCGGAACGGGCAATTACGACCGGTGCGCCCAAGCGATCCGGCTCGGCGCGCTGAGCTTCATCGATAAGGCCGAGCCGATGGAGCGCGTGGTGCAGGAGGTCGAGCACGCCCTCGAGCGCCAGCGGCTCGCGGGCCGGGTCGCTGCCCTGCAGGCACGGGTCGACGCGGCGGCGTCCCTGGTCGGTGCGAGCCGAGCGATGCGGCAACTCACGGACGCGATCGGCCGCCTGGGAAAAATCCCGAGTCCGGTGCTCATCGTGGGAGAGAGTGGATCCGGCAAAGAGCTCGTCGCGCGCGAGCTGCATCGCCTCGGCGCGCACCCGGCCGGTCCGTTCGTCGCCGTCAACGCGGCCGCGCTTCCTGAGAACCTCGTAGAGGACGAGCTGTTCGGGCATGAACGGGGCGCGTTCACGGGTGCTAATGCGCTGCGCAAGGGGGCGTTCGAGGCCGCGGCGGGCGGCACCCTGCTCCTGGACGAGATCGGCGAGCTTCCCGTCGCTGCCCAGGCGAAGCTGCTCCGCGTCCTCGAGCAGCGTCAGGTCACCCGTCTCGGCGGCAACCGCACCATCACCGTGGACGCGCGCGTCGTCGCTGCGACGAATCGCGATCTCGAGGCGCTGGTGCGGGCGGAACGGTTCCGCCAGGACCTCTTCTATCGCCTCAACGTCCACGTGCTCCGCGTGCCGCCACTGCGTGAGCGCGCTTCCGATATTCCCGCGCTGGTGGAGCACCTCGTGGCCGCCACCTGCGCCAGCTTTGGGATCGCCCCAAAGACCGTGCAACCGGCGGCGCTCGAGTGCCTGATGGCGTACGACTGGGCGCGCAACAACGTGCGCGAACTGCGCAACATCATCGAGCGGATGATCATCGCGACGGACGGCGAGGCGATCGGGCTCGACGATGTGCCGTCCGACATCCGAGACCGGGCGAGCTCCCGCGGCGCGCCGAGCGCGGGTGCGACAACCTTCCAGGACTTGAAGGCCGAAGCGGAGCGGCAGATCATCGTCGCGGCCCTCCAGCGCAACGACTGGCACATCACGCGCACCGCCCAGGCCCTCGGCCTCGCCGATCATGCGAGCCTCCTCAAGATCATGCGGCGGCACAATATCAACCGCGGACGTGTCGACTCGGACACGTGAGCCGTTCCCGGCGCGTGTTCGTCGGGACACGTTACAACCCTCCCCCAAGATGCAAGTCTTTGAGCTGACGACTGATGATTGAAGACTGAGCATTGGCCTCCCTCCTGCCTTAGGGGCGTGCGTCCCCAACAGGAGAGTCACCATGCGGAAGCTCAGCTTAATCCCTCCCGTCGTCGCCATCTGCGTCGTCGCTGCGTGCGCCGACAAGAAAGACAGGTCGGGCGACGCAAACGCCGCGGAGGTGTCCAGTGTGACACCGGAGACGGCAAGCGCATCGAAACCGGTCGTAACCGGACCGGTGTCGTTCGAAACCGCCAAGGCGGCGTTCACCGACAAGCGCTACGACGAGTCGGTGCGGCTGCTCACGGCGTACACCGCCGAGCACCCCGACCACGTCTGGGGCTACTACCTGCTCGGCATCTCGGCCTGGAAGGCCGGGGACCGCGACGCAGCGGTCGCCGCGCTGCGCCGCGTGATCGAGAAGGACTCCACGCACGTGAAGAGCCGCTTCAACCTGAGCCGCGTGCTGATGGAGCAGGGCAAGGCGCAGGAAGCGCTGCCGCAGATCGAGGCGACATTGAAGATCGACTCCACCTCCAACGAGGCGTATCGCCTGCTCGGCAGGGTGAAGGATGAGCTGGGCGATCGCACCGGAGCGGACGAGGCGTTCAAGCGAGCGATCGTGCTCGACCCGAGCGACGCTTGGGCCATGAACAACTTGGGCTGGATCTCCATCGGTCGGCATGAGTTCGCCGAAGCGCTGGGGCCGCTGGCGCGGGCGGTGGAGCTCGACTCGAGTGTGGCGACGTTCCAGAACAACCTGGGCGTCGCGCTCGAGGGCACCCAGCGCTTCGTGCAGGCGGCGAGCGCCTATCGGTCGGCGCTGTCGATCGACAGCACGTATCGCAAGGCGTCAGCTAACCTCGCAAGGGTAGAGCGCTTGAGGCAGGATTCCACCGTCGCACCGGTCGACCTCAACGGTCTGGCTCGCGGCTTTGTGGAGCAGGTGAAGACCTGGAAGTGATTGACAGTGGTGCAGACTGGTGCCGAAGTAGGGGCGCAGCATGCTGCGCCCCTACTGCTTTTCCCCTCTGACCGCGGCGTACGTCCAGATCGCGCCCCCTACCAGCGCCGCCGCCGGCAGGATCAGGACCCCCGTCGCGAGGGAGCGTGCGTCCGCGATGACGCCGACGAGGAGTGGCGAGGGCACATCACCGATCGCGTGGATGGTGAAGATGCTCGCCGCCATGGCGGTGGCGCGCACCTGGGGAGACACCACGTTCACGATTTCGGAGTTGACGGGACCGGTGGACACGAACAGCAGCAGCTCGGCCGTTACCACGGAGCCCCAGTACACGAGCGGGCCGGTCGCCGTCAGACTGGCGAGCATCAGTGGCGCGGCGACGAGCGTCGCCACACCCGACAGCCAGAGATACGCGGCCGGCGTGCGACGCAGCAGCCGATCGCCCAGCCACCCCCCGAAGGCCGTGCCCGCGAGCCCCGTTGCGACCACGATGGCGCCGAACTGCGCGGTCGCCTGCACCTTCGGCACGCCGCGAATCCGCTCGAGAAAGGCGGGCATCCAATACGCGATGCCGCCCAGCGCGAATGTGTAAGCGGCGTAGCCCAGCACCGTGAGCACATAGCGACGGTTGCGCGCCAGTGCCGCGAACGCGGCCCCTGTGCCGATCGGAGCGGGTGCCGGCGCCTCGTCCTTGCGCCCGCGGGGAGGGTCGTCCAGGGACAACGCCAGGAGGGCCAGCAGCAGTCCCGGCACCCCAGCCACGAAGAACGCGCGGCGCCAGCCGAACAGGTGGTCCATGAGCCCGCCGACCACGTAGCCGAGGGCCGATCCGACGGGAATGGCCGTGAAAAAGACGGCGAAGACGCGGCCACGCCGGCTGCGCGGGAAATAGTCGGCGAGCAAGCTGGGTGAGATGGTGCCGTAAGCGGCCTCGCCCACGCCAACGGCGGCGCGCGCCACGAGCAGACCCGCGAAGCTCTTCGCCACGCCGCCCAGCGCGGTGGCGACGCTCCAGAGGGCCACGCCGAAGGCGAGCAGACGGGGCCGGCCGCGCGTGTCGCCCAGGCGTCCGAACAACGGGGCGGTGACGGTATACACCACCAGCATCCCCGTCGCCAGCAAGCCGAGCTCGGTATCGGAGGGGCGGAGCTCGGATCGCTTGATGCTCTCCGCCACCGCCGCGACGACCCAGCGGTCCAGATAATTGAAGAGGTTGATGGCGGTCAGGACGGCGAGCGCCGTCGAGCCGCGCCGGATCACCCCGCGCGCTACAGTTGCGCTTTCAGCCACGCCGTGAACAGCCCGTACAGGTTTTCTCGTGTGTTGCCACCGGCGATGGCGTGCGTCCTGTTCGGGTAAACGCGCATGTCGAACTGCTTGTTGGCGGCTTCGAGCCGGTTGACCAGGCGAATGCTATTCTGGACGTGAACGTTGTCGTCCCCCGTGCCGTGCACCAGCAACAAGCTGCCTCTGAGGCTGTCGGCGTACGTGAGCGGAGCGCTCTCGTCGTAGCCCGCGGCGTTCTCCTGCGGCGTCCGCATGTAGCGCTCGGTGTAGATCGTGTCGTAGAGCCGCCAGTCGGTCACGGGGGCCACCACCAGCGCCGCCTTGAACACGCCCGCCCCCCGGAACATGCTAAGCGAACTCATGTAGCCCCCGTAGCTCCACCCCCAGATCCCGATCCGATCGGGGTCGACGTACGGCTGGGTGGCGAACCAGCGCGCCGCGGCGATCTGGTCGGCCGCCTCGTAGCGCCCGAGGTGCAGATACGTCACCTTCATGAACTTCGCGCCGCGCCCGCCAGTGCCGCGGTTGTCCACGCTCGCCACGAGGTAGCCGTCCTGGGCGAGCATCTGGTGCCACAAGTAGTTCGGGCCACCCCAGCTATCGGTCACCGTCTGCGAGCCCGGCCCGCCGTACACGTTCATGAGCAGCGGGTAACGTCGCGTGCGGTCGAAGCCTCTCGGCTTGACGATCCACGCGTTGAGCTCGATCCTGTCGGGCGTCTGGACCGTGATGAACTCGGGACGGTTGAGCCCGAGTGCCGCCAGCTTCTCTTTGAGCCTCGCGTTGTCGGCGACGGCGCGGACGAGCGAGCCGTCCGCGCGCCGCAGCAGCTGCACCGGCGGCACGCCCGCCCGCGAGTAGGTCTCGACGTACCATGGGAACGTCGGGGCGAACTCGGCGCTGTGCGTTCCGGGCTCGGTCGAGAGCCGGGCCAGCCCCTTCCCGTCGAGCCCGACCCGCAAGAGCTGGCGCTGGAGCGGCCCGTCGATCGCCCCGCTGAAGTAGACGACACCCTTCTTCTCGTCCACCCCGTACACGTCTTGCACGTCCCAGCCCAGCGGTGTCAGTCGTCGGACCAGCGCACCCCCGCGGTCGAACAGATACAGCTGATCGTAACCGTCGCGCTCCGAGAGGAACAAGAACCGCTTGCCCCCGTCGAACCAGCGGGGCCGATTCGCGTCGACCCACGCCGAATCGGTGTCGGTCATGATCACCCGGGACGTCCCGCTCTTCACATCCGCCAACAACAGGTCGAGCCGGTTCTGATGGCGGTTCAGCCGCGTGAGCCACACCTCGTCCGGCGAGTCCGCGAAGTCCATCGCCGCGACATAGATGTCGCGATCGGCGCCGAGCTCGATCCACGAGGTCCGACCCGTGGCGAGGTCCACCACGCCGATCTTCACCTCCGAGTTGGCCGTCCCCGACTTGGGGTAGCGCACCGGCACCAGCGCCGGGTACAGCGAATCCTGATTGAGCAGGTAGAAGGGCTGGATGGCCGTCTGATCGAGACGCCAGAAGGCGATCCGCTTGCCGTCCGGACTCCAGCGGAAGGCGTCCCGCAGGTTGAGCTCTTCTTCGTACACCCAGTCGGACGTCCCGTTGATGATGTTGTCGCCCCCGTCGGTCGTGAGGGCGCGCTCGGCGCCGCTAGCGAGGTCGGTGACGTAGATATTGTTGTCGCGCACGAACCCGACCAGCCGGCCATCGGGCGAAAACTTTGCGAACTGCTGATAGCCGGGCTTCGCGCTCACGGGGAGGAGCCGGCGAGCGGTGAAGTCCCACACGTAGAAGGTGCCCTTGGTGTTCTGGCGCCACACGCGCACGGAGTTCGTGAACACCAGCAGCTTCGTTTCGTCCGCGGAAAAGCGGTATTCCTCGATGGACACCGGGCTCTTGGCGCCGGGAGGCACCAGGTCCGTGCCCCGCACTAGCAAGCGCTTAGCACCGGTGGCGGCGTCGATGCGGTACAGGTCTCTGTTGCCCGACGCGTCCGGCTCGAGGGTCGTGTAGGCGTTGCCGTCGCGCATCCAGACGACCTCGGTCAGATCACTCGCGAATTCTTGGGAGCCCCAGATGGCGTGGACGGTGAGCGGCGGAGGGGCGGCAACGCCCTGGGCCGCGAGGTGACCGGCGAGGGCGACCGCACAGCCGATGACGGCACGAGAAATGAAGCCTGACCGCACGATGACCACCGGGGGCTAAGTTTGAGGTCCAAACTTAGCCGCCGATGGCCAACGTGGAAGGGAATGTCTCGGGCGGCTCGGTCAGTGATCCCGTTGGCCGTCGTGGTTGTCGTCTTCGAACGCTTCGAACGAATTCTGGATGTTGTTCGCTACGACGCTCTGGTTCGGCTGACCGTTGTTCGCCGACGCGGGATCGACGAGGGCGGTCTTCGCGGCATTCAGGAACCACCCGGACAGGTTGACGCGGAGCGTCACGTTGAGGGTCCCACCCTCAGCAACCGTGATCGGGGGCACGAGGCTCGCTTGCTCACTCTGATCGACGTCGGAAGTGAACGTGAAGGCGCTACGGGTACCGGCTTGACTGTAGGTGCCCGTCACGCGGATCGAGATGGTCGCGAAATCCGGGTTCGCGGCGATGAATGCCGCGTCGTCGCTCGAGGTGGGCTTGTGGATTTCGAGCTCGAACTCGTTGAACGTGCCGGCCGGCACTTGGACCGCCACGTCCTGCGCAATGACGGGGTTTCCCAGCGGCAGCGTGATCAGCTTGGAGCCGGTTTCGAACTCCTCGCAATCACCGTTTCCCACGATCGCATCGCATGACGCAACGTCGATCCGCTTGAGCTCGACCTTCCGCAACACGAGTTGTGCGCTTCGAATAATGACGCTGTCGTTGCCGAGCATGATGACGGTGCTGTCTCCCGCGGCCGCGACGCCGGGCGCGGAAGCCCCGCTCGCCAGCGCGGCGCTGGGACGGGACGTGAGCGAGAAACTCACCGTCCCACTATTGGCGTTGGAACAGGCGGCCAGCACGACTACCAGCGCCGGCGCGACCAGCTTCGCGGTCTTCATTCGTCCTCCTCACAGAGTATGGATAAGGCAGGGCGCCAAAACTCGGGCGAGGTGGTTGGCAACCGATGTGCCAGCCAGGGGACAGGCCGCCGCCGCTGGAGCGCCGCACAAAATGTGAGAGCCCTCACATGTGTGAACGACACGTGGCAATCTTCACTGCATCAAATCGGCGCAACGCCGCCCGCCATGAGCCAGGAGGGGGGATGAAATCGACGAGTCAGCGCGAGCAGGCGGATGAGTTCCGCAGGCTCCATCGCGGGTCCGGAATCCTCGTGCTTCCCAACGCATGGGACGTGATCACCGCGCGCCTAATCGAGAGTGCGGGATTCGCTGCGGTCGCGACCTCGAGCGCCGGCGTGGCGTGGGCGCTCGGCTACGCGGACGGCGAGCGGATCAGCCGCGGGGAAATGCTCGCGGTGGTGCGCCGTATCGCCTCCAGCGTGCGCGTGCCGGTGACGGCGGACATGGAAGCTGGGTACGGCCCGACCCCAGATGCCGCGGCCGAGACGGCGCGCGGCGTGATCGCGGCGGGCGCGGTGGGCTTGAACCTCGAGGACGGCACGAACGACGGCCGACTGGTGGACATCGCCCTCCACCAGGACCGCATCCGGGCGATCCGCGAGGCCGGGGCGGCGGCCGGCGTGCCCCTCGTGATCAACGCCCGGACGGACGCGTTCGAGATCAAGGAATGGTCCCCTGCCGAGCGGCTCACCGCGGCCGTGCGGCGCGGCAACGCGTACAGCGCTGCCGGCGCCGACTGCCTGTTCGTTCCCCACGTGAGCGATGCGGCGACGATCGGACGGCTCGCCCGCGAGATCGAAGGACCACTCAACGTCATCGCCGGCCCTCCTGCCCCGCCGATCGCCGAGCTCGAGCGGCTGGGGGTGCGGCGCGCCAGCCTCGGGCCGCGGGTGGCGCAGGCCGCCCTCGGGGTGGTGCGCCGCACGCTCGCGGAGTTGCGCGACGGCGGCACGTACGAGACCATGACCGACTTGCTGATTCCGTTCGCGGAGCTGCAGCGACTCGTATCCCGGGGCCCTTGACGGGTTCGAACACCGGGGTATATTTATGCTGAGGAGTGAATATTCATACTTCCTGGTTAATACTTTTGGGTAGCCCTGGCGCGATGCACAACGACACGCTGAAGGCCGTCGCGAATCTGAATCCGACGACTCCCCACGGGGGCGAGCGGGCGGCCTAGGCGTGCAGAAAGACTGAAGCAGCACCCCGGCCCGCTCGCAACCGAGCGGGCCTTTCTTCTGTAACCGAGCGTCCGAGGAGACCGATGCCGGACGGTGACCGATCGCACTGGACGCACGCCCGCGCGCCCGGGCTCGACCCGTGGCGCGAGCATGACGCCTGCGGCGTCGGGTTCGTCGCGCGGGCGTCCGGTGAGCCCTCCGCCGACATCACGGCCCGCGCCCTGCAGGCGCTCGCCCGCGTCGCCCATCGCGGTGCCGCCGCTACCGACCGGTCGGGAGACGGCGCCGGCCTCCTAACCCAGATCCCCGCCCCCCTCTTCTATCGCGCGGCGGCGAGTCGCGGACTCGCCCTCGACCCCGGCACCCCGTTCGCCGTAGGCAGCTTCTTCCTGCCGCGCGACGCCACGGCGCTCACCCGCGCCACGGCCATCATCGAGGACGTACTGCGGGGCGAGGGCCTGCCGTTGCTGGGGTGGCGCGATGTGCCGGTGGACCTCGACGTGCTCGGCGCCGGCGCGCGGGCGTCCTGCCCCACCATTCGCCATGCCATCCTGGGCGCCCCTGACGGCGAGCGCAGCGAAGAGGCAGCCTGGGAGCGCTCACTCTATCTGGCTCGGCGCATCATCGAGCGGCGCGTCGCCGCTGAGGCGGGGGGAGGCCTCGACCCATTCTTCGTGTGCTCGCTGTCGCGCCGCACCATCGTGTACAAGGCGCTGCTGACCGGAACCCAGCTGCCCGGCTTCTTCCCCGATCTCCGATCGCCCGACTACCAGACGGCGCTCGCCGTCTTTCACCAGCGCTATTCCACCAACACCACCTCGAGTTGGCCGCTGGCCCAACCGTTCCGGCTGCTCGCCCACAACGGCGAAATCAATACGCTGTGGGGCAACCGCAACGCGATGAGGGCGCGTGAGCCGGCGCTCGCTGCGCCGGTGTGGGGTGAGGCGGTGGACCGCCTGAAGCCGGTCGTGTGGGCGGAGGGGAGCGACTCGGCGAGCCTCGACAACGCGCTCGAGCTGCTCGTCCGCTCGGGGCGCGACCCAGTCCATGCGCTGATGATGCTCGTGCCCGAAGCCCATGAGGGCGCGGTGGAAATGGAGCCGGCATTGCGCGGCTTCTACGAGTTTCACGAATGCCTGATGGAGCCGTGGGACGGCCCGGCGGCGCTGGCGTTCTCCGATGGCGTGGTGGTAGGCTCGGCGTTGGATCGGAACGGCCTGCGTCCCTGCCGCTACAAGATCACCCGGGACGGACTGGTGGTCGCGGGCTCCGAAGTGGGCCTGGTCGACCTCGACCCCGCGGAGGTAGTCGAAAGCGGCCGGCTCGGCCCCGGGGAGCTGCTGGTCGTCGACACACGTCGCAAGGCGATCTTGCGGAACACGGATGCAAAGCGCGAGGTGGCGCGACGTCGGCCATACGCCCGCTGGGCGGCGCGCGGTATTCTGCCGTTGCGCCCGACCGCCGCGGTGCCCGAGACGGCCCCGCTTGCCGAGCAGGAACTCGTCGCCCAGCAGATCTCCTTCGGCTGGAGCTTCGAGGACTTGCGGTACGTGCTCGAGCCGATGGGTGGGGCCGCGCAGGACGCCGTGTGGAGCATGGGCGACGACACGCCGATCCCGCCGCTCGCCCGCGTGCCGCCGCCCATTTACGCCTACGTGCGGCAGCGCTTCGCCCAGGTCACGAATCCTCCGATCGATCCGCTGCGCGAGACGCTCGTGATGTCGTTGCGGATGCACCTGGGGAGGCGCAGCTCGCTGCTGGCGGACCGGCTCGCCGGCCTGCGCCTGGTGCGGAACGAGCACCCGATTCTCCTCACGGAGGAGATGGCGGCGTTGCGCGCCGTCGCCGGCGCGCAGGCGGTCACCCTCGACGCCACCTGGGAAATCGCCGAAGGATCGACCGCGGCGGCGGACACGTTGCGAGGCGCGTTGGACCGGCTGTGTCGGGCCGCAGGCCGGGCGGTGCGGCAGGGCGCGCGGATCGTGATCCTCAGCGACCGCGCCGCCGATCGCGAGCGGGCGCCGCTGCCCATGGCCCTGGCCGTCGGAGCAGTGCACCAACATCTCCTCGAGAACGGGCTGCGCACGCGCCTCGGCCTGGTCGCCGAAGCGGGTGACGCCTGGGATGTGCACCACTTCGCCGCGCTTATCGGCTATGGCGCCGAAGCGGTCCACCCCTGGTTGGCGCTCGACTCCGTGCGCCGGCAAGTCGAGGACGAAGGGGCGCCGCTGCAGTTCCGGAGCGCGGCGGAAAAGGGCCTGCTGAAGATCCTGTCCAAGATGGGTATCTCGACACTGTCGTCATACTGCGGGGCGCAGACTTTCGAAGCGTTGGGGTTGGGCGCCGAGGTGATCGATCGCTGCTTCACCGGCACCGTGTCGACGATCGGTGGGATCGGGTTCGCCGAGATCGCGGAGGACGTGCTGGCGCGCCAGCGCGCGGCCTACCCGGACCCCGCGTCGCCGCAGCCCGTGCTGCCCGACCACGGCCGGGTACGCTACCGGCGCGACGGCGAAGACCATGGCTGGTCGCCGCCCCTGGTGCGGGCGATGCAGCACGCCGTGGCCAGGGATTCCGGGCCTGCCTACGACGAGTTCCTCGCGCGCGTCGCCGCGCGGTTGCCCGCCAGCCCCCGAGACCTGCTGGCACTTCGGACCGGCACGCCGATCCCGCTCGATCAGGTGGAGCCCGCGGAGGAGATTCGCCGCCGGTTCATCTCCACCGCGATGTCGCTCGGAGCGCTCTCCCCGGAGGCGCACCGCACGCTGGCCATCGGCATGAATCGCATGGGCGCGCGGTCGAACTCGGGCGAGGGGGGAGAGGACCCAGACACGTACCTCCCGCTCCCCAACGGTGACCGCGCGGACAACCGCATCAAGCAGGTCGCTTCGGGCCGTTTCGGTGTGACGACCCAGTATCTGCTTCGCGCCGACGAGCTGGAGATCAAGATGGCGCAGGGCTCGAAGCCGGGGGAAGGCGGCCAGCTCCCGGGTCACAAGGTGACCGCCCTCATCGCGCGCCTGCGGCATTCGGTGCCGGGCGTGCCGCTCATTTCACCGCCACCGCATCACGACATCTATTCGATCGAGGACCTGGCGCAGCTGATCCACGACCTGAAGCAGGTCAACCCGCGCGCACGGGTGGGCGTGAAGCTGGTGGCGGAAGCGGGCGTGGGTCGCGTCGCCGCCGGTGTCGCGAAGGCGTACGCTGACTACGTCCTGATCTCCGGGCACAACGGCGGCACGGGGGCGTCACCCCTGTCGTCGATCAAGCACGCCGGTTCACCGTGGGAGCTGGGGCTCGCGGAAACGCAGGCGCTGCTCATCGAGAACGGCCTGCGCCATCGCATCGAGGTACGGACGGATGGCGGCCTGCGCACCGGGCGCGACGTCGTGATCGCCGCGCTGCTCGGCGCGGAGACGTACGGCTTTGGCACGGCCGCCCTCGTCGCCATCGGCTGCTCCATGGCGCGCCAGTGTCACCTCAACTCCTGCCCGACCGGGGTCGCGACCCAGCGCCCCGAGCTGCGCGCCAAGTTCAAGGGCACCCCGGAGCAGGTGGTGGCGTACTTCACGTGGATCGCCGAGGACGTGCGCCGCATTCTGGCCGAAATGGGCTACGGGTCGTTGAACGACGTCATCGGACGCGCCGAACTGCTCGAGCGCGTCGACCGCCCCGAGGTCCCGCGGGCGCAAATGCTCGACCTGTCGGTGCTGCTGGCCGACCCGCTGGCCGAGCGCGAGGCGCCGCGGCGGCGGACCCTCGAACGGAACGATCGCCCGGGTGTGGAATCGCTCGACGACGAAATCTGGCGCGAGCTCGGGCCGCGCCTCGAGAGCGACCGCCCGTTCGCCGGCGTCTACGACATCGGCAATCACCACCTCACTGTAGGGGCGCGCATTGCCGGACGCATCGCGCAGCGCGGTAATGTGAATCTCGCGCCGGGCTCGATTCGACTCCGCTTCCGCGGCAGCGCAGGCCAGAGTTTCGGAGCGTTCGCGGTCGCGGGCATGCGTCTCGAGCTCGAGGGCGAAGCCAACGACTACGTAGGCAAAGGACTGTCGGGGGGCGACCTCGTCCTACGGCCGTTCCAGGAAGCCGCCGGCGTGAGTGAGCGGCACCGCGTCATTCTCGGTAACACGGCCTTGTACGGCGCCACCGGGGGGACGTTGTTCGCGGCCGGTCGGGCTGGCGACCGGTTCGCCGTCCGCAACTCGGGCGCGGTTGCCGTCATCGAGGGCGCGGGCGACCACTGCTGCGAGTACATGACGGCCGGCACCGTCGTGGTGCTGGGGCCCGTGGGACGAAACTTCGCGGCCGGGATGTCCAACGGAGCGGCTTATGTCCTGGATGAGGCGGAGGTCTTCCTACTGCGCTGCAACCCGGACATGGTGGCGGTCCGGGAGCTGAACGCGGAGGACGAAGGGGTGCTGCAGCACCTGATCCGCGAGCACGCGGCCCGGACCGGCAGTCTGCGCGCCCGCGCGATCCTCCTGGGCTGGTCTCGCTATCGGCCGTTCTTCCGGAAGGTCGTGCCCCATTCGGCGCCTGTACCTGCGCCCGCCCTGGAGCCGGTGGAGACGGCGCCCGCGGAGCAGCTGACCGCGGGCGACGCTCCCGCCGCCTCTCAGTAGAGGTACGTCACACCCAACGCGAAGGTGACCTGGTCGTTATGGCCGTTGAAGGCGGCCAACGTGGAACGGTCGTAGCGCAGCTCCGGGCGCACCACGGCGTTGGGCCAAGAGCGGATGTTCAACGTCGCAGTGGCACTGCCGAATCTCTGCCCGGTGTTCGCGGGAAACCCCACGAATCCGTTGAACGAGCTGCGCGCCCCGTTTTCGTCGTCGACGTAGTCGCCGCGCAGCGCGAGGCCCAGGGTCGAGCTGAAATCATACGTGACCCACGTCCCCAGGGCCCACCATTTCGCGTCCCGCGTCGGATCGGGGAGCGCGGCGTTGGCCTGCTCTTGGCCGTAGTCGCCCTGGATCCACAGGGCAGCCTTGCCGAGCTTGCGCCAGAGGAGCCCATCGACTCCGTACCGGTTGGCCGTGTTGTTGTTCGGCTCTTCCGGACCCCAGAACCCCACGATCCCGATGGAGCTGAGCGCATTCGGGTAGATCCCGACGCGTCCCATCAGCGACTTGCGGCCGTTGTTGTCGGAGACCTGATCCCACCCGTTGATGATGCGGAACTGGGCGTCCACATGGTCGTTGAATTTCGTCTCGACGCTCACGCCGGTCCCCGTGAAGTTCTCGACGTAGATGAACTGGTTCCCCTCCGACCAGTTGGGGTTGGCGTACGTCTCGATCACCTCCAGGCCGAGCAGCGTTGGGATGCGGCCCACCTTGAATTGCAGGCCGTTGCCGCTCGCGGTCGGGACGTTCAAAGTGATGTAGAGATGCGGGATGTCGCCCTGGTCGCCGAGCTTGAATCCGGTCGACTGAATCACGGTGGCGTCCTGGCCCAGGAGCACTTCAGTATGAAAGCCCGCGCTGAACTTCGCCGGGTCGTACGGCCGATCGAGCACGACGGCCAGGGCGTTGAGCATGAAGCGGTTCTGCAAGCGGTCATACAGACGTCCCACGATCGCGGTGTCGCCCAGGCTGCGCCCCGTGTAAGAGTACGAGCCTGCAGCGAAGCCGGTCAGCTTGAAACCAGCGAGCGTCGTCTCCAGGTGGTTCACGGGAGGCGGTGGGGGATCAGCCTGCTTCGTGGCCGTGTCCGACCCAGCCGCGCCCTGCGCAGCTGACCGGGCGGGGGCGAGCAGCGAAGCAGCAAGTACGGTTACAGCAGCAAAGCGGCGAGACCTCCTCATAGGGCGCTCCTTGCAGTGGACGCGATCTACGTTTGTGCTTCGCACTTTGTGCGAAAAGTGCACATTTTGACGTGCATTTGTCCACTACCCATGAGTATTAGCCTGACTTAGTGTGTTTCGAAATGTGCAATATCTGCACGGATTCTCTGACAGTGTACTCCCGGGTGCTTCGATGGTCAATCCCGGTCTGGGGGGATGGGCGATATGACTCAGCGCCCAGCCCAGGAGGGCCGATCCGGCGAGTATGCCAAGCGCCCACGCGAGCGCCCGAACCCAATCGGGCAATCCGCCCAGGGGGCCTCGCACTGGGAGTTCAGGGGCCGCAGGCGGCATGTGTTCAGGATGCAACAGCCAGTCGCGGAACTGAGCGGCGCTGGACGGACGCTGCTCGGGGTCGCGGGCCAACGCTCGCAGGACCACCGCCTCGAGAGGGGCCGGGATCTCCGGGCGGAGCTGCCGAGGAGGGGTCGGCAGTTGATGCATCTTCTCCTGCATTGAGGCGTAGAGGTTGGTGGCTGGAAAGGGCGGAGCCCCAGTGAGCATTTCGTAGAGGATGACGCCCATGCTGTACACATCCGCGCGCTCGTCTCCGCGGCGTCCCTGAATCTGCTCGGGTGCCATGTAGTCGGGCGTGCCGGTGACCTGGGACAACCCCGCTCCCCACGTGACGCGGCGGGCGGTCCGATCGAAGGCGATCCCGAAGTCCATGATCTTGATCCTCCCGCTCGGAGTGATCATGACGTTCTCGGGCTTCAAGTCCCGGTGCACGACGCCGTGCTCGTGGAGGTAGGCGACGGCATCGGCGATCGCGGACGCGAGCTCGACGGCCGTGGCGATGCTCAGGCGCGGTGTGCCCCGCAGGTCGCGCTCGCGCTCCAGCCGCACACGCAGCGTTTCGCCCTCGACGTATTCGAGGACGAGGTAGACCCGGCTCTTGGTGCGGGGCCGGTAGACTTTGATGATGGAGGGATGGTCGAGCTTCAGCCCGATCTCCTCCTCGCGGCGGAAGCGCTCGTGGAAGACGATGTCCGATTCGTACTGGGGATGCGGCACCTTGAGCACGACCGTGCGCCCATCGTCGAGGTCGCGCGCTCGGTAAATGCTGGCCATGCCGCTCCGGGCCATGACGTCGACGACCTGGTACTGATCGAGCACCTGGCCCGGCAGCAGCTCTTGCACGCGCCTAGCGGGATGTGGGGGTGGACGTCGGCGATCAGTACTGTCCCATGTAGCGCTCGACCTCCCACGGACTCACGCGCTCGATGTACTCCTCCCACTCGCCGCGCTTAGCGTCGACATACCGCTCGTAGATGTGCTCGCCCAGCGCATCGCGGATGACCCGATCTTTCTCGAGGTAGTCGAGGGCCTCATGAAGGTCGCGGGGGAGATCGTCGATCCGGTATTTGCGACGCTCGCGGTAGCTCATGCGGGCGATGTTCTTGTTGACCGGATCGCCCGGGTCGATTTGCTCCTTGACGCCCGCCAACCCGGCGGCGAGCTGGGCGGCGATGGCGAGGTATGGGTTGGCGGCTGGATCGGGCAGGCGATTCTCGCAGCGAGTGGCGTCACCCCGCTCCGCCGGGATGCGGACGAGCGGCGACACGTTTTGCGTCGACCAGGATACGTTCACCGGAGCCTCGAACCCCCCGACCAACCGCTTGTAGGAATTCACGAGGGGATTGGTCACCGCACAGTAGCCGCGCGCGTGGGACAGGAGCCCGCCCACATACCAGCGGGCGACCTGCGACAGGTGCAGCGGCGCGCCCTCGTCGTCGAAGGCGTTCTTTCCACGGGTGAGCAGGGTCTGGTGCGTATGCAGGCCCGATCCGCTGCGGGCGTACAGCGGCTTCGGCATGAACGTGGCGACCATGCCGTGCTGCAGCGCCACGCTGCGCACCACGGTGCGAAGGGTGGCGAGTCGATCGGCCACCGTGAGGGCATCAGCGGGCGCGAGGTCGATTTCGTGCTGGCCGGGGGCGACCTCGTGGTGCAGGGACTCAGGATCGAGCTCCATGTCTTCGACCACGGTCGCGATGGCGCGACGGACCCGCTCGCTTCGCTCCAATGGTTGGAGGTCGAAGTAGCTGCCTCGGTCGGCCGTGTGCGTGGAGAACCCAGTGTCGTCGCCCGCCTCGAAGACGAAGAACTCCACCTCGCACCCCACGCGCATCACGTACCCCGCCTTGGCGGCGAGGTCGATCTGACGCTTCAGCGCCGTGCGGGGACATCCCTCGAACGGACGGCCGTCAGGGTAGCGGATATCGCAGATGAGCCGTCCTACAGCATCGGCCCCGGCCCCCGCCCCGGGCCCACCGCCCCACGCGAAGATTCGGAAGGTCGTGAGGTCGGGGACCAGGAGCGCGTCGGCCTCCTCGGTCCTGGCGAATCCCTCCAGGGCCGAGCCGTCGAAGGCGACCTCCCCGGCGAGCGCTCGCTCAAACCGACTCGCGGGCAGCTCCACGGCCTTGTTCACGCCAAGCAGGTCGGTGAACTGCAGCACGAGCGAACGGGTCTTGCGCCGCCGCAACTCTTCCAGGACTTCTTTCTCGAGATTTGCGCTCGCCATACGTCGAACCGGTGCGTGGGCCGTGCGTAAGGTAGCCCGCGACGGACGGGCTCAGCCAGTCGACACGTGGTCCGCGGCGCAGCTCACTATCGGTCCCGGGTCTCGCCCGGCCGAGACTTGGACAACCTGCACGCTCACGTCGTCGCACCCACCGGCCTGTCGTGCGTCATGCACAAGGCGCTCCGCGGCCGACAGCGGGTCATGGTGGACGAGAATTCGTATGATGTGGGCACCGGACAGTGTGGCCAGCCCGTCGCTGCATTGGACGCACCGGTCACCCGGTTGGAGGGGAAGGGAGAACGTGTCGATTCGCACATAAGGGTCCTGACCGAGGGCGCGCGTGAGCAGACGACGCCCCGGGTCGTCCGGCAAATCCGTTACGGACGGCAGGCCGTACTGGGCGCTCCGCCCCGCGAGGTTGTGATCGGCGGTCAGCTGTCGCAGGGTCCCGTCGCGAAACAGCAGCAATCGAGAGTCCCCCACGTGCGCCACTGTGACGCTCCTGGGGCCCAGCACGCTGATGGTCAGCGTGGTGCGCATCCGACCCTGCCCCGCATCGTACACGGCCAGATTCGCCCGCTCGACGGACCGGCGCAATCGGTTGACGGGCGACGCCGTCAGCGGCTCGGCCTCCCACGTGCGCAACAGCGACTCGAGCGCGGTGGCACTCGCCACCGCGCCGTCCTCGTGTCCACCGACACCGTCAGCGACCGCGAAGAGGATCTCCTGATCCGACGACCAAGAGCAGATGGCGTCCTCGTTGCCGGCGTGGAGCGCACCCCCGGTCGTCCGCTGGGCGAACTCCACGATCAGCGCACTGGGATCGCGCCCTCCGCGGGCAGGCGGCGGCTCACGGGCCAGTCGAATACGACCCGAGGGTGGGCCGATGCATCTCACGCCGTCGGAATCAGCGAGCATTGACGATCATCGCCCAACCGCTCCCGACGCCACGGCGACCCGACGCCGACTCGCCAGGGCAAAGTAGAGGACACTCGCGAAGGCCCATGCGCCGGTGATCGCGAAGCAGATGAGCGCCTCTTTTTTGGAATCCGCGTTGCCGATCACGTAGAGGTAGAGAATCGCTCCGAGCATGACGACGTTGGCCACCAGGCCCAGGAAGGGCACGATCCGGTGCTTGACGAAATGGGCGTCTCGCGCCGCGCCGCCGAACGCGATCATCGTCCACAGACAGGTGAGACCGTACAACGCAAACGTTCCGAAGTTCGACGCGAGCGTGATCCCGGTCAGGCCGACGACCGATTGCACGCCGATCGCTGCGATGACGCACGAAACGACAACCAGGGCCCAGATCGCGCGGGCCGGAGTTGCATGGCGGTCGTGGAGCAAGCCCAGCAGCTCCGGCATCTCCTGGTCCTTGGACATGGCATAACTGACCCGGGCCGCGGTGTTGAGACAGCTCAGCGTAGTGCCGAGCAGCGCGAGCATCACGGTGACGGCGATGCTGATCATCAGGCCGAACCCGATCCCACCCAGCAGGCGGTTGCCCACGAGTATCGCGAGATCGCCGATGGGCGCGCTCGACGTGGCGGCCGCGGTCATCCCGGTGACGACGGCCTTGTTCGCGTCGGTCGCCACCAACTGGTCGCTCAGTGCGTAGCCCGCGGCAAAGTACTCCAGGAGGTACGCGAACAACCCCTGAATCAGGAGCGACAGGATGACCGCTTTCGGAATGGTGCGCCGCGCATCCTTGGTTTCCGCCGCTAGCGCCGTGCAGCTCTCGAAGCCCACCAGGATCAGGATTGCAATCGTGGACTGGATCAGCACGCCCATGACGGAGTGGGGTCGCACCACGTCCCACGCGTTCGAGAACACCCAGTGATTGTTGGCTCCGGGGTCGCTGCGTCGGTACACGATGGCGAACGCGCTGAACGCGACCAGTGTGACGAGCTGGACGATGTTGATGACGAGCGCGGTCATCGTGGAGCCCGTAACGCCGCGCGAGGCGATATACCCTGTCAGGGCCGCAAACGCGATCGCGAAGATGGTGAGAACCGTTGGCGAGAGCGTATTTCCCGTCAGCTGCGTGTAGATGTATCCACCCAGCGTGGCCATGAAGGCGACCATGCACCCCGGGTACACCCAGTAGTACAGGTGCGCCGCCCAGCCCGTCACGAGTTTCGACGCGCGCGCCCAGCGCGCATGCCCCGGCGTGCGACGATCGAGGAACGCCTTTTCGGCAAAGTAGTAGCAGCTCCCGAACCCGGCCTCCGGGTAGAGCCGGGCCAGCTCGGCGTAGGAGATCGCGCTCAGGAACGCCAGGATCAGCGCGAACCCAATGCCCGCCCAGATGTCGCTCGCTACCGATGCACCGCTCGGTGCCGTCGCTGCCGCCTGCAGCTGAAACGTGATCCACAAGAACGCGCCCGGCGCGATGAGCGCCATCGCGTTTACCGTCGCGCCCGTGAGACCGAGCGACGGCTTCACTCCGGGTACCTGCGGTGTCGATGCGGTGGCCACGAATGTGCCTCCCCTCTGTCGCGAAGTGTACATGATTCTGTGCGAATCATGCACGTCTCTCGACACAAGCCGCAACTACCCATTCGTGTAGGTATGCTAGCTGATCACTGATTCGTGCTGATCCTGCAAATACCGCTTGACGGGTGGCCAACGTTGCAGTTTGAAATGTGACACTCGAATAACCTGCACGCGGGCTCAAGGCGGGAGAACCTGGTTTTCGAGAGATGTGGCGGGACTACTTGTAGTTCTGGAACGGCTCGGTGAATAGCCGCACGCCGAGGGGCTTGTAGTTCAGCACATGGGCGAGACGCACCTCCTCACCCACGCGCTCCACGCGTGTCTCGAGGAGCTCGAAATCTTTGGCGTCGCCCAGGCCCGCCTGATTCAGCCGCTCCGCCTCGCCCTTGCACACGTCGCCAGGTGTCGGCTTAGGGTTCGGGTAGGCGTCCTCATGGTGGCGACGGAGGGCGTCCCAATGCTCGTCCCCGGCACGCTCGACCGATTCGCGGATGTCGTCGCGGGTGAACGCCACGTGGCTTGCCTCCTCACTGCCCTCCCCAACCTACTTCTCCTCAAGGCAGCGGCAACTCCACGTGCAAGTGGTCCGCGGTGCCGGTGTGGCGCAGCGTGCTGAACCCCAGTCCCCACATGTAGAGCTGCACGACACGGTTCCTCAGGAACCCACGACCAGCCGTCCGCAGGTCGGCGGCATGGGCGTAGCCGTCCCGCTGCACCAGATGCAGCGAACCGTCGTTAGAGGGCAGCCCCATGTTCCTGTAGTCTTCCGGCCGGCGAGCGAGGTCCGTGATCACGGCGTCGTGGTCGAGCACGATCAGGGTCGAGAGCCCCACCCGCAGCAGCGGATGGAGACTCCCATAGTACGCGCGCACTTGCGCCGACTTGGCATTCGCGCTCGACAGGTAGACGAGGGCGTACGCGCAGTAGGCGACCACGAATGGCACGGCGATACGGCGCGCGACCAGCCCGAGCCGGACCCGACCCGTGAAGCGATGCCACGCCCATGCGCCGTAGGTAGTGACGACGACAGCAGTGCACGCAGCCCCGCCGGCGAGGGCGAGCGCAGTCGGCCAGCCTTCACGCTCGTAGAGAAAGACGGCGACCCGAACCAGAGCGACGAACGGCAGCAGCGCCACGACGACGACCTTCACCGCAAACCGGAGGAGCTGAGCGACCCATGACCGCAGACGCCGTGGCTCGCGACGGGCCGCCTCGGTGGCGCCGCACAGACGGTCCCACTCGCGGAGCGCGCTCGATCGGAGGCGCGTGAAGGTCACTGTCCCCGTACGGGGCGTCGCTCCACGAGGTTGCGATTGCCCATGGCGAGCCGTAACCGAATCGTCATGATGTAACAAGTGGCTTGTCACGATCCCGTGTGCAGTGCCTCAGATCCCCGACGTCTCTTTACGGTACCCCCGTCGAGGAGACTCGAATGCGACCGATCGGCGAGCTCACCCTCATAGCGGCCCTCACTTTGGCGGGCTGTACCACGGCGCCACGGCGCGCACTATCGCCCGACCGGCAGCGCTTCGATCCCAAGGCTTTCTCTGGCGTGGGCGTCGCGGGAGGGTTTGCTGCCGCCGCCGCTCCGGCGCTGACGGAAGCGCGATCGAGCGCCGCGGCCGCGACGGGCAACGCCGCCATGTTTCCGCGCTCGAGCATTGCGAACATGGTGATACGCACCGGTCAGGCGAGCCTCGAGGTGGACTCGCTCGAACGCGCGGTGGCCGAAGTTCGGCTCCTCGCGGGACGAGTCGGAGGCTACATCGCCAACACCACGATGCAGACCGGTCGCAGGGAGTTACGGTCCGCGCGCCTGGAGGTGAAGCTTCCAGCCGACCGCTTCGACGACGGCCTCGGCGGGCTCGCCACCATCGGCAAGATCGAGTCGGTGAACATCACCGCCGAGGATGTCGGCGAGGAGTTCACCGACGTCACGGCCCGGATGGCGAACGCGCGGCGGCTCGAGTCCCGATTGATCGATCTGCTCGCGACCCGCACCGGCAAGCTCAAGGATGTGCTGGACGTCGAGCAGGAGCTGGCACGCGTGCGCGAGGAGATCGAGCGTTACGAGGGGAGGCTGCGCTATCTTCGTGCGCACGCCGCGCTGAGCACGCTTACGATCGACGTCCACGAGCCTATCCCCGTGGTGGGGCGCGCCGGATCGAGCGTCATGGGCGAGGCCTTCAAGCAGGCGTGGCGCAACTTCATGGGCCTGCTCGCCCTCTGCATCCGTTCGCTGGGGGTGTTGATTCCCCTCGCCCTACTCGCGCTGAGCGCCTGGTTCGGGATTCAACGGTGGCGCAAGAGCGCCCTCAGCGCGACACGACCTTGACACCCCTCACTTCCACGGGCTGGCCGGCCACCAGGATCGGCGTCTGACGCTCCTGCGCCGTCTTGTTGAACGCCACAACGTCGGTTCGCACCAGCTCGTTGAACTTCGCGAGGTAGCCGTCGAGCCCGGCGCGCAGCTCCTTCAGCCGCGCGATTACCACCTCGCTGGGCGGCTGGGCGTACGCCAGGGAGAGCCCGAAGCCGAGCGCCTGGAGCCGCTCGTGGAAGCGATTGAGGTAATGGATGTCGTCCTGACCCGCGTCGCGTTGCACCTCGGAATTGTACAGGCTGTCCTTTAGCTCCTTGAGCTTCCGGCCCAGGTCTCGCCCCTGCCGGCTCACCCCTGAGTCCGCGACGGCGTTCTCGCGCAACGCCTGCTGCGTGTTCTTGAGCTGCGTCTCGAGGCTCACGATGCGGTTCAGCATCTCGTTCAGCGCGGACATGGCGTTGCGCCACTCGAGCCCGGACCGAAGCTGCGCCGCGAAGTTGGCGGGATCGCCGCCCAGGATCGGGTCGGGCTGAACGGTGATGGTGCCGCTGGCGGTGCGACCGGCGGCGGACAGTGACACCGTGTAGGTCCCGGGCACCGCACGCGGGCCTACGACAGTGCGAAACGGGTTCTCCTCTTCTTCGGCACCGGCGGCCCGCTCGAAGGTCAGCCGCGTGGGCCCGGCATATCGCAGGTTCCAGACGTAGCGGTTGACGCCCTGCTTGCCCGGCCCGCTCGAATCCACCACGACGGTATCGCCGTGGCTGTCCGTGATCGTCACGATCACGCGGCCCCGGCGCGAGCGTTCACCCCGGCCCCCCCCCTCGGCCTGGCCTTGCTGCTGCGATGGTGTCGTGGCGGTGTCGAGCGCGGTCTTGAGGTAGTAGTCCAGGACGGCGCCTGCGGGCGCGTTGGGAGTGCTGAAGCGCGTCGGGGCCACGCCAGTGCGCCGCGGGCGTACCCGGATCTGCCCCGGCGATGTCTCGAACAAGTGAAAGTCCGAGGCCAGCACGTCGGGCGTCAGCTGCTCGAGCGCCGTGATGTTGTCGAGCACAAACAGCCCACGCCCGTGCGTGGCGATCACCAGATCGTGCGTGCGCTTGACGAACTGCACGTCGTACACTGGCACGGTCGGGAAATCGGCCCTGAGCGGTTTCCACGTGGCCCCGGCATCGCGCGAATACCACAGCCCAGCATCGGTGCCGAGCACCAGGAACCCGCGCAAGTTGGGATCCTCGCGCACCACGCGTGCGGGGACGTCCGCGGGCAGTCCCTTCGCGATGTCCGTCCAGGTCTTCCCGTAGTCGGTCGTCTTGAAGACGTATGGCTTTCGGTCGTCGAGCTGGTGACGGTCGATGGCGATGTACGCCGCGCCCGCATCGAACGACGATACGCCGATCTGGTACACCCGCCCTTCGACGTCCCTCAGGCCTGAGAAGTGGCCCGCGACGTTGTTCCACGTCTTGCCGCCGTCGCGACTCACCTGCACGAGGCCGTCGTCGGTGCCCACCCAGATCACGTTCGAGTCGCTCGGCGCCAGGGTGACCGTGAGGATCGTTCCGTAGCTCTCGGCGCCCGAGATGTCGTACTCGATCGGGCCGCCGCTCGTCACCTGCTTCGACTTTTCGTTGCGCGTCAGGTCCGGGCTGATGGCGGCCCAGCGCTCGCCGCCATCCGTGCTCTTGAAGACGACGTTGCCCCCCATATAAACCGTGTTCGCGTCCCGCGGTGACACGGCGATCGGCGTCGTCCAGTTGAAGCGGTACTTCAGGTCGGCCGGCTTCATCTCGGAGACACCAGACAGGTAGGGCCGGATCGAGCGGACCATGCCGCTCTTCAGATCGACGCGAGTGATGTTGCCGTTCTGCGAATCCACGTAGAGGATCGATGTATCGTTCGGCGCCAGGACCGCGTACTCACCGTCTCCCCCGGTGACGGTGAACCACTCCGATCCGTTCATGCCCCCCCCGACCCCCCCACCCCCCCCGCCACCGCCGCCTGGGCCGCCTACACCGCTCGACGGCCCGCACCACGCGTTGTTGTCCTGCAGCCCGCCGCACAGCATGTACGGGCTGTCGCTGTTTCCGGCCGACACCATGTAGAACTGCTCGATCGGAAGGTTGTTGAGGAAGCGCCAGCTCTTGGACCCATTCTCAGTGACGTACACGCCGCCGTCATTGCCCTGGATCATACGGTCGGGATTTTGCGGGTCGATCCACAGCGCGTGGTGGTCCACGTGTACGCCGCGGTCGATGGGCGTCGTGGTCTTGCCCCCGTCGTCGGAGCGGAGCAGCAGATAGGAAGAGAAGAAGACCTTGCGATCGTCCACGGGCGACACATGCATGAGAGAGAAATAGAAGGGCCGGGCGGACAGACCGTGGAAATCGGAGACCCTCGTCCAGTGGTCGCCCTGGTCTTTCGACTCCCATAGCATCCCCTGCTTTGTCTCGATCAGCGCGTACACGTGGCTCGGATTGGTCGGCCCCACGGCGAGCGCGATGCGGCCCAGGAGACCGGTGGGCAACCCCTCCTTGAGCCGCTGCCACGTCAGGCCGCCGTCGACCGAGCGGTAGATACCGCTCCCGGCGCCGCCAGACACCAGCTCCCACGGGTGGCGCACGAACTGCCACATGCCGGCGAACAGCACTCGCGGGTTTCCCGGGACCATCACCAGGTCCGCCGCGCCAGTCGTGTCGTTGACGAACAGCACCTTCTGCCAGGTCTTGCCCCCGTCCCCGGTGCGGAACACCCCGCGCTCGGCGTTCGGGGCCCACACGTGGCCTAACGCGGCGACGAGCACGACCGCTGGATCGATGGGATCGACCACGATCCGCGTGATCTGTCCGACGTCCCCGAGCCCCATGAACTGCCAGCTCTTGCCCGCGTCGGGGGACATGTACACGCCGCCACCGTCCACCACGTCATTGCGGGGATTCCCCTCGCCCGTGCCCACCCACACCACGTTGGGGTTGGAGGGCGCGAGCGCGATGGCTCCGATGGACGCGGTCGGCTGGTCCTTGAACACCGCCTCCCACGAATCGCCGCCGTCACTCGTCTTCCAGACGCCCCCCGCTGCCGCGCCCACGTAGTAGACGTTGCGGTCGCCGGGCACCCCGACGACTGCCGCCACGCGGCCACCGCCGACCGAGGGCCCGAGGTTGCGGAACCTCAGATTGTTGAGCGAGTCCGCCGCGCCCTGCGCCGGGGAGCTCGGCGTCGCCGTGGGTGTGGCGGGTTCGTTCTTCGGCCGCTTGCGGCCCTGACCTGCGACCGGTACGGTGACGACGACCGCGAGCAGCGTGACGAGGATGCGGGACATGGACGGCTCCTTCTGGTGCATCGGGCTGGAACAGCGGGTCAGCGCTGTATACGAAGACTCTGGGTTCCGCGTTGGGACGGTACGACGACGGCGTGATCTACCGGCCCCGGCGCGATACGTCAAGCTGTTGGCGGCGCTCTGCCTGCAGTCACCGACCAAGGCTCAGGATGTCGCCCGGCCGCGACACACGAAAGGCTTCTACGTGAGATGAGACGCTGGGCTGGCGGGCGACGGCACGCCGGGCCATAGTCAAGCCGGAGATCACACCGGAGACCACCATGGCCGAGACGATCCGCAGGGTCAGCTACTACTACACCACCATACCGGACAAGCCGGGCGAGGGCGCCCGCCTGCTCGAGGTGCTGCGGAGCGCGGGCGTGAACCTGCTCGCCCTGCATGCGTTTCCGAGCGCTCGCAAGTCGCAGATCGACTTCGTGCCCACGAACGCCAGCGCCTTCACCGCGGCCGCTCAGGGCGCGAAGCTCAAGCTGTCGAAGCCCAAAACCGCCTTCCTGCTGGACGGCGACGACCGCGTCGGCGCGCTGGCGGGAGTGCTGGCGCGGCTCGGCGCGGCAAAGATCAACGTGACGGCGGTGACGGGGGTGACGAGCGGCATGGGCCGCTACGGCGCGATACTGTGGGTAAAGCCGAAAGACGTCGAGAAAGCCGCCTCTACGCTCGGAGCAAGCTAAAAAGACGTCGAGGAGAAGCGTCGCAGACGTTAGAGGCTGCTCCCACGTCCAAGCGAGTCGCGGCCAAACTTCTCCCGCACCTGGTCCATCACGCGGGAGAGCGTGCGGTCGCGCTCGGTCTCGAATGTCTCCGTGTCCGACTCGAACAGTGAGAGCTGGCCGTCCACACCAGCCGGGCCGAGCTGTGACAGGGCGACCCCGATCAGCCGGGCGGGAACCCGCCGGACGGCCCGCAGGCGCGTGAGGAGATTCCGCGCCACGAGGTAGACCGCGCGGTCGGACCGGACGGCATGGGACAAGGTGCGGCTCGCCTGGCGTGTCGTGAAGTCCGCGTCACGCAGCTTCACCGTCACCGTACGCGCGACCAGCCCCGTCTCTCGGACGTCCGCGCTGGCGCGGTCGGCCAGTGCCAACAGCTTGGCGGCGAGGGCCTCGTCGTCGTCAAGGTCGGTCGCGAACGTCTCGTCGCGGCTCACCGATTTGGTCTCCCGGCTCGCCTCGACCGGTGCATGATCGATCCCGCGCACCCGCGCGTACAGCCACGTGCCCTCCCGCTCACCCAGCCAGCCGACTAAGGTCGCTCGATCGTGACGCACGGCGTCACCCACGGTACGGAGGCCGAAGCGCCCCAACCGCTCCTGGAACTTGGGGCCCACATGCGGAATGTCGGCCAACGCGAACTGCAACATGAACTCGGCTTCGCTGCCCGACGGCACGACCACCACGCCGTCGCCCGGGCGGTCGGGGCCCGGCTTGGCGAGCCCGGCCGCGAGCTTGGCCACGAGCTTCGATGTGCCGCCGCCGATCGAGACGGAGAGCGAGGTTTCGTGCAGCACGGCCTCCCGGATCCGGCGGCCCGTCTCCGCGAGCGACTCGCGGTACAGCTGATCGGTCCCGGTGAGATCGAGGTAGGATTCGTCGCTCGAGGCCTGCTCCACGACCGGCGTGAAGCGTCGCAACACCGCGCCGATCTCGCGACTCTTCTCCGCGCAGGCCTGCCAGGGGACTGGCACCACCATCGCCCCGGGACAGAGCCGCACCGCGCGGGCCGTCGGCATAGCGGACCGTACTCCGTAGGCCCGCGCCTCGTAGGAAGCCGAGGTGACGACACCCCGCCCCTCCGCCGAGCCGCCGACGATCAGCAGCCGGGCACGCCCCGCCCCCCCCGGGTCCACGAGACGCGCTACCGCCACGTAGAACGCGTCGGCGTCGGCAAGCAGGATGCGGCGAACGGGCGGAGGGTCGGACGGTCGGACGGTCAAGACGTTACCGCGATTCCGGGACCGCGTTAGGTGGATGGTTTTTCAACACTTGCTCGAGAATTGCACGCCGCTCGGGAATGCTGTACAGCGTGAGGCGATAGACCTCGTCGTCCGCGCCTCCCAGGACGCCACCGTAGCGATTGGGCTCGGGTGTCTGGTGCCGGACGGACTTGACCACCAAGCGCAGCTCATCGACCAAGCCGATGGGGAATCGGTAGGTGGAGTCACTGCCACGCAGGAAAAGCGTGTCGTTTCGGAGGTGGACCAGGTGCAGCTCCCAGATGATCCTGCCATCGTTGAGGGTCACCTGCCAGCGGTCGTCCTGTTGTGCCCCGAGCGACGCCACGGCCAACACCGTGAGCCCAAGCACGACCAACGCCTTCATGAATCAGCCTTGGCGGGCTTCCCCTCGGCGGAGGCCTTCTTTCGCTTCTTCTTGAGGCGCGTGTTGCCGTAGGTACCGCGGTAGATCTTCCCACGCTTCGTGCGGCGATCGCCCTTGCCCATGGAAGTCCTCAGTCGTCAGTCATCAGTCGTCAGTCACCGGTTATCAGTTACTTCATGCCGCCGAGCTTCACGAGGCGATTGAACTGCTCGGTCGAGGCGGGCATCACCGAGAGCCGGCCCATGCGCACCAGACCCAAGTCGGCGAACGCCCGGTCCTTCTTAATCTCGGCGAGCGGGACCGGGTGCGGCAGTCTCCCCTCGGCCCTTAAGTCCACCACCGCGAGCCTGGGGTCCTTCTGCTTGGGATCCGGGTAGGCCTCCGAGGCGACCGCCGCCACGCCGACCACGGCCTTCTCGTCGCCCGTGTGATAGACCAGCACGCGGTCGCCCGGCCGCATCTGCCGCAGGTGCTTCAGGGCGAGATTGTTTTTGACCCCATCCCAAACGGCAGTCTTCTGGCGCGCGAGGTCGTCGAAGCTGTAGGTGGACGGCTCGGTCTTCACGATCCAGTAGTTCGGCATATCCATTCCAGGTGAGTCAGCTCGAGGCCCGTTCCGTGTTCGCGGCCTGAAAGGCCGCGCTCGGCGGCTGTGCGTCTTTGAAAGACGCACCCTGTGGCCGAGCCCGGGCTCTCAGCCCGGGGAATTCATCGCGAAGCCAGTTTGTCGGTCCACTCCGCAATCGTTGTCGCGATCTCGTCCAGTACTCCGGGATCCGTCCCGCCCGTCCGCTTCGACAGCTTGAACGAGTGATCTCCACCCTCCACCAGGTGCAACGTCGCTCGTTTCCCGAGCCGCTCGATCACGGGCCGCAAGAGCTTGAGGTCGGCGAAGTCGTCCCGATCGCCCTGCAAGAACAACATGGGAATCTGCACCTGTGCCAAATGCTCCGCACGTGAATCGCCGGGTCGTCCCGGAGGATGCAGCGGAAAGCCGAGGAACACGAGCCCGCGAACGCCCGGCAGCGGTGCCTCCGCCTGCGCCGTGGAGGTCATACGCCCGCCGAACGATTTCCCGCCCGCCACGAGGGGCACGTCCGGGGCGACGCGCGCAGCCTCCAGGACGGCGGCGCGGACCGCAGCCGCGGCGACCGCCGGCGAATCGGGCCGCCGCGCCCGCCGTTCCATATAAGGGAACTGGTAGCGGAGGGTCGCGATCCCCCGTTCGGCCAACCGCTGCGCAACGGCCTCGAGAAACGGATGCCGCATCCCGGCGCCTGCGCCGTGCGCCAGTACGTAGAGCACCCGTGCGTCGGGAGGCCGGAGCAGGAGCCCCGACACCTCACCAACCCGCACATCAGCCGAGGCGATCATTGAGCTGCTCGAGTGCGTGGACCAGATCGGGCTTGAGCGTCAGCACCGGGAGCAGTGGATCGTCCTTGAGCTTCTTCATGCGCGCGGGCGCGGTGGCGGTCGTAAACTTCCGGATGTCCAGCTTGGGAGTCACCTCGCTCCACTCGAGCGGCATCGAAACGGGCGCGCCAGGTAGGGGACGCACGCTGAACGGAGCCACGAGCAGCCGCCCGTGCCCGTTCTGGACGTAGTCCAGGTAGACCTTCGCTCCGCGCTTCTCGACCTGGCGCGTGATGGTGGCGACGTCGGGCAGCTCCGCCGCGATCACGCGCCCGAGCAACCCGCCGAGGGTGCGCGCCTGCTCATAGGTGCACTGGCGGCCCAGCGGGATCAGCGCGTGCAAGCCAGTGGAGCCGCTGGTCTTGATGAAGCAGGGCAGCTCGATGTCGTCGCACAAGGCCTTGACCGCGCGCGCAACGGTCACGACGTCGGCGAACGGTGCCTCCTTGGGATCGAGGTCGAGGATACACCAGTCGGGCCGCTCGAGCGTCACCATCCGGCTCCCCCAGATGTGCAGCGGAATCGTCCCCATGTTGGCGATGTACAGGAGCGACTCGACGTTGTCGCACACGAAGTAGCTGATGTCGCGCTGGGTGTCCTCGCTCCAGATCCGCTCGAGCCGGATCCAATCGGGAGCGAACTTGGGCGCGTCCTTCTGGAAGAACGACTTGCCTGCAATGCCATCCGGGTAGCGCGTGAGTACGACCGGCCGGTCCTTGAGGTATGGCAGCAGCCAGGGTGAAATGGCGCGGTAGTACTCGATTAGATCCCCTTTGGTGTAGCCCTCCTCCGGCCAGAAGACCTTCTCGAGGTTCGAAAACTTCGCCTCCCTCGGGAGTGGGGAGAGGGGAGTGGTACTCTCCGTTGGCACGTCAGTGTCCCACTCCCCTCTTCCCACTCCCTTTTTCGCGGCCTCGGTGACGGGCTTGTCATCCCGGAACCGTACAAACACCGGCTGCCTGAGCAGTCCTTCATCCGTCCATTCCTTGTACCGGACCTCCGCCATGAGTGTGGGCTCGACCCAGGTGTGCCCCGCGTCCTGGGGGACGGGACCCATGAACGCGGGCGTCGCTTGCACCCCGCGCTCGAGGACCGCGCTGACCTCCTTGAGCTGCTCCGCGTCGAACCCGCTGCCCACACGACCCGCGTAGACCAGCTTGCCGTCTTCGTAGGCGCCGAGGTCGAGCGCGCCGAACCCCGAGCGCGAGCCCTTGGGCCGCGTGAATCCCACGACCACGAAATCGTCCGTGCGGTCGGCGCGGATCTTGAGCCAATTGGGCGACCGCCCGGCGCGGTACGGGGAATCGGCCTTCTTGGCGACGATGCCTTCGAGGCCGAGCTTGGCGACTTGCTCGTACAGCTTCTCACCGTCCCTCGGGAAATGCTCGAGGTACTTGAGGGGGCCGACGTGTGGCACGAGCCGCTCGAGCAGGGCCTTGCGCTGCTCGTGGGGCAGCGGCCGGAGGTCGTAGCCGCCGAACGCGAGCAGGTCGAACAGGTACAGCAGCGCGGGCGTTTCGACCGCGGCACGTCGCACCTCGAGCGCCCGCGAGACCTTGGCGCGATTCTGGAGGCGCTGGAAGCTGGGGCGTCCCGCGTCGTCGGGCACCACCAGCTCGGCATCCAGGATGAACCCCTCGTAGGGGAGCGCCACCAGCGCGCGAGCGATCTCCGGGAACGCGGCCGCAATATCGTTGCCTTTACGTGTCAGTAGGCGAGCCTCTCCTTCCTCGCGCGCCGCGCGCACCCGGTAGCCGTCGAGCTTCAGCTCGAACAGCCATCCCGCTTTCGAGAACGGCTGCTCGCGTGTTTCCGCGAGCATCGGCTCGGCCTCCTCGACCGTGACGACACGGCGCGGTGCCTTCAGGCGCTCGAGCGCCTTCAGCGCCGGCGCCGCACGGTCCTTCCCCGCCTTGAGCTCCTCGACCGTCAGTCCCGACAACACCGACTCGGGTGGGAGAGGGGGGGCGCCGTCCGCGGACGCGTAGCCGTCCTTCTCCTTGATCAGTAGCCATTCCTTCTCGCCCTTCTTGAGCTTCACGAGCGTCCATTTGCCTTTGAGCTTGTAGCCGCGGAGCTCGAACAGCAGCTTGCCCTTCTTCATCCCCTCCTCTGGGTCCTCGAGCGGCACCCAGCGCCCGCGATCCCACACGATCACCGCACCGGCGCCGTAGTTCCCGTCCGGGATGATCCCCTCGAAGTCGCCGTACTCGATCGGGTGGTCTTCGACATGGACCGCGAGGCGCTTGTCGGAGCGATTGGGCGAAGGGCCCTTCGGGACCGCCCACGACGTCAGCACGCCGTTCATCTCGAGCCGCAGGTCCCAGTGGAGCCGCCGGGCGGCGTGCATGTGGACCACGAACAAGCCGCCCCCACCCGGAGCTGTGGGGGAAGCCGCGGCCTGGGCCCCGGGCTCCGGCGTGCGATCCAGGAACCGCTTGGCGCGGTAGGTGCTGAGCGGATCGGGCCCGGGCTTCCGTTTTGTGGCCATACTGGTGCAATCTTACCACTCCACTGCCATGAGCGCAGCGATCTCCCCATGAGCGCACATCCACTTGGTTCCGCCACGCTGTCCTTCGGCCTCGTGTCCGTGCCCATCAAGCTGTTCTCGACCGGCGAGTCGTCGGCCGCCATCAGCTTCAACTGGCTGCACAAAAAGGACGGCGCGCGTCTGAAGCAGCAATACGTCTGCTCCAAAGACGGCGACAAGGTCGAAAAGGACGAGATGGTGAAGGGCTACGAGTTCACGAAGGGGCAGTACGTGATCTTCAGCCCGGAAGAACTGAAGGCCCTCGAAGAGAAGTCCACTAACACGATCGAGATCACGGAGTTCGTGCCGGCGGACCAGGTAGACCGCAAATTCGTCGAAAAGTCGTACTTCCTCGGCCCCGACAAGGGAGGCGACCGGGCGTACCGTCTCCTGGCGGAGGCGCTCAAGCAGACCGAGCGCGTGGCGGTCGGGCAATACGCGGCGCGCGGCAAGCAGTATCTCATCGCCGTCCGTCCCGAAGCGAACGGTCTTCTCATGGAGCAGCTGCGTTACGCCAACGAGATTCGCTCGATCGCGGACGTGCCCATCCCGAAGATCGAGGTGAAGAAGCCGGAGCTACAGCTCGCGGTCCAGCTCGTGGAGCAAGCCGCGTCGGAGGCCTTTCAGCCGAACAAGTACGAGGACAACGTTCGCAAGCGGGTGCTCGAGCAGATTCAGCGCAAGGTGGCAGGCAAGGAGATCACCGAGGAGCCGGCCGAGGCGCCGAAGACGCAGATCATCGACCTGATGGAGGCGCTCAAAGCGAGCCTCAAGGGCAAGGGTGGCGCCGGCGAGCGGAAGCCCGCGAAGCGGGTCGAGCAGAAAAGCGCGGCGAAGGCCTCGGCCGCGCCGGTCGCAAAGCGCAAGGTGGGAGGTGCGCGGGGTTAGCCGTCGGGCATGAAGGGATATACGTCCCGAGACGTCGCGAGATTGCTGGGACTGACCGTCGCGCAGGTGCGAGGATTCGCGCGCGACGGTTTTTTATCGCCCCCCCCCTCCGCCAAGCCGGGGCGAGGCCGTCGCGCCGAGCTGCGGTTCTCCTTTCAGGACCTCGTCATCCTGCGGACGGCCAAAGCGCTCGTCGCGGAGCGTATCCCCACGCGTCGCATTCGTCGGGCCCTCAGAAAATTGCGCCAGCAGCTGCCGCGCGGTCGCTCGCTCGCCGAGCTGCGCATCGCCGCCGAGGGCGACCGGATCGTGGTGAGCGACGGCTACACCGCGTGGAATCCCGAGTCGGGACAGACGCATCTCGACTTCGCGGTATCGGATCTCGCGACGCGGGCCGCGCCGATCGCCCGGCGCACGGCGCAGGCGGCGCGCGCGGCCGAAGGCGACCTGGACGCGGAAGACTGGTACGAGCTGGGTCTCGAGCTCGAGGCGGTCGAGCCGGGCGAGGCCCGTGACGCCTACCGCCGCGCCCTCGAGCTCGATGCCCACCACGCCGACGCCCACGTCAACCTCGGCCGGCTGCTGCACGAGCAGGGGCTCATCGAAGAGGCGGAGCGGCACTACCGGCTCGCGCTGCGCGAGAATCCGGAGCACGCGACGGCGGCGTTCAACCTGGGGATCGCGCTCGAGGATCTGAGTCGACCGGCGGACGCGATCGAAGCATATCGCGCGGCGCTCGCCGCCGACGCACGGCTGGCGGACGCACATTACAACGTGGCGCGGCTGTACGAGCAGGCTGGGAAAAGAGCGGCGGCGCTGCGGCACCTTTCTATCTATCGGAGGCTTACCATGTAACTTAGGGCCAGCCCGAGCCTCTCTAGCACCCGAGCGAACGGAGTCGCGATCATGAACTGTCCGGCCTGCAGCACGGCGATGACGGAGATGACCGTGAGTGACGTGAAGGTCCAAGCCTGCAAGGGCGGCTGCGGCGGGCTGTGGTTCCCCGAATGGACGCTGCGCAAGGTCGACCAGCCCGACCAGTCGGCCGGCGAGGCGCTGCTCCACATCGAGCAGAATCCCGCGATTAAGGTGGACCCGAACAAGCGGCGTACCTGCCCCGTCGACCGGGACATCGTCTTGATGCGCCACTTCTGGAGCGTGAAACGAGACGTCGTCGTGGACGAGTGCCCCAAGTGCGAGGGGGTGTTCCTCGAGCCTGGCGAGCTGGCCGAAATCCGGTCGGACTACAAGTCCGATGCGGAGCGGCACAAAGCTGCCCAGGACTACTACCGCGAGATGTTCGACACCCAGCTCGCCGGCATGCTACGGCAGGACAAAGAGAAGGTCGAGAGCGCGCGCCGGGTCGCGGGCATCTTCAAGTTCTTGTGCCCGAGCTACTACATCCCTGGCAAACAGGCGTGGGGAGCGTTCTAAGAAGGGCGGCTGACGCCAGAGTAAAGATCCGTTGAGCTTGCCGAGCCGACACGCGCTGTTGCGGGGGTACTATCTCGCCACGCCATTGTTCTGGCTCGCGAGCGCAATCTGGGGGGTGAACGTGCGGGTCGCCTTCCTGGATGACTTTCCGCTCGGACGCGACGCGTACTACCTGCTGTGCTTCACCTTGGGCCTGGTCATGCTCCGCGCACCGCGGCAGGCGAGTCGTCTGGCGTTCGCGGAAAGCGCCGCGAACCTCGGTCTTCTCATCCTCAGCGTGGCAGTGTGGTACTTGCGCATGCTCGACTGGGCCGCCGGGCCAAGTGTCGCGGTGCGCGTCGTGACGCCGGCGGAGCTCGTGAACTTCGTTCTCACCGCTGTGGTTGCAGCCGTCAGCTATGGGCTGCGTCGGTCGGCGACCCAGATCACCTAGGGTGCGGCAAGCAGCTCGACGAACTCCTGCGCCAGCCTCGGCCCGATGCCCGATTCTTCGTGCTTGAAGAAGATGTACGCGTCCTGCCAACCCTTCCCCAGGTCACGCACGGTGCTGGTCCACTGTTCGAGGTCTTTTTTCTCATAGCCCTCGTCGCGCAGCCGCAGATAGCCCCAATCTGCGGTCGCGACGAGGCGTGGGTGCTTCTCCTCCGTATCGGCGAGGCACAACGCCGCGTTCGCCACCCGCAGCGCTTCGTACACCTCGTCCACCAACCATGACTCGTGGCGGAACTCCCAGGCGCAGCGCAGATCGGCGGGAAACTGGGTGAGCAGATCGTTCAAGCGGTCGAGGTCCTTCTTGAAATTCGGCGGCAGCTGAAACAGGATCGGCCCGAGCTTGGCACCGAGCTTGCGCGCTGTCTCGAGGAAAAACCGCAACGGATCGTCGATGTCCCGGAGACGGGCGATGTGGGTGATGCGCTGCGGCGCCTTGAGCACGAACGTGAAGCCGTCCGGCGTGGCGGCATCCCAACCGGTCACAATCTTCGCGTTGGGCATCCGATAGAACGTGTAGTTGATCTCGACCGTCGAGAGGCGCTGCGCGTAATACTCGAGCATCTGCGAGGTCGCCAGCCTGGCGGGGTAGAAGGTTCCCTTCCACGCGGGGTAATTGTACCCCGAGGTGCCGACGCGAACGTTCACCCTACGCCACCCATACCGACTTGATATTCACGAACTCCCGCAGCCCGTACTCCGACAGCTCACGGCCGTATCCCGAGCGCTTCACCCCGCCGAACGGCAGCCGCGGGTCCGACTTGACCAGCCCGTTCACGAACACGCTTCCCGCGACGAGCTCCCGGGCGATGCGCTCACCGCGCTTCGTGTCCGTGGTCCACAGCGATGCCCCGAGTCCATACGGCGACGCGTTGGCGAGCTCGATCGCGCCGGCCTCGTCACGCGCGCGCATCACCGCCGCGACTGGGCCGAACGTCTCCTCGTCGAACGCCGGCATCCCTGGCTGCACCGCGACGAGCACCGTCGGCGGATAGAACGCACCCGGCCCGTGGGGTACGCGGCCCCCGAGCGCCACCTCGGCGCCACGTTTCTGGGACTCCTGCACCTGCCGGTGTAGGTTGGCGCGGAGGTCGAGCCGGGCCTGGGGCCCGACCGCGGTCGCCGGATCGAACGGATCGCCAACCTTGCGGACCCGCATGGCGGCCACGAGCCCCTCGAGAAAGCGATCCGCGACCTGCTCGACCACTATGAACCGCTTGGCCGCGATACAGCTCTGGCCGCTGTTGATCAGCCGGGCCTCCGCCGCCGTCGCGGCGGCCCGCGTCACGTCCGCGTCGTCGAGGACGATGAACGGGTCGCTGCCGCCCAACTCGAGCACGGTCTTCTTCAAGTGGCGACCCGCCTGCTCCGCCACCCCACTGCCGGCGCGGTCGCTGCCGGTGAGCGTCACCGCGCGCACCCGCCCGTCGGCGATCACGCGCCCGGCCGCTTCGTTCGAGAGAAACACCGACCGGAACAGGTCCTCCGGGAACCCGGCTTCCCGGAAGACCGCCTCGATCTCGAGCGCACAACGCGACACGTTGGGCGCGTGCTTCAAAATGCCGGCGTTTCCCGCCGCGAGCGCCGGCGCCGCGAAACGGAACACCTGCCAAAAGGGGAAATTCCAGGGCATGATGGCGAACACCGGGCCGAGTGGGTCGAACCGCACGTAGCTCGACGAGGCATCGGTGTCACGTGGCTGGCTCGCTAGAAACGCCTCGGCGTGGTCGGCATAGTAGTCGCATGCCCAGGCGCATTTCTCGGCTTCGGCCACGCCCTGCGCCAGCGGCTTCCCCATCTCGAGAGCCATCGTGCGTGCATGCGCCTCCTTGCGCTCACGCAGGAGGCGTCCGGCGGCACGCAACCGCTCCGCCCGCTCGCCCACCGAGCGACGCCCCCAGTCCCGCGAGGCCGCTTCCGCACGCGCGAGTATTCGATCGAGCGCTTCAGGCGACGTTTCTTCGAACGTCTCCAGAACCGCTCCGGTGGCAGGGTTGATCGATTGGAAGCTCACTGTCGACCTTCGGTGAAGCGCGTGGGAACGTAAACCGCGCGCCGACGTTGGGACAGATGGTGATGACGGTCACACCGCGCAGACGTGTCGCGGTGCACGTAATTGACGGAGTCTGCGGCGACACGGACGACGGCGGGTGGATGCCGCCAGGAGACCTATCCCCATTGCTCCGGCCTACTTGTCAGGCGCGTTCCACCCCGGCACGCGCCTTGCGACCTCGGCAATCCGCGGCCGCTGTGCGCGGCCGAAGGAGCGGCGACGTGATGGAACACGGATGGCAACCCGACAACCGCGGGGACGACGAGCTCGAAGCGTTGTTGGCAGAGCAGCGCGACAGCTGGCGCGGCGAGCTTCACGTCGCGGAGTCGTGGAGCCCGGAGCCGGACGATGCGTCCTGGCGCGGCGAGGAGCACCTCGCCGACTGGCCGGAGGCACAGGCCGGTCCCGAGTACTGGATGTACAAGCGGGCTGCGGAAGGTGCGTGACGCCCTCCGGGGACGGGAGGTCACTCGTCTAAAGGAGGCACCATGGCCGCCAAACTCTCCCGCTCGATCGCACTCGTCACCGTCACCGCTCTACTCACCCTGCCACTCGTCGCCGCCAACCAGCCCAGAACGCCGCCTGCACCCCTTGCCAGTACCGTCCAGGAGCCGCACCCGCAGATCATGGGGGCGATCCGTGCGCTCGAGGCCGCCAAGGAACATCTGCAACACGCCGCGCACGACTTCGGCGGCCATCGCGTGAAAGCGATCCGCGCAGTCGACGTCGCGCTGGTGCAACTCAAGCTCGCGCTGCAATACGACAAGTAGCCAGCGCTGATCCCGCACAGGGCCCGGCCTCGACAGCTGAGGTCGGGCCCTGCGTACTTGTATGCCGCTTGCGACCGTTCTCAGGGTTGCGTATGCTGCGGGCCTTCCACTCTCCATCACGCGGAGTGACGTGCAATGCTGCTGGGTACGCTCGCGGTTCTCGCCTCGCTGGGCGCGAGCAACGACACGCTGTCGGGCCGGGTGGTCGGCGCCGACGGCCGGGCCATCGCGGGAGCGACGGTGGTCGTCGTGGAGCTGCATCGCGTAGCGGTCAGCGGGGCCGACGGCGCGTTTCGCTTCTTGGACATCCCCACCGGCCGCTACACGGTGACGGTGCGGGGCCTCGGGTTCGCTCCGCAGGCGAAGGCCGTAACGGTGACTGGAGCGACGACGCTCGACGTGAGATTGGAGAGCAAACCGGTGTGGGTCGAACCGGTCACCGTGACGGCGACGCGCTCCCCGCACGAGGCCCTGTCCTCGCCGCTGGCGACGGAGGCGCTGGCGGAGGACCGCCTGCGGCGGGCGCAAAGCGTGTCGCTCGCCCACGCGCTCTCCGACCTCCCCGGGATTAACGCGCTCACGACGGGACAGCAGATCGGTAAGCCCATCATCCGCGGGCTAGCCGGCCCGCGGGTGCTGGTGCTCGCGGACGGGAGTCGCCTCGAGGACTACTCGTGGAGCGACGAGGACGGCCCGTCGGTGGACGCCCGCGTGGCGGAGCGGCTCGAGGTGATTCGCGGTCCGGCGAGCGTGCTGTACGGGTCGGATGCGCTGGGCGGCGTGGTGAACGTGATTCCCGAGGAGCTCCCGGAGGCGAGCGAGGGCCCCTCCGCACCGCGCACCGGCTTCGAGCTGTCGGGCGCATCGAACAACGCGGAGCTCGATGGGGCCGCCCGGGTCGAGGGCGCGAGCGGCAGGTGGGGCTGGCGCCTGTTCGGCATCGGCCGGTTCGCGAGCAGCCTTCACACACCTGCGGGCGAGCTCGATAACACCGGGTTCAGCGCACTGTCGGGCGAGGCCGCTGCGGGCAGGCGCAGTGCGCGGGGCAGCACGACGCTGCGCTACACCCGCTACGGCGGTGAGTTCAAGCTGCTCGAGGCCGAAGGTCCGGCGAGTGGCCAGGAAGGCGGACCGGAACGGAAGCTCTCCGACGACCGGGTCCAGCTGGCGACCGACTACGTGCTGGGGCGGGTGCGGCTCGAGACCAAGGCGCAGTGGCAGCGCCATTCACTCATCGAAGTGGCCGACACAGGCACCGGTGCAGGTGGCACACCACTCGAAGGTACCACGTTCGATCTCTTGCTCAACACACTCACCGTCGACGTGCTGGCCCATCACGCCGCGGGACCCCGCCCGCACGGCACGCTGGGGGCGTCTGGTTTCTACCAAATCAACGACACGCGCGGGCCGATCCCCCTCGTCCCGGACGCCCACATTCGGTCAGGCGCCCTGTTTGCGTTCGAAGAAGCGGCGTTCGGACCAGTGAGCGTACTGGCGGGCGGCCGCGTCGACGTGCGACGGCTCACGGCCGACTCGAACGCCACCCTCCGCCTGTCGCCCCAGGTCCGCGACTACACAGCCCTCTCGGGCACCCTGGGGGTCGTCTACCGGCCCGTGGCCTCGACGGCGCTGACGGCGAACGTAGGTCGCGCCTTCCGGGCCCCGACCCTGTTCGAGCTGTTCTCGAACGGACCGCACCTGGGCGAGGCGCGCTACGAAATCGGGGATGCAGGGCTCAAGGCCGAAGTCGGGACGAACGTCGACGTCGCAGTGCGTTGGCAGGGAGCACGCGTGCGCGCCGAGCTTACCGGATATCGGAACGCGATCGGGCGGTTCATCTACATCACTCCGACGGACTCGTTCGTCGCGGTGACACCCACCGATTCACTGCGCGTCTACCGCTACCAGCAAGCCGACGCGCGACTCTTGGGGGGCGAAGCGATGGTCGAGCTCCAGGTCGTCTCGCCGCTCACGCTTCACGTCCGGGCCGATGCCGTCCGCGGGACTAATCAGGCGACGCGGGAGGCCTTGCCCCTGATTCCTCCTGCGCGGGCCGCGCTCGGCGCCGAAGTACGCCACGGCCGGGCGTACATTGGGTCCGAGGTCGAGGTCGTCACGCGGCAAACACGGCTCAATCCACTCGATATTCCGACAGAGGGGTATTCCCTCCTCAACCTGTCCGCCGGCTTCGTGCGACCGCTGTTCGGGCGGGTTTGTCACGTGGACCTCGCGGTTCGCAACGCGACCAACGTCAGCTACCGCAGCTTCCTCAGCCGCTACAAGGAGTTCGCGCTCGATCCAGGGCGGAACGTGATCCTCCGCGCCTCGTTGGGAGAATGAGAGGACTGAGCCTCGGCCCCACGCTCGCCGCAGCCCTCGCCCTTGCCGCGGCGACCGCGTCCCCCGCGCAGAGCTTCCGTCAAAAGGACTTCGACGCCTACGTCGCCCGTGGCCTGCGCACCCTCGATACGCCCGGCGCGGCGGTGGCCGTGGTGAAGAATGGCAGGGTGCTCTTCGCCAAAGGGTACGGCGTACGCAGGGTGGGCGAACAAGCGCCGGTGGACGCCCATACCCTGTTCCAGATCGCGTCCAACACCAAGGCGTTCACGACCGGCGCGCTCGCGATCCTCGCGGACGAAGGCAAGGTGTCGTGGGACGATCCCGTCACGAAATTCCTGCCGGGGTTCCAGCTGTCCGACCCGTACGTAACGCGCGAGCTCACGGTGCGTGATCTGGTGACGCACCGGAGCGGCCTAGGGCTGGGCGCTGGGGATCTGTTGTGGTTCCACTCCACCTACAGCCGCGCGGAAATCGCGCACCGCATCCGCTTCGCCAAGCCGGCCTCGAGCTTTCGCAGCCAGTACGCCTATGACAACGTGCTGTACATCGTGGCCGGCGAGATCGTGCCGGTGGTCGCGGGCGCGAGCTGGGACGACTTCATAGCCCGGCGCATTTTCGCCCCGCTCGGCATGACCGAGTCGGGAACGACCACGGCGTTCTTCATGGGGAGCGCGAACGCCGCCGCACCGCACGCGTTCGAGGACGGGCGGCTGCAGGTCGTGCCGGTCGATTCCGTAGAGAATATCGCCCCGGCTGGCGGGATCTCCTCGAGCGTTTCCGACCTGGCGAAGTGGCTCATATGCCGGCTCGACTCGGGACGTTACGCCGGAGAGGGGAGCGCCGGGGGCGGGGGGGCCCGCCTGTTCAGCGAGGCTCAGGCGCGCGAGATGTGGTCCGGCCAGACGATCTTGCCCATCACCGACCCGCCGCCGCCCCTCGCTGCGTTGCGGCCGAGCTTCTCCGAGTACGGCCTCGGCTGGCGCCTGCGGGACTACGTCGGCCGCAAGATCGTGTCGCACACCGGCGGGCTCGCGGGCATGTCGTCGCAGATCACGCTGGTGCCGGCCGAGAAGCTCGGGATCGTCATCCTCACCAATTCGGAAGCCGATCTGATGGCGGCGCTCAGCTATCGTCTGCTCGACGACCTGCTGGGTGCCCCGCCCCGCTCGCGCACCGACTGGGTGGCGGCGTTCGCGGAGGCGGAGCGGCTGGCGCGGGCCCGCGCCGATTCGACGCTCTCGGCGTCGCGCGCGGCGCGCGACTCGTCGTCCGGTCCCTCGCTCTCGCTCGACGGCTACGCGGGGCGCTATCACGACGACCTGTACGGCGACGCCGTACTGGCCCTCGAGGGCGGCAAGCTGGTCCTCCGGCTCACCCGCTCGCCGGCGTTCGTGGGCGACCTCCAGCACTGGCAACACGACACCTTCATCGCGCACTGGCGCACCAAGCACTTGGAGGACGCCTACGTGACGTTCGCCCTCGATCCGAAGGGCGCCATCGATCGCTTCCAGATGGCGGCGGTCTCGCCGCTCGCGGACTTCAGCTTCGATTATCAGGACCTGCTGTTCCGGCCGGTCGCTGCCCAGCCCGGGACAGGACGATGACCGCGAGTGAGGATCTCGAGGCCGCGGATTTCCGCGCGCTGCTCGAGCGAGCCGCCGCCGTGGCGGCACGCTACTGGGAGCGGCTGCCCGACATGCGGGCGTTCACACGCCCGCCCGACGACTTGGTCGGCTCGTGGCGCGGCGAGCCCGTGCCTGAGCGCGCCATGCCGCTGGACCGCATCCTCGACCGGATCGAGCGAGAGGTCGTCGCCTACCCCCTCGGCGTCGGGCAGCGGCGCTGGTGGGGGTTCATCAACTCGCCGCCTCATCCCATGGGGATCGCCGCGGACCTGATCGCCGCCACCCTCAAGAACAACTGCGCCGGCACCAGCCAGATGGCCGTGCACGTGGAGCTGACAGTCATGGCCTGGCTGGCGCGGCTCGTCGGCCTGCCCCAGGAGAGCGGTGGGCTGCTGGTGAGCGGCGGGTCGATGGCCAACCTGGTGGCGCTCGCCGCATGTCGCGAGGCGAAGCTTCCCGGCACCCGGCGCCGTGGCTTGCGTACCGTCGCGCCGCCACCCACGATCTACGCCTCCACGGAGGCGCACTCCTGCATCCGGCGCGCCGTAGAAGTGCTCGGCCTCGGCAGCGATTCCCTGCGGCTCGTGCCGGTGGACCGCGAATATCGCATGGACGTGCGAGCGCTCCGCGAGATGCTCGTGGGCGATCGCGCAGCCGGCCTGCGACCGATTTGTGTCGTCGCGAGCGCCGGCACGGTGAACACCGGCGTCGTGGATCCGATCGCCGATGTCGGCGACGCCGCCCAGGAGCATGACTGCTGGTTCCACGTGGATGGGGCGTACGGCGCGGTGGGGGCGGCGTTGCCGGAGTTGGCGCCGCGCTATCGCGGGATGGAGCGCGCCGACTCGGTGGCGATGGATCCCCACAAATGGCTGTACGTTCCGTACGAGGCGGGGGCGACGCTGGTCCGCGATCCGGCGACCCTGCGTGCCATGTTCGCCCACCGCGCCGAGTACCTCACGCTGGAGGAGCAGTCGTATCTCGAGGGAGCTGTGTGGCTGTCGGACATGGGGCCGCAACTGACGCGCGAATTCCGTGCCCTCAAGGTATGGGCGGTGATGCAGGCGGTTGGGCTCGAGCGCTATCGCGAGCTGTGGCGCAACGACATCGCGGTGGCGCGCGAGATCGCCCGCCGCGCGGCTCAGGAGCCGCGACTCGAGGTGCTCGCGCCGTCGGACCTGAGCTGCTTCTGCGTGCGTTACCGGCCGGCGCGCGGTGATGCCAACGCATTCAACCGCACGCTGCTTGACCGCACGCACCGCGACGGCCGTATGTTCATCTCCGGTACGACGCTGGATGGCAAGTTCGCGCTGCGCGGGTGCGTAACAAACTTCCGTTCAACCCTAGCCGACGCCCGGCTAGGCGTCGACATCATCCTCGAGCTGGGGAACCAGCTCGAGATGGAGCGACGAGATGACTGAGCTGCTGCACAAACCGTGGCCCTGGTACGTGACCGGTCCGCTCGTGGGGCTCGTAGCGGTCGGCTTGCTGGCGATCGGCAACAAACAGTTAGGCGTGTCGAGCAACCTGCGGCACCTCTGCGCTGCATTGGCACCCAGAGAGGTGGCGTTCTTCAAGTACGACTGGCGCGGTGCGGGTCTGTGGAACCTCGTCTTCATTCTGGGCGTGGTGGTGGGCGGCTTCGTGGGAGGTGTCCTGCTGGCCAACGTCCAGCCCGTCGCCATCACCCCGGCGGCTCACGCTTCGCTGGCGCCGCTCGGCATCCGTGACTTTGCCGGCCTGGTTCCGCGCGATTTCTTCAACTGGCACGCCCTTCTCACGGTCAAGGGCTTCCTCATGATCGTGGGTGGCGGGTTCCTGATCGGGTTCGGAACCGCGTACGGGGGCGGCTGCACGGCCGGTCACGGGATCACCGGTCTCGCGGATCTGCAGTTGGCGTCGCTCATCGCAGTGATCTCGTTTTTCGCCGCCGGGGCGGCGGCAAGCTTCCTCGTGCTCCCCCTGCTAGTTCCCCGATGAGCGCCCGCGAGCGGTTCCTTGGCGCGTACCTTGGTGTGGGCGTGTTGTTCGGCATCGTCCTGACCAAGGGCGAGCTGGTCTCCTGGTTCCGTATCGAGGAGGCGCTCCGGTTCAAGGGGCTCTACCTCTACCTCGTGTTCGCTGCCGCGCTCGCGGTGGGGGTACCGGGCTTTGCGCTGCTGAAGCGGCGCCCGGCCCGCTCGCTCACGGGCGAGCCGATCTCGGTTGCGCCCAAGGTGGTGGGCCGCGGCGTGCGGTACGTGGCGGGCGGTGCCCTGTTCGGCCTTGGCTGGGGGATCATCGGCGCGTGCCCCGGACCGTTGTTCGCCCTGGTGGGCGCGGGCGTTGGGGTCATGGCCGTGGCGATCGTCGCCGCGCTGGCGGGCACATGGACCTACGGGTACCTGCGGCCGCGGCTGCCGCATTGACCCGACCGCGGCTCGCGACGGCGGTGGTCGTGCTGATCGCCGCCGTCGTGCTGCTGCACTACGAGATCCCCCCTGTCCCCACGTGGTTTTACGTGCTGGCCTGGTATCCCACGCTCGTCCTCCTGGACGAGGTGGTCGTCGTGCTGGGCGGCGAGTCGCTGCTGGCGCGGCCACGTGACCTGATAGTGATGCTGTGGTGGTCGGCAGTGATCTGGTTTCTGTTCGAGGCGATCAACTTCCGGCTCCAGAACTGGTACTACGTGTTTTTGCCCGCGAGTCGCCTGGAGCGCTGGATCGGAATCACGGTGTCACTTGCGACCGTGGTGCCCGCCATGCTCCTCCCCGAGCGCTTGCTCGAGCGACTGGGCGTGTGGCGCGACCTGCGCTATCGCCCCTTCACCCTGCAGTCTCATCATCTGCGGATCGCGACGTGGGCGGGGTGCGGGCTGCTCGGAGCGGTGCTCGCCCTCCCCCGCTACCTCTATCCGCTCACCTGGGGTGCGGTGTGGCTCATCGTCGAGCCGGTGCTGTACACGCGGAATCCGGCGCGCTCGCTGTTCGCCGATGCCGCCCGTGGCACCTGGGGACGGATAGCGCGCCTCATGGCCGGGGGCCTGTTCGCCGGAGTGCTATGGGAGACCTTCAACTCTGGAGCTCGGGGCCGGTGGATCTATACCGTGCCCTTCCTCGAGAGCGTCAAGGTGTTCGAGATGCCGGTGGTAGGGTTTCTGGGCTTTCCATTCTTCGCGCTCGAGGTGTGGTCGCTGTACCACGTCCTCGCGCCACGGACCAATCGCCAGACGGTCTTCGCATCGGCGCTCTTCGCCCTCCTCGTACTCGCGGGCATCGACCACTGGACATTGAGCTCCACCTCGCCGCGCCTCGCCGAGCTCCCCGGGGTCACCAATGCGGTGCTGTACCGCCTGCGCGACGCGGACTGGACGGACGTGTTCCGCATCGCCCGCGCGCCCGTCGCGGAGCTCGCCTATCGAGCGAACGTGAGTCCCGCCGATGCGCGGGCGGCGCATGAGGCCGCCCGGCTCAGCACGTTGCGAGGGATCGGCACGCAGCACGCCGCCGCGCTGATCGGCGGCGGTATCAACACCGTAGAGGAGCTCGCTGCGACCGCGCCCGACTCGGTGTGGCGAATCGTGGGGGGTGGGGGCAAGGGAACCGCTGGGCGCCGCTCCCGGCCTACGCCCGCGGAGGTGCGTGTGTGGGTGGGGGCGGCCCAGCTGAGCGCGCGAGAGCCACCGGCCGTGTCGGCTACGGAATCAGCAAGACCTTCCCGGTAGTCTTCCGTCCCTCGAGAAGCCGGTGCGCCTCGGCTGCCGATGCCAATGGCAGCTCGCGCTCGATGCGGAGCTTCAGGGCGCCGCTCCCCACCCAGCCCAGCACTTCCTTCACTCGTGACTGCAGCTCAGCGCTCGTCGCGGTGTAGTGGCCGATCGTGGGCCGGGTGAGAAACAGCGATCCCTTCTGGTTCAGCAGCTGCGGGTCGAACGGGCCCACCGGCCCGCTTGACTGGCCGTACAACACCATCATCCCCCGACGCGCCAGGCAATTCAAGCCCTTCTCGAACGTGGTTCTCCCGACGGAGTCGTAGATCACCGGCAGGCCCGCGCCGTTGGTCAGGCGCTTTACTTCCGCCTCGAAGTCCTGCTCGGTGTACAGGATGACTTCGTCCGCTCCGGCCGCCCGAGCCAGGGCGGCTTTCTCGGGTGTGGAGACCGTGCCCAGGACGCGCGCACCGCGGATCTTTGCCATCTGGCACAGGAGCAGACCCACGCCCCCCGCCGCCGCGTGGACCAGGCACGCATCCCCGGCCTTCAACGGGTAGGTCGAGGTCACGAGGTAGTGAGCGGTGAGACCCTGGACCATCAGCGCGGCGCCCTGCCTGGTGCTCACGCCGTCCGGGAGTGCCACGACCCGGTCGGCCCGCACGACGGCGTACTCCGCATAGGCGCCAAGGATGTCGATGGAAGCCACGCGATCGCCGATTTTCGGGCTCGTTACACCAGAACCGACGGCGGCGACGACTCCCGCAGCTTCCTGGCCCGGGGTGAACGGTATGGGCACCTTGTAGCGGCCGGTGCGGTGATATACATCGATGTAGTTGAGCCCGGCGGCCTCGATCTTCACGAGGACCTGGCCGGACGCCGGCTGAGGCCGATCGACATCCTCGTGGCGCAAGGCCTCCGGTCCACCCGGTGCATGAATCCGGATCGCTTTCATCGCGGCTCGTTCTGCTCGCCTCACGATTAGGGTTTGGACATATGAAAGTATCGTTCGTGGGACTTGGCAGCATGGGCCTGCCTATGGCGCGGAATCTGCTGCAGGCGGGCCACAAGCTCACCGTTTACAACCGGACGCGTGCCCGCGCCGACGCGATCTGGGAGCTCGGCCCGGTGGTGGCCGAGAGCGCGGCGGTCGCGGCGCGGGGCGCCGACGTGCTCGTCACCATGGTGGCGGACGACGACGCCCTCGAGGAGTTGCTGCTCGGCGAAACCGGAGCGATTGCGACGCTCCCCCGTGGGGCGGTCCACGTCTCCATGAGCACTATCAGCCCGCGCTTGTCGCGGTGGCTCGCGGAGCGGCACCGGACGGCGGGCCAGGTGTACGTCGCAGCGCCGGTGTTCGGGCGGCCCGAGGCGGCGCAGGCGAAGCAATTGTGGATCGTGGCGGCAGGGCCGGCGCCGGCGATCGAGCGCTGTCGTCCGCTGTTCGACGCCATGGGGCAAGGCGTGATCAGCGTGGGCGACGATCCGGCCCGAGCCAATGTCATCAAGCTGGCGGGCAACTTTCTGCTCGCAGCCGCGATCGAAGCCCTGGGCGAGGCGTTCGTGCTGGCGCGTAAGTACGGCGTCGCCCCCGCTGAGTTGCTCGAGGTGGTGAACGGCCGGCTGTTGCGCTCGCCCATTTACGAGACCTACGGGACCTTGATCGCCCAGCAGCGTTACGAGCCCGCCGGCTTCAAGCTGAAGCACGGCCTCAAGGACGTGCGGCTCGTGCTGGAAGCGGCGGACGATGTCGCCGCGCCGCTGCCGCTCGCGAGTCTGATGCGGGACCACTATCTGTCGGCCGTCGCCCGCGGCTGGAGCGAGATCGACTGGTCGGCGTTGGCGCGGGTTGCCGCCGCGGACGCCGGACTGTGAGCCTTCAGCCGCCCGCGATCGCCGGAATGACCGTCACTTCGTCGCCGTCCTGGACCGGCGCCGCGAAGCCGCCGCGGAAGCGCACGTCCTCGTCGTTCAGGTAAAAATTCACGAACGGATAGGGTTTCCCGTCTTGGTCACGCAGCCGAGGGCCGAGGCCGGGATAACGGCTCGCCACATCCGCCACGGCTTCGCCGAGCGTGCGGCCGGTCGCCTGGACGGTGCGTGCACCGCCGGTATGGGCGGCGAGCACCGATGGCAGGTTCACGGTGACAGGCATAGTCAGATCCTCCCCGCTGTGTCCTGGGTAGTCACGGTTTCGACGAGCGCCGCGACATCGCGCAGCCGTGGAGCGACCACCGGCGCTGCGGCAACGGCGTCTTGCACCGCCTCGACGGTCTTGAGTCCGTGACCGGTGATGCAGAGGACCACCTCGTCCTCCGGGCGCAGCCGACCGGCACGCGCCAGCGCCAGCGCTCCCGCCACCGTGACGCCACCCGCCGTTTCGGCGAACACGCCGGCGTCTTCGGCCAACCATTGAATCCCGGCGACGAGATCCGCGTCGCTCACCGCAGCCGCCCATCCGCCGGTGTCCCTCATCGCGCGGGCGGCGAACACGCCGTCCGCCGGGTTGCCGATCGCGAGCGAGCGGCAAATGGTCCTCGGCACTTGCGGCTCGATGGCGTCGCCGCGTCGCTCCACGAGGCGGACGATCGGGGCGCACCCCGATGCCTGCGTCCCGTACAGTCGGGGTTCCCGGCCCCGCACCAGTCCGGCATCGAGAAACTCCCCGAATCCCTTGTGCAGCTTGCTGAGTAGCGAGCCACCGGCCATCGGCGCCACCACCGCCGAGGGAAGCCGCCAGCCCAGCTGCTCGGCGATCTCGTAGGCGACGGTCTTCGATCCCTCACCGTAATAGCTCCGCAAGTTCACGTTCACGATCCCCCACCCGAACCGGTCCGCCACCTGCGCGCACAGCCGATTCACGTCGTCGTAGGTTCCGCGCAGCCGGACCAGGCGAGCGCCGTACACGCTCGTGCCGATCACCTTGCCCACCTCGAGCTCGTCGGGGACGAAGATCCAGGCCGTGAGCCCGGCGCGGGCGGCGTGCGCGGCGACGGCGTTCGCGAGATTGCCGGTGGACGCGCAGCCGATCGTGTCGAGGCCGAGCGCGGCGGCGGCGTTGATCGCAGCCGCTACCACGCGATCCTTGAATGAAAGGGATGGGTGACACACCGTGTCGTTCTTCACCCACGTCCGCGCGACGCCCAGCCGACGGGCGAGGGCGGGCGCGTCGACGAGCGGCGTGAACCCGGAGTCGAGCGACCATACCGGTTCGCCGTCGAACGGCAGCCATTCCCTGTAGCGCCACAGCGATGGCGCCCGGCGCGCGATGGTCGCGTGGTCGGGGAGCGAGCGGTCCGGCTCGTATACCGGATCGAGGGGCCCCAGACACTGCTCACAGATCGCGACCGCGGCCGGAGGGTGGTCGGCGCCGCATTGGCGGCACCGCAACGGTCGCGCGGTGAGCGGCGGAGAAGCGAGGGTGAACGGCGTCGCCGGCATCGGAGCCTCAACAAAAAACCCGGGCTAGAATAGCCGCGGGCGGTCGCTTTTTAGCACCTTGTTTAACGTGGCGGCAATACGCGGCAAATCACCACGAGTCGTCGATTGTGCTGCCTAAGAATAGCGTGCGACCTTCTAAGGTCAAGTAGGCACGGGCGCGAGCGCGCCCACGAAGCTCCGGATTGCCGTGAGCGCTCGCTCCAGCTCTCCGGGCTCGGTCGCGTAGCAGAGTCGCAGGTGCCCCTCCCCACCGGGGCCGAACGCCGTGCCGGCGAGCACCGCGGTGTGCCGCTCGGCGAGCAACCGTTCGGCGAACGACTCGCAGGTCAGTCCGGTGCGCTCCAGCACGCCGCCGATGTCGGGGAAACAGTAGAACGCGCCCGCCGGCGCAGCGCAGCGGATGCCGTCGATGGCGTTCAGGCCCCGCACCATCAGATCGCGTTTCGCCTTGAGCCCCGCCACCATGCGGGTGACCGCGTCTTGCGGGCCGTCGAGGGCGGCGATCCCCGCGTACTGCACGAAGGTCGCGGTGCAGGAGACGTTGTTGATGACGAGCGTGGTCATCTTGTCGGTGAGCCAGGCCGGCATCACGGCGTAGCCCAACCGCCACCCGGTCATCGAATAGCCTTTGGAAAACCCGTCCACGATCACCGTGCGGTCCGCCATCTCCGGAAGCGCGGCGATACTGTCGCGATGCCCGTCGTAGCGGATCTGCCCGTAGACTTCATCGGAAATCACCCACAGGTCATGGCGCCGCGCCACCTCAGCGAGCGCCGCGAGGTCGCGCGCCGCCGCCACGCCACCGGTGGGATTGTGCGGCAGGTTGAGGATCAACACGCGGGTGCGCGGCGTGATCCGTCCGGCGATCGCCTCGACGTGCGGGGCGAAGTTCCGGCTCTCATCGAGCGGGTAATAAACCGGCCGCCCGCCCGCGAACCGCACTACCGACTCGTAGATCGGAAACCCAGGGTCGGGGCACAGCACCTCGTCGCCGGGCGCGATCAGCGACAGCGCACTGCAGAACAAGGCCGGCTTCGCCCCCGGCGTGACGACGACGTTCTCGGGCGTCGCACGGACGCCGCGCAGCGCCAGCGAGCGCGCGATGGCGTCGCGCAGCTCCGGCACGCCCGCCGCCAGCGCATAGCGCGTGCGGCCCTCCCGTAGGGCGCGCGCGCCCGCCTCGACCACATGCGGCGGCGTCGGCATGTCGGGCTCGCCGATCTCGAGGTGCACGACCTTGTGCCCCCGCGCCTCGAGCCGCTGCGCCGCGGCGAGCACGACGTACGCCTGCTCCGTGCCGAGCGTGTCGAGTCGTGGAGCGGTGCGCAGGGTCACTTACTTCGCCCGCTCCAGGTAAGCGCCCTCTCTCGGATCGACGCGCACCTTCTCGCCCTCGGAGATGAATTCCGGCACCTGAATCGTCACGCCGTTGGAGAGCTTCGCCGGCTTGGTGCTGGCCGTCTTGGTCGCCCCCCGCATCACCGGGGACGTCTGGGCCACCGTGAGCTCCACCACCGAGGGAAGCTCGATGCCCACCGGGCGGCCGTTCAGCCATTCGACCTGGATGTGCATCTCGGGCTGCAACCAGTCGCCGTATTCACCCACGGCTCCGCTGTCGAGCGTGTGCTGCTCGTAGGTCGTCGTGTCCATCACGTGCACGCCGCCCTGGTCGCGGTACAGCACCTGGAACTCCTTGGTCTCGAGCGGCGCCTCGTCCACGAAGTCGGTCGCGGCCAGTCGCATGTCGAACGTGTTCCCCGTGACGAGGTTGCGCGCCCGTATCTGGACGAATGCCCGCAGATTGCCCGGGGTGCGGTGCGTGAAGTCCATGACGCGGGACGGCTGCCCGTCGAGGAGAATCACGTGCCCGCGGCGGATATCGGTAGCTTTCATCTGTACACTCCTTGCAACCCCTTCCCCACGAAACAAACCGCGCGAACCGGAGGGCCCGCGCGAGAGGCGGAAGATAAACGGGTTGCAACGGGAATCAACGGGGCGGCGGGCGCGGCGGGCGCGGCGGGGGCGGCGGGGGCGGCGGGGGCGGCCCGAAATCCGCAATCGACAGGGGCCGCGTCAAGTACCCGAGCCGCTCCCGTCGCCACCAGGCCCCGCCCGCGGCCCGGCCGGCGGCGTCGGTGAACCGGTACCGATAGTACACTAACCGGACGTACCTCGGCGGCCGGTCCGGGAACGGGGTGGGGCCGACCAGTGCGAGAACCTCGGGTGTTCCTTCGAGCAATCGGCGGAGCAGCGTGACCAGCCAGTCGCGCGCGCCTTCGGGATTGAGCGCGGCGAACCACATCTGCCAGTCGAGCCGCGGCATATGTGGCGCGACAAAGCGAGGGCGACGAGTTACGTCACCTGGCTTCCAACGGAATGCATACTCCCGCCATTGCAGGGTGTCATTGCTGCCCTCGATCACGATTTCGAGCCGGTCCGTCGTCATGACACGGAACAAGCCGTAACCATTCACGGACCGCAACGGCTCCACCACGCCGAGCAGCGGATTACTGAAGGCGCGCCGCGTCCCGGGGAGCGTCTGCACGATCTCGCGCGCGAAAGCGAGCGTCGCGAGCAGCGCGAACACCGGGGCGAGCCCGTTGATCGCGTACATCCTCCATCGCGGCTCCGGGTCGCCCGCCGTGCGCCGCACCGGCACCACCCGGCGCAGCGGGGCATCGTCCAGCAGCGGGACGCACAACACGAGCGCCAGCAGGTTGAAGAACCCGTAATTGCCGGTGAGCGTGATGCCCAGCTGGCCCAGCACGAGCAGCGCGCAGGCCGCGTAGCGCGCGCGGCGCCAGCGCTCGGGGAGGAAAATCAGCATCGGCACGAACAGCTCGATGGCCAGGATCGCGGCCGTCATGCCCCGATGCATCCACTCGGGGAGCCGTTGGGCGTACCAGGCGGTCCAGGGCGGGAGCGGCTGGGTCCAAAAGTGGTAGTCGAGGGCGGTGAGGTGCCGCCAGGTGGGGTCACCGCTCGCGAGCTTGGTGGCGCCCGACAGCACCATGAGCCGGAACAACAAGCCCCACATGAGCCACCGCGGGGCCATCAGCGGGACTCGCTCCCGCACCAGGCTCGGCAGCAGCTGGGTGGGCGCGAACAGCACCGCCAACAGTCCAGTCTCGAGCAACAACCCGTCCCATTGGAACCATAAGAAGGTCTGCCCCACCACCGACAGGGACAGATAGCAGATCCACAGCAACATCAGGACTGGCGCCTGCGCAACGCCGGCGATCAGTAGTGCGGCGAGTGCCACACCGGTCCAGCACAGCGTCACGAGCATCGCGTCGCCGGCGCCGAGCCAGCACACCGTGGGAAACAGGCGGTAGGCCCTGCTTCCGAACGTTGCGTGCGCGCTCTGCAGGAAGACCCGGGCGGGCAGCAACCCGTGCTCCCCCACCAGGCCCGTGACTTGCGGCAGGAGGGAAAGAAAGGCGACGAGGTACACCACGCCCAGGAGCCTGAGGAACAGCCAGCGCGACAAGACGTATGTCGGCTGCTCCGCTGCGCGCGTGGCCCAAGCGTCCGTGATACCTATCGTTGCCATAGGTCAGCGCGCGTGGCTATATCTATGGTAAGAAGAGAGGGGCTCTCGTCCCGTGCCGAACCGTAGCAAGTCATCCGGTGTAGCACCTGTCCAACACGGCGGCGGTGTGCGCTCCACACCCGAGTGACGTATGTCAACGCCAGTCCATGGTATAGGAGGTCCAGACATGATTCGCACCAGACGTCTCCTTGCGCGCGGCGCGTGGCTTCCCATCGCGCTGTTGGTCGCCGCAGGGTGCAAGCAGGGCCCGACTCCGGAGGTACAGGCGCGTCTCGACAGCCTGTCCCAGGCGTCGGCCCAACGCGATCGCTTGCTGCAGGAGGTGGCCGAGAACACCCGCCTGGTGAGTGAGATCAGCCGCGAGCTCGCGAAGGTCAACATCCCCGCCCGGCAGCTCAAGGTGTCGGCCGAGTCGCCGCTCCGGGCGTCGCGCGACACGTTGATTCAAAAGATTCACTACATGACCGCGCGGGTGAAGGAGATCGAGCCCCGGCTCAAGGAGAGCACACAGCGGATCAAGGACCTCACCACCATTTCCGATAGCCTGCGGAACGAGTTGGCAGCCACCATGCAGAACTTGCAGGGCGTGATCGACAACCAGAAGGAGCAGATCGACGCCCTCACCCTGCAGGTCGAGACGCTCAGCGCGGAGAACGTGGCCCTGAAGGACACGCTCGAGAACATGTCCACCATCAACAACACGGTCTACTACGTGGTGGGCACCAAGGACGAGCTGGAGCAGAAGGGAGTGATCCAGGAGGAGGGCGGCGCCCGGTTCCTGTTCGTGCTCTGGAAGAGTGGGAAAACCCTCGTCCCGTCCCGTAACCTCGATCCCGAGGTCTTCACCGTCGCCGACCGCCGGCACTTCATAGAGCTGCCCCTGCCCGCAGCCGACAAGGAATACCGGATCGTGTCGCGGCAGGATACGTCGGCGCTCGATTCGCCGCCGGATCATGACGGCAAGATCGGCGCCGGTCACGCGGTAAAGATCACGGACCCGGCCAAATTCTGGGCCAACTCGAAGTTTCTGATCATTGTCGAGGGCTGAATCAGTACGCTACGGCCGGTCTGCGAGCCCGGACCGGCCGTGGTGTAAGCGGCGAGCGGCAGTTCTGTTGGCGGTGTGGTTGGCGGTCCGGTGAGGCGCGTCACACGCCGCGGCGCACCGCTGGATCGCGCTCCGGGCGCGGGAATTGCTGAATCCGGAGACGACTGTGCAACACCCGAACCGAAGGGGGGCTCATGCATGGCTTGATTAGGCGATACCGGGTGAGACTGGGCACGGTCGCGCAAGCAGCCCACTACGCGGAAAAGGGCTTTCTTCCCGTTCTGCGCGACATTCCAGGCTTTGTGTCGTGCCACCTGCTGGACGCCGGCGACGACGTTCTGACCTGCATCGCCATGTTTGATACTGAGGCGGGAACGGCCGCGGCGGTGCGCGCCTCGCGCGATTGGTTCCGCGACGAGTGGTCCTCGTTCCGGCCGTTGCCGCCCGAGGTGATCAAAGGAGAGGTGCTGGCGGGCACGACGACCGACCGCCGGCGCCTGGCCGACCGCCGCAGACTGGCGCTCGTCGGTGCCGCGATCTGGGTCGGCGACGAGCGGCGTACGGGAGTCGATCGGCGCGTCGAGGCCGCCACCTTCGAGGCTGTGGGCTGATCTAGCCGCGCGCGCGTCTTCGGGGGCGTCCGGGGGGCCGCGGGCGCCGGGGGACCCCCCGGAAGGCTTCATATAGGTCGTCGAGCAGCACCGCCCCACGCTCCAGCCGCGCGGCGTCGCTCGCGTGCCGCCGGACTATCCCCGCGATCATTCGCTCGAACCCCGCCGTTTCGCTACGGCCGAACTTGCCATCCTTGCAATCGACGTCATGAACCAACTCCGCGATCGCGGCGATCGCCGGGTCGACGAGGCCGAAGCGCGCGGCCAGCGTCTCGAAGGTGCAGCGGTCCCCTTCGTGCGTGTACTCGGCCTCGAACAGATCGAACCGAACCTCGCCGGCGACAGGTTGATGCTCGCCCCCCGCGACGAACCGGAAGCGCGCCGCAGGATCGATGAAGCGACGGATCAGCCATGCGCTGGCGATCCGGTCCACGTGAACGCCGCTGCGCGTCACCCAGGTCCGGTTGCGTGCGGTTCGTGGCGCATGGCTCGTCCGAGGCTTGTGCGGGGAGGCGTGGGCCCGTCGCGCTCGCTCGAGCGACGCTTCGGCGGCACGGCGCGCCTCCGCGCCGAAATTATCGAGCGCCACGATTTCCGCCAGCCGGCGCCCGAGCCGCGCTACCTCCCCCGGCCCGCGGCCCCCATCCCCATCCCCGCGGCCGACCGCGTCCGCCGCGCGAGCGAGCTCGGCGTACTCGGCGTCGCGCTGGGCGCGGAACAGGGCCTCGATCTGTCCATCGGAAAGGCCGTCGACGAAGGCGACGCGGCACACCGCGGCCTCCCCTCCCCCGGCCACTACTTCGCGCCGGACCCACTGAAAGTCCTCCGTCGCCTGCTCCGTGTACGGCAGCACGTACACGGAGTTCTTGATCGCGACGGCGCCGAGGCGTTGCAGCCGGCGCCAGATCTTGACGCGGAAGTAGTCGGGTTTGGGGGGCAGCTGATGGATCAGGAGCAGCCAGCGGCCGCCCGGGGTCTCGGGGCGCGGCGTTACCACAGGTTGCGGACCGCGGAGCCGGCAACCCGCCGGGACGATCTGGCCCCGCCCCCGAGCCCGGCGTCCGCGCCGAGGGCACCGGTCGCCGGATCGAAGAAGTGCTGCTCGGAAGCAGCCAGCGTGAGCGCCGCGACTTCCGGCTCTGAGTAGTGACGCCGCAACTCGGCGAGCACGGGGGCCGGAATGCCGCCCGCCGCGTCGGCATACCGCGACAGCGCGTCCGTGAACGCCAGCGCGGCGCGCTCGCGGTCGGAGAACAGCGGGTTGTCGCCGTAACGGGGCAGCGCGGCAAGCTCCTGAGGGGAGAGAAACGCCTGGCGCCACAGGTGGCGGCCCTGCTCGATGCACCAGCGGCACCCCGCCAGCTCGGCGGCGCGCTGCTGGACCAGGAGGCGAAGGCGGCGGTCGAGCACGACGCCGCCCGCCACATAGCGGCCCATGCGCGCGTAGGACGGCAGCACGCGGGGACCCGGTAAACGGAGCGAGGGCGGGGGCGGCGTCACGAGCCGGCCCCAGGCGCGCGCGATCCAGTTCAGTAGTATCATTCGTGATGATACAACTGTATCATCTTGGCTGCCGGCGCGCAATGGCCTCCGGCCGGTATCTTTCGCCCTCCATGGCTCTCGCCCGCCGCCTGTTGCTCAGGGCTTCCCGCAGTACCTGGCTCGCTCGCCAGCTGTCGCAGCGTGCGTTCCTGCGCCGCGCCGTGCGCCGTTTCATGCCGGGCGAGGACGTGCACGCGGCGCTCGCGGCCGCCGCCCTGCTCAGCGAGGCCGGCATCGGCACCGTGCTCACGCAGCTAGGTGAGCAGGTGACGACGCGCAACGAGGCCGCCGCTGTGCGGGACCACTACGTCGACGTACTCGACCGCATCCGGGAGCGGAGCCTGCCCGCGGAGATCTCGGTCAAGCTTACGCACCTTGGTCTGGACGCGAACCCCAAGGCATGCCTGCAGGACGTGCTCGCGCTCGCCGCGCGGGCGGGCGAGGGACAGTCCTTCCTGTGGATCGACATGGAGGAGTCGCGCTACGTCGGCCCGACGTTGGAGCTGTTTCGGTCGGTGCGCGCCGCGCACGCCCGCGTCGGCGTCTGCCTGCAGGCCTACCTCCGCCGCACGCCCGGCGATCTCGAAACGCTGCTGCCCCTCGCGCCGGCGATCCGGCTCGTGAAGGGCGCCTACAACGAGCCCCCCGACGTGGCGTTTCCGCGGAAGCGCGACGTGGACGCCGCCTACCTGACCCTCGCGGGCTCGTTGCTCGAGCGCGTGGCGCACGACGCGGGAGAAACGCGCCCCGTGTTCGGGACCCATGACATGGCCCTGATCGGACGGCTGCGCGACCGCGCGTTGGCGGCCGGCGTCGCCCCCGGCGCGTACGAGGTGCACATGTTGTACGGTATCCGCGCCGCCGACCAGCGGACGCTGGTGGGCGACGGCGTGCCGGTGCGCGCTCTGATCAGCTACGGCGACCACTGGTTTCCGTGGTACATGCGGCGCTTGGCTGAGCGGCCGGCCAATGTGTGGTTCGTTGTAAGACGCCTGTTTGGCTGACCCCGGGCTCGCGCCCGGGGTCAGTTGCCCGAGGTGGCCCTCGCCGCGACCTTTCCCGCATGCCCGCCCCCGCACCCGCTGGAACATCCGATCCTGCCACGGTCGCCCAGCTCCACTGCTGGCGCCGCGACACTCCCGGGTGCCGTGACCGCATCCATTTGAACAATGCCGGCGCGGCGCTCATGCCTCAGCCCGTGCTGCAGGCGCTCGTGGACCACCTGGAGCATGAGGCGGCGATCGGGGGATACGAGGCGTCCGACGAAGCCGAGCCCCGGTTCCGCGAGACGTACGAGCTGCTCGGCCGCGTCGTCGGCGCCGCGGCGCGAAACATCGCGATCGTCGAGAATGCGACGGTGGCGTTCAACCAGGCGATCTCTGCGTTCGATTTCCGCCCTGGCGATCGCATCGTCACCACGCGCACCGACTATCCGTCGAATCAGCTCGTGTACCTGTCGCTGGCGCGCCGGGCGGGGGTTGAGACCGTGCGCGCCGACGACCTCCCCGAGGGTGGCGTCGATCCTGAGAGTGTGCGCCGGTGCGCGAGCCATCCGCGCACGAGACTGGTCGCGCTCTCCTGGGTGCCCACCAACTCGGGTCTCGTTCAGGACGCCCGCGCCGTCGGCGCCGTGTGCGCGGAGTTGGGCGTGCCATACGTCGTCGACGCCTGCCAGGCGGTGGGACAGTTACCGGTAGACGTCGCCGAGCTGCGCTGCGACTTCCTCGGCGCCACTGGGCGCAAGTTCCTGCGCGGCCCCCGGGGCATCGGTTTCCTGTACGTGTCGGATCGCATGCTCGAGCGCGGGGCGTTCCCGCTATACCTCGATATGCGCGGCGCCGACTGGACCGACCCCGACGACTTCCGTCTCGCCGACGGGGCGCGCCGGTTCGAGAACTGGGAGTTCGCCTGCGCGCTCGTCCTGGGGCTCGGCGCGGCGGCCCGGTACGCGCTCGCCGTCGGCCCGGCCGGCGCCAAGCGCGCCGTCGAGCTCGCGGCGGGGCTGCGGGAGCGGCTCGCGGACATCCGCGGGGTGCGGGTGCTCGACCGCGGTGCCCAACGCTGCGCGATCGTGACCGTGGACGCGGCGGGCCACGACGCCGCCGCGTTGAAGCTCCAGCTTCGGCAGCGGGGCATCAACACCAGCTCGGCGGACCGTCGATCGGGCGTGCTCGACATGGACGACAAGGAAGCCAGCAGCGTGTTGCGCTTTTCGCCGCATTACTACAACACCGAAGACGAGCTCGACACCGCGGCCGCCGCGTTGGCAGGCCTGGTTCGCACGTGACGATCGCGCGACCTGGCAAGATCATCGGTGTGGGACGGAACTACCGGGACCACGCGTCCGAGCTGGGCCACACCGTACCGACGCAGCCGCTGTTCTTTTTGAAGCCGTCCACCGCGGTCATCGACGACGGCGCCGCGATCGTGTTGCCGCGGGACTCGCGCCAGGTCGACTTCGAGGCCGAGATCGGGGTGGTGATCGGCCAACGGTTGCGCCGGGCCACCGAGCGCCAAATTCAGGCCGGCATCGCGGGGATCACCTGCGTCAACGACGTGACCGCTCGCGACCTGCAGCGGAGCGACGAGCAGTGGACGCGCGCCAAGGGCTTCGACACGTTTTGCCCCTTCGGCCCGCGCGTCGTGCCGGTGGACCCCGACCGCTACGTCGATCTCGAGGTGGTGTGCCGCGTGAATGGCACGGTACGCCAGCACGGCCACGCACGCGACATGGTGTTTTCCATTCCCGCGCTGATCACCTTCATCTCACGCGTGATGACCCTCGAGCCGGGCGACCTGATCGCCACGGGCACGCCGGCCGGGGTCGGACCACTGCGCGCGGGCGACGTGGTCGAAGTGGAAATCCCTGGAGTCGGCGTGCTCAAGAACCCCGTCATCGAGGAGGCAGCGTGATCGGGGTGTGGTTCCTCCTTGCGGCGGCCGCCGCGCAGGCGCCGTTCAGCCAGCACGCCGCCGTGACCCAGGTCATCGGGCAGACCGAGATCACGATCGTGTACAACCGGCCGACCGCCCGCGGCCGCAAGCTGTTCGGCGACGGGGGAGTCGTAGCGTGGCGGAGGGTGTGGTGCCCCGGGGCCGACCAGGCCACCACCATCGCGCTCAATAAGGACGTACTCGTCGCAGGACAGCGCCTGGCGGCCGGCAAATACAGCGTCTGGGCCATCCCGGACACGACCGAGTGGACCCTCATCTTCAATCGCGCCGCGGACGTCTTCCACATCCCCTACCCGGGCGCGGACCGAGACGCGCTGCGCATCAAGATCAAGCCCCAGACCGGGTCGTACTTCGAGACGCTGGCGTTTTACTTCCCGATGGCCGACGCCCAGCATGCGCTCCTCGACCTGCACTGGGGTGAGACGATCGTGCAGGTGCCGATCGAACCGGTGCGCTGAGCCGACGGCCGGGCGCTCACGTCCCGGTGATGGCCTCGAAACGATCCTGCACCCGGCCCGCATGTCGCTCGCTCTCCTCGAATTTCTTCTGCGCGTTGGCGAGGTGCGCGCCGACGGTCTCGAACGCGGTCCAGAAGGCGTCGAACTGTTGCCGCAGGCCTCCCAATCGCTCCTGGATCTCTCGGGCCTGCCGCTCCACCTGCATCCCCTTGAGGCCGTGGAGAATCACCAGGAGGTAGGCGTAGAACGTGTGGGGTGACACTGGAATCACGCGGCGTTGCATGGCGTGACCCAGTACGCTCTTCGCGTCTTCCGGATCCTCGGCACGCAACACCGCCTCGTAGTAGACGTTCTCGGCGGGGATGTACATCAGCGCGAAATCATACGTGCCCTCGTCGGGACGGATATACTTGTCCGCGATTTCGTCGATCCGATCTTTGAGCGACCGCGCGAACAGCCGTCGCTCGCGCTCCGACTCGGTCCCGTCGGCCGCCAGCATGCGCTGGCACGCCTCGAGCGGGAACTTCGCGTCCACCGCCACCAGGCGGTCGCCGAGCTTGAGCGCGGCGTCCACCCGCTCACCCGACCGGAAGGCATGCTGTATCTCGTAGTGCGAGCCGGGGAGGATTTGCCGCAGCAGCTCCTCGAGCCAGATCTCGCCGATCGTGCCGCGCAACTTGGGGACCTGGAGGAGCTGCTGCACCTCGGTCACGGTGGCGCCCACCGTCTCCAGCCGTCGCGTGGCCTCTCCCAGGGCGCCGAGCCGCTCGCGCACGTCGGAGAGCAGGCTCGCCTGGGCGGCGCTGCCCTGGGCCAGCGCCTTCGGCACGTCTTGCTGTGCCGCGACCAGCTGGTCGCAGCGGGCGCGCAGCTCGATCAGCTGCTGCTGGATCAAGTCGACCGCGCGCTCGCTCCCGGGCCGGCGCAATAGCACCACGACGAGCAGCGTGCACACGGCTCCGAGGGCGACGATCGCGATTTCCATACAACGGGTAATCTAGGCGCGGTAGGCGCGGATCCGCTCCTCGCTGCCCGTCGCGATGACCTGATGGAGTGCAGTGCTCGCGTGCTCGAGCAGGCTGGCCGGTTCGACAGGCGTGGCGTGCAGGTCCCGGACGGCCTCGTACCCGGCGCGCACACGCAGCGGCGGCACACCCAAGGGGCGTGGTACGGCGGACTCGACGATTCGCGAGAGGCGCTGCGCCATCTTCAACGCGCCCTCGGGAGAGGTGGCGGGCGCGAGCACGGCGAACTCCCCCTGTGTCAGGCCGCCGATCGCGTCGGACGCGCGCCCGCGCGCCTGTAACAGCTCCGCGGCATACTGGACCGCTGCCGGGAGCCGCTCCGCGGCCCTAGCCGAGCGCACCGGCGCGGGCTCCAGCTCGATCCCAAGCGCCAGGCAGGCGAGCGGCGCGCGGCGGCGAAACGCGTCTGAGGTGAGCTCGCGCGCCCGCCGCTCGAGCCCTTTTCTCGTGTACAGGCCGCTCGCAGGGTCAACGGCGCTCAGTTCGAGCGTTTGATCCATCTCGAGCTTGAGCCGTGCCATCGCGTCGAGCTTCAGCGTCAGCTCCTCCGGGCTCAACAACAGACTGAGGTAATCCCACGCCCCCGCCTCGAGCGCTGCGAGGCGCTGCTGCTTGGTGGCGGGGGTGGACGTGACCATGAGCACCGGCATGTTCCAGGCGGCGCGACCCTTCCGGAGCGTCCGGCATACCGCGACGCTATCCATGTCCGGGAGGTCGGAATCCATCACGACGACGTCCGGCCGCAGGCCCGGCGCCCGGTCCAGAAGCTCATGTCCATTGTAGACGGACTCGACCCGATAGCCGCGCGGAAGCAGCACGCTGACCAGGGCACGGTCGAGCCACGTGCCGGCAGCCGTGGCGACGAGCACAACGGGGGGACGGATGAACGGGGGGCGCTGAGGCAAGACTCGGTCCTCCCGGGATGAGGCCGGTGGGTGCGCGTTCAGAATGTGCAGTCGGCAGGGGCGGGAGAATCTGGTAAAACCCTAGACGACGAGCGGAGAACCCCTGGGTCAGGGCGTGATCAGCCCCTCCCGGATGGCATAGCGGACCAGGCTGGCGACGTCGTGCACGTCCAACTTCTTCATCACCCGCGCGCGGTGGAACTCGGCGGTCTTGGGGGTGATGGCGAGCAGGGCGGCGATCTGCTTGGTGGATTTTCCTTCCGCGACGAGCTGGACCACCTGACGCTCGCGCGAGGTGAGCCGGGCGCCGTCTTCGGCGGCCGCCATCCGGCACGCCTCGACGACCGCCTGGGACACGCCGGCCCCCACGTAGAATCCCCCGCGCGACACCTGCTCGATGGCGTGCAGAAGATCTTCCCCGACCTGCGTCTTGAGCACGAAGCCGCGGGCGCCCGCGTGCACGGCTTCCGTGACCAGGCGCTCCTGCTCGAGCGCGGTCAGGAGGACAACGTGAGTCTCCGGGCACGAATCGGCGATCTGGCGAGCGGCGTCGATGCCGTTCAGGACCGGCATCATGATGTCGAGCACCGCGACGTCGGGGTGGAGCTGCCGCGCGGCCTCCGCCGCCGCTCTCCCGTCGGAGGCTTCGGCAACCACCTCGATCCCATGCCGCTCCAGCAGGGCGCGCACGCCTTGCCTGAGCATTGGGTGATCATCCGCCAGTACGACCCGCGTGTGCGCCGTATACACCTCCACACCGTCCCCTTCCTCTATTAGCGAGCGACGGCCCTCAAAGTCAATAAGTTACAGTTCAGACATGCCGTCAACGCCGCCCGCGCGACTCTCCAAGTCGCGCTACCTCGCCGGTCTCCAGTGTCACAAGCAGCTGTGGTGGCGTGTGCACGAGCCCGACGCGCCGGAGTTAGCCCCCACGCCGGGGCAGCAGAACCTGTTCGCGCAGGGCCGCGAGGTGGGCGAGCGCGCCCGCGACCACGTGCCGGGAGGCGAGCTGATCGATCTGCCGTTCTACGAATACGACAACAAAGTGGGGGCGACGCGCGAGGCGTTGCAACGCAATCCGCCGGCGATCTATGAGGCCTGGTTTCTGGCGGACGACACGTACGTAGGGGTAGACATTCTCGAGCGGAACGCTCCCCGTGGCCACACGGTGATCGAGGTGAAAGCCTCGAACAGCCGCAAGCCGGAACACCTCCCCGATGCGGCCGTGCAGGTGCATGTCCTGCGGCGTGCCGGTCTCCAGGTGGAGCGGGCCGAGGTGATGCACCTGAACCCACAGTGCCGCTACCCCGACCTCTCGAACTTGTTCGTGCGCGAGGAGGTTACGCCGCTCGTCGAAGGCGCGCTCATTGGCGTGCCAGACGAGCTCGCCGCACAGCAGCGGATGCTCGAGGGACCGCTGCCGGACGTCCCGATCGGAGAGCACTGCACGAAGCCCTACGACTGCCCGTTCATCCCGCGCTGCTGGCCCAAGCTGCCCGACCATCATGTGAGCAGCCTGTATCGGATCGACCGGCGGCGCGCGCTCGAGCTCGAAGCCGACGGATACGAGACGATCTTCGATCTGCCGTCGGATCTGGAGTTGACGGTGATTCACGCCCGCCAGGTGAAAGCCGTACAGACCGGCCGCGTGGTGGTGGAGCGCTCGCTCGGGAAGGCACTGGCGCAGTTCACGCCGCCGCTCGCATTTCTCGACTTCGAGACGGTGAGCCTCGCGATCCCGCGCTGGCCGGGCTGCCGGCCGTGGCAGCAAGTGCCGGTGCAGTTCAGCGTCCACAGCGACGAACGGGGTCGTGGCCTGGTACATCGCGAGTGGATCGCCGACGGACCGGAGGATCCCCGGCCGGCGCTCGCCGAGGCGCTCGTCGAGGCGTGCACGGGAGCGCGCAAAATCGTGGCGTACTACGCGAACTTCGAGCGCGACTGCATCCGCCAGCTACGCGACGCGGCGCCCCAGTACGTCCGGGAGCTGGAGCGCATCGAGAAGCGGCTGGTGGATCTGCTGCCGACGATCCGGAACCACCTGTACCACCCGGACTTCGGCGGTGGGTTCAGCATCAAGAAGACCCTGCCGGCGTTGGTGCCGGGGCTGTCCTACGCGGATCTCACGGTGCAAGACGGCGAGGCAGCGACCGTAGAGCTGCAACGGTTGATGCTCGACGGCGCCCAAATGCCCGCCGGTGAGCGCACCGCGCTGCGCCGAGCGCTGCTCGCCTATTGCGAGCGGGACACCTGGGCCATGGTCAAGCTGCTCGAGAAACTGCGGAGCCTCATCTCGGATCAACTGGAGCTGTTCTGAGTCGGCCTCAAGCCCACCATAACCAGCGAAGCTGCCCCAGGGTCCATCGCAGCCCCGAGAGCCGAGTACCCGGCTCCATTCTCAGGCGGGTCAGCCTCAGCGGATCGGCCGAACGGGAGTTGAGTCGCCGGCGCGCGATCACGGCAGACTCGTAGCCAGCCTCGCGCGCCAGGGCGCGCGTCGTGGCGTTTTGTTTGCCGTACGGATAGCACAACGCCCGAACCGGCTCGCCCAGCAAGCGCTCGAGCGTGGCGCGCGAGCCGCGCAGCTCCTCCAGGGCCCGCTCCGGAGACACGGTCGTGAGCGGCGCGTGCGTCCTGGTGTGCGATCCGAACTCCACCCCCCCCGCCCGCAATTCGGCGATCTCCGCGGGTCCAAGGAGGGGCTCCTGGATTTCGTCGGCGTCCCAGACGTTGGTCTTGCCGATTAAGTCCGATACGAGGAACACCGTGGCGCTGTAGCCATGGCGGCGCAGCAGCGGCCAGGCGATCTCGTACGTGGAGCGGTACCCATCGTCGAAGGTGAGGATGATCGGCCGCCGCGGCAGGGCGCGTTCGCCGCGCCGGTAGGCGAGCCAGTCGCCCAAGGAGATCGTCTCGTAGCCCCAGCGCCTGAGCGCCGCGAGCTGGGCCGCGAACTGGTCGGGGAGGACGTAGTTACGGGGGTAGCGTACGCCCGGCGGCAGCCGATCGATCTTGTGATACATCAGAATCGGAAGCCGCATCGGGGGTTTGGTCGAGCTCCCAGAGGAACGCGTACTTGAGGAAGCCGGCGCAGGCGGTGAGCAGCGACGTCGCCAGACCGTAGCGCCCGTCGCGCCAGCTGCCGTAGAGAAAGTAATCGCGCGCGAAGCGCCACGCGGGCCGGCCCAGCAGGTCCCAGCCGCTGGCGCGGCGGCCGCGCGCGTGCAGGTCCTGCGCGCCCCAGCGCGCGTACACGATCATCTTCTCGAGATGGTGCGAGAGGTCCCGGTATGGGACATGGCGAATCGGCGCGCCCAGATCCGCGAGGTCGGGCACCGGCTCGAGGGACTCGTGCACCCGGTCCGCGGTGAAGCGGCGGTGGCGGCGAAACAGGCGGACGTGCCAATCGCGGGCCCAGCCCCCCCGCTTGCGCTCCGTGCCGAGGAAGTAGGTCTCGCAGCGAATGCGGTACGCCTCGTGCGCAGGCGCCGCCACGACGGCGGCGATCTCCTCACGCAGCGCGTCGGACACGCGCTCATCGGCGTCGAGGGCCAGCACCCAGTCGTTGCGGGCGCGCGCGATTGCGGCGTTGCGCTGAGTGCCGATCGTCTTCCCTGGCACCTCGATCACCGTCGCGCCGTGTCGCCGCGCGAGCTCGACAGTGCGATCGGTCGAGCCGCCGTCGGCCACGATCACCTCATCGGCCCAGGCGAGCGCCCCGACCGCCGTCGCGATCTGGCGCTCTTCGTTGAGAGTCGGAATCACGACGGTGAGGGGTATGGTCATGCTCCATTGTACCTGCGCCCTACCACCAGGTCTACGGCTACCGTTGCACGACCGCAACGGCCGCGGCGTCGCATCGACGGCCCAGGGGTGTCAGCAATGAACTCCGCTGGGGGCGGCGCAACACCCACGCAGGGCATGTCGGTTGCAGCGCCTCCTAGCACCGTGCGTGTCACGCCGCACCCCCGCTGGGTGGCCGATTTGGACGCGGCCCTTGCGCCGCAACAACAGGCGATTCTCAACACGCCCGTCATCGAAGATGCGGCCGAGAATGTCCTGTTGGGGCCCAGGATCCAAGACTTCCTCGTCGTCTTCTATCCCATCATCCGCGATTTTCCCCATTGGCTCGAGCTGCTGCTCGGTCGCTCGCCCCAGGACGGTCGCGCGTTCTTCGAGGACAACATACGAGTCGAGCGGCGTCACGATGCGATGTGGCGCGCGATGGGGGATGCCTTCGGCGTGCCGCGCCAGCGCTTTCAGGAGCCCGAACCGCTGCGCGCCGAGGTGCTCGCGTTTCACCAGTACCTGACCGACATGTGCCGCAACGCGCCGTTCGGGTCCGCGGTGTCGGCGACGAACTATGCCGTGGAAGGGATCGCCCAGAAGATCTCCGAGAAAGCTTTGCGCGGCCTCAGCAAGAACGACAAGATCGGACCCAAGGGTCGGTGGTGGCTCGAAGAGCACGCCAAGTACGACGACGAACACCCGGTGCACGCGCTCGAGATCGTGAAGGGCTGCGTGGCGCGCGGCGAGTCCGCGGCAACGGTGACGAATGCGGCGATGCGAAGCCTCACGCTCATGAAGGAAGCGATGGTGGCCTCGTACGCGGCGTGACAGTGTGCTCGAGTGCCGCCCAGTCGTCAGGAGTGTCCACGTCGACGAGCAGCGCCTCAGGCCGGTCCACGAACATCGCTTCGTGGCTGTGCGCCTTCACGACGGCCTTCCCACAGCCCTCTCCCGTCCAGGCGAGCAGCTCGGGGAACAGGGCCCGCCGAAACAGGAGCGGCGGCGCGGTGACGTCGCCGTAGCGAGAGACGACGAGCGGCGCATCCGTGCCCCGCGCCGCGGCGACCAGCATGGCCAGCGTCTCCACCGTCACACGGACCATGTCGCCCAGCATCACGACCGCGGCGCTCACGTCGAGACCGAGTGCCTTGAGGCCCTGGTGCAGTGATCCGCTCGTGGGGCCGGTGTAATCGGGATTGACCGCGAATTCAACGGGGAGATCCTGCAACTCGCGGCGGATTCGATCGGGCTCGTGGCCGATTACGACCACCACCGGCGCGAGTCCCGCCGCGAGAGCGCGCCGGGCGGCGCGGCGCACCACCGACTCGCCGTCGAGGAGCAACAACATCTTGTTGCGACCCGGGCCCATACGACGGGACGCGCCCGCGGCGAGGATCACCGCCGCGACCCGCGAAGGCTCAGTGACGTGGGGCATGGATCGCTGCCCCGCGCTCCCGCAGCGACCGGGCGCGCCGACCCGAGCGCACGGCGAGGATTTCGGCGATCACCGCGAGCGACACCTGCTCCGCGCCGTCGGTCCCGATGTCCAGGCCGACGGGGCCATACACCCGCGAGTCATCGAGCGGACCCTCGGCGCCGAGGACCCGGAGCATGCGCTCGGTGCGCTGGCGTGGCCCGAGCATCCCGACGTAGGCGACGGGCGACTGTAACAGCGCGCGCAGGTACGCCATGTCATCAGCGAAGTTGTGGTTCATGACGACGGCGTAGCAGTCGGCGTCGAGCGGTAGTGCCTGGCCCAGCTCCTCACCGGCGCTCTGGATCAGTGCCGCGGCGGCGGGGAAGCGTTCGCGAGTGAGATACCCTGGTCGGCGATCGACCACCACGACCCGGAAGCCCACGTCGGCGGCGAAGCGCGCCAGCGGCCGGGCGTCGTCACCCGCGCCCAACACGACGAGCTGCGGCGGGGGGATCAGCACGTCAATGAATACCGATCGGCCGGCGATTTCGTGAATCCCGGATTCCCCGGTCTCGAGCAGCTCCCGCGCTTGGGTCACTGCCCGTACCGTCACGTCTTGCGACCCCAGGTTGCCCTCGACAGCGTCGCCGGTGACGACGAGGCGACTCCGCTTCCCCGGCCTTTCACCCTTCCCCGGCAGTTCACCGCAAACAGCAAACGCCCGCCGCGCATCGAGAAGCGTTCGCTCGCTCGGACGCGCCTCCCCGGGCTCGACGTAGACGTCGACCTGTCCCTCGCACCCCACGCCGAGGTCCCACGCGGCGATCTCGTCGGCGCTCGAGCAGTAGCTCCGTTGCTGGGGCTCGCCGGACCGAATCACCTGCAGGGCGACCTCGCGCACGTCCCGCTCCAGGCAGCCGCCGCTCACGTTGCCGGCGCTGCTCCCGTCCTCCGCGACCGCGAGCTTCGCCCCCTCATGGCGGTAGGCCGAGCCGCGCACCCGCACTACCGTCGCGAGCGCCGCGCGCATCCCCTCGCCCCGTACCCGGGCCAGGAAGTCGAGGACTTCTCGGGTCTCAAGCCACTGCTTCATCGCCGTTCTCGGTGCACCCTCGACTGCAATCTATCTAGCGGCTATTGTTCCTGTACCATGCCATGCGGCCGCTGCATGATCGGGAGCGGCACGGCATCGTAAGGCCTCACCTTCCAAGTTGCCCCGCCGGCCGTGCTCCCGCGATCACGGCCGGCTTCGTCTCGGGCCATTCCAATTGAAGGAGGAATCAATTCAATGAAGCGCGCCCCACTGGTGTTGCTGTTCGCCGCACTGCCGGCGGCGGTCATCCCGGCCCACAGTCCACGAGGTCCCGAGGATGAGTCGGTCTTCGTTCGCGGGCTCAGCGCCGGCCAGCACGAGTCCGTGCTGTACGTGTGGACCAGCGACGCGGACCAGAACGATCCCGACTTCTTGACGACCATCGACGTCGATCCCAAGTCGCCGAATTACGGGAAGATCATCGCCACGACCCCCGCGAGCTCTCCAGGCAACGAAGCACACCACTTCGGCTACACGGTGAACGCCGACCGCATCTTCGCCGGAGGCCTGTTCTCGGACCGGCTCTTCATCTACGACGTGGCGACGGATCCGAAGCATCCCAAGCTGATCAAGACGGTCCCCAACCTGGCTGCAAGCACCGGCTATTCCGGGCCGCACACCTTCTATGCGGTGCCGGGCGGCGTCACCATCGCCATGCTCGGCTCCAAGGATGGGGGTGCACCCGGCGCGCTAGTGCAGCTCGACAACGACGGCAACTTCATCAAGGCGCTCCCAGCGCCGAACTACATGTACGACGTGGGAATCAAGCCAGAGCTGAATCTGATCGTCACATCGAGCTGGGCGCATCCGCACGCGGTCAAGGCCGGCAACACGCCCATGGATCAGGTGGGCGACGAGGTGGTGGCGTGGGATTACAAGACCGGCCAGGTGCTCCAGATCGAGCACCTCGATAAGGCGCCGCTCGAGGTCCGGTGGCTGCACGGCGCGGCGGCACGCGGCGGATTCATCAACTGCGCCTTCGGCAACAGCGTGTGGCACTGGGAGGTGGCGAAGGACGGCAAGCTGACGTTCACCCGGGTCCTCAAGCTCGCCGACACCGCGATTCCGGCGGACATGCGCATCTCGTACGACAACCGCTTCTTGTTCGTGTCGCTGTTCGGCGGCGGCGCGGTGCAGCAGTACGACATCTTCGACCCGTTGCACCCCAAGCTCGTGAGCAGCGTTTCAATTCCCCAGGCGCAGATGCTCAAGCTCACGCCCGACAACAAGCGGCTGTACGTGAGCAACTCGCTGCTCTCGAACCTCGACGGCAAGGTGCCCTACGCGGTGCGGCTCGTGAACGTCACGTCGACGGGTCTCGTGATCGACCCGAAGTTCGACGTGGATTTCGAGCACCTGCCGACAGGGCAGGCACGGCCGCATGACATGTTACTGAAATAACGGTGTAGCACGAATACGTAGGGGCGCGGTGGGAGCGCGCCCCTTCGTCGTTCAGCGGGTTACATTAGGCTCCGATGCCATCCGGCCCCGCCTTTCTCTTTGATCTCGACGGCACGCTGGTGGACAGCGTGTACCAGCATGTGCTCGCGTGGCGCGAGGCGTTGGAGAGCGTCGGCATCGAGCTGTCGGTGTGGCGCATCCATCGGCGCATCGGCATGAGCGGTGGGCTGTTCGTCAACGCGCTGTTCCGCGAGACTGGTCGCGAGCTCAAGCCCGAGCAGGCGGAGAAGATCCGTCGCGTACATGCCGACGCCTACGCGCGCCAGGTGCCGCAGGTTCGTCCCCTCCCCGGAGCGCGAGAGCTGCTCGCGTTCCTCACCAAGGCAGGCGTTCCCTGGGCCATCGGCACGAGCGGCCGCATGGAGAGCGCCCAGGCGAACCTCGACCTGCTCGGGATCCCCGCGGGCGTGCCAGTGGTGACCCGCGATCAGGTGGAGCACGCCAAGCCCGATCCCGATCTGTTCCTCGCGGGCGCGAAGCGGCTGGGAGTCCCGATCGACGAATCGGTAGTGGTCGGGGACAGCGTGTGGGACTTGCTGGCGGCGCGCCGTGCCCGCGCGCTCGGTGTGGGGTTGCTGTCGGGCGGCTACGGTGAAGAGGAGCTCGATCACGCGGGCGCGTACCGCGTGTATCAGGATCCGGCCGACCTGCTGCACCACCTGGACGAGGTCGGCGTGCGGCTCGGAAGCACGCGCCCTTAAACTGACCCCGGGCGCCAGCCCGGGGATCAGAAATGCTCTTCACCCGCTCCGCGCGCGGGCAGCCGCACGACCTTGTCCCAAGCGCTCGTCTGCCAGTTGTCGGGGCGCTCGCGCTCCCGCACCCAGGGTGGGAGCGGCAGCGCGAGATAGCGAGCCAGCGCGAGCACGTAGGGCTCGTACATGCCGCGCAGCTCGCCCAATCGCTGCTCGAAATCCGGCCCGGGCTGAAGCTTCATGCCGCTCTTGGCAAGCCGCTCGCGCAGCCGCGCGAGCTGGGGAGCCGGCAGTCGGTCTTCTGTCTGCCGCGGCGGCGTGCTGAACACCTGCGCCAAGTCCACCACCGCGTGCCGCGCCATGGCGAAGGTCAGCTCCGCCTGCCGCCGGCACCATCCCTCGGCATTCAGCATGACCACGGCGCTGGTGTCGAGGATCGTCGTGAGGGCGGCGACCCACGATTCGTTGAAGTGCTGCGACCGGAAGTATGCGAGCGGCGGATATGAGAGATGGCTCTCGAGCACGTCGGCGGCCCAGCGCTCCCAGTCGCGCAACAGCTCGATGAGCGGGGCAGCATCGGGGTCCCCCCGCATCCGCCACAGCAGCTCCGCCGCACTGGTGGGCGAGCCCGCCCGCGCGTCGAGTAGGGAGATCGCGACCTCGCGGCGCGAAAACGCCTGGTAGATCACCGGGAAATAGCCGATCACCGCCGCCAGAAACGCGAATCCGGTCCCCGCCTCCACCGCGGTGAGGGTCTTCGCGAGCGCGCTGCGCGGTGCCACGTCTCCCAGCCCGAGGGTGAAGAACGTCGTCCCGCTCATGTACAGGTCCGACCCGAACCCCGGCGCGCCCGCCCCTGCCACGACCATCATCGCGGAGCCGGCGGCCCATTGCAGCAAGCCGAACGCGAACACGCTGCCGGCCGCCCACAGGGCGAGCAGAAAGATCAGCGAGAGCGGGCCGTAAAATGAAAGCAGCGCGTCGCGCCGGCGGCCCGACAAGATCTGCGCCGTGGCGCGCCACGGGATCCAGGTGAAACGGTAGAAGAGCTTGGTGAGGCGAATCCGACCGCTCACCCGCCGCGGCAGGATGATCGTCTCGAATGCGTCCCACAGTACGACGGCGAGCAGCAGCACGCCCCCGAGGCCGGCGAGCGGTCGCATCGCTACTTCCACGATTCGGTGGGAACGTCCGGCGGTGGCTCGAGCGACTGAAGGTAGGTCACGACCTTCCAGATGGCCCCGGGCGATAACAGACCCTTGTACGCCGGCATGCCCCGCGGGCGACCCGACGAGATCGACTGGAAGATCTCAGCATCGCTACCGCCGTAGCGCCACCGACCGTCGCGCAGGCTGGGCCCCACCCACCCTACGGCGCCGCCGCCGTGGCAGCCGTCGCAGTTCATGGCGCTGAACGTCCGCTCACCTTGCGCCGCCGATTCGCGATCGCCGCGGTACGGGTTCGCCGACGCCTCGGCGGCTGGACGCCCGTGGCATGCGCTGACGACGAGCAGGCACACTATCGGCCGAAGATCCACACGATCCCTCCCTGGCTCGTGTGCCGGGCGATGTCCGGCATGAAGTCGGCCGGCGGCCGCACGTCGGCGGGATCGTCGGATCGCACGTCGCCCGATAATAGGAACCAGTCGCCGCCGATCCCCGCGTACACGGCCACATACTGCTTGCCGTCCGGTCCGGTGTAGGTGATCGGGTTCCCCACCACTCCCGAGCCGACCTTGAACTTCCACAGGAGGGTGCCGGTCTTCGCGTCGACCGCCTTGAACCAGCCGTCGAGTGTGCCGTAGAACGCTACGTCGCCCGCGGTGACGAGAGCGCCGCTCCAGACCGGGTAGCGCTCGGTCGTGTGCCACACCTGCTTCCCGGCGCTCGCGTCCCAGGCGATGAACGATCCCATGTAGCCGCCGGGGCCGGAGTGGTAAGGGGTGTTGGCCCCGATGAACGGCGTCCCGGCAATGCGAGTCACCTGCGTGGCCTCGTAGTCCATGCACATGTTGTTGGTCGCCAGGTAGAACAACCCCGTGCGCGGCGAGTATGCCGCCGGCGAGGCCGGGCTCTTGCCGCCTTCCAGCGTGGGGCAGACGTGCTTCACGTTCCCGCGCGAAGCGCCCGTCAGCTTGGAGGAGTCGACCTCCGGGCGTCCGGTCGCGAGATCCACCCGCTTGGCCCAATTCACCTCCACGAACGGTTGCGCCACCAGCACCTCGCCGGTGGCGCGATCGAGGGTGTAGGCGAAGCCGTTCTTATCGAAGTGGACCAGCGTCTTGCGCCGGCGACCGTTGATCGTCAGGTCCACGAGGATCATCTCGGCGACGGCATCGTAGTCCCAGCTGTCGTGCGGCGTGAATTGATATGCCCATACTAGCGTCCCGTCCTCCGGCCTGCGGGCGAGGACGCTGGCGGTCCACTTGTTGTCCCCGGCGCGCTGCTCCGGGTTGTACGGCGCCGGATTGCCGGTGCCATAGTAGAGCAGGTCGAGGTCGGGATCGTAGGACATCCATCCCCACACCGGCGCCCCGCCGCTCCTCCAGACGTCCTTCGGCCAGCTCGTGAGGGCGAGCTCGGTCCCGTGGTCATAAAACGGCTTGAACGTCCGGGGCGTGGCCAGTACCTCGCTGTCGGGACCGGTGTTGTACGCCGTCCAGACGATCCGACCGGTCTCGAGGTCCAGCCCCTTGAGCCACCCGTGGATGCCGAACTCGCCGCCCGACGCACCGACGATGACCCGGTTCTTCACGACAAACGGTGCGACGGGGGTGGTCTCGCCCTGCGCGAGATCGGCGATCGCCGTGTTCCACAGCTCCTTGCCCGTCGCCGCGGAGACCGCGACGCTGTGCCCGTCGAGCAGGTTGTACACGATTCGGTCGCCGGCGTAGAAGGCGCCCCGGTTGATCACGTCGCAGCAGGCGATGCCGATCGCCCTCGGGTCCACCGCGGGACGATACTTCCATTTGAGCGGGTAGCCTTCGGTGGTGAGATCGAAGGCGTACAGCACGTTGGGGTAGGGAGTGACGACGTACATCGTGCGGTTCACCACCAGGGGCTGTCCTTCGTGGCCGCCCAAGACACCGGTGGAGAAGCTCCACACTGGCCGCAGCTGCCCGGCGTTCGCGGCGGTGATGTCGCGCAGCTCGCTGTAGCGGGTGGCCGCATAATCCTTGGCGGGCATGGTCCACTCGCCTCGCTGCGCCGCGGTGGCTGCTGGAAAGGTGCCCAGGAGGGTCGCCCACAAGGTTACGTGAGTCATGCAGGGGAATATGCCATGCTGGCGAGGCTCCCGTGCCACCCCTAAGATTGCTACGTGAGCTTCGACCGGGTGACGCGCACGTGCGGTGCGGCGCTTCTCGCGCTCTTCGGCGCGAGCGTCAGGCCCCTCGGTGGACAGGCAGTGCCCGCCGCCCCCGACTCGGAACCGCGCGCCCACCTCAGGTTGTTCGACGCCTCCGAGCCGATCAACGTCACCCTCTCCGCCGACTTCGGCGCCGTTCAAAAGCAGCGCGGCAACGAGAAGCACGAGCTCCCTGGGAAGCTGTCGTATGTCACTGCTTCGGGCGATTCCTTCGCGCTGGACGTGAAGTTGCGCACCCGAGGACATTTTCGACTCAGGCTCTGCCAGTACCCGCCGCTCAAGGTGACTTTCGACCGCGAGCAGAGCGCCCACACCCTGTTCGCGCACCAGAACAGCCTCAAGCTTACGGTGCAATGCCGCGGGGGCCGCTCCTGGGCGAACTACGTCCTCGAGGAGTACCTCATCTACCGGCTCTACAATCTGGTCACCGATCGCAGCTTTCGCGCGCGGCTGGCGCACGTGACGTACGTCGACGCCACCGGCAAGCACGCACCCGATACGCGCTACGCGTTTTTCGTGGAGGACGACGACCGCATGGCGCGGCGCAACCACGCCGAGGTGCTGAAGGCGAAGGGCGCTCGCCAGGGGGAAATGGACTCCGTGCAGATGAGTCTTGCCGCGGTGTTCCAGTACATGATCGGCAATACCGACTGGGCGGTGTCTGCGCTGCACAACATCGTGATCATTCGCGACTCGATCGGCGATCTGTTTCCAGTCCCGTACGACTTCGATTGGTCCGGAGTGATCTGGACTCCATACGCCCAACCCGACGAGCGGCTCGGGATCCGGACCGTGCGCGACCGTGTGTTCCGCGGCGCCTGCTTCACGCCCGCCCAGCTGACCGCCGCATTCGTCCCGTTCAACCAGCAAAAGGACGCGATCTACGCCCTGTACCGCGGGATGACCGCCGAAGGACTCGAGCAGAAGCGCGTGGACCAGGCGCTCAATTATTACGACGACTTCTACAAAACCATCAACGACGCGGGTCGCACCCGCGCGATGGTTCGCTTTTGTCACGAGTCATGAGCCTCGATCCGGTCAACCGATCGCTCGCGTGGCTGCTCCTGTATTACGCGGTGCTGGTAGTCGGCACCCTCCTGCTCGAGCGAAATGTGCCGGCGGTGCGCGAAGCCGTGACGCTGGAAGTGCCACTGGGCACCACGGCGCGCCAGCTGCGCAAGGCGCTGCAAGCCGGCGCCGACAACGGGGAAGAGGGTGGGACGGCGGGGGCGGGAGAACACACGCGTCCCACCGTGCTGACGGCGTTGGGAATGGCCGGCGCTCTGGCGCTGGTGGTGCCCGTCGCTTGGGTGTACATGCTCACCAAGCGGCGCCATGGCTACGACGCTTCGGTGGTGCAAACGGTGATCCTCCTCCCTCTTGCCATCGCGGGGATCGTCGCCGTGGTCCGAAACAGCCTCGCGCTCGCCTTCAGCCTGGCGGGTCTCGCGGCGGCCGTCCGGTTCCGCAACACGCTCGAAGACACGAAGGACGCGGTCTACATCTTTCTCGCGATGGCCGTCGGTCTCGCCGCAGGCGTGCAGGCGCTGGAGCTCGGCTTCGTCGTGTCGCTGTCCTTCAACGTCGCTGTGCTGGCGCTATGGGCCTTGAACGTCGGTGACCTGTACGCGGGCGAGGAGCGGCCCACGTTCACCCGGGAGTTTCGCGTGGCGGACCCGGAGCGGCAGGACGGCGTCCTCGTCGTCCAGGCCGACACGGCCGCGCAGGAGGGCGTCGAGATGGCCCTGCACGAGCACGCCAGGAGCTGGAAGCTCATGGCGCGCACGCCGCCGGATGGTGGCCGCACCCAGCTCACCTACCTCGTGCGCCTCAAGAAGAAGGCGTCGCCTGCCACGCTCGTCGCCGCAGTGTCGCAGCACGCGGCGCCGCGCGTGGCGCACGCGGAGTTTCAACCGCTCTCCTCGTGACCGAGCGCCGCTGGGAGGTGCCGGACGCGGCGCGCTTGGAACAGCTGGTAGCAGCACCGCTGCCGCTCGGCTTGCGCACCGGTCCGCCTCGCAGGGCGTTCTACCGCGACCTCTACTTCGACACGCCCGACGGTGATCTGCGCCGTCGCGGCGTGAGCTGCCGGCTGCGGTTCGACGCGGAGGATCGCCGTTCGCTCGCGCTCGACGTGCCCGGCGTCGCCCAGTGCGAAGCGCCGGTGGCCGGGCTCGAGCCGGCGCACGTGTTCGCGGGCGACACAGAGCCGGCCCGCCGGCTGCGCGCGCTCGTCGACCCGCTCCGCCTCGCGCTCGAGACCGAGCTCGAAGTCGAGCGCCGGTTTCGGGTCGCCCGGCTGCCGCTCGTGCCCGTCCCCCAGTTCGTGCTCGCCTACGACACGGTCACCCCGCGGGGTGCCGGGGCGACGCTCGTGTCCTTCCACGAGCTGGTTGCCGCGCGACGACCGTGGGGAATGATCCCGTGGCCGCGGTTCGCGCACGCCATCGAACGCGATTACGGCGTCGCTCCCGCGACCGCCTCGCGGGCGCAGCGCGCCGCACTCCAGCTGGGCCAGGCGGCGGTGGACTCCGCCGGCACACCTGCGCGGCGCGTGGCCCTGCTCGCCGTCGCGCACGGGCGCCTGGCCTTGTACAGCAGCGGCGGCGCTCTCCAGCTGGCCCAGGAGGAGGGCGGCGGTGAGGACGCATGCCGAAGCGCGCTGCGCCGCGTGTTCGGGTCCGTCGAGGGAGAGGTGCGCCTGCTGGGGGTGGTGCCCGCGGCCGGCCGCCGGCCGGCGATCGAAGTCTGGTTGGTGCGGCGGCTGCGTCGCGACCTGACGGCTGCGGCGCCCCGCGGCGTGCAGTGGTTCGCGCCTCACGACATCGTCGCCCGCCTGGGCTCGCCGGTCCTGCGCGACCCGGTGACGCTGGCGGCCCTGGCGGTCGCCGCACGCTCGGAGCTGGTACCGGAATGGTCCGCCGCACCTATCGTCCCGAGCGCCGCACCCGATCCGGCGCCCGCCCCTGTGGGGGCTGGAGGGGGCACCACCGACGAGAGGAGCCGGCTGACGCTGAGCGAGCTGCGGGTGGCGGTGCTGCCCAGGAAGGCGCTCGAGGCCGCGCGGCCCGTCCCGGAGCAGTTCATCAACGCCCTCCTCTCCGCCCTCGAATTCAACGCGCGCGTGCTGGCGCTCGCGGACGACCCCCGCACGCCGTTGGTCGCGCGGCTCCGTTTCGTCGCGATCGTCTCCTCCAACCTCGATCAGTTCTTCATGGTCGACGTGGGTGCGCTGCAGCAGCAGGTGGCAGCCGGGGTGGTGGACCCTTCCCCAGACGGCCTCACCCCAGCCGAGCAGCTCGACACGATCGCGATCCGGGTACGTCTCCTCATGGCAGGGCAATACCGCTCGTTCGGCGCCGCCGCCGGCGAGCTGGCCACGCGCGGTCCCCGGTTGCGCGAGTGGAACGAGCTTCCGGTACCCGCGCGCGACGTGTTGGCGCGACGCTTCGCCGAAGATGTGGTGCCCCTGCTCACGCCGCGCCCGCTCACCCGTGCGCCGGGGCATCCCTTTCCCCACCTCGGGGATCGACGGCTGAACCTCGCGGTGATGTTGCGCGACGAGCCGACGGGGCCCCCGCACTTCGCCGTCGTCGAGCTACCGGCTTCCCTCCCCCGCTGGCTCGAGGTCCCGGACGGCGTCGTGCCGCTCGAAGCGGTCGTGCGCGCCCAGCTCGCGGCGTTGTTCGCGGGCCGCGACGTGCTTGACGCGTGGACCTTCCGCGTGACGCGCAGCGGAGACCTTCAATTCGATGAAGTCGGGGCGGCGAGCTTCGTGCAGGCGATGGCGGATCAGGTGCGGCGCCGGCCCTGGGGCCCGGTGGTGCGGATCGAGGTCGAGCGGACCATGCCGCATCAGCTGCGCGAGCTGCTGCAGCGCGAGCTACGGTTCGAGGAGAGCGACCTAGGCAGCGGGCTCGGCCCGTCCGACGTGTACGAGGCCGGGGGCGGGCCGGTGGCCCTCGGCGGACTCGACCAGCTCGCGGCCGTCGCCCGGCGCCTCCATCCCGACCTGGACTACCCGCCGTTCGCGGCCCGCGATCCGTTCGCCGGTTGCCGCTCCGTGTTCGAAGTACTCGACGGCCAGGATGTGCTCGTGCACCATCCACACGATGCCTTCGCCGCGAGCTTCGAGCGCTTCATCGTCGAAGCGGCGGACGACCCGAACGTCGCCGCCATCAAGCTCACGCTGTACCGGCCGGGCGGACCGTCGGCGGTCGGGGACGCGCTGCGCCGAGCCGCTGCCCGTGGGCTCGACGTATCCGTGTTCGTGGAGCTCAAGGCGCGGTTCGACGAAGCGCTCAACATCGGCTGGGCGCAGAGCCTCGAAGCCGCTGGAATCCACGTCATCACCGGCCTGGCGACGCTCAAAACTCACGCCAAGATCGCCCTCGTGGTGCGGCACGCGAACGGCCGCACCCGGCGCTACGGGCACGTCGGCAGTGGGAATTACAATCCCGACACCGCCCGTCTGTACACCGACCTTGGTCTCTTCACCACCGACGAAGGGATCACGGCGGACCTGCACGCGCTGTTCAACGAGCTCACGGGCTCCTCGCGCCCACCGCAAGCGGCGTTCCGCCGGTTGCTCGTCGCGCCGAGCAACATGCTGGAGCGTTTCCTCGCACTGATCGCGCGGGAGACGGCCCACGCCCGGGCCGGGCGGGGCGGGCGCATTCGCGCCAAGTTGAACGGGCTCGCCGACTGCAGCGTGATCGGCGCGCTGTACGGCGCCTCGCAAGCGGGCGTGGAGGTCGACCTCGTGGTGCGGGGGATCTGCATGCTGCGGCCGGGAATCCCGGGACTCTCCGACAGGATCCGCGTGGTGAGCGTATTGGGCCGGTTCCTCGAGCACGCGCGCATCTACCAGTTTGCGAACGCGGGCGAGCCGGAGTACTACATCGGGTCGGCCGACTGGCGACCGCGCAACCTCCGCCGCCGGATCGAAGTCGTGGCACCGGTGGACGACGCGGCGGCGCAAGCGCGGCTCGACGGCATTCTCGATCGCGAGCTCGCCGACCCGGACACCTGGACGCTCGAATCGGACGGGACCTACGTGCGGGGGCGACCGGGCGCCACTCAGTGAAGAGCGGCTCAGCTCTCTCCCTGGTAGCGCATTTCGTTGGTCGGGGTGAAACCGAATTTCCGGTACAGCGGCCGTCCGTCCTTCGAGGCATGGAGCACGACGCTCTCGATGCCGTTGACCCGGCACCACCGCAACACCTCACGCATCATCGCTTGGGCCACCCCCCGCCGCCGCCACACCCGCTCCGTGTAGACGTTCAGGATCAGTCCCTGCGGTCCCCGCACCAAGCTCGCGCCGCCCAGAGCCGGACGGGGCAGCAGTTCGCGGAGCTGCACGCCGGCTCCCCCGATGACCTCCCCGGGCCGATCGCCGGCTTCCGCGACCCATGCGATATAACGTCCCTCCGGGATCGCACGCTCGAAATACGCTCGCGACGCCTCGATGAGCGTGTCGGCCAGGTCGTCAGACAGCTCACCCATGTCCCGGAACATCGCGGCACGGTGGCGGGCTAAGATCATCGCGTCGGCCGCCGTCGCGCGGCGGATGGCGAACACTACTGCTCGAGGAGCTCGATCGCCCGCGCGAGTCGCGTCACGGCGGCATCGAACGACGGCGAGCCGACGACGTTCAGCTCCCTGAGCAGCTGGAGCGCGTTGCGGACATGCTCGCTGGGAGATTCGACCGAGCGGTCGCGGAGGGGTTTGCCGCGGCGTTCCAGCGTGCTGCGCCGCTCGGCCCCGCGCCGGCGATCGACCACGCGGCGGCGATCCCAGGGGTCGCCCCTCACGACGCTGCGTCGAGGCACGTCGCGCCGGTCGAGCCCGTGTCGGCGGTCGGCGAACAACCGGGTGGGAATCACGGCGACCGTGAATCTAGCCCGGATCAGTAGATTTCTTCAACCATGCCGCCCGTCGTAATCGCCCAGCAGCTGACCAAGACGTTCCGGGTGAAAGTGCGCGATCCCGGGCTCGGAGGTGCGGTGCGCGCGCTGGTACGGCCGCGCTACCGCGACGTCCGCGCCGTGCGCGACGTCACCTTCCGGATCGATCCCGGAGAGATCGTGGCGTTCCTCGGCCCCAACGGCGCGGGCAAGACCACGACCCTCAAGATGCTGTCGGGCCTGCTCTACCCGAGCGCCGGGCGGGTGGAGGTGGCCGGGTTCGTGCCCTGGACCGGTGGTCCCGACTTCAAGCGACGGCTCGCGCTGGTGCTCGGCAACCGGCAGCAGCTCGTGTGGGATTTGCCGCCGGAGGAGACGTTCGAGCTGAACCGGGCCATCTACGACGTGACGCCGAGCGATTACGCGGAGCGCCTGGCCGAGCTCGTCGCCTTGCTGGAGCTCGGCGACGTGCGCGACAAGCCCGTGCGTCAGCTCTCGCTGGGCGAGCGGATGAAGTGCGAGCTCGCCGCGTCACTGCTGCATCGCCCTCCCCTCCTCTTTCTGGACGAGCCGACCCTCGGCCTCGACGTCACCGCCCAAGAGGCGATCCGCCGCTTCCTGATCGCGTACCGCGAGCGGCACGGCGCGACGGTCCTGCTCACGTCGCACTACATGCAGGACGTGACCGCGCTCGCGTCGCGTGTCCTGATGATCAACCGCGGCCGGTTGCTGTATGACGGCGCGCTCGACGCGCTCGTGGCACAGATCGCGCGCACCAAGCGCATCGAGCTGGTGCTCGGCGGCGGGGACGGCGTCACCGCGGAGAGCCTGGCGGCGTTCGGTGAGGTGAAGAGCTTCCGCTTCCCGAACGCCGTGCTGGAGGTACGCCGCGAAGACGCGCCGGCGACCAGCGCCCGGCTCCTGGCGGCTCTGCCGGTGGCGGACCTGTCGATCGAGGACCCGCCGATCGAGGAGGTCATTCGCGTCGCGTTCGCCCGCGGCGTCGAGGAGGACGAGTGATTCGCCGCTACGCCGCGCTGATCCGCAACGCCTGGCTCGTCGACCTGCAGTACCGCGCGTCGATCGTGCTGTGGCTCCTGTGGGGCGTGACGGAGCCCGCCATCGCGCTCGGCATCTGGTGGGCCATCGCCGGTGATGGAGAAGTAGCCGGCTACGCGCGCGCCGACTTCGCGCGCTACTTCTTCGCGGTGATGCTGATCAACCAGCTGACGATCGCCTGGGACTCCTGGTACTTGGACCACTGGATCCGCGAGGGCGAGCTCAACTTTCGGCTGGTCCGGCCGCTCCATCCCGCGCACGAGGCGGTGGCCGACAATATCGCTTACAAGGCGCGGACGGCGAGCGTCATCCTGCTCGTGTGGCTGCTCGTGGCCGCCGTGTGGCCTGCGGTGCGGCTGCCGTTCACCCCCGGCCGCTGGGCCCTCACGGCCGCGGCAGTGCTGCTCGCCGCGGCGATGCGGTTCTTCATCAGCTTCACCACCGGTCTGCTCGCCTTCTGGACGACCCGGGCCACCGCGGTCATGGAGCTGCACGCCGGGATCTCGCTATTTCTCGCGGGCCGGATCGCGCCGCTCGCCCTCCTGCCACCCGCCGTGGCGAACGTCGCCGGCGTGCTTTGGTTCCGCGCGATGCTCGCCTTCCCGGTAGACCTCCTCACCGGAGCGGTGCACGGCCCGGACGCCGTGCTACGTGGCTTCGCGAGTCAGATTGTGTGGCTCGGGGTCTGGATCGTGGCGTTCCGTGTCGCCTGGAGCCGAGGGATCCGAAAGTATGGGGCGGTGGGCGGGTGACAAGAACGCGGAACGCGGAAGTCGGGACGCGGAACAGCGGTGCCAGTTCGAGCGTCATGGCCCGCTCTCGTGGACAGACCCTCTCATGATGTTCCGCCTTCCCCGTTCCGCGTTCCGCGTTCTCATCGCCTTCTGGCGCATCAATCTCGCCGAGGACCTGCAATACCGCGCCAACTTCGTCGCGAGCGTGCTCGGCACGGTGTTCAACATGGCGACGGCGCTGCTCACGCTCGCGCTGTTCTTTCACCACACCACGACGCTCGGTGGCTGGGACTATTGGGAGATCGTCGTGCTGCTCGGCGTGTTCAACGCGCTCAGCGGCGTGATCGAGACGGTGCTCCGGCCCGGCATCGGCCAGCTGGCCGACGAAGTGCGCAGTGGCGAGCTCGACCTGGTGCTCGTGAAACCGGTAGACCCGCAAGGATACGTCTCCTTCCGCCGCCTCGACGTGTGGCGGCTCACCGACATCGTGCTCGGCCTCGCGCTCGCGGGGTATGCGCTGGCGCGCTTGGATCGCGTGCCCTCGCTCGCACAGCTCATGGCGTTCGCCCTCACCCTGTCCGCCGCGGCCATCGTCGTGTATGCCATCTGGGTGACTCTCATGAGCCTGGCGTTCTGGTTCGTCTCCGTGGAGAATATCGCGGTGCTGTTCGACTCGGTTTTCGAGGGCGCCCGTTATCCAGTGTCCGCGTACCCAGGGGCGCTGCGCTTCCTGTTCGTCTATTTGATTCCCATCGCGTGGACCACCACGATCCCCGCCTCGGCGCTGACGGGGAGGCTCCGGCCGGAGGTCGGGCTGCTCGCCGTGCTGGTCGCGGCGCTGGTGTTCGCACTGGCCCGCGCGTTGTGGCGAGCGGCACTCAAGCGGTATGCGGGCGCCAGCGGTTGACGCGGGCGCTCTACGCCGTCGTGTCGTCTTTCGGTTTGTCGTTCTTCTTGAAGTACCAGATCGCGAACAGGACGAGCCCCGCAACGAGCGCGACTTTCAGCGCCAACATCAGGAGCGGGAAGAGGAAGAACGACGCGACCTTCCAGAGGGCAAAGCCAGCGACGCCGACGGCGGCGAGCTGCAGGAGCGGTTTGGCCATGGTCAATAATGTCACCGAAAGGGGTGGAATCCCTACGAGACAAGAGGCAGCGTGGTGTCGCGAGCCCTAAATAACACTATAACATCACCGCTCCCCCCGAAACGTCCAAGATTGTGCCCGTGATCCACGCCGCATCGGCAGACGCGAGAAAGAGGGCCGCGTGGGCGACGTCCTCCGGGTCACCGAGTCGTCTGATAGGGTGCATATCGACCAACGCCCGCTTCTGTGCTTCGGGGATCCGCTGTTCGTTGCGCTCCGTCAGGATAGTCTCGGGAGCTATGCAATTCACGCGGATGCCGTAGGGGCCGACCTGGGCGGCTAGGTGTTGCGTGAGCATTTGAATCCCGGCCTTCGCGGCGGCATAGGGGATGGGCGACTGCGGGTGCGGGCGCCGGGCCGCGGCCGAAGAGATCGTGATGATGTTGCCCGCCTGCCGCTGTTTCATCGCCGGCAGCACGCTCTTGATGGTGAGGAACGTCGCCGTGAGGTTGCCGTCGATAGAGGCGTGCCACCCAGCCTCGTCGATCGCCTCGAGCGGACCGGGCATCGAGAAGCTGCCCCCCGCGTTCGCGACGAGGATCTCGACGGGGCCGAGCTCGCTCTCGATCCGCCGGCGCATTGCCTCGATCTCGGCGAACTGCGTGACATCGGCGACCACCTCGATGGCCTCCCCGCCAGCCCGCTGAATCTCCCCGCGCACCGCGGACACCGCCGCCCGATCGCGACCGTGGACCGCCACGCGGGCGCCGGCTTGGGCGAAGCTGCGGGCGATCGCCGCCCCGATGCCGCGGCTCGCCCCGGTGACGAGGGCGACCTTCCCGTCGAGCGCCCTCATAGATAGCGCGCGACGGCCATCGTGCCTGCCGCGATCACCAATAGCAGGGCCGCGAGCTGACCCGCGCGCTCCGCCCGCGCCTGCAGAGACCTGAGTTGCGCGGTCTGAGCTTCGGTCGGCACGCCACCGTGGGTTTCGAGGGTCTTGCGGAGGGCGGCCATTTTCGAGCCCGCTGGAGCGCTGACCAGGGCGCCAACCAGCACGGCAGCGATCGTCGCGACCGCCCCCGTGGCGAGCGCGAGACCGGGTCGCGACGTCACCCAAGCGCGGTTGAAGCCGGCCGAGAGCCGGCCGTACATGATGAAGCCGGGAATGACCGTCAGCAGCATCGCGATGGCGAAGACTGGTCTCGTGCGGCCCATCAATCCGGCGACGAAGCGACCGCCGTCACTCCCGGCCGCCCGTGCCGCGGGCAGCAACAGGGCGGTCATGAAGACGGCCGATCCGACCCACACGACACCCGCCACGATGTGTACCAAGCGCAGCCAGACCACCGACCACCTCCGGTAGTGTTCAATTGACTATACGATATGTATAGTTAAATTGTTTCCGGTCACCGTGACGCCCCGCCGCTATCGCCTGGGCCGTCGGCAAGCGGCCGTCGACCGCACCCGGGCCCGTATCCTCGCGGCCGCGCGCGCCTTGCTGGTCGGGCCGCACGAGACGGCGTTCACCATCGAGGCCGTCGCACGCCGGGCCCGCGTAACCCGGGCGACGCTATACCACCAGTTCGGCTCCCGTGCCACGCTGCTGGAGGCGCTGTTCGACGATCTCGCGGCGCGGGGTGGGATGTGGGACCTGGCGGACGCGTTCGGTCAGCGCGATCCGGAGGAGGCGTTGGCGCGCTACATCGCGACGTTTGCCCGCTTCTGGGCGGTGCATCGCGCCCTGCACCGGCGGCTGCGAGCCTTGGCGGCGCTCGACGCCGAGCTCGACCGCGCGCTGCAGACGCGACAGGAGTGGCGGCGGCACGGACTGAGCGTCTTGGTGAAACGATTTCCTGAGCGGCCAGGCGCGCGCATCGCCGACCCCGGGGAGACGGTCGACGTGTTGTTCGTGCTCACCGCGTTCGAGACGTTCGACGCGCTGGCCGGTCCAGGACGCAAGCCTTCCGACGTCGCGCGCATCGTCCTGTGGCTCGCGCGCGCCTCGCTGGGATTGAAGCGACCGGTCTAGACCGTTACGTTAGGCGCCTCCCATGGCCAGCGTCCACACTCTCCGACTCGTCGCAGCGCTCTGCCCCGTGTTGGCCGGCTGCTTCGTGTTCAACCGGCACGAGGAGCCCGGGTCGCCGCCGGACCGCGTTTCCTCCGGTGAAATCGCTCTCGACGTGACCAACCACAACTTCCTCGATGTGGTGGTCTACGTGCTGCACGATGGGCAGCAGACGCGCGTCGGAACGGTGACCGGCTCGTCGTCCGCCACGTTCTATCTTCCGGCGCGGCTGCTCGGCCAGGGCCGCGAGATTCAGCTGCTCGGCCATCCGATCGGAGGCGCCGACCTCGCGCGCACCGAGACCATCGTCGTCCAGCCGGGGCAGTACGTCGCTTGGACGATCGAGACGGACGTGCGCCGCTCGAGCGTCGGGGTGTACTGAGCGCAGCGGCTGCCTATTGGCTCGGCGGCATTCCTGGCGGCGCGTAGATGTTGCCGCCACCACCGGGCTTCAGGCTGAACGCCGCCGCAGCCGCCACGACCCCTACCACGCCCGCCCCCACCAGCAGCGCGCTCCTCCCTTTCGCGAGCTGTCGCACTTCGCACGAGGCGACGAACGCGGTCGGGATTCGCACCGCCTCACCGGCCCACGAGTTTTGCAGCCCCTCCCGCGTCTCCACTGAGGTAACAGAGACGAGTAACCCTCCCTCGTCGGCGTTGCGGTAGCGGCCGCGCACGACGAGCACGTTCGGGCCAACGTAGCGCGTCAGCGAGTCCGACCCCGCGTCCGTCAGCGTTAGCGCGACAGACGCTCCGGGGCGCGGGTCCAGCGTGGTGAGGTGCGTGTAGTTGTAGCAGGCAGGCGCCGTTACGCAGGTCGCCAGCACGATCGCGTGACGGACGCGCCTCGCTGCCCTAATGTGAACCGCCACCGCCGCTCCCGGACGATTGTGAGCCCACCGAGAAGCCACCCCTGACGAATTGCCAGGTTGCCAGCGAGCCTCCCACGACTGCTGCTCCGAGGATCAGGCTGCGTCCGAGAGAGAACCGCCGTCGTTGCAGCGTCCCGATCACGGCCCGCGGCACTTGTACCTGCTCCCTGCTCCACGACGTGACGCGGCCGGAGCGATCCTCGACCGACGTCACGGACAGCACGAAGCTCGAGCCCTCGGCGGTGACGATGTCGCCCCGCAGGGTGTTGACGCCCGGGCCTAGATATCGGGCGAGCGTATCCGACCCGTACGGGGTCAACTCAGCCTCGACGTGCGACCCCACCGGGGCTTCAACGGCGCGCAGCGGCACGTAGACGTAGCAACCCCATACTGCCCCCGACACAAGCAACGGGGGCAGCAGTCGCAGCAACGCCCGACGAGACCAGGCTGACATTGGCGCCGGATCCGCGCGGGGACGGCGGATCTCCTGACGTCCCCGCGCTGGATCAGCCTCTCATTCCGTCCCGCCTGTCCGTCCTCGTGGCCTCAGCACGAGTTCGGGTCGTTGGGGTTTCTGAAACCCGGATTGGCCGGAGGCGGCGTCACCACGTTGCCGCCGAACTGGTTCTGAATGTTCCGGTTCGGGATGTTGGAGTTGACGTTCTGCTCCGTAGTCCCGTAGTACAGTCGACCCGGCACCTTATTGCCGAACGTGGTCGTCGGGTACGGCGTGATCGCGGGGTAGCACGTCCGCTTGTAATCGTTCCACACCTCGATGTTCTGGTACAGCGCGATGTACTTCTCTTCCATGATGTCGTTGACCGTGGCGATGGTCTTCGCTCCCAATCCCGGAACGGTCGCGCGCGCGTTATTGAAATGCGTCTGCGCGTTGGCGGTCTGCCCCAGCCGGAAATACGCCTCGGCCAGAATCAATTCATTCTCGATATAGGTCACGATCGGCTGGCCGAAGTCGGGCTTGTTGCGCAGCCCGGTCAGCGACGAGACCCCGGCCGGCGACGTCGTGTTGGCCGGCGGGAGGCCCTGCCCGCCATACCCCGGACCTGGGTTGGCAGGACCGAAGTATTGCCGCAGCCGGAACGTATCGTTTCGAGCGACCATCAGATCGGCGAGGTTCTGACCCGCCACCACGTACTGACCGAATCCCGAGCGAGCATAGAACTGGTACCAGAGGTTGTCTTCCCCCGGGTTCGTCGTGTGCTTGGACGTCAAGTCGTTCGCCGGGGACTTGATCCCCTTTAACGCGTATGTGATCGCGTTGTTCAGGGCCGTGTTGTCGAACCCCGTCGGGGTCTCGACGGTGTGCATGTAGAGCCGCGCCTTGATGGTGTTCGCGGCGTCGATCCACTTCGTCGTGTTCCCTTGGTAGACGAGGTCCAGGACGCCCGGCCCCGGGCCCGTGCCGCCCAAGTTGGTGATGGCCTGGTCGAGGAGCGTCTGTAGATCGCCGTACACCTGGGCCTGCGGATCGAGGCGCGGTGTGGTCGCGCCACTGACGGCCTCCCGGTAGGGGACGTCGCCGTAGATGTCCGCCGCGACGGCCATGTCCAGCACCTCCCAGATCTGCGCAATGCCGAGGTACTGTTTGTTTCCCCTCGCGCTCACCGCCGTCTCGACCTGCCGGACGTCCACCAGCCCCCCACCCTCGTAAATAGAGGAGAACGCCGCGCTCGGCGTGTCCTCGCTCGCGATGTTGTACTTCTCGAGCGTCGACAGAAAGTTGCTGGTGCCGGTGCACTGCTGGAGCCACATGCAGCCGACCAGGGCGATGATCCCTTCCTGCTGCGCGAACTGCCCCGCTTGCACCGCGATGAACAGCTGATCCGCGCTCGCCTGGCTGGGGTTGTTCGGATCCAGCCGCACATTGTCAGACGACAGGAAGTTGTTGCACGCGACCGTCCCCACCACCGCCAAGGACGCCGCGAGGCTGAACATCATCAGTCTACGCATAGAGCCACCCTCCTTGGCGTTAATGGTTCAGGGTCAGTGAGAGCACGAACGAGCGCGTCTGCGGCATGTTGAAATAGTCCCTGCCGCGCGTCGCGATCACCGACCCGCCCAGGTTCGTCTCGGGATCGTAACCGGTGTAGTTGGTCCACGTCTTCAGGTTCCGGCCGGCGACGCGCACGTCGATGGAGTTGAACCCGAACATGCGCTGCACCCAGGGCTCGTCGAACGTGTACGCCACGCTGATCTCGCGCAGCTTCACGAAACCGCCGTCCTCCATGAACTGCTCCGGCGTCCCGCCAAACAGGCCGCCGATGTCCGTGTACCAGTTCTCTCCGATCGGCACCGGTATGCCGGCACCGGGACCCACCACCGGGCCCACTAGCGGAGAGCCGGGCTGGCCGATGACGTGCTCGTTGCCGACGCACGTCGCCCCGGAACAATCGGCGCGTACCTGAGTGTCCTTATGGGTCCCATAGGCGTACAACGCGGCCTTCGTCCCGTTGTCCATCTGGCCGCCGTGCCGGATATCCAACAAACCGGCCACCTGCAGCTTGCGGTAGCGGAACGAGGTCCGAACGCTGCCGGTCCACCGCGGATTGGGGTTGCCGATCACGCGCTGCGTGTTGTCGAGCACGGGAAGGCCGGTCAAGCTGTCGATGTAATAGGCGCCCACGGGCGCCCCACCGCAGGGATGCGCTGCGTCCTTCGGTGCGTTGATATCGAGGTCATGGCCGGCCACTACGGCGCCCATACCCGCCGGGCTAAGCCCGCAGCGGGCGAGACCAACGTCGTAGAAGACGCCGACCTCTTGGCCCGCGATGACCGCCGCCCTGGGTGACGTGATGTTGGGGTCGAGGTAGACGAACTTGGGACCACCGAGGTCTTCGACCAGGCTACGGTTGCTGGCCCACTGCAACCCGATGTCCCAGCCGTAGGTGGCGGTCTGAATCGGTCGGATATTGAGGGACGCCTCAAATCCGCGGTTGCGGAAGGTGGCGGAGTTCCGAGCCTCGCGCTCGTATCCCGTCGAGGGCGCCAGCGGGGTCAAGAGGATCACGTCGTACGTCTTCGCGATGTAATACGTGAAGGCCAGATCGGCCTTATCCCGCAGCAGGCCGAGGTCGAATCCCGTCTCCAACTCCTTGGTGCGCTCCGGCCGAAGGGTGTTCGCGCCCTTCACGATGCTCGAGGCGAGGCCGCCGAAGCCCGACTGCGTGGGATTGGCCCCCATCCCCTGCGTGTATCCCCCGATGACCGTGATCCCCGAGTAGACTGACGACGTGAGGTACGGATCGGGCTCCTGACCCGCTTCGCCGTAGGATGCCCGCAGCTTGCCGAACGTCAACATGGGACGCTCGCCGATGGCCTTGGTGAACTCCCACGCCACGCTGGCCTTGGGGAACCAGCTGCGCAGGTGATTCTGGTCGAACGTCGAGGACCCGTCATTTCGCAACGCGGCGGTCAGGTGCAGCTGGTCATGAATGTCGAGCGTCGCCTGACCGAAATACGACGCGTCGTGAATCACCGTCTCCGCGTCGATCGGCACATCGCGGGTGACCGTGTTGCTCAGCTTGTACGGGAGCGGCGCGATCAACGTCCGCCCCACGTTGGCCAGCTGGCGAACGTTGCGGGTGTTGAGGTTCTGGCCGAGCGTGAGCGTCCCGCCGAGGTCCGGGCTGAAGCTGTGTTGCAGCGTCGCGGTCAAGTTGTGGTCGATCTGGTAGTTGATCAGCTTCCCCTCGGTGACGCGTCCACCCACGGTCGGCGGCGTGGACGGCTGAGGGGCGCCCTCGAGCCGCTCGTCGTTGGAGTAGTCGGCCCCCAGGGTGTAGTTCACCTTGATCCACGCGGCGGGCAGGAACTCGGCCGTGACGTTCCCGAAAACACGACCGACCTGAGAGGTGTTCTCGGGTACGTTGAGCGTGAAGAACGGGTTCGACCATCCGCGGCTCAGGTTGTCGTCCCCGATCTGCGGGTGCTGGAACCGGAAGCTCTGATGCTGTCCGTTCGCGGCGAGGTAGGGGAGGTTGTTCCAGTCTGGAGGCGAGCGCAGCAGGTCGAGCAAGAGACCATTGGTATTGTTGCCGCGCTGCAGGTAGCGCGCCCGCACGTCCACGTAGGAGATGTTCGCGCCAAGCTTGAGGTTGTCGGTCATGCGGTGCGATCCGTTGAAGCGCACCGTGGACCGCTCGTTCAGGTTGTTCGGACCGGTAAAGATGCCGCGATCGCGCAGGTAGGAGCCGGACAGGTAGAACGTGGTCCGATCATTGCCACCCGATACCGTCAGATTGTTGTCGGCGGTATAGCCGGTCACGAACGCTTCGTCGGCGTGGTCGTACGTCGCGCCGGTGACCCTTGGACCCCAACTCGTCCGGCAGGCGAAGTTGGCGACGCCCGTCGACCGGTCGCAGTTGCCCGGAGGCGCTCCGCCTAACCCTTGTCCCCACATGGTCTGCAACGGATACGCGTTGTTGATATCGTCAGCGGAGATCGAGCTGCGAATCGAGTAGTGCGTGGGGCCGGGTTTGCCATGCTTCGTCGTGATCAGCACCACCCCTTGGCCGGCGCGGGAGCCGTAGATCGCGGCGGCCGCCGCGCCCGGCAGGATCTCGACGGACTCGATGTCGGCGGGGTTGATGTCCGCAGCTCGGTTCGTCTGCGTCGTGCCCTCGATCGCACCCGCATTGAGCCCGTCGGTCGGGTTGAAGTCAGTGGTCGAAAAGCTCGTATTGTCGATCGGCTGGCCGTCCACCACGAACAGCGGCTGCGCACTGCCCGAGTTCGGCAGGCCGACGGTGCGCTGACCGCGGATTTGGATGTACGAGCCGGAGCCGGGCTCGCCGCTCGAGGCGGTGACGTTGACGTTGGGAGCCTTGGCTGCCAACGCCTCGACCGCGTTCCACTCGTTGCTGCGCTCGATCAGGTCCGCGCTCACCGCGTGTCGCACGTTGCCGAGCTTCTGGACCTCGGTGGCGGTGCCTGCGCCGGTCACCACGACCTCACCCAGCTGGAGCGGATTGGCCGCGAGCGCGAAATCGCGCGTGAGGCTGCCGGGCGTGAGCACCAGCTCGGCGCTCTGCGCCTTGAACCCCAGCCGCCGCGCCGCGACCGTAACCGTCTGGCCCGAAACCCGCGCGCCAGGCACTACGATCACGTAGCGGCCGTCGTCCTTACTGAGAGCGCCGAGACCTAGCGACGGGATGGTGAGCTCGACTTGCCCGAGCGGGAGTCCGGCGTCGCTGGTCACGTTGCCGCTGATCGTTGCCGGCTGCTGGGCGCGCCCGCGCGCCGTCACCACAGCCATCAGGGCTGCCGCCAGGAGTACACGTCGAACGGAAAAGATCATGCGCCCTCCTTCGTTGACAGGTGGGTACGGCCCGCGAATGACCTCGGACGCTACGGCGGTCCGCGGGCGGGCGGCTATGGATTTGCGACGAATGGCGAAGACGGTGCGACGAGCGCGAGCCGCAACACGACGACCGGGCAAAAAAACCAACCCGATGCTCGCGCACCGGGTTGGGGCCGGCCGGGCGGAGTGGCCGTCTCACGCCGCACGCGACCAGGACGCGCCCTTGAACGAGCGCGCCGACAGTTTAGCGGCGGGCCGGGTGGCGGGAAACCCTCATGCGCCAAGTGGCGAGGTGGGCGCGCCGGGACCTGTTCACGCCACGACGAAGCCGTCGCGCCCTAGATCGCCCGGCCGAGCCGGGCCTCGAGGTGGTCGCGGTAGCCGCGTGACAGCTTGAGGGTGATCCCGCTCTGCAGCACGACCACGTACTCGCCGCGAAAAAACGGCTGCAGCTCCTTGACCCGCTCGAGATTCACGATCGTCGATCGGTGGATGCGCACGAACCGCTCCGGGTCGAGCTGTCCCTCGAGGTTCTTCATGGTCTCGCGCAGCAGATGCCACGCCTTGCCCACGTGAATGCGTACGTAGTCGCCCTCCGCGTCGATCCACTCGATGTCCGCAACGCGCACCAGCGTCACCTTCCCGCCCGACTTCACCACCAGCCGCTCCAGATACTCGGGGCGCGAGGGACGGTCGAGAGCGCGCGCGCCGCCATCGACGCCGTCGAGGAGCGCGGCCAGCTTGCGCGACAGCCCGACCAGCTGGCCTTGACGCACCTGCTGCTTGGCACGCTGGAGCGACTCGCGAAACCGCTCGTCGGTGAACGGCTTGAGCAGGTAGTCGATCGCATGGACCTCGAACGCGCGCAGGGCGTACTGATCGTACGCCGTCACGAACACGAACGCGGGCGGGCTGTCGACGCCCACCTCCCGTAGCACTCCAAAGCCGTCGAGCTCCGGCATCTGCACGTCCAGGAACACGAGATCGGGAGCGGATTCGCGGATGGCGGCGCTCGCCTGCCGCCCGTCGGCGCACTCCCCCATCACCACGATCTCCGGGTCGCCGCTCAACAACTGACGGATGCCTGCGCGCGCGGTGGGCTCGTCGTCGACGATCAGGGTGCGGATCGGCTTCATCTCGAGCTTTCCCCGGCGTCCTGCCAGTCGACGGCCGCGAGCTGAAACGGGAGTACGACGTGAGCCGCCACTCCGCCGTCCGCCGCGTTCACCACCTCGAACGAGGCGCCGGGCCCGTACAACTGGCGCAGGCGGGCGCTCGTGTTCGTGAGCCCAACTCCCCGGGCTTCCACTGCGAGGGTGCGCGCGGCGAGCCCAGAGCCGTCGTCCCGCACGGTGAGGTGCAGGTCGCCGTTGATGCGCCGGGCACAGATGACGAGCGAGCCGCCGCTCGCGCGCGGTGCGATTCCGTGGTGGATCGCGTTCTCGACCAGAGGCTGGAGGATCAGATGTGGCACGCGTGCGTCGAGCGTCTCCGACTCGGCGTCGATCACGACGCGGAGGCGGTCGCGGAACCGGATCTGCTCGATATCCAGATAGCCGCGGATGAACTCGAGCTCCTGCTTCAGGGGCACGTCCTGCGTCGCGCCTTCGTCAAGCACCCGCCGCAGCAGGTCGCCGAGTCCCGCGACGACCTCCACGGCCGTGGCATGCTGGCCGGTGCGAATCAGCTGTCCCACGGTATGCAGCGCGTTGAATAGGAAATGCGGCTGCAGCTGCTTCTTGAGAACTTGCAGTCGTGCTTCGGAGAGCTGCGCTTCGAGCTGGGAGGCACGCAGCTCGCGCTCGCGCAGCTTGTCGTAGTGGCGCACCCCGTAGTCGATCGCCAGGATCGCCCAATAGATCAACGCGTCCGACGGAAACCACCACACGAACGAGCGCAGCGACGAGATGAGCAACGGCGCCGCGTTGGGCATGGGGTCCGTCCAACGCTGGTTCACGGTTATCACCAGCACTTCCAGAAACACCGCGACCATGCTGGCGAACACGTTCACGGCGACGCCACGGGGCCAGCGCCGCCCTTCGAACGGGGGCAACCGGCGCCCCAACCAGATGATCGCGGGGGTAAAGACCGCCCACACGAGCGCGCCCGGCATATTGAGGCGGAACGCGGTCAGAAACGGTAGATCCTTGCCGCCCAGACGCGAGTACACGGCGACCGCGGTGGACAAGAACAGGCCCCACGCCGTCCAGACGGCGATGATCACCCACACGGGCGGGAACGGAGCCCGCTTCCGGCGACCGGCGGCCATGGGGGGAGCAACGCTGAGCGTCACGGTTTGAATAATACGACGAACTGCTGGCACGGCAGCCGATCCAGCACGAGGGTGCGACGAAACGCAGCTCCGCTGCGACGAAATGTCACCTGCTAGTGACAAGTCACGCCGGCCGCGGTTGCGAACTCGCCGGTTAGAGACCACACTAGCGCGCCCTCTTCCGGACTCTCCATGCGCCTCGCTACCCTCTTCTCCAGCCTCGCCGTCGCACTCCCGACCGCCACGCCCCCGCCCCCGATCGCGGCCCAGGGCCCTCGGATCGAGGTGGTCGTCCCCGCGAGCGTGCGCGCGTCACCGGTCACGGGTCGGATGTACGTGTTCGTGACTCGCCACGACGACGTCGAGCCCCGGCTGCAGGTCCGGCATGAGAGCGACTGCACGCCGTTTTTCGGCGTGGACGTCACGCGCCTCGCTCCCGGCGCCCCGGGCGTGATCGACGGCACCACGCTGGGTTATCCGGTCGCGAATCTGACGCAACTCCCTGCGGGCGACTACTACGTGCAAGGGCTGCTCAACGTCTACTCCGAGTTTCGCCGTGTGGACGGACACACGTTGTGGCTGCATGACGACCAGTGGGAGGGCCAGCAGTTCAACAAGTCTCCGGGGAATCTCGTGAGCGATGTGCGCAGGGTACACCTCGATCCGGCACGTGCCGACACGATCCGCCTCGAGCTCACCCGCGCGCTGCCGCCGATCGAGCTGCCGCTCGATACGAAGTGGGTGAAGCACGTCAAAATTCAGAGCAAGATCCTCACCGCCTGGTGGGGGCGTCCGATCTATCTGGGCGCGACCGTGCTCCTGCCCCGCGGATACGAGTCGGACACCACCCGGCGCTATCCCACCGTCTACGAGCAGGGGCACTTCAACCTCAGGGCGCCGTTCGACTTCGCGACCGACAGCGTACCGGAGACGGCGGCGCAACGGGCGGCGAGGCTCACACGCACGGCGCGCGAGCCCGGATTCGAGTTCTACAGGGCGTGGAGCGCCCCCGATTTCCCCCGCCTGATTGCGGTGACGTTTCAGCACCCCACGCCCTACTTCGACGACTCGTACGCCGTGAACTCGGCGAACAACGGCCCCTACGGCGACGCCCTACTCCAAGAGCTGATTCCCTACCTCGAGGAGCAGTTTCGAATGATCCGGCAGCCTTGGGCGCGCCTGCTCACCGGCGGCTCTACGGGCGGGTGGGAAGCCCTCGCGCTCCAGGTGTACCATCCCGACTTCTTCGGTGGGACCTGGGTGCTCTATCCCGATCCGGTGGATTTCCGGAGCTATGAAATTCCCGACATCTATAGCGACACGAACGCGTTCGTCCACCAGGTGGCGGAGTGGATGACCGCGGAGGTACCGGCCGAGCGCGAAGTCACCGGCCAGACTCGCATCAGCGTCCGGCAGGAAAGTCAGTTCGAGGCGGTGCTCGGCAGTCGCGCGCGCTCAGGGGAACAGTTCGCGATTTGGGAGGCGACGTTCGGGCCGGTGGCGTCCGATGGCTACCCGGCGGAGCTGTGGGATCTCGGCACGGGGACGATCAATCGCAGCGTGGCCGAGTACTTCCAGACCCACGACTACGACCTGCGCGACTACCTGGAGCGCAACTGGACGACCCTGGGACCGAAGCTCCGGGGGCAACTCCATGTCTTCGTCGGCGACATGGATACGTTCTACCTGAACCTTGCCGTGTACCGGCTGGAGGAGTTCCTCTCCCGCGCCCAGCCCCTGGCCGACGCCGAGTTCGCCTACGGCCGTCCCATGAAGCCGCACGGCTGGCAGCCGTGGACTAATGCCGCGCTGATGCGGATCATGGCCCGGCACATCGAGAGCCGCCGGCCACGTCGTTAGGCAGCCGGCGTACGCCGTGCGTCGAGGCTCAAGGGGCCGGATCCAAAGTAGCTGATGAGCAGCGCCGCGCCGAACATCGACACGTTTTTCATGAACATCGCCATCTGCAAACCGCGCATCATCGGGTCGGTCACCGCCCAGAAGTTGTGCATCGCGAACGAGACGGGCACGAGAAACAGCACGATCAGCCACGCGCCGATCTTCGCCTTATAGCCCAGCGCGATGCTCAGCCCACCCGCGATCGCGATGATGCCGGACAGCGGAACGAGCAGGCCCGGCGCCGGCACTCCCTGCTGGGCGGCGTAGCCGACGTACCCGGCCGAGAAGTGGCCGAACGCCGTCATCAGGAAGATCAGCGAGTAGCACACCCGGCCTGCGAGGACGACGTAACGCATACGGCCCGCCTTTCGATCGAGTGAGAACTGGTCAGGAGATCAGGGCACTGAGCGCATTCTTGAGGCTGGCGGCGTCCTCGGCCTTGAGGCCGCTCACGATGGCGCGTTGCGCTTCGGCGAGCGCCCGCATCCCCTTGGCATGGGCCTGCTCGCCGGCGGGCGTGAGCTCGGCCAGGACGCTGCGACGGTCCGCGGGATCCGCGCGCCGCCGCACCAAACCGTCCTTCTCCAGGCGATCGACCAGCTGCGTGATGTTGGAGCGCACGCAGTGCTGGACCTTCGCCAGCTCGGAGAGCGGCAACGGGTCCTTCGCCTCGGCTAGGAGATGCATGACGCCGAGCTTCGCGAGCGACAAGCCCATGGGGCTCACCGCCGCCTCGAGCCTTGCCTCCACCGCCTCGGCGGTCTCGAGCAGCGAAAACACCAACGCGCCGGCCGTGGCCGGACGGGGCTTCTTCATACCTGTACTAATACCTCACGGGGCGACGACCGGCTAGCGTCTCCCGAAGTCCACTGGCCGGCGCCGATGATGCGCGCCGGCCAGCGGAGGATGCCATCAGAAGGACAGCGTGAGGCCACCCTGCCAGGCGATGTCATGTTGGGTCTTGTCAAAGCCGTACCGGTCGAACTTGTAGATGTAATCGCGACCCTCGGCGCGAATCCCGACGCGCCCGAAGCGGTACTCGAGCCCCGCCCCGACGTTGCCCGCAAACTTCGACCAGGTGCTGTCGGAGCCCAGCTGGTGGACGCTGATCGCGCCGGCCCCACCGAGGAGATACGGGCTGAACGTGCCGGTGCCGGTCTCGATCGGGTAGCGCAGCACGACATCGGCGTCGTACGTGAACTTGTTGAACTTGCCGCGGCCGCTCAGCGCGCCCCCGTTGAGGCTGTCCTGCGCCCAGCTGCCGCTGGCGCGGATGCCGACGTAGTTCTGCAGCCACACGGTACCGTCCAGCGAGCCGACCCACCCCAACCGCCAATCGGCCGTGCCAGCAGTATTCAGGTTGGCCGCACCCGACAGGCCGCCGAACGCGCCGCCGAGCGTGACGCGGGCGGGATACGCGCCCACGACCTTGCGGGCCGGCTCGGGCGACGGGGTGCCGACCTGAGCGCGCAGCGCGCCGGGCACGAGACCCGCGACCAGCACGGCGGTGACGAGGGACAACGAGCGCTTCGACATACGGTCCTCCACGGAGACAAAGGGTTCAGGGGCCGGAGCCCCGGTGAATACGCGCCTCGCTGACGCGGCCGTCATCCGACGGTCACTCGCCGTGCGTGGCGTGCGCCAACATCTCGGTCATGTCTTGCGGGCCGCACCGCAGACTCAGCAGGTAGCGAAGGTCCTCCTGGTACATCGCGTTTACCGGCGCCACGGCGGGAAGCGGCGCCGTGGCGGTGAAGATCCCGCCGACCTTCGCCATCCCGCCCTCGCGGATCGTGTGCGGGGTCGGGTTCAGGTAGCTCGCGGTGATGCGGTAGCGGTGCGTTGGGTACAGCGCGCGGCCGAGCCCGAAACGCGGGAACCACACCGGCATGCCGGTGACGTCGCCGCGGGCGCTCGTGCGGGGACGCGCCCGCCACAGCACGCGTCCCGTCGTCAGATCACGGAGCTCGACCCACTCGGCGTAACGGTGCAGGTGGCCGGAGAGGGCCAGGACGCGGGCCGGAACCGACGGACTGCCGTCCCAGGAGCGAACGGTGCGGCCCGGCGGGAGATCGAACTCCATCGGGCCGGTCGGAAACATCACGTCGAGCCGGAAGCCCGCTACCTCGAACAACGGTTGCGACGCTGCATAGGACAGCACGAGCCGGACGTGCACGCCGGCGTAACTGCTGTCCGTCGGGTTGTGCAGCATCGTGCTCACCAGCAGCGGCTCGCCACGGTGGAGCCGGACGCCCGCGAGCCATGGCGGAAGCACCTCGGACCGTGTCTCCGCGCCCAGCGCCACGAACCGCTGCGACACGGGGAGAAACAGGTCGCGCGCTGCCGGGCGGGTCGTGTCGATGTGATGGAGGACGCGGCGAGGCACCGCGCGGCCACGCGCATCGCGCAGCTCGAGACTGAAGCCGTGAACCCAGGCGTCTCGGGGCACGTAGGCCAACTGGTAGACCAGCTCCCTGGCGTGCTCGGCCATGGCATGGGCCGGCAAGTCGACGGGACCGACGTCGATCACGAGCTGGCGGCGCCGCCGGTCGTCCGTGAGACGGAGGTACGGCGAGTCGGTTGAGAGTAGCCCGATCGCCCCGACGGCGATCGGCACGATCACCGTGTCAGCCGAGAGGAGCGTGCACAGCCCCGCCGCGGGCTCGGGATCCGCCATGTGCGTGTGCTGCGACTGTGCGGACAACCCACCGGCCAAGGTCCAGCTCAGCCCTGCCGTGGCCCCAGCTGCCCACAGCCGCCGCGTCCATCCTTTCACGTCGTCTCCATGCGCGTGCGTAGCACTCATTTCGGAAAGTCGGTCACTGCTGAACGGTTTAGCAATGAACTATCGCCCCAAAAAAATTCCCCGCCTCACAGCGTGAAGCCGACGCCCAGGCCGAGGTACGACACGTCGTCCCGATAGAACTGGCCGTAGGGCGCCGGGCCCGTGTACGCCTTCAGGAGCAGGCTCCAGCGCCACTCCGCCTCTGGCGGATCGTCGCCGTCGGCGAGCTCGAGCCCGGTCACTCCGCTCCACCCCACTCGCCAGCCGCGGTCTTGCACGGACTGAGCGTCGAGGCCTGCCACCAGACGTCCCGCCGCGAGGCGTCCGATCCGCAGCAGGGGCCGCGTCTGCCGGTACTCCGCGCCGCCATGCAGCACAACGGGCTTGAGGTCCCGTGGTTGGTGCGTGAAGGTGTATTCGCCCCCGCCGTACACCCGCCAATGAAGCGTTGACCGCGCGACGAGCAGCTCGGCCGCCTCGTAGGACAGGGTGATCCGCTGCGCGTGTGTGTGGACCATGTACTCGTCGCCCAAGTGCGAGCTCTGGTGGAACACCCGCAGCCGTGTCGCCCAGGCGCCGCGGCGGTAGGTCAATGGCAAACCGATGAGGTAATCGGTGTTCAGCAGGTCGGTGGTGGTCGATTGCATGTCGAACTCTGAGAACACGCCCGCTGCGACGCCAAGCTGCCAGGCTTGCCCATGCAGCAAGCTGAACGTCTGTCCGAACCCGACGCTGCCGAGCCGAGACGCAAGCCGCGGGGAGTGAGCCCACAGGTACGTCGCAAAGAACCGCGGCTCCTTGGGGTCCGCCAACAATGGCCGGAACAGGGCGCTCTGCGCCTGTCCAGTATTCAGCGGTACTTGAGCGGGCGCGCGTTCTGCCAACAACGCCGCCATAAGCACACCGACCAGCCTGGCCTTTCCCTTCATGGTGACTCTCACGTGCTGTTGGTGCGGTTCTCTTACCGACTGATAGTTCAGTAATGAACTACGCGCCATCGCAGTTCCCGGGCGCCCCACGCGTGGCCCCGCGCCCGGAACCTTCTCACCGGGCTCGGCCGTTGTGTGGTCAGCCCTAGATGGCACGTCCCGCGCCCATGACCGCTATCGACACCGAGAAGCCGCAGGAACGGTTTTCGCCGGACCTGTACCTGTTGTTCCGGCTGCTGGGCACCGCTCACACCGTCACGGAGCTGCTCAACAACGCGCTGCGCCAAGTGGGGCTGTCGGCTGAGACCTTGCGCCTGTTGACCCAGCTTGTGAACGCACCGGAACCGCTCGAGCCGCAAGAGCTCGACGCCACCGCGGTCGGCGGGGGGGCAGAGGTCGGCTCCCTGCTCGACGGGCTCGAGCGGGACGGATTGGTGCGACGCACCCCGCCCAGGGGCAACGGCCGCTCGGCCCGCGTCATGGTCACTGCCCGCGGCAGAGCGCGCCAGCACGCGGCGGCGGCGCATGTCGACGCGATAGCGCTGCAGCTCGCCACCGCCCTGTCGGGTGTGGACGCGACCGCGGTGGAGCGGGCGCTGGCGGCGCTGCGCTAGTGCCGGCCACCGCATCGTGTTGCAAGACCGTTACTGCCAACCAGTTGACATGCTGGCCGGTTGGACCTAGAGTGCCTATCAGACACGGGAGAATGGGAACTCGAAATGTCTCGTTTGGTGTCTAACGCGAATTGCTGCTGGGCGAGTCCCTGACCGAACCGGCCCGCTGGGTGGCGCACGATCCTGCGCCCACGCCCCCACCGGAGCTGCTCCGGTGGGGGCGTGGGCTTCTATATCTGGTGCAACGAGGACGACTGAATGAAGCGATTTCTGCTGGCAAGCGATTTTGACCAAACCCTGAGCTTCAACGACTCAGGGATCGTATTGAGCGAACTGCTCGGCATCTCCGGCTTCCGTGAAAAGATCGCCGGATTGTCACCCATCCACCTGGTGCAGCAAGGGGCGGAGCTGGCGTACCTGCTGCTGCACGATCCCGAGTACCGCCGAGTGCGGCGAGAGGATCTGCTCGAGGTCGGGAAGCGCATTCGACTCAAGAAGAACCTGCCTTTGCTGGCACGCCTGTTGGGCGAGCTGGACGGGTATGACTTCGCCTTCTACGTGATCTCGGCGGCACCCCAGGAGGTGATTCAATCAGCCCTGGAGGGGATCGTCCCGCCGGACCACATCTACGGGACGCGGTTCCGCTACCACCCCGCCTCCGGCGAGATCGAGTCGATCGAACGGGTCACCGCCGGCTACGGCAAGGTCGCCCTGCTCGAGGAGCTCCGGGCGCGGCTGCCGGTGAGCCACGATCGCGTGATCTATGTGGGCGACGGGAGCTCCGACATTCACGTCATGCTGCACGTCAACCGACTCAACGGGTTGACGATCGCGGTCTCCGAGAACAAGTACCTCGCGCCGATCGCCAAACGCAGCGTGCTGAGCGACGATGCGGTGAGCGTCCTGGTGCCGATCCTGGAGGAGATCGTCGGCATGGACGCGACCGGAATTCACGGGCTGTTCGAGTCCCACGGACTCTTACTCCAGGAATGGGAGAAGGTGCAGACCGATCTCGTGACGATCCGCGAGTCGGACGCCGCGTCGCCGTTGGTCGCCTGAGTCCGCGGCGCCGGGGGCGCCGCGTGTCCAGAAGCTGTCAAAGTTCCTCCGCCCCTCTTGTCGGGTCGTAGCCGGGCCGGCATGTTGCGTTCCCCCAGGGAACGCTCCCCGACCCCCGGTCGCCCGCCGCCAGCGTTCACCGGCACACTCCACCTCGGAGGCGACGATGCAGTCTGTCAGCCACGCGTTCGTGCGTGCGGCGGTCGCGCTGGCGTTGTGGGGGGGGATCTCCTCCCGCGTCGCGGCGCAGGACGGCCCCGCTACGCTCGACCCAGTCACCAGCGCGGTGATCGGGCATCCGATCACGACCTCGTCCGCGGTCGCGCGGACCCATTTTCTCGCGGGCCAGCGTGAGCTGGATCTGGCCCGATTCATCGACGCGAACGAGCACTTCAAGGCCGCCGTCGGAGCGGACTCGACGTTCGCGCTTGGCTACCTGAACGTCGCCAACACGGCCAACTCGCTCGAAGAATTCAAGCGCAACCTGGCGCTCGCCGAGCGCTACGCCGCGGGCGCATCGGAGGCGGAGCGGCTCCAGATCCAGATGGCGCGCAAAGGCTTCGACAACGATCTGAGCGGACAGGTCGCCCTCGGCAAGCAGCTGGTCGAGACGTATTCCGACAGCCCTCGGGCTTGGCTCGCGCTCGCGGGGGCGCAGATCGGGCTCAATCAAAACGAAGCGGCGCGGGCCTCGATCGCGAAGGCGTTGGAGCTCGCGCCCCGGATGTACGTCGCGCACACGACCCTCGGCCTTTCGTATGTGTTCGGCGAGCCTCGCGATTTCGACAAGGCGCTGCAACACATGGAGGTGGCGGAGTCGCTCGCGCCCGACGAGCCCGCGACCCACATCAACCTGGGCGACGTGTACCGGGCGCAACGCAACCTGACGAAGGCGCGTGATGAGTACACGCGCGGGCTGGAGCTGAGTCCGCACAACACCGTCCTCCACGTCAAGCGCGGCCACGCCAACACCTTCCTGGGCGACTACGCCGCGGCCCGCGCCGACTACGAGGCGGCGATGGCCGACGGCCGGGCGAACGAGAAGGCGGCGTACGCCCCGTTCCACGCGTTCGTCAGCATCTATGCCGGCCAGCCCGCGGCCGCCATCGACGAACTGAATCGGCTGGTTGCATCGGTAGACGGGATCGGCGTCCCCGACCCGAAGGCGGCGAAGGTGGCGGCGCTCACCAGCGTCGTAACCATCGCGACGCACACTCGCAACCGCGCGGCCGCCGAGCAGGCGCTCAAGCAGCTGACGCCGCTGCTCAGGCAGCAGGCCGACGAGGCGGGCAACCCGGCGTTCCGGCGAGGACAGGAGGCGACGATCGCCTACTTCGAAGGCTGGTGGGCGGCGCGCCGGGGCGACTACCGGGCGGCCCAGCAACAGGCCGCGCGGATCACCCAGCTGCTGGCACCCGACAGCAATCCGCGGAAGCTCGAGCCGATGCATCAGCTGGAAGGATTCATCGCCCTCTACCAGGGCAAGTATCGCGAGGCAGTGGGCCACTTCCAGTACGGCAACCTGCTCGATCCGTACGTCAAGTACCAGCTCGCCGTCGCCACCGAAGGCGCTGGTGATGCCGCGAAGGCGAAGCAGTTGTTCCGTGAGGTCGCCGAGTACAACTTCAACACCCTGGGCTTCGCGCTCGTGCGAACCGACGCGCAGCGAAAGGTCGCCGGAACGCCGTAGCCCGCCGCGCGCAGCGCCCGTCGAAGCAAGCCGGGGTCAAACGTCGTACAGAGGGACCATGGACCCCGGCCTTGCTTCACGGTATCCTGACAGCCGGGACCTCCTCCCAGAACCAACCTTTTCGGCTAATTTTCGGGTTCTATGAAACTCTCCGAAACCTCAATCCGCCGGCCGGTGCTCGCGAGCATGATCTCGGGGGCCCTGGTCCTGTTCGGCGTCATCGGGTACACGCGACTGTCAGTGCGCGAGCTGCCCGACATCGACCCTCCGATCATCTCGGTCTCGACCACGCTGCCCGGCGCGAACGCGCAGGTCGTGGAAACGGCCGTGACCGACGTGCTCGAGGAGGAGCTGTCTACGATCCAGGGCCTGCGCACCCTCTCCAGCTCTTCGGCTGAAGAGAACAGTCAGATCACGTTGGAGTTCAACCTCGACCGGCCGGTGGACGTTGCCGCGCAGGACGTGCGCGACAAGGTGTCGCGGGTGCGCGGCCGCCTCCCGGTCGACGTGCTCGAGCCCGTGATTGCGAAGCAGTCGGCTGACGCGCAGCCGTTCTTCTGGCTGGCCCTGAGCAGCGACAACTACGACTTGATGCAGCTCTCTGACGTCGCCGACCGGGTGGTGAAGGCGCGGCTCCAGAGTCTGCCCGGCGTTGGGAGCGCCGGCATTTTCGGTGAGCGGCGCTACTCGATGCGCGTGTGGGTGCAGCCCGATGCGCTCTCGGCGCGCGGCCTGACGGTGCAGGACGTCGAGGGCGCGATCGTTTCGCGCAACGTCGAGATCCCGGCCGGTCGCATTGAATCGACTCGGCGCGAGTTTTCCGTGCGCTCGCTGGGCGAGCTCAAGACCCCACAGGAGTTTGGAGAGCTGGTCGTCGCCAGCCAGGGAGCGCAGCTCGTCAAGCTGAAGGACGTGGCACGGGTGGAGTTGGGGCCGGAAGACGATCGCTCGATCTTCCGCTACAACGGGTCCCCCGCAGTCGCGATCGGCGTGGTGCGACAGTCGAAGGCGAACCTCATCGATGTCGCGCGCAATATTCGCAAGGCACTCCCCAGCATTCAGCAGGCGCTGCCGCCTGGGGTGAAGCTCCAAACCGCGTGGGATGGGTCGGTGTTCGTTACGCACTCGATCAACGATGCGCGGCTGACGCTCTTGATCGCTGCGATCCTGGTCGTCCTCATCATTTTCGTATTCCTGCGAAACCTTCGGGCGACCGTCATCCCCGGGCTCGCGATCCCGGCCTCGATCATCGCGACGTTCGCGATCATGTATTTCCTCGGCTTCTCGATCAACAACTTCACGCTGCTCGCCCTCACCATCGCGATCGGCATCGTGGTGGACGACGCCATCATCGTGCTGGAGAACGCCTTCCGGCACCAGGAGGAGCTGCACGAACAGCCGGAGGAAGCGGCGGCACGCGGCACGAACGAAATCGGGTTCGCGGTCATCGCGACCACGATTGCGCTGGTGGCGGTGTTTACCCCGCTCGCGTTCCTGACGGGCACCGCGGGCCGGTTGTTGAGCGAATTCGGCATCGCGGTCGCGGGCGCGGTCGTGATCTCCGGCTTCGTTGCGCTGACACTCACGCCGATGCTCTGCGCCAAGATCCTCCGCATGCAGCAGCAGCACGGCACGCTCTTCCAGATGTTCGAGCGCGGCTTCAACGCGCTGTCAGAGCGGTATGCGCAGCTGCTGCGTCGCGCCGTCGCTCACCGCGCTGCGGTCCTCCTCGGCACGCTCGCGATCGTCGCGGTTTCGGTCTTTGCGTTTCTGATTTTCCCGCCGACGCGGCTGCAGAACGAGCTCATACCGGAAGACGATCGGGGGTTCTTCCTGATCGTCGTTCGTGGACCGGAAGGCGCGTCGCTGCCGTACACCGACGGTTACGTGCGACAGGTGGAGCAAATCATCGGCCGCACACCCGACGTGAACGGCTATTTCACGATCGTCGGCGGCTTCGCGGGCGGTGTCAACAGCGCGTTCATCGGCGTGATCCTGAAGGATTGGGGCGAGCGCCATACCAGCGTCCAGCAAATGATCGGCGGGTTGTTCCCGCAGCTCATGGGGATCTCGGGCGTCCTGGCGTTCCCGTACGCTCCCGGCGCGATTGGCTTCTCGCAGCCTATTCAGTACGTCGTGCAGAATCCCGATTTCGCGAAACTCACCGATATCATGGGCCCGTTCGTGGGCCGTGCGTCACAGATCAAGGGGTTGGCGAACGTCCAGACCGATCTGTTCGTCAACAAGCCCGAGCTGCGGGTGACGTTCGACCGCGACCGCGCGGAGGATTTGGGCGTGCCCGTTCGCGACGTGGCGAGCGCCCTGCAGACGTTTCTCGGCGGCCGCCGCGTCAGCACGTTCACGCGCAACGACAAGCTGTACTACGTGATGGTGCAGCTCGATCCCAAGGATCGCACAACCCCGAGCGACATGCGAGGGATCTATCTGCGGGGCAAGGGCGGGCAGCTCGTGCAGCTCGACGCCCTGGCGAACGTGCAGGAAGGCGTGGGGGCGCGGCAGATCAACCACTTCAACCGGATCCCGTCGTTCACGTTGTCGGCGTCATTGACACCGGGGCTCGCGCAGGGCGAGGCGCTCGATTCGCTCGATGCAGTCGCGCGGCAAATACTGCCGCCCGGCAGCACGACGGCGCTGGCCGGAGAATCGCGCGAATACAAGGAGAGCGGGAGCGCCGTCTACTTCGCATTTGTGATCGCGCTGATCGTGGTGTTCATGGTGCTCGCATCCCAGTTCGAGTCACTGCTCCACCCGTGGACGGTGCTCCTGGCCGTGCCGCTCGCCGTCACAGGTGCGCTGGCGACGCTGAAGGTGGTTGCACTATTCACGCCCACCGTCATCGGGCGGCTGCTGCACTTCTCCGGTGCGACCATGAACTTGTACAGCCAGATCGGAATGATCCTCCTGATCGGTCTGGTCTGTAAGAACTCGATTCTGCTCGTCGAGTACACAAACCAGCTGCGGGAGAAAGGCCTCGACACCATCGCCGCGGTTCTCGAGGCGGGTCGCATCCGGCTGCGTCCGATCCTCATGACGTCGGTGGCGACCATCATGGGCGCGGTACCCGTCGCGTGGGGCGTGGGAGCCGGCTCCGCATCCCGCAAGCCCCTCGGATACGCGATCGTCGGTGGCGTGTTCTTCTCGACGGCCCTCACGCTGTTCGTGGTGCCGGTGGCCTACACCTTGCTCGTCCGGCTGACGGCGCGCGAGACACGACCGGTGCCAGCGGCTCGACCCGTGGAGGCCGACTGATGCTGGCATTGCTCGCCATGCTCCAGCTGCAGGTGGTTGAGACCCCACCCCGCACTACCGACTCCTTGCCGGTCGTAACGCTCGCTGAGGCACTACGTCGCGCCACCGGTCTCGACCCCAACTACGTCGCAGCCGCGGGCCAGGTGGACAACGCGGAGTGGGCTCGCCGCAGCGCATTCGCCGTCTTCATCCTGCCGTCCGTCACCCTCGGCACCGACGTGGTGTGGCAGAATCCCAAGACCATCTTCTTTGCCGCGTGTGTCAGCTTCACCCAGTGCCCCGAGGCGCCGCGTCAGGTGACGTCGCAGGTGACCGCCAGCTGGGATCTCTTTGTGGGAGGGCGCCAACTCGCAGAACTGTCGCGGTCGGGGGCCGCGCTGGAGTCGGCGCAGGCGAACGAGCTCGCCGCGCGATTCACGACGGCGCAGCGCACCGAGTCCACCTACTACGCGGTGCTCGCAGACGCCGAATTGCTGCGCGTGGCGCGCGAGCGTCTGCAGCGGGCCGAGCAGCAGCTCGCCGTCGCGCGGGCGCGCGTGGTCTCCGGGGCGGCGGTACAAACCGATTCGCTGCAGCTGCGCCTGGAGCTGACCAAGGCTCGCGTGGGCCAGCTGGTGCAAGAGGCCGCATTGCGAATCGCGCGACTCGAGCTGGGACGACGCGTCGGGACGACGGGACCGGCGGACGCCGCGCCGCTCGATACCGCACCGGCGCCGGAGCTGCCCCTCGCGCTGACGGACGCGATCAGCGAGGCCGCCACCCGCGGGCCGCAGTACCGCCTGGCACGAGCCAACGAACGAGCGGCGGGGGCGGCGTTCCGCGCCCGGCTCGGAGAGTACCTCCCGAAGGCCACGCTGAGCTTCAACGCGCTCGCCGGTGACACGCTGTTCTATCCGAAGTTCGTCAAGCGGTCCTCGTTCACCCTCAGCGTCTCGTTCCCACTGTGGGACAACGGGCAGCGCGAAGTCCGTCTCAGCCAGGCGCGCGTGGACCACGCCGTCGCGCGGGCCCGGAGCCAGGACATGGACCGCGCCGTGCGGCGTGACGTGACCGCCGCTTACGACGGCTACGTTACGGCGCGGGCCACGGCCCAGCAGGCCGCCGAGGGCCTGCGCGTGTCGCAGGAGAATTTCCGAGTCCAACAGGCTCGCTACCGCACGGGTGCGACGGCAATCCTCGACTTGCTCACGGCGCAGGCCAACCTGGACGACGCCGCGGCGACCCTGGTGCAAGCGCGATTCGCAACGCGTCTGGCGCTGGCAGGCCTCGAGAACATCCTCGGCCGTCGCCTCTTCCCTGAATCGGAGCTGAAGTGAGCGAACCTATGATGCGTGGTGCGTGGTGCGTGGTTGTCGCCGCCGCGACGTTCGCGGCCGGCGCTTGCAAGAAACCCAAGGCTGGCGGGGCCGGAGGCTTCGGCGGCGGCGGGGCGATGGCGATGCCGGTGGAGGTCGCGGTGGCGCGGACGGACACCGTGCGGGACGAGATCGCCGCCACCGGGGAGATCGAGGCGGTGCAATCGATCGACCTCCGCCCCGAAGTGGACGGGCGCATCGTCGAGATCCTGATCCGCGAGGGACAGGAAGTCGAGCAGGGCACGCCGCTCTTCAAGGTGGACGATGCACAGCTCAAGGCCCAGGTGGCCCAGCTCGAGGCGCAGCGCGATCTTGCCCAGCAGGCGCTCGCGCGCGCCAAGGAGCTCGCGCAGCAGAATGCGTCGTCGGCGGCGGATCTCGAAAGAGCTGAGGCCGAAGAACGCAGCGCGCAGGCGCAGTACGACCTGCAACGCATCCGGCTGGAGCGTACGCTCGTGCGCGCACCGTTCGCCGGCGTGGTCGGGCAGCGCTACGTGAGTCTCGGCGACTACGTCACGACGAGCACCAAGCTGGTGTCGCTGCACACGGTCAACCCGCAGCGTGCGTCCTTCCAGGTGCCCGAGAAGTTCGCGCGCCAGCTCCGTCCCGGTCAGTCGGTCACGTTCGGGGTCGCCGCGATCGCGGGCCGCAACTTTCGCGGAGAAGTCGAGTTCGTGGACCCGGTCGTTCAGCTGCCCGGCCGGACGATCCTCGTGAAGGCCCGCGTGCCGAACCCGGACCGGCTGCTGCAGCCCGGGATGTTCATCGAGGCGCGGCTCGTGACGGCGGTGCGGCCGAACGCGGTCGTCATCCCCGAAGAGGCCGTGGTGCCCACGCAAGGCGACAACGCCGTGTGGGTCGTCGCCGACGGGAAAGCCGAGCGGCGCAGCGTGGTGCTGGGCGTGCGCACACCCGGCTTCGTCGAGATCACGAGTGGTGTGGAGGCCGGGACGCAGGTGGTGGTGGGTGGCCTCACGCTACTCGCGCCCGGGGTCCCGCTGCGGCCCACCGTGGTCGAGCGCCACCCCCGCGCCGCGCAGGCCACCGCCTCGCAGGGGCGCTAGGGCCTCAGGCCAGGCCGAGGCGCTGGCGCAGGTGCGCCTCCACCGGCGGCGTGATCACTCCCTGCTTCACGGCGTCGGCGAGCGCGGCGGTCGTCGCCGCGCGATCGGCGTCCAGCCCCCGCTCTCGCAGCTCCTGAATGATCCGGGCGAGCCGGGTGTCGTAGTCCGCCGATTTGAGGCCCTTGTCCTGCTCTTGCTTCAGCTTGGCGAGCTCACGCATCAATCGCTGTAACGTGATCGGTGCCATCCGAATCCCCCTGTGGGCGACGTGAGAGCAGGGGCTAAATATATCGGTCGCCGAGCTGCGCCGTTTGACTGACCGCCCTCCCGTCCTCAAGCGTCTCGAACGCACACCACCCGGAATCGGTCCAGGCGATCGCGAACAGTCCGCGGCAGCGTGGGCAGCGAGCGTCGACCGCCTGCCGCGGGAGGGGCGCGCGGGCGTTACAGCTCGGACACACACCGTACGTTGGGCCCCAGCTCACGGGCGGCGGAGCGCTGCTCCGCAAGCGGAGGACGACGGACCACTGCGTGGGACGGAACGGCAGGACTAAGAGGAAGGCTCGCGGCAGAGTGACCGGGAGGCCGTTCACCTCGAGAGTCCCCTCGACCGGCGAGAGGTCGAGCACCCGATACCACGCGCCGCGCCGAACGTGGCGGCTGGTGCGGACCCGGGTACGGGCCCACTGCTGTACGCGCGGCACAGTCGCCCTCCGAAGGGAAGGTGGAGACCGGGCTACTCTAGGGCGACGCCTCACGTTGCCGGAAGCCGGTGCGCTGGGCTGTCGGCCAGATCACAATCCCCGAGGTCAGCTTCCGTTGCGAGTAGCCGGGGAGGGGCTGCAGGCGCTATGTTGACGGCGGAGGTACAACCGCGATGACCGAGGCGGCTCCCACAGTACAGGCCCCGTCCCATGCCGCGTTTCTCGAGCGGCTGGCGGAAGCGTCGTCGCCCACTTCGAGCGACGCGCGGCTCGGCCACGGCGCCTTCCTCACGCTCCGGCTGGTCGACCTGCTCGCGGCCGAGCGGGACACGCTGCCTCGAGCGGCCTTCCATTATCAACTCACGGCGACCGAGCTCTCCTGCCGGGACCTCCCCCACGACTCGACCGAGACGGCCCACGTCAATGGCCTGTTGCGCGCCGCTGCCGATGCCTACCGAGCGCGCGACGTGCAGCTCGTGGTGCCCGCCCTGCTGGCGTACGGGCATTACCTCGAGGACGAGCTGCGGCTGGCCGAAGCACTGGACGTGCTGGAGACGGTGCTTCGGGTAGGCGGCCCCGTGCTGCGGGCCGCGGATCGCGTCGCGACCCGCCTGCGGTTGGCGCGCGTGCTCCGCAAGCTGAACGAGTTCGACACGGCGGAGGAGGCGTACGGGGCCGCGGGCGCGCTGGCCGCCGCGAGCGGGGACACCCACTCGGAGCTACTCAGCCGTATCGGGCGGGCGAACACGGTCCTCGGTCGCGGCAATCTGGCCGAGGCCGAACGATTGCTGCGGGACGTCCTGCTCGACTCGAGGATGATGGGCGATCGCGAAGCCCAAGCGCGCGCGCATCAGGGGCTCGCCGTCGCACTCGTAACACGAGGGCAGCCGGCCGAAGCGATCCCCCACGCGTGGCGTGCGTTTCAAGCCTTCCAGGACGAAGTGTCTCGCGCACGCGTACTCGCCGACCTGGGCGGCATGTTCTTGATCGTCGGCGACCCGGACGCGGCGGAGCGAGCCCTAGCCGAAGTTGTACGCCGGGGAGGTACCGAGGACGCGGTCGACAACGCCTCGATCGAATTGATGCACTGCGCATCGTATCGGCGCGATCGTCTGGGCTTCGAGCGGTGGCGGGAGCGCTGTGAAGCGCGCCGCGGGCACATGCCGCCGAACATTTTGGCCGATTTCTACTTGAAAGCGGCTATCGGCAGGGCGAGGTTCGGGCAGTTCGACCGAGCAGAGCTGTTCCTCAACTCGGCGCTCAAGATCGCCGAGGACACCGGGCTGCACGAGATTGCCTTCCGCATCGACCGCATTCGGAGCGGGCTCCGCGACTGCCGCCTTGCATCCGAGACACCAAGTGCGAGCGCCGCGGAGCCGGAGCTCCAGGGTAAGGACGTCCGTGAGGTATCGGCTGCCCTTGCAGACCTCGAAGCGTGAGGAGTGCTAAGGCACGCGCCTAGTGGCACGTGTTGCTGTTAGTCCAGTCGCAGGCGTTGTGTGGGCCGGTAGCATCAGCGCAAGCCATAGCTCCGAGGGCAAACGAGACGACGAGCAACATGACCAGGGTGCGAAGCGAGCGTGACATATCGACCTCCGCGCATTGAAAGGTGTGAGGATTTGGACTGCTGTCGCGGAGCTAAAGTCGCGCGGGGAGAAGGGCTTGTTTAGGGCGTTTTCGCGACATCGGGGGGTGTTTTTGCGACAATGCTGGTCTTAGCCGCCGTCCCCGAGGTCCAATACCACAAGCTGCGCCGTGCCGCCGCCGCGCGGTTCCCGCTGGTGCACGCCCGCTCGTGGAGTGACGCCCTGGCGGCGATTCGCGCCCGCCCCGTCGAGCTGGCCGTCGTCGACCCGCTGCTGACGGGCGCTGCGAGCGCGACCGAGATCGAGCAGTTGCGGAAGATGTTCCCGTCGCTCCCGCTGATCCTCTATACCACGCTCGTGCCCAAGACGGCGGCGGTGCTCCTCGCCCTTGGCTCGACGGGCATCCGCGACATGGTCCTGTTCCGCTACGACGACCATCCCGCCCGCCTGTGCGAGGTGCTGGTGCACGAGGAGGCGCGCTCGGCGTCCCGGCAGCTGCTCGATCAGGTGGCCGGCGTCCTCGCGCCGCTGCCGAGTGAGCTGCGTTGGGTGCTGGAAGAGGTGCTGCGCGCACCGGCGGAGCTGCAGACCGTGCAGAAGGTGGCGGCGCGTGCCCGCGTCGACCGCCGCACCTTCGAGCGCTGGTTCGCGCGGCTGGGGTTGCCGTCGCCGCGGCACTTCCTCGCCGCAGCCCGCGTGCTGTACGCCCACCGACTGCTGCAGGACCCGGGCTTCACCATCGAAGACGTCGCGCAGCGCCTCGGCTACGCCCAGACCAAGACGCTGCAGGCGCACGCCCGCTACTACCTCGGACTGACGGCCGGTGAAATGCGCCTCCAGCTCGAGCCCGCTCAAGCCCTGGACCGCGTCGCCCAGGGCTTCATGCCGGCCCGCCAGGCGCGCGCTTCCGCCTCGTGAGCGGGGCACCCCACACCGTGCTCATTGTGGAAGACGAAGCGCCGCTGCGGCGCGTGCTCGAGCGCGCCCTGACCAAGGCCGGCTTCCGCGCGCTCGGCGCCGCCAGTGCGGAGACCGCCTACGAGCTGCTCGCGTCCGAGCGGGCCGACGCCATCCTGCTCGACGTGCACCTGCCGAACATGTCCGGCCTGGGACTCTACCTTGCCCTCCTGCACCGCACGCCCGAGCTGGCGGGACGCATGGCGATCATGACGGGCGACGCCGAGGCAGAGCACGTGCGCGCGTGGCTGGAGCGCAACCCCTGCCCGGTGCTCAAGAAGCCGTTCGACCTGCACGAGATCGTCGACTGGCTGCGGGGTGTGCTAAACGTCTCGAGCCGCGAGCGCGGCAACGGCTGACGAGGCATGTCCGACAAGTCCGTGGAACAGCTACGTGCCCTGCTGAAAACCTACGAGCAGCGCACGCAGGGCCAGGCGGAAGCCAAGACGGTGGTCGACGAGGGAGAACGGCGCCGGCAACTGTGTGGCGACCGGCTGCAGCGGGTGGTACGGTCGGTGCTCCTCACGTTCGCCGCCGAGCTGCGTGACGCGGGGCACGAGGTGGCCATCGACGACCACAGCGAGCGGGCTGACGCCTATCCCTCCGTGGCGCTGGTGTTCACCCCCCGCGCTCCCGCGGGCAACGCGCTCGCCTCGATGCTGGTCTTCAAATGCGACCCCCGGCGCGGCATCGCGGTCGCGCGCGACGTGCGTGTTCCCACTTCAAAGGGTCGCGTGGTGTCGACCAGCACCGACCGATTGGGCACCATGCGGGTGGAAGGCGTGACCAAAGAGTGGGTGGAGACCAAGGCGCTGAGCTTCATTGAGGCAGTTCTCAAAGTCAACTGAGGAGGCGAGGCATGACGCAACGAGCCGCTCTGCTGCTGGCCCTGCTGGCGACGCTGTCGTGCGGCGGCGCGCGGCGGGCGCCGATCCAGGTTCCTCCGCGTCTCGATCTCGCGCCGTACGGGCGGCTGGGACTGGTCACGTTCACCGTCGAGAACGCCAAAGGCTCGCTGCACCAGGTCGCAACGGAGCGGTTCGCCGAGGACGTGCTGGCGTCGCAGCCCGGAACCGAATTGCTCGAGCTCGGGTCGGCCGATACGCTGGTCCAGCGCGTGGGCGAGCGGGAGCTGGGGATCGTGGCGGCGCAAGAGCTGGGCAAGCAGCGCGACATCGGCGCGGTCTTCGCCGGTCACCTCAAGGTGACCAACCCGCAAGCCGGCGGCGGAATCGCGGCCCTGGTCACGCCCCACCTCGAAGCAACGATCAGGGTGGACCTCAGTGTGCGGCTCCTCTCGACTCACTCCGGCGCCACCCTGTGGCGCTCCAGCGCTTGGGCGACGGAGAAGGTCGGACACGTCGCGCTCGTGGACGGGCAGCTCGACTTCGCGGCCAAAGATCCGAAAGAGGAGTATGGACGGCTGGTGAACAGGCTGATCGCCCTGGTAACCGAAGATCTGCGGCCGACCTGGCGGCAGCCATGAGGCCGGTCAGGAGACCGCAGCGCGCTCGCGCTCCTTCAGCAAGCGCCTGAGGATCTTCCCCGACGTGGACTTGGGGATGGCGTCGATCACCTCGACCGCGCGGATCTTTTTGTACGGCGCCACGTGCTCGGCAACATAGGCCATGAGGTCTGCGGGTGAGGCCTCCCCCCGCAGTACGACGTACGCCTTCGGCACTTCGCCACACTCGACGTCGGGAATAGGGATCACGGCGGCGTCCGCCACGGCGGGATGGGTGCGCAGCACCGCTTCGAGCTCGGCTGGCGGCACCTGGAACCCTTTGTACTTGATCAGCTCCTTCAACCGGTCGACGATGGTGAAGTAGCCGTCGGCGTCCACGTGACCGATATCGCCGGTGTGGAGCCAGCCATCGGCGTCGAGAGTGGCCGCTGTCGCCTCCGGGTTGCCAAGATAGCCCCGCATGACTTGCGGGCCTCGAATCCACAGCTCCCCGTCCTGGTCCGGCCCAAGGTCCTCCCCGTTCAGCGGGTCGACGATACGGCATTCAGTGTTTGGCAGCAGCTCGCCGACCGTTCCGGGCTTGCACCGGCCGGGCTCGTCCGAATTGACGTGAGTCGCCGGGCTCGCCTCGGTGAGGCCATAGCCCTGTATGAGCCGGCATCCCACGCGCCGGGCGCACGCCGTCTCGAGTGCCGCGTCGAGCGGCGCCGCACCGCTCATCATCGCGCGCAGGCTCGAAAGATCGTGCTCGTCCACCGCCGGATGCCTCGCCAGCGCGAGCACCAGCGGCGGGACCGCGAACGCACGAGTTATGCGATGCCGTTCCAGGGCGCCAAGGAACGGCTCCAGCTCGAACTTTGGCATGGTGAAGAGGGTCGCACCTCGCCACAGCGCCAGGTTCATCACCACCTGCATCCCGTAGATATGGAAGAACGGTAGGACCGCGATGATGCGATCCTGCTCCGCGACGTGGTGCACAAAGGCAGTCTGCAACAGGTTGGCCACGAGATTGCGATGCGTGAGCATGACGCCCTTGGGAAATCCCGTCGTGCCGCTCGAGTACGGGAGCACAGCGAGATCGCGCGCGGGGTCGATTCGTGCGTGGGGAGCGGACCCACCGGTCTCGAGCAACGCCGCGAACGGGGTGACACCCGGAGCGGTACCGAACGTGAAGATCTGCTCGATCCCCACGTGCTCTGCCGCGGGAGCGGCCCGGTCCATGAAGGCCGGCACCGTGACTAAGAACCGGGCATGCGCATCACGCAGCTGGTACGCCGCGTCCTGCGCCGTAGAAAGGGAATTGATGGTCGTCACCACCCCGCCGGCGGCGAGCGTGCCGTGGAAGGCGAGTGCGAACTCCGGGCAATTGGGCGCGAACAGGGCGAGCACGTCACCCTTTGCGAAGCCCCGCGCCGCGAGGCCACCGGCCACGCGATCCGCGCCGGCGGCGAGCTGCGCGTACGTCAGCGTGCGGTCGCTGGTCGTGTCGACGAGTGCGGGTTTGTCGCCCAGCGCGGGCGCTCGCTCCAGCACGAGCCGGTGCAGCGGGATGTCCGGCAACGCAACGTCGGGATGCGGGCTCTTGTGGACCATGCCGCGGCGACAGTAGCGCGCGGCAGGGGCTTCGTCAAATACGGCTATCGAATTCGAGACAATTCCTCGAAGGCCGCTTCGGACAGCTCGAGCGACGCCGCGCCCCTGTTTTCCTCGAGATGCGCCACGCTCGATGTGCCGGGGATGGGCAGCATCATGGGTGAGCGCTTGAGCAGCCAGGCGAGTGCGACCTGCGCCGGCGTGGCGCCAAGCCGCTGAGCGACGCGCGTGAGCGGGCTGCGCCGCCCTGCGAGACTTCCGGCAGCGAGCGGATTCCAGGGCAGGAACGCGAGTCCCTCACGCGTGCAATGGGCCAGCACCGCTTCGTGCTGGCGGTCCGTCAGCCCATAGCGATTCTGGACGGAGACGATCGGCACGATCCCGCGGGCCTGCTCGAGGTCAGCGACGGATACCTCCGAAAGACCGATGTAGCGGATCTTCCCTTCCTCTTGAAGGCGAATCAGCGCGCCCAGCTGATCGGCGAGTGGCACGGCGGGATCGATGCGGTGCAGCTGAAACAGGTCGATCCATTCGAGCTTGAGCCTGCGCAAACTGCCTTCCGCGGCGGCGCGCAGGTGCTCGGGACGGCCGTTCGGCGTCCAGCGGTCGGGGCCGGGGCGCTCGAAGCCCGCCTTCGTGGCGATCACGAGCTCCTCGGGATAGGGGTACAAGGCTTCGGCGATCAGCTCCTCGCTCACCGCCGGACCGTAGGAATCGGCGGTGTCGATGAAGTTCACGCCCAGCTCCACCGCTCGACGCAGGACGGCGATCGCTGCGGCGCGGTCGCGGGGTTCACCCCAGATGCCCTTGCCGGTGATGCGCATTGCCCCGAAACCGAGACGGTACACCGGCAGCTCGGCGCCCAGGAAAATCGTGCCGCTCTTCGCCGCGGGCGACACGTCAACCGCGCGGTCCGGAGCCGGTGAGAGCGGGGTCGAAGAAGGTGTGGTCATGGCCTCGGGTAACACTGCGTGACTGGGTCGGGTTCCCGCGCGGGAGTGTGGCGGTGCCGCAGCGGTGGCCGGGTCAGCCGAGCTCGCGAACCGTGTCGATGGTATCCGCCTGGTCGGGGCCCTTGTCCGGGCGGTAGCGTAGCACGCGCGCGAATCGCAGGGCGACGCCGCCGACGTACTGCTGGCTCGCCTGAATCCCGTTGAAGGCCACCTCGACCACAAGCTCTGGCCGAACGTACACGACATAGGAGTCGCGGCGCGTTTCGCGCGCGAGCAGCTCTGCGGTTTGCCACTCGAGCATCTCATCCGTCATGCCCTTGAACGTCTTGCCGAGCATGACGAAACCGCCGCCGCTCGGGTCGCGCGCACCGAGATGGAGGTTCGAGAGCCAGCCGCGACGGCGGCCGTGGCCCCACTCGGCGGCCAGCACCACCAGATCGAGCGTGTGCGCGGGCTTCACCTTGAGCCACGCCGCGCCGCGCGCGCCGGCATCGTACCCGGCGTCCAGCGCCTTGGCCATCAGCCCTTCGTGGCCGGCGGCGATGGCGCGCTGGTAGAACGCCGCCGCCGCGCTCGCGTCCGCAGTTACGAGCCGCGGCACGCGCTGCTCGTCGGGCACCGCGGCGGCGAGGGCCGCGAAACGCCGCGTGTACGGCTGATCCAGGAGGGACACGCCATCGGCATGGAGGATATCGAAAAAGAACGGCGTGAGCGGTAGCTCGGCCCGCAGTCGGGCGACGTCGAGCTTCCGGCCGAACCGGCGCATCGTCACCTGAAAGGGCTGCGGCGTCCCGTCTGGACGAAGCGCGATCGCCTCGCCATCGAGAATGGCGTCCGTGAGCGGCAGCCCACGGACCGCGGCGACGACCTCGGGGACCGCGGTGGTGACGTCGTTCAGCTGCCGCGAGTACACTCGCACCACGTCGCCCTGCTTGTGAACCTGGATGCGCGCGCCGTCGAGCTTGAATTCGAACGCCGCCTCGTGCAGCCGGGCCACCGCGTCTCCCACGTCGGCTGCAGCCTGCGCGAGCATCGGCTGTAGCGGCCGGAACAGCTCGATGTGAAAGGCAGCGAGCCCGGTCCTGCCCTGTGTGAGGGCGGCGTGCGCCACGCGACCGAGGTCGCCGGCGAGCATCGCCGCCCGCCGCAGGGCGTCCGCATCCACGGCGGCCGCCCGCGCAACCGCCTCGGCCACGAGTCCCTCGAGCGCCCCTTGCCGCAACTCACCTATGCCGAGGCGAAACAGGAACTCCTGCTCGGGAGCGGTGGCGCGGCTGAACAGCTCGCTCAGCAGCTTCTGCTTGACCGCGGCAGAGCCCTTGCCGGCGGTGGTGGCGAGGCGCTGCAGTAGCGCGTCCACCGCGGCGAGCGTGAGCGTGGGGGCGTCAGCCCCGCCCGTCTTTTCGGAGCGTACCTCCTCGAGCGTGGCGTAGCCGAGGCCGATTCGCCCTTGTCGTGGCGTCCCGGAGAGGAAGGCGATGGCGGTCTCGATCTCATCGGGCTCGGCCCGCCGCAACAAGGCCGCGAGCTGCTCGATCTTGGCGAGCCGGCCGCGCGTCTCCGCGACGCGCCGCGAGGTCTGGACCAATTCACCGAGCAGCACGCCGGCTCAGAGAACGACGTCCCCACCCGGATCGCTGCGGCGCAACCGCTCGAGGCGCTCCCGCGCCTGCCGCATCCGCCGCCCGCGCTCGGCGTCGTCGATAGTGGCGCTCGACCAGTCTGGGTCACCGTTCGCCGCGAGATTCGCCCGCAGCACGACGCCCGCCGCGACCCGCATCGGGAGGACGTGACCGGGGACATCCAGCGCGGCGCCGTCGTCCGCCACCAGCACCGCGATATCGCCGTCGAGTCGATCGACCGTAAAGAAGGCCTCGCGCTGGCTCATGAGCACGTTGTGTCAAGTTAGCGTGAAGCAGTCCTGGCCGCCGCAAGTTTCGCCTGCTGCTCGCTCGACAGCGCGTTCTTGATCTGAATCAACAACGTGATGTGGAGGCGCTTCACCTCGCGCTCGACGCCCAGCACCTCGTCCACCTGCGCGAGCGCCGCGGCCTGATCCACCGTCGGCTTGTCGAGCAGCGCCGCCAGCCGTTGCGACTGCTCCTGCATGCGCCATTGCAGGTCCACGACTTTGCTCTGGAAATCCTGAATCGCCTTGGTGATCGCGGTACGCTGCTCGGCCCGAAGGGCGATGTCCTGCTGGTGCTGCATCACCAGCTCGGGGGGAAAGAGCACGCGTGCGAGAGGGTCGTCCGGGGGAGGCGGAGACTGCGGCGGCTGCTGGGCTCTCGCGAGGGCGAGCGGCGCCAGTAAGGCGAACGTGGCAAGCAGGCACGAGCGACGAGTTTTCACAGGGTCCTCCCGTCGAGGGTTGGCCGGCCGAGCCGCGGCATGCTGCGCAGCAGCTCGTCACCGGGCAGCTGGAGCAGAAAATCGGTGGGGGCGCGCCACCGGACGCTGGCCAAATCGATCGCCACACGCCCGTCCGGGCGGCCACGCCGTGCGACTAACACCGCGAGCGCCGTCATCACGGCGATCGCCGCCGCGAGCCGCAGCCGACGGTGCCGCTGCCCCGCCGGCCGGGGCGATTGCGCCGCAGCGAGCATCGCCTGAAACGAAGGTGCGCCCGCCGCGGCTTCCTTCCGCAGTGCGCCAAACCGCGCCTTCAACTCGACGTCGTCGTGCTCGCTCATTTCTCTCCCTCCAGCAGTTTCTTGAGCGCGGCCTTGCCGCGCTCGTAATGGGTGCGCGCGGTGCCCACCGAAATGCTCGCGACCGCCGCGGCCTCGGCAATCGTCAGGTCCTCGTAGAACACCAAGTGCAGGACCTGACGCTGGCGTGCCGGGAGCCGCCCGAGCGCCCGCAGCAGTCGCGCCGCTTCATCGTCGCGAGCGAGCGCCGCCGCGGGATCGGGCCGGCCATCCGCCACCTCCGAACCCCGTACCAGCGCCGCGAGTGGGAGCCACCTCCGCAGCGCCGTGCGACGCCGCGCCTCACGCGCCGTCCGCGCAATCACGCCGAAGACGAAGGTGCGGAGGCTGGAGCGACCGTCGAACCGCGCGCGGCCGTCCAGCAGCTTCAGGTAGCTGGCCTGGAGCACGTCCTCCGCGGCGGTCTGGTCCCAGCCACAGCAGCACAGGGCCCAGCCGAACGCGGCGGGGTGCAGCCGCTCGAGCTCAGGCGCGAGGTCGGCGGGGGCCATCGATCTCAGTATTGACTGATGAGTGTCGCGAGTGGGTCGATTATATGACCCGGCAGGTCACTGCTCGAGCGGCAGCAACGCCCCCTCGTGCTCGAGCAGCCAACGCTTGCGGTCGAGACCGCCGCCAAACCCGGTCAGCGCGCCGTGGGCGCCGACGACGCGGTGACAGGGCACGATGATCGGGATCGGGTTCCGCCCGTTCGCCGCTCCCACGGCGCGGGTGGCGCGTTGGTCGCCCAGGCGGCATGCCAGCTCGCTGTAGCTCACGGTCGTGCCGTAGGGAACGGCGAGCAGGGCGTCCCACACGCGGCGCTGGAACGGCGTGCCGACGGCACCGAGGGGCAAGTCGAAGGTGGTCCGTGAGCCGGCGAAATACTCGGCCAGCTGGCCTCGGGCTCGATCCAGCAGCTCGGCCGCGCGGCCGCGACCGTCGTCCTCGACCCAATCCGGACCATCGGTGGGAGGAGACGCGTGGCGGGACGTCGGGAAGTACACCGCAGCGAGCTTCTCCCCCGACGCCTCCAGGACCAGCTCCCCGAGAGGGCTCGCGACGCGAGCGAATGTGCGTGTCATGAACGAGTCCGACCCGACACTACGTCAGATCGTGCTTGCGCCGCTTGTGGCGGTAGAGCGCGCGATCTGCCCGATCGATCAGACCGGCGACCGAGCTCACGGCGCTCGCCTTGTGCGCCGCGAAGCCCAGGCTGATCGACAGCCGGTAGGGTCGATCCGCGCGGCGATTGAACTCGCGTAGCTGCCGCCTCAGCCGTTCCGCGAGGATGTCCTCACTCTCGGGCTTGGCATGGCGTACCAATACGGCGTACTCGTCGCCACCGATCCGCGCGACTAGGTCCGAATCGCGAAACGTCTGCCGCAGCAGCAAGGCGGTATCCCGTAACGCGCGATCGCCTACGGAGTGCCCCGACGTGTCGTTCACTCGCTTCAGGTCGTCCAGGTCGGCGAACGCCACGAGCAGCGTCTCGTTACTGCGGCGCGCGAGCCGCAGGTCGCGGGTCGCCAGCGTCAAGAAGCCCCGCCGGTTGTAGAGGCCAGTGAGCTCATCCACGAGGGCCATGTCCAACAGCGCGGCGTGCAGGCGGTTGCGCTCGATCGCGTGGCGCAGCGCTCGGGCGAGCGACACACTGTCGAGACGGCCGGTCACGAGGACGTCCTGGGCCCCGGCACGGACGGCTTCGAGGCCGTGGCGCTCATCTTCCGCGTCCGAGAGGAACAGGAACGGCACACCGGGCGCGAGGTTGCGGAGCTCGTTGAACATGTCGAAGCCGCGTCGCGCCGAGAGCGACATCGCGAGGAGCACGACGTCCACGCCGCCTCGCGCCAGCCGGTCGAGCGACACCTGCGGCACGGCGGTGGTCACGACGAACCCGTCCGGCGACGCACGGGCCAGCAGCTCGCGCACCCGGCCGGCCGCGGATTCCTGCTCGCCCACCACCATCACCACGACCTTGTCGCGGTCCATGGTCTCCGCGACACGCCGCCCGGGCAGCTGGCGGCGATCGACCTGCAGCCGTCGCTCCCGATCACGGCGCTCCTCGTCGAGCGAGATCAGCTCGAGCCGGCGCTCGCCGATCCGCCGCTCCAAGCCACTGCGGCGATGCGGCCCCAACCGGCGCTCAACGGAATTGTGCTGCCCGCGTGACCCCACGCTCGAGTCTCCTCGCCCCACTTGAAGATGGAGCGGGATCCCCCACCGCACAATCGCCGGGAACCTACGGCCGCACGGTCACTCGCGCGCCACCCGCCCGGACCGACCAGCGCGGCGTGTAGGAACGCCCCTGCACCGTCTCCTCGAACCCGCGCTCCGATCGCGACACGGTCGCGAACGGGAACGACCAGACCCCGGTCGGCTGTGGGTCGAGGTCCAGCGTCAGCTCGCGCGCGACGGAGATTTCCGGGCAGAACAGGGCGTCGGCGGGAAACGCGGCCGGCTCCCAGCGATAGCTCACGGTGAGCTCACCGGAGGAGGTAACGCGGATGCGCTTTTCGAGCCCCCCCATGCCCCCCGACCCCTCCAGCCCCGTGGCGCGCAACGTCAACTCTACGCAATCGGTCCCGGCATCGATGCTCGCGTCGAACACACCGCTCCAGGCGGCGAGCCTCGGGAACGCCCCGCCCTGGTACGCCTCGAGTGTCACGGCGGGCGCGAGCACGCGGTCCACGAACAACGCGCGATCGCCCTGGTCGATCGGCGGGAGCCGGTCCAGGCGGCTGAGCTGCTCGAGATCGTGAATGCTGGGCGTGCCCCCGCCCTGAGGATCGTGCGATGCGGCGGCGGCCGTCGGCTCGTGATACGCTTCGCGCCGCCGAGTGAGCACGTCGGCGTAATTCACGCCGGACTCGAACCGCGTGTACTCTTCAATGACGCCTCCCCGCCGCGGGCTCACGAGCGCGGAAAAGCTCGCAGAGTGAATCCAGATCTCGAGCGCTCCGTCGCAATCGAAATCCAGCTGCTCCACGCGGAGCGGCTCACCGCGCCGCAGCTCGCGCTCGGCCAACGCCAGATTCGCCCAAATCGCGGCCCGCAGGTGAGGCAGATACAATCCGCCGAACACCCCGTGCCAGTACGCGTCGTTACACTGGGCGCGGCCCAGGGCCGTCCGCGCGACGGGCGGGTCGCCCCGCTCCCGGCACAGCGTCGAGAGCGCCAGCATCTTCTTGTGCATCCGATTCGCTTCGGGGTACTTCGCGAGAAAGCTGCGCCAGTGCCCGCCCCGCACCAGCGCACCGTCGGGCCCCGCGAGGCGTGCCTCGCCCAGGTCTCGCTCGAGTGTTCGCAATCGCGCGGCGGCGCGCGGTGGTAACGCCCACATCTCCATCTCGCGATACGACGCGGTGGGCAAGTACGCGAGCCCGGCGCTCGGCACCTCGTCCAACGCCGCGGCCGGAGTCGTGATGCGGATCTCCCCGCTCTTCACCAATCCGGTCATGACGTCGAAGAACTGCTCCAACCATCCGCTTCCGTACACCCACTCCTTCGTCCCCGGCCAGCCACCGAACTTCTCCCCGTCATCCACCAGCACGGCGACGCGGTGACCCGCCGCCCCCAGCTCGCGCAGATACGTGGCGATCGAGTCCGGCGGCATAAAGGGAACCAGGTAGCGCAGCCGCTCGTCGATGGAAAACAGCGCCACGCGCTTGCCGCCACTCTCGGTCCAGAACGGGGCATCGAGCTGCTCGCGCTCGAAGCCGCTCACGAGAAAGTGCCGGTCGTCGAGCAGCGCGTAGCGGACCCCCGCGTCAGCCAGGTCGGCGGCCAGGTCCGGCTCCCACACGCGCTCGGTGAGCCACAGCCCGGTCGCCTCCACGCCGAACCGCCGCCGGATCGCCTCGCGCATCCGGCCGATCTGCTCCAGCCGATCGGCGCGTGGCAACGAGGCGAGCACGGGCTCGTAGAACCCGGCGAGCAACAGCTCGACGTGCCCGTCCACCGCCAACCGCCCGATGCGATCCAGATATTGAGTGTCGTGCGCCTCGAGCCATTCGAGCAGCGGTCCCGAGATGTGCAGCGTCAGGGGCAGGAACTGTCGCGCCGTCAGCCGCTCCAACAGCGGTCGATACACGTCGTGCAGGTGCTGCTCGAAGACGTGGTCGAAATTCCCCACGGGCTGGTGGAAATGCGCGCCGAACACGAAGCGCAGCGGCTCCATCAGTCGTGGACCTTGACGCGTGTGAGGTACAGCTCGCGCCCCGAGCCCACGCTCGGATCGTTGCTCGGCGCCAGGGCGAGGCGCTCGAGCAAGCCGGCCTCTAGGCGCGCCGACGCAGGGGGCCCGGCGAGCTCGATGGCGCGCGCAGCCGACCGCAGCACGATCACCGATTCGAGGCCCGCGATGTCGTCGAAGAACCAGCCGCACGAGGTGAACATCCTGAGGGCGTGTCGTTCCATCTCGAGCAGCTGGTGCCGACGGTCCCCTCCCCCGCCCGGGTCTCCCACCGCCGGCGTGCCCTCAACCGCGCCGTAGGCGTCACGCGCGGCCCAGGGATCGCCGAACAGCGGCTGGCCCTCGCGCTCGAACAAGGCATGCAGCTCAGCGGCCAGCCACTCGAGCGCGGCGCGGAGCGGCGCGCGCCACCGCTGATGCATGCCACGCTCTGGCGCGGCGCGGCAACCGCACTCGGCCCGCCAGCGCTCCACCCCGTGCGGGCAGCTCCACGAGCTGGGGGCCACGAGGCGGATCTCGTCCCGCGGGGGATTGCGGGCGAGGTAGGTCGCGAAGTTCTCCGCCCGCATGTCATCCCGCCCGGCGAGGATCTCGAGCAGTCGCGCCAACGTGACGGCGCCCTCTTTATGGTGATGCCCGAACGTTTCGCCGTCCGTCGCGATCGCCACCAAGTCGAGTGGAGCAGTCGCCAGCCGCGCGGCCCACGCCGTGGGATCGCGCACCAGTGGGCCGAAGGCGACGTCGTGGGAGAGCGGGCCATCGTAGAGGCACACTGCGATCCGCCCACGGGAGGCTGTGCGATACCAGCCGGGGCGCCCGCCGGCGGGCGCGCGCTCCACCTGATGCGGCGCGAGGATGGTGAAGCGGATCCCTGCGGCGGCGAGGACGTCCAGGGTCTCGTGGTCTACCGCCGTCTCGGGCAGCCACATGCCCTCCGGCTCGCGCCCGAACCGTCGCCGGAAGTCGGCCATGCCCCAGCGCACTTCGGTGACCTTGTCGCGCCGCGAGCTGAGGGGGAGGATCGCGTGATGGTACGGCATGGCGACCGCGCCGCCATGCCGATCGGCGGCGATCACGGCTCGGTACGTCTCGGAGGCCGCGCGCTCCATCCACTCGAGCAGCGTGGCACCGAAATCGAAGCTCAGGGAAGCGAGCGAGCTCGATACGGGGCCATAGCACTCCCGCTCGATGCGCTCGTTCCAGTCATGGAACGGCGCCGCGCTCGCCTCGACGGGAATGACACCGGTCCAGGGGTCGTCGCGGGGCGGCTGATAGAAGTGACCGTGGATCACGACCGATCGCATCAACCGCCGAGAACCTCCGCCACTTGGGCGAGCACGTCGGGAAACAGGTCGTCGCGTCGCGCCAGCTCGTCGGCGGCGCGCCGCGCGGGCTCGATACGCTCGCGGTCGCCCGCCACGATGGTCTTGAGCGCCGCGAGCAATCGCTCGGTGTCGTCACAATGCAAAGTGAAGCGGCGCTCCGCGTAATCGACGACGGCGCCGGTCGAGATGATGAATTGCCAATCGGACGCCTGGGCCAGCAGCAGCTCGCGCGCCGCCTGCGCCAGCACCGGCCGCGCTGTCTCGACCCGGAGCGCGGCGGGAGCCAGGTCCCAGAACGTCTCCTCGAGGTCCCGCAGCCGCGTCCAGGTCCAGCCGGTCCGCGGGTTCATCCACATGGTGTGATCGCCGTTCGCACCCCAGGAGCCCTCCGCCAACTGCAGCGCCACGCTCGGGGGGTGGCCCTCGAGATGGTGCGACGCCGTGACCGCGCTGATAGGGGCTCGGCCACCGCGGCGCCGCAGCGTGCGGTACATGGCGGCCAGAAAGTCCGCTCCCTCGAACCACCAGTGGCCGAACAGCTCCGTGTCGAACGGCGCGACGATTACGCCCTCCCCCTTGGATATTCTTTGCTCTTGCGCGATCGTCTCGAGTAGATGGACGAAATGAGACGCATGATCGCCCGCCCGGCCGAACGCGGACGTTGGCTCGTAGGGACGCTTGCCGCCGAGGTCGACGTTGGCACCGCTCACGCGCCACAGCTTGAGCCCCCCCGGCCAACGGATCTTGTGAAACTCGAGGTACCACTCGTCGCCGGGATAGCCCTGGTGGCGGCTCCAGATCTGCATCGACGAGCGCGGGTCGCGCACCAAGGCTGAAACTGCAGCGCGCCCGCGGGCGCTACGCGAGACCCGATATCCGCGGTACGCCGTGCGTGCCCGGCCCCCCCCGCGGGCACTCGTCGCCTTGGCGACTGGATCGTCGCGTCGCTCCGCGTCGAACCGCTCGGTCCCGAGAGGAATGTCACCGTAGGCGCCGAGGGGGCTGCCCGCTCGAGCGAGATGCGCGTCGGTGAAGAAATACCGGAACCCCGCGTCCGCGAGGTGCTCCTCGATGCCCCGGCGCTTCCCGCGACGCGGACGGTAGGCGCACTCCGGGAGCCAGCACCCCACGGGCGTGACGCCGAACAGCCGGCGGTGCTCCTCCCGGCCCACCACCAGCTGCAGCCGGATGCTTTCGTCGCGCGCGAGCAGCGGCAGGTAGCCGTGCGTGGCCGCGGAGCCGATGATCTCCAGCCGACCACGCTGCTGCAGCCGGCGAAACGCGGCTACCAGGTCGCGGTCGATCGACCGAAACAGCGCCTGCAGGCGCGCGAAGCGCGCCCTCCAGAAGTCGACGAGCGGCAGCAGCGCCTGATCACCGGTGGCAGCGAGTGAGGCGGGCGCCTCGTCGCAGGCGGCGAGCCGCTGGGCGAAGAAGGCGTCCATCTCGCGTCCGAAGGTGGGGCTCGCCAGCTGATTGGCCAGGACCGGCGTGAACCCGATCGTGAGCGGGGCGGACGTCCCTTCGGCCGACAACGCCTCCAGCTGTTCGAGCAGCGGGAGATACGTGTCGAGCGCGGCCTCGCACAGCCAGTCGCTGCCGTGCGGCCAGCGGCCGTGGTTCAGGACGTACGGGAGATGACTGTGGAGCGCGAGGACGAACTCCATCGGGTGGCCGGTCAACCGGAGCTCGACCGCACGGCGAGTGCCTTGCGGTACAGGGCCAGGTACTGCGTGGCGGAGCGATCCCAGCCGAACTCCTGTGTCATGGCCGCGCGCACCATTCTTCTCCAACCCGTCCGTTCGGCGTAACACTCCGCCGCGCGACGCACCGCCTGCCGCAGCGCCCCTGGCGCGTACTCGTCGAACAAAAAGCCGGTCACGCCGTCGATGATGCTATCGGAGAGGCCGCCTACCCGGCGCGCCACGGGCACGGCGCCGTAGCGCTGGGCGCGCATCTGCGTGAGGCCGCAGGGCTCGTACAGCGATGGCATCAGCAAGGCATCGGCACCCGCCAGGACGCGATGCTCCACGTGATCGGTGAACATGAATTCGACAGCCATCCGATCGGGTGCCCTGGCGGCGAGCTCGCCCAACGCCTCGTGATAGCGATGCTCTCCCGCTCCGAGGAAGATGAACTGCGCGTCCGTGCTCGATAGCAGATCGGCGCCGAGCACGAGGTCCAGCCCCTTCTGCGCCACCATGCGCGCGCTCATGCCGAACAGAGGCGTGTGCGGCTCCACTGCGAGCCCATAGGCGCGCTGCAGCGCCGCCTTGCAGCGCCGTTTCCCCGCCAGGTCGTCGCTCGAGAAACGGTCCGTCAGCTCGGGGTCCGTCTCGGGGTTCCACAGGACCGGATCGATGCCATTCAGAATCCCGACCAGGCGCTCACCCATCCCCGTGAACGTGTCGTGCAGGCCGAACCCGCCGTCCTGAGTGCACAGCTCGCGCGCGTGGGTCGGACTCACGGTCACCGCCACGTCCGAAAAGGCCAACCCACCCTTCAGCATGTTCATCCGGCCGTACCATTCGAACACCCCCGGGTTGTAGAGCTCCGGGGGAAACCCCAATTCGCCGACCGTCTCCGGGGGAAAGTGTCCCTGGAACCCAGCGTTGTGCACCGAGGTCACGACGGCGAGCCGGTTGTACAACGGCTGGCCGGGGAACGCGGTCCGCAAGTACACCGGCGCCAGAGCGGTATGCCAGTCGTGCGCATGGAGCAACTGCGCATCCAGGGCGATCTCGGGCAGCGCGGCCAGCGCGGCGAGACAGAAGAACGCGAATCGTCGGGCATTGTCCGGGTAGTCGGCACCGTTGTCGCCGTAGATCCCCGCGCGGTCGAAGAAATCGGGATGCTCGATGAAAAAAACCCGCGGACCGAGGCCAGGGGTCGGGGCCTGGTACAGCCAAGCCCGTTCTGTGTGCCCTGGCAGCGGCACCGTGAGCGTGTGCCCCGTGCGTTCGAGCGAAGGCGTCGTTTCGCGCACCAACTGGTACAGCGGCATGATGACCGTGGTGGGATGGCCGGCGACCGCCTGGAACGTCGCCAATCCAGCAACCGCTTCGCCCAGCCCACCGGTGCGAGCGAACGGCCAGTATTCGGCGGTCAGGTGGACTACGCCGGGCCGCTCGGCCTCGGACGGCAGCCGCGGCGTCGCGGTCGCTGCCGCCCGTCGCGCACGGGGAGTCCGCGGGCGTCGGGGGGGAGGCTTGGGAGCCGATGGTGTCGTCGCGCCCATCTTGTCTTCCACTCAGGCGGTCGGCGGATCGTCCGCCGGCTGCTCGCCCCGCATCACGGGGAGGTAGTACTCGCTGACGTACTGCCGCATCATGCGCTGGGCGGTGAAGCGGGCCCCCGCCGCGCGCAGCGCGCGCTTCATCTGCTCCAACCAGCCGCGCGGGATGCCCTGGGCGTCGCGGTCGTAGAATCGCGGCACCACCTCGGTTTCGAGCAGCTGGTACAGCTGCTCGGCCTGCGCGGCGTCGTCCCCGTCCCGGATCGCCCAGCCGTTGCTGCCATCGTAACCCTCGGCCCACCAGCCGTCCAGCGTGCTCAGCTGCGGCACGCCGTTCAAGGCCGCCTTCATGCCGCTCGTACCGCACGCCTCGAGCGGCGGGCGCGGCACATTGAGCCACAGGTCCGCGCCCTGCGCCAGCCGGTGGGCGACGTGCATGTCGTAGTCCTCGATGAAGGCGATCCGCCCCTCGAACCGCGCCTCTCGGGTGTGACTGTACACGCGTTGCAGCACCTGCTTGCCGGGCTCGTCGCCCGGATGCGCCTTCCCCGCGAACACGATCTGCACTGGCCTCCACGGGTTGACGAGCAGGCGCTGCAGCCGGTCGGGATCCCGGAAGATCAGGTCCGCCCGCTTGTAGGTGGCGAAGCGGCGGCCGAACCCGATCGTCAGGGCTTCCTGGTCCAGCAGGGTCCCCGCACCCACGAGGTGCAGGGCTTCCTTCCATTGGTCCGCCCAGCGTCGCCGGGCCTGCTCCCGGATGCTGCGCATCAACGACGCCTTGAGCTCGTTGTGCACGCTCCATAGGGCGACGCCGTCCAGCTCGAGCACCTTGTCCCAGAACGCGGGGTCGTCGACGCGACCCAGCCAGTCCGGCCCGAAGTGCGAGTCGAACAGCGTCATGACGGCCCCAGCCATCCAGGTCGCGACGTGGACGCCGTTAGTGACGTGTCCGATCGGCACGCGCTCGACTGGACGGTCGGGCCAGAGCGGTGCCCAGATGCGGCGCGACTCTTCACCGTGCCGGCGGGCGACGCCGTTGACCCTGGCCGACAGTCGGATCGCGAGGACGGGCATATGGAAGCGGCCGTGGTCCTGCGTTGGGTGATGCCCGAGTCGCAGCACGGCCTCCCGGCTCACGCGCATCTCTTGCCAGATCGGACCAGTGCACTGCTCCAGCTGCTCGGGGGAGAAGGTATCGTGGCCCGCCGGAACGGGCGTGTGGGTGGTGAACACACTCGTGGCGCGGACCCGGCGCACCGCCTCGTCGAACGGCGTGCCGCGCGTCACCAGCTCGCGCAGCCGCTCGAGGAGCATGAAGGCCGCGTGTCCTTCGTTCGCGTGCCAGGCGGCGGGGTCGTAGCCGAGCGTGCGCAGCACGCGCACCCCCCCGACGCCGAGGATCCATTCCTGGCGCAGCCGCAGCTCCGGGCCGCCCGCGTAGAGCCGGTGGGATAATCCGCGGTCGGCCGGGTCATTCTGCGCGAGATCCGTGTCGAGCAGAAACACGGGGACGCGGCCGACCAGGACTCGCCAGGCCCCGATGCTCACCTGGCGGCCGGACATCTGCACGGTGGCGAGGCAGGGATCGCCTTTCGGTCCCCGCACCAGCTCGATCGCCGTCGCCGTCACTTCGAAGCGCTCTTCCGCGTCCTCCTGCCAACCGTCCAGCCGGAGCCGCTGATCCGAGTAACCTTTGGTATAGAACAGGCCGACGCCCAGGAGGGGTACGCCGAGATCGGAGGCCGCCTTGCACTGGTCCCCGGCGAGGACCCCCAGGCCGCCGGAGTAGATCGGCACCGACACGTGGAGGCCGAACTCGGCGCAGAAGTAGGCCACCGGGCGCTTGAGCAAGTCGGCGTGCGCCGTCGCGAACCATGTGCCGGCGGGGGTCCCGTCCCGCGCGGCGGAAGCGACGACGGCGTCGTACAACCGCAGGAATTCCGGGTCCGCGGCGCATGCCGCGATCCGCGCCGCATCGACGCGCCGCAGGAGCTCGATCGGATTATGGCGGGTACGGTGCCACAGCGCTGGATCGAGCGATCGGAACAGCGCCCGCGCGTTCCGATTCCAGCTCCACGACAGGTTGGCGGCGACGCGGGCCAAGCCGGCGATGCGCTCCGGGAGTCGTGGTGGTGTCATCCCGTCACCGCCGCGTCGCCGCCTGCAGCCCGAGCACGCCGTTCAACCAGCGAACCAGCGGCAGCAGCCGGCCGAAATCCTCCTCGAGCAGGGCGGCCAGCCGGGCGCTGGTCACCTCCGTGTCGCGGAGCCCGCGCCCGGCGGTGAACGACTGGTAGCGGAGCCAGCGCGCGGCGGCGTGGGTCTCAGGGAAGCCACGCGGCATGCGCTTCAGCACCGCTTCGTCGTCCAGGCCGCCGTAGCGCCGCAGGAAGCCCCGGTCCTTCACCACCCGCTCGAACCCCGCGGTGTGCTCCGCAATGGCGTCGCGCAGCCGGTTCAGGATCGAGCGGGGCGGCATCCAGATGCCCGCGCCCACGAACGAAGCGCCGGGCGCGAGGTGGAAGTAGAAGCCCGCGCCGCCGCCCTCTGCTTCACCGCCGACTCGGGCCTCCGCATCGCGGTGCCGAAACCAGCAGGCCGCGTGCGTCTTGTAGGGCGACTTGTCCTTGGAAAACCGGATGTCCCGGTAGATCCGAAACATCGATCGCTTGGGGTCGCCGGTGATCTCAGGCGCGAACCGCGCCAGGCGCACGTCCATCTCCTCGATCAGCGCCTGCATGGGAGTCCGCACCTGTTGCTCGTAATCGCCGCGATGGGCCTCGAACCAGGTCTTGGTGTTGTGGGTTTGCAGCCCGCGAAAGAACCGAAGGGTGGCAGCCGTGAAGGGCATAGGGTGTATGTTTCATAGGGCGGCGGTACGTTAACCCACGAGGCGCTCCGAATCCACCGCACCCGCTGCGGACGTCTCTCGTCAACAACGTCGCTCTGGAGGATGAAACCGTGTTGCTGAGGACCTTGGCCGCCGCTTGGGCGAGCGGCATCCTGTTGACCACTGTGGCGACGGCTCAAATCCCGGCGTTCGCGGCGGAGACCCGCCAGCCGGCGGCCGCCGGTGAGCGGATCGCGGTCCTTGCGGGAGGCTGCTTCTGGGGCGTGGACGCCGTGTTCAAGCATGTGAAGGGCGTCTCGCGTGTGGTGTCCGGCTATTCGGGAGGAAACGATGCCACCGCCACGTACGACGTCGTGAGCAGCGGCACCACGGGGCACGCGGAGTCAGTGCAGATCACCTACGATCCGAGTCAGGTCTCCTACAGCCGCTTGCTACAGGTGTTCTTTTCGGTCGCGCACGACCCGACCGAATTGGACCGGCAGGGTCCCGATGTCGGCACGCAATACCGCTCGGCGATTTTCTACGCCGACGCCGACCAGAAGCACACCGCGCTGCTCTATATCGATCAGCTCAACAAGTCCAAGGTGTTTCCCCGTCCCATCGTGACGGAGGTGGTGCCGCTGCAACACTTCTATCCCGCGGAGGAGTATCACCAGAACTTCCTGGCGCGGCACCCGTACTACCCGTACATCGTCATCAACGATCAGCCCAAACTCAAGCAGCTACAGAAGCAGTTTCCCTCACTGTACAGGGAGTAGCGGCGCACCTTGCCGTCGTAACCGCGCGTTGAGGGCGGGCAACTCGCTCGCAAGCAGGGCTTGCCAGCGGCGGTCCGCCGTCCCGATCCGATCGCGCAGCTCGGCGAACGCGTCACGCACGGCGCCTGTGGGCTCCCGGTCAGCGCTCTCCACCGCGGTCTCGAGACCGCCCAGGTCGCCGCCCACGATCACCGCCGCCCGCGCGAGGCTGTCCACCACGCGGTCGAGGGCCGCGATGGATTCACGCGTCACGCCGTCGAGCGAGCGGCTGCCCAAGCCCCGAAGCTGATCCCGGACGCGGCGCACGCCGACGCCGAGCGCATGCTGTTGCGCCATCGCGTCGCGAATCGCGAGCGCCACCCGCAACTGCGCCGCGAGCGCTGAGTCCGCGACGTGCACACGCGGATCGAGCTCGACCCGCAGCGGTCGAGTGTACGTGCGACCTGCGACGCTCAAGCGGACCTCGTAGTCTCCGGGCACGACCAGCGGCCCTTGCGGCTCGGCGACCGTGCCCTGACCGGCGATGGCGGCGATGCTGTAGCTCGCTCGCCCCGCGGGCGTCGGGGGGGGCGCGTAGCGCAGGTCCCAGACGAAGCGGTTCAGGCCGGCGTCGGTGGTCGGGGGCTCGAAGCGCGGCAGCCATTCGTCGGCGAACGGTGGCGGCTCGGCGGGCGGCGTGGCGCGCTCGTCACTCGCGAACCGCCGCACCAAATCTCCCGCCCGATTGCGAATCTCGAGCGTCACCACGCCAGACGTGGCCGCTTGCAGCCAGTAGTCGATCACCGCCCCAGCCGGCGGATTGGTGCCGTAGGGCTCTTCGGGAGGGAGCGGCGTATCGTTGCTCACGCTGCGGCGCAGGCGAATGGCCGGCGCGGGTGCGAATAGGTGAGCGGGCGCCCGCACCACGGAATCGCTCAACTGGCGCAGCGGAGTGAGGTCGTCGAGGATCCAGAACGAGCGCCCGTGCGTCGCGGCGATCAAGTCGCGCCCGTGGAGGGCCAGATCCCGCACGGACACCGTCGGCAGGTCGAGCTGCAGCGACTGCCAGTGATCGCCATCGTCGAAGGATACGTACACGCCGGTCTCGGTCCCGGCGTACAGGAGGCCCGGGCGCACCGGATCCGCCCGGACCGCCTGCACGTACGCATTCGCTGCGATGCCGGCGTCGGCGCGTGCCCAGTGCGCGCCGCTGTCGCGGGTGCGATAGACGTACGGCGCGAAGTCGTCCAGGCGGTGGCGGTCCACGGCGGCATAGGCCACCGCCGTATCGAATGGAGACGCTTCCAGCAGGCTGATGGCGCTCCAGGGAAGCAGGCCCGGGGGCGTCACGTCCCGCCAGTGCCGGCCGCCGTCCGCGGTGCGGTGAATCAGGCCGTCGTCCGAGCCGACCCAGAGCAGACCGGCCGCGCGCGGCGATGGCGCGATCGTGTACACCACGCCGTAGCCCCGTGCCGCGGCGTTCGCGACCGTCGTGGGCCCGGAATCGGCCGGCGACGGGCGGACCGCAGCGCCGGTCAGGTCGGGGCTGATCGCTTCCCAATGCAGTCCCCCGTCGGTAGTGCGCAGCACCATCTGCGCCCCGAGGTACAGCGCGTGCCGATCGACACGGTCGAACACCAGCGGCGAAGTCCACGTGAAGCGGTACTTGCGCCGCGGCATCGGCAGGCCGAAGGCAGCAATGGGCGATGGCGAGATGTCTTGCGACTGGCCGGTCACGCGGTCGAAGCGATGCACGCCGCCGTAGGTGTCGCCCCCGTACACGATGTCGGGGTCGAGCGGGTCCGGTGCGATGTAGCCGCTCTCGCCAGCCCCGACAGGTGCCCAGTCGCGGAAGGTGATTTCCCCGTAGTCGCTCCGGCTCGCGACGCCGGCGGTGCCGGCGTCCTGTTGCGCGCCGAACACCCGGTAGGGGAACGCGTCGTCCGTGACCACGTGATAGAACTGCGCGGTGGGCTGGTTGTACCAGCTGCTCCAGGTGCGCCCGCCGTCGAGTGATACCACGGCTCCCTGATCCGAGCCCACGATCATGCGCTGGGAGCTGCGCGGGTCCACCCACAGCTCGTGATAGTCGTCGCCTCCCGGCTGGCCCTTCAGCACCGTGAAGCTCTTGCCCGCATCGGTGGACTTGAGCAGCGCCACGTTCGGCACGTACACGACGTCGGGGTTCGTGGGATCGACGGTGACGCGACAGAAGTACCAGTTGCGGCTCGTGATCCGCGGATCGGTTCCGGCGAGCTGCCAGGAAGGGCCGCCGTCATCGGAGCGGTACAGCCCCGCGCCCGAAGCGGCGCCGATCAACGCGTACACGCGCGCGTTGCCGCCCCGCCCGGTGCTGGCCCCCCCAACCGCCAGGCCGATCCGGCCGACCGGCCCCGCCGGGAGCCCGTGCCCCGCGAGCGGCGCCCAGGTCGCGCCGCCGTCGGTGGACTTGTACAAGCCGCTCCCGGGGCCCTCGTCCGGAGGGTATTGCTCCCAGGGCGTACGGCGCGCCTGGTACAGCGCGGCGTACACGACCTGCGGATCCCCGGGGTCGGCCGCCAGGTCGATCGCACCGGTGTCGGGATTCTTGTACAGCACTTTGGTCCAGGTGCGCCCGCCGTCCGTCGATCGGAACACGCCCCGCTCGGGGTTGGGCCCGTAGGCGTGCCCCAACGCCGCGACCAACACCACGTCCGGGTTGCGCGGGTCGATGAGGATCCTTCCAATGTGGCGCGTCGCGGCGAGCCCCATCATACGCCAGTGCACGCCTCCGTCGGTGGACTTGTAGACACCCGCGCCGTACGTGATGTCGGAGCGGATCGCGGCTTCCCCCGTCCCCACGTAAATGATGGAAGCGTCCGAGGGTGCCACGGCGAGGGCGCCGATCGACGCCACCGGTTGAGAATCGAAGAGCGGCTCCCAGGTGACCCCCGCGTTCCGCGAGCGCCACACCCCGCCGTCCACCGCGCCGAAGTAGAACGTCGCCGGGTCGCCGGGAAGGCCGGCGACAGCCAGGACCCGCCCGCCGCGGTGTGGTCCGATCAACCGCCAGCGCAGCGCGCTGTATGCAGTCGCCGGAATCGTCTGGGCGGGGGCGGGGGCGGGGGCGGTCCACGCTGCTGGTGCGAGGCCGAGTAGCACGACGAAGCGCATAGGGTTCATGAAGGAGAAAGATGCTCTAGATTGGCGGTGCCGTCATCCGCGCGCTCACCCTTTTCCAGGAGGAGGTGTCATGGCATCCGGTAGCGTGCAGATCACCGTCGCGCTCATCGGCGTCGTCGGCTCGATTGCGGTCGCCTACATCACGACGGGCGCGACCTTCGAGTCCAAGCTGAAAGCCGACGCGGCGAGCATCAGCGAGCTGCGCGATTCCGTCCGGGCCGTCGCGACCCAGCTGAGCGGCCAAGTGAGCCATGCGGAAGACCAGATCGCTCACCTCATCGCTAGGCTCGATTCCGCCCGGACGGGCGTGGACACACTCACGAGACAGGTCAAAGCGGTGGGCACTCAAGTACAGCGACTGCACCTCAATCCCGCAGTATTCGAGCGGCTCGAGCAGCTCCAGAAACGACCCGACGACTGAAGAGCCGCCGCTCAGCGCGCCAGCGAGTTCCAGAACTCGAGCGTGTGCGGATCGATCGGTCGGCCGGAGCGCAGCCGATCCCGGATCTGCTGCGCCACCACCTCCCGCAGCACGCCGTCGCGCTCGCGCGGCACCCGCTCAGCGAGCTCGGCGCGCTGCTTGGCGCGCCGCTTGCGCCCGGGCTCGAGATAGTCGGCGAGGTAGAGCATCTTCCCCACGTCGTCCCACCCCGCGTAGCCGACGCTGTGATACCGTACCGCCTCAAGCACGCCGCGGTCCGACTCGCCGTCCCGCGCGGCGCGGTCCGCCGCGGCCGCGCCATGGGTCGTGCCGCGTTTCAGGCGGGCATCCCGCAGCGCATCGTGAAGCCACACCGCGCTGAGCCACCGCTCCCGCTCCCTGGGCGACACCCCCATCCCCTCCGCCCACAACTCCACCAACTCGGCGACCCGTTGGATATGGGCGCGGCGCTTGCCTCCCACGCGAGCCCATGCCGGCAGCTCCAGCGTCGCCTCGCGCCGCTGGGGGGAGAAGCCGAGCAGGCGGCGGACGGTGCGCAGCGCGCGCCGCGCGAGCTCCACTGGGCTAGCTGTGCGCCGCATCGAGAGAGCAGTGCATTGGTGAAAAGTACGGGGGCGGAGGCTGGCGGTCAGCGCCCGCTGCGGAGTAGCTTCGCCCCATGAAGCTCGGCGACAAGCTCGTCGTCCACCCGGGGAAGCCCGTCAAGCTGGCCGACCGGGATCCCGGTGACACCCTGGGGGTCGACAAGGACGCGGCGAAGCAGCGGACCGAGCAGAGCATCGCGCGCCTCGACGAGCTGCAGTACCTGATGTACGCCGAGCACCGCCGCTCGTTACTGGTCGTGCTACAGGGCATGGACGGCGCCGGCAAGGATGGCACGATTCGCCACGTGATGGGCGGGCTCAACCCTCAGGGGTGCCGGGTGACCTCGTTCAAGGCGCCCACGGCCGAAGAGTTGGACCACGACTTTCTGTGGCGCGTCCACCGCGCCGTGCCGTCCCGCGGCGACATCGCCATCTTCAATCGCTCACATTACGAAGACGTGCTGATCGCCCGGGTGCGGAAGCTGGTGCCGAAGGACGTCTGGTCGCGCCGCTACGACCACATCAACCGCTTCGAGGAGCTGCTGATCGACGGCGGCGTGGTCATCGTGAAACTCTTCTTGCACATCAGCCGAGAGGAGCAGCGGGAACGTTTCGAGGAACGGCTCCACGACGCCACCAAGCAATGGAAGCTGTCACCCAGCGACTTCGAAGACCGGAAATATTGGGACGATTACACCGGCGCCTACGAGGACGCCCTCGGCCGCTGCAGCACAAGCGACGCGCCCTGGTTCATCGTGCCGGCGAACAAGAAATGGGTCCGGAACCTCGCGGTGTCACACATCTTGGTGGAGACGCTCGAGGCCCTCGACATGCGGTTTCCCAAGCCGTCGTTCGATCTGTCGCGGGTCAAGCTCGACTAGCTGGGATCACCGTCCGACGGTCGGGGCCGCACGGGCAGGCCGATCTCTGCAGCCCACGCGTCGGTCAGCTCGAACGTCTCGCCCATGTCGAAGTGCAGCACGCGCAGCCGCCGGGCGAGATCCTTCAAACCCCAGAGCACGGTTCGTTGCACCTCGGTCGTGGACCATTGCCCGAACTCGTTGTGGCTGAGATCCGCTTCGAGTGCCGCGGCGATCCGCCGCGCGAACTGGCCATGGGGGATCGAGGGGGCAGGAGCCGCGCCGGCCTTGCTCACAGCCGCCGTAGGCTCCTTCGACCGCCGCCCCTTCTCCGGCCCCGGACCCTCCCCCCACAGCACCCACTCGAGGGTGACACCCGCCAGGTTGCGCTGGCGCGCCTTGCTTACGATCAGCCGCGCCACGTCGGTGGGAAATTTCCTGCGCTGGGGCCACTTCTTGATGGCCGCTTCCGTCAGCGGCGGGCCGATCTCCGCAGCGAATTGCCGGTAAGTCAAGGAGATGCCCTCCCAGGGTGAGAAGGCATCAAGCAGCCGAGACAGCCGCTCCGAAACTGGGCCCATCATCGGTCCTTTTTAGGGCCTTGACAGATGAAAAAGTAGGCCTAGGTTAGTGACTAAATAGGCGCCACTGCGGCGTCCATAGTCGTTGTCCGTGGAGACAAGTTGTCACGCTAGGCGCACATCGTCAAGGGGCGTCCAAAGGAGCGGAGGACCGTGTACGGACTGGAGAAGGTCATGGGACTGCGCAGTGCCCTGTACTCGACAGGGGACCGTTCAAGAGGAGGTCAGGCAGACATGGGACGTAACAGAATCGACCTGATGCCAGCAAATGCAGCTGCAGCAGAGAGTTTGGCCGGGTTGGAGCCCCCGGTAAAGGAGCAGGTGATCTTCACCGGCTCCTCGGACTGGAGTCCGGAGCAAGCCGAGCACTACATCGATTGGCGCATCCAGCAGATCGACACGGATATCGCCAAGCTGCGCCAGCAGCTCGACGACCTCATCGCTTCGCGCAAGCGCTGGCTGGCGGTCACGGGCGGTCGATCCAAGATGTTCGCGACGGGCAACGGCAACGGAAACGGCAACGGTCACTCAAACGGCAACGGTCACTCGGGGACGAGCACCTCGTAACCCACTCAGCTTGCTCATCCCCCGATAGCGACTGAGTGAAACAGCGCCCCGTAGCGATCCCGCTGCGGGGCGTTGTTGTCGATTCCCCCGACCTCCGAACGACTAGCTGGCGTCCAGGCCATATTTCCAGTTCTTCCGATGCGGAGGATGCCATGAAATACCTGTGCTTGATCTACGAAGACGAAAAGATGGGACGGTCCTTGCCCAAGAACGAGATGGAGAAGGTGATGTCCGAATACTGGGCGTTCACCGACGACGTCAAGAAGAGCGGGAAGCATGTGGCGAGCAATGCTCTGCAACCCACGAACAGCGCCACCACGGTGCGGATCCGGAACGGGAAGCTCTCGACCACGGATGGCCCCTTCGCCGAAACCAAGGAACAACTCGGGGGCTTCTACTTGATCGATGCCAAGGACTTGAACGATGCCATCCAGGTAGCGGCGCGGATTCCGTCGGCGCGGTGGGGCTCGGTGGAGGTGCGACCGATCTGGGAACCGCCACGTCCGTAGCCGAGGCCCTCGAGGCCGTCTACCGCGCCGAGTCCCGCCGCGTCCTCGCGACGCTGATCCGCCTCCTCGGCGACTTCGATTTGGCCGAGGAGGCGCTGCAGGACGCGTTCGCGGCGGCGGTGGAGCGCTGGCCCGTCGACGGCATGCCCGCCAACCCGCGGGCATGGCTCGTCTCGGCGGGCCGCTTCAAAGCGATCGACCACTTGCGCCGGCGCGCCCGCTTCGACGCCTCCCTCGTATCGGTGGCCGATCGGCTCGGTGACGGTGTCACTGCCGCACCAGAGCTCGACGACGACGGCGTCGAGGACGACCGGTTGCGGCTGATCTTCACCTGCTGCCATCCCGCGCTGCCACCGGACGGGCAGGTGGCACTCACCCTCCGCGAGGTGTGTGGCCTCACGACCGAAGAGATCGCGCACGCCTTTCTCACCACCCCACCCACGGTGGCGCAGCGGATCGTGCGGGCCAAAGGAAAGATCCGCGACGCCGGGATCCCGTATCAGGTGCCGAGTCGAGCGGACCTGCCCGAGCGGCTGGACGTCGTGCTCCACGTTGTCTATCTCGTCTTCAACGAGGGGTACTCCGCGTCGGCCGGCGTCTCGGTGACCCGGGCGGAACTTTCCACGGAGGCGATCCGGTTGGGGCGGCTGCTCGCCGAGCTGTTGCCCGATGCCGAAGTCCTCGGCCTACTGGCCCTGATGCTGCTCCATGACTCGCGCCGCGCCGCGCGCACGTCCCACGACGGCGACATCGTGCTGCTCGACGATCAGGACCGCTCGCTCTGGGATCGCGGCCAGATCGCCGAGGGAGCGGCCCTGGTGCAGCGGGCGCTGAGCGCGCGGCGCATCGGTCCCTACACGTTGCAGGCTGCGATCGCCGCGATGCACGCCGGGGCCGCCACGCCCGCCGCCACCGACTGGGGGGAGATCGTGGGGCTGTACGACCTGCTGCTGCGGGTGGATCCTTCCCCTGTGGTGGAGCTGAACCGCGCCGCGGCGGTGGCCATGCGGGACGGCCCGGAGGCCGGGTTGGCTCTCATCGACGCCATCCTCGCGCGCGGCAACCTGGACGAGTATCATCTGGCGCACTCGGCCCGCGGCGAGCTATTACGCCGGCTGGGGCGTCGCGACGACGCCATCGCGGCGTATCGGCGCGCCCTGAAGCACGCGTCGCAGGAGCCCGAACGGCGATTGCTGGAGAAACGATTGAATGGTCTTTGAGGCCTCACCCCCCGTCCCCCTCTCCACCATGTGGAGAGGGGGGACGTGTCTCGCAGGAGGCGTGATTGCTGCACTGGCTCTCGCCCCGCTGGCGAGTGTCAGCGCACAGGACACCACGCGCTACACGCATGCCGACACCCTGCGTGGATCCAACGGGCCCGCCCGCGCCTGGTGGGATGTGGCGTTCTACGACCTCCACGTCCGCGTGAATCTCGCCGACTCGAGCATCGCCGGCTGGAACGGCATCACCTACCGCGTACTCCGGCCGGCTCAAGAGATGCAAATCGACCTCCAGGTCCCGCTGGTTGTGGACAGCATCGTCCAGGACCGCAAGCAGCTCGCGTACCGGCGGGACGGCAACGCGTTCTTCGTCAGCCTCAAAGCGCAACAGCGAGCTGGCACGGTGCGCACGGTCGCGGTCTGGTACCACGGAAAGCCTCGCATAGGCCGCCGACTCCCGTGGGACGGCGGCTTCACCTTCCCCCTCGATAGCCTCGGGCACCCGTGGATCGCTACCGCCAATGAAGGACTCGGCGCGAGCGTCTGGTGGCCCAACAAGGACTACCTGGGCGACGAGCCAGATAGCCAGCGGATCGCGATCACCGTGCCCGACTCTCTGATCGACGTCTCCAACGGGCGACTGCGCGGTACGACCCACAACGCGGACGGCACCACTACCTACGAGTGGTTCGTCACCAGCCCGATCAACAACTACGATGTGGCCATCAACGCGGGTCAGTACGCCCACTTCAGCGACACCCTCGACGGGGAGGCGGGTCGCCTGACCCTCGACTACTGGCCCCTGGCCTACCACGTCGAGGCCGCCCGGCGACAGTTTCAGCAGGTCGTGCCCATGCTGAAGTGCTTCGAGCACTGGTTCGGCCCCTATCCCTGGTACGCCGACGGGTACAAGCTCGTCGAGACCCCCCACCTGGGAATGGAGCATCAGAGCGGCGTGGCGTACGGCAACCACTTCCTCAACGGTTATCTGGGGCGGGATCTGTCGCGCACCGGACTCGGGCTCCAGTGGGACTTCATCATCGTGCACGAGAGCGCTCACGAGTGGTTCGGGAACAACATCTCGGCCGAGGATCACGCCGACATGTGGGTGCACGAGAGCTTCGCCAACTACGCCGAGGGGATCTACACCGAGTGCCTGCTCGGCAAGACCGCCGGCGCCGCCTACATGATCGGAGCGCGCCGGGGCGTCCAGAACGACCGGCCCGTGATACCTCCCGCCTACGGGGTCAACGCTCAGGGATCGGGCGACATGTACCCCAAGGGCGGGAACATGCTGCACACCATTCGCGCCATCCTCGATGACGACGCGCGCTGGCGTGCCATTCTGCGCGGACTCAACCAGAGGTTCCGCCACCAGACCGTCACCGGCCAGCAAGTCCGCGATTACATCAGCCAGGAAGCGGGGATCGACCTAAGTACAGTGTTCGTACAGTATCTCACCACCACCCGCATTCCGGCCTTCGAATATCGCGTGCAGGGAAGCACTCTTTCCTATCGGTGGGCCGATGTCGTTCCCGGGTTCAACATGCCAGTGCGAATCAACGTGCCGGGCCTCGGCACCCGAATGGTTCACCCCACGGAGGCGTGGCAGACCCTCGACGCCCCGTCGCCACAGGCCGCCGAGTTGAGCGTGGACGAGAACTTCTACGTGACGGTGCGGAACGTCTCGCCCCCCTCGGCGGCGGGCTCGCGGTAACGTCGGCCGAATGCCAGACCCTACCCCTCGCTCATACATCCTGGACGAACTGACATGGGGCACGGTGCGTGACACCCGCTTTGAGGTCGCCGTGCTGCCGTGGGGCGCGACCGAGGCCCACAACTTCCATCTCCCCTACTCGACCGACAACGTCGAAACGGAGCGTATCGCGGCACTGGCGGCCCGGCACGCCGCGGAGCGCGGCGCGCGTGTCGTGGTGCTACCCCTGGTGCCATTCGGCGTCAACACGCTCCAGCTCGATATCCCGCTGTGCCTCAACATGAACCCGAGCACGCAGGCACTGCTGCTGCGCGACATCGCGACCTCCTTGGCGGGTCAGGGCGTGCCCAAGCTCGTGATCCTGAACGGTCACGGCGGGAACGATTTCCGCCAGATGATCCGCGAGCTCCAGCCCGCAGTGTCGCTGTTTCTCTGTCTTGTGAACTGGTATCAAGTGGTGGACGCCAAGGTGTACTTCTCCGACCTCGGCGACCACGCAGGGGAGCTCGAGACGAGCGTGATGCTCCACGTCGCGCCGGAGCTGGTGCGGCCGTTGTCGAGCGCCGGGCCGGGCCGCGCGCGCCGCTTCACGATCGCGGGGCTGCGCGAGGGGTGGGCGTGGGCGCCGCGGCGCTGGCGCCAGGTGACGGACGACACCGGCGTCGGGAATCCCGCGGCCGCTACGGCCGAGAACGGGCGCAAGTACGTCGAGGCGGTGACCACGAAGATCGGCGATTTCCTGGTAGAGCTGGCCAAGGCCGACACCGCAAGAATGTACGAGTGAGGAGAAGACACACATGATACACACATTGAAGTGGACGATTTGCTTCGGGGCCGGGCTCGTGCTCGCGACCCTAGCCCCCAGCGTAGTCGAATACTCCCTCCCGCGCCCCAAGGCGTTCCCGCACGACCCCGCGGTGGGCCGTGACGGCATGGTTTGGTATACCGACCAGGTGAACAGCTACATCGGCCGGCTCGACCCGGCGACGGGAAAAGTGACCGACTACGCGACCCCGACGCCCGCGTCGGGCCCGCACGGGATCGTCGTCGCGCCCGACGGGGGCGTGTGGTACACGGCGAACTTCCAGGGCCGGCTGGGCCGACTCGACCCCGCCAGCGGGGCGATCAAGGAGTATGTGCTGCCGTCCGAAGCCCGTGACCCCCACACCCCACTGTTTCACCTGGGCAAGGTCTGGTTCACCGTGCAGGCTTCGAACTTCTATGGTCGGCTCGATCCCGCCACTGGCGAGGCGAAGATCTTTCCCGTGCCCACTCCCAGGGCGCGTCCGTACGGGCTCGTGGCTGGTCCCGACGGCGCCATCTGGATGGCGTTGTTCGGCACCAACAAGATCGGCCGCATCAACCCCGCGGACGGCGCGCTGCGCGAGTTTCCACTCCCCGAGGAGGGCGCCCGGCCCCGCCGCTTGGCGGTGGATGGAAAAGGGATTGTGTGGTACACCGACTTCGCCCGCGGGAGGCTGGGCCGGCTCGATCCAGCGACCGGAAAGGTGCGCGATTTTGCAAGCCCCGGAGGCGACGGGAGTCAGCCGTACGGGATCGCCATCGGCACCGACGGCCGCATCTGGTACGATGAGTCGAGCAAGGACGCGATCGTGGCATTCGACCCCGCAACCGAGCGCTCGGAAACGGTGGCCATCCCCACGCATGGGTCGGTGGTGCGCAACATGAGTGTCGATTCGACCCGCAATCGGTTGTGGCTCGCTGAGAGCGGGGTCCAGCGGCTGGGCAGGGTCGACCTCGGCTCGACCCCCTAGGGGATCGCTGCACAAGGGGGACGTGGTGCTGGGGTGGGACGCTGGGCGCCTACACGCGAGGGCGCACCGAAACCCCGGGAACTTCGCGAGGGAGTCGCTCTTTATTGGAGTGAGAGGCATGAAAGCACACTCCAATGACCGCGACGATAGCCCTAACGGACGAGCTGTACGAGCAGCGGCTGCGCGCTCTGGCGGCGTGGTGGTGCCTGGGGTCGAGCGCCCTGGAGCCGCAGCTGCTGGTTCAGTTCGCCCCGGTAACGCCCGCCGAGCTGCGCAGCGCCGGCCTATGAGGACCGCGCTGCAGTGGTCCGGTCGGGTCCTGTATCGAAGTGAGTTTCACCTCGCCCGGGTGCTGCTCGACTACGTGGCTGGGATCGATCCTACTGGCGCCGAGCTCGCCAAGGCCCTCGTGGCGCTGCTGCCGCGGCGCAACCGTCGTCCGTCGTAATCCCGAACATCGCAGACGAATCTCGCTCCCCTAACCGGGAACCTTGCCACCATTTGGTTCATTACTGAACCATACCCGGATCGGGTGTTTGATCTGCCGAATTGAATCAAGACCGTCGCAGAACCGAGACCGAAGGCGTGTCGATTTCCGGCTCGACCACTCGACTAGTACCGAGGGGAACACGCTCGATCAATTCTCGAAAGAAGGAGACACCGAGTATGCGCAGTCGCCTCAGCTTGAACACTCGCGGATTGACCGGCTCTGTCGTGCTGCTCGCGACACTCGCCGTGACGGCCGGCGGCCTCGTCGCCTGGAAGCGCAACTCCGTTCGCAAGGCCGACGCGGCCGCGGCGCGGCAACCGGAGCCCATCGAATCGGTCAGCCTCGCCGTCGCGCGGGAGCGGGAGTATCGCCCGACGACGACGTCGGTGGGCACCATCCTCGCGCTCACTTCGATCACCTTGCGGAATGAGCTCCCGGGCACCGTCCGTCAGGTGGCCCTGATCCCTGGACGGGTCGTCGACTCGGGCACAGTGCTCGTGGCCCTCGACGTCTCGGTGGAGACGGCGGAGCTCGAGGCCGAAACCGCGCAGGCCGACCTGGCGCAAACGACACTCGCGCGTTTGGAGCGGCTGCGGGAGGCGCAGGCCACTTCGCAGGAGGAAGTGGACCAGGCTCGGGCGGGCCGCGACGTGGCACTGGCGCAGATCGCGCGCACCAAGGCCATCATCGCCCGCAAGACGATCCTCGCCCCATTCCGGGCGCGTGTGGGCATCGCGGACGTGCATCCCGGCCAGTACCTGAATGAAGGCACCGAGCTCACCACGCTGCAGGGGGTGGACGCCGCCGCCAACGTGGACTTCACGGTGGCGCAAGCCGTGGCCGCCGAGCTGCGCCCGGGCGAGCCGGTCGCCGTCTACGCGGCGGGTGATGCGCGTCCCACCACGGCCCGGATCGTGGCGGTGGACGCAAAGGTCGATCCCACGACGCGGAACGCCATGGTGCGCGCCCGAATCCCAGGCCACGCCCCCGCGCCCGGCGCGTCGGTCCAGGTCGAGGTCCCGGTAGGGCCGGCGACTAAGGTCGTCGCGATTCCGGTGAGCGCGCTCCGCAAGGGGCCGTCGGGCGACCACGTCTTCCTGATCACCGCCGACTCGACAGGACGCAAGCGCGCGCACGTGCAGCCGGTGCAGAGTGGACCGGTGCTCGACGACGAGGTCGTGATTCTGAGCGGTCTCACCCCGGGCCAGCAGGTAGCTACCTCCGGGTCCTTCAAGCTCCGCGAGTCCGTGCTGGTCGCGGCCGATTCATCTCACTGATCGGAAACCGTCCATGCGCTCGTTCACCGATACGTTCATCAAGCACCCCGTCCTCGCGGCGGTCGTCAACCTCGTGATCGTGCTCGTCGGCTGGCGCGCACTCACGACGCTGCCGGTGCAGCAGTACCCCAACATCCAGAGCTCGTCGGTCCTCATCACGACGGTGTACTACGGCGCCAGCGCCGAGACCGTGCGCGGGTTTCTCACGACGCCGATCGAGCGGGCCGTGTCCGCCATCAGCGGCGTCGATTACGTCGAGTCGACGAGCCGCGCCGGCGTCAGCTCGATCACGGTGCACCTGAAGCTGAACCACAACAGCACCGCGGCGCTGGCGGAAGTCACTGCCCGGCTGCAGCAGGTGCGCTCCGAGCTGCCCGCGGAGGCGGAGCCTCCGGTGGTCGAGGTGCAGCGCGCCGACCGGCCCTATGCGTCGTTCTATCTGAGCTTCACGTCGTCGGCGCGCGACATTCCCGCGCTCACCGACTGGCTCACGCGCAACATGCAGCCGCAGCTCTCGACGCTGGCGGGCGTGCAGCGCGTGGATGTGGTGGGCGGGCGCCCGATCGCCATGCGGATCTGGATCGACCCCGACCGGCTGGCCGCCCTCAACCTCGCGCCCGGCGACGTGCACGCGGCGCTACAGCGCAACAACTATCTCGCCGCGGTGGGGCAGACCAAGGGAGACCTCGTCCAGGTCAACCTGCTGGCCAACACCGACCTGCGCACCCCCGAGGAGTTCAAGAACCTCATCGTCGCGGAGCGCAACGGGGCGGCGGTGCGGCTCTCCGACGTGGCCCGTGTGGAGCTGGGCTCGGAAGAGGCCGACTTCATCACCAAGTTCAGCGACAAAGAAGCCGTCTACCTCGGCGTCTGGCCCGTCCCCGGCAGCAACGAGATCGACGTCGCCAAGCGGCTCCACGCCGAAATGGCGCGCATCCGGCCGACGCTCCCGAGCGACATCGACATGCAAATGGCCTACGACGCGACGGTGTTCATGACCGACGCGCTGCAGGAAATCACCAAGACCCTGATGGAGACGATCGCCATCGTGGGGCTGGTGGTGTTCCTGTTCATGGGATCGGTGCGGACCGCGCTGGTGCCCCTCGTGGCGATGCCGGTGTCGCTCGTCGGCGCCGCGATCATCATGTACGCCTTCGGCTTCAGCCTCAACCTCCTCACCATCCTCGCGATTGTGCTGTCGGTAGGATTGGTGGTGGACGACGCGATCGTGGTGGTCGAAAACGTCGAGCGCCACGTGCGCGAGGGCAAGACGCGCATCCAGGCGGCGCTGATCGGCGCGCGCGAGTTGGTCGGCCCCATCATCGCCATGACGATCACGCTCGCCGCGGTGTACACGCCGATCGGGTTCCAGGGCGGCCTCACCGGCTCGCTGTTCCTGGAGTTCGCGATCACGCTCGCCGCCGCGGTCGTGCTCTCCGGTGTCGTGGCGGTCACGCTATCGCCGGTGATGAGCTCGCGTTTCGTGCACGAAGCCGGTCGTGAGGGCCGGTTGACGCGACTGGTACATCACGGCTTCGAGGCGGTGCGCCGGCGCTACGCGCGGCTGCTCGACGGCGCCCTGGCGATGCGCTGGGCGATCGTCGCCGCCGCGGCGTTGGTGATGCTCGCGGCGTGGCCGCTCTACAAGAACTCCCGGCGTGAGCTGGCTCCGATCGAGGACCAGAGTCACATCAGCCTGTTCATGGCCGCGTCGCCCGACGCGTCCCTAGAGGCGACCAACAAAGCGTCGCTCCAGGTCGTGAAGGCCGTCACCGCGTTCCCCGAAGCCAAGTTCATGTGGTCGCTCACGGCCAACTGGGGCGGATTCGGCGGGATGGTGGCCAAGAATTGGAAGGAGCGGAAACGGACCACGGAGCAGATGTACGGCCAGGTGTACGGCGCGGTGTCGCAGATCCCGGGGCTGCAGGTGTTTCCCCGGCTCGACCCGCCACTGCCCACGCCCGGCCAGTACGACGTGGAGCTCATTCTGGCGAGCGACGTGCCGCCCGAGCAGATGCTGCAGACGGTGGGCGCCGTCGTCGGCGCCGGCTGGCAGAGCGGCAAGTTCCTGTACGTTGACACCGATTTGAAGATCGACCTGCCCGAAGCGCGGGTCGTCATCGACCGCGACCAGGTCGCAGACCTGGGGCTCGATCTCGCCAGCGTCGGCCGGGAGCTCGGCACGCTGCTGGGCGGCGGCTACGTCAACCGGTTCAACTACTTCGATCGCAGCTACAAGGTCATCCCGCAAATCGGTGAAGAGCGCCGGACGACCGTCGGACCGCTGCTCGACCTCAAGATCAAGACCCCGAGCGGTCGCCTGGTGCCGGTTTCGACCTTTACGCACATCGAGACGAGCACCGCACCGCGCACCTTGAATCGGTTCCAGCAGCGGAACGCGGTGCGAATCTTCGGCGGCGTGAAGCCCGGCGTCACCAAAGAGGAAGGCCTGCGAGTCCTGGAAAACGCCGCCACGGCCGTGGCCGGTCCGGGAGTCGGCGGCGTCGGGCTCGACTACGCTGGGGAATCACGGCAGATCCGCCTCGAAGGGGCGGCGCTTACCGTGACCCTCGGGTTCGCGGTGATCCTGATCTACCTGGTGCTCGCGGCGCAGTTCAGGAGCTTCCGGGACCCGCTGATCGTGCTGGTAGGCTCGGTCCCGCTCGCGATCTCCGGGGCGCTCGTGTTCAGCTATCTCGACCTCACCACCATCAACATCTACTCGCAAGTGGGGTTGATCACCCTCGTGGGGCTGATAGCGAAGAACGGCATTCTGATCGTGCAGTTCGCGAATTCGTTGCAACTGCAGGGCGTGGCCAAGCTGGCCGCGCTGCGCGAAGCGTCGCTCACCCGGCTCCGGCCCGTACTGATGACGTCGGCGGCGACGGTATTCGGACACCTGCCGCTCGTGTTCGCGACCGGCCCGGGCTCGGCGGCGCGCAACAGCATCGGTACGGTGCTCGTGGCGGGAATGACGGTAGGGACGGTCTTCACCCTGTTCGTCGTTCCGGTGTTCTACTCGCTCATCGCGGCCGAGCACCATCCCGAGACGGAATCGGACACTGAGACTGTTGGGCTCGAACCTGCTTTGGTGGGGGAGGCGGCTCATGCGTAGTGCGATTGCAGTCCTGACAGGCGTTCTGGCGCTCTCCGGGTGCGCCTCGGCTCCAAGTTATCGATCACCCGCGGTCGCCCTGCCGGGGTCGTTCCGAGAGATGGGCGACAGCAGTCATGCGGCGGGCGCTGCGCCTGCTCCGTACCTGGCGACCAGGGTGAGACAGGGCGCACCGGCCGAGCGGTCGGATCGGGTTAATGTTTCGTCCGACTATTGGGACCAGCTGGGCGACACGACACTGTCCCGCCTGATCGCCGCGGTGCAGAGCGCCAACCTGGATGTCAAAGCCGCTCGCGCGCGGGTGGGCGCGGCGCGCTCGGACCGGGTGCGCGCGGCGCTCGAGCTGACGCCCTCGACGCTCGTGTCGGGCAGCTACTCCCGACAGCGGCTGTCGAGCGCAACCTTCCCCGGTTTCGGGGGGGGCGTCTTTCCGGACCAGAACATCTGGGACGCCGGCGTCAGCGCGACGTGGGACCTGGACATTTTCGGCCGCATCCGCCAGAACGTGCAGGCCCAGGGTGCGTTGGTGGGCGTCGCGCAGGAAGAGCTGCGCGACGTGCAGGTCTCGCTCACGGCACAGCTGGCCCAGGCGTACTTCGAGCTCCGAGGGGCACAGGAGCAGCTCGAGGTCGCCCGGCGCAACGCCGAGAACCAGCGCAAGACGTTCGACCTCACGCGCCAGCGGCTCGAGGCCGGGCGTGGCAGCGCCTTCGACACGGAGCGCGCGCAGGCCCAGCTGAGCTCCACGCTCGCGTCGATTCCTGCCCGAGAGGCGCAGGTGGCGGCGGCGCAGTACCGGATCGGTACGCTCGTCGGGCGCTCACCGACCGACGTCGCCCGGGAGCTCGAGCAATCGGGTAGCGTTGCGGGTCGGCTCCCGGCGCTGCCGGACGCGACGACGATCGAGGAGCCCGCCGCCGTGGTTCGCTCCCGGCCCGACGTGGCCGCGGCCGAGCGGCTCGCCGCGGCGCAAGGCGCGCTCGTCGGAGCGGCGCAGGCGAGCTACCTCCCGCGCCTCAGCATCGGTGGCAGCGTGGGCTACGCCGCGCCGGAGTTCAACACGGTGGGCAATCGCAGCACGCTGCGCTACGCGGTGGGACCGGTGCTGGCCTGGCCGGGGCTCAATCTCGGACGGGTGAAGGCGGAGGTCGACGCCGCGCAGGCACGTGAGGATGCGGCCCGCGCCCAGTACAACCGCGTCGTGCTCGCCGCGATGGAGGACGTGGAGACGAGTATCACGCGCTATCGCACGGCTCGCGAGCGGTTGGAGCGACTGCAGGAGGCGAGCACCGCGAGTGAGCGCGCCGCCGACCTGGCGCGCCTGCGGTTCAGTGAGGGCGTCACCGACTTTCTCCAGGTGCTCGATGCCGAGCGGACCCAGCTCGATGCGCAGGATCGCCTGGCGCAGGGACGCATCGACGCGGCGACGGCGTACGCGGCGTTGTACAAGGCGGTCGGGGGGAAGTAGTCCTCACCCCGGTCCCGGGGTTGAGAGCCCGGGCTCGGCGCAGTAGCGCCCTGTGAGGGCGCACCCCGCCGAGCGCGCCCTCTCAGGGCGCGGATATACGTGGAGTCCCATTGCTGGTCGCCCCCCCTTGACGCGCATGCTAATCCGTTAGCACATTCCCCGCATGACGCGCCCGCCCACGGACCAGTTCGGCCGCCGCGAACGGCAGATCATGCACGTCGTCTACCGGCTCGGCCGCGCCACGGTGGGCGAGGTGATGTCTCACCTCCCTGATCCGCCCAGCTATTCCGCCGTTCGTGCCATGCTGCGTTACCTCGAGCGCAAAGGTCACCTGCGGCACGGCCGTGACGGCACGCGCTACGTCTACGAGCCCACCGTCCCCCACGCCGAGGCGCAGCGCAGCGCGCTGCAGCAGCTGGTGCGCACCTTCTTCCGCGGCTCGCGCGCCGGCGCCGTGGCCGCGCTGCTCGAGCTCCCCGACAAGGAGCTCTCCGACACCGACCTCGAGCGGCTGAGAGCACTCGTGCGTCGCGCCCGGCGCGAGGGACGCTGACGTGAACCTCCCGCTCGATCTCATCAAGGTCGCGCTGCTCGCCGGCACCGGCTGGGTGGTCGCCCTGGCCCTGGCGCGTGGACCCGCGAGCGTCCGCCACGACCTCTGGCTGCTCGTGGCGCTCGGTGCCGTGCTCCTACCCGTCATCGAGCTGCTGCTCCCGGCGTGGTACGTCAGCGTCCCCGCTCAATGGGAAGCGCTCGAGCATTCGCCGCGCTGGCTGTCGCTGGCACTGGGCGTCTGGGCCGCGGGCGCGCTGCTGTGGGCGGCGCGCGTCGTGCCCGGCGTGCTGGCACTCCGCGCAGTGGCGCGGCGGGGCGAGCACTGGAACACGCCCGAGGTCGAGCGCACACTGGCCGACGCGGCGCGGCTCGCCGGCGTGACGGCGCCCGTCACCGTCCTCCGTTCCGACGCGGTCGACGTGCCGGTGACCTGGGGGGTGCGGCACCCCGTGGTGGCGTTGCCCGCGGCGGCAGCGACGTGGATGGCCGCGCGGCTACGGCTCGTGTTGGTGCACGAGTTGGTGCACGTGCGCCGTCAGGACGTGGTCGTTGAGGGGTTCCTGTGGCTCGCGGCAGCGGTGTACTGGTTCCACCCCGCCATGTGGCTGGCCACCCGGCGGGTGCGGCTCGAGCGCGAGCGCGCGTGCGACGAAGCCGTACTGGCGACGGGGGCGCGCGCCTCCGAGTACTGCGAGCACCTCGTCGAGATTCTCCGGGCGGCGACCCGCCGCTCGCGCGGCGCGGTGGTCGGCGCGGCGATGGCGGCGCCGTGTACGCTCGAGCACCGCGTGCGCGCGCTGCTCAGCGCTCCCCCGTCCCCGAGTTCCGGCCGCGGCGCCGCGCTCCTGCTCGGAGGCGCGGTGGTGATTTACGCCCTGGGCGCGCTCGGCATCTGCGCCTGGCAGCTGCCAGGAGTCGGGCACTGATGGCGCGTCGTTTTTTTGTGAGCTCAAGTGCTAATATATTAGCACTTGTCGCATCGCTCAGCGCACCGGCTCTCTCGCAGTCTTCCCCCGAATCCCGAGTCCCGAGTCCCGAGCCCCTCGCAGTTCCCGACGCCGCAGGCCCGATCACCCTGGACGGCCGGCTCGATGAGCCCGCCTGGGCGCACGCCGTCTGGATCACGCAATTCTTCGAGAGCTGGCCCGGCGACGACGTTCCCCCGCCCGTGCGCACCGCGGTGGCCATCACCTACGATGCCCGCTTTCTCTACCTCGGCCTCGATGCCCAGGACCCCGACCCCCGGCGCGTGCACGCCGTGTACACCGATCGCGATAACGTCGCGTCGCCCGACGATTACGTGGGGTTCCTGATCGACACCCGCGGTGACGGCCGCTCGGCCGCGCTGCTCCGGATCTCGCCCCGCGGCGTTCAGGCGGACGGCGTATTCAACGAGGCGCAGTTCGCGCTCGGCAACCCCGACGACCTCACCCCCGACTTCACGTGGGACGCGCGCGTCGCGGTCGGCGACTCGGGATGGACGGCCGAGCTAAAGATTCCGTTCAGCTCACTCCGCTATCCGCGCCGCGAGCGCCAGACGTGGGGCCTGATCGTCCATCGCGTCTATCCGCGCGACTTCGTGCACTCGATCTTCTCGGTGCCGCTGCCACGCGGCACCAACTGCTTCCTGTGTCATGAGCAGCGGCTCGAGCTGGTGGGGCTGCCGTCGGGAGGTAGTCTGCTGGCCGTGCCATACACGACCGCTCGGGCCGACCGCACTACCCGTTGGGCCGACGGTCCCACGGCGCTGCGGGCCGGCGCGGACGTGAAGTGGACGCCCGGCGCCAACACCGCGCTCGACCTCACCGTGCGACCCGACTTCTCGCAGATCGAATCGGACGCCACGCAGCTGGGCGTGAACACCCAATTTGCGCTGTTCTATCCCGAGAAGCGGCCGTTTTTCCTCGAGGGCTCGGACCTGTTCCAGACGCCGCTTCAGGCCGTCTACACCCGGTCGATCACCGCGCCCGACTGGGGCGCCCGCGCCACCGGCGAGCTCGGCAGCACGGCGTACACTGCGCTGGTGACACGGGATCGGGGCGGAGGGAGCGTCATCGTCCCAGGGCCAACGGAGTCGTCCCTCGTCCCTCAGGACTTCACGAGTGTCAGCGGCGTCGTCCGATCACGGACGCCGCTCTCGCGGGGCTTTATCGGGCTGCTGGGAACAGATCGCGAGATCGCACATGACGGGGGCGGCGGCTACAATCGCGTGGTCGGCCCGGACGTGCAGTGGCGCGCGACGAACGCCGATCTGCTCAGCGCGCAGCTCGTGGCGAGCGACACCCGCGTGCCCGTACGTCCCGATCTGGAGCCGACCTGGGACGGCCGCCGCCTCACGTCCGGCGCCCTGGACGCCACCTGGCACCACATGGACCGCCACCTCGAATGGTTCGCCCAATACCGGGACGTGGGCGCTGGGTTCCGTGCGGACAACGGGTTCACGCCGCAAGTCGGGGTGCGCGTGTCGAACGGTTGGGCCGACGTGAACTTCCATCGGCCCGGCGCGATCAACTGGGTGAGTCCCTGGGCACAATGGCAACGGGTGGTGGATCGGGGGGGGGCGGTCGTCTCCGACTATCGCGGCGTCGCGATCCAGCTCGGTGGCGTCCGCGGTTTGTACCTGCAGCTCCGCTATTCAGACGAGCAGCTGCGTGCGCTGGACTCGCTGCTCCGCCGCCGCTACTCGTGGGTTTATGTCGAAGCGGCTCCGAGCCGTCGGCTGGCGAGCGTCACGCTGTTCGCCCGCGCGGGCGGCGACGTGGATGTCGTGAACGCTCGCGGCGGCACGGGAGCAGAGGTCAAGAGCACCTTTCTGATCCGCGCGACCGACCATTTCGAGCTCCAGGGATCGGAGGATCTCAGTAGGCTCGACATTCCCATCGCCGGCGTGACGAGCCGGTTGTTCACCGCCCGGGTGGAGCGTGTGCGTGCGAGGTACAATTTCACGCCGCGCGCCGCGCTGCGCCTGATCGTCCAGAACGTGCGCATCCGGCGCGATCCCGCGCTCTACAGTACACCCGTGCCGGCCGCGGAGGGTGCGCTGACGTTCTCGGCGCTGCTCAGCTACCGCTGGAGCTGGGCGACGGCGGCGTACCTGGGCTGGGGCGACGACCGGGAGCTCGATGCCGGCGGTGCGTTCGCACCGGGCCGCGAGCAGCTCTTCCTCAAGTTGCAGGTAGGCTACTAGGACCCGGATCCAACCAGATCAACCTAAGGTCGGGATCGTGAACCCCGGTGCGCCGCCCCGGGTCAGCCGCTCTTGATGATACCTTCCTACGATGCCCGTCCCTATCGTTTGGCACGCAGCCTACGAGATCGACATCGGGCCTCATGTGTTTCCGACCAGAAAGTATCGTCTCGTGCGCGAGCGGTTGCTCAATGAACGCAGCATCGCGCCTGACGACCTCGTCGAGGCGGAGCCCGCTTCCGACGAGCAGGTCGCGCTGATCCACACCACCGAGTACATCCGGAAGATCCAGACAGCGACCCTGAGCCCGGAAGAGCAGCTGGTGCTCGAGGTCCCCTTCTCGCCCGCGCTGCGGGAGGCCGCGTGGATCACCGCGGGAGGCACGACCCGCACCGGGCGACTAGCGCTCGACCGTGAGCGATCGACGGCACGCATCGCGGTCCATCTCGGCGGCGGCTTTCATCACGCGTTCCCCGATCATGGCGAGGGGTTCTGCCTCATCAACGACGTAGCGATCGCGATCCGGACGTTGCAACGCGAGGGGATCGTGCAGCGGGTGGCGGTCGTGGACCTCGACGTGCATCACGGCAACGGCACGGCCGCCATTTTTCAGAGCGACCCCGAAGTCTTCACCTTCTCGATGCACCAGGAGCGCAACTATCCCGCCCGGAAGCCGCCCAGTGACCTGGACATTGGCTTGGAGGACGGGACCGGGGACGGCGAATACCTGGCGCTTCTCGAGCGGCATCTGCCGGACCTGCTCGCGCGCCACCGACCCGAGCTCGTGTTCTATCTCGCGGGTGCGGATCCCTTCCGCTTCGATCAGCTCGGAGGGTTGGGGCTCACGCTCGAAGGGTTGCGGCGGCGCGACGAGTTGGTGTTCGCTGGTACGACGAGTGAGGGTGTCGCGGTGGCGGTGTGCCTCGCGGGCGGCTACGCGCTGCGCACGGATGACACGCTGGAGATCCACTGTAACACGGTGCGGACAGCGAGCGCGGCGTAGTGAACTAGATTGGTGCCCGCAACCCTGCAAAGAGAGGGGCGATGGAGAGGCAAGTCAGCCCGTTGGCCGTTGGGCATTCGCGGGCATTCACATCATCAACGAGTGGGAACGGCGTCCCGTTCTGCGACTCGGCCGCTACGTCCGCACTGCTGGGCCTGGGCTCGTGTGGATCGAGCCGATTCTCCATCGGTTGTTGCCCGCCGTGTCGATTCAGGACGTCGCGCGACCGGTGACCGTCGACAACGTGCAGACGCACGACAACGTGCGGGTCGCCATCATGGCGGTCTTGACCACGCGCATCGCGGAAGCAAACGTCCGCCAGGCCGTTCTCGCCGTAACGCGCGTGGCCGACGCCACACTGCAACGGGCTCAGGCAACTCTGGTCGAGGTCGCCGCGGCCTCCCCGCTCGATGATCTGCTCGCGAACCGCGACATCAATTACATCCAGGGTCCAGACGGCGCTGGCGGCAAAGGTCTCACCGTGGGGCGTGGACGTCGTCGCGGTAGAAATCAACGACTTCAAGCCACCCACGTGCTGGATTGGCTGAGCGCGTTCACCGTGCCGCGCGGCAAGGCGCCGGAGGGTAGCGTCAACCGCCTTTAGGGTCGATCAGCGCCACCACGAGCGTGTACAGAATGAGGAGCAGCGATCCGTACACCTGTTGACCCGGTACATGTTGAAACGGCCCGCCGAGGGCAAAGACCCAGACGGCGAACGCGCCGGTCGAGATCATCGCCTGCGTGACGGAGGCCGGTCGCCCCGGCACCGCGGTCTGCTTCAACGTCCACCAGGCCGTCAGAATCAGCCCGATGCCGAATGCGACCCACAGGACCGTCTGGTGAGGGATGCCGCTGGCGCTCGAAATCAGCCCGGTGGCGGCGACCCATGCACCCACGATGTCGGCCGGGATATACTTGACGACCTTGTCGAAGTAGGTGTCGATCACCGGGGGAATGGGGGCGCTACCGGCTGCGGCCTGCGCCGCGGGGAAGAACACGCGTACTCGACGGCTCATAGGACACTCCTTTGCGGGAGGTGCTGATGCGCACCCTGCTGTGCTTGCTCTTGGTGAGTGCCTGGTGTGCGTCGCCCGCGTTGGGGCAAAGGGGAAACCTAACGTGTGGTGGCACCGACCACTACCGCTGGGCTCAGAAAACCGACACGTCCCTGGCGTCCCGCGCGCCGATCGCCATCGAGCTCGACACGATCGTGAACACGTGGGTTGCGCCGAACCTCCCGGCGAACGATCTGTGCGCTCCGCGCCAGGGCAATGAGCTCAAGACGTACACGGTCGTGGCTTGGGTCCGGTTGTTACGAGCGGAAGCCGACTCGGATTGGCATATCGAGCTGACGACCACCGCCGTGGCGCCTATCGCCAGTTGCATGATCGCGGAAATCCCGGCGATTCGATACGGGTCGGCCTTTGCGAGGGCCCGCAACCAGCTTACACAAGCCCTATCGGCTTCTCAGGTGGCGGCAAGCGGGATCGTGACGCCGGCTGTGCGACTCAGATTCGTAGGAGCGGCGTTCTACGACGGCGCGCACGCGACGCATAGGACGCACGGACACTGTAACCAGCAGCCTGGAGGGCTGTGGGAGCTCCACCCCGTCTTTTCGGTGCAGTCGCCGTGAAGCAGTCTACGAGCCCATGAAACCGCAAGGCCGTCCGATCCGCATCGTCCCGCTGCACCGACCGGGTGCAGTCGCTGCCGCCGTCGGAGTCGCGGCACCTCCTGCTGCGCAGCTCACCTACCGCGGTGGCCCGCTGCTGACTGCCGTGCAGGTGTTCAGCGTCTTCTGGGGCGGAGCGTGGAAGGATGCGGCGCAACAAGACACGGTGCAGAGCCTCAACGGCTTCCTGCAATTCATCGTCGCGAGCCCCTACGTCGATCAGCTCGCCGAGTACAACACACCGCAGTACAAAATCGGCCGGGGGACTTACATCGGCACCGCCACCATCACCGACCCGGCGCTCGGCACCAGCGTGACCGACGGAGCGATCCAGCAGATGCTGGAGCAACAGGTGGCGAAGAAGGCGCTCCCAGCCCCCACGGCAAACACGCTGTACGTCACGTTTCTACCGCCCGGGGTCACGGTGGTGGCGGGGAACGACCGCTCCTGTCAGGTGTTCTGCGGCTATCACGACCGGTCGGCGGCTCAGCTGTTCTACGCCGTCCTTCCCTACCCCAACTGCGCCGGCTGTCTGGGTGGTGTCGGTGTTCTCGACGCGCTGACCTCCGTCTGCTCCCACGAGCTCGCCGAGGCGATCACCGACCCGATCCCAGGCCAGGGATGGTACGACGACACGCAGGGGGAAATCGGCGACGTGTGCCCGTGGCAGAACAAGAAGCTCGGCTCCTACCTGGTGCAGCTCCTCTGGTCGAACCGCGCGCGGGCTTGCGTGTGACTTCACGCGACGGCCGGCTGGCGCCTTCCCCGGGCTTGCGCCCGGGGTCAGGGTCTTACACTCCCAACGCGACTTTGCACGCGCAGCGCGCCGCGTGCGGACAGTAATTCGGCATCCACGAGGGCTCGCAGGGGGGCAGCTGATCCGGCGTCGCCCCAGCCTCGAGCAGCGAGAGGCGCCGGTCCGCCTCCTCCATGATCTCGCTCAGGTCCCGGAAGAACACGTCGTACACCATGAACTTGTCGTCCTTCACCGCCTCATAGTAGATCACCACGCGGCCTGTATGCTGTCCGCTGAGCGCGCACTCGAACGCGATGCGGTCGAAGTAGTACGGAAACTCTTCCACGAGCTGGGAGCGATCAACCAGCTTCGTCCGCCGGTTGGACCGGAAGATCGTGGGCACTCCGCGAAATGTGCCCACCCGGCCCTTGAGACCGCGGAGCGACACGGGAATTCGAGAGAAAGCGCCGGGGACGCCGTACCAGATCGCATCCTTCAACGCCTCTCCAAATCCGAGCCGCTCCATGCCGGCGAGCGTCGAGTCCAAGCCCACACCACCTCCCCCGCCACCTCCTCCCTGGTCGTCTTCGTCGGGCTTCGGCTCGAGTGCGGCCTGTCGCTCGATCACGGCCCGCCGCGGGAACACGATGTCGTTCAGCCGGAACTGCGGACCGGGAGTCGGCGTGGGGGCGTCGGTGAGGAGCGCCGTCATGGCGCCAACCAGCTCGCCGTTCTCCGCGATCCGCACCGCCGAGGCGGGCACGACCCGCGTGAGCGGCGGAGCCGTGGCGCAGCCGCACACCGTCTTGAAGTCGCAGCTCAGATCGAACCACTCGCAGCGGGGCAATCCGCTCGGATCGTTGTGCGCGAGGGCCTCGCGGAACAGATCGCGCCGCCGCACCATCTCCCGCTCGATCGACCGCAAGTCCCGGAACCGCACGTCGAATGCCCGCAGCGCGCCGGGCCGGCCGTACAGCGCGCGCTTGTAGACGAACAGGCGCCCCGCATCGCGCCCGGTCATCGTGCAGTACATGCCCAGCTGGTCGATGTAGCTCGAGCGCGCGGCCGCGAGGCCGGTGGGAAGCGAGGCTGTGGTCTTGAGCTCCACCGGCACGTCCTCGTAGATGTCGATCTTCCCCACCACTCCCTGAAACTCGACGAACTGCTCCACGAACTCTTCGGTCGAGACGGCGCGGCCGAACACTTCGTGAAAACCGGTCCCCGCGAGCATCGCCTGCTTGCGCTCGGGATCGGGCTGGATGTCGGGCCGCGTACGCTGGTAGAACGCCTGGCGAGGATTGACGAGGTCGGTGACCGAAATACGGCGCCGCCGCCCCTGCCGCGTCAGGGCCGCGGTGAGCTCATCCTTCACTGTGCGGTTGGCGTCGATTCCGGAGACGACACGCTCGGCGAGTGACATGGAAGGAATTTACACGCAAAAATAACGCGAGCCGGAGTGACGCCCCGGCTCGCTCGGGAAGCCTCTTCGCCGCTCCCACCGCCGGTACGAGAGCCACAGTTCTGGCAACCGAGTGAACCGTAACCGAGGCCCGCGCTGAACCAGAACCCCTGATGGCCCGACGCAGCCCGACTCTGACCTAGCGCGCTGCCCGCGAGGCAGACCGTGATCGCGGCAAGCGCCAGGACCGTCCGTGAGAACCTGGCGTTCCTGTGAGACCTCCTAGGAGTGGTCCGGCTCCACGGGGGCGCACCGGAAGCAGGGCGGACACGCTACCCGAGCGCGGGGCCTGAATCTGTGCCCTCATCACGTCGGTCGCGGCAACCGTGACCACGTAACGACTTATGGACCGCCACTTAGAGAGAATTCACGTACGCCAGCAGTGCCGTCCGCGCCTGAGGGCTCAGCCCGGCGAAGCGATCGCGCGCGTTGCCGCCCTGACCGTCATGAGCGCGGATCGCGGCGTCGATCGTCGTCGCGCGCCCGTCGTGCAACAGCGCGGGGCGGGATGCGATTCCCCACAAGGGAGCAGTGCGCATCTGCCGCTCGGTGGACGTGCCCTGGACGATGCCGTCGCCCAGGCTGCCCATGTCGTGCAGCAGGAAGTCCGAGAACGGCCGGAACGCCTTGCGTGACAGCGCCGCGATGGGGCTCGGGCCGGTGGCGAGCGCCGGCGTGTGGCAGTTGGCGCAGCCGATGGCGACGAAGATCGTGCCGCCGGCGACCACCTGCGACGTAACGGCGCCGCGTGGCGGCGGGGCCAGCATCGTCATGAAGTCGGTGAACTCGCGCACGCCCGTGCCGTCGTCGTTCAGACCGGGAGCCGGATTCTGGGCGAGTAGCTGGCAATCTCCCTGCGGGCAGTTCTCGTCGGGGAACTCGGGGTTCGTGATGCCCATTTCGTTCACGTACGCGTCGCCCGAGAACTGGAACAGCGTGGGCACCTGCGCCTTCCACCCGAACCGGCCCACTCGGGTTCGACCCGTCAGGATCTCGCTCACGAGATTGGGCGTCCCTGCCGTGCGCGGCGACGAGATGGCCTCGAGCCGCGCCAGGGCCAGCAGCTCCCCGTCTGGCACCGCGTCCACCAAGCCGAGGCCGAACAGCGGCGTCGTAATGCGGTGCGCGGTGATCGTCGCCGTCGCCGGGACGACCTCAGGTGAAAACGGCGGGCCGATGGAGTGGTCCTGGATCAGCGAGCCACCGAGGGCCGTCATCGGATCGAACACTCCGTTCGTCGTCGTCCCGAAGCGCGTCTCCTTGCGACCGTTGGTTCCGCCCACCGGCATGGCGTGACAACTCGCGCACGAGGCTTCGTTGAAGACCGGGCCGAGTCCCTCGGCAACCGTCTCCACCGCCTCGAACTCCTGCTGTCCCGTGGTGAAGCGGGCCAGCTCGTCGGCGGTAAGTGATGCGAAGGGCGCGCCGAGTGTGGTCGCGACCGACGCCTCCAACAGGCCGGCAATCACCGAATCGGGTGCCGGCGGGTTCACGACCACGTCGCGCGAGGTTTCGCACGCGGCGAGCCACAGGACTGCGATCGACGTGAGGGCGCAGCACGTGGACCGGGAGAACAGCGTCTGCATGGTCCACCTACTGCTTAGGTGGCAGCAACCTATGATGCGCCTCGTCCGGCACGCCACCCTCCCAAACTGCCGAACGATACGTGACTCTAGTCACCAGAAGATTGACCGATTGCGGTCGCCGTCCTACTGTAGGCGCGCGATCGCATGAAAGTCGTCCTCCAGACCCCGACTCAGCTCGTGGTGCACGAGGGTGTGCTCAAGACCGTCGTGTTAGGCACGATCTTCGCGGCCGTGGGCGGCGGCGTGATTGCGCTCAGGCTCGCCGACCCTTCCGGTTGGTCGGGAAACGCCGGTCCGTGGCTGATCTATCTCGTGAGCGGGATTTTCGTGGTGGTCGGGATCGCGTCGCTCTGGCTCTCCGCCGATCGCCGCTTCGTGTTCGATCGCTCCGCGGGAAGCGTCCGCATCGTCGTGCAGCGGCTCGCGCACCAGACGGCCGACGAATACCGGCTCACCGACCTGAAGGACGTTGCGCTCGAGCGCTCGGCAGGCGGCGCGCGCCGGTCGAGCCCGTTCTATCGGATCGTCTTTCTCACCAAGTCGGGTGGCCGGGTACCGTGGACGCCGTACAGCACGAACGACGAAGGGACGCTCGCGGCGTGCGCGTCCGCGGTACGGACATTTTGCGGCTGGGCCTCAATGGGCAGCGGAGCCGCTCCCCCGGTCGCGGCGCCAGTTGCCGGCAGCGTGAGCGGCCACCCCGTCGCCACCAACTGGGGGTGCATCGGCGCATTCCTCGCACTTTTCGTCGCGGTCGGCCTGGGGTTGTTCGGCTCGGAAGTCTACCGCGTGGTCACATGGCAGCCGGTGGACGCGAGGGTGCTGTCCACCGACATCAAGGCGGTGCGCGGCGACAAGGGGACGACGTACGCGCCGGTGGTGCGCTACCAGTACTCCCTCGACGGTGTCCAGTACCAGTCCGACCGAGTCCTCCCTCTCAACATGTCGGCGAGCTGGACGTGGGCGACGAAGCTCCGCGATCGCTTCCGGCCGGGCGCGATCGTGACCGCCTACGTCAATCCGAGCCGCCCGGCGAGTGCGTTTCTCGTCCATGAGGTCAGCCTCATGCCGCTCCTGTTCGTGGCGTTTCCGCTGGCGATGGTCGGGATCTTGTCTTGGATCGCGCGCGTGCAGCGGCGCCAGCTCGCGGCGGTAGAGCGCTACCCGGTGCCGGTGGTGGACTGGGAGCCTAACGACCGCTAAGCAGGACCCGCACTTCGGCGAGCAGCTCGCTCGCCGTCCAGGGCTTAGTGACGAACGCCACGTGGGGATCCTTCCCCACGGTCTTGCGAAAGTTCGGCGCGGGAAAGCCGCTCATGAACAACACGCTCAGCCCGCGCGATTCACCGCGGATCGCCTCGTACAGCTGGAACCCGCTGAGCTTTGGCATCACGACGTCGGTGATCACGAGCTGCAGCTCGGCCCGATGGGCGTGGTAGGCATCGAGCCCATGCTGGCCGTCGACGGCGGTCACGACGTGGTAGCCGACCTTCGTGAGGAGCTGCTGGGCGGCCACACGCATCGTTTGATCGTCTTCCACGAGCAGAACGGCTTCCGTGCCGCCCACCAGGCCCTCGTCGGCGCCCGCCGCCGCCTCCAGGTCCGTGATCCCGCGGTCGCGGATGGCGGGCAAGTACACCTTGGCGGTGGTCCCCTGCCCGACCTCGCTGTAGAGGTGGAGGTAGCCGCGTTGCTGCTTCACGAGGCCATAGGCCATCGACATGCCGAGGCCCGTGCCGACGCCCACCGGCTTGGTGGTGAAGAACGGCTCGAACACGCGAGCGAGCGTCTCGGCATTCATACCGGTCCCGGTGTCGCTCAGCGCGACGCTCACGTAGGAGCCCGGCTCCACCCAGGCGTGCAGCGGGCGATCCGCCGCGCCGAGGCGCGCGCGCCGGACTTCGACGTGGAGGGCGCCGCCCTTCGGCATGGCATCGCGGGCGTTGGTGACGAGGTGCTGCAGCACCTGCTTCACCGCGGCGGGATCGGCCTCCACCACGCCGCTGTCCTCGTCCGCCGCGAATTGCACTTCGATGTGAGCGGGGAGCTGGCGGCGCAGCGCATCGAGCGTGTCGCGCACGAACTCCGTGAGGACGAGCGGCTGTAGATCGAGCGTGCGGTGACGGCTGAACCCGAGGAGCCGCTGCGCCAGCTCGGTGCCGCGCTGCGCGGTGACCTTGAGCTCCTCGAGGTCGGTGCTCGCGGGCAGTGACTTCGCCAGCGTGGCGGCGCGCGCCAGGATCGCAGTGAGCAGCTCGTTGAACTGCTGTGCGATGGCGCCCGTCAGGCGGCCGATCGTCTCCATCTTGTCGGCCTGCCTGAGCGCCCGCTCCTGGGCGAGCTGTTGGGCGACGTCGTCGACGGTCATCGCCAGGATTCTCCGAGCATCATTATCGTCGGCTCAGGCTCGGAGGGCCAGCACTGACCCCGGGCGCGAGCCCCGGGTTTGCGCTACTCTTTCCAGGCGCCGATGAGGCGTCGGAGCAACACCAGCTGACCCACGTGATACGCGTTGTGATCGGCGAGGACAAGCGCTTCGCGCAGCGGGGTTTGTCCCGTGCCGTGCGGGATGCGGCCGAAGAGATCGACCTTCGGGTCGCGCACCAGGCGCTGCATCTCCTTCAGGTCGCGCTCCACCTGCGCCACGCTTTTGTCCCAGGCCGCTGGGTCCGGCGGCGCGTCGCTCGCGGGCCAATACCCCGCGGGCCACTTGGGCGAAACGTGTTTCGCGCTCTTCGTGAACTCCACGATGTCCCATTGCGAGATGCGGATGTGCTCAAGCAAGCGCCACGGCGTGAACGGCTGGCCGGGCGGCTTCGCGCCCCGCAGCGGCGCCGGCAGATCGGCGATGGCGTCGTTGAAGGTGATGTGGGCGTGACTCTCGCCGAGCAGGGCGACGACGTGGTCGCGAAGCGCACGGTCGGGATCGGAGCGAGGCCTGGAGGGCATGCGGGTCCTCGAGACAGGGAGGGTTGGGGTCAGTCAAACTCTCGATATGCACCAAACCGGGCCAGCTGATCTTCCCCCAGCTCAGGGGGGATGGGCACACACGGTTCATGCAGTCGTGCGCACAGCTGATTCCACAATGCCGTCCGGGTATACCGTTGATGGACCTTCTGAAACGAAACGGATAGCAGCAGCTCCTTAGCCTGTTGGAATTCACCTCTATCGATGAGCAGCTGGACACGTCTCTCGATTATCCACTCGTCTTGAAGGGCGTCTACCTGGTTCAACCATCGCTCACGCTCGGCCAGCGTGTGCGCCCCCAGATCGCGAAGCACCTCATCGCGCTCGACAACGATCTGCGGATGCAATTGCAGCCATTTCTCCTGAATCGATCCCAGCGCCTCTGCGGCACCCTCGACGTCGCCATCCGATCTCAGCAGCCTGGCCAACAGGGCACGTGCAACGCCGAGGCCGCTCGCAGAGAGTACTCGGATAGCTGCTGGCTTTTTCCCCGTTCCGGCGAGCCAGGTGCCATAATAGAATCCCCAGCGTGCGGCCTCTTCCTTCTCGGCAGTCGCAGTGGCCCACTCAAAGGCGGCATGCATGTCTTCCATCCCGGATGGCGCCCAAAGGCAGTGATCGACTTCAGGGGCTTGCGGTAACGTTCCCTTGACTTCAAAGGCACTCAAGAGATCCTTCCATGCCCTCACTTCTTCCTCTCTGGCCCAATCGAACAGCGGGGTGTCTCCGATGGGTCTGAGTTGCACACCCGGAACGCGGAGATCGTAGATACTCAGCGGCTTGTCTGCGGGGATCCAAAACTCCATGTGCCGGCGGGTCTCGCCCGGTTCTAAGTCGAGTTTTATGGACTGATCGCCCATGGGTCCGCCCTGTATCTCGATGTACGCCTCGCGCTTCGCCGTACTCACCGTCGCCCAAGCACGGTCTCTCCCGACGCCATAGCTCCATAACTTCATTCCGGGCGCGACCGCTTCATCGGCAATGTGGTACAGGCCCGTACCCAGGGAGGGTGTAAAAGCCCCAAACGCATTCACATCCTTGGTCTTCCAGAAGAAGCCCGTCATTTCTTGGATTTCCGATTCCTGCCTCGGTCCCGATTGCTGCCAATCGATGGTATCGAGTCTCGACGAATGCGACAGCACCTCACCCTTGGGAAAATGAAATACCGTATCGGGAGCGCTGGGCAACGCGGCGTTCGACCACGACATCCAGGGATGCGGGGAAGCTCCGGGATTGTGAAGGACGGTGCGCTGCGTCAAGAAGTCATCGCCGGCGCCGAGGGAATATTCCACCGACCACTGCATGCCAAACCGCAACTCGCGTTCGCCACACGTCACGTAGATACGCTGTTTCGTTCGATCGATGCGGTAGAGGACTCGGTCGGTCTGCGTAGGAGAATGCGAAATGGGGAAACTCACTTCGATGCCCCCGGCGACGAAACCGAACCGGGGCAGGATTCGCGTAGGGCGGATGACGTCCGGAACGTACAGTGCCTCTTTGCCTGATCGCTTGTGAACGATCGACCTTACTCTTCCTCCCAAGTCGGGACAGATCGCGACCCTGATCTTGTCATTTTCCAGCACGACGAACCGGTACCTCTTGAGTACCGGTCGGTGGGACGTCTCCGAAAAGCTCACGTACGGATAGACGCCATTCGGATCGAACGCTGTGGGGACCGGACCGGCAGGTATCAGCTCATGCGTCAAGACATACGCCTGCGACTCGGTGCACACGACAGCTTCAGGAATTGGTCATACCGTTATCGCGCCAGACCATCGCTTAACGCCTCCAGCACTTGGTTTGCGAGATCATGCGAACGGACGCGCGGCAGCGCGCGGCACGACGAAATCCTCAGCTTCCACCAGCCTCCTGCTTCCCCCACATCCTCGGCACCAGTCGCAACAAGCCGAAGCCACTCACCAGGAAGACCGCCGCCCACAGGATCGCCTGCGGCGTCCGCCCGTACAGCGCGCTGCCGGTGCCGAACAACGCGGCATAGATGAACGCGCAGCCGAACACCCAGCCGAGCAGGGAATGGGGCAGGCTGTCCGGGGAGGAGGGCAGGCCGGCCTCCTGGCGGATCGACTCCCAACCAGGTCCGGCCGGACGCACCAGCTTGTAGAAGGAGACCAGCGTCGTTCGATCGGTCGGTGACGTGAGGTAGGCGACCGCCACCCACACGACGGTCGTGGTGGCGACCGTGAGGATGAGCGAGATGTGCCCCGGCAGCGCGTGGCCTGCCCTGGCGGCGATCGCGAATCCGAGCGCCACGAGGAACGAGCTGACCATCGCGGCCACCTCGCACCAGGCGTTGACGCGCCACCAGAACCAGCGCAGTAGGTAGATCAATCCGGTCCCGGCGCCGATGGAGAGGATCAGATCGAAGGCCTGCTTCGAGGTGCTCAGGGCATAGGTCACGAGGGCGGCGACGATCATCAGCAGGGCCGTCGTGACACGGCCCACGAGCACGTAATGCTTTTCGCCCGCCCCTTTGTTCAGGAAGCGGCGATAGAAATCGTGCACCAGGTAAGAGGTGCCCCAGTTGAGATGCGTTTCGATGGTCGAGCGGTAGGAGGCGAGCATACCGGCGATCATGAACCCCAGAAACGGCGCCGGGAGGAAGCGGTACATCGCCGGATACGCCATGTCGTTTCCGATGAGGCTGGGATCGATGTAGGGATAGGCCCGAGCGATGTCGGACAGCTGTGGGTAAATCACGGTGGACGCAAGGGCAACGAGGATCCACGGCCATGGCCGCAACGCGTAGTGCATCATGTTGAAGAGCAGCGTGCCCACCACCGCGTCCTTCTCCGTGCGAGAGGCGAGCATGCGCTGGGCGATGTAGCTCCCGCCCCCCGGCTCCGCGCCGGGATACCAAACCGACCACCACTGAATGGTCAGCGGGATGATCAACACCGACAGCGTAAGCCCCCAGTCGCCGAAATCGGGGATCAGCCGCAACCGCTTGGGGTCGATGTGGGCGATGAGGCCGGAGAGGCCGCCGACCTGCGGTTGGCTCACCGCGAAATACGCGAGGGCGAAGGTCGCGGTCATGGTAATGCCGAATTGAATCGAGTCGGTGACCAGCACGCCCCACAGCCCGGAGACCGACGCAAAGAACACCGTCACCACGCCCATGAGCAGCAGTGTTTTCTCGAGGGGCCAGCCGAGCACGATGTTGGCGATCTTCGCGGCGGCGAGATTCACCGCGGCCATGATCACGCAGTTGAAGAACAGGCCGAGGTACACGGCGCGAAAGCCGCGCACGAAGCTCGCCGCCTTGCCCGAGTAGCGCAGCTCGTAGAACTCGAGATCGGTCAGCACGTTCGAGCGACGCCAGAGACGGGCGTAAAAAAACACCGTCAGCATCCCCGTCAGCAGGAACGACCACCACAGCCAGTTCTCCGCTACCCCGCTCTCGCGCACCATGTTGGTGACGAGGTTCGGGGTATCGGTCGAAAACGTGGTGGCCACCATCGAGACGCCGACCAGCCACCAGGGCGCGGCTCGGCCGGACGCGAAGAACTCCGAGGTGTTCTTGCTCGCGCGCCGGAAGAAGAAGAGAGCGGGCAGAAACGACACCGCGATCGAGATGATCACGACGGTCCAGTCAGCGCTCGTCACGCGCATGGGTGCTCGTTGTCCGGAGAGGGAAACGGGTTGCGCTAAGATAGGGACGACCAGCGGTCTCCGGCGCGCCGCATCACCGCCATTCCGATGGCCAGAGAAAGCAAGCCGTACAGCGCCAGCACCATCCAGTCCCAGCCGTTCAGCCGCATAGTCGCTCGAATCCGGCCTTCAGGTTCGCGGGGTAAAGCCCGGCCTCCACGAGGCGTGCTAGCTCGGCCCGTACGGCCTCGTCGTCGGCGGAAAAGGTCACGCCGAGCCACCGCTCCGACGTCCGCAGCACGCGCACTCGCGCCTCACCTTCCGCCACTTGCGCGCCCACCGCCTCACTCAACAGAAACTCGGCAGCCGGGTCGGCGCCCCACAGCTCGAGGAAGCGGCCAAACTGACGGCCCAGCGCGAATAGCACCGCGGGTGTGAAGCCCCACAGGTTCATCGAGACGAGCTCCTCTCCGCTGACCGCAACGGCTTGGCCCGCCGCCGTCCGCCCGGTGAAGCCGGAACCGCCCGGTGCGATGTCGGTCACCTCCGTGAGCCGCGACAGATAGCCCCGGCCGTCCGTTTCCGCAATGGCGCGCGACACACCGCCGTGCGGTGACAGCGTCATCGCCAGTGGGTAACCGATCAAGGTGTGCTCTCCCTTCTCCGGCCCGGCGCTCGTGAGGTGCTCGAAGAGCATCCGGTAGGCGACTGGGCCGTAGAAGTCGTCGGCGTTCATCACGGCGAACGGCCGCCCCGCCGTGATCTGTGGCGCCGCGGCGAGGACCGCATGGCCAGTCCCCCACGGCTTCGTGCGACCAGGTGGTGAGGGGTCGAGGGTTTGTTGCGCGTACGCCACGTCCATGGCGTCGCCGATGACCGTCGCCACATGGCGGCGGAACAGCTCTTCGACCTCCTGGCGAACGACGAACACGACCCGGCCAAAGCCGGCCCGCGCCGCGTCGTACACGCCGTAATCGAGGAGCGCCTCGCCGCGCGGGCCCACCGGAGTGAGCTGCTTCAGCCCGCCGTAGCGGGTCCCGAGCCCGGCCGCGAGAACAACGAGGGTTGGCTGCGTTCTCACGAGATAGCGTGCGCCGAATTCCGAGACGCCGCAAGATGCCCCCGCGTGCGTCCGCGGGCACGGCGGCGTAGCATAAAGATCAACGCAACATCCCCAGGGAGACGTCCATGACTTCGAGCAACGACCTTGACCGGAGAGAAGCGCTGAAGCTCGTAGCCGCCGGGCTCGCGGCGCTCGGCGGGGCTGCGGGCTGCGCTCCCGCGGCCCGCTCTCCGAGCCCCGAGCCTCGAACCCCGAGCCCCGAGTTGGGACCCGCGCCCCAACAATTCTTCGCCGCGCCACCCATGGACACCGTCCGCATCGGGTTCGTGGGCGTCGGCGGGATGGGGAGCGCTCACGTGCGCAACCTGTTGCGTATCGAGGGCTGCGTGATCCGCGCCGTGGATGACATCGTGCCCGAGAAGGTGACCCGCATCCAGGATCTGGTGGAGCAGGCCGGCGTCCCCCGGCCGGCGGGCTACTCGCGCGGCCCCTGGGACTTCGTCCGGATGTGCGAAGAGCAGGACCTGGACCTGGTCTACAACGCGACGCCCTGGGAGTGGCACGTCCCGATCTGCCTCGCCGCCATGCGCAACGGCAAGCACGCCGCCACCGAGGTGCCCGCCGCCTACACGCTCGACGACTGCTGGGCGCTGGTCGAGCACGCGGAGAAGTACCGCAAGCACTGCATCATGATGGAGAACTGCAATTACGGCCGGATGGAGATGATGGTCTTCAACATGGCCCGCCAGGGCGTGTTTGGCGAGATCCTGCACGCGGAGGGCGGCTACCTGCACGACTTGCGCTCCGTGAAGTTCAGCCCCGAGGGTGAGGGGCTCTGGCGCCGCGCGCATTCGATGCAGCGCAACGGAAATCTCTATCCGACCCACGGCCTCGGCCCCGTCGCCAGCTGCATGAACATCAATCGGGGCGACCGGTTCGCGACGCTGGTTTCCATGAGCAGCCCGTCCCGAGGACTCCAGCTGTATGCTCGCGAGCACTTTCCGGAGGGCTCGCCTCAACGGGCGGAACGGTACGTCCTGGGCGATGTGAACGTGAGCTTGATCAAGACTGCGAACGGGCGCACGATCTGCGTCGGCCACGACACGAACCTGCCCCGACCCTATAGCCGGATCCATCTGGTGCAGGGCACCCGCGGCTTGTTTCAAGGCTACCCCGACCGCGTCTACGTGGAGGGGCGGAGCAAGAACGATGACTGGGATCAGGCCGAGGCGTACTTGGGCGAGTTCGATCATCCGTTGTGGCGGCAGATGGAGGAGAAGAGCCGCGGCGCTGGGCACGGCGGCATGGACTACCTCGAGGATTATCGGCTCATCAAGTGTCTGCGCGAAGGGCGCTCCACCGATATGAACGTCTACGACGCCGTCGCTCTGAGCGCGGTCACTCCGCTCTCCGAATGGTCGGTCGCGAACGGGAGCGCCCCCATCGAGTTTCCTGACTTTACTCGCGGCCGGTGGAGGGAGTGGCCGCCGCTGGGGATCGTCACCGCATGAGCGTCGCGCCGCGCCTCGGCGACATCGTCGCGCGGTTCGCCATCAACGGCGAGGTCGTTGCGGTCGAACCGTGAGTAGGCGCGCCCTACGCCCCACCCAGCTGCGTGACCGTCTGCCGGATCTGCGCGGCATCAGTTTCGCTCCACTCGTACTCGCTGCGTGGCGCGGCGTCGCCAATTGCGACTTGCGGCGCCCGAAACGTCATGCCGCTCTGCCGCCGCGCCGCCCCCGTCAGATGCACTTCGTTCACGCCCGTCGCCCGCACCAGCGCGATCACGTTCTCCGGGGTGACACCGCCGCCGGGGAGAATGCCGATCCGACCAGCCGCTTGGCGGACAAGCCGGGCAATGGTCGCGATGCCCTGGGGGGCGGTCGGCGCCTGACCCGAGGTGAGCACGCGCTCGAAGCCGAGCGCGATAAGCGTGTCCAGCGCCTCGGCCGCATCGCGGCATACGTCGAACGCGCGGTGAAACGTTACCTGGAGCGGCCGGGCGGCCGCTATCAGCTCGCTCGTGGAGTGTGCATCGATCGTCCCGTTCGACCGCAACACACCCGTGACCACGCCTGCCGCCCCCGCTTCCTTGACGCTGCGGATGTCCTCGAGCATCACTGCCAACTCGGGGGCGGAATAGAGAAAGTCGCCACCGCGCGGTCGCACTAGGACAAAGATGGGAATGCGGAGGCGCCGCCGGCACTCCGCGAGCATCCCCGCACTCGGCGTCGTCCCACCCTCCACCAGGTTGGCACACAGCTCCAGCCGCTGTGCGCCACCGGCGGCGGCCGCGAGCGCCGATTTGATCGAATCGACGCAAGCTTCGACGAGTACGGGAGCCGGCATGCGGGCGATATTGTGTCTTCTGAAGGCTGAGCGCCATAGCGAGGGTCAGCGACCCGCGAGCCACGCTGATCGGCGCGCGCGCTGCTCCGGCGTGAGGGTTGGTGTGTCGCTGAACCGAACGCGCGGTCTCGTGTAGCCGGTGACGGTGACGGTCACAGTCATCTGCCGTCCGTCGCGTCTCACCTCAACGGTCACGTGGTCGCCGACGTGGAGGTCGCGCAGCACCGCTTGCAGCTCAGCGAAGCTCCCGACGGCAATGCCATTGAGAGCGACCAGCTCGTCACCGCTGCGGAGTCCGGCGACGGCCCACGGGGTCGCCGGATTGTTGACGACCAGGCGGACCACACCGGGAGGAGCAGTGAAGTCGGTCCCGAGTCGGAGATCCGGTCGCGCGCGGCCGAGGCTGTCCGTCGCGGGCACCGAGTCGAGCGCGAGTTGTAGGCCCAGCCGCGCCAGCACCGGCTCGACATCGATCGGCCCCGGGCCACGAACCTCGGCGACAAACAGCGCCTCCACACCGCACCCGCAGACCGAGTCGATCACGGACTCGAGGTCCTGCTCCGTGTATCCACCATCACCGAGCAAGCGGCTCCGCTCAAACAGCGCCCGCATGGCGTCGTCCAGGCCCCGCCGTTCTCCCGTCGCGGTGCGCACGGTGGCGTCGAGTACGTTGCCGAGGAGCTCACCCTGGAGGTAGTAGCCGCCGGTGGCGTCGGAGTTCGCACCCGGCGAGTCGCCGAACGCGAGACTCGCACGCTCGGGGGGGACACGCAAGATCGCGGGCGAGCCGTAGTAGCGTTCCAGCAGCGCGCCGAGATGATCTAGGCGTGTGGGGCTCGAGTCCGCGAGGGCGGCGCGGCGCGGGAAGACGTCCGCGTAATACAGCGTCACGCCCTCGCCCAGCCACAGGCCCGGCGTCCGAGCGGGAGCGCGATAACTGAGCGCGTTGTAACCGGCCGGCCGAATGGCGACGAGGTTCCAGGTGTGAAAGAATTCGTGCGCGAGCTCGGTGAGCGACGCGTGTGGATCGCGAGCCAGCCGCTCGCTCGGCACCCCGATGGTGAGCGAGGCCCGATGCTCGAGCGCGTCCACCGCGCCGTCCTGGACGAGAAAATAAAACTCGCTCGATGGCGCGTGCCGGAACACGTCCAACACCGCGCCCGTGAGCCGGCGGATCCCGTCCACGAAGGCGATCGAATCGAAACGAGCGGCGGCTGGTAACGGCCAATACACGACGTGATACATCGTCCCACGCTCGACGAATGACCAGTCGTGCAGCGCACCGACCAGTATCGGGGAGTCGAGCAGTGTCGCAGCGTCTGGTGCCGAGCGTCTCGTGGGAGCGCCGCGGGACGGCAGCGCGGTTGCCACCTCCCACTTGCTGGGAATGTCGAGGTCCACGGTGACTGGAGCGTCGGAGAAGTCGGGTAGGTAGAGAAAGAAGTCCGGAGGGTTGATCAGAGCGCCATCGGCTCGGGTGTATGGAAGCCAAGCACGGCGCAGCGCCGCTTGCGGCGGCTGAATACGCACCCGATAACGGACCACGCCGTGCCCACCAGGGAGGATTACCCGCCACAGCGTGCTGTCCTCACGGAGCACGCTCGCGGCGGCATCGTCCGCGGTGCCCTCCACCCGCAGGCTGTCGATGTAGCGCCAATAGTGAGCATCGTACTCGGGATGCACCTTCATCGCGAGCTCGACGCTCGTCGGCACGTTGCGCAGCCGGATGGCCATCTCCACCACGGCGAGATGCTCGGTATCCAGGCGGACCGCGTACGCGATCTGCGGTCTCGGTCGACTCGGCGGCCATGCCCCGCCGAAGATTCCCAGGAGACACGCCGCGGCCGTGCTCAGTGACCTGGTCATGATCCCTCCGCGGCTGAAGCCGCGACCCGGCGGCTGCCGCTCAAGCGGCTCAGCAACGCCCGTTCACGGGCAGTGCCCCCCCGAGCCGCGAGTTTACTCGCGCACATCGGGCGACCTGACGTCGTGGTGACAAGCTCTAGCGGTCTCATCTGGACTCTCAGATGCCGCTGCCGCAACCTTCGTTCTAACCAGCTCGAGGGCCTCATGAACCGGATCTCGACGGCGATACTATTTCTGTTTCTGTCGGCACTGGTCAGGCCGCATGGTGCGGCGGCACAGCGGACTCCGCTCCGGTCCGCGGTCTTCCGTCCCGACACCGGGAGCGTGCACGTGACCAACGCCGCTATTTTCCGCACGCTCGTCGACACGGTGACCACGAATCTGAGCCGCCTCGAGATTCACGTCACGACGCTCGGGCCGGGCAAGGAGCCGCACCCACCGCACCGCCACCCGCACGAGGAGCTAATGGTCGTCCGCAGCGGCACGCTGGAGGTGTTTCAAAACGGCGCCACCCGGCGCGCCGGCCCTGGGGCCGTGATCTTCCAGGCGTCGAACGAGTTGCACGGATTGCGCAACCCCGGCCCCGACTCAGTCACCTATGTGGTAATCCGGATCGACCCGCACGACCTCTTAAAACGTTGACACGAAGCGGACTTTCCCGCGCTATGTCCCGCTGCATCATACCGGCCAGGGCTGAAACAACCCTTTTTGAGGTCTCGTTATCTAACCTGCGAACCTCCGATCGGACCGCTCATGCCGCTGGGCTTGCCGCTGTTCGCCGCCGTCACGCTCGTCGCTCAGACTCCGGACCCGCCCCCGCCCCCGCTCCCCGAGCCCCCCCCACGGCCGCCCGTATCCAGGGTGGTCGCGGTGCGTGCCGCTCAGGCACCCGTTATCGACGGGCGCGACGACGATCCGGTGTGGCGCGACGCGCGACCGATCACCGAGTTCCAAGAGTGGCGGCCCGGCGAAGGGGGACCGCCCAGGCTGCCAACCGAGGCCAAGGTCGCTTACGACGCCGGAAACCTGTACGTCTTCGTACGCGCCTTCGATCCCCACCCCGACAGCATCATCACCGTCCTCGCTCGGCGCGACTATTTCACCCCTTCCGACATGATCTGGGTGTTCCTGGATTCGTACCACGATCGCCGCACCGGGTACGAATTCGGGGTCAACCCCTCCGGGGTGAAGCTCGACGCGCAGGTCTACAACGATGGCAACGAAGACTTCGCCTGGGACGCCGTGTGGGACGTCGCGACCCGCGTCGATTCCCTAGGCTGGACGGCCGAGTTTCGCATCCCGTTGTCGCAGCTCCGCTACGGGCGGCAGCGACAGCACACGTTCGGGCTCATGGTGGACCGGGATATTTATCGCTACTCGCAGCGCGTGAGCTGGCCGCTGTTCCGCCAGTCGAAGGCCGGATTCGTGTCGCAGTACGGCGAGGTGGCAGGGTTCGACGACCTCGAGGCGCCGCGCCGCCTCGAAGCCTCGCCCTACCTCGTGACGAAGAACGTGTCCCAGATCAGCGCCAACATCCTCGGGCGCACGCAGGACGTGACGCTCGGGGGCGACATGAAGTATCGCGTCGCGTCCAACCTCACGCTCGACGCCACGTTCAACCCCGACTTCGGGCAGGTCGAAGCCGACCCTGGCGTGCTCAACCTCACGGCGTTCGAGACCTTTTTCCGCGAGCAGCGACCGTTCTTCGTGCAGGGGGCTGGGATTTTCCGATTCGATGTCAACTGCACCGCGGTCAACGATTGCAGCACCGGCGAGGGTCTGGTGTACTCACGGCGCATCGGCCGTGCGCCCCAGCTCGCGGGCACGTACAACGACACCACGTCGGCGGCCTTCACCCGGATCATTGGCGCGGGCAAGCTCACCGGCCGCACGCCCGGCGGCCTGGCGATCGGGGCGCTCGAAGCCGTCACGGAGCACGTGACCGGTATCGACGGCAAGACGATCGAGCCGCTCAGCAACTACGGCGTACTGCGCCTGCGTCAGGACCTCCGGGGAGGCGAGAGCAACGTGGGCGCCATCGTTACGGCTGTGAACCGCGACAACGACTCGCCGAGCGCAGCCTACCTGCGGCACAACGCCTACGTGGCGGCTGTGGACTTCCGCCATCGCTTCACGGGTCAAGTGTTCGAGCTCTGGGGCTCACTCCATGCGAGCCGGGTGGCCGGTACCGCCCAAGCGATCGCCGCCACCCAGCAGGACGCGGTCCATTACTACCAGCGCCCCGATGCTTTCCGGTACGACCCGACGCGGACCTCGCTGTCGGGGAACGCGCAAGAGCTGCAATTCGGCAAGGTGGGAGGCGCGCACGTGCTGTTCCAGACGGGCTACCAGCGGCGCTCCGCCGGATATGAGATCAACGATCTCGGTTACCTGCAGCGCGCCGACCAGCAGACGTGGAGCACGTGGGTCGGCTTCTTCGATCGTCACACCCGCGCCCTGTACCAGCGGTTCCAATGGAACTTCAACTGGTGGCAGTACTGGACCGCGGCGGGCCTGCCCGAGGAGCGGGCGTTCAATACCAATACGCATACCACGTTCCTGAACACGTGGTCCTTCCATTTCGGCGGCACCATCGGCCAACTGGGCGAGACGTACTGCTACTCGTGCGCGCGCGGCGGACCTGCGGTGCGGCAGGAGCCCTACTTCGCGCCCTGGGCCGGCCTGAATGGCGACGACCGTAAGGCGATGGTGCCGTACTTCTGGGTCAACTACTGGCGGGGCGACGGCGGTCGCTCGCATAACATCAGCCTGATGCCCGAGGTCGACTTCAAGCTGGCGTCGCGCATCACCGCGGCCATCATTCCCAACTACACCCGCGCCACCTACGACGTGCAGCCGCTCGATCCCGTGACGGATGCGTCGGGCAATATCGTGCGCTCGCTGTTTGCGCACCTCGAGCAGAAGCAGCTCGGCGTAACGATGCGCTTCACGTATCCGTTCAATGCCAACACGTCACTCCAGGTGTACGCGCAGCCGTTCGTCTCCAAGGGCGCGTACAGCAATATCCAGAAGCTCTCCCCCACGCCACGTGCGGCGGACTACGCGAGCCGGTACCTGCCGGACAACATCTCGGCCGACAATCCCGGCGGGTTCAACTACAAGCAGTTCCGCTCCAACGTCGTGTTCCGCTGGGAGTACCGGCCGGGCTCAACGCTGTTCGTGGTGTGGAGCCAGGGTCGCCAGAACTCCTCCAGCGTTGAAGGGACGCGCAGCTTTGGGGGCGACTTCCGAGACCTGTTCACGCTGTGGCCCAACAACAGCTTCCTGGTGAAGCTGTCGTACTGGATCAACCGCTGAGGAGCTCGCGAATCGCGCCGGGGGCCGTGGGGGCCGATGGGACAATCCTCCAATAGGACGGAACCGCCTGGAGCAGGCTGACGTTACAGGCAGTATCATGGGAATCGACTTCCGTCACGACGTCGACCACGTCCTCCAGGACGCGAAGGCGCAGCAGAAGCCCGTGCTCCTCGACTTCAGCGCGGCCCCGATGTGAGGTGGCTGTGCTCGGCTGGATGCCGAGGTGTGGCCGGATGAGCGCGTGGCGCGCTTCGTCACCCAGAATTTCCTCCCCGCCCGTGTTCACGTCAAAGACGACCCGCAGGAGTTTAAGCGCTTTGGGGAACGCTACAGCGCCCCCTGGACGCCCACCATTCTCGAGCTCGATCCCGACGGCGTCGAACGGTACCGCATCGAGGGCTTTCTCCCCGCCGACGACTTTCTCGCGCAACTGATGCTCGGCCGCGCGCACATGGCATTCAAACAGGGCCAGTGGGCGGAGGCGGAAAAGCGCTTCCGTGAGATCATGCAGCAGCTGCCGAACACCGATGCGGCGCCCGAGGCGCTCTACTGGGCGGGCGTCGCTCGTTACAAGGGGAACAACGACGCCACGGCGCTGAAGGAGACCGCGCGCGCGTTCGCCAAGCAATACCAGGACAGCACGTGGGCTAAGAAGGCGTCGATCTGGCGGTGAGCGCGCCCTCTCAGGGCGCGGACCGATACCTCCGCCACTTCGATCGCAGCAACGAATGCCGGACCACGCTTTCCGGCACGCTGCTCCCGTGGCGCACCGTGACCACCGTCTTGCGCGTCAACCCGAGATCGAGCTCCAGGACGAGGTGACTCCGGTCGCGCGCCATGCGCCAGCGCCGGGACGTCCTCCGCGCACCGCCGGTCGCCTTCAGAACGGCCGCCACGACCGCTTCCGGAGGATCCTTCACGGCGGCGAGCTGTGCGCAGGTAGCGCAGCGGCGTAATTTCCCCGCCGGCTCGGGCGGCCCGAAGTCCGTGGTGCACACCCGCCGGCCGCAGTAACCGCATACCGCTTGATGGCGCGCGCATGCGTCCTTCCCGCAGATCGGACACTCCTCGACCTCGTCTGCGGCGAAGACCGCCGCCGGCTCGTGCGCGCACTCGGCCATGTGCCGCGCGCACACGAGGCGTTGCGACTGGCCGCTGCGCCGCAGGTGCGGTGAGCAGTGTGCCCGCCCATCCACGACACATACGGCTTGATGCACCGTGCACACCGGCTTCCCGCAACTGGCGCACTCGGTGACCTCGTCTATCCCCACCGGCTCGTTCGTACCGCCTTCGCAATACCGCAGACACGCGTTGCACAGCCGCCGCTTTCCCTTGGGCGCATCCGCGCTGCTCTCCTGCGCATGCCGATTGCAGACGGCGCGCCCGCAGCTGCCGCACGGCGCCAGGCACGCCGTGCAGGCGGTGTGCGAGCCCTCGACGCAGCTGCCCTCGTGGGCGGTGCAGTACTCGAGCCGGCATGAGGGACATGCGCGCATATGCTCGTCACATGCCGGCTGCCCGTCCACCCGGCACTGCGCGATCCCGTGATCGGTGCAGAAGCCCTCGGCGCACACCGAGCAGCGGTACGAGCATGCCTCGCAAGCGCAGTGCCCCCCCTGCCCCGCCTCGTGCCGGCACACCACGAGCGTCGCCGGGGGACGACCGCAGTGCGGACACGCCATGATCCATCCCCCCGCACCAGTCGAGCCGAAGGACCGCTGCGCGCTGAACGTGGCGCGACGCCCCTGCGTGGACTCGAGCCGCCACTCGGCGCGCTCGATCAGGGCGGAAGCTTCGATCAGCTGCAACGGATGCACGACCGCCTTCACCTGGCTGCGCCGGATCTCTTCCGTGCGGCGGCGCTCGGCCAGCGCCGTCACTGCGGCGATGGCCTCCGCGTCGGCCTGGTCTTTGAGCATGGACTCGAAGTAGCGATCGAGCCTCCCGAGCTCGACCGCCAGCTGTCGCTCGGCCACGCCGCGGCGTGCCGCCACCCGCTCCGCTGCCTTTTCCTGGAGATGACTCAAGAGCAGGCGCAGCAGGTCGGCGGGCTCCCGGGCCGGGACGGCAGCCACCCCCTCAGCCAGGGATGCATCTGCGGGCTCGAGCCGGCCCGCCTCCAGCTCCCCGAATGTGGCTGCAAGATCTGCATCGACCTTGGCACCGGCCGACAGGTCGTACACATCGCTTTCCAGCACGACTTCCTCGACGCCGGCGCCGGCCCGCAGCACGACACGCGCGACGAGGCGCCCCACCGGATGTGACGCCACTCGCGTCTTGCCCGCCTTCGCCACGCCATCGCGCACGGCAAGGGGCAACTCGACGCCAGTCTCTGCGTCCCCCCTCCCCCCGGAGTCCGGCGCTATCAAGCCGAGCGACAGGCGCGCCGCTCGAGCGCGAATGGCCTCGATCAGCTGGGAGAGAAATGGACTGCCCAGGACCGCGATCTCGGCGTCGGGATCGCGCTCGAGCGCATCGAGCGAGAACGCGACGTGCACGCGCTCGCGGCCCCTGAAAAACGGCCGCTCGGCTTCGGGCAGCGCGAGATCCGCGTGATCAGGGCCCAAGGCCGCCTGCTTCACCCTGGCGAGCTTGCAATAGCGCTCGAGCAGCGGCCGGACGCCCGTGTCAGCGAACGGATCGGCCTCGACCACCGCCGCGGGCGCCGGCGCCGGGGCCTTGGCGCGAGGGAGGCGGCGAGGCTTGCCCTTGAGTTTGCGCTTCACGCTGCCTCCACCGCGATGTCTTCCAGCACCATGGGAAGGCGGTCCACCCTCGCGACGAGCGTGATGACGCGCCCGCCGCTGGTCATGCCCTTCAAGCGCACCGGCGCTCCGGGCTCGGGCGGCGCTCCGGCCTCTCCGATCGGCTCGATCGACTCGAGCGCCTCGAGCATCTCCGTCACGTGCACGCCGAGCCTGCGGCGCTTCGCCTCCCAACCGGGACTCTTGACCACATGGCTCGTCCCCAGACCGAGTCTCAGGCGGCCCGGGGCCGACAAGGTCTCGAACCGGCGCTCGAGCCGCATCGCGTTGTCGTCCGGTGCGATCGCCGAGTTCAGCCGCTCCTGCTCCTTGCCCGCGGCGCTGCTCTTCTCGATGTCGGCGCCGAGGGTTTCCAACCGGCGCTCGAAGTCCTCCTCGCTCTCGGCGGCGAGCCACTCCTGGGCCAGCCGGCCCTCGAACTCGTGCGCGCCACCGAATTCACCGAGGATCAAGTCCAGCTCGCCCACCACCAGCTCGAACAGCTTGATCTTCCTGTCGAGCAGCTGGAGGATGTACGACTCGATGGTTCCTCGGGCGGCCAGGTTGATGATGTGCACCTCCCGCTTCTGTCCGATGCGGTGCAGCCGCCCGATGCGCTGCTCCACCACCATCGGGTTCCACGGCAGGTCGTAGTTCACGAGCACGTTGCAGAACTGCAGGTTGCGCCCTTCGCTACCGGCGCGCGTGGCGATGAGGACACTGCGCCCGTCGTCGTGAAACGTGCGGATCCACTTGTCCCGCTCGAGCGTCGTGTGCGTGCCCCAGTAGACGATGGGTTGGCGGCCCAGCTTTTTCACCCGCTCTGCGATCAGCTCGATGGTCGGGCGATGATCGCTGAAGATCACCAGCCGATCGGGCGTTTCCTTCAAGATCTTCGTCAACACGTCCAGCTTGGCGTGCGTCTTGATGCCCTGCGCCCGTTTCGCGAGCTGCCGTGCGATGCGTGCGTACTCGGCGCTCATGCGCGGGCTCTCCGCCAGGTGCGCCAGCGATTCGGCGAGGGCTCGCGCGGACGAGCACAACCGCTGGCGCAGGTGGATAAGCGCGAGCTGCACCGTCCCCTTCCTGCTCGGCTTGCCTTCCTCTTCTTGCCCCGCGGCTTGGACGAAGCCCTCCCGGTACAGGCGCCGCAGGAACTCGGTAGTGCGCGCGTACAGGTCGGCTTCGGCGCGCGTCAGCTTGACTTCGGGATGACGCGGCCGGCGGGGCGGAAGGTCGAGGTCGTCGACCACGCTCGAGCGCCGGGTGCGAATCATGACCTCGTGCGTGAGCGCGCGCAGCGCCTCCGGATCGCGGGGCTGGCGCTGGTCTCCGGAAACCAGGTGCGCGGCCTTGAACTCTTGCCAGGTCCCCAGCTGCCCGGGCCGGAGCAGAGTGACGAGGTTGTACAACTCGCGCAGGTCGTTCTGGAGCGGGGTCGCCGTGAGCAGCAGGATAAAGTCGCGCTCAATCTTCTCGATGAACTGGTAGGTCGCGCCGCGGTGGCTCTTCACCTTGTGCGCCTCGTCCACGATCACCAGATCCCAGCGATGGCGCAGGATTTCCTCGGCGTGCCGGCGTGAGCGCGCGCGGTCGTGCGACGCGATCGCCTTGGTCACCTTCTGCCAGTCGTCCGGATCAGTCGGCGTCTCGAACCGCTCGAAGAACTTCTCCTCCAGCTCCCCCTGCCACTGGCCCACCAACGACGCGGGCGTCAGGATGAGGGCCCGCCGGGCGAGCCCGCGCACGGCCAATTCCTTGTAGATGATGCTCGCCTCGATCGTCTTGCCGAGGCCCACCTCGTCGGCGAGGATGGCGCGGCCGCCCATATCGCGCAGCACGCGTTGGGCCACGTCGATCTGGTGGGGCAGCTCCTTGATCGCGTTGGCGTCGAGCGTGATCAGGCGATCGAAGCCGGGGACGAGGGCGATCTTTTCCGCGTCGCGCCGCAGCTCGTACCAGGCGCGCTCGGCAGGGGGCTCCCGGAGCTTCGCGGTGAACGCCGCGAGTGACCGTTCGTCGACGACCCAGGAGTCGTCGGGGAGGGAGCCGGGGGCTGAAGCGGGCAGCGTCATCCGGAGCCAGAGTCAGGGGTGGCAATATAGCGCAACAGCGGCCGCTGTCCGCGCCCTAAGAGGGCGCGCTCGGCCTGCGGGTGCGCCCTTAGAGGGCGCACTCAGGCGCCGAGCCCGGGCTCTTAGCCCGGGGAAACTCCCGAAACAGAGCTAACGCTCAGGTGAAATCGTGTCACCCGTTGCCCAGTAGAGTAATGACTTGCGCCAACGACGCGCTTACGGCGCGCGGTAAATCACCCCGTTCTTCATGACGAAACGCACGTGGGCTACCGCCGAGACGTCGCTCGTGGGATCACCGCTCACGGCTACGAGGTCCGCCTTCAAGCCGGAGACCACCCGGCCGATCGCCTTGTCCATGCCGAGGATCCTCGCGTTCACGGCCGTGGCGGCGAGCAGGGCCTGGGACGGGCGCATCCCGTCGCGCACCATCCACTCCAGCTCGCGGGCGTTGGTGCCATGGGTGAACACGCCTACGTCGCTGCCACAGCCGATGGTGACGCCGTTCTTCAGGGCGAGCTGGAACGCCTGCGCGGCCTGTCGCATGGAGGCGGTGGGCGCGCTGCCCCGCGTGTAACGGTCGAAGTACTCCGCGTACGCCTCCACGGCGGTCAGCGTCGGGAGATACGCGACGCCGCGTTGGGCCATCAGACGAAACACCGAGTCGGTGCCGCCGAAGCCGTGCTCGATAGTGTTCACGCCGGCGAGGATCGCGCGGCGCATCCCCTCCGGGGTGGTTGCATGGGCGGCCACGGGCCTGCCCGAAGAGTGCGCCTCGGCCACCAGCGCGTTCAGCTCTTCCTGGCTGAAGGTGGGCACCGATTCACCGAGCGGTCCCCGGCCGTAGTCGACGTAGACCTTGATCCAGTCGGCGCCGCGGCCCGCCTGCTCGCGCACCGCCGCCAGCACCTCCGGGACGCCGCTCACCGGCTGGCCGCCCTGCGGCAGGTCGAGATCGGGGCGGAAGCCGCGCGGACCCGGACCGTAGCTCGATATGGCCACGATGGCGCGCGTCGCGACCTGGAGGCGCGGGCCGGGAATCAGTCCCTCGTCGATCGCTCGCTCGAGCGACACGTCTTCGAACCCCGCGCCCTCGGTGCCGAGGTCGCGCAGCGTGGTGAAGCCCCCCCCCAGCAGCGTGTTCCGCGCGTGCAGCACCGCCTCGACCACGCGATAGCCCAGGGGTTCTTTCAGGACCTGGTCGTTCCATAGCGTCTCGTTGTAGGGATGAAGGAAGAGGTGCGAGTGCGCATCGATCAGCCCAGGGAGCAGCGTGGCGCCGGGGAGTGCGATGGTCTGTGCATCGCGCGGCACGCGTACGTCAGCGGCGGGTCCCACCGCGGCGATCGTGTCGCCCTGGACGAGCACCACCCAGCCCGGGTGTGCCGTCTCGCTCGTCGCCGCGAACACGCGATCCGGCTTGAGCAACACCGCATGGGCGGGGGCCGCGGGCACGAGCGGCGCGAACCCGGCGCGCGCGGGCAACGCGAGCGCCGAAAGCAGCGTGTCGGAGGGGGAGGGGGGACGTTGCGCGTGGAGAGTGCCGGCGGTGACCGAGAGGATGGCCAGGAGGCGAACGGGGAAGCGCATGTCGGACTCCGTTGGAGTGGAAGCAATATCGGATCCATCCCTTGGTGGAGGAAGCGCTCTCACTTACCGTATCACCATGCCGAGCTCGGACCTCTCCATAACCGTGTACGGCGGCGCCCCCGGCGAGATTGGTGGGAACCGGATCCTCGTCGAATGGGCCGCGCGTCGCTGGCTGCTCGACTTCGGCATGCGCTTCGGGCCCACGGGAAAGTTCTTCGAGGAGTTCGTGCAACCCCGCGGCGCGACGCTCGGCTTGCGCGACTATCTCCGCATGGGACTGCTCCCGCCGCTCGAGGGGCTGTACCGCAACGATCTCGTAGCGCACGATCCCGGCCTGTGGGTACGGTATCGTGGCCAGCCGCACTACCGCACCGTCGACCGCGTGGACGGGGTGCTCCTCTCCCACGGGCATGTGGACCACGTGGGCTCGATGGGTTTCCTGCGCGAGGACATCCCGGTCTACACGGGACTCACGACGGCGCTGATCGGGAAGTGCCTTCAGGACCCGAAGCCCACGGGCCTGGACGGCGAGTTCAACTATTGCGTGCCGCGCGCGCCAAGGGGCGAGATCCTCGAGACCGTGCGCGGTGCACCCCGCATTCAACGGAAGCATTACATCGTCACGGACGGTACCGACGTGACCGATCCCGCGGTCGCCATGGCGCGACTGGCCAGCTTCTGGTCCTGGGTACCGGGCGAGCGCACGTCGATCCAATCGGCGCCGCTCGAGCTGCTCGATCAGCGGCGGTTCGGTGTGCTCGGGCTCAGGTTTTGGCGCGTGGATCACTCGATCCCGGGCTCGGCCGCGTTCGGGATCGAGACACCGATCGGCTGGGTGATCTACAGCGGCGATCTCCGCATCCACGGCCACTCCAAGCATCGCACCGAAAAGTTCGTGAAGGAGGCGCGGGCGTTGCGGCCGGCGCTGCTGATCGTCGAAGGAACCCGCGTGGACCAGACTGACACGGTGACCGAGCCGGACGTGCACCAGGCGGCGGACGACGTCGTACGAAAAGCCTGCGGCGTGGTGATCGCCGACTTCACCGCGCGGAACATCGAGCGGCTCCGGACCTTTCGCGATATCGCGCAGGCGCGGGGCAGGCGCCTGGTGGTGACGACCAAGGACGCCTACCTGCTGGAGCAGCTGCACGTGATCGATCCTAACATTCCGCATCCCGGCTCCGACGGGCTCGCGATTCTCGATGAGCCGCTCGGCGCGGTACCGAGCTGGGAGAAGGACGTGCGCCAGCGCTTCGGTGCGAGCTTCGTGAGGGCCGCCGAAATCCGCCGGGAGCCGGGCAGCTACATCCTCTGCCTCTCGTACTGGGACATCACCAACCTGATCGATATCGAGCCGGAGGGAGGGACCTACATCTACTCGAGCTCCGAGGCGCACAGCGAGGAACAGGAAATCGACGCGAAGCGGCTCACCAACTGGCTGGATCACTTCGGGGTGAAAAAGGTAGGCGGGTTACCGGGCGCCGAGCAGGGACCGTATCACGCGTCGGGACACATCGACGGCCCGGCGCTGCAAGGATTGATCGAGGAAATTGGGGCGGAGCGTATCATGCCGGTGCACACCGAGCACCCGGAGTGGTTCGAGAAGCGCTGGGGCAAGAAGGTCGTGAGAGTAGCCGAATGCGCTCCCGCGAAGCTCTGATCCATGCCCAAAACCAGTGCTGGCCTGCTGATGTTTCGCGTCCGAAACGGTGAGCTGGAGGTGTTCCTGGTGCACCCGGGAGGACCGTTCTGGGCCAAGAAGGACGACGGCGTGTGGTCGATTCCCAAGGGGGAGATTCCGGGAGGCGAAGACCCGCTGGCGGCAGCGCAGCGCGAGTTCGCGGAGGAGACTGGTTGTCGTGCCGGGGGGCCATTCTTACCGCTGACGCCCCTCACGCAGCCCAGCGGCAAGCTAGTTCACGCCTGGGCAGTCAAAGGCGCCTGCGACCCCGCTCGCCTACGGAGCAATCTGTTCTCGCTCGAGTGGCCCCCGAAGTCAGGGAAGCAAAGAGAGTTTCCAGAAGTCGACCGAGCGGCGTGGTTTCCAGTGCCGCTGGCGCTTCAGAAGATCCTTCCGGGACAGCGGGGGTTCGTCATCGAGCTGGCGACGATCCTCGCGAACAAGACCTGATACCGTTAGGGCGGCCAGAGCCACGCCGCTCCCCGGACGCCGCTCGTGTCGCCGTGCGCGGCGCGCACCACGCGAGTGGCGACCGGCTCGGAGCCCGCGCCTGCTGCGAACAGGTAGCGAGAGAGCAGGGTGGATGTCGCTTCCGGCAGTCCCGCGATGTTGGACATCCCGCCGCCGAGCACGATGACATCGGGGTCGAGTACGTTGATGAGCGCCGCGAGGGCGCGGGCCAGCCGGTCGTAGTAGCGCGCCAGGGTTGCCTTCGCGCGCCCATCACCACTCTCCGCGGCCTGGACGATCTCGCGGCTGGACAGGCTGGGCCCGGCATGCTGGGCGTGGTCGCGCTCGAACCCCGGGCCTGAAAGCCAGGTCTCGACACAGCCGCGCTTCCCGCAATAGCACTCGGGACCGGGGTGCTCGTCAGGTGTGAGCCACGGCAGCGGATTGTGCCCCCATTTGCCGGCGATCAAGTTCGCGCCTGAGAGACAGCGGCCCCCGACGACGATCCCGCCTCCGACGCCCGTGCCAAGGATCACCCCGAATACCACCTGGGCGCCCGCGGCCGCGCCGTCGGTGGCTTCGGAGAGCGCAAAGCAGTTCGCGTCGTTCATGAGCCGGACCGGACGCGCGAGGCGCTGCTCGAGATCGCGTCCCAGCGGCCGCCCGTTGAGCCAGGTGGAGTTGGCGTTTTTCACGAGTCTCGTTCTGGGCACCACCGTCCCCGGAATGCCGACGCCCACGCTGCCGGTGGCGCCGGCAGCGCCCTCGAGCTCCCCTACCAGCGTCGTGATGGCGTCGAGCGAGCCCGCGTAATCACGCGGCGTGGTCACACGGCGTCGCGCGATCTCTTCGCCAATGGGCGACAGGGCGATCCCTTCGATCTTGGTGCCGCCCAGGTCGATGCCGATGCGGAGGGAAGACTTCACCGGAGACTCCCACACGGGGTTCCCCCGGGCTGAGAGCCCGGGCTCGGCGCGAGACTGCGCCCTGTAAGGGCGCTTACGCGGCCGAGCGCGCCCTCTCAGGGCGCGAATTCACGTCACGACCGCGGGAACACCTCCCGGAACAGCTTCAGCATGGCTGCCCACGACTGCCGGTCGGCCGCCGCGTCATAAGCGAGCTGGGGCATGCCGTACTGCGCCGCGTTAGGGTTCGTGAAGCCGTGCTTCGCGCCGGGGTATGTCACGATCTCGAAGCGCGCCCCGGCAGCCTGCATCTCCTTACGGAACGCCTCCACCTGGTCGGGCGTGACGAACGGATCGGCGGCCCCCGCGAGTACCAGGACGCGGGCTTTCACCTTGCCGCTCTGCGCGGGATGCTGTGTCGCGAGTGCACCGTGGAACGTCACGACGGCGGCCAGGTCGGCGCCGGCCCGGGCCATCTCGAGCACCACCGAGCCACCGAAGCAATAGCCGATGGCGGCGATCCGGGTCGAATCGACGTGGGGGTCGCGTTTGAGCTGCTCGAGGGCCGCGTTGAACCGCGCGGCGGCCACAGCGGGGTCCTTCGTCGCCTCCGCGACGAACGCCTGCGCCTCCTGCGGGTGAGTCGTGACCTTCCCTTTGCCGTACATATCGAGTGCGAAGCCGACGTAGCCGGCCTCCGCCAGGCGCCGTGCCTGGTGGCGAGCATGGTCATTCAAGCCCCACCACTCGTGCACGACCAGCACGCCGGGGCGCTTGCCGCGCGCCGCATCGTCCCAGGCGATGAAGCCTTGCAGGACGGTGTCGCCCTGACGGTACTCGATCTCCTTGGTCTTGATGTCGGCGGCTCTCGGCGTCAGCGAGAGCCACGCGGTCACGAGGGCGAATCCATATCGCAGCTGCATCGGTAGTCCTCCTTTTTGACCTCACCCAACGCTCGAGCATCGAGTTGACGGCGAAGGTGATATATCCGAGCGCGGAAGGGCACACAAGCGCGAGCGTGGGGCCGACATACCCGGCGTCGGGCCGCCTCGGAGTCGTGGCGACGGTAGCTCCTAGCAACTTCCTCCCCCGCGTCGCATGTTGAACCCGCGTGGACGACCTTCTCCCATAGGAGCCATCGATGCGTCACACAATCGCTCTCTCCGCCGCCGCTCTCGCTGGTCTCACGACGGCCGCCAGCGCGCAGAAGCCCAAGGCCAGCATCCAACTTGCCGACGTCGCCGGCGCATGGGTTTCCAAGACCATGGTGGGTCCCAAGGACAGCGTCGTCGGCACGGTCCTGTTCACCACCACGGCGGATGGCAAAGGATCGACGATGACGTTCCCCAACCACCAGCAGGTCGCCGTGCGAGTCGTCAGCGTGGCCGGAGACAGCGTCGTCACCGAGGCAGGGCCATTCCCGAGCTACCTGAGGCCCGGTCAGACGGTGACCTTGCTACACATCGTCGGCCACTACAAAGGCGACGAGATGTGGGGGACGGGGGTGGCGCAATATGCGTCGGGGGACAAGCTCATCTTCAAAACCAAGGCAACGCGTCGGAAGTGAGCTCGTGCTGCTCTTCATTTTGCGCGGCGAACCAGCACCAGTTCGGTGACGCAGTCGCACACCGCGATCTCGAGCGTTACCGAGAGCGAGGGCCCGATGCGACGACGCGACTGCTCAGGGAGGCAATTCTCAGCGCAGGAAGCGGGAGGACCATCCTCGATGTAGGCGCCGGCATCGGCGCCCTCGGCTTCGAGCTACTGGCTGCGGGGGCCGAGCAGGTGACCGCGGTGGACGCGGCCCCGGCATACCTTGCGTCGGCGCAGCAAGAAGCTGCGCGTCGCAACATCACACAGCGGTTCCAACCGGTGCTCGGCGACTTCGTAACGGTCGCCCGAGACATCGACGATGCCGATGTCGTCACAATGGATCGGGTCGTGTGCTGCTATCCCGCCTATGCGCCGTTGCTGGCGGCGGCAATGAGGCACAGCCGGCGTCTGTTGGCGTTCTCATACCCACGAGACCGGTGGTTTGTACGCGCGGCGGTCGCCGTGGAGAATGGGACGCGTGCCCTGCTACGAAACGCGTTTCGTGGCTTCGTGCACCCGGCATGGGGAATGGAAGCCCTGGTGAAGCAGCACGGTTTTGTGCTCATACGCCGCAACGAGACTCTGAAGTGGGCAGCGGATCTCTATGCGCGAGCGAAGGCTTCGTAATCCGGGAGGGCGCTAGATCCCCAGCCAGTAGTTCACCTTCAGGAGAAAGATGTTCGACGACGGGCCCCGGAACAGCGCGCCCGCGTCTGCGCCGAAGTCGATGTCGCCACGCGTCAGCTGGGACGCGCCGCTGCGCGTCCACACCAGGAAGAGTGTCGATCCCGGGTGGTATTCCCACCGCAGGACGGCGTTGCCGCGCAGCGAGCGGAGCGTGAAGCTGGGGTCGGTGATCAGGAACTTGGGGGCAGGCCCATTGGGGCCATCGGGGTAGATCCAGTGTTGCGCGGGCGACCCGGCGACGACCGAGTCGGTGCCGACGTCCACTCCATAGACGAGCTTCCGCTGCTCACGTGGCGCTGCGAACTCGCGATACCCCGAATACGCTGCGCTCGCAATCAGGGGCTGCATGTACAGCTCGAGCGTCAGCACGGGCGAGAACGTGACGTTGAGCCGCGTCTCCATCGCGACCGTCTTCTGGACCAATCCCGCAAAGACGTAGCGGTTCTCGTGGAACGCCGTATCGGATGCATCCGGGACGGTCTGCACGTATTGCGCGCCGTTCGCCGCGCGACTGAACGAGGGACCCAGGCTGACCTGTACGTTGGAGGCCGGCCGCACCTCGAGCTGCAGACTGAGGGTGCGGTTGCAGTAGCCTTCTTGATCGCAGCCGATCTCGCCGGTCGTATTGGCGACCACCGTGCGGCGCGCATCGCTCTTGATGTTGAGGTAGAAATCCTCGCTGCCAGCGCGGCGCACCACGGGCCCGCCCCGCGTCAGCCGGTCGTCCAGCACACTCGGCTGGTGGATCCAGAAGCTGCTGATGTTCCAATAGCCCAGCGTCTGCAGTTGGGCGTACAACTGCGCTTGGCGGCCGGTCAAGTCGCCCTCGAAGTTGTACTGCTGCTGCCCGCCCAGAATGAACAGGAGCTGCCGGTACCACTTGGTGGGCTTGGTCCAGAGTGGCAGGATGTTGGCGCTCATCCAGATGTAATCGGCATTGCGGAAGAACGTGATGTCGTTGTTGTCGAATCCGGGCGTGCGCACGTTGGCGGACACTTCCCACTGCAGGCTACCGTTGTCCCGTGCCACGCGCGCATACGCACCGAGTCCGGTCAAGGACGTACGGGTCGAATCGAGCGGAGCGCCGCGATCGGGGCGCTGGAAGTAGTGGCGCGGCGACGTCTGCACCTGCAGGATGGCGGCGCTATCCCCGACGATCTCCGTGCCCACGAGCTGCAAGTTGAGATCATAGGTCCGCTTGCCCCACCACGAGGTGACACCGACGCCGAGCGTGTGGCTGAGCCGCGTCAGGTTGCTGTCGGCGAACGAGTCGTCGAGGCTGCGGTAGACCGACGTGCCCATCAGCTTGAGCTGCGTCGCGCCGCCCCCCAGATCCTTGGCGATCCGGCTCACGAAATAGTTAGTGAGAGGCTCGACGGTATAGCTGACCTGCGTGTTGTCGCTACGCTGCACCAGCGCCCGCTCGCGGCGGGTGACCGCGTCGAGTGCCCCGATCGACCAGCCGCCGGGCGTGTGGCCGGTCAGCTTCGCCGCGCCGAGGATGGTCGTGTTTTGCGGCTCGTCGACGAATTCGTCGAGTGAGACGCGGTACGCCGTGAGCTGCGGCGCGCGGCCGATGCGACGCGTGCTGAGCATCGACAGGCTGGACACATTCGAGCAGAAGAAGCAGCTGAGCCCGCCGAGCCCGAAGTAGCCGGCACCCTCCACGAAGAACGGGCGCCGCTCGTCGAGAAACGTCTCGAAGTCGGTGAGATTCACTACGGCCGGGTCGACCTCGACCTGTCCAAAGTCGGGATTCACCGTCGCGGCGAGCGTGAGGTTCGACGCGAGCAGGACGCGCCCGTCGAACCCGACCCGTCCGTCCCTCGCGTGCGGCGTGGAGAACGGATCGCCGGCCGTATCGGGGACGTTGGACGAGCGCCCCACGACGTATGGCAGGAACTCTGCCCGACCCGGCGCGCTCGTGATGACCAGTCCGTGCAAGTGTCCGAACTTGGACGGCCCCCCCGTTTCATTCAGTTTCCAGAAGGCCCACTGCGACAGCTCGTTCAGGCGATTTTCCTGCCTCCAGATCTGCAGGCCCCAGGTCTGCTCCCGCTTGGTGGACGGGAATCGCAGCTGCGAGAAGGGGATGCGCATCTCCGCCGTCCAGCCGAGCGAGTCGATGGCGGTCTTCACTTCCCATACCGGATCCCAGGACGGGTCGCTGCCGCCGCCCAGGCCATTGGCATCGAATTTCACGCCCGACGGGTTGACCTGGAAAAACAGCCGCCCGATGTGATCGTGGTAGGTGTCGAAGATCAATTCGAGGTAATCGGAGTTCATGTCGGCGTCGCGCCGCACCAGGCGGGTCCGGACGCCACGCGCGCCGGAGTCATCGTACATGCGCGCGCCGACGTACAGCGCGGCCGCGTCGAACGCGAACCGGACCTCGGTGCGTTGCGTCGCCGGCTCACCCTCGTGCGGCTGCGCCTGACGCAAGCCCGTCGCCGCGGGTGCGGCGTGCCATACAGCCTCGTCCAGCCGACCGTCGAGATGAATCTCCTCGTGCAGCGGCACCGCCCACACTTCGGGAGGCGGGGTGGGGTGGACGTTCTGGGCTACTAATGAAGGGGCACACAGCACGGCGAGAACGACGGTGAGTCTCGACATGGTGGGCACGGGAGGATGATACCCTGTTAGATGCCACGGGGAGGCGGACCGTTGCAGCGTGGCTCGACTTTGACAGGCTCCGAACATCAGTCAATGTCATCCCTTCGGCGCTGCGCGCCTCAGGGCGGCGCCTGAGCGCCGGAGGTGCGAAGGACCTCACTGCGACCGGCACACCGGCGGAAGCGTGGGCACCGTCGCCGGGATTGACCTCAGGTTGTTCTGTTGCAGCACGCCAGTGAACGCCGCGAGCGGCGCGCCATGGATCGTCGTCCAGCTCGTCAGAGCGGTCTTGAGGTCGGTGCATGCCGCCTCGTAGGCACGCCGCATCGCGTCCGTCGATCCCAAGTCGCCGTTCTCGAGCGTGTTCAGCTGGTCCACGAGGTTCTCATTCACCGACGCGAATGTCGGCGGCGGCTTGGGACCCGGGCGGAAGCCCCCGAATCCGCGACCGGCCTCCGCATCGCCTTCCACGGCCGCGAGCGTCGAGTCGAACGCCTTCGCCGCCGCAACCACGGCAGCGGGCAGCGTCGCCACGGTATCCGCCCCTACCAACGCGCGCAGCGCCGCGAGCTGGAGGTAGCCATCCCGCGACACGCGCATGGCGGCGACGATGTTCATCTGTAAGGCGTATTGCGCCCGCACGTCCGCCGCGCTGGCAGGAGACCGCGGATCGTTCTCCACCCGGAGCGACTGCGTGTACGTCTTGCCGTCCACCGTGAGCCTCAGCGTGTACACGCCCGGCGGCGCGAGCGGCCCCACGGGCGACGGGGGCGTCAGCCCCGGATTGGCGTTGATCTCGAACGTGTGCGTCAGCGCCGGCGGAGCGTCCGCTCGCACATCCCAATTCACCCGGTTGATGCCGACCGCGGTGGGCAGTGACTGCGGTGTGGCGATCCAGAAGTTGGGCTCGGGGGGTTGCGGGGCTTCCTTGACCGGCTCGACCGGGGCACTGGACATGTGGCGCACCACCGCGCCCCGTTCGTCCAGGACGTCCAGAGAAATCTCCCCCGCCGGCTTCGCCGCCAGGTAGTAATAGATGATCGCGCCGTCGGGCGGGTTGAGCCCGTGCGGCACCTCCGGCGGGAACGGCGTGTCCGCGCCCACGTTGCGGCGCACGCGAATGGCCTCCCCGGGCGCGAACAGATGCACCGGCTCTGCCGCCGTGGCAGCCGTGATCTGGCGCAGCGGCGAAACGTCATCGAGCACCCAGATGCCACGGCCGTAGGTGCCGACCACCACGTCGTTGCCGTGAATCACGATGTCGCGACACGAAGTGGTGGGGAGATTGAGCTCGAGCGACTGCCACGTGTCGCCGTCATCGAGCGAGACGTACATCCTGCTCTCAGTGCCCGCGAACAGCAGCCCCGCCCTCTTGGTATCGCCTCGGATCACTCGGGCAAAGCTGCCGCTCGGCTGATCCACCGGCAGGCCGCTCACGATCGCGCTCCACGTCTTGCCGTAGTCGCGCGTGCGGAAGAAGTACGGCTTGTAGTCACCGGTGACGTGAAAGTCGACCGCCACATAGGCCGTCGCCGCGTCGAAGTGCGACGCATCGATCGCCAAGACGTCGCCGCGCCCTGGGACGGGCAGGTTGGGAATGCTGACGTCGTCCCACGTCTTGCCCTCGTCCTTCGTCAGCTTGATCAGGCCGTTGTTGGTGCCCACCCAGATCACGCCGCGGCGCACCGTGGAGAGCGCGAGCGACTGGATCGCGCCGCCAATGGGAGCGCCGGGAGCGCTGCGCCCGCGCAGGCTGTCGGGTGGAGGAGTGACGCCCGCGGGGTAGCCCAAGTCGGGGGACAGCTTGGTCCAGTGCATCCCGCCGTCGGTCGTCGCCATCACGAATTGGAATCCTGTGACGAGCTCGTGTTGGTTCCACGGTGCGAACGCCAGGGGCTGCGAGATGGTGATCCGCCCGTACAGGGCGGGATCGACGTTGGGGCTCACATTGATCCACTGCTCGCTGGGGTAGGTGATCTTTACGATCCCCGAGCCACTCGCGTACACGATGTTGGGGTTCAGCGGATCGGGAATCGTCGTGCCCCACTCCCACCCCGACACCGGATTCCAATCGAGCGGCGTAACGGCGCCCAGGTTGCCGCGGCTGCGCGTGCGGACGGCACCCGCGTCCTGCTGCGACGCGTACACCCAGTAGGGATACGAGTTGTCCACCGTGATGTGATAGACCTGCTCCGTGGACTGATTGTACCAGGAGCTCCAGGTGGCCCCGCCGTCGAAGCTGACGACGGCGCCTTGATCGAGCCCGAGCAGGATACGCTGGCCGTTGGTGGGATCGATCCACATCTGCTGCGGATCGTCGCCGCCAGGGGCGCCCTTGAAGCCGGTGAACGTGTTGCCGCCGTCGGTGGACTTGTAGCTCGATGTGTTGATGGTGTAAACGATGTCGGGATTCTGCGGATCCACGTAGACGCCGCAGTTGTAGCCGCCCTGGCCGTTGGCGATCCGTTTGTCCGCGGCGTCCATCTGCCGCCATGTGGTGCCGCCATCGTCGGAGCGGTACAGGCCAAAGTTGCCGATCAGGAACATGCGGCGGGCGTTGGTATGCATCGCCACGGCCACGGAGGTCCGGCCGCTGAGGCGCGGTAGGCCGCCCCCGGAGATCTCGTGCCAGGTGACGCCGTTATCGGTCGACTTGAAGAGCTTGGTCTGCGTGGGTCCCGTCTGCGCGGCGGGGCCGCCGCCCCCCCCGCCGGCGGCTGGCACGCGGGCCGGGCCGGTCACGGGCGCGACGTAGTGCCGCACGGTCGTGGCGAGCACGACCTCGGGGTGGTCAGGCGCCCAGGCGAGCTTCTGCAGGCCGGTCGAATCGTCCACGTACAGGGTCTTGGTCCACGTCTGGCCGCCGTCCGTCGAGCGGAACACGCCGCGGGTCTCGCTCATCTTATGGACGTCCCCCTGCGCGGCGATCATCACGATGGTGGGATCGCGCGGGTCGACCAGGATCGAGGGGATCTGCTTGGTGGAATCGAGGCCGAGGTGGTGCCACGTCTTGCCGGCATCGATCGACTTGTAGACCCCATCGCCTTCGTTGATGCCGCCACCGGAGATCAGGTCGCCCATGCCGACGTAGATCACGTTGGGATCGGAGGGGGCGACGTCGACGGCGCCGACCGAGGACGCGGTGGTGATCGTGTCGAAGATCGGCGTCCAGGTTTCGCCGGCGCTGGTGGTTTTCCAGACGCCGCCCGCGGGGAGGCCGATGTAGAAGACGCCCGGCTGGCCGATGGCGCCGGACACCGCCGAGATGCGCCCACCTCGGAACGGGCCGAGGTTACGCCAGACGAGCCCGGAGAGCAGAGCGGGAGTGACCGGCAAGCGACGCCGTGCAGGGCGCATCACAGGGAAGGCCAATGAGCCAAGAGCGACGAGGAGGAGGAGCGGAGCGGGCGCACGGGCGGTCATGTCGGAACAGCCCTCCAGGGTGGTCTCATCAAGGGATGTATCGCCGGGCTAAAGCCCGGGCTCGGCTCCAGAGAGCGCCCTTAAGGGCACACCCCACAGCCGAGCGCGCCCTCTCAGGGCGCGGACTCAACAACGAGTCACTCAGTCAGGGTACCAGTTCTTCTCCCAGGCGTGGGCCTCGAGCTTCGAGAGCAGGGATGGCGGCAACGGCCCCTTCGCCGACGCTCCGACATTCTGTTGGACATGCGCGGCGCGGCGCATCCCGGGAATGACGGTCGACACCGCGGGTGCGGATAGGCAGAACCGCAGCGCGAGCTCCGACAGCGTCTTGACCTCGTTATCCAGCAGCCGCGCCAGGGCCTGACTCCGGCGCTCGGCCTCGGCGCGACGGTCACCCTTGAAGTACTCCGCCCGCCAATCGCCGGCGGGAAACACGGTGGTGGCGTGAATCTGGCCGGTGAGCGCGCCTTCGTCGAACGGCACGCGCACGATCACACCAAGCGGCTTCTTTTGGGCGAGCTTGAACAGGGCTCGTTCGGGGGAACGATCGTAGATGTTGTAGATCACCTGAGCGGTCTCGAAGATCGGATCTTCGAGCACGCGCAGCGCGGTCTCGGGGGCATGGTCGTTGATCGAGATGCCCCAATGCAGGACCTTCCCTGCCTTCTTTAGCCGGACGATCTGCGCATACGACGACTCCCATTCCGGGTCGTCGAGCCAGGCGTCGTGCCACACATGGAATTGTTGCAGGGGCAGAGCCTCCACGCCGAGGTTCTTGAGGGATCGCTCGGTCGACGCCGCGATGTGCGTCGCGGAAAAAACGGCTTTGAGCGGCCGGCTCGCCTTCCCGGGCCATTCTTCATTGCGCGGCGGAATCTTCGTGGCGACGACGGCGCGGCCGCTACGGAGCTCGGCCTCGAGGGTCTCGCCGATCAGGCGCTCGCTGTGTCCGTCCCCGTACGCGAGCGCGGTATCGAAGAAGGTGATCCCGTTATCGAAGGCTTCACGCAGGGCCGCCTGGCCCTCGCTGTCGGCGGCGCCGCGCCATTGCGAGCCGCCCAGGCCCCAGCCACCGAAGCCGATTTCGCTAATCGTGTATCCGGTCGCGCCGAGGGGTCGAGTCTTCACGGTTGTTTCAGCGGGGGGGCTGGATGAGCCGCGGCACCTTCGCCACCGCCTCCCAGTCAACCGGCCCGAGACGTAGTTGCTGCTGCAGAAACTCGATTCTATCGCGCCGAGCCTCGGCATTCAGCGCGTGGTTCGTCTCATACACCTTGAACTGCTTCGGCTGGCTCACGAGCGCGGCATATCGACCTGCCCGTTCGACCGTCAAGAAATCTTCCTGGGTCGCATACTGCATGAAGACAGTGGCCGGCGCGGCGTGCGGCGTGTACAGGCCGGGATCGAGCCACTGCCACTTGGCGACGAATGCATCCCACTTCTCCGGGCCGATCTTTAATCGCCAACCGTGGTATTCCTTGCTCTCCAGGTCGACCTTGTCGGACAGCGTCCCGGCCATGAGAACGAAGGCCTTGAACCGCTTGTCGATGCCGCTCAGATAACCGCCGGTCGTCGCATTGTAGCTGTGACCCACGAACGCCAATCGCGTCGGATCGACATCGGCGCGGGCAAGCAGCAGGTCGACGCCTCGACGCACATCGAGGATGGTCTGGATCCGATCGCCCACTTGCCGTTCGCTGAGCGCCGCGGTGTCCACCACATGGCCGGGGCGAGCGATCGGCCCATCGTAGAGCAACGAGATGAGTCCCGACCTCGCCAGGACGACCGCCTCCTCGAGGAATTCGGTCCGGTTTCGCTGCGGCGAATTCTCCCAGTACCAATGCCCCCAGATGACCGCGGCAAACGGTCCCCTCCCCGCCGGGACGACGAGGTACGCGGGGACACGGCCGCCCTGAGGACTCGCGTACGAGATGTCGTGCTGTGTGATGCCGCCGCCCCGGTCCCGGACTCCGACGTCGATCACGTCGAGGGGGGCGCTGCGATCGTAATCGAAGCGTCTGACGAGATCGTTATAAGACTGGGCCGCGAGCGGACCGGCCGTGGCCACAAGAGTGGCAGTCAACGCGATTCGTTTCACCGTTCGAGTCTGGCCTTGCGCCTGCCCCGTGGCAATCCTATGTTGGTAGTATCTAGTAATATCGAGTATTACCATGGCATTCACCAGGATCTCCATCACCCTGCCCCGCGATGTGCTCGCCGCCGCCGATCGGCGGGCGCGCGCACTCGACCGCTCGCGCAGCTGGTTGATCGTCGCCGCGATTCGCGCCTATCTGGCCGAGTCGCCGTCCCGGGTGCGCGAGCCGAACGCCACGGAAGACGGCGGGACCTCCCCTGGCCTGGGTCCCTTGCGGTTGGCGCAGCTCGAATCGGACTTGCGGCTGACACCCGAGCGACGGGTCCGCGCGGCCGAGGAGAACGCACGGCTGGGCGAGCTGGTGCGAGGGGCGCGTGGCCGGCGAAATCGGGTCCTCTCCTTCGATCGCTACGAGGACTACGTCGAGTGGAAACGAAGGGACGACGCCGTGCCGTGAAAGAGTACCAAACCCGGGTCGCCATGGTGTGCGCGCACTTGAACGAGCACCGCGCCCGCTACGTAATCGTCGGAGCAACCGCCATGCAGTTGTGGGGGACGACGCGCGCCACGCGCGACATCGACGTGCTAATCGAGGCAACGATCCCGAACGCGCGCCGGGTGCTGGCCGCGCTCGGGGAGGTGGGATTTGGCTTCGCGAAGGAGTGGCTCGCCGAAGAGGTCGTGGCAAAGCCCGTGACGATCATCGGGGACTCCCCGCGCGTGGACATCCTTACGGTGGCCTGGAGTGTGCGCTACCCGGAGGCAGCTCGCGACGCGACGGTGTTCACTGTCGAAGGTGTGAGAGTCCCGGCCGCATCAATCGAGCACTTGATCGCGTCTAAGCGCACCGGCCGGCTCCAGGATGCGGCCGACATCGAGGTGCTGGAGGAAATTCGGCGGCTGCGAGGGTAGAGTCGGCCGGTCAGTGCGACCGCCGCTGCGCGAATAGCCAACCGATCAGAGACGGCGACCCGTACGCCGCGTCCCAGGCGTTGTGACCCGTCCCCGGTACCTCGAGATACTGCACCGGGGCGCCCGCGGCCTTTAGAGCCGCCGCGGCCTGTCGCGATTGCTCCACGGGAACCACGTTGTCGACCTCGCCATGCACGACCCAGGTGGGGACGCGCCGCAGCTGACGCGCCAGCGCCTCGAACGTCGCTCCGCTATCCGCCGGAACGACGGGCGTGAACGGACCTGACCAGACGCGAAACGCTGTCACAAACCCACAGATCGGAACGATCGCCGCGAACCGGGACGGATAGCGATACGCGAGGTACCACGTCCCATTCCCGCCCAGGGATAGACCGGTCAGATAGACGCGGTCGGAGTCGGTGCGAAACTCTCGGCTCGTCTCCTCGAGCGCGGCCATGGCAATTTGGGCCGGCACTCCAGTCCACATCGACTCCGCCGGAGCCTGGGGGAATACGATGATTGCCGGAAACCGCGCGGCGTTCTGGCGTAGCGCCGCACCTAAGCCGACCTGGGTCTGCAACAGACCATCGTCACCGCGCTCGCCGGCACCGTGCAGAAAGAGGATCACCGGCCAGCGCTGCGAGGCGCTGTAGGAGGCCGGCAAATACACCTGATAGTGATAAGAGCGGCCCGCTACGGTGACGCGACGGTCCAGGAAGCCCGTCTCGCGAGTCTGGGCTGTCACCGCGCCTGCAAGGAGCGTGAGTACAGCCGGCATGGCAATCAGTCCGCGGGTCATCGTGTAACCTCCATCGCAGCGAGGGGTAGAGTCTTCACACCTCAAAGGTGAGTCTTGACCCCTCTACTGTCCAATCCCATGCCCCAACAATTCTCGAGTGTCTTCCTTCTCATCCTGCTCGCCTTTTCCTGCGAGCAGACGAGCGAGACGCCCCCGGCAGGGGGAGGGGGAGGGGGAGGAGGTCCGCCCGGCTTCGACTGGACCCGCTTCGGCTGGGACGTGGGCCGCTCGAGCGCGCCCACGGCATCGTCACGGATTACGGCAACGAACCTGGACTCGCTGCGCCTCCAGCAGGTGACGATCGACGGCACAGTGGACGCATCCGCGATCTACCTCCACAGCGTGCTGGTGAATGGCGGGACCCACGACGTCTTCTTCGTCACCACTACATACGGCAAGACCCTCGCCATTGACGCCAACACCGGCGCGGTCTTGTGGAGGTTCACACCCCCGAACTACGCCTCTTGGGCGGGATCGTCACAGGTCACCACCGCCACGCCGGTGGCCGACTCGAACCGCCAGTTCGTGTACGCCGCGGCGCCGGATGGGCAGATCCGGAAGATGTCCGTGGCGGACGGCAGTGTCGTCTGGAGCACCGCGATCACGCTGCTGCCGCCAAGCGAGAAGATCGCGTCCGCCCTGAACTACTTCCACGGCCGCGTGATCGCGACCACCGGCGGCTACATCGGCGATGCGCCGCCCTATCAGGGGCACGTGGCGATCCTGGACGCCGCGACCGGCAATCTCGTGTCGGTGTGGAATTCGCTGTGCAGCAACCAGTCGGGCTTGATCGTTCCGTCATCCTGCCCTCAGTCTGGGTCCGCGATCTGGGGCCGCGGCGGCGCCGTGATCGACTCCGCGAGCGGCAACATCTTTGTGGCCACGGGAAACGGTCTCTGGGACGGGAGCACCAACTGGGGCGACGCCGTGCTCGAGCTCGATTCGCTCGCCACCCAGCTGCTCGCCAACTACACGCCGACCAACACCGCTTCCCTCGAAGCCAGCGACGCGGACCTCGGCTCGACGTCGCCGGTGCTGCTCGGCGGCGGCTTGGTGGTGCAAGGTGGCAAGGATGCGCTGATTCGGTTGTTGTCGTCGACGTCGATAAACGGCACTGCCCCGCATCAGGACAGCGAGCAGCAAGTGATCTCCACACCCTCGGGCATCCTACTCTTCAGCTCGCCTGCGGTGCTGCGCAGCCCCACGGTTACCTGGGTGTTCGCGGCGGACGGCGGTGGCACGGCCGCATGGCAGTTGAGTGGGAGCCAGCTGCAGCTAGCGTGGCAGAACGGAAACGCCGGGACGAGCCCGGTTGTGGTGGACGGTCTGCTCTTCGTGTACGACCCGGGCAGCGGATTGCGGGTCTATCAGGCTACGACTGGGGCTCTGCTCAAGACCCTCCCCTGCGGATCCGGCCACTGGAACAGCCCGATCGTGACCGGCGGACTGATCGCGCTTCCAGAGGGGAACTCGAACAGTCACTCGACGAGCGGCGTGCTCGACATCTGGCGGCTGCCGTAACCGTACTCCCCCTTGCGGCCACTCCCAGGGCCACGCGGGGTGGCAGAACTTCCCTGGGGAATCTCTGCCCGAGTCGCGTGGTGCTGCGATGGGACGCGCGGGCGCTTTACACGCGAGGGCACGCCAAAGGCGGAACTCCTAAGCCGAAGGCTGGCCAGGCCTGCCCAGTGCCGCGTTGCATGTTTCGGTGCGCCCTCGCCTGTAGGCGCCCAGCGTCCCACCCCAGCACCACGTTCCCCTTGCGCACAGATTCCTAAGGCAGGTCTCGCCCCAACTAGAGAACCGCGCCGAGGGAGCAGGCGAACCCGGGCACTACCTCTTGGCCATGACCCCAGGCTGGCGGGTCAACGGCGCGGTCAAAGATGGAACGACCCGCCATGGAACCGGGGTATGACATGTGCGCCCCGAACCTCCGACTCGAGGAGTGTCCCTCATGAGCCGTCGAGTTCGCGTGACCCGCCCCGGGGCGTAGATGCCACGCCGCATTGTCTTGATTCGCGGCCACGACCCTTTGCAAGCAGCCTGGCGCCAGCGCTCGTTCGGGCCGGCCGGGCCGCTGCTCGAGAGGGTCAAGGTCGCGGGCGTGATGTTCGACGACGCTTACCATCCCGTGCAGGTGCTGCGGCGTAGCGGAGCCGGCGACGCGCCGCCGGCGGCGAGCGGCTTCAACTACGGCGGCGTCGGAGCGGTGGACACATACGTCGTGCGCGTGGAATTCGACGACGAGGACGCCATCGAGCGGCTGCGGCGTGAGCGCGCGACGGAGATCGACGGGGTGTTCGCCGACCCCACCGTGTCGCCGTTCCCATACTCGTACTGCGGCGACGCCGCGATCGGCGCGACGCGCGACGTGGCCCGGCGGCTGGGCGTGCCGGCACTGCGCCGGGCCCGGCTGACGGGCGGCGGCGTCCACGTCGCCGTCGTCGACACGGGGATCGACGGTTCACGCATTCCGGTCGCCGGCGGCTGGGCGCCTACCCCCGGCTACGTGTCGGGCTCGAGCGCCCCGAACCACGGCACGATGGTGGCGTACGACGTCCAAATCGCGGCCCCCGACGCCCAGATCTTCGATTACGCACTGTTCCGATCGCACGTGGAGACCTGGGCCGCGTTTCTGTCGGACGCGATCGCCGCCTTCGCGGACTTGGTGGAGCGCGTGACCACCATCCCGGGCCGCTGGGTGGTCAACAACAGTTGGGGGCTGTTCGATCGGTCGAGCGACGCGCCGATCGGCACGTCGGAGAACTACAGCGCCAATCCTGACCATCCGTTCAACCAGATCACCGGCGCGCTCGTGGCAGCAGGGGCGGACGTCTTCTTCGCGGCGGGGAACTGCGGGGCGGACTGCCCGGACGGGCGATGTGGCTCAGGCGACACTGGGTCCGGGGCTTCGATTCACGGCGCGAACTCCCATCCCGATGTCGTCACGGTTGCCGCGGTCACCGTCACTGACCGGCGTCTGGGCTATTCGTCGCAGGGGCCGGGTGCGCTCTACTCACGCAAGCCTGACCTCGCGGGCTTCAGCCACTTCACGGGGTCGGGCATCTACCCAGTCGACGGAGGCACATCGGCCGCGAGTCCCGTCGCCGCCGGCGTGGCGGCCGCGCTCCGCCAGCGCTTCCCCGCGGATCGGCTGGCCCCGGCCCAGCTCAAGGGTCTGCTGCAACGGACCGCGCGGGATCTGCGGGGGGAGGGCTGGGATTACGACCTTGGGTACGGGGTGATCGATGCTGCGGCGGCGCTGAAGGCGTTGGGGATGAGATCTGGATCGCGAACCAGGCGCAGCCCGAAGGCGCGGAGGCGAGTGAAAACGACCGCCTAGTGTGAACGGATGTTCGTTTTCACACTTGCGTGCACCGGGGAGGCTCCGGTGCATTTCTCTTAGTGAACGAAGTTCCCGGACGCGACACTAATGCGCCGTCAGGGGGCGGGCTCCTGCACGGCGTCGGCGAAGAAGCGCACGCCGGGAATCTGCTCGGCCCGAGCGCGTGCGTCGGGCGATGCGCTGCCCCGGACGACGTAGCGACCGAGCGTGGGATTGATCGGGATCGGGCCGTAGTCGAGATCGAGCGCGATGCCCAGCCCGTCGAGCAAGCCGCGGATCGCCGCCATGTCGACCCGCTCGCCTGGCCGGTCCACCTGGATAATATAGCGCGTCACCGATGACATTTCGCCGTGGAGAGAGTAGACCCTCCCGGCCTATCGTGCAAGGGCGGCGCCAGTGGCGCGATGAGCTTTGATGAGGCATTGGTGTTCGTGCGCCGCTCGCACTCGTCGTCTTCGACACCGCCGTCAACTCTGGCATAGCGTAGCTCCACCTTTCAGGGAGATGGGGACAGGGGGTGAGGACCTACCGCCCGTACTCATCATGGCGGCGGAACCAGAAGTCCGTCTCGTTGCGACCCCTGGGGGCCCGGTCGAGCCACTGGTACACGCCCCAGAGGCCGTCCAGCCCGCGGGCATACGCCGAGTAAGTGTGGTAGACGACGCCGTCCTCCAGCACGAACGCGCTCATACCCGGCCGCTCGCGCGAGTACGTGGCCAGGTCGGTACCGGTCATCGCCGCGACCACGGCGACGTCCGACTCACTCGTCGCGCTTTCCCACCCCGCCTCGTGCCGGTAGTTGTATTCGATACCCTTCCGTTGTTGTTCTTCGGTGAACCAGACGTTGAAGTCGGCGTTGAAGTCGCCGCCGAACGCTGACGCCCAGGGAAACGTCCACCCCATGCGCCGCTTGTACGCTTGCAGCTTCGCGAGCGGCGCCCGCGACACCGCCCACAGCATCACATCATGATTGGCCAGATGCACGGCGAACCCGTTGAAGCCGTCCGCGATCGCCGAGCAAGCCGGACAGCCCGCCGTGTAGTCGGGCCCGAACATGAAGTGGTAGATGAGGAGCTGCGAACGACCTCTGAAGAGATCGGCGAGGGACGCTTTGCCCTCGTCGGTCTCGAAACGGTATTTCTTCTCGATGCGAACCCAGGGCAGCTCCTGCCGCCACCGCGCCAGCTCGTCGCTGCGCCGGGTCAGCGCCTTCTCAGCGTCGAGCAGCTTGAGGCGGGCGGCAAGCCACTCTTCACGGGTTCCCATCTTGTGATCAGGCATTGTGCTTCTCCTCTGAATGAATTGAGGCACCTCGGGCATCGGCCCCGGGGTCAGCCGAGCGCGAGTCCGGGAACTGAGTCGCCCGCGAGCACGATCACGATTCCCAGTCCGATAATCACGAGCGCCAGCGGCACGTCGAGGGCAGGTTCCGCGGGCAGGAGCTTCTGGGCGAGGACGAGCGCGCCGATCACGCACATCCAGGTGAGGCTCATTACGCCCAGCGCCACCAACATCAACATCAGGCCGATACTCGAGCCGACGCAGTAGAGCCCGAACTGGAATCCAGAGCGGACGCTGTCGCGGCAGCACCGGCGGCAGCGCTGCTTGAGCGGGGTGAGCTCGTAGAAACCCGCGGCGATCGCCACCAGCCCGGCGGCGAGCGATCCGTGGGGCCGGTACAGCGCATACACCGCCATACCAAACAGCGCCCAGACGGTCAGGTACGACCCGACGAATAGCGGCACGGCGCGCATCCGACCGGTGGCCTGAACGTGTCGCACCACTGCCGGGACTGCGCCGGGCAGCATCATCGCCGCCATCATCACCACCCACAGCGCGACGAAGCCCGCGAACGAACCAAGTCCGGGCATGCCCCCCGTGTCCATCCCGCTCATCTTTATCTGCCGCACCGTGACAACCCAGGCCACGGCAGCGAGCCCGAGCGTCGTCAGCGCAGCTGCCGTCGCCGCGGCCCTCATTTCTGCGTCTTGAGCTGCTGCTCGAGCGCTTCGAGCAGGCTGGTCCAGCCGTCTTTGTGGTTGCGCCGTTCCTTCTCGTCGGGTAGGCCGGTGTGGTGGATCGTGACCTCCGAGCCGGCCCTCCCCTGTGGCGCGATGCTGAAGGTCACGATGGACTCGAGGCCATGGGTGCTCTCGGACATCCAGGTCTGCTCGACCAGGCGCGGACGCTCGATCCGGAGGAACCGGCCGTAGTGCGGCCAGTTCCGGCCCTGGTGCTTGACGCCGATGTAGTAGAGGCCGTCGACGACGGGGTTCATGATCACGCGGGCGGCGCCGAACCAGGCGCTGACCTTCGCGGGGTCGACCCAGGCGTCGAACACGGCGGCGGGGGCAGCGTCGATCGTGCGCGACACCGTGAGCTCGAGGAGCTTGGGCGCGGCGCTAGTTGTCGTGGGCATGCTCTTCCTCCTTGCGTTTCTGGCTTTGCAGGAATGCATCCAACCGTGCGAGCCGGTCCTCCCAGAACCGGCGGTGGTGCTCGAGCCAGCGGGCGGCCGCGGCGAGGGGCTTGGGTTCGAGCCGGCAGCGCGACCGGCGGCCCTGGCGCGTGCGGCGCACCAGCCCGGCCCGCTCGAGCACCCGCAGGTGCTTCGAGATGGCGGGGCGGGACACGGCGAACGGCTCGGCCAGCTCGCCGACCGTGTGCTCCCGGGCGGCGAGCCGGGTGAGGATGGCCCGCCGGGTGCGGTCGCCGAGGGCGGAGTAGACGGCGTCGAGGGATGCGGCATTGGTAACCATGTGGTTACCAGTGTACCACACGGACCGTGATTGTCAAGGAGCATCGCTCGGAGGATTAGTTGCGTTCGCCTTGAAACGTTCGCGCGCCTTGCCGCCGCTCGGGACAGATGGGTAGCGTCACAAGTCGCAGAATCGGTCCTGAACGGAGGTGGTACGCCATGAAGCGCCCGCTCCTCGTCGCTGTTTCCGCCGTGCTCCTCACCGTTGCGTGCCAAGATGTCCGACAACCCGTGCCATCCGGACCGACGGTGGTCGCGCAGACGACATTGCCGACCCTCAGCTTCACGAACACGCCGCTGCTCCGGCCCGACGGCAACAGCGAGCCGGAGATCGCGATCGCCGCGAACGGCGCGATGGGAATGGTCGGCCTCAGTCTGGGCTTGGCGCCTGACCGGCAATTCGGGACGAGTCTCTGGACCGGCCCGTTCGGCGCCACGCCGACCTTCCAGGGCATCATCGACGCCGCGTTACAGCAGCCGGGCCGGATCGAGTTCGGTGGAGAGGACGCCGATGTCGACTTCGGGTCGACCGGAGCGCTGCACCTCACCACGTTGCTGTTCCTCGGCAATCAGACGCTCCGCACCGGTCAGCTCGGCGTGTCCGCCATCTCCTGTCCAAACGCCGCCGCCGGTTTCAGCGCCGCGACGTGCCGCTCGCAGATCATCGATCTCACCGAGAGTGACCGGCCCTGGATCACGTCCGATGGGTCGCGCGTCTTCATCTCGTATCACGACGCCGGGAACAGCACGCTCATTCACGTACAGCGCTCGGACGATGACGGTCTCACGTGGCGACGCGTAGGCGACCCGATCGTGGGGCAGGGGCAGATCACCGGGCAATCCACGTTCAATAATGATCAGGGGAACCTGGCAGCCGACCCGCTGAGCCACACTGTGTATGACATCTACGCTGCGGGCGAGGTCGGGATCCTCAAGGCCAAGACCACCGACTTTGACCATATCTACGTCTCGCGGAGCACCGACGGTGGATTGAGCTGGACGACCGCGCTCGTGTTCCACGCCGCGACGCCGGTCGGGCTGAACAACGTCTTCCCGACGGTCGCGGTGGAACCCACGAACGGCACCGTGCATGCGGCCTGGTCCGATGGGCACACCGTGTCGTACTCGACGTCGAGCGATCATGGGGTGACCTGGTCGCCGGCGGTGACCGTCAACGTGGCCCCCGCCAGTACGGCGCTGTTTCCATGGCTCGCCGCCCGCGACGGCGTGGTGGATCTCGCCTACTACGGCACCACAGCGTCGAGCAAGGACGACCTGACCGCGGTGTGGAACGTGTACCTGGCGCAGGCGGTCAACGGTGGCGCCTTCCAGCAGAGTCGAGTCAGCAACACGCCCAATCACGTGGGCGTGATTTGCACTCGGGGAGTCGCGTGCGCGCGGGGGACGCGCAATCTCTTGGACCTGTTCCAGGTCGCGCTCGACCCGGGGAGCGACAAGGCGGCGGTGATCTACACCGACGACACGATCAACCAGACCAGCTCAGGAGCGCCCTTGCCGCAGGTGGTGCTGGCACAGCAACAGTAGGAGACGCTTTGAGGGCCGCTGTCACTCTTCGAGCGCAGCCATGGGCCGCGGGTTATCCTTGTGTCAAGCGCTCGCCGGCGCGTGCGGTGCTGTGGCCACGCGGTTGAGCTCCAGCCATTCTACTGCGAGCGACCGGAACGACGTCTCGTCGTGGTCCCACATACTCACGATTTGGGTCACCGTTCGGACTGGCAGGCGGAGCATCATGCTGACGGAGTGTTCCTTGCGCCAGCGTTTCTGCAGGTCGAGCGACGCCGCGCCAGGCTCGCCCGCGATCACGAGGGCGAGGAAGCAGTCGCTCCAACTGTGCCCTCTCGCTTTGAGGCCGCGCATCACGCGCTCGGGCCCCAACGTTTCAAACGCAGTGGTCAGCACGGCTTTTTCTGCTGCATTCATGGCACCCTCCTATCGGGCAATCCGAGCCCCGTAAACCACGCGGCCGCAGCTTCCCTGCCCGGGGCTGCGGCCGCTGGCCAAGCACCTACCCACCCCGGACCACGTACCGGTCCTCCCAGAGATCCGGCTCGTTCGGGGTTAGTACCCCTGGCGCCAGCCTGGTGGTCCGCAAACGCCGCCGCGCTTCATCGGTGACCGTAGGCGTGGACGGTGGCTCCCCCATGTCCGCCACTCGGGAGGCTGCGGTAGAAAAAGTTGATCCACCTGACGACGCGCGCGGCTCCCGGCAGGGCAATCACGCGGCTGTGAGAATTTCCCGTGAACGTGAATCGCCCGCTGGGTGAGAAGGTCGTGCCGTCCGCGAAGGTGATCCTCAGGTCGAACAGCTCCAGGTTGCCCTCGACCACGAGGCGGATGCGCTTGAACCGATTCTCACCCGACGCCCGGATGATGTCGCGCTCTCCGCTCGAGCTCACGCGCCGGGTGCCGAGGTGAACCCATTGCTGTTGGACGACTAGAGCGATTGCGAGGAGGGCGGCGTGCAACATGGTCGCTCCTGGTGGTCTCCGTGGGACGTAACGCCCGGATTCCTAATCCTTCGTGGCGACGTTCCCTGCGTACTGGTGCGCTAGCGCCGCGCCCGCACCGCGTCCGCCACGACCACCGGGCCGACCGCGCCGCGCCGCTCGAGCGCGACTCGATTCCATCCCGCCGGGAACGTCCAGGTGCCGAGCGTGTGCCACGTCCCGCCGCCGCTACGCTGATCCTGGGACACGACCGCGACGGTGTCACCTGCGGAGGTGACGACGGCGTACGTGGCGACGGGTGAGCGGTTCGCGCCACTGGTCCAGCGCACATCGATGGTGCGGGGCTCGGCGGCGGTGAGGCGGAACGAAAAGACCGCGGCGTCTGTCGCCGCGGGCTGGGTAGACGCCCAGCGATAGCCGCCGCCGTAGAAGTCGGGCGTCGTGTCCGAGGCGGCCCAGCCGGCCGGCACTGTGGCGACGGCGACCAGCGTGTCGTTGAACTGCGCCGAGTCGTCGATTACGACCTCACCGCAGATCGCCTGCACGCGGTGGAGATAGCTGATCCAGGGCCAGTTCGGTCCCGGGTCGGTGCGGTCGGCCGGCTGGAGCTGTCCATGGCCGACTATGTGCTGCCAATCGCGCGGAATCGCGTGCGTGCGCGTGATGTTGCAGGCGAGCGCAGCCGACGCCTCGAGCTGTGACGGGGGGAAGGAGCTCTGCGATGCGAAGCCGGCGTGCTCGATTCCCACCGTGAAGTGGTTGCTCTGCACGCCGTTGCGCCAGCACTCGTGACGGCGGTTCAGAGTGCAGTCGTAGAGAGCGGCAATGTGCCACGCGCGGTTCGCTTCGCGCACGAGCTGTGAGATCTCGGTCCCGTCCTCGTTCACGACATAGTGGGCGCTGGCCTGCGCCGCGGGATTCACGAGCCAGCTCCAACAGCTCACGTAGTTGCTTTCGCAGGTGTGGATGATCAGCATGTGAATCACGCCGGTCGAGTCGCCGGCCCGTTGGTCGAAGTTCGGCGACGGCCGCCACACCGCGGGCGCGTAATCCGGCGCCCCCCCTCCCCCTCCAGTCGGCGGGCAGGGGCCGGTGCCGATCAAGGGAGCGAGCGCCGGCCGGTCGAACGTACGATCCACCTCGCGCGCGTAGGCGGATCGGGCGTCGGAGCGCTCGAGGCCGCTGTAGCGCCAGATCACGGGACCCCATTCGGCGAGTCGGGTGCGATCGATGCTGGCCTCGCGTGCGTAGGCGTCGAGCAGCGCCGCCGCGGCGCGGATATTCGCGACGGGGTCGCGGCGCGCGGCCTCGACCGACACTCGGGCGAGCGCAGCGCCCCGCTCGAGTGCGCCACCCCGCAACGCCATCACGCCGAACGCGGGCGCGAGGCCGGGGAGCTCCTCGCCGCCCTGGATCATCTGCCAGCGTGTCTCCGCCCAGCCGACACCTGCGAGCACGGCGGGCGGGACTGCGAATTCGGCGCCGGCGGCACGAAAGGCGGAGTCGAACGGCGACGCTCCGAGAGGAATGCGCGATAGGCCTTGGGCCGCGCCCGCGGGCGTGGAACAGGGTTGCACGGGCGTCTGGCGGCAGGCAGCGGCGCCGACGAGCAGGAGGATGCTGCCAACCAGCGTGTACGGTGCCTTACGGCCCATGTCTCACGTCCAACATTAATCGCGCGGGCGTCGCGAGCTCCGACACCCGATACGGTGCGGCCGCGGCGACGCCGAGCACCCACGCGACCTGGCCTTCGAAGTCGCACACCAGCTTGAGCTCCTTGACGGCGGAGAGCCCGAGTACGCGATCGCGCTGTGTGGGTGCAGGATTGCCCTGGTCGTCATGCGCGCGCGCGGGCCCGAAGCGCACCACCAGGGCCTGATTCCCCGCGAGCGGCACCGGGTCTCCCGAGCCGCAGCGGCGCACCGGCCCGCGTGCGTACTCGACGTGATACCCGGGCACGCTGTCGCCGGCGAACTCGAACACGATGCGGTCATACCCCTGGCCGGTGACCGCATCGACGGCACGGAGCCTCGTGGCCGCGCCGGGCTGGCGTGGCCGAGCCCGGTCGAGAGGCGCCATCGTGCCGACGAAGCCCGTGTCCTGGGGTGCCGCGGCGGCTGGTCGAGGCGCATCGCGGCGACAGGAGAGAGATGAGCTCCCGACCAGCAGGATCGTGACGGCCAGCGCGGATCGTGGCATTTCGCGTTATACCCCACCGAGGGGTTAGTTTACCGTTCTCCTTCAAGGTCACCCAGTGTAGGAGAGCATGCCCATGCAGGTTGGACCGTTTGCCGTCGCCGTGGCGTTGTTCGCCGCCTGCCAGCAGTCAGGCGAGCACGCGCCTCCACCCAAGGTGGCGGGCGCCCGGGTCGTGGACGTGATCCCCGCCTCGCTCTCCGGCGAGACCTGGCAGGACGCCGAGCCGTTTCTGGCCCTGTACGCGTCCGACCCGCAGCTCATGGCGGCCTCCGCCTTCACCCCTAATCCCGGCGGGCCTAACAGTGCCACCGCGCCCATCTACGTCTCCGAGGATGGAGGCAATTCCTGGACGCTCCGTAACACGCTCCCCAGCCAGGCGATGACGGCCGACATCACCCACGTCGTCGGCGCGAATCCCCCCGTGCTCTACGCCGGCATACTGAAAGTGCCCGGCGTCCCTTTGAACGAGCTCAAGACGACCGACTTGCGCTCGATCACGACGATGACGCTCCAGGGGTCGCGCGCCGACGTCGATCAGCCGTTCATCCGGGGGGGCGCGGCCGCGAGCGCAGATCGACTGTATCTCGGCATCAATGATTTCGCCGCTCCCGACGGGCGCACTGCCACCGTGGACGTCTCGCTCGACGGGGGCGCGACCTATACGTCCCGTCGTATCGAAAGTCGTAATACCTTGGGCCAGAACGGCCCGTCCATCCGTCCCGCCGTGGCCCAGGATCACACCGTGTACGTCGCCTACTTCGGCTGGCGCTCGCAGCAGGGATCGGATGTGACGAGCGACGTCGTGGTGGTGCGCGACGACAGCGGCGCGGCCGGCGCGAACCCTTTCCGCCACCTGCGCGACCCGTCGGATTCCCTTCCCGGCCGCCTCGTCGCGACGCATGTGACCATCCCCTGGTCCAACGCGCCCACCCTGGGACAGGAGCGTATCGGGTCCACCCTGTCGATCGCGGTGGACGCGCTCCACAGCGACACCGTGTACCTGGCGTGGGCCGACCGCGTCGGGACAGGGGACATCTACACGGTGCACGTGCGGCGCTCGACCGATCGCGGCGCGACATGGAGCGGCGACCTTCGCACCGTGACGAACGCCACCAACGCGAGCCTGGCGGTCGCGCGCGACGGCACGGTGGGCCTCTTGTATCAGCAGGTCACGGGCTCCGCGGACTCGAGCCGCTGGGTGACGCGTCTGGAGCAGTCCCGCGACGGCTTCGCCACCCATCAGGACGTGACCCTTGCCACCGTTCCCGCGACGACGCCGGCCTTCCAGTTCCTCCCCTACATCGGCGATTACAACGGCCTGCTCACCCGCGAGAACCAGTTCCTGGGTATCTTTTCGGCGAGCAATGCGCCCGATTCCGCCAACTTCCCGCAAGGCGTGGTGTATCAACGCCGGGTGGACTTCGCGACGCATCGCCTGCTCGACGGCTCGGGCGCCACGGTGGCCGTGTCGATCGATCCGTTCTTTTTCAGCGTCCCCGTTCTGCCATGACGCCAGGACGACACATTGGGCGCAGTGAGGGTACCATGTACACCCGGTCAGCGATTCTCCTCGTCTTCGCGCTCGCTTTACCCGGATCTGCGGCAGTGGCCCAGATGAACCGGACGGCGCTCGTGAAGCAGTCCGACATCATCTTCATCGGTACCGTCACCCAGGTCGGCGCGGTCGCCGCCCCCGAGCTCCCCGCATCGGCCCGCACGAGTGTCGTCCGGGTCGACCAGGTACTCGAGAAGCCGGCCGCGGTCGCGCTGGCGGCGGGCGATTCCGTCACCGTCCAGGCCGTGCAAGCGGGCTCGCCCAAGCCCGGAACGCAGGCCACCTTCTACACGACGGGTTGGATCTTCGGTCGGGGCGTGGCGGTACGTGAGGTCGGTCACGAGCCGGGGCATTCCCCGGTGGACACAACGGCTCAAGGGGCAGCGGTGGTCAAGGCTCGGCTCTCCGCAGACGACGCGGAGCTCAAGGCACACCTTCAGCGGGCGGCCATGGTGGTCGCAGGTCGGGTGGAACAGGTGCGTCCGGCCGAGCTGGCGCCCGCGTCCCCTCCCACACGTCCCAAACGGATCAGCGAGCACGACCCCGAGTGGCAGGAAGCGATCATTCAGGTCGACGACGGCATCAAGGGCGCGCGGGCGGGGGAGCAGGTCGTGGTGCGGTTCCCGAGCTCCCGCGACGTGGCCTGGGTCGGCACGCCGCGGTTCACGGTCGGTCAGGAGGGCACGTTCCTACTCCACAAGGACTCGACCACCGGCTCGCCAGAAAGTACGCTGGCCGGCCGGGTGGTGCCGGCGTACACGGCCCTGCACAAGTTGGACGTGCTCCCCAAGCAGGACGCGCCGCACGTCCGTGCCCTGATCGCCAAGCCCTAGGGCACGCCGCCGGTCTCACCTGGTTTTCCGTGATCCCCGGGCTCGCGCCCGGGGTCAGTAAGACCCGAAGGAAACTGACCCCGGACGCAAGTCCGGGGTGGATCGAAGGGTTGTCATCCTAGAGAATGTCCGCCAGGCGGCACGAAAAGCCGGGGACCACGTCGCCTCCGTGGAGGCTCTCGTCTGCGCTCAGGACCTGCTCCGTGCCGTCGTCCCGATATACGCGGGCCACGCGCCGGGCCGGATCAACGACCCACACGAGCCTCGTGCCGGCGGATAGCCAATCGGCAACCTTGGCGAGGACCTCGCCCGGACGGTCGTCGGGCGACAAGACCTCCGCCACCAAATCGGGAGCCAGCTCGGCGAACCCCGTCGCGTCGGGTGGCGGCGCGCGCCCCTTGGCGACGTAGGCGACATCGGGTCCCCGGACCGTATCGGGATCGGTCTGCAGCTTGAAGCCCGTCTCGGCCGCGAACACAACTCCTGCGTCCGTGGCTTTCGCATGGGCACGCAGCTCGGCGCCCAGATTCATCGCCACTCGCCCGTGCATCGAGCCGGCGGGCTCGCGCACCCGCAACACGCCTCGAACCAGCTCCGAGCGCTTGTTGGGGAGGTGGGCGTGGAGCAACTCGTCCGCGATCATCGGCGCGAAGGGCGCAGACTTTGCGGGAACGTAGGCGGGCTCGGCGGGCATGGCAAGCGAATCTGGGCGCCCGGGGTTAGCGTTACCAAACGTGATAGGCGTTCCCGAGGTGGCGATGTTCATCGTCGAGCTCACCTACAAAGCCCCACTCGCGCAAATCGACGCTCACATGCGCGCGCATGTCGCCTTCTTGAAGAAGTACTATGCGTCTGGCAATTTCGTGATCTCCGGGCGACAAATCCCCCGCACCGGAGGGATCATCGTGGCCCTGGCCGAAGCGCGCGAGCAGATCGCGAGCATCATGGCCGAAGATCCGTTTTGCCGCAACGGACTCGCTGACGTACGCATCATCGAGTTTCGCGCCAGCCAGCGCGCCGACGATATCCCCAGCCGGGTCGCCTAGCGGGTGAACCCCGACCACCCCGTTGTTCCCTTGTTCTCTCTCTTAGGCAAGCGAGCGAGCGGATCGCGACCAAGTTCGTGAGCTTAGAGGATCTCGGCGAGAGGGCAGGAGAACCCGGGGAGCACGTCGCCTCCGTCGAGGCTCCCGTCCGCGCTCAGGATCTGCTCCGTGCCGTCGTCCCGATACACGCGGGCGACCCGCCGAGCCGGGTCCAACACCCAGACGAGTCTGGTGCCGGCCGAGAGCCAGTCGGCGACCTTAGCGAGGACTTGGCCGGGGCGATCGCCGGGTGACACCACTTCGACCACCAAGTCCGGGGCGAAGTCGGCGAATCCCGCGGGTTCAGCGTCGGGAAGCCGACCGGAGCTAATGAACGCGACGTCCGGACCCCGCACGGTGTCCGGATCGCGGGTGAGCTTGAACCCCACCTCAGGGAGCACTCGACCGAGGGCGGCCGTGCGCACGTGTCCGTCCAGGCGAACCAGGAGTTCCGTGGTAACCAGACCGTGCCTGAACCCGGGCAGCTCGCGGACGACGAGCACTCCCCGGACCAGGTCCACGCGTTTGTCTGGGATGTAGACGTGTTGCAACTCGTCCGCAGTCATGAGCGCGGGAGGGCTCATGCGAGGAACGTAGGCGGGCTCGGCGGGCATGGCAAGCGAATCTGCGCGCGCTTGGTCAACGCGGCGTCAACTCGCCCACGGACGAGCATCCGCCCCACGCGTCCGCCGTGCTCCGCGTGAGGTTGACACGCTCGGAAACACTATGGTACCACTCGGCGTGGCTTCAGGAGGTACTATGCCAGACAACATGGGGGCCTTCCGAGTGGACATGGTGGTCGAGAATCCGGCGCGACCGGGCGACCAACGCACTCTCAGATCCGTCCTGGTGGACACCCGCGCGGAGTTGAGTTGGGTTCCGGCGCCGGTACTCGAATCCTTGGGCGTAGTGCGCAATAACCAGTGGTCCTTTCGGCAAGCCGACGGCACCATTCTAGCGCGGTGGACCGGAAGCGTGCTGGTCTCTGTCGCGGGAAAGCGAGCGGCTGATGAAGTGGTCTTCGGCGAGCCGGGCGATCTCGTGCTACTGGGTTCGCGGACCTTGGAAGGATTGAACGTCCGCGTCGAACCGGTCACGAAACGGCTGGTGGACGCGGGACCGGCCCCAGCAGCCGTCGCGGTCTAGGCCACCCGGGGGAACGCATGCCGCGGCTGAAGCCGCGACTCGGCGTCTGCCGCTCAAGCGGCGTTGCTACGCCCGTTTCCGGGCAGATGCCGAGCCGCGAGTTTACTCGCGAAATCGCCGCGTGGCGCGTCTACAAGGTGAAGGAGTTGGGCCGCTAGGCCGCCCGGCGGCGCGGCGGGCGTTCCAGGGCCGATTGGATGCGCAGGAACTCTCCCACGTTGTCCATCGTGAGGAGGCCGACCAGCGTACCGCGGCTGGTCACCGGCAGCGCGTGACAATCGCATGATTGCAGCCGCGCGAGGGCGCTGTCCAGCATGTCGGCGGCATCCACGACCTCGAACTCGCGGCGCATGACGTCGCGCACCAGCCAATCCGAGCCGCGCTGCGCCAGTGCTTTCAGCACGTCGGCGCGCAGCAACACACCCGCTACCCGGGCTCCGTTGCTCCCCTGTACGACCGGGAAGTCCTGCTGCGAGCCCGCGAGGATCAGGTCGAGCACCCGCTGCGCCGGGTCGTCGGCCGCCACGGTGCGGAAGTCGGTTAGCATGGCGCGGCTCACCGGAATGCCGCCGAGCGCCGTGCGCATTTGCACCATGCTGGCTTCCTGGGCCGCGCCGATCCAGATGAACAGCGCGATGAACAGGAGGAACGGGTTCGCGAACAGGCCGATCAGCCCGAACGCCAGGGCCATCGCCTGACCGACCTGCGCCGCAACCTGCGTGGCGCGGACGTAGTCCAGCCGCAGCGCGAGCAGCGCCCGCAGCACGCGCCCGCCGTCCATCGGGAAGGCGGGGAGCAGGTTGAACACGGCGAGCGAAACATTCACAACCAGAAGACGCTGGAGGAAGGGACCGCCGGCCATCGTGAGCGTGGCAAGCGGTTGCCAGGCGCGCGACAGTGAGAGCCACGCGTAGAGCACGCCTGCGATCACCACGTTCACGGCCGGGCCCGCGAGCGACACCCACACTTCCTGGCGCGGCTCGTCGGGTATGCGCTCGAGCCGGGACACGCCACCGATGGGAAGCAGCGTGATGTCGCGGGTGCGGATGCCGTAGCGTCGGGCCGTGAGTGCGTGGCCGAGCTCGTGCAGGACGACGCAGGCAAACAGGGCGAGGATGAACGCGATGCCGTCGAGCGCCGCAGCGGTCCCGCCCGCCAACCAGTCGGTGACACCGATCCACGCGAGGAGCAGCAAAAACGTGGCGTGCACGTACAGGCCGATGCCCGCCACCGAGCCAAGTCTCCAGGACCATTTCATGCTGCTTCCCCTGACCGGCGATCCAGAGCCCTCGACCTACATTGTGGCAGCCTTCTTCCGGGGGTCGTCCGCCTTATTCACGTAGCTCAAGCGCCAAGGCCCGGTTCCGTGCAGTTGCAGGACCGTTTCGCCCTGGGCCTTCGCATAGTGATGCATCCCCACGGGGATCGCCGCGAACGTACCCGCCGGCAAGGTCTTCATTTGCGCCTCGTCGAACGTGTCGCCCATACCGACCATCAGAGCGCCGCTGACGACGGTCACGTGCTCTACCCCCCCGTGGAAATGCGGTGAGATCTTGTAGCCGTCGGGCATGAGCAGCCGCATCGTGTACGCGCCGGACTTGGTCGGATCTCCTTCCAAAACGGCGAGCTTCGCACCCGCGGGCAGCACGGCGGGCGCCGGTCCCCACGTCAGCTGATCCGGCAACGCCACCGTCACCGTGCGTTGCATCGCCGCCCCATGCTTCTTGGCCTGCGCGGATACAACGGTCGGTACCACCAAAGCGAGGGTTAGCAGCGTGCGCGTCCTCATCGGGTCCTCCCTCGAAATGGGATGTGCTAGACGAACCCGCCCTGTTACTTCGCCTGCAGGTGCTCGAGCGCCGTCTGCGCGGCCTTCGTTGCGACGTCGGCATGGCCGAGCTTGCCGTGCTCGACCGCATCCTTGAGGCTCTTGATGGCCAACTCCGTATGGGGGCTCGCCTTCTCCTTCTGGCCGAGCTCGGCGTGCTTCAGCGCGAGCTCGGCGTGCTTCGCAACGCCGTCGGCGTGGCCCGCCTGGCCCTCCTTGATCGCTTCCTGGGTATGCGTGATCGCTTCACTGATGTGGGCGCCGCCGTGTGCGGCGGGCGCGGCCGACGCGGCCGGCGCGGCCGGGGCGCCTTGCGCGAAACCGACCCGCGCGGCAACGAACGTCAATCCGCTGGCGAACAGCGCGACATGGAGAATCCGCGGCATGTGCGAGCTCCTATGAGGGTATGGGCACGCGCCCTTCGGGCCCGATGTGAGTCGGCCGGTCGCAAGCGCGGTGCGGGGAGAAGATAGCACAGAACGTCCGAGAGCGCGAAAGTGGGTGCTCGGCGGACTCTACGGCACAGGCGCGACCGTGTTGAGCGTCACGGACTGACCACCGGACAACACGAGCGCCGTTTGCCCCGGCCCAAAGTTCTTCGCGTTGGTCTTGATGAAAAAGAACCGCGACTCCGCACCGCAGCTCAGCGGACTCTTGAAATCGAACTGGACTGTGTCGGCGGTGCGGGTCGCACTGGTGGGATTCACCACTCCCAAGCCGTCGAGCCGGTAGCCGACACTCAGGGTGGCGAGCCCGAAGCTCAACGTCACGCCCGAGCGGATGCGCCCGCGCTGGCGGCGACGGTCACCTCGAATCCGATAATAGAAATGGAGCAATCCAGTCTGATTCGAGCGGACGACCCGATCCTGCAGTCTACCTCGGCACACCACACGGCGAAGCGAGTCCAAGATGACAAATGGGATGAGCGAGTCATGGAGCACGACACCGGTCAGATCGGGCTCGGTCGCCGCGGTGGAGCTGGGTACGGATATGGTCGCGCCGGGCACCAGTACCGCCGAGACCGGGACCAGACCGATTAGCAAGGCCCCGGCAACACTCTTGGCGAGGTTCATAGCGACCCCCATTTCAGGAAAAGCGTTTGCCTCACACACCACGGCACGGCTAATCTACAGCCCTTAAGGGCTGACGCATTCGCCGAGCCAGCGTTTCAACCCACGAAAGTATGAAAGCCGCGCTGGGCGTGTCGCGGCGCGTCAGGCAGGCTCCAGCAAGGCCGGGCGCACAACATCGTACGCCAAACCACCGCAGCATCGTGCTTCGAGTTGCCCCTCCCGGGTATCTCTTGCTTACGGCTGGTCAGCGAATCGCCGCCCAAGACACCAATTTCCTCAACAAGAATGACACCAGTCTCCTCGCAAGGGCAGCAAGGCGTGCTTATGTGACGACAAGCACCCGGTTCATGCATACCACTCACGCGGTGGCTGCCAGGGCATCGAGGGAATCCTAGGGGAGCCGCGGTACCAAGGGAATTCAGAACGATCCCGTTCCGTCAAGACTAAATTCGCAAAGGGTGCCCGCCTACCCCACGAAAGGGTGGCTGGTGTCAGCCCGCAGCTCCTGGTTCTCGCGGTGCTGCGCACGAAGCACCGACCTAGGCGATCCCCCGGCCAGCGAGGGCATCGACGGGGTCCACGGCGAGCGGCGCACGCAACCATTCACCTGACGCCGCGCCTGAGGTGCGCGCTGCCGGGGCTCTCTTCAATACAGAATGTTTCCCGTCGCGGTGAACGCCCAGTGCCGGCCGGTGAATCCCTTGCCAAAACGATAGCCGAGGGCGAATTGGCCGACGTCGGTGATGGTCAAGCGGGTGGGACCGAGCCGGAGGGCGAGCCCGGCGTCCCCACCCAGGCGCGTCGGCTCGTAGTCCCACCAGGCGCCGCCGTAATCGAAGTACGGCGCCACGCCGACGCCAAACAGGCCCCACACCTCGTCCTTGAGCACCACGCGGTCCTCGAGCGCGACCCACGCCTCGCGCGTGCCCGTGAAGGCGTGCGCGCCGAACAGGCGGGGCCCCTTCGAGTCGCGCCACAGGTCGAATTCGTCGCCCGGCCTGGGGTGCTTCAGGGCGCCGCCCTCCAGGTGCAAAATGAGCGTCTGGCGGGCCAGGTTCTGGCTCGCGAGCGTCACGCTGCCGAACACGCGCCCCGAGTCCAGAGCCCCTGCCCCCGTCACCACGCCGTCCACCTGCCCGCGCGCCACCGCGAACCCGTCGCGCCAGATGGTACTCAGCTGCGCGCTCAGCTCGGGACCGACTCCCGCACTGTCGGACTTGTAACCCCAGGCCCGCGGCGCCACCCAGACGCCGAGCCGCAGGATCTGCGACAGGTCCACGTCTTCCTGGTGGGCGAACGCATTGAAGTTCTCCAGCACCTGAAAACGCACCTGTTTGAGCTCGATGCCGGCGCCCACGGTCCCAAATTGCGAGCGGGGGAACGGCACGGCTGAGGCCGAGTCGAAGTCTTCCCGCCGCCATACCGCGTCGAACCAGAGCCGCGTGTAGCTCACCCGGCTCGTCTTGAGCGCGACGCCACCGGAGAGGCCAAGCTGCAACTCGCGATGCTGCACACTATCCCGGAGGACGCCGTCTTGGAACTGCAGCACGCGCGCCTTCGTCGCGATGCCGTTCGTCACGAGCGAGCGTGGCGCGACCGTCTCATAAAACGGGACGCCCACCGACCAAGAACCGCTGTCTCCGTCCGAAATGGATTTGTACTCACCTGCGATCATGGTGCGGTGCCCCAGGATGCCGGTGCTCGAGTAGCCGACGCTCACGCTGTGACGATCAGGAGTTTTCTCGTAGCGCCCCGTGAGCGATGTGCCCGTGCCCAGCAGGTTCGCTTCCGTGAACGCCACCGCCCACAGCACATCGCCCGCCACGGACGAATAGTCGAAGTCGGGAATCGTGCTCCAGGCGTCGTCGGTCTCCACCCGCAGGGCGAGCCGGCCATCCGGCACGCGGACCGTGTCGATGCGCACCGAGCGAAAAATCGTGAGCGCTCGCAGCGCCCGCTCGCTTTCGGCCACCTTGGCGGAGTCGTAAGCGTCGCCGCGCTTGATCAGGAGCGTGCGGCGCACGACCCAAGCCTGCGTGGTGATGTGCAGAGCGTTCCCCACCCCCGCAACGACCTTCGGGGCGTCACGCTTGCGATCGTACACGTTGTGCCGAACCACGACGATCGTGTCGATGGTCTGGGCCGCGAGGCGTGCGGCGGCACAGACCGCGAGGAGTGCAACCGCAATTCCAGCTCGCCTCACCCTAGATCTCGCTCTTCGAGAATCGCCACGCTCCAGCGCTCAGGCATATCAACCTCAATCAGGAAGTTCATGACCATCTGAATCGGACCGGGCTGACAGTTACGAGAGGGGTGTCTATGGCAGGTGATCGCCTTGATCATACTTCAGGGAAGAGTCGCTATACAAGGTGAGATTCCAAGAGGGGTAGGCGCGTGAAAGCTTGTAAAACGCTCCTAACCCCAAGAAACGCACGTAGGGCGAGCCAGGCCCAGGGCAACTTTGGCAGACACCTTATCCGCAAGTGGCGTCCCGACGAGCATCGGCGCCCTGTCGGTTTGGCAAACCTGTCCGCTCAGGTCCGGAGAATAGAGTTGGAGTGGCGCCGCGGAGTGGGAATCCGCTGTCCGGTCTCAGGGGCACGTTGACGAAGGTGGGTGGCTGACCCGGCCTTGCGTGCGTTCGATCACATGTCGCAGAAACGCCCGGACACCATGATCAAGGTCCCTCTGAACGCCCGAACGAGCGAATGACGTTGCCAACAATGGAGAAAAACCATGGCATACCAGGCCGAAATCAGTCGTAAGAACCCAGGTTGTTTCTTGTTTCTGGTCGACCAGTCAGAGTCGATGGAAGACCCGTTTGGCGGCGGAGCGAATGGCAGAAAGAAAGCCGAGGAGCTGGCGACGATACTCAATAAGCTGATTCATAATCTGTCCATCCGTTGCGCCAAATCGGATTCCATTTACGACTACTTTCATGTCGGTGTGCTCGGCTACAGCGAAGACAGCTGTAAACCGGCGCTCGGCGGTGAGCTGAGCGGGCGCTCTCTGGTCCCGATCAGCGAATTGGCGAACAAGCCGTTGCGCATCGAAGAGCGGGTAAAGCAATCGGACGATGGCGCCGGCGGAGTGATGGACCAGACCGTGAAATTTCCGGTCTGGTTCGACCCCTATTGGAAAGGGGGCACGCCGATGTGCGCCGCGATCAAAGAGGCCACCAAGATCGTCGAGACGTGGTGCCAGGAGCATCCGCAGGGATTTCCGCCGATCGTCATCAACATCACCGACGGCGAGGCGACGGACGGCGATCTCGTGCCCGAGGCGCGGAAATTGACCGCGGTCAGCGGCGAGGACGGCGCGGTGTTGCTCTTCAACATCCATCTTTCGTCGACCGCAGGACCATCGATCGAATTACCGGGCAACGGCGGCAAACTCCCGGATCAGTATGCCAAAGCGCTGTTTGAAGCCTCATCGACGCTTACACCGTTCATGGTTGCACGCGCGACAGAGCTGGGCTTGCCGGCCACGGACACCTCGCGCGGATTCATCTTCAACGCGCAACCGTTGCACGTCATCCATTTTCTCGATATCGGCACGCGGCCGGCTCAGGTGCGTCTGCGCTGAGTACGGCTGCAGTGGACACGGCGGCCCCGGCGGCTAACGACTGCGACATCAAGGTCTTCTGCTGCCCCAAGTCGGGCAATAGCCTCGAGGAGTACGAGGACGCCTCGGCGCATCGGCACACGCGCACCCCGGTCGGCATCCGCGTGGCGGTGGCCGACGGCGCCACCGAAAGCAGTTTTGCCAAGTTATGGGCGGTGCTGCTGGCCGAAAGCTATGTGCGCAGCGAGCTCGCCGGGGCAGAGTTTTTTGCGCAGTTGCAGCCGGCGCGCCGCCTCTGGCAGCGAAGATTGGCGGGCCGACCGCTCCCCTGGTTCGCCAGCGAAAAGGCCGAGCAGGGTGCCTTTGCGGCGTTTCTCGGTGTCCAGATCGACGCTCACACGAACCGTTGGACGGCGCTGGCCGTCGGTGACTGCTGCTTCATGCAGGTCGATGACGTCGGTGAAGGGATGCGGGTGGTCAACACGTTTCCCCTGCAGAAATCTTCGGAATTCACGATGAGCCCGTATTTGATCGGCTCACGGTCGGACGGCGAATCACTGAACGAACGGATACAAATCAGCACGGGTAGCCTACGCGATGGCGACATGCTGCTGCTCGCCACCGATGCGGTGGCCGCCTGGCTGCTGAAACAGCATGAAGCAGGGCGACCATTATGGAAGTGGCTGTACCGGAAGCTCGGTACGCCTGAGAGCTTTGCCGCAATGGTCGCCTACGGCCGCAAGCATGGATTGCGTAACGACGACTTTACCCTTGTGCGCATCATTCATCACGCGTCACCGGTTGATGCGAAGGAGAGGTAGCGATGGGGGCCTGGCCAGACCTGACCGAATACCATGAGGCGGTGCAGCACCCGCCCAAGGCGTTTGCCGACCCAGGACTGAAAGCGGTCGCGCTCGAGCTCGATCGGTTCGGGATGCCAAAACCGGCCACCGGCGGCAACGCGGTGGTCTACAAGGCCAAGCAGCCGGGCCTAATATTCAGTAAGACCTGGGCGATTCGCTGCTTCCTGCGCCCCATCAGCGACCATGCCGAACGGTACGAGGCGATCTCCAAACATCTTCACCAGGTCCGCTTGCCCTACGATGTCAATTTTCGCTTTCTCAAACAGGGCATTCAAATTCGCGCCAACTGGTTCCCCATCGTGAAAATGCAGTGGGCGAATGGCGACCTGCTCCATACTCATATCGAGAAGCATCTGCGCTATGGGGTCTCACTCGCGGCATTGCGGGCAAAATGGGTGACGCTCGTTCGCGACCTCGAAGCCCGTCAGGTCGCGCACGGCGATTTACAGCACGGGAATATCCTGGTGCGCGGCGGATCGATCCTGTTGGTGGACTACGACGGCATGTGGGTGCCGGCCCTGAAGGGCCGCGACGCTACGGAAACCGGCCACCGTGCCTACCAGCATCCTGAACGCAGCGAGCGAGACTACGGGCAGGAGATCGATCGTTTTTCGGCTCTCGTCATTTATCTCTCGCTAGCGGCGCTGGAGAAGGATGCCACCCTCTGGGAGCGTTTTCATACCGGCGACAACCTGATCTTCGTGCGCGAAGATTTCCAGCAGGTGGGTCGATCGCCGATTTGGCAACAATTGCGTCGTATCGGATCGGCGCACATCGATCAACTCGGCGCTGCCATGGCGGCCATGGTGCAGCAGCCTCCGATGAAGGTCAGCAATCTCGATAGCATTCTCAGGAATCTGGCGAGCTTCAAATTCCCTACCTCGACTCCGGCGTCCAAGCCGATTCCGGCGTCGACTCCGGCCCAGCGCGTCGCTCCCAAGCCGCCGCCCGTGTCCGCGCCGACAGTGCCGAGCTGGATGAAAAAGAGCGGCTATCGTGATGAGTCGGATGACTGAGGATCATCGGTGGTATTGCTCGTCGCTGACCTGATGACCAACGATCGCAGCTACTCCGGCAGGTGCTTGACCTTGGGAACGACTTTCCCTGCAAACGACTGCGCAACGAACACTTCAAGTAGCGTGTATCTCGTGCCGCTTGGTCACGGCGCAAAGAATTCCGCCATATTCGGCGCCGTCGCTGCCGCTCCGGGGAACGTCGTCAGGCCAAGCGCCTCCGCCATGAGCCGCAATGTGCTCTCGTGGAACGAGCTTGTGCGGGGCATCAGATCAGGAGAGTTGTCAGAGATCAATGCAGCCTAAGCATGACGCGCCGCACATCCGTACCCTGATCGCCAAGCCGTAGGCGCGGGCTCACAGCGCACGGATTCACGGACACGACAACTGAGGGATTTCCAGTGACCCGGGGCACCGCCCCGGGGTCAGCCGCGCGTATCTCCGCTCCCGCTCGCTTTCCGGTTTTCGTTGCTCTCCCCGCACGCTCCCGCGCCCAGGTGTTCCCGGGCTAAGAGCCCGGGCTCGGCGCCGTAGTGCGCCCTCTAAGGGGCGCACCCCTGCCAAGCGCGCGCTCTCAGCGCGCGGATTCACGGACGGGGCCCGGCTGCGCCGCTTGACAACCAAATACTACATCTGTAAATCTACATCTGTAGATCACTCCACGGGGCCGCGCTATGTCACGTCGCCATCAGCTCACCGCGCTGCAACTCGCAATCCTGCGGGTCATATGGGACAAGGGTGAAGTGACGGTGCAGGAAATCTGGGAAGCGCTCCACGCCGAGCGCGGGCTCGCGCAGAGCACCGTCGCCACCATGTTGTCGCGGCTCGAGCGCCGCGGCGTGGTCAAGCGCCGTGCTCCCGCGCAGTCGCGCCAGTTCCACTACCGCGCCGCCGTGACCGAGCGGGAAGTGCAACACTCGATGGTGGGCGAGCTGACCGAGCGGCTGTTCGACGGCGACGTCACCCAGCTGGTGCAGCACTTGCTGAGCGGTGCCGACGTCAGCCCCGGCGACCTCGCCAAGATCCGCAAGATGATCGCGCGCGCCGACACGAACGCTCGGGGGACCAAATGACCATGTTCGCGTGGCTCCTCACCTACCTGATTCACAGCACGGTGCTCCTGGGGCTCGTCTGGCTCGTCACCCGTCTCCGGCGCATCGAGCCCGCGGTCTCCGAGTTGCTCTGGAAAGTGGCGCTCGTCGCGGGGCTCGTGACCGGCACCGTGCAAGCGCGGCTGCAAGTTTCTCCGCCCGCGGCCTTGACGTTGCCGGCCGCGGCGTTGCCGACCGCGGGCGAGGTCACCGTTCGGAGCGGCGAATCGCCGGTCGGCCCGGGCACCGAGGCCACCTCGACCGGCCCCCACCATCCTGCACCGCCCTCCACCGCCCTGCGCACACCATCGCTCGCTCTGTTCGCCGTACTCCTGTGGGGCCTCATCGCGCTCTCATCGTCGCTCTACTACGTCGCGCGCCGCTTGATTCTGGTCGGTCGCCTGGCCGATCGCCGGCCCGTGACCGACGGGCCGCTCGCCGCGACGCTCGCGGACCTCTTGCGCACCACCGGCTATCCCGGCCGCGTCCGCCTCTCCATGGCGCGCACCATCTCGAGCCCCGTGGCCCTCGGCACGGCCGAGATCTGCGTGCCCGAGCTGGCGCTCTCGGACTTGGGCGTCGAGCAGCAGCGCAGCATGCTGGCGCACGAGCTGGCGCATCTGGCGCGGCGCGATCCGCTGTGGCTCGCCGGCGCGAGCCTGATGGAGCGCGTGTTCTTCCTGCAGCCGTTGAATCGGGTCGCGCGCCGCGCGCTCGAGACGGCGGCTGAATACCTGAGCGACGAGTGGGCCACGCAAAAGACAGGATCTGCGGTTTCGCTCGCGCAGTGTCTCGCCACGGTGGCCGAATGGATTCAGGCGTCGCCCCTGGGCGTGTCGGTGGCGGGCCTCGCCGAGCGGCGCTCGTTGTTGGTGTCCCGCGTCTCACGGCTGTTGGAAGAGCGCCTGCCCCACAAGCCCGCCGCGCGGCGCGGCTGGGCGGCGGTCGCCGTCCTGGGCGTGGCCGCGACGATCGCCGCGGCGCCGCGGGTCTCGTCCCCATCTACCGGCCCCCGCTCCGCGTCGGTGGCCTCACCCCCTGGCCCCCTCTCCGTTCCGGAGAGGGGGAACTCGGGGCTGGCCATTCGTCCCCCCTCTCCCGAAGGGAGAGGGGGACAGGGGGTAAGGACTAAACCGGAGAGTGGGTCAGGGGGTGAGGATACCACGGTCCGAAGGGGTGGGTCAGGGGGTGCGGACACCACGGCACGAAGGGAGAAGGGCCCAGTAGGGGAGGACACCACCGTCCGAACACAGGTTCGGCAACCGGGTGAGGACGACACCACCGTCGTCGCCGCCCTGATCGCGCGCCTCAAGGACGAGAACGCCGGCGTGCGCAGCGCCGCGGCGCGCTCGCTCGGCCGGCTGGGGGATCTCCGCGCCGTGACGCCGCTGATCGCCGTGCTCTCCGACTCGGACGCCGAAGTCCGGTCCTCCGCCGTCGAAGCCCTCGCCCACCTCGAGGACCCGCGCGCGATCGACCCGATTGTGCTGCTGCTCAAGGACCCCGTCCGCGACGTGAAGCGCAACGCGCTGGGCGCGCTGTCGCACTGGGAACAGGGGGTGCCCACGGCGCCGGTCGTGGCGTTATTGGACGACGGCGATGCCGACGTCCGCCACGAAGCGGTCGAGCTGCTCGCGCATCTCCACGTCCGCTCAGCCGGCCCCGCCATCGCCCGGCTGATTCACGATCCGTCGGCCGACGTGCGCCACGTGGTGGTGGAGGCGCTGGGCAACCTGGGTCAGCAGAGCAGTGCCGCCGCCGTCACCGAGGCGTTGGGCGATCCCAACGCCGACGTGCGGCACGCCGCCCTGGACGCCCTCAACGACCTGCGGGCACCGATCGCCGAGGCGACGCTGATACAGCTGATGAAGGATCAGAGCGCCGACGTGCGCCAGCGGGTCGCCGAACTCGCGGGCGAGCGGTCGCTGGTGGCCGCCGTGCCGGAGCTGCGCCGCCTGATCGCCGATCCCAGGAGCGACGTGCGCGAAGCCGCTACGCAAGCCCTCGGTCACATCGCCGACCCGGCGGCGCGGCAGGCGCTGCAGACCGCGCTGCAGTCGCCCGATCCCAAGGTGCGGCGCGCCGCCGCCGAAGCGCTGGGAGAGGATCGATGATCGCCGCGCTCTACCTGCTGCTGTCGCTCGCGGCGCCAGGCGGCCCGGGCCCCGATTCCGCCCGCGTCGCCACGCTCCTCGCCGCCCTCGGCCGCACCGATCCCGTGGTGTGCGACCTGATCGGAGACCAGCTCGGCAATTTCTGGATGGGGGGGACCGCCGGCAGTGTGGGGCGATTCAGCGACGCGCCGGCCGGCCTCCAGGGCGCTAAGGACTCACTCGCCGGGACAATCACCAACCCGCGCGTGATCAGGCTGCTGGTCGCGACCCTCGGCACCGAAAACCCCTGCGTGCGGCGCGTAGCCGCGAAGCTCCTAGGTCGCAGCGCCGTGCCCGGGGACGTGCTGCGCGAGCTGCTCGGCAGCGCGTCGCCCCTGATTCGCGAGAGCGCAGCCTACGCGGCGGGCGAAAGCGAGCGCCGCGACCTCGTGGCGGCGCTCGAGCGCAACCTTGCCGACACCGCGGCAGGCCCCGCCGCCATGGCCGCGTGGGCACTGGGGGAGATCCGCGACCCCGCAGCCGCGGCGGCGCTGCAGGCGGCGCTGCACGCTCGGTCGCCGCGGGTGCGGCTCGCGAGCGTGTGGGCGCTGGGGCAGTTCGAGGACGCGAGCTACGCCAAGGACGTGGTGCCGCTGTTGCGCGACCCCGATGCGGGTATGCGCGCCACGGCCGCGGAGGCGCTGGGGCAGATGAAGAGCGTGCGCGTGAGCGCCGCGTTGATCGGGTCGCTCACCGATCGCGACGTGGCGGTGCGGCGCGCGGCGGTGCGCGCGCTCGCCGATCTGCACGAGCGCGCGGCGGTGGCGCCGCTCGAGGGCCTGCTCGTGAACGATGGCGACTCCGACGTGCGCCGCGCCTGCGCCCACGCGCTGGGCGAGCTGAACGAGGGCCGGTCGCTCGAGCCCCTCGCCCGGGCGCTCGGCGACCAGGACGTGGAAGTCCAGCGCGCCGCGGCCGACGCGATCGGCGACCTGAACGACGTGACCAAGGCGCCCGCCGCGCTCGTGCGGGCGACGACATCGCGCGACCTCGAGGTGCGCCGCGGCGCCACGAAGGCACTGGCCCATATCCGCGACGAGGCCACGGTGGAGGCGTTGGCGGTTCGCCTGGGCGACGACGACAAGGAGATCCGGCTCGCCGCAGTGGAGGGCTTGGGCGAAATGAGGGTCGCGGCCGCGATTCCCGGCCTCACGCGGGCGTTGAACGACCGCGATCCCGAAGTGCGGCGGGCCGCGGCGGAGGCGTTGGGGAAGACGGATAATTGAGGCCCCGGCCTTCCCGGGCTAAGAGCCCGGGCTCGGCGCCGTAATGCGCCCCCTAAGGGCGCACCGTTGTCGCGTGAGCGCTGTGGCGAGTCAGCGACCACAGTACCCCTGGTCACACGTGAAGTGCTGACGTGTAGGCCAGGGCACTCGGGCATGAAGCATGCGCGCTCCCCCCTCCATGAAACCCATCTCGCGCCGCGCGTTTCTCTCCACGGCAACCGCCGCTGCCGGCGGCCTCGCGCTGTCATGCGACCATTCCTCCCTCGTCGCGCCCCCCCTGGGTCAGCGGCGTCCCGGGACGCTCGCGAGCCTCTCACCCGAGTCGTCCGGCATCGATCACGTGGTCGTGGTGATGATGGAAAACCGCTCGTTCGACCATTTCCTCGGCTGGCTGCCGGGCGCGGACGGGCACCAGGGCGGGCTCACGTATTTCGATGCTACAGGGACGGGCCACGCTACGCATCGCCTCGCGCCCGACTTTCAGGGGTGCGGGCATGCCATGCCCGACCATTCGTACGAGGGCGGTCGGGTGGAGTACGACGGTGGCGCGTGCGACGGCTGGCTGCGAGCGAACGACGACTTCTCGATCGGCTATTACGAGGCGGCCGATCTCGCCTTCTTCGGCCAGGCGGCGCCACAGTGGACGACGTTCGACCGCTACTTCTGCGCCATCATGGCGGAGACGTTTCCGAACCGCGTCTATCAGCACGCCGGCCAGACCGACCGGCTGCACAACACGGACCTAGTCGTCTCGACCCTGCCAACGATCTGGGATCGCCTGGGGGCCCGGGGCTTACGGGGCCGCTACTATTTCGGCGACGTCCCGTTCCTCGGCCTCTGGGGCGCCAGGTACGTCCCGATCAGCCGGCCACTCGACGCCTTCTTCACCGCCTGCGCCGCGGGCACGTTGCCGGATGTGGCGTTCGTCGACAACGCCTTTGTTACCGAGCTCACGGGCACGGGCTCGGATGACCATCCCTACAACGACATTCGTGCGGGCGAGGCATTTCTCAATCGCGTGTACGCGGCCGTGACCTCGAGCCCGCAGTGGGCCAATACCGCCCTCGTGATCAACTTCGACGAGTGGGGCGGGTTCTTCGACCACGTCCCCCCGCCGGTCGCACCGATCTCGGCAGGCGACATCGCCGTCGGCAATGTGGACGGGTTGCGCGGGTTCCGTACGCCGACGCTCGTGATTTCCCCGTTTGCGCGCCGCGCCCACATCTCGCACGTCGTGTACGACCATACCTCGGTGCTGCGGATGATCGAATGGCGTTGGAATCTGGCGCCACTGACGATCCGCGACGCCACCGCGAACAACCTCGCCGACGAGTTGGACTTCGGCAATCCGCAGCTCGCTGCACCCGCGTACGCGGTGCCGCCCGTCGTTCCTGTCGCGTGCCCCATGACGGTCTCACTCCCTACCCTCCTGTCCGCTACGTGGCGTGGGAGCACGCACGTCAGGTCACATTGGAGTGCGCTCGGCGAGCTGGCGCGCCGGCACGGGTGGTCCGTCTAGCGACTGCGAACGGAGCGACCTAGGCTCCGTCACGGGTTAACGACGCCTTGCCGCTGAGCGACGCCCTCCGCTACGTTGAAAGTTGAGGTCGGGTTGACGGCCATTGAGCACTCTCCGTGCCATGCTCGCGCGACCCGGAGGACCAGGATGTCGGCACCACCTACGACACGGCGCTTCACTGTGGAGGAGTACCACCGCATGGCCGAGGCGGGCGTCCTGCACGAGGACGACCGCGTCGAGCTGCTCGACGGGCAGATCGTCGTGATGTCCCCGATCGGCAGCCGCCATGCGGCCGCCGTCGCCAGGCTCGATCACCTGCTCGGCCAACGCGTCGCGGACCGCGCGATCGTGTGGGTGCAAAACCCCATCGTGATAGGTCGCTACTGGGAGCCGCAGCCCGACGTCTGCCTGCTTCGACCACGGGACGATTTCTACGCCACTGCCCATCCGGGGCCCGCAGACGTATTGCTGGTGATCGAGGTCGCGGATACGAGCGCTGAGGAGGACCGGCAGCGGAAGCTCCCCGAATACGCCCGGGCGGGCATCCCCGAAGCCTGGCTCGTGGATTTCTCGCGCGATGCGATCGAGCGGCATCGCGATCCCGCTGCCGACGGGTATGGTGCCGTCAGCATGTTCCGGCGGGTTGACGCACTCGTCCCGCTCGCGTTGCCCACCGTGTCGATCGCAGCCGCCGAGGTGCTGGGACCTTAGTCCTGCGTGATCCCGGGGCTTGTGCCCGGGGTCAGTGAGCCTCGTGCGAAGCCGGCCTGTATCGAGGTGGGTCACCGTGGCTCACCGTGTCGCATCCCGCCGCTCCTCCGCAGCCACGCGGGACTCACGCACCTCGGTGTTGTCGCGCGAGTTGCGTCACACCGGCGCGACCGGCGTGGTTGTTGCAGCCGCGCGTTCGCGGTCGTACCTCTCGAAAGACGCCTATGCCTCAGCTGGAATGGGCTCGACTCATAGCCGACGTCAACACGCGCCTGCGGCGAGGCGCCTGGTATCGCGTGGTGAAGCGCGGCGCGCTCGAGGTGGTCGTGGATGTCACCGGCGTGCGAACGGCCGTGCCGCGGCCGTTCGTGGAGATCGTAGCCACGCCACCGCGGCGCTGGAGTGTCGTCCGGCAGCCACTCGACCCACTGCAGCCACGACCCGGGTTCGGCGAGCAGTACGCGGTGTGCCCCAACTGCCGCGAGCGGCAGCCCGTCGACCATCGGAGGAGCAGCCTGCGCTGCCATCGCTGCAACGGCCTGTTCGACATCGAGTGGAGCTGACGAGTATCCCGCGGTGAGGTAGGTGCAGACGGGGACGCGCTTCAAAGAGAACCCGGGGAGCGTTTCGCTCACCGGTTTTCGTTTCTCACCCCGCGCCATTCCGCATAGTTCTGTACCCGCTCGCGCGTTTCTGATGGCTCATCCTGACGATGACGGTCTGGTGTGGCGAAACTGGTAAACGCGGAGACTTCGCACGTCTCTGGGCGAAGGCCCTTGCGGGTTCGAATCCCGGCCACCAGCACCGCCGCTTGCCGGGGGGAATCGTATCTAGTACTATAGCGATACGTGCGAAGTCTCCGCGGCCACTTTCGCCGCATCACGGGAGCCGAGGGGCTAGTTCCCTCGGCTTTCGTATTCCCCACCCGCCAGCTCCTCGAGCTTCTCCAGCAGCTTCACCATCGCTCACGTATCCCTCATCGCCAGAAAAGTTTGACTAGTGTTGCTGCCGCAGCAGCGCTCGAATGGTATCCGGAGGGGCCAGCATCTCTGGCGCGATCGGTTCGTAGGACTCGTTCGTCACCGTGATCGCGAGGATCTTGTCACCCTGGCGCCGTACGATGCGTGTGGCTACAGGCGCGGCGCCGAAGGAGCGCCAATCCGAGAACACCATCGGTTGTTCACCTCGCCCCACTTCGTCGTGCCCTGGAGGTGAAGTCGAAATCAACCTCACGAATCGCCTATTCGCCTTTTGGGTCGCGCAGGCCGCCACTACTGTGGGACTGGTGTTCGGCGTGGTGAAGCTGCTGGGACGCTGAAGGGGAACACGCTTCCCGCCGCCGCGACGACATAAGAATAGGCTGAAGCGTAACGAGCTACTCTCGGATCGCCTCCAGGGACCGCTCGATGCGCTGATCGGGAATGAACCACACCATCGCGACCAGCACGTACAGCGCGTCCGCGATCCAGGCCCTGTAGAACGCCAGCAGGATCGCCGCGCCGTACAGCAGCGCCGAGAGCTTACCCTTCAGGTCCCGCCCCAAGGCGCTGGCCAGGATAGAGGCCGGCCCGTTGCGCCGCACCAGCGCCGCCTGCAGCAGCAGATACGCCACGCCCGCCATCAGGAACACCACCCCGTAGATCGCCGTGGGAATGGCCGCGGATGGGTACTCGCCCACCCAGCCGGTGGTGAACGGCACCAGCGACAGCCAGAACAACAGATGCAGGTTGGCCCACAGGACCCGACCGTCGACCTTCTGGGCGGCGTGCAGCAGATGGTGGTGATTGTTCCAGTAGATCCCCACGAACACGAAGCTGAGCACGTAGCTCAAGAGCCCCGGGGCCACCGGTTTGAGCGCGGCGACGTCGCTGCCATGGGGCGCCCGCAGCTCCAACACCATGATCGTGATGATGACGGCGATCACGCCGTCGCTGAACGCCTCGAGTCTGCCCTTGCCCATGTGAAGAAGCTAGTCGGATTATCCAGGTGAATTGCCGAGCAGCGCGACAAGGCGCGGCAGGCATCCCCTAAGAGAGCAGGCTCGAAGCGTACGGCGTTACCGACGGGCCTCCTTCTCCGCTGACCCCGCGGTAGTCGCGGCGCGGCGCAGCTGTGCGATACCCCAGCGGAGCAGCAGCGCCATGGGTCCGAGGCATAGGGGCAGGGTGACGAGGAGGATCCGCCACCCGCCCGGTTCCGAGACCGCCAGTGCGAAGCTCTCAAAGAGGAAGAACCCTAGCGCGAGTTCGACGAAAACGAGCACCACCACCACCGGCGCGCGACGACGCCGTCGGCTCGCGAGCCACCACGTGAATCCGGCGAGGAGCAGCGCCCACGCCACGAAGGCGGCGCCACCAAGCGACCAGTGCCCCGGCGTGAGCGCGGCAGCGAGGTCGGTCCGCGCCCGCTTCACGGTCAGGGTGGCCCCCGTGAACAGCCACGCGCAACCTAAGAGAAAGATGGCGAGCCGGCGGATCGGATTCGGATCCCAGAGAGTCCCGGCGAGGTAGAGCGCCAACAGGACAGCGATGACCGCCACCGCGGCATTGCTCACCTCGCTCCTCCTCCTCGGCCGGGCTGCTGGGACCGTCAAGAGAGAGCCGGTCAACCCCCGCCCCGCGCGATTCTAAGCCCACGTGAAGGGCGACACAACGACCCTCGGGCTGCGGCGCCAGCGGGTCTGCCCCGAAGCTCGCGTGCCTGTGCTCCCCACAGCAATGAAACGATTGCGCTCCCGCGCCCGGCTCCCTTGCCAATCCCGAGTCGAGGACTCGATCATATGGGCATGTCGGCGCCGATCTATTACACGGCCGAGATGGTGCGCGCACTCCCCGAGGATGGCAACCGGTACGAAACGGTGCACGGGGAGCTGCTGGTGACGCCCGCGCCCCGCGTCTGCCACCAGGTAGTCGTGGAGCGCCTGCGCGATGCGCTCGGGATCTACCTGGCGCGTCATCGCGAGTGGCAGCTCCTCGCGGCGCCAGCCGACATCTCGTGGACGCCGGACGTGCTGGTGCAGCCGGACCTCTTTGTGGTGCCGATTGACGAAGCCCGGACGCTCGACTGGGCGCGGCTGCGCCACCTCGAGCTCGTGGTTGAGGTGCTGAGCCCCACCACCGCTCGCGCCGAACGTTCGCGTGACCATCGAGGTCCGAAATTGGGAACGTCAGGGACCATGGCGCAGGGCTTCATCGTTGCCGACGGTCGCCGCCTCGAGCGCGACATCGGATACGCCCTACTTCGCGCGGCCGGCTCGGAGGCGCCCGACCTGGTCGTGTTTGCCGAGGCGAACGACATGTGCTTGCTCGGCGCCCACTCACTGGAAGGCTTGAACCTCAAAATCGACCCGGTCAGGAAGCAGTTGGCGCCCGCAGGGCCGGTGATCAGTGCCGAAGTGGCCTAGGCTTCGCGGCCCAAGGCCACCGTTTTTCTTACTCGCGCCACCCTTCCGGCAGGTCGATTTCCGAGCACGCTGTTCGTCGAGGAGGGTAGAGACGGGCAGCGACACACTACCAGCGGAGGCACACGCATGGCAACCACGCGGAGAGCAAACATCGGGCTCTGGATCGTCCAGGGTGTGCTTACATGCCTCTTCTTCTTCACCGGCGCGCTGAAGCTCTTCGCTCCGCTCCAGATGCTCCAGGGCCCGGTGGCGTTCCCGGGGTGGTTCTACCGGTTCCTCGGGTTCGCCGAGTTGTGCGGAGCGCTCGGCCTCGTTCTCCCTGGCGCCCTCCGGATTCAGCGGGCGCTGACGCCGATCGCCGCCGTGGGCCTGATGCTGATCGTCACCGGCGCGACCGTGATCACCTTAGAGACTGGTCTCGGCGTCGCCATGGCGCTCATGCCGTTCGTCACGACCATCCTCACCGCCTTGGTCGCCTACGGCCGGCGCGACTGGTTGCCAGCTGCCTGGTCCGGCGCCCGGTCGTCCGCTGCGTCCTCGGCCGCCCAGGGTTCCGCCCAATGAAGCCGAGTCCTCCGTCGTTCGTCATCGTCCGCCCAAGTGATCGAGTTGGACACCGGGGCGCCATCGTGCCCTCGGCTCCAACAGCAGGTCGTTCACTCGCCGCGGGAGGTCATTGGTCACGCCGATGTACAGCACGCGCGAGCGACTCGCGAGGATATACAGCTAGTAGGTCTGCATCACCGACGAGAATCGTGACACCTACCCCAGACGTCGGCATCAAATTTTGAGGAGGGGGTGCAAAAGCACGCGAAACTGTCGACTCCGGCCTCTTTCCTATTTTCCTTTTCCCCTCCTCACGTCAGCACGCGCGCTTGTCATTCTGAGCGCCGCAGGCGCGAAGAACCTGCTTTTGTAATTCTTCTCTTCTTCCGTCTCGTGAGCGACCGCGCGTGTCATCCCTACGCTACGCTCACAGCGAAGGACCTGCTTCTGGGCGTAGCGAGGGACCGCCAACAGCAGGTCCTTCGCGGGCGCCCCGCGTTTGCCGAGGATGTCCCGCAACGTCCGGAGAAACGCTTGCAAAACGTTTGCAAGACCACACGACTCTGACCGATCGCGGACGTCCGTCGCTCTGGTTGAGCAAGGTTGGCCCCTTAGGTTGTTTGCACATGCGAAGGCTCGCCCTCGCAGCGCTTGCAGGCATACTGGTGATCCCCTTCATTGCCGTTTTGTTCGCCGGCCTTGGCGTATGGCCTGTCCAGGCCACAGCTAGTCCTCCCGCCTGGGAGCGTGCACTCGCCCGCCTCGCATTCAACGCTTCGGTCGCCCGGCGCGCGCCGCGGCTGTCGAACCCGATAGGCCCCTCGGCTGATGAGCTGCTTCTCGGCATGAAAGGCTATCGAGATGACTGTGCCGGTTGCCATGGCGACTATGGCCGGCCGAGTTCGTGGGGGAGCGAGGACTTCTATCCTCGAGTCCCGCAATTCGCGCTCGAGCCGCCTCGCAAGCCAGATTGGGAGCTGTATTGGATCGTGAAACACGGCGTGCGCTACTCGGGGATGGGGGCATGGGATAGGCAAGTGCCCGATTCAACGATCTGGCAGATCGTCGCGTTCCTGACCCGGATCGATTCGCTGCCGTCCGCCGTCGATGCGGCGTGGAAGAGGAAGCGGCCCTGACGCGACGCGAGGAAGCGATTCGAGCTCGCGCTCGTGCTGGCGGAGGCGACCGGTACTCGGATCGGAGTGATTCGCGGGTGCATCATCGCATCGCGCTTCGAGTTGCCCCTCCTGGGCTTGACGCCGCAGCGTAAGCAAGGCGCAAAGAGACCGGAGGGGCAATCAAAAAGCCGCAGCACTTGCTGCGGCTTTGATTGTCCCTCCTGGGCTCGAACCAGGACTCTCCTGATCCAGAGAGGGCTCTGTAACCTGCTGAATTCCAGCAACTTGCAGCACTCATCGCGAGCTCGTGTTACCCGCTGCTGGGGTTCAGTGAAGAGCTTGTGAGAGTTTGCTTGACGTGGCTCCAGTCCGTGTCAGATTCTGCAGTCCCATCAACGCACGACGGATTGCACACGGGGACGAAGGTCGATTCAGGAGAGGTTAGTATTCTTGCCATGTACCACCTGACCCCGACCCATCGGGCCCGCATCGCCGGTTTGTGCCGACGTTATCACGTTCGCCGACTCGAGCTATTCGGCTCCGCTGCCCGCAGCGACTTCGAACGAACCCGGAGTGACCTCGACTTTCTCGTTGAATTCGACGATAGGGAGCGGGGGCCGAGCCTCGAGGCCTACTTCGACCTCAAAGAGGAACTCGAAGCGCTGCTCCGGCGGCCGGTCGATCTGATCATGCCCGAGGCTGTTACGAATCCGTACGTCCAAGCCGACATCGCCCGCGACCGCACCACGGTGTATGGCGCGTGATCCACGTGCCTTTCTATGGGACGTGCGCAGCGCGGCTGACAAGATCGCGAGCTTTGTCCGCGGCAAGACGGTCGACGACTTCACCCGAGACGAACTTCTGAATTCCGCAGTTGAGCGCCAATTGGAGATCATCGGAGAGGCGCTGAACCAGCTGACGAAGGCAGCGCCCGACACGGCTGGACAAATCGAGGATCTGCCCAAGATCGTCGGTCTCCGTAATATTCTGATTCACGGGTACGCGATCGTGAAGCGCGACCTCATCTGGCGCGCGGTCCAAGAGAACCTGCCCCGGCTACGGGCGACCGTGGACCGCCTCCTCCAGTCGAGCGAAACGCCGCTACACTGAGCCGCGTTCTGACCTGAGTCCGCCGCCGAAGCGCCCGCCGGATCGCCCTCCCGAGCGGCGCTGCTCGGGCCTGCCGTTATGCCCTCCCGTCGCTCCCCAGCGCGTGAGAAACGCAGTGACGAACCAGTGAGCGTCCCCCGGTTCCACGGCGAGGGGCGCGAGCGCCATCGCCACGGTGAGGGCCACATGGTAGGCGTCGGCGCGTACCGCCGTCGCGCGCCCGTAGGCGGGGTGCGCCGTATTGACCCACACGGTGGACTCGACCAGACGGCCGAGTTGGTCGTCGTCGGGCCGACTCTCGAACTGGATGCGCAGGCCGTGATGGGCCGGGCGCTTAGGAGCGTGCAGGTCCCCGGGCACCACGGTACCCGCAGCCTGGGGCTGCCGCTCGGACTCTGCTTGCTCCGCAACCCCAGCAGGAGGAAGCACTTCGGCCTCGGGCTGTACCGGTTCCTCCCGCGGAGCCGTCGTGAGCACGACGCCTCCGGCGGCGGGAGCGGTGCCAGCCGCGGCGCCGAACGCTAGGCGGCGCTGCCCGCCCGCGCGCCGCTCCACGAGCGTCGCCAGCAGGGGGAAGTCGCCTGCCAGCTCGTCCAGCACGCTTTGGAGATCGCGCTCGAGCCGGCGCGGAACACCTCGTCGCACCTCGGATGCCGGCGTCTCGCCCCACTCGGCGAGCTGTACGGTGACGGCCTCCTGGATCGCCTTGCGGTAGGCGAGGTAGGTAGCGCCGCGCGCACCCGTCCGGATGAAGTCCGCTTTGTTGAGCGTGAGGCACTCAGCGAGCGCCGGGACTTCGATCAGGCCGGCCACGGCGCCAGGCTCGGCGGGTCCCACGCCGAGCCAGTCCCAGCCCCGCTTGATAACCTTGCCCCGCGTGCTCACGGCCACCCCGTGCTCGTCGGTCGCGAGCGGTACTGGTCCGCGTTCCAGATAGCCCACAGCTGACGGCGTGCGCTGGCGGCCCACGTGCACGGCGAGGGATGCTGCGTCCGGGCCGAGGTCGCCTCGGGCGAGTGCGCCGCCGTTCACGACGAACGTCACCCCGCTCGGATACACGCGCGCCAGGATGCGGTCGAAGGCAGTCTCGAGCAGCGGCTGGAAGTGGCGCCGCAGCGTGCTCTCGAGAAAGCCCGCATCGAGGAGCGGCGAAAGCGCATTGTCGAGTCGCAGCCGGACGGCCGTGCCGCGGACCGCGATGAGGCGCGGCGGGGCCATCCAGCTCCACGGCGCCCGATGCCGGGACGCGAGCCGCCACGTCGTGGCCACGTGCGTCTTACCCCGCCGGGCTTCGGTCACAACCTCAACGCAGGCGAGGAGGCCGAGCTTGATGCCGACGCCGGCGAAGCCGATGCCACGCCCGCGGATCTTGCTGCTCGCGCCGAGATCGTGATAGCGGCGCAGCTCCCCGCGACTCATGCCCCGGCCGTCGTCCACGACATCCAGTGTGGCCTCGCCGGGGTCGCTGCTCAAGCGGATTTCGGCCGCTCCGGAATCGAGGGCATTCGCGACGATCTCGGTCAGGATGGTTTCCTCAAGCGAACCCGCGTATGCATCACGCAGGTCCTCGAGCAAGTGGAGCAGGTCGACCCGGGTCTCGCCCATGGGGGATCTCTCGGGAAAGCTTACGCCTGCCGGCGGCCGGGAGCTAGACTTTCGTGCGTGCTGCAGACGAGCCGGCTGAAGGAAGGCGAAGCGCGCTGTCTGGGATACCAGTTCGGCGGTCAGAGCTCGGCCGGGCCGATCACCCCTGGATCGACGGGCAACTGGCGTTGTTTCGTCGTGGCGAAGCTAACCCACGTCTCACTCCATGAAGGACAATGGTACACCGCGCCCAACCGGGATCGGCGGCAGGCGTGCGTGGACCGAGTGGATGTCGAGGTGGAGGCGAGGGCGGACGCAGAGGTCTCCTGATCCAGAGCGCCGGCCCCACGGCACTTTGGCTGACACCTTGTCCGCAACTGGCGTCCCGACGAGCATCGGCGCCCTGTCGGTTTGGCAAACGTGCCCGCTTAGGTCCGGAGAAACGCTTGTGAAATGCTTGTAGAGAGTCTGCCATCTCCCGGAAATTGACGCAGGGCGAATCTCTTCTTCACCTAGTCGCCGTGCCGCCCGGCACGGTGCCTCGGAACTTTAGAATCATTCCATTCCGCCCAACAGCCCAGCCGTGGTGCGCATCGGCGAACGCTACTGTGTTGGCGTGTACTTCGTTCATCTGATCCCAGTTCTTTCCGCGGTCGATCGAGTAGTCCATTCCGGTTGGCCCAACCGTGAACGCGGTGGGGCCGGGGGTGTCGGGCACGATCGCGACACACCAGCGGTATCCAGCGGGACGGTGGCTGCTTTCTTTCCACGTCGTTCCGCCGTCGTCGGTATAGGCGGAATTGGGTTTCAGCATCTGGGGGTGATCGTAGTCGCCGCCAACAATCGCGAGACGATCGGCGTCCACCACGGCGATCGAGAAAACACCTTGGTTTAGTCCCGTGACGAGCGGGGCCTCGGAGGCCGTCCAAGTCTTGCCGGCATCGGCAGTGTGGAAGACGCGCGACGCGTGCTCGGTCACGAACCAGGCGTGCCAGGTTTCTTGCGTTCCTTGCTTCCCGGAATAGGTCGCGATGCATGTCCCAGAGGCCGGCGAGCCTTCGCCCTCCTTGGCCAGAGCCAGCGATTCCGGCCGCAACGGCGTCCAGTGGGCGCCGCCGTCGGAGGTTGTCAGTAGCTCGGCCTTGCCGTCCACGGCATCGCCGACCACGATGCCGTGCGTCGCATCCCAGAAGGCCATGCAGTCGAGGAACGCCTTCGGATTCTTCTCAATGTACTGCAACGACCAGGTGTTGCCCGTATCGGTCGTCTTGTAAATTCGCGACTCATCCCCGTTGCCGATCGACATCAGGTAGGCGGTCGTGGCATCGACAGCGTAGATGTCGCGGAAGTCGAGTTTCTCGCCGCCTGGGACGGTTCCCGCCTGCCACGTCTCGCCTCCGTCCGTCGTACGGACAAATGTCCCACCCGTGCCGCTGGCCCAGACAACGTTTGCATTGACGATGCTCAATCCGTGCAAGTTGGCAGTGATGTTCGACTTCTGGGGGTTCCACTGCCCGAACGCGGGCGCCGCCACAAGACAAGTCAGGAAAACGGTGATTCTCATCCGCCCCGGTGTACTCGAATGCATGCGCACTCCTTGTCTACTACAAAAGTAGATGTCCGGATAAGTCCGCGGAAACGCTTGTCAGGTCCGGATGGGCGGCGAGCGAAGAAGGGGTAAGGATCGTTATGTGGTGTCTCGAGTTCGACTCGTCGCAACTGGAGCAGGACTCTCCTGACTCCTGCGAAAAGAGGGCTGAAAATGGACGAAGCACGACTCGCGTATCCGCGCATCGCGTTTCGAGTTGCCCCTCCTGGGATCGAACCAGGACTCTCCTGATCCAGAGTCAGTATTACGCCACGACCTAAATCGTGTCGTACCATTGTCTAACTCGACGGAGTGCCGTTTAGTGTGCCGCTTTGGTGTGCGCTCAACGCGAGTCGTGTACGTCCGCGATAAGCGATTGTATCACAACGAAATGTGCAGCCATCATCGAGCGTGACACACAATTGACACACCGAGGTTGGCACACAAAGCGGCACACCGGCACACCGTCGAGGGAGATGAAGGGACGGCACACGAAACCCCGATCAGAGGGAGGAATCGTGGCCAAGCGCGGACAGTTGATCGC
>DATLKF010000023.1:0-14850 GCA_035538515.1 Gemmatimonadales bacterium
GCGGTGCAGGGATTGGCGTCCGAGCCCGCGGGGGCGACGTAGTAGTTAGCACCTGAGCCCAGGGTGTAGAGCAGCTGCGGGCCGCCGGTGGCAGTGACGGTCACCGTCACTGTGGCGCTGCCGGTCTGCCCTTCGCTCGTCGCGGTGATGGTCACCGTGCCGGCGGCGAGCCCGGTCACCAGCCCGGTGGCACTGACGGAGGCGAGTGCCGGGGCGCTGGAGGCCCAGGTGATCGTGCGACCGGAGAGGCTGTTGCCGCTTTGGTCCTTGGGCGTCGCCGTCAGCTGCACCGTCGCGCCGACCCCCACGCTTGCCGTCGCCGGACTCAGGACGACTGAGGCGACCGGCGCAGGCGGGGGTGGGGTCCAGGGCGAGACGGCGACGTTACACGCCATGGCGCTGCCGACGTCCACGTACAGACCCAGGCTGTTCAGGGTGCTCACCGCCGCCTGCTCGGTGCGGAAGGCGAACCCCGCGCCCAGGACCTGTTCCGCTGACCCTGGTGGTGTCACGTAGGTGTCGTAAGAGTGCGCGGGGAGGTTCACGTCCAGGCGGACGTGGTAGCGGACGCCGGCGGAGTAGGGGATCGTGGCGGTGGCGGCGTACGTACCCCCGTTGCGCGCGTCGATCGTGCCGCTGGTGTTGAAGCGGACGATGGTGGCCAGGCTAGTCCACGCCCCGGCAGGACCATTCGAGAGGCCCACCGAACCGTCGATGTTCGTGGCGGCGGGCGTCACGTCGAACTGGATTTCAAACGGCCCCGTTTGCGACGCGATCGCGCTGTTTTGCCAAGTCCCTGCGCTGCTCACGCAATTGGGGGGCGGAGGAGGAGCCGTGACGGAGATAGCGGCGGTGCCGCTCTTGCCTCCGCTCGTGGCCATGATCGTCGCGGCACCGGGCGCGACGGCCGTCACCAGCCCACTGCCATTCACCGTCGCGACGCTGGGACTGCTGCTGCTCCACGTAGCGCTTACTGCCACGCTGTCACCGTTCTTCGTCCGGCCGTACGCCGCGAGCTGCAGGGTTCCCGCGACCGCCAGCGACGCCGTGCTCAGCGTGACGAGCACCTGCGACAGTATGCCCCGGTTCTTGACTTGTGAGGTGGCCGAAATCGGTACAGCGGCGGAAGTCGCGCCGGGGGCGGCGGTCGCCGTCGCCGCCAGGGTGGCGGTGACGACATAGATGCCTGCGACCGTGTCCGCCGTGTACAAACCGCCGGACGTGACGGATCCGCCGGACGCACTCCACTGCACGTTCACGAGCACGCTGTCACCCGACTGCGTGCGGCCGTAGGCCAGGAATTGTCGCGTGTTGTAGGGATCGAGTGTGACGGTGTCGGGTGAGGTGAAGACTTGTACCACGGGGTTGCCGGGCTCAGTGAGAGCCACGGGTCGCTCGCACGCCGCGAGGAACCCGAGCCCTGCGAAGGCCACCGTCAAAGACGTGATACAAGGACGCATCTCCCCTCCTGGGCGGGGAAGGAGTTCGGCAGCTCGACCGGCATGGCACGCGACAGCGTGCGGTAGCCTCGGAGCTTTGCGTCGCCGGCTTTCGCCGGCTTTGCCTTTGTCGCCCCCTCGAGGAGAGGGTCAGCGATCCTGCCGACCTGCGGTTATGCGGCTGCGAGAAGCACCAAAACAAACAGCCGCCTGCAGCTCGTGAACTTCTCGAGTCGCTGGCGGCCGGGCTGACGTGGCGACCTGCCGTCGCCGTAGTCCCCTAGCTCTGCGTCACCGTCTTTCGGCGGTTTTGCTCTGAGCAGCGTCTACTAGCGTTGCGGCGGTGCAACACATGTGCCCAGCTGACCCCGAAAGTGTGATGGAAGCCGCAGTTAAAGGGAGAATGCTTGACTTAGAAAACCCCTAGGTTATGCAACTTCGTCATTTCGAGCTAAGTCTTATGTTGTATTCTGCAATTATCAATGCAGTATGCGGCAGCCGGTATCCACTAAGGTATCGTACGGCACTACCCTTGCCGCGAAGCGTGTCCGCACGCTGTTTGGGCGTCGGAAAACCTCGTTGCGGGACCACTCATCTTGTCAGCTCGACCGCTGCACCCGGGGCGGGCACCTCACCGACCGCATCGGCCGTTCGTCTCGCTCGTCATTCCCTGCCGCAACGAAGCGGCGTACGTCGGGCCGCTGCTCGATTCGATCCTCGCCAACGAATACCCACACGACCGGCTCGAGGTGCTGATCGTCGACGGCATGAGCGACGACGGCACGCGCGACGTGATCGCGGCCTACCGCCGCCGCTATCCCGTGATCGAGATGCTCGACAACCCGAAACGCATCACGCCCTGTGCCTTGAATCTGGGCATCGGCCGCGCCCGCGGCGCGATCATCATGCGAATGGATGCCCATGCGAATTACCCGCCGAACTACGTGGCCGGCCTGGTGGACTGGCTGGAGCGAACCGGAGCGGACTACGTCGGCGGGGCGTGGGTGACGCTCCCGGCGGACGCGACGCCGACGGCACGCTCGATCGCCGCGGTGCTCGCGCATCCGTTCGGGATCGGGGATTCTCACTACCGCCTCGGGACGAACGAAGTCCGGGAGGTCGACACGCTGCCGTTTGGTGCGTTCCGGCGTGAGCTGTTCGACCGGGTGGGGCTGTTCGACGAGGAACTGGTGCGGAATCAGGACGAAGAATTCAGCTTCCGCGTGCTGCGGGCGGGCAGACGCATCCTGCTCGTCCCCGGCGTCGTGAGCTCTTACTACGCGCGGCGCTCGCTGCGGCAGCTGGCGCGCATGTTCTACCAGTACGGCCTCTACAAGCCGCTCGTCGCGTTAAAGATCGGCCGGATCATGACGCTGCGACAGGTCGTGCCGGGGGCCTTCGTGCTGAGCCTGCTGATGACCGCGTTCGCGGCCCCTTGGGTCGCCGCGGCACGGACTGTCGGTGCCGGAATCGCGGGGGCGTATCTCGCACTCGATGCGGGGTGCGCCCTGGCGCTCGGCTGGCGGCACGGGGCACGCGTGGGTCTCGCCGCCGCAGGCGTTTTTCCACTAGTGCACGTCTGCTACGGTTGGGGGTTTCTGCGGGGTGCGGTCGCGCTGCTGGCGCGGTCGCGAGGTCGCCCGTTCGACCTACGCTCCACGCCGTTGTCGCGCTAACTCAGCAGCCGTCTCACCGATGACGTCGCGCCCCCGCGACAGGAGCGGCCCGGTCGCGGCCCGGATCGCGGCCCCCGATCCGCGACACGCAGCACGGTCCTTGCTAGGCTCATCGGGGTATGCTGCTGTCACAAACAGGCGCATCGACATGACCGTTCCGCTTCACGGACCGCGAACGACGGAGCCGGCTCCGCGCGGCCGCGCCGCGCTGCAACAGCGACGCGGCAGCTATCTCTCCTTCTCGCCCCCGCTCATCGGGGCCGAGGAGATCGCGGAAGTCGTCGACACTCTGCGCTCCGACTGGATCACGACGGGGCCCAAGGTCGCGCAATTCGAAGCCGAGTTCGCGGCCGCCGTCTCGGCCCCGGCGGCCGTCGCGGTCAACTCGTGCACCGCTGCGCTGCACACGGCGCTGATCGCGAACGGGATCGGCCCAGGCGACGAGGTGATCACGACGCCGCTCACGTTCGCCGCGACCGTGAACGTCGTGGAGCATGTGGGCGCCCGGCCGGTACTCGTCGATGTGGAGCCCGACACGCTCACGATCGATCCGGCCCTGATCGAAGCCGCGATCACGGCGCGCACCCGGGCCATCATCCCGGTGCACTACGCGGGTCATCCGGCGGAACTCGATCCCATCCTCGAGCTCGCGCGCGCGCGTCAGCTGCTGGTGCTCGAAGACGCCGCGCACGCCATTCCCGCCGCTTACCGCGGACGCAAGATCGGTTCGGCGGGGAATCCCGTGGCGTTCAGCTTCTACGCCACCAAGAACCTCACGACCGCCGAGGGCGGGATGCTCACCGGCGAGCATCGCTTTCTCGAACGCGCGCGTGTGCTGAGTCTGCATGGACTGAGTCGGGACGCCTGGAAACGGTACGACAAGGGCGGCAGCTGGCGGTACGAAGTCCTCGCGCCCGGCTTCAAGTACAACATGACGGACATCCAGGCCGCCCTGGGCCTGTGGCAGCTGCGCAAGCTCGGCGCATTCCAGGAGCGACGGCGTCAGGTCGTGCAGCGCTACTCTGCGGCATTCCGGGGCGATGACGCCTTCGAGCTGCCGGTCAAGCGGCCACATGTGGAGCACGCGTGGCACCTGTATGTGCTGCGCCTCCGGCCGGGCGTGCTGCGGGTCGGGCGCGACCGATTCATCGAGGAGCTCACGGCACGCAACATCGGGACGTCGGTGCACTTCATGCCGATTCATCTGCACCCGTACTACCGCGACAAGTACCATTACCACCCGATGTCGTTTCCGGTGGCGTACGACAACTTCCAGCGGATGCTCAGCCTGCCGCTCAATCCGCGACTCAGCGATCAAGACGTGGCCGACGTGATCGACGCGGTGCGCGACGTGGTGCGGGAGCAGCGTCGATGACGCGGGCAAAGCGCGCGTTCGATCTGGTGGGCGCGGGTCTCGGCGTGCTGCTGCTGGCGCCATTGCTCGCGGTGCTAGCGCTGCTGGTCAAGGCCGAAGACGGCGGGCCCGTCCTGTTCAAGCAGGAGCGCGTCGGATACCGGGGCCGGCGGTTCCGCATCTGGAAGTTCCGGACGATGGTGCCGGACGCCGAGTCACTTGGCCCGTTCGTGACTCCGGAGCGCGATCCGCGGGTGACGCGGATCGGCGCGTGGTTGCGCCGGCGCAAGCTGGACGAGCTGCCGCAGCTGTTCAATGTGCTTGCCGGTGACATGAGCCTGGTGGGCCCCCGACCCGACGTGCCGAGCTACGTCGCCCGCTACCACGCTCGGGAGCGCCGGGTGCTCGAGCTCGTGCCCGGCATGACTGACGAAGCGGCAATTTGCTTTCTCGGCGAGGGCAGCATGCTGGCCGCCTCGCGGGACCCCGAGCGGAACTACTTGGAGGAGATCGCACCCGAGAAGATTCGGCTCAGCCTGGAATACGCCGCGCGCGCGTCAGTGTGGACGGACCTGAAAGTGATCCTGGGGACCCTGCGCCACCTGTACTGGGGGTCGACTGCCGCGCGTCTGACGCCTACGACCGACCGCGCCGACCCGCCGTTCCGGCCGAGGGCCGCTGAGCCGATGCGACGTCCGAAGGCCGGCGTGCTCTAGGAAATCGCCGCACAAGGGGAACGTGGTGCTGGGGTGGTACGCTGGGCGCCTACACGCGAGGGCGCACTAGGAGGCGAACGCCTCCCGCCGGAGGCCACGCATTACGTAGCGACTGTAGAGCCCCCCGCGATCGATGAGCGCCTGGTGCGGTCCGCGCTCGACGATCCGTCCGCGGTCCAGTACGATCACCTCGTCCGCCCGCTCGATCGTGGACAGCCGGTGCGCGATGATGACGGCGGTGCGGTTCCGCAGCAGCTCCGCCAGCGCCTGCTTGATCAGCGCCTCCGCCTCGGGGTCGAGCGCCGACGTCGGCTCATCGAGGACCAGGATGGGCGCATCCTTCAGAAACGCCCGTGCGATCGCGAGCCGCTGTTTCTCGCCGCCCGAGAGTCGGAGGCCGCGCTCGCCGATCTCCGTGTCGTAGCCGTCCGGCAGCCGCTCGATGAACTCGCTCGCGAAGGCGAGCCGCGCCGCCTCGCGGACTTCGGCCTCGCTCGCTTCGGGCCGGCCGTAGCGCAGGTTTTCGGAGATCGAGCCGGAGAGCAAGATCGGATCCTGCGCCACGATGGCGACGTTCTGCCGCAGGGACTTGAGCGTCAGGTCGCGAATGTCGACGCCATCGATCGTGATCCGCCCCGCCGTGACGTCGTAGAAGCGCGATAGCAGCTTCACCAGCGTGGACTTGCCGGCGCCGCTCGGCCCCACCAGCGCGGCGGTTTTCCCCGGTGGGATGCGGAGCTCGATTCCCTCCAACACCGGCGGCCCGCCGTCGTAACGGAATGCGACGTCCTCGAAGGCGATGTCGCCCCGCGCTCGTCCCAGCTCGGAGGCGCCGGGTCGCTCCTGGACATTGGGGTACGTATCGAAGACTTCGAAGATCCGGTCCATCGCCGCCCGGCTGTTCGACAGGATGAGATTCAACTCCGTGAGGCGCTGGACGGGCTGAAACAGCATCCCGAGGTAGCCGTAGAACGCCATCAGCGCGCCGACACTCAGGCGCCCCGCGAGGACTTCGCCCGCGCCGAACCAGAGGACGAGGATCGGGCCGAGGGCCGTGAGGAACCCCGTCACGCCAAGCGCCACGGATTGGAGTCGCACATTGACGAGCACGCTGCGGAGATAGCGGCGGTCCTGCCGCTCGAAGGCGCGCGCCTCGGCTTCCTCCTGCGTGAACGACTGGATGGTGGAGATCGCGCCCACTTGCTCGTGCAGCTCGCCCGAGATCTCCTCCAGCTGGTCGTGTATCATCCGGCTTTGCTGCCGGATCCGCCGCGTCAGGCGGTGGCTCATGACGGCGTAGCAGGGGAGGACCGCGATCGCCACCAGCGCGAGCTTCCAGTGCACGATCGCGAGCACCGCCATGATCGCGACGATGGAGGCGAGATCCATGGCGGTATTCACGAACGCGGCGCCCACGAAGTTCTGCGCGGACGCGATGTCGCTCGTCATGCGAGCGACGACCTCGCCGATGCGCTGGCGCTCGAAGAACGAGACGCTCATCCGCTGGACGTGCTGGTAGAGGTCGCGCCGCAAATCGAAGACCAGCCGGTGCCCGGCGACGCCCGCGAGATAGGAGCGCCAGTAGCTCACGACCCCGAAGACGATGTACAGCGCCACCAGCCCGGCCATCAGGAGGTGCAGCTGCGCGGGTGGACGCGGTGCCGGGCCGGTGAAGAAATCGTCCACCAGGACCTTGACCGTCCAGGGAAGGGCCAGCGGAATCAGGTAGCGGATCACGCCGAACAGTGTGGCCAGCGCCACCACGCCGCGGTAGGGCCGCAGGTAGGCTAGGAAGCGCGACAGGCTGCCGCGGGTTCTCATCGCCCAGCCACTCGCGTCAACGGTTCAGGTGGTCGGCCGCCCGCCCCCGCTGACCGGCGCCCAGCCCGACGCGACCGTCGACTCGCGGTCGCCGCGGCGGTGAGATCGAGCGCCGAGCGCTCCCTCGACCGCGACGATCCCGAGAACGAACCAGAATTGCTTTCGATAGCCCCACTCCAGCGATAACGATCCCACTCCCAGGGCCAGCAGCAACGCGATCCCGAACCAGCGCGGGAGCCGGGGCAGCGGCCGCAATGCCGCGAACGCCGCCCCGAACATGGCGAGAAACAGGAGGAGTCCGACGACGCCATCCTCGACCAGAATCCCCAGGAACACGTTGTGGGAGGACCACTGAAAGTTCAACGACGGCTCGACGGCCGCTCCGAACGTCCCCGCGCCCACCCCGACGACCGGATGCTGTCGCGCTACGTCCAGGCCGGCGCGCCAGATCCGGGCACGGTTACCGAAGTATCCGGACTCGATGTCCGTTCCGGTGGTTTGCAGCCGCTCCAGGGTCGTCTCCGGCACGAGCATCGCCGCGAGGACGAGCGACCCGACCGCCAACGCGCTCAAGGCGATCTTCGTGCGCAGCCGCAAGCGGGCCTGCGTCGCCGGAATGACGAGGAGCGCCGTCACCATCGCCAGGAACGCCCCGCGCGATGCCGTGAGCAGAACGGCCGTGATGGCCAGCGGGAGGTACAGTTGCCACAGCCACGCGAAGCGCCGTCCCCGCTGCGAGAGGTTCAAGTACCACGCCATCGGAAGGCCGAGCGCGAGCGTCATCCCCAGCTCGTTGGGGTTGACGTCGAGGCCCGTGAACCGCCCCGGGTATCCCGCCGCGTACGCACCCGCGAGGTAGTCGTAGACCGTCGCGACGGCGGCCACCGAAACACCCAGCACGTACGCACCGAGCAGGGCTCGCGTCCGTTCGGGTGACCAGGCGACCTCCCAGAGGAGCCACACCAGAACGGCGAGCTGCAGGTAGGTCAGGAACCTGGTTTGCGTCGCCTCGGAATCGATGGACCAGAGCGCGGTCGCGCCCGCCCACACCAAGAACAACAGTACACAGACATGAAACCAGGAAAGCGGTCTGACGCGACGACGCGCGAGGATATAGAGCACGCCGACGACCGACGCCACGATGCCGACAAGATGGGGGATCGTGCCCACGACCGGCAGATCGGCGTACATGTCCCACGGCAGGACCAGTACGAAACACCAGAGACCGGCGAAGGCGGCTTTACTCAACCAGCGGAGCACGCTCGACTGCGAGGCATACGGCATGCCTCTGTCGAACCCACGCAGCGGAGTGCGTCCCACATCCGGCGGCGCGCGTGAAGGCAACGTCCGTAGCGGTGGCGCAACATTCGGCACAGTGTCGAGGTGCACGTTCCTTGCAACCGTTGCTTCCGTTCGCCGCGCGCGGGGGTATCTGGGATGACGTATGATGGGGTGGCGTGACCGTAAGGAGGGAAGCCCGATGGGGCGAAGCGCGCCGTGGCTCGTTGCAGCACTCCTCACCGCGCCGGTCGCATCCGGAGCGGCGCAGGCGCGGGCCGAGCAGGCCGTGCTGCGCCCCGGTGACATGCTGCGCATAACCGTATGGCGCCACCCTGAGATGAGCGGTGAATTCACGGTCGCGCCGGACAGCGCGCTCGTCCACCCGCTGTACCAGACGGTCAAGGTGGCGGGAGCGCCGTTGCCGACAGTGCGAGAACGGTTGCGCGGCCTGCTCACGACCTATGAGCAGGGCGTGGAGTTTGTCGTCGAGCCGCTCTTCGCGGTGACGGTCGCGGGAGAGGTGCGTCAGCCCAACCTGTACCAGCTGCCTCAGGGGACGACGTTCGCGCAGGCGATCGCACGCGCCGGCGGCCCCACGGAACTCGGCCGGCTGGACAAGGTACACGTGATCCGGAGAGACAGCGCGATGGACATCGACCTGGCCCGTGGGTATTCCCGCTATGAGCGGCTCCCCATTGCTTCCGGTGACCAGGTCCTGGTGGCGCGTCGCTCTAGCTTCAACGTCTTGCGAGACGTGGTGTACCCGCTGGCAAGTCTCACGGCGGCAGTCGCGGCCGTCCTCGCCTACAGCAAACGATGAGCAGCATCATGTCCGAGCATCCCCCGAGCGATTCCCGCGCCGCCTCGAGTCCAATCGCGGATCGAGGCGAGCCGGAGGCACCGGCGAGCACGATCCGACTGGAAGAGCTATTCGCGGTGGTCCGTCGCCATCTCCGGTTGGTCCTCGGGGTGGCGGCGGCGGCGGTGGCGGTCGCGGGCGCCGTGGCTTACGCGACGGGGTCGGTCTATCGTGCCGTCGCGGTGATTCGCCTTTCGGATCCACGACGGGCGTTCACCGGCGGCGTCGTGGAAGACCCGGCCCTGCTGACCGATGGCCGCTACGCCGATCCCCTGTTGTCGCAAGTAGAGCTCCTCAAGAGTCACACCGTGGCTGGTGGTGTCGTCGACAGCATGCCCATGCTGCGCCTGGTCCTCCGGAAATCGTCGCCCGACCTGCTCGAGCGCGTCTTCACGCGCAGGCTGCCGCCGAACCTCCTCGGGGACGTCGCCGTCGCGCCGGACGCGCCGGCCGACTCGCTGCCGCTGACGTTCGAGCGGGACGGCTTCGTCGTGGCGACCCGGTCGGGGAGTGGGGGTGCGAGTGAGGGTGGGAGGGGACCACAACGCGCCGCGTACGGCAAGGTCGTGGAGGTCGCTGGCGTTCGGTTCACTGTCCCTCGCCGGCCGGAGGTGACCCGAGCGCTGCTGGAGGTGCTGAGCCGGGACGCGGCGATCAGCCGGTTGCTCACCGAGGTTCGCGTCAGGCCTCGGATGCACACGGACATCGTGGACGTCGCCTATTCCGCGCCGGACCCGGCGCGCGCGCAAGAGGTTGTCAACCGCGTGGTCGACGTCTTCCGGGCAACGAGCGCGGATGCCGCGCAGCGGCAGTCGAGGTTGCGACGCGAGTTCCTCCAGGCCCAGCTCAAGGTCAACGATTCGCTGGTGGCCGCGGCGCAGCAGGCCCTCACGGCGTTTCAACGGCGGGCGCATCCCGACGGCTCGGGGCAGTCTTCCGGACGAGAGCAGAGCGAGCTGCCGGGACTGGAGCTGCAGCGCCAGCAGCTGCTCGCGGAGCGCCGCACGGATGCGGACCTCCTGGCGGCCCTTCAGGACTCGAGCACCAGCCGCAAGGCCATCCAGACCGCCGTCTCGACCCCGGGGGTGGCGCCGAGCCCGGCCCTGGTCCAGCTGAACACGCAACTCTTCCAGTACGAGCTCGAGCGCGATTCCTTGACCAGTCTCTCGCCCAGGCACCCGGACCTGCCGCGGCTCAATCAGCTGATCGCGTCCACCGAGGCGAAGCTGCGGCGCGCGGTGCAGGCGGGGGTCCAGGGCGCCATCGCCTCACTCGACGGGCGCATCGCCGCGATCAATGACTTGCGAGCCCGTCGCGCGGGGAACCTGCAGCTCAACGCCGAGGAGGCACGCCTCACCGAACGGGTCGACAACGCGCGCAAGGTCGCCGACGAGCTCCGGACCGAATACCAGAAAGCGGGCATCGCCGAGGCCGTGACCGTCGGGCAAGTCGAGATCGTCGACCATGCCCCTCTCCCGATGAAGCCCGCCGGCATCGGGACCCCGGAACAGCTCGTCCTGGGGCTGCTGGTGGGCCTGATGCTCGGCACCGGCGGTGCCTTCGCGGCCGACCACCTCGGCAGCTCGATCGCCCGGCGCGTCGAGGTGGAGCATCTCGGCCTGACGGTCCTGGGGATTGTGCCCCGCTGCGGCGGGGAAGCCGAGAAGAGAGGCCCCAGGAGCTCCGATGCGGCCGTCGAGGCGTTTCGCGGGATTCGGCTCAACGTCCAGAACGCCTACCACGGCGTCGCTCCGCTGGTGGTGGCCGTGACCAGCCCCGGCAGCGGTGACGGGAAGTCGTTCGTCAGCTCGAACCTGGCGCTCGCGTTCGCCCACGCGAACCATCGCACCTTGTTGATCGACGCCGACCTGCGCCGGGGAGCCCTGCACCGCGCGCTCACGCTGCGCCGGCAGCCGGGCGTGACGGACCTGCTGCTCAGCCAGGTCGCGCCCGAGCAGATGGTGCAACCGACCGCGCATGCGTCCCTCGACTTTCTCGCCAGCGGATCCCGCCGCCGCGATTCGCCGGAGCTGCTCGGCTCCCCGCGGACGACCGCAGTCATGACTCACCTGCGGTCGAAGTATGACGTCATCATCGTGGACACGCCGCCCTTGGGCGCGGGCGTGGATGCATTGGTGCTGGCCTCGCTCGCGGGGGGCTTGCTCGTGGTGCTGCGACTGGGACGGACCGAGCGGGAATTGGCGGAGGCGAAAATCGCGCTGCTGGGGCAGCTGCCCATTCGGGTGCTGGGTGCCATCCTCAATGACGTGCGCGAGGAATCCGAGTATTACGCCTACAGCTACTACATGGACGGCTACGAGCTCAGCGAGGAGCCGCTGTTCCAGCCGCTCGTGGGCGACAAGAAGGGCCAGCCGCCGCCCGTCAGGGCGCGCTAGGGAACCTCTGCACAGGTCGCGTGGTGCTGGGGTAGGCCGCCCGGGCGTTTTACACGCGAGGGCACCCCAAGGGCAGAACTCCGAAAGCGAAGGCTGGCCAGGCCTGCACAGTGCCGCGTTGCCTGTTTCGGCGCGCCCTCGCGTGTAGGCGCTCAGCGGCCCACCCCAGCACCACGTTCCTCTTGTGCAGAGATTCCCGGGTGGCCCTCAGTGGGCGTTTGGCAGGGCGAAGCCGAGCAAGTTCCGTCCCGCCGCGATCACCACGAACTGCGCTTGGTCCGCCTTGAAGGTCACGGGAGCCGCGCAGATCGTGCCGCCGGTCTCGACGGACCAGAGGCGGGTGCCGGTGTTTGAGTCGAGAGCGAAGAACGTTGTCCGGTCACCGCCGAACACGACGCCGCCCGCCGTGGAGAGTAGCCCACCCATTCTCACCCCGCCCGAGCGATCGGTGTCCCGCCGCGGCTCTTGCCGATACTCCCATACCCGCTTGCCTGTGGCTGCGTCCAGCGCGCGAACGGCCGTGTAGAACGGCCTGCCGCCGAGCGCCGCCGGTGGAGTCTTCGTGAAGTACACCATGCCCTGCTCCAGAATCGGAATGAACATCAAGTTCAGAGCGGGGTCGAAGCTGGGCGACCACCAACTGGTCGCGCCGACGTAACCCGGGTACAGGAGGAACCCTTCGCGGTTCCGCGACGGAGTGGCCGGCGGCTTCGGACGCCCTTGCGGGTCGAGTCCCTCCGTCCACGTCTGCTGTACGAACGGGGCCGCGGTGACGTACTTCCCGGATGTCCGATCCAGCACGTAGAAGAAGCCGTTCCGATTCGCCCACAAGACGCGCTTCTCGGTGCCCGCGGGTGTGCGTCGATCCGCCAGCACCGGAATCTCCGCCGCATCCCAGTCGTGATCGTCCCCCGGTGTGAACTGGAAGTACCATACGAGCGAGCCGGTCGCTCCGCGGAGCGCCACGGCCGAGTTCGAGTAGAGGTTGTCCCCTTTCCGGGCGGGCGCGTCGTAGTCCGGCTTGGGATTGCCGACGGGCCAAATGAGCAGGTCGAGCTCCGGATCGTACGAGCCGGTCAGCCACGTGGGCGCGCCCCCGCCACGCCAGGAGTCATCCGCCCAGGTCTCGTTGCCCGGCTGGCCCGACTCAGGGATCGTGGCGAAGCGCCATCGCTCTTTTCCCGTAGCGGCGTCGTAGGCAGCGATGAAGCCTCGCCCGCCGGCGTCGCTGCCCCTGATGGCAATGCCGGTCACCACGAGATCGCGATAGGCGAGTGGCGCTCCCGTGATCGCGTAGCGGCTCAGATCGGTTGCGACCGTGGTCTCCCATTGCAAGGCGCCCGTCGCTGCCGACACCGCGATGAGCCGCGCGTCCGGAGTTCCAAAGAAGACCTTGTCGCTGAGCATCGCAACGCCGCGATTGGCCGTCACGCTGAAGTTACCCGCGTCGCCCGCGGGGAGCGCGCTCGAGAGTTCGTGCTCATAGACCCAGAGCTGCTTCCCGGTGGTGGCATCCAACGCGCGCACCCGGCTGGGCGGCTGCGTCACGAACATGATCCCATGGCGCACCAGCGGGGAGGCTTCGATGCATTCAGGCACATCTTCGAGCTGCTGGATCCATCTGAGCGCCAGACGGCCTACGTTGCCGCGATTGATCTGGCTCAACGCGCTGTGGCGAGAGGACCAGTACGATCCGGAGTAGGTCAGCCAATCCGCGGCTGGCTCGCGCGTCACCGCGAGCTCCTCGTACGGTACATCCACGGGGGGTGATGCCCGTGGAGTGTTGCCGGGCGTGGCCAACGCGGCGTGAGCCGAATCGAGCGAGCGTACGAAGGCCGCCAATTGCCAAATCGCGGCGTCCGGCAGCGGATGCGGTGGCATCGCCGTGTGGGGAATGCCGAAGCGAATAGTTCTGTACAGCGCCCAATCGCTTTCGCCGTGCGTGAACGCTCGACCGATCAAGCTGGGGCCCCGCCCGCCGCTCCCGTCCGGGGCGTGACACTCGGCGCACTGACTGCGGAACAGGGTCCCGCCCTCCGCGATGTCGGCTGGAGAGGTTCTGACGTTGCGGATCACGGCGTAGGGACTGCGCGCCTCGACGAGGGGTCTCAGCCACTGGCCGGACCCTGGCATCACGTAGGCCAGCAATCGCTTCAGGTCGATATCGGGAATCTGTCCGGTGAGGTACAACATGACGACTTGGGCGCGCCACCGGATGGGCGGGGCGATCACTGTCACGAGGAGTATCGCCACCAAGGCGCCGACTGCGGAGAGACGTTTTGCCCGCTGAGTGAGCATGCTGAAAAACAACCAAGGCTTCGAGTAAAGGCGTCACGCAGAGGCGTCAGGCACCGACGTAAGATATGCGTGCTTGTGGACACGCGCGCGCGCCACAGTTGGTGGGCTCGTCTTTCCCGTTCTTGGCGCGATTGTGCAGCGCCGCGATCCTGCAACGTTCGCGTTATCTCTCGGCACCATCGAGGATTGCCTACGACGTTGCTGTGGCACCCCGCTTGCGCCCACCAGGGGGTCATGAGGGTTCAAACGCTCCGGTTGCTGGCGCTCGCCGCGCTCGGCGCGGCTCTGGGTTGCCGCGATGCCACCGCGCCACGCCCCTCCGCCGGCCTCCTACCACCATTGACAGGCGACGTGATCGTCTCCGTGAGCACGACAGGCGCGAGTCTGCCGGGCGGCTACACGGCAACCCTCGACCTGCTTCAAAGCCGGTCGGTTCCGGCCAACGGCAGCACGACGTTCAGCGGTGTGCTAGCGGGTGCCCACACGGTCCAGCTGAGCGACGTGGCGCAAAACTGCACCGTTGCGAGCGCGAATCCACAGGTCGTCACGCTCGTAGGCTCGAGCGTCACGGCCAGCTTCACGGTGAGTTGTAGCGCGACGACCGGCACGCTGAAGGTGACCAACACGACGTCCGGGTCGGTCCCGACGACCAACTACAGCGTGACGGTGAGCGGGAAGAGTCAGGCGATGCCACCCAACGGGAGCACGACGTTCAACAACCTTCCCGCGGGCAGCTACACGGTGACGCTCTCAGGAGTGCCGGCCAATTGCACGGTGACGAATGGCACGTCCCTGAACGCCACCGTGCAGACCGGCCAGACGACCACCACGTCGTTCAGCGTGAGCTGCATGGCGCCCACCGGCACGCTGAAGGTGACGAACTCGACGTCGGGGTCGGTCCCCACGACCAACTACACCGTCACGGTGAGCGGGACGAATCAGGCGATGCCGCCTAACGGGAGCACGACGTTCAACAACCTTCCCGCGGGCAGCTCCACGGTGACACTCTC